>NZ_WPZY01000021.1 GCF_013031405.1 Ruegeria sp. HKCCD8929 | reverse complement strand
AATGATGCACGAAAGCGTGCTCGACGCCTACGGACGCGTCATCCATATGTGAGGCTTTTGCCCGGCCGGGCCGCCCTGTCTGGCGCGGTCCGGCCGTACAGCAATCGCGCCCGTCAGGCCCGGTTGTGGAATATGAACCCGATGAAATTCATCAGCAGTTGCGCTGCCAAAATCTGCGTGCTCTCCGTCGGGTCATAGGCCGGCGCCACCTCGACCAGATCAATGCCAACCACATCGCCACGCCTGGTTAGTCCCTGCAGGATTTCCAGAACATCGTAATACTGGAACCCACCGTGGCTGGGCGTACCGGTGCCGGGTGCGATGGACGGGCAGAAGGCGTCGATGTCGATGGTCACATAAAACCGTGCGCCTTCAGGAATACGATTCAGCACCCCTTGCGTGCCCAGCTTGCGCACCTGCCGGACCGACAGGATGTCGGAACCGCGCGCGCGGGCATCGTCATAGCCTTCCCTCGCTGTCGACGACACGTTGCGGATGCCCAGCTGAGTCATCCCCGAGACGTAGTCCTTTTCGATGGCACGCCGCATCGGATTGCCATGCCCGGCGGTGACGCCATGGCGCTCGTCCACGAAATCCAGATGCGCGTCGATCTGAACTACGTGGATCGGCCCCTTGGCAACGCAATCCTCGGCAAAAGCGTTGATGCAGGGGATGTTGATCGAATGATCGCCGCCGATGGTCACCGGCAAGGCGCCAGCGTCGAGGACCTTTTTCACGCCGTATTCGATGTTGGCGTGGCTTTCATCCGTCTTGGTATGGATGATGTCGGCATCACCCAGGTCGACCATCCGCACATCGCTGCCCAGATAAGTGGCGTCATCCTCGTGGTCATAGGCGCCGGCATGGCCAAAGCTGAACAGGGTCGAGGCCTCGCGCACCGCGCGCGGACCAAACCGGGCGCCGGGCCGCCATTGGGTGCCAAAGTCGAAGGGCGCGCCCAGAATGGCGACATCGGCATCGATCTGGTCCCAATCCGCCACATAGTCCTTCTTGGCGAAGGTCGAAATGCCGATAAATGGTAAATTTAGCCGACCCGCCTCATACCCGTGCCCTGCCATGTTCTGTTCTCCATTTTTTGCAGATCGGACTGTCTTCGGTTTACTTTGCCGAATATCCGTTCTCAGTGTCACGATTGATCGCCGGACGGTGAAAACTGTGCAACCCAGTCATTCCACTCGTTGACGATCTTGTTTATTTTCTTTTCGTCTCGCCCGGGGCGAAGGTCAAAGGGTTTGCGTTTTCCGGTCGCCATGAAGGACAGGCAATCCTGCGGATATGCGTCTGGGTTGACGTCGAAGTAAGACATGTCCCGGCCGATTGCGCTGGCAACCAGTGGCTTGAGAAAGGTCGTCTTTTGCACCAGATGCGGCTGGAGCGCCGCGACGCGGGCCAATTCCCGCGCGGGCCATTTTCCGTCCAGATGCAGCGTCTCAAGTGGTGGCAGATCGTGAAAAAGTGCCAGAGACTCGTCCGGTGTTCTCAGGCCTGTCAAAGAGAGATGTCGCAGGTTTCGAAGTTTCCGAAGGGGCGACAGATCGCAGGTCTTTCGCCCGCCACCGAACGCGTTGCCACTCAGCCGAAACAGCTCCAACCGGGAAAGCCGTTCGAGCCCACAAAGATCGGTCAGACGGCTGCAATCTTCGATCACCAGCTCTTTCAAGGTGTCAATTCTTGCTAAGGGCTCTAGCGAAACGATCTTGGCCAAGTCCATCAGCACGAGTTTCGTGAGCTGGGTCGTCAGTCTCAGAAACGACAGCTCGGCAATGCGCCCGCCGATCAGCAAAAGATGTTTCGGGTCGAATTCTTGCAGGGCCTTGCTGGCCTCGTCTTCACCAAAATCCTTCAGGACCAGAACGTCTGCATCAGTCTGTTCGGTCCCGCTTGTGCTTTCCTTGGTCAGCACAAGACCTGTGTCAAAGAGCTTTGCCTTTGCTGCCTGAAAATGATCAAGGGCGTACGGGTCGAAATCGGGATCAAAGGGAACGTAACGCAAGTAATCGAGCTCTTGAAAGTTTACGGGTTTAGACAAGGTATTGAACTCTGGCGGCGAAATGAATTCAACCATAGGACGGCAATATGGCGGCCCGGCTGCCTGGCTGGGTGTCCTCGCTACTTGGACAGTTGGCGAACAATGCGATGCGATCTGCGAAAATCCACTCGTTCACCATTTGTTCACATTTTTTGGTTGGAGACTCAGCGCCGCTCGCCTATTTCTAGGACACTTGTCTGTTGGGGGCCGGAATGGCTGAGCTGAAGAATATCGAGGTGCGCGGTGCGCGCGAGCATAATCTCAAAGGGATCGACGTGGATATCCCGCGCGACCGGCTGGTGGTGATCACCGGACTGTCGGGCTCGGGCAAGTCCTCGCTCGCCTTCGATACGATCTATGCCGAAGGGCAGCGGCGCTATGTGGAAAGCCTGTCTGCCTATGCGCGCCAGTTTCTCGACATGATGGAAAAGCCGGATGTGGATCACATCAGCGGTCTGTCTCCGGCCATCTCCATCGAGCAGAAGACGACCTCGAAGAACCCACGCTCGACCGTCGGTACGGTGACCGAGATTTACGACTATATGCGTCTGCTCTTCGCGCGCGCCGGTACGCCCTATAGCCCCGCCACCGGTCTGCCCATCGAGGCGCAGCAGGTGCAGGACATGGTCGACCGCATCATGGCGATGGAAGAAGGCACGCGCGGCTATCTGCTGGCGCCCATCGTGCGGGACCGCAAGGGTGAGTACCGCAAAGAGTTCCTGGAATTGCGTAAGCAGGGCTTTCAGCGGGTCAAGGTCGATGGCGCCTTCTATGAGCTGGACGAGCCGCCGGTGCTGGACAAAAAGTTCCGCCACGATATCGACGTGGTGGTGGATCGCCTGGTGGTTCGCGAGGGGATGGAGACCCGGCTGGCCGACAGTCTGCGTACTGCGCTCGATCTGGCCGACGGCATCGCGATTCTGGAGACCGCCCCGCGTGAAGGCGACCCGGAACGGATCACGTTCTCCGAGAATTTTGCTTGTCCCGTCAGTGGCTTCACCATCCCCGAGATCGAACCGCGCCTGTTCTCGTTCAACGCACCTTTCGGGGCCTGCCCGGATTGTGATGGTCTTGGGGTCGAGCTGTTCTTTGACGAACGCCTCGTGGTGCCGGACCAGACCCTCAAGGTCTATGACGGCGCGCTGGCACCGTGGCGCAAGGGTAAGTCGCCCTATTTCCTGCAGACCATCGAGGCCATCGCGCGGCATTACGAGTTCGACAAGAGCACACCGTGGAAGGACCTGCCGAAACATGTGCAGCAAGTGTTCCTGTATGGCTCGGGCGACGAGGAAATCCCGTTCCGCTATGATGAGGGAGGGCGGGTCTATCAGGTCACCCGTACCTTCGAGGGCGTGATCCCCAACATGGAACGCCGCTATCGCGAGACGGACTCGAACTGGATTCGCGAGGAATTCGAGCGTTACCAGAACAATCGCCCCTGTGGCACCTGTCGCGGTCACCGTCTGCGGGAAGAGGCGCTGGCGGTGAAGATCGCAGGCTTGCATGTGGGCAACGTGGTGCAGATGTCGATCCGCGAGGCGCTGGCCTGGATCGAGGCTGCGCCGGACCATCTGAGCGAGCAGAAGAACGAGATCGCACGGGCCATTCTCAAGGAGATCCGCGAGCGGCTAGGATTCCTGAATAACGTGGGATTGGAATACCTTACGCTGTCACGTTCAAGTGGAACCCTGTCAGGCGGCGAGAGCCAGCGTATCCGTCTGGCCAGTCAGATCGGCTCGGGCCTGACTGGGGTGCTTTACGTGCTCGATGAACCCTCGATTGGCCTGCATCAACGCGACAATGACAGGCTGCTGGGCACGCTCAAGAACCTGCGGGATCAGGGCAACACGGTGATCGTGGTCGAACATGACGAGGAAGCGATCCGCGAGGCGGACTACGTGTTCGATATCGGCCCCGGCGCCGGGGTGCACGGCGGACAGGTGGTCAGCCACGGCACGCCTGACCACATCGCGTCGGACGCGGCCTCGATCACCGGGCAGTATCTGGCCGGGACCCGCGAGATCCCACTGCCTGCGGTGCGGCGTGAGGGCAACGGCAAGACAGTGTCGGTGGTCAAGGCCACGGGCAATAACCTCAAGAAGGTGAACGCCGATTTCCCGCTGGGTAAGTTCATCTGTGTGACCGGGGTGTCGGGCGGGGGCAAATCGACGCTGACCATCGAGACGCTGTTCAAGACCGCCTCGATGCGGCTCAACGGCGCGCGGCAGACGCCTGCGCCCTGCGAGACCATCAAGGGGCTCGAATATCTCGACAAGGTGATCGACATCGACCAGCGCCCGATCGGGCGGACTCCGCGTTCGAATCCAGCCACTTACACCGGAGCCTTCACCCCGATCCGCGACTGGTTCGCAGGACTGCCCGAGGCCAAGGCGCGCGGATACAAGCCGGGCCGCTTCAGCTTCAACGTCAAGGGCGGGCGCTGCGAGGCCTGTCAGGGCGACGGGGTCATCAAGATCGAGATGCACTTTTTGCCCGACGTCTACGTGACCTGCGAGACCTGCAAGGGCGCGCGCTATAATCGCGAGACGCTGGAGATCAAGTTCAAGGGCAAGTCCATTGCCGACGTGCTGGACATGACCGTCGAGGACGCGCAGGAATTCTTCAAGGCGGTGCCCTCGATCCGTGAGAAGATGGATGCTTTAGCACGGGTGGGGCTGGGCTATATCAAGGTCGGCCAGCAGGCGACGACGCTGTCGGGCGGTGAGGCGCAGCGGGTGAAATTGTCGAAGGAACTCAGCAAACGCTCGACCGGGCGCACGCTCTATATCCTTGATGAGCCGACCACCGGCCTGCATTTCGAAGATGTCCGCAAGCTGTTGGAAGTGCTGCATGAACTGGTCGAACAGGGCAACACGGTGGTGGTGATCGAGCACAATCTGGACGTGGTAAAGACCGCCGACCACATTATCGATATCGGCCCCGAGGGCGGCGATGGCGGCGGTCAGATCGTGGCCAAGGGCACGCCGGAAGAGGTCGCCAACTGCGAGCGCAGCCATACCGGGCGGTACCTGAAGCCGATGCTCGATGCGCAGGCGGTTGCCGCCGAGTAGCCGGATAACTCATACTAATGCTTGAAATGTGCCCGCTATGGGCGCGATCCGGCAGACCGGCGATGTCCGTGAGCCCAACGCGAACGGAGATCACATGGCCGATTCAGACCCGACCCGGTTCACCTCGGCATTCTTATCCGGCCCCATTCAGGAGCGGTTAAAGCACCTGCGGGATTTGCCGGACGGCGTAGTCGAGCATCGGAGGGGGCAGATCGGGCAGGTGGTCGTCGCCAAGGACGGCAATGAGCTGTTTCTGGTTTTTTGTCCGAGCGGGGTGCCCCTGACCAATGGTGCGCTCAGCGGGGTCATGTCGCGGATTGATCTGACCGACCCGCTGACCTTGACCGGTGGTTATACGCAGGCGATGCTGTTGTGCCTCGCCTTCGTGCCGGAGCCTGTGCACGTGTATGTCATGGGAGGTGGGGGCGGGCGGGTGCCGACGGTCCTTCATGCGCTGTTTGATGAGGTTATAATCACCGGCTCGGAAATCGATCCGGATGTTCTGGACCTGTCGTACCGGTTTTTCGGTCTGGAAGACGGCCCGCGTCTGCGGATTGCTTGTGTGGATGGCAGGTCGCATCTGGCCGGACAAGCGGACGGGCAATTCGACCATATCTATCTGGACTGCTTCACATCGGACGGGCGCGTACCCGAACCTTTGACCACGCCAGCGTTCTTTGAAATGTGCGCCAAAAAGCTCCGCGCCGGAGGCGTGGTCTGCATGAATTTCGTGGACAGCGACCCCCGGCTTTTTGAGCAGCGGAAAGAGTTTCAGGCGGTTTTCGCCAATGTGCGGATGGTCGAGGTCGAGGGCACGCATGTTCTGTTCGGACGCAAAGAGGCGTGCGCGGACACGGACGTTCAGGCAACCGCGCGTACATTGCAGGCGCGGTTGCCGTTCGGGTTCGATTTGCAGGCATACGCGGACCGGCTTCGCGTTTTGCCCGCGAGCCGAAACTAGATCAGCCGCGCCCGCGTTTCTCGAACCGGGGCAGCATGGCGCTGAAATCCATGCCCAGACCGCCTTCGCCTTCGACAAATTTCTCGTACAGCGCGGTGGCGGCCTGGCCCATGGGCGTGTCGGCATCGGCGCTTTCGGCGGCCTGTTGGCTCAGCCGCAGGTCCTTGAGCATCAGCTCGGCGGCAAAGCCCGGCTGGTAACCGGTATCGGCGGGGCTTTGCGGGCCGACGCCGGGGGCGGGGCAATAGGCGTTCATGGTCCAGCTATAGCCCGAGGACGTGCTGACTACGTCGAACATCTTTTGCCGGTCCAGCCCCAGCTTGTCGGCCAGCGCAAAGGCTTCACACGTGGCGATCATGGTAACACCAAGGATCATGTTGTTGCAGATCTTGGCGGCCTGACCAGAGCCCGCTTCGCCGCAATGCACGGCCTTCTGGCCCATAATGTCGAAGAGCGGTTCGGCCTTAGCGAAGGCCTCAGCCGTGCCGCCCGCCATGAAGGTGAGGGTGCCAGCGGCCGCGCCACCGATGCCGCCTGAAACCGGGGCGTCGACCGACAAGAGACCCGCAACAGAGGCCTGTTCGGCCACTGCCCGGGCGCTGTCCACGTCCACGGTCGAGCAATCGACCAGTGCGGAACCCTGCGCCATCGCCGGGATCATCTCATTTGCCACCGCGCGCAGGATCTGACCGTTGGGGAGCATGGTGATGACCACCTCGGCACCGCTCGCGGCCTCGGCGCCCGAGCCTGCCATGGACACGCCCTCGACCGCCACATCGGTCATGTCGAAGCCGACGACCTCATGCCCCGCCTTGGCCAGATTGGCAGCCATTGGGGCACCCATGTTGCCCAGGCCAATGAACCCGATCTTCATCTCTCACTCCTCCTCGAATGTCAGCGCGTCCGCGCCCAGCGGTTGCAGCATTTTGGAAACGGCCACAGCGGGTACGTTCATGTCGGCATATTGCCAGTGCGGATTGCGGTCCTTGTCAATGATCTGGGCCCGGATGCCTTCCAGAAAATCGCCATGCTCCATCGCGCGGTGGGTAAAGCGGTATTCCAATTCAAGCGCCTTGCGGATGGTCAGCGACGGCCCGCGCAGGCGGTGCAGCATCTCGGCGGTGCAGGCCATAGAGATCGGGCAGTTCCGTCCCAGAGACTTGAGTGCCCCTTGCGTGAATTCGGTGTCCTCACCACGCAGCGAGAGCAGGATGTCGCCCAAGCCCTCACCTGCGAAATGGCGGTCGATCTCAGGCTGCATCGCGCGCAGGGGGCCTTGGGGCGCCGCCACGGCATGGCTTTCGACATGCGTCGCATCGCCCGAGGCTTCGAGCATTTCGATGAGATCGCCCCATGTCGCCCGCGGGATGTAGTGATCGGCAAAGCCCGCAAAGATCGCGTCATCCGGCCCCATGCGGCCCCCGGTGAGGCCCAGATATTCACCCACGCGACCCGGAGCCAGGGCCAGCATCAGCGTGCCGCCCACATCCGGGACCAGACCGATGCCCACCTCGGGCATCGCGATGCGAGAACTTTCGCCGACCACCCGGTGGCTGCCGTGACAGCCGATGCCGACACCGCCGCCCATGGTGAAGCCCTGCATGAAGCTGACCACCGGCTTGGGGTATTCGAAGATCATCGCGTTCATACGATATTCGTCGCGCCAGAACTTGCGGCCATATTCGTAATCGCCGCGGGTCCCGGTCTCATATAGCTCGGCGATATCGCCACCCGAGCAGAACGCCTTGTCGCCGGTGGCATCCATGATGATCAGATCGACTGCATCATCCTCACGCCAGTTGCGCAGGGCGGTGTCGATGGCGAGGCACATCTCATAGCTCATCGCGTTCAGCGCATGGGGCCGGTTCAGGGTGATCCGGCCCGCACGGCCAGTGACGCGGATGTCGATGTCAGGCATGGATCCCTCAGCGATTGGCCAGCATGTGGCGCGAGACGATCACCCGCATGATTTCATTGGTGCCTTCCAGGATCTGATGCACCCGCAGGTCGCGGACCAGTTTCTCGATCCCGTAATCGGCAAGGTAGCCATAACCGCCATGCAATTGCAGACATTGGTCCACTACTTTCGAGCCGGTTTCGGTGACGAATTTCTTGGCCATGGCGCAGAACTTGGTGGCATCCGGAGCGCCTTGGTCGAGCTTCCAAGCGGCCTGGCGAAGGAAGGTGCGTGCGGCCTGCATTTCGATCTCCATATCCGCCAGCCGGAATTGCAGCGCTTGGAACTGGTCGATGGATGTGCCGAAGGCCTTGCGCTCGGACATGTATTGCAGGGTCAGGTTCAGCGCGGTCTGCGCCGCGCCCAGCGAGCAGGACGAGATGTTCAGCCGCCCGCCATCCAGCCCCGCCATGGCGTATTTGAACCCGTCGCCCTCGGTCCCCACCAGATTGTTCGCCGGGATATTGCAATCGTCGAACTGCACTTGTGCGGTTGGCTGGCTTTTCCAGCCCATCTTCTGCTCCAATGCGCCGAAGCTGAGGCCGGGGGTGCCGTCTTCGACATAGACGGTGGAGATCCCCTTGGGCCCGTCCTCGCCGGTGCGCACCATGCAGACATAGGCATCGGAATAGCCGCCGCCCGAGATGAAGGCCTTGGTGCCGTTCAGCGTATAGCCCTCATTCGTGCGTTCGGCGCGGGTTTTCAGTGCGGCGGCATCCGAGCCCGAACCAGGTTCGGTCAGGCAATAGCTGAGCACGGTATTGAGGCTCAGCACACCCGGCATCACCCGCGCCTTCAACTCGTCGCTGCCGAAGGTGTCGAGCATCTTGGCACACATGTTGTGGATCGACAGAAAGGCTGCGACTGAGGGGCAGGCCATCGACAGTGCCTCGAACACCAGCGTAGCATCGAGCCGGGTCAGGCCCGAGCCGCCGGCCTCTTCCGAGACGTAGAGCCCGCCGAACCCTAGCTCACCCACCTGCGGCCAAAGCTCTTTCGGGATGGTGCCTTCGGCCTCCCACTGACGAGCGAAGGGGGCGATGTTTTCCTGCCCGAACGCATGTGCCATGTCGAAAATGGCCGTTTGTTCCTCGGTCAGCGCGAAATCCATGGCCTGTCTCCCTCCCGGCGTTGCGAATTGAACGACTGTTTATTTCCGAATTCTTACAGAAGTTTTGCAACCGGCGAAATGGCAAATCCGCCGAGCCTTGGTGATCTTCCATCCGCAGACAGGAGGCGGCTCAACTCTTCCTCTTGCCATAAGTGCCCCGGGGTGAATTGGCCACAGGCCAAGAGGGGCGGTGCCCATGTCCACACTCAGAGATCGGCGTGGAATTCCTCGATAAGGTGCTGCACCACCGCGCGGCCCGGGTCGTCGCCGCGGGCCAGCGCCTCGGCATGGACGCGGCGCTGTCGGGTGGCCGAGGTGCCGGTCTCGGCAATGCGGCGCAGGCGGGCGAGGTCGGTGAGGGTGCCGAGCGCCTCGGCATCTTCGGCCAGCATCCCCATCAACTCGTCCATCAACTCGGTCATCGGTTTGATCGAGCGGTCGCCGAAATCGATCAGCCCTTCGCCCACGCCGTAACGTTGCGCGCGCCAGCGGTTCTCGCCGATCAGGAACCGGTCGTATTGCCGCCAGCGCAGGTTGCGTTCCTTCAAGCGGCAGAGCATCCGCACCAAGGCCTGGTTCAGCGCGGCCAGCGACAGGGTGTGGTCCAGCCGGGGCTGTACATCCATGATCCGCGTCTCAAGCGTGGGGAAGCGATGCGAGGGGCGCAGGTCCCACCAGATCTTGGTGGTGTCCTCGATCACGCCCAGATCGATCAGAATGCCAGTGGTGCGCTCGTATTCCGCCCAACTGCCAAAGATCGGCGGCAGGCCGGTGCGGGGCAGGTTGTCGAACACGGTCAGCCGGTAAGAGGACAGGCCGGTGTCCTCACCGCTCCAATAGGGCGATGAGGTCGACAGCGCCAGCAGGTGCGGTAGGAAATAACAGAGCTGCGGCATCAGATCGGCGCGCAGGGCCTGATCCTCGACTCCGATATGCACATGCATCCCGCAGATCAGCATCCGCCGTGCCACGCCGCCCAGGGCGTGCTGCAGCGCGTCATAGCGCTCCTTGCGGGTGTGGTGCTGGTCCTTCCAGTTGGCAAACGGATGGCACGAGACGGCGATTGGCGAAAGGTTATGCTCGGCAGCGCGTTTCGAGACGCAGGAGCGCAGGCGTCTGAGGTCTTCGCGGGCTCCGGCGACGGTGGTGTGCGGGCGGGTGCCGACCTCGATCTGGCATTGCAGGAATTCCGGGCTGACCTGACCTTCGAAATCGTTCTGACAGGCCTGCATCAGCGCGTCCGGCGCCTCGGCCAATTGCAGCGAGTCTCGGTCGACCAGCAGATATTCCTCTTCGATCCCCAGCGTGAAGTCCTGCTGCATCGTAAGCCTCCCGTTCGAAATTCCGTTTAGTGAATACGGATTGGCGCGGCTTGCCAAGGGTTGCGGGGAACCCGGCCTTGCGATTGTTGCATCGGTAAGGCAAAGGAGGCACCACGACACCAGCCCGAGGGAGCCGCCCCGTGAAGCCGAGAAAATTCCCCCGCGTCAACGCATTGCTCGACCGGTTCGGGGTCAAGCTGATCGACCGCATGCCGGAGCGCGACGAGCGGGCGCGGCTGGTGGCGTTTGAGCAGGCCGGGGGGCTGGAGCGCCCGGCCTATGCGCTGTCGCCGGGCATGGAGGGGTTCGATATCTCGCAATTGGTCGCAGATTATCAAACCCATGCGGATGCGCTGGCGGCGTTGAAAGACCCTGCGCGAAATCAGACCGGGTACCGCCTGGGTAACGGCTACTATGACAGCCCGGATGCCGATGCGCTCTATCTGATGATCCGGCGCTATCAGCCGAAACGGGTGATCGAGGTGGGTTGTGGTAACTCGACCCGCATCACGCGGCAGGCGATCATTGACGGCGGGCTGGAGACGAAGATCACCGCCATCGACCCCTATCCGCGTGCCGACATCGCCCATGTGGTGGATCATTTCGAGCAGAAGCGGCTGGAAGAGGTCGATCCCGGGCTGTTTGCGGGGCTCGAGGCGGGGGATGTGCTGTTCATCGACTCCAGCCATGTGGTGCGGATGAGCAATGATGTGGCGCATCTGTTCTGCCGGATCATCCCGGCGCTGAAGCCCGGTGTTGTCATCCACGTGCATGACGTGTTCCTGCCTTATGAGTACCCCAAGCGGTTCTACTACGACTGCCCGGGTTGGGGTGAGCAATACGTGCTGCATGCGCTGCTGCACGGAGGCGGGTATGAGTTGCTTTGGCCCGGTTACTACCTGCAACAGGCCCGCCCGGACGCAGTGAAAGCGCTTCCGTTTCTATCCGAAGGCCGGGCACAAGGCCTCTGGGTGCGCAAGCAGTAAGAACAGAAGTACGCCCGGCATTTGCGAGTGGTTTCCGGACCGGCGAAGCGCACGGCGGGGCAATCTGTCGAGCCAACCGGTTCAACCCGATAAAACCACTTTTCTACCGCAATCGTGAACCAACCGCAGATTAAGCTTGCTATGCTGGGATGGTGGTCTATCGGTTCTCGGGTTAACGAAAAAAGCAGGCGCATGACTCAATCTTTGACTTCTCCGCATATTCGTCACGATGCAACCTCTGCACGGGACTGGGTCAAAACGCTTGCGGATTATCGCGAACCCGATGAGTGGCGCAGCGCATTTGAACTGAGCGTCAGCGCGGTTCCCTTTTTGTCGCTTTGGGTGCTGGCTTGGATATCGTTGTCCCTCAGCCCATGGCTCGCCCTTGCGATCTCGGTATTAAATGCGGCCTTTTTGCTGCGCCTGTTTGCCATTCAACATGACTGTGGTCATGGCTCGTTCTTCAAGCAGCGCGGCGTTGCCGATTGGGTCGGCCGGGTGATTGGAGTTTTCACGCTGACACCCTACGACGTTTGGCGCCGCACCCATTCGATGCATCACAGCGCGTCGGGTAATCTCGGTCGGCGCGGCATAGGCGATATTCACACGCTGACAGTTTCCGAATATCGGGAGCTTTCACCGTTCAACCGGCTGATGTACCGGCTGTACCGCCACCCCGCGACCCTGTTCGGCCTCGGGCCCAGCTATCTTTTTCTGCTGCAGAACCGGCTTCCGCTTGGGTTGATGAATGGCGCTCAGTATTGGGTCAGCGCGATGGCCACCAATTTCGCGATTGTCGCCGCTTTGGGCGGGATCTGGTATTTTGGAGGTTTGATGCCGATCCTGCTGATTTTCCTGCCATCCACGCTGATCGCTGCGACTGCCGGGGTGTGGCTGTTCTATGTGCAGCATCAGTTCGAAAACACCCAGTGGGATACCGAGGAGGACTGGCAATTGCACGATGCGGCCCTGCATGGCAGTTCGCACTACATCCTGCCGCCCGTCCTGCAATGGTTCAGCGCCAATATCGGCATTCACCATGTGCACCATCTTTACAGCCGCATCCCGTTTTATCGGCTGACCGAAGTGTTACGTGATCATGCCGAGCTTTCACAGATCAACCGTATGACCATAAGGGAAAGTCTGGCCTGTGCCCGGCTGCACCTGTGGGATGAGAAAAGCAAGAAGCTGCTGTCGTTCTCTCAGGCGCGGAAACTGTCCGAATAGTCGGTATTCGAAGATGCGTGAGCCTCTGCGTAATCTGTTATATTTACTGCTTTTTTCGTCTTGAGTGATCCGCATTCCCCAGGCTGCCGTATCTCTCCATCATAAGCAGGAGAGGAGATCACCATGATGTTTCGGCGCAAATTCCTTGGAGTACTGGGAGCCGCGGCGGTTGCAACAACGGCGGCGATGCCGCTGCAGGCTGGAAGCCAGAAGGACATTGTCGACACCGCGGTTTCGGCCGGATCTTTCAGCACTCTGGTCGCGGCAGTCCAAGCTGCCGGTCTGGCCGGAACGTTGAAGGGCAAGGGACCGTTCACAGTTTTTGCGCCGACGGATGAGGCCTTTGCGGCCTTGCCTGAGGGCACGGTTGAGACGCTGCTCATGCCCGAGAACAAGGATCAATTGGTGTCGATCCTGACCTACCATGTGGTGCCTGCCAAGGTGATGTCCGGTGACATCGCGGGCAAGCGGGCCAAGGTGCTGACCGTGCAGGGCGACCGGCTGAGTGTGAACGCGCGCAACGGGGTCAAGGTGCAGGGGGCCGAGGTTACACAGGCCGATATCGAGGCCACGAATGGTGTGATCCACGTGATCGACAAGGTGCTGCTGCCCGAGTGATACCGGGCCAAGAGTAAAAAGAAACCCCGGTCCATGCTGGCCGGGGTTTTTTGTTGGGAACTGCTTTACAGGGTCAAAGCAGGCGGACCTGGGTGCCGACTTGCACCAGCTCATAGAGCTCTTCGACATGCTGGTTATAAAGCCCGATGCAGCCCGACGAGCTTTGCCGTCCGATCTTGCGGGTGTCGTGGGTGCCGTGGACGAGATAAGCAGGCCAGCTCAGATACATGGCGCGGGTGCCCAGCGGGTTGTCCACCGCGCCGCCCTCGACCCGCTGTGGCAGCGACGGATCGCGCTCGCGCATCGAGGCGGTGGGCGTCCAGCTCGGGTTCTCACGCTTTCGCACGACCTCGGTGTAGCCACGTTTGGTCAGTTCCTCGCTCATCGGCACCGACGAGGGGTAGAGGCGGTACGTCAGGTCATCGCCGCCCCAATAATGCACCGCCCGGCTGGTGATGTCGGCCAGCAGACAGCCCACACCCAGCTCATCGAAATGGTCCTGCCAGCGCTGCTGCGAGAAGGACGAGACATTGCGGCGCACCGGCACCTTGGTGTCGATCGGCGGCTCATCCGACGGAAACGCGTCCTGCGCGCGGACGAGGGCAGGGGTGGCCAGCGTGGTGGCGACACCCAGCAGGGCGCTGCGGCGGGTCATGCGGGATTGGGTCAAAGGAGCCTCCGGAAATCTGCTCAAATCCTGAATTTGCAGGCGAAACTATGATCAAAACCCGCATTTTGCCAGATCGGCGGGTTTGACTTTTTTGTGAGTCGGGGCCGAAGGGACCGGGTCGGCGAAACCTTGCTCACCAACGAAAAAGCCCCGGCCGGGTGGCCGAGGCTTGGGGCAATGTGTGACCGGGACGGTCAGTCCATCGCTTTGAAGTTGAACTCGCCACCTTCCTTGATGCCCGAGGGCCAGCGTGCGGTGACGGTCTTGGTGCGGGTGTAGAACTTGAACGAGTCCGGCCCGTGCTGGTTCAGATCGCCGAACATGGATTTCTTCCAGCCGCCGAAGGTGTGATAGGCCAGCGGCACCGGGATCGGAACGTTGATGCCCACCATGCCGATATTGATGCGGCTGGCGAAATCGCGGGCGGTGTCGCCGTCGCGGGTATAGATCGCGGTGCCGTTGCCGTATTCGTGGTCCATCGCCAGGCCGATGGCCTCTTCGTAGGAGCCCGCGCGTACCGTGGACAGGACCGGGCCGAAGATCTCGGTCTTGTAAATGTCCATGTCCGGGGTCACGCGGTCAAAAAGGTGCGGGCCGACGAAAAAGCCGTCCTCGTAGCCCTGCAAGCTGAAGCTGCGGTTGTCGACAACCAGTTCCGCGCCCTGATCGACGCCGGACTGGATCAGGCCCATGATCCGCTCTTTCGCTTCGCGGGTGACCACCGGGCCCATATCGACGTCGTCGCCTGCGGTGTAGGGGCCGACTTTCAGCTTTTCGATGCGGGGCACCAGTTTCTCGATCAGCGCGTCGGCGGTTTCCTCGCCCACCGGCACGGCAACCGATACGGCCATGCAACGTTCGCCCGCCGCGCCGAAGCCCGCACCGACCAGCGCGTCTGCGGCCTGATCCATGTCGGCATCCGGCATGACGATCATGTGGTTCTTGGCGCCGCCAAAGCACTGCGCGCGCTTGCCGTTGGCGGTGGCACGGGAATAGATGTACTGCGCGATCGGGGTCGAGCCAACAAAGGACACGCCCTGAATGATGTCGCTGTCGAGCAGGGTATCCACCGCCTCTTTGTCGCCATTGACGACCTGGAACACGCCCTTGGGCAACCCGGCCTCGACAAACAGTTCGGCCAGCATCAGCGGCACCGAGGGGTCACGCTCGGACGGTTTCAGCACCACGGCATTGCCGCAGGCCAGCGCGGGGCCGACGTGCCACAGCGGCATCATCGCGGGGAAGTTGAATGGCATGATCGACGCGACCACGCCCAGCGGCTGGCGCATCGAGTACATGTCGATGCCGGGGCCGGCGCTGTCGGTGAATTCGCCCTTCAGCATCTGCGGAGCGCCGATGCAGTATTCGATCACCTCAAGACCGCGCTGCAGGTCGCCCTTGGCGTCGGGCAGGGTCTTGCCGTGCTCGCGGCTCAGCGCCTCGGCCAGCTTGTCCATGTCGCGGTTCATCAGGCCGACCATGGCCATCATCACCCGGGCGCGGCGCTGCGGGTTCGTCGCACCCCATTCGGGCTGCGCGGCGGCGGCCTTTTCGATGGCGGCGGTGGTTTCCGCCACGCTGGCCATCGGGCATTTCGACTGCACTTCGCCGGTGGCGGGGTTGAAGACATCGGCAAAGCGGCCGGACGCGCCGGCAACCTGTTCGCCGTTGATGAAGTGGGTCAGTTCCTGCATCTCAGACTCCTCCGGTTCAAGTTGTGCGAACCATAGGCTTGCAAAAATCCAATGAACAGAGGCAATGTCTCAAAGCAGCTTTGCAAAAATGCAGGTATAGCCGATGGAGCCGAACTGGGACGATCTGAGAGTTTTTCTTGTGGTGGCACGCGAACAGAGCCTGTCGGGTGCGGGGCGGTTTCTTAAGTTCGATCCGGCCACCGTGGGGCGGCGTGTTGCGCGGCTGGAGCTTGCGCTGGAGGCGCCGCTGTTCACCAAATCACCGCAGGGTTATGTTCTGACCCCGGCGGGTGAGCGGTTAATGGCTCATGGACTACAGGCGGAAGAGGCGATGCGCGCAGCCGCAGGCGCGATGGCCGGGCCGACGGAATCGCTGAGCGGGCAGATCCGGATTGGCGCCCCGGATGGCAGCGCGAACTATCTACTGCCGCAGGTGTGCGCGAAAATCTGCGATGCGAATCCCGACCTCGATATTCAGATCCTGGCGTTGCCGCGCATCATCAACCTGTCGCGGCGCGAGGCGGATATGGCCGTCACTGTCAGTGCGCCCACCGCCGGGCAGTTGCTAGTTCAGAAGATCAGCGATTACCGGCTGCACATGGTTGCCACCCGGAACTATCTGCAAAAACACCCGCCTATTCATACGATTGCCGATCTCAGCGCGCACAGGATGATCGGGTATATCCCTGATATGATCTTTGACCGCGAACTGGATTACCTCAATGACATAGGGGTAGAGCGGGTCGCGCTGGCGTCGAATTCGGTATCCGTTCAGTTGCGCCAGGTTTCGCAGGGCTCAGGCGTGGGCGTGGCGCATGATTTCACGCTGCCGTTTCACCCGGAACTGCGAAAAATCCTGACCGATCAGATCAGCCTCACCCGCAGCTTTTATCTTGTCCGCCATCAGGGCGATCACCGCAACGAGCGCCTGAACAGGTTTGCCGACGCGCTGACCCGCGGCATTCGCGACGAAGTGGCCCGGCTGGAGGCCGACGGAGCATCTTGACAGGGCCCGCCAATGAGGCAACGCTTTGTAAAATGAAAGTTTATTTCGGAGGTGAAGCGTATGCTGGTTCAGGCCATTCTGAAATCCAAGGCAACGCCGGGTGTCTTCACTGTGACGTCCTCGGCCACGGTGACCGAAGTGTCCAAGGTACTCGCGGAAAAGCGGATTGGGACCGTGGTGGTATCCGACGATGACGGGCAGACAGCCAGCGGCATTCTGTCGGAACGTGATATCGTGCGGGAACTGGCGGCCAATGGCAGCGGCTGCCTGACCGAACCGGTCGGCAATTACATGACCCGAAATGTGGTCACCTGCACGCGGCAGAATACCGTCCAGGACATCCTGACAACGATGACCGAAGGGCGGTTCCGCCACATGCCGGTCGTCGAAGAGGGCAAGCTCGTCGGCATCGTGACGCTGGGCGATGTGGTCAAGGCGCAGCTGACCGAGCTTGAGATGGAGAAGGATGCCCTCGAAGGCATGATCATGGGGCACTAAGCCTGCCGTAACGGCGCTGTTGTCTGCAAGGACGCCACTGTTCGGCACTTCCTCTTGCACCTGCGGCAAAGATGTGTTTGCTTGCGCAGAAATTTTATTGCGCTGGAGGGCGTCATGCGGGTTGGATTGTATCCCGGAACCTTCGATCCGATCACCATAGGTCATATTGATATCATCCGCCGCGCCACGGCGCTGGTGGATAAGCTAGTGATTGGCGTCGCGATCAACCGCGACAAGGGCCCGCTTTTCAATCTGGAAGAACGCGTGGAAATGCTCGAAGCGGAATGCGCGGAGCTTACCGCGCAGACCGGAACCGAAATCGTCGCGCACCCTTTCGAAAACCTGCTGATCGACTGCGCCCATGACGTAGGTGCCCAGATCATCGTGCGCGGCCTGCGCGCGGTGGCGGATTTCGAGTACGAATTTCAGATGGTCGGCATGAACCGCGCGTTGGACGACTCGGTCGAGACCGTCTTTCTGATGGCCGAGGCGCGGCACCAGGCCATCGCCTCGAAACTGGTCAAGGAAATCGCGCGCTTGGGCGGGGACGTGTCGAAATTCGTCACGCCCCGCGTCAATGCAGCGCTGAAAGAGCAGCTAGGTTAAGAGAGCTTCTGGGTTAAGCGCCCATCGCCGTAGCGGTGTCCAACATCCGGTTGGAAAAACCCCATTCGTTGTCATACCAGGCCAGTACGCGCACCAGTGTGCCGTCCGTGACCTTGGTTTCGGGCAATGACACGGTCGAGCTGTGCGCATCGTGGTTGAAGTCGGTCGAGATCAGCGGACGGCTTTCCGCGGCCAGAACGCCGGGGATTTTTTTTGCAGCTTCGACAAACAGAGCGTTCACCTCATCCTCGGTGGTAGAGCGGGAAACTTCGACCACCAGATCGACAACTGAGACATTGGGGGTGGGCACGCGGATGGCCTGACCGGTCAGCTTGCCTTGAAGCTGGGGCAAAACCAGACCGACGGCTGACGCGGCGCCGGTTGTGGTGGGGATCATCGACAGCGCAGCCGCACGCGACAGGTAGGGGTCCTTGCCTGCGGTGTCGTGAACCGGCTGGCTGGCTGTATAGGCATGAACCGTGGTCATGTTGCCATGCTTGATGCCGAGACCCGCATCCAGGGCTGCGGCAACCGGAGACAGGCAGTTCGTGGTGCAGGACGCGTTCGAGACAACCTTGTCGTCGGCGGTCAGTTCATGCTCGTTCACGCCGTAGACCACTGTCTTGACCGCTGCATCGCCCCGGGCAGGGGCAGAAATCAGGACCTTGCCGGACCCGTTCTCGAAGTGGCGCGAGGCGGCTTCACGCGTGCGGAAGACACCGGTGCATTCCAGAACCACATCCACGTCGGACCAGTCCAGCGCCTCGGGGTCCCGCTCGCTGGTCAGCCGGATCGGGCCTGCGCCAACGTCCAGTTGCGAGTCCGTGAGTTTGACGGGGTTAGGGTAGCGCCCGTGCACACTGTCGAACTCGAACAAATGAGCATTCATTTCCGGGTTGGACAGATCGTTGATCGCAACGATTTCAACATCCTTGCGCCCGGTCTCCATTACGGCGCGCAGGGCGCCACGACCGATGCGGCCAAATCCATTGATAGCGAGTTTGAGTGTCATGTTCGGCTCTCCTGAACGGGTTAGCGCTAACATCTCCAGATCGCGGCAAAAGTCAAGGGGGCAGCGCCTTCAGCGCCAGAAGGCGAGCCAGTTTAAGAATGCGAAGAACTTCTTACCCAGAAACAGCAGATGCTCGGTGCCGTAGAGTGCATAGTCCAACATCAGTGTGCCGAGGATCAGTATCCCGAGCCAAATGGCGATCTGGTTGGTCATTTATGTCCCCGGAAAAAGCACAACGCCCGCTCAGATAACCTGAGCGGGCGTGCAATCTCAAGGGCTTGGGCGGAATTCAGCTTAGCCGGCCCATGGCTACCGAAACATCGGCCATCCGGACCGAGAAGCCCCATTCGTTGTCGTACCAAGCCAGCACGCGCACCATTCGGTTGTCGACCACGCGGGTCTGATCGGGGGCGAAGATCGAGCTTTCCTCGGTGTGGTTGAAGTCGGTCGAGACCAGCGGCGCAGGCTCGTAGCCCAGAACGCGCTGCATCGGACCCATGGCGGCATCTTTCACGATGGCGTTCACTTCCTCCACGGTCACCTCACGCGCCGCGCGGAAGGTGAGGTCGACGGCAGAGACATTCGGTGTCGGAACGCGGATGGCCGAGCCGTCCAGACGCCCCTTGAGGTTCGGCAGCACCTCGCCAAGTGCCTTGGCGGCGCCGGTTGTCGTCGGGATCATCGACATTGCGGCTGCGCGGGCGCGGTAGAGGTCGTCATGTCGGCGGTCCAGCGTCGGCTGGTCGCCGGTATAGGCATGAATGGTGGTCATGATACCGTGTTCGATGCCGATGCCTTCGTCCAGCACCTTGGCCAGCGGCGCCAGGCAGTTGGTGGTGCAGGACCCGTTCGAGATCATCCTGTCCTCTGCCTGCAACGCGTTGTGGTTCACGCCGTAGACGATGGTCTTGTCCACGTTCTTGCCCGGAGCGGACAGCAGTACCCTGTTTGCGCCGCGCTCCAGATGTGTCTTGGCCTTGTGGCCATCATTGAACTTGCCGGTGCATTCCAGAACGACGTCACAGCCTTCCCAGTCCAGCTCTTTCATCTCGTAAGTCGAGAACATCTGCATCGGGCCGCGGCCCAGATCCATGGTCTTTTCGTCCACGATGATGTCCCGCGGAAAACGTCCGTGGATGCTGTCGTATTTCAGAAGATGCGCCGTGGTTTCCAGCGGGCCGGTTGCGTTGACCTTGATCACTTCGATGTCGTTGCGCCCCGAGGCGGCAATATGCGACAGGGTGCAGCGGCCGATCCGGCCAAAACCATTAATACCGACCTTGATGGTCATCTTGCGTCTCCGAATACACTCATTTCGACGCCATATAGCGATGACGTGCCGATCCAGAAAGGGGAAAAATGCCGCATTTTTAAAGTGTTAGCGCAAACTTGTCCCGATTGCGCTAACGCTTGAGCTTGGCGCCGGATCAGGTAGGGTTCAGATGCGGCAGATGAGTGAAAGGGCGCGCGGATGAGTGGTCTTCTGGCCTTGTTGGATGATGTGGCGGGTATCGCCAAGGTGGCGGCAGCCTCGGTTGACGATGTGGCGGCAGCGGCGGGAAAGGCGGGGGCAAAGACCGCCGGAGTGATCATCGACGATGCGGCGGTGACGCCGAAATACGTTCAGGGCTTTGCCCCGGCGCGGGAACTGCCGATCATCTGGCGCATTGCGCGCGGATCGCTGTTCAACAAGCTGATCCTGCTGTTGCCGGTGGCGATGCTGCTGGCAAATTTCGCGCCATTGCTGATCACGCCGCTGCTGATGCTAGGTGGGGCTTACTTGTGCTTTGAAGGGGCGGAAAAGATCTTTCACGTGCTCTTCCCGCACGGCAGTCACGTGATCGAAGAAGATATGAGCGTCAAGGATCCGGGCCATCTGGAGGAGCAGAAGGTCAAGGGCGCGATCAAGACCGATTTCATCCTGTCTGCGGAGATCATGACCATCGCGTTGGCGGCCATCGAGGTGCCCAATGTCTGGATGCAGGCGGCGACGCTGGCCGTTGTGGGCATCGGGGTGACCGTTGCGGTCTATGGCTCGGTAGGGTTGATCGTGAAGATGGACGATGTGGGGCTCTTTCTGGCCAAGAATGCCCCCACGCCCATCGGGCGCGGATTGGGCAACGGGCTGGTGAAGTTCATGCCGGTTCTGATGAAGATCCTGTCGGTGGTTGGCACTGCGGCGATGCTGTGGGTCGGTGGTTCGATCATCATCCACGGGCTGGAAGTGCTGGGCTTTGCCTGGCTGGGACATCACATTCATGATTGGGCCTATGCAGCTGGTCATGCGGTGTCCGAGCAGTGGACCGGAGTTGTCGAGTGGGTCTCCAAAGCGACGATGGACGGGGTGTTCGGCCTGGCCCTGGGGCTGATCCTGATCCCGTTTGCAACCAAGGTGATCGCGCCGCTTCTGGGGGCGGTTTCAGGAAAGAGCAAGGCGCATTGAAACAGCAAGGGGCGGTTCGGTGAACCGCTCCCTTTTTCGATTATGATTGATGGCTGGTGTCGGGCTTGGACAAGCCGTGGCTGCCCCTCACCCTGGCCCTCTCCCCCGAGGGGAGAGGGGACGCTGGTGGTGGGGTTAGCCCAGGAGGTCCTTGACCTTGGCCACAGTGGCCTCGGCAGTGATGCCGAAATGCGCGTAGAGCTGGCCCGCGGGGGCCGAGGCGCCGAAGCTGGACATGCCGATGAAGCCGGCCTTGGCCTCGCGTCCGCGCTCGCCCAGCAGCCAGCGATCCCAGCCGCCTTCGCGGACGGCGGCCTCGATGCCGACGCGGACCGGGCCGGATGGCAGGACCTTCTTGCGATAGGCTTCGTCCTGCTGGGCAAAGAGCTCCATGCAAGGCATCGAGACGACGCGGGCGCCGATGCCGTCGGCCTCGAGCTTGGCCTTGGCGTCGAGCGCAATGGAGACCTCGGAGCCGGTGGCGATCAGGATTGCCTGACGCTTGCTGGTCGCTTCGGCCAGAACATAGGCGCCCTGAGCGCTCAGGTTGCGGGCCTTGTGGGCGGTGCGCACGGTGGGCAGGCCCTGACGGGTCAGCGACAGGACCGTGGGGCTGTCCTTGAAGGTCAACGCCATTTCCCAAGCCTCGGCGGTTTCCACGGTGTCGGCGGGACGGAACACATATGTGTTCGGCGTCGCGCGCGAGATAGCCAGATGCTCGACCGGCTGGTGGGTCGGACCGTCTTCGCCGAGACCAATCGAGTCATGGGTCATCACAAATACCGACGGGATCTTCATAAGCGCGGCCAGACGCATCGCCGGGCGGGCATAATCGGTGAAGCACATGAAGGTGCCGCCGTAGGGGCGGATGCCGCCATGCAGCGCCATGCCGTTCATCGCGGCCGCCATGCCGTGTTCGCGGATGCCGTAATGGATGTAGCGGCCCTTGCGGTTTTCCGGCAGAAATACACCCAGATCGGCAGTCTTGGTGTTGTTCGAGCCGGTCAGGTCGGCCGAACCGCCCACGGTCTCGGACATCACCGGGTTCACCACGCCCAGCACCTTTTCGGACGACGCGCGGGTGGCCAGTTTCGGCTGCTCTTCCGAGATCTGCTTCTTCAGCGAGCGGATGGCACCCGCGAGCTTTTTCGGCGCCTCGAAGGCGTAGGCCCGGTTGAACTCGGCCTGTTTGCGTTCCGAAATCGAGGCGAGCCGCTCTTCCCACGCCTGGCGGTCGGCAGCGCCGCGGGTGCCGACGGCCTCCCATGCCGATTTTATATCCGCTGGAATTTTGAAGGCGCCATGTGCCCAGCCATAGGCGTCCTTGGCGGCCTTGAGCTGATCGGCATCGGTCAGTGCGCCGTGACCCTTGGAGGTATCCTGCGCCGCGTGTCCCAATGCGATATGCGTCTTGCAGGCGATCATCGAGGGTTTCTTTGATTTCTTGGCCTGCGCGATGGCGGCGTCGATGGCCTTGGGGTCGTGGCCGTCGATCTCGATCACCTGCCAGCCCGAGGCGGTGAAGCGGCGGACCTGGTCGGTGCGGTCGGCCATGTCGACGGTGCCGTCGATGGTGATGTTGTTGTTGTCCCAGAACACGATGAGCTTGCCCAGCTCGTGACGGCCCGCAAGGGTGATCGCCTCTTGGCTGACGCCTTCCATCAGGCAGCCGTCACCGGCGATGACATAGGTATAGTGATCGACGATCTTCTTGCCGTATTGGGCGCGCTGGATTTCCTCGGCCATGGCGAAGCCGACGGCATTTGCGATGCCCTGACCCAGCGGGCCGGTGGTGGTCTCGATCCCGTTTGCCAGGAAATTCTCGGGGTGGCCCGCGGTCTTGGAGCCGAGCTGGCGGAAGTTCCTGATCTCGTCCAGCGTGATCTCGGAGTTGTCGGTCAGATAGAGCAGCGAATAAAGCAGCATCGAGCCATGACCTGCCGACAGGATGAACCGGTCGCGGTCGGGCCAGGTCGGGTTCGCGGCATCGAACTTGAGATGCTTTTCAAACAGCACAGTGGCCACGTCGGCCATGCCCATCGGCATACCGGAATGGCCCGAATTGGCAGCCGAGACGGCATCGAGGGTGAGGGCACGAATGGCCGAGGCCTTGACCCAGTGGTCAGGGTTCGCGGTGCGCAGCGCAGTCAGGTCCACGGGAGTTTTCCTTTGGATTACGGGCGGATTGCGGGCTCAATACCATTCACCCTCCAAAGTGCAAGCGGAACTGGCCGAAAAGGGGTCTGTATGCATCAGAAGCGCCCTCCAAGTGCTTGAAAGCAAAGGGGGGGTATTTTCCCGTCCGTTTCGTTAGACTAGAGCTATCACCAGGCGGAGCCGATTCGGGGCCGCCCAAGACGAATACGAACCTTGGAAACAAAGGTGGGGCATGAGCCAGATCGAGGAATTGCAAAGCCGTATCACCGCCGCCATGGAGCGCATCAGCGCCGGTGTCGAGGTGCTGAGCGGTCGGCCCGCGCTGGCGGGGGATGCGGATCAAAGCCTTAGCGAGGCGCTGGAAGAAGAGCGGATCGCCAATGCTCAGCTGGAAGAACGGTTGAAAGCACTGAAGGAACGTCATGCCGAAGAGGTTGACGCGTTGCGCGACGGGTCTGCCGGGGACGCTGACACCGAGGCGCTGAAGGCCGAGTTGGAAGAACTGCGGGCACAGGTTGTCGACCCGGAGGAGATGGAGCGCCTCAAGGCGGATTTGGTGGAGGCGACGGCCAAGCTGATGGCGGTCGAAGCGGCCCGGGCCGAGCTGGCCGAAGCCAAGGCCGTGCTGGAAGGCAGCGATGAAGTTCCGCTGTTGAAGGCTGAGATCGATACGCTTCGGGCGCAGTTGGACGCGGTTGAAGATATCGAGCCCATGAAGGCTGAAATTGGGAAACTCAAGGCCCAGTTGGACGCTGGCGAAGACGTCGAAATGCTCAAGCTCGAAATCGAAGCCCTGCGCGGGCAGGCGGAGGGTTCGGAAGACGTGGAAGCGCTGCGCACAGAGAATGCCGCGCTCAAGGCCGAACTGGCCGATAGCGAGCGGGTCGCCGAACTGAGCGCCGAGCTTGAGATGCTGCGCGCCGAACGGGTCAGCCATGGTGAGGCGATGTCTCGATTGGACGGTGATCTGCAGCGCTTGCGCAAATCGAACGATCAGCTGCGCGAAACAATTGCCGAGTTGCGGCAGGCTGGCGAGGCCGGGGTGGCTGATGCCGAACTGCTGAACAAGGCGGTGCAGACCGAGCTTGAGGCGGTAAGCGCTGCCCGGGCCACCGATGCTGCCGAGGCGCATGCGGTGCTGGCGCGGCTTGAGCCGCTGTTGGCCAATGCCAACCTGGCGGAAGGGGAGGTTGAGTAATGCCGGAACTGACCATTCATATTGGTGGCCGTGGTTTTGACGTGTCCTGCCAGGACGGTGAGGAATCCTACTTGCAGGCGGCGGCCAAGATGCTCGATGACGAGGCGCAGGTTCTGTCCGATCAGATCGGGCGCATGCCCGAGGCCCGGATGCTGCTGATGGCGGGGCTGATGTTGGCCGACAAGGCGGCGGCAAACGAGGACCGGATCAAGGCGGTCGAGGTCAAACTGGCCGAGCGTGACGCCGAGTTGATGGCTTTGCGCAACGCCCCCAAGGCCCCGCCGGAGCGGGTCGAGGTGGCGGTGGTTCCGCCCTCGGTCACCGACACGCTGGCCGAACTGGCCGCGCGGGCGGAATCGCTGGCCGCCGTGGTTGAAGAGAAAAGCCAGACCTGATGCGGGGCAGAGGCCTTGCGCCGATGCTTGCGCTGATCGTGCTCATGGCGGCAGATGCGCGGGCTGAGATTGCTGTCAGCTCTGTTGTATTCACCTGTGAGTGGGGCGTGACCCTTCCGATCACCTATATCGATCCATCGGACGAGCCGGGGTTCGCAGTCGTGATGGTGGATGGCAAGCTGGTAGCGATGCGGCAGGCGCGCAGCGGATCCGGCGTGCGCTACGTGGCGGTTGATGAGCAGGATGGCTATTGGTTGCGGATCAAGGGCAGGGACGCAACCGTGAGCTATCTGGCGGCGGATCACACCGCCAGCGAGCAGGTTCTGCTGAAGGAATGCCGGTCTGACTGATCAGGCGTTGGCTTCGCGAATCTTGTCGGCGGCGTCCTTGTTGTAGCCCACTTTGTTCTCGTCAAAGAGTGTGTCCAACTCACCCGACAGCGTCATCTCGGTGATGATGTCGCAGCCGCCCACGAACTCGCCCTTCACATAGAGCTGCGGAATGGTCGGCCAGTCAGAATAGTCTTTGATGCCCTGACGGATCTCGTCATCGGCCAGCACGTTCACGTCGGTGTAGTCAACGCCCATGTAGTTCAGCACACCGGCCACACGCGAGGAGAACCCGCATTGCGGCATCTCCTTGGTGCCTTTCATATAGAGCACTACGTCATTGGCTTTGACGGTCTCGTCGATGCGGGTCTTAGCTTCGCTCATCTTTCGTTTCCTTCTCGCGCGCAGTCGCGGCAGATGTTTCGTCGTTCGGGAGGTCTTTTACCCAACCTTCCTCTTCCAGCCTCCGGTGTTCGGCCTGCGCCAAAGCCACCGGATCGAGCCCGTAGCGTTCGATGCCCGCGACCTTGCTGATTTCATCCGGCTCAGGACGCATCTCTGACAGGGGCCGCTTTGCGTTGCGTTTCAAATAGGCCTCAAAGAGCGCGGCGGCAACCACCAGAATGACAATCCCGCCCGCGATCCAGAGCAGCCAGCCGCTCATTTCTTTGGCGCCATGGCTTTGGCGTAGTCCTGCGGGTCTTTGCTGACTCGAATAGGAATGGAATGCCCGCGTCCGGCAACCTCGCCTCCGGTTACAAGGGTGTCTCCCTGTCCGGGCTTTACACCGCGCCCCGATTTGGGCCGATTTCGAGTGAAACTGCTTCGGACCGCAAAGACGACTCCGATGCACGTGATCAGAGCACAGGTGAGATATACCCAGCCGGCAAAGGTCACTTAGGCACTTTCGTGGTTAGCGCCAGCGCGTGCAACTCGCCGTCCGGGCCGTCCATCTTGCCCTTCAGCGCGGCGTAGACGGCGCGCTGCTGCTGGACCCGGTTCTTGCCTCGAAAGCTTTCATCCACCACCATTGCGGACATGTGAACGCCATCGTTGCCGCCAACCTGAATCTCCGCATCGGGAAAGGCCTCGCGAAGCAGGTGTTCGATCTCGTGGGCACTCATCGGCATGTAGGTTTCTCCTGAAGGTCTTTCTCAAGATGTAGAGCGATGCGGGAAGGCGCGCAAGGGAGCGCGGCGCTTGTCTTCTTCTTGCTGAAAATACGCAAACGCCGCGCCTTTGGGGCCGGGCGTGCCATGCGTATTTCTGGCAAGAAGAAGCATTGGATCTGCGCCCTTGTCAGGCGACGGCGGCGGCGAAGCTGGTGCGGAATGTGGCGGTCAACTCCTCGAGCGGTGCCTCGGAGGCGCCGATGCGGATGCTGTCGCCGGTAAAGCGGCCCACCGAAGCCAATGGCACTCCGGCCTGACCGGCGGCGATCATCAGGGCCTCGGCCTGATCGAAGTTGCACGCGACAAGATAGCGGGCCTGATCCTCGCCAAACAGGATCTCGGTCGGGGCTTCGTCCAGATGCACGCCCACGCCTGCGGCCTCGGCGAGTTCAAAAGCCGCCAGCGCCAGTCCGCCATCGCCGATATCGGTGCAGGCCTTGATCATGGCGCGGTTGGCGCGGATAAAGTCTCCGTTGCGTTTCTCGGCGTCGAGATCGACGGCGGGTGCATCGCCTTCTTCGCGGTTGAAGACCTCGGCCAGCAGGGCGGACTGGCCCAGATGGCCTTTGGTTTCGCCGATGACGAGGGCCACATGACCATCGCGCACTTCGTTGCCGATGATGTCGTCGGTGTGGTCGAGCAGCCCCACGGCGCCGATTGTGGGCGTGGGCAGGATCGCGGCGCCGTCGGTTTCGTTGTAGAGTGAGACGTTGCCCGACACGATGGGCATGTCGAGAGCGGCGCAGGCGGCGCCAATGCCTTTGATGGCGCCAACAAACTGGCCCATGATCTCGGGCTTCTCAGGGTTGCCGAAATTCAGGTTGTCGGTCGAGGCCAGCGGTTTGGCCCCCACGGCGGTCAGGTTGCGATAGGCCTCGGCCACCGCCTGTTTGCCGCCTTCCTTGGGATTGGCGCGCACGTAGCGCGGGGTCACGTCCGAGGTGAAGGCCAGCACCTTGTCGGTGCCGTGCACGCGGATCATGCCCGCGCCGAGGCCCGGCGTGCGGGCGGTGTCTGCCATGACCATAGTGTCGTACTGCTCGTAGACCCATTGCTTGGCCGCGTAGTTGGGCGATGCGAGCAAGGCGTGCAGGCCGTCTATTGGGTCGATCTGAGGCACATCCGCAAGCTCTTCCGCTGCCGGGGTCGGCTCCCACGGGCGGTCGTATTCGGGGGCGGTGGACGAGAGTTTGGACAGGGTCAGGTCCGCCTTGACCTCACCGTTATGGACGATCAGGAACCGGTCCTCGGCAATTGTCTCGCCGACGATGGCAAAATCGAGGTCCCATTTCTCGAACACGGCACGGGCTTCGGCCTCTTTGTCGGGCTTCAGGACCATGAGCATGCGTTCCTGAGATTCGCTCAGCATCATCTCGTAGGCGGTCATGTTCTCTTCGCGTTGAGGTACCGCGTCGAGGTCCAACTTGACACCCAGGCCACCCTTGTCGCCCATCTCAACCGCAGAGCAGGTCAGGCCTGCGGCACCCATGTCTTGGATCGAGATCACGGCGCCGGTCTGCATCAGTTCCAGACAGGCCTCCATCAGGCGCTTTTCGGTGAACGGGTCGCCGACCTGAACGGTGGGGCGCTTTTCCTCGATTGTGTCGTCGAACTCGGCTGAAGCCATCGTGGCGCCGCCGACGCCGTCGCGGCCGGTTTTGGCCCCCAGATAGACCACGGGCATACCGATGCCCGAGGCGGCGGAGTAGAAGATCTTGTCGCTGTCGGCGAGACCGGCGGCAAAGGCGTTTACGAGGCAGTTGCCATTATAGGCGGGGTGGAAGCGGACCTCGCCGCCGACGCAGGGCACGCCGAAGCAGTTGCCGTAGCCGCCGATGCCCTCAACCACACCATTGACCAGTTGGCGGGTCTTGTGGTGGCTGGGCTCGCCAAAGCTGAGCGCGTTCATCGAGGCGACGGGGCGCGCGCCCATGGTGAAGACGTCCCGCAGGATGCCGCCCACGCCGGTGGCCGCGCCCTGATAGGGCTCGATGTATGACGGGTGGTTGTGGCTCTCCATCTTGAAGACCACCGCCTGACCTTCGCCGATATCGACCACGCCTGCATTCTCGCCGGGGCCGCAGATCACCTGAGGGCCCGAGGTGGGCAGGGTGCGCAGCCACTTCTTGGAGCTTTTGTAGGAACAGTGCTCGTTCCACATGGCCGAGAAGATGCCCAGTTCGGTAAAGGATGGCTCGCGTCCGATGATCTCGAGGATCATGTCGTATTCCTCGGGCTTGAGCCCGTGAGCTGCGATCAGGTCCGGTGTGATGGCGGGCTCTTGCATGCGTCTGTCCTGTCCCAAAGCTGGCCTAAGTTGAGCGCCTTTTAGGGCAAGGGCGCGGCGGGGGAAAGGGGCGGAAGGGCGCAGGGGTCAGAAGCGTTGCCCGACATAGATATACAGCGTGTTTTCCTGTTCGCTGTTGCGGCTGACATCGACAGAGAAGTCCAAGGGGAATTTCCTGGACACGCGGTAGCGGGCGCCGATGCCATAGGCGCTGTGGGTGCCGCCCGTGTCCAGTTCGCCGAAATCGGGGCCGACCTGACCGACGCCGCCGAATGCGACGCCGCCGAGGCGTTTGGTGAACCGGTGCCGGTATTCCAGCTGCAGCGAGGCGGCGCGCAGGTCCAGGAACTGGGTGGCCGAAAAGCCGCGGAAACCGTCGGTGGTGCCCAGCCCGCACTGATCGAAAAACGGCGCCTCAGCCGAGGCGGCGCAGACCGAGGCGCGGGCGGCGATCACGCTCTTGTCCGACAGCGGGACATAGCGGGAATAGTTGACGTAGCCCTTGTTGTAATCCTGTACCAGCCCGCTGAGCGCGATGCCGTGTGACGCCGAGACATGCAGCGCGTGGCCGCGTGTGGGATAGATGGTGTCATCCCGCGTGTCCCAATCGGCGACCAGACCGACATTGAGGATCTCGACCTCCAGGAACTGGTCGAACGGGGGTGGGATCGGCGGCAGCCCGGCAAAGGCCGGGGTGATGGTGGTGTCGAGATAGCGAAAGCTGGGGCCGAAGGACAGCTCGGGCGTCACGCCATAGGAGACGCCGATCTGCCCCAGCACCCCGTCCTGCCGGATCGGCAGGATACCCGCGCCAGTATAGAGGTCGTATTGCACATCGGCGCGAGCAAAGAGCGTCTTGATGATCCAGCGGTTGTCGTGAAGGTAGAGGTTCAGCGCCGCCCCGGCGGCCTGTGAGCCGTTATCCGACCGCAGAACCGCAGCCCCGATAACCGACGGGTCCGAGCCTTCGTCCAGTTGAAACAGGTATCCGGCGCCCAGCATCAGTCCGGACCCAATTGTCGGGTTCGAAAACGGAATCGGCGCGACCACGAACGACCCGTTGCGAACGCCAACGGTCTCGGACGCGTGCGGTTTGTTCAGCTGACCGACCTCGGCATCCAGCACGCCCGGTGCTTGGGAACGCGAGGGTGTGCCGGCGATCGACAACGCGGCGGCCAAAGTCAGGCCGCCCACCATCCCGAGTGATGATTTCAGCGCGTGCAGCATGACCTACGCAACCGTTGGGCGTCCGCCTTATGGCTTGTTGACCTGTTGGTTGACCGCTTCTCCTGCTGCGGCACCAACGGCGGCCTTTTGCGGTTCGGACAGGTCGGTCTCGTCCAGACCCGGAATGGCCACGCGCACCTCGCGGCGGGCAAAGTCGATCCCGTTGTCCCTGAAGGCGGCCTTGACGCGGTTGAAGATCTCCTTGCGTAGCGTGAACTGCTTGCCGGGCTTGGCCATGAACTTGCCGCGGATGATCATGCCGACGTCGTCGAAGTCAAACACGCCCTGCGACTTGAAGGGCTGCAGGAAGCCATCCTTGTGCACCTCGTCCTCCATCATCTCGGCGCCGATCTTCTTAAAGATCTTCTTGACCTTGTTGGGATCGGTATCGAAAGGCACGGTGAACTTGAGCTTCATGATCACCCAGTCGCGGCTGAAATTCGTCAGCTTCTGAATCTCGCCATAGGGAATCGTATGAACCGGGCCGCGGTGGTGGCGCAGCTGCATTGAGCGGACCGAAATCTTTTCGACGGTGCCCATGGTGCCGCCCACATCGACGTATTCGCCCACACGAAACGCGTCATCGATCAGGAAGAAGATCCCACCCACGATGTCGGCGACCAGCTTTTGTGCGCCGAAACCGATGGCCAGACCCAGAACGCCGGCGCCAGCCAGAAGCGGCGTGATGTTGATGCCCAACGCACCGAGCGCCAGCAGACCGAAGATGACCGCGATGGTTATCTGCGCCGTGACCCGGATCAGGGGCAGAACCGTGGCAAGGCGCGACCCTCCGGCACCGCCACCTTCGCCACCGGCTTCCTCATCCAGCGCCTCCGCTGCGGTCTGCTCTTTGGCGAGCCGACGGTTGATCCAGAGCGAGACCACCTCGTTCATGATATAGCCGACCGCAATGATCAGCAGGAACTCGATGACCGCTCCGCCGACTTCGGCGCCAACACCCGCCGAAGCCACGTGGCGCAAGTCCAGTTGCCAGGCGCGGGCAATCATGAAGACGACGAACAGGCCCGCGACCACGCGACCAATGCGGATATAGCTGCGCTTGGCCGACCGATAAGCGCGTTCGGCGAGCGGGCCTTCACCTGACATCGGTGGTTGCAGGTGGCGCACAAGCCCTCGAATTAGGGTGTCAAGTGCGGGCGCGATCAACAACCAGAACATGGTCGTGAAATGTGACCCGTGAACCAGCACCGCAAGGATAGCCGGGTCATTCTGCGCAACCAGGAATTCGACCAAAAGCCAGATCACCACCGACACACCGATCGCGAAGTAGGGGTAATAGTGGGCAACCTCCTCGTCGAATCTGGTGCGGTCCGGGTCGGTGCCCAGCATCATCTGTGACAAACCCGCACGCGCGGTCCAGGCGATGACGCCGATATAGACGTGAATGGCCGCGTTCAGCCAGAACCCAATGCGCGTGTCTTCACCGGTAACACCGTTGAGTGCGTTGAAGCGCAGGACGAACAGAGTGAGGCCGATCAGAAGAAGCAGGCCGATCAGGTTCCGGTGCAGGTATTTGGCCCAGTGGTCGTCCACATTCACCAGTCTGAAATGAGGTTTCCTCGGGGCCAGGACGAACCGGGACACCGCCGCGCCAAGGCGTGGAATCCAGATCAGGTAGAACACGAACGGGGCGGCGTAGGTGATCTGGTCCGGCGTCAGCATGGCGCGCCCGGCGGCCCGGATCACGACATAGAAAACCACCAGCCCGGCGATCTCATAGCAAAAGCGGCGGAACAGGTACCGGACCGCGCCCCAGAGGTCTGCCTCGGTCTGAGTTTCCGACTGATCGTGCCATCCGCGCGTCAGATAGCCGAACAGCCTCTCTGCAACATAGCCGATGGCAAGGACCGAGATGACCAGACCCAGCAAGACAAGCACGCCCGTCGACCCGAAGGTTGTAGCGAAGTTGCCAAAGGCTTCGGCCTGTTTGCTGAAGATATTCGGCAGGGTCGTCAGGACATGCGTCCACGAGGCGACCATTTCGGCCCAGATCTCGTTGATCTCGGTTATCGGATCCTCGTGATCGGCGGCAGAGGCTGCTTGTTTTTCGGCCACCGCATCAAGGCGTTCCAGCAATAGCGCACGCACCTGATCGTCGGACATCCGTGCCACCAGACCATCCACTTGATCGGGTGTCAGATCCTCGGGAACAACCGGTGCTGCCACTGTGCCTTCCCCGTTGCCGGATGTGACAGACACCTGGGCGACTGCGGGCAAAGACAGAAATAGAATGACAAGAGAGGCCAGCAAATGGCGGGCGGATCGGAACATGAACTTTCCCTCGAAAGCGGATTTACTGTTTGTTTTCCACAATCATAGGCAGACACACCGTATTTGCATAGCGATTTCAGGCGGTCATCTTGGGAGGGTCGCCGCAGGGTTCGGCGAAAAAAAAAGGCCGAGCACTAAGCTCGGCCGAAGTCCAACAGGGAGGTATGAAGATGATGAGCGTTACAGCATCACCGCCTTCGATTGCCCATTTAGGCATCGCTTTGTGGCCATTCAAGGGAAATTAGTTGGCATTTGAGACATGTCCGATATGACTCTGCTGCATAGCTAGAGTTTTCCCATTTGCCTCAATTGCTTGCGATGCGAAATTATCTCTTCCTGCACGAAATCGCGAAACGCCGCGATCCGTTGTGAATGCCGCAATTCCTCAGGATATGCGAGGTAAACGGGTACATCCGCGCTTTCGATATCGGGCATGACGCGCACAAGATCCGGGAAATCCTCGGTCACATAATCGGGCAGTACGCCGATGCCCAGATTGTGCAGCACACCCTGCAGCACTCCGAAATAGTTGTTCACCGTCAGCAAGGATTGCGGGTTGTAAGTCATCAGGTTCTGTACCAGCGAAGCGCCCGCCCCAACCTGAGCCGAGGATGGATTCTGACAGATCAGCCGGTGATCCTTGATGTCTGACAGGGAGTCCGGCGTGCCGATCCGATCCAGGTAGTCGCGCGAGGCATAGAGCAGCATCTGCACGGTCATCAGCCGCTTGCGCACCAGATCGGCCTGGCTGGGTTCCTTCATGCGGATGGCGACGTCGGCCTCGCGCATGGGCAGGTCCAGCACCCGCTCTTCCAGCATCAGGTCGATACTGAGATCGGGATATTTCTCGTAAAGCTTCGGCAGGCGCGGGGCGAGCCAGAGCGTGCCGAAGCCGAAAGTGGTGGTCACCCGCAGCTCTCCGAACACCTCTTCCTCGCTGTCGCGGATGCGGGCGGCGGCGGCGTCCAGGCGTTTCGACATGGCGGTGGCGGCGTCGAACAGCAACTCACCCTGTTCGGTGAGAATCAGTCCCCGCGCGTGACGGTGGAACAGCGTTGCATTGAGCGATTCCTCAAGTGCGCGGATCTGCCGGCTGACCGCCGATTGCGAAAGATTCAGCTTGTCACCTGCGTGCGTCAGGCTGCCTGCATCGGCAACCGCGTGAAATATTCTGAGCTTGTCCCAATCCATCGCCGCAACTTTCGTTATGCGCCGGAAGCCCTATATGAAAGAGGTAACAATTTCCACATTCAAACCGAGAAATCGTTACGGAAGCTGGAAAAATTACCTATACAGGTCAGAAATTATGACCTAATATTGAAGGGACATATAGCACACTAATCCGGCGAGGGGAGACGTCAGATGAGTCAGCCGAAGATTTCACTCAACGACCGGTTCGACCTGTCCAAAAGTCCGGTTCTGCTGAACGGGACGCAGGCACTGGTCCGCCTGATGCTGATGCAAAAGGCGCGGGACGTTGAGGCGGGGCTGAACACGGCAGGGCTGGTGACCGGTTATCGCGGCTCGCCGCTGGGCGCGGTCGACCTGCAGATGAACCGGGCGCAGAAGCAGCTGGCTGAGAATGACGTGCTGTTCCAATACGGATTGAACGAGGATCTGGCGGCCACCGCGCTCTGGGGCTCACAACAGGCGGGGTTGCGGGGCGATGGCAAGCATGACGGGGTCTTCGGCCTCTGGTACGGCAAGGGGCCGGGCGTGGACCGCTCGGGCGATGTGATCCGGCACGCCAACATGGCCGGGACCGCCCAGCATGGCGGCGTGGTCATGGCGATGGGGGATGACCACACGGGCGAAAGCTCGACCGTGCTGCATCAATCCGAATGGGCGCTGATGGATGCCTATCTACCGATTGTCAGCCCGGCGGGCGTGCAAGAAATCCTCGATTACGGCATCTATGGCTTTGCGCTGTCGCGCTTCTCGGGGCTATGGGTTGGTCTCAAGACCATGAAAGACACCATCGAGGTGACCTCGGTGGTGGATGGCCGACCCGACCGGATGCAGTTGGTGGTGCCGAAATTTGACATGCCCGAGGGAGGGCTGAACATCCGCCTGATCGACGACCGCACCCCGCAAGAGGCGCGGATCATCGACTACAAGCGCTTTGCGGCCGAAGAGTTCAGCCACGCCAACAAGATCGACAAGCGGGTCTGGGGCAAGCCAGGCGCCAAGATCGGCTTTGCCGCGGCGGGCAAGAACTGGCTGGATCTGGCGCACGCCATGTCGCTGTTGAACATCGACGCGGATGAGGCCGAGCGGCTGGGGATCACCACCTATAAGATCGGTCAGGTGTTTCCTCTGGACATGAAGGGCTTTCACGACTGGGCCGAAGGGCTGGACCTGATCGTGATCGTCGAGGAAAAGCGCAAGTTGATCGAGGTACAGGTCAAGGAAGCTATCTTTGACGACCGCCGGGGCCGGCGGGTGTATGGCTGGTACAAGGGCGGGGCAGGCGGCATGCATGCCGAAGAACTGTTCCCGACCCGAGGCGCTCTGGACCCGATCATGATCGCCGAGAAGCTGGGCAAGATCCTGATCGAAGAGGGGCACGATACCGATGGCGTGCGCGCAGGGCTCGATGCGCTGGCCGAGGCGCGCCGGGCGGACAACGCGACCGAGATCGCGTCGCGCCTGCCGTATTTCTGCTCGGGCTGTCCGCACAACACCAGCACCAAGGTGCCCGAGGGTTCGCGCGCTTATGCGGGGATCGGCTGCCACTTCATGGTGCAATGGATGGACCGGGAATCGAACGGCTTCACCCATATGGGCGGCGAAGGCGCCAACTGGATCGGTGAGGCGCCGTTCTCGACCACCAAACACGTGTTCCAGAACCTGGGCGACGGGACCTACAACCACTCGGGCGTGCAGGCGATCCGGGCGGCGCTGGCGGCGGGCACCAACATCACCTACAAGATCCTCTACAACGATGCGGTCGCCATGACCGGCGGGCAGGAGAACGAGGGCGGGTTGACCGCCGAGCGCATCGTCAACGAGTTGAAGGCCATGGGTGTGCAACATATCGCCGTGGTCTATGACGAGAAAGAAGATGTGAACTTTAAGGCGCTGCCGTCGGGCATCGACACCCACGAACGCGCCGAGCTGATGAACGTGCAGGAGCGCTATCGCGAGATCGAGGGCGTGTCGGCCATCGTCTACATCCAGACCTGCGCCGCCGAAAAACGACGCCGCCGCAAGCGGAGCACCTTCCCCGACCCGGACAAGCGGGTGTTCATCAACACCGATATCTGCGAGGGCTGCGGCGATTGCGGGGTGCAGTCGAACTGTGTCTCGATCGTGCCGCAAGAGACGGAACTGGGCCGCAAACGCGCCATCGACCAGTCGAGCTGCAACAAGGACTTCTCGTGTCTCAGTGGCTTCTGCCCCTCCTTCGTGACACTGGAGGGCGCGAAGCTGCGGAAAGAGGCGACGACGGATATCGACCTGCCGGATTTGCCGATGCCCGAGCTGCCGCAGATCAAGGGCACCCATAACGTGGTGATTACCGGGGTCGGCGGGACCGGCGTGGTGACCATCGGCGCGGTGCTGGCGCAGGCGGCGCAGATCGACGGCAAGGGCGCTGGCATGATGGAGATGGCGGGCCTCGCCCAGAAGGGCGGTGCGGTGCATATCCATTGCCGTCTGGCCGATAACCCCGACGATATCTCGGCCATTCGTGTGGCCACCGGCGAAGCACACGCGCTGATCGGTGGCGATCTGGTGGTGAGCGCTGGGGCCAAGACGCTGGGCCTCACGCAGACCGGGCGCACCGGCGCGGTGGTCAACAGCCACGAGATCATCACCGGCGATTTCACCCGCGATACCGAGTTCCGCATTCCCACCGGGCGTCTTTCGCTGGCGCTGGAGGCGCGGCTTAAAGAGCGGCTGGACATGTTCGATGCCTCGGATCTGGCGCGCGCGGTGATGGGCGACTCGATCTATTCGAACATGATGGTCTTTGGCGCGGCCTGGCAGCGGGGGCTTCTGCCGATCACCCATGAGGCCATCGTGCAGGCCATCGAGTTGAACGGCACCGCGATTGAACGCAACAAGCGCGCGTTCGAGATCGGGCGCTGGGCCGTGCTGCACCCGGAAGAGGTGGCCAAGGTTCTCAAACCCAATGTGGTCGAACTGCCGAAATCGCTGGACGAGAAGATCGCTTTCCGCGCCGATCATCTGCTTGCGTATCAGGGCAAACGGCTGGTCAAGCGCTATACCAAACTGCTCGATGGGATCGAGGATGCCGAGGTCAAGGAGGCGGTCGCCAAGGGCTATCACAAGCTGCTCGCCTACAAGGACGAATATGAGGTCGCGCGCCTGCTGCTCGACAGCCGCGACAAGGCCAGGGCCGAGTTCGACGGTGATCTGAAGATGACGATGCATCTGGCGCCGCCGATTCTGGGTGGCAAGGGGCCGGATGGGCGGCCCAAGAAACGCGCGTTCGGCGAATGGATGCTGGGGCCGCTCAAGGTGTTGGCGCGGATGAAGGGATTGCGGGGCACGCCGCTGGATGTCTTCGGCTATTCCGCCGACCGCCGGATGGAGCGGGCGTTGATCCGGCAATATGAAAAAGACATGAAAGAGGTCCTGCCGAAACTCACGTCTGAGACCCGCGACGCAATTACTGCGTTGGCCCAACTGCCGCTGGACATAAAAGGCTTTGGCCCGGTGAAGATGGTGAACGAGGCCAAGGCCGCGAAACGGCGCGAGGAATTGCTGGAGCTGATCCGGCAGGGCGGGCCTGAGATGAAGAAGGCGGCGGAATAAACCGTCACAGCCCTGTCACGAAGGCTATGCAAAATTGCTGCCCATCCCTATCTATCGGGCAGCAATTCGGAGACCGCCATGCCCTCGCGCCGCCATATCGCCCGCGATATCACCTATGCCCATTCCGCGGCCACCAAAGGCGGGCGGGCCGTGATCCGGCTGATGGAGAACACAACCGGGCGGCTAAGCCTGATCAAACGGGCCAACGGGTACGAACGTGAGGTGGCCAGGGGCCGCGATTTCTGGTCGGTGATGGCCGAGCGCTATGGGCTGACGCTTGAGGTGATCGGCGGGGCGCTGTCGAACATTCCCAAGGAGGGACCGCTGATCCTGATCGCCAATCATCCTTATGGTATCCTTGACGGGTTGATGATGGGCCATATCCTGTCTGAAACCCGGGGTGATTTCCGCATTCTCGCAAACCGGGTGTTCCGCAAGGCCGAGGATATCAACCGCATCATCCTTCCGATCTCGTTTGATGAGACAAAGGAGGCGATGAAGCTGAACATCGAGACCCGCCGGACCGCACTGGATTATCTGGGTCAGAGCGGCGCCATCGGCATATTCCCCGGCGGCACGGTCAGTACCGGCGTGACGCCCTTTGCCCACCCGATGGACCCGGGCTGGCGGGGTTTTACCGCGCGCATGGTGGCCAAATCCGACGCCACCGTGGTGCCGGTGTTCTTCGACGGACATACCTCGCGCCTGTTTCAGATCGCCAGCCATTTGCACAGCACGCTGCGCACGGGGCTGTTGATCAAGGAGTTCAGGAAACGGGTCGATACGCCAGTCAAGGTGGTAATCGGAGAGCCCATCGGGCGCGACATTCTGGACCCCATGCGCAAGGACACGCGCAAGATGATGGATTTTCTGCGCAAAGCCACGTATGAGCTGTCCCCGGAGCCGCTGGAGTCCTATGACTACGGCTATGAATTCGAGGAACGGCATCGCGCCTGAAGGGGCAAATGGCAGTAGGCATCTTTGATTCCGGTCTGGGCGGGCTAACCGTCCTGAACGCCGCGCAGAAACGTCTGCCGGAGGTGGATTTCCTGTATTACGCCGACAGTGATCATGCGCCTTATGGCGTGCGGGATGCCGAGGATATCTATCAGCTGACCCGCAAAGCGGTGCGGGACCTGTGGGAGCGTGGCTGCAATCTTGTCATTCTCGCCTGCAACACCGCAAGTGCTGCTGCCCTGCGCCGGATGCAGGAAGAAGGCGTGCCGCCGGGCAAACGGGTGCTGGGCGTCTTCGTGCCGCTGATCGAGGCGCTGACCGAGCGGCAATGGGGCGACAATTCCCCCCCGCGCGAGGTCGAGGTCAAGCATGTGGCGCTGTTTGCGACGCCTGCGACGGTGGCGAGCCGGGCGTTCCAGCGGGAACTGGCTTTTCGCGCCATCGGTGTCGATGTCGAGGCGCAGAGCTGCGGCGGCGTGGTCGATGCCATCGAAGAGGGCGACATGATTCTGGCCGAGGCGCTGGTGCGCTCGCATGTGGACGCGCTCAAACGCAAGATGCCGCACCCGCAAGCGGCCATTCTGGGCTGCACCCACTACCCGCTGATGGAGCAGTGCTTTCAGGAGGCGCTGGGCCCGGATGTGAAGGTGTTCAGTCAGGGATCGCTGGTGGCGGACAGTCTGGCTGATTACCTGCAGCGGCATCCTGACATGAACGGCGAGGGCGAATGCGGTTTTCTGACCACCGGCAAGCCGGGCTTTGTCAGCGATCGGGCGACGCAGTTCCTCCGACGACAAATCACATTCCAGGCCGCCTGACTTCGGTCAAGGACGGTCTCATAGCCTTTTTCTATTCCCGTGACCGTCACATCGGCGGTCAAGACATGTGACATCCCAAAGAAGAGGTCTGACATGACCCACAAAATCGCAATCCTTGGCGCCTCTGGCTATACCGGCGCGGAATTGGTCCGGCTGATCGCCGAGCACCCGAACATGGACATCGTGGCGCTCGCCGCCGAGCGCAAGGCAGGGCAGAGCATGGCGCAGGTGTTTCCGCATCTGCGACATCTGGACTTGCCGGTGCTGTGCAAAATCTCCGAGATCGATTTCTCTCAGGTCGATCTGTGCTTTTGCGCGCTGCCGCACAAGACCTCGCAAGAGGTGATCCGGGCGTTGCCCAGCACCCTGAAGATCGTTGATTTATCAGCGGATTTCCGGCTGCGCGATTCGGCGGAATATCAGAAGTGGTACGGCAACCCCCATTTGGCGCTGGAGCAGCAGGAAGAGGCGGTTTATGGCCTGACCGAGTTCTACCGCGAGGAAATCACGGGTGCCCGGTTGGTCGCGGGCACCGGGTGCAACGCGGCGACCGGGCAATATGTGCTGCGGCCTCTGATCGCCGCTGGTGTGATCGATCTCGATGACATCATCCTCGACATGAAATGCGCTGTCTCGGGGGCGGGGAGGAGCCTGAAGGAAAACCTGCTGCATGCCGAACTGAGCGAGGGTTACAACGCCTATGCTGTCGGCGGCACGCACCGGCATCTGGGGGAGTTCGATCAGGAATTCTCGAAGATCGCCGGGCGCACCGTGCAGGTGCAGTTCACGCCGCATCTGGTCCCGGCCAACCGGGGCATTCTGGCGACTACTTACGTGCATGGCGATCCGCAAAGTGTCTATGAAACACTGTGCGCGGCCTATGAGGATGAGCCGTTCATCCGGATGCTGCCCTTTGGCGAAACGCCCTCGACCCATTATGTGCGAGGCTCGAATTTCTGCCACATCGGGGTCGCCGCAGACCGGATCGAGCGGCGCGCCATCGTGATCGGCGCGCTGGATAACCTGACAAAAGGTAGCAGCGGGCAGGCCTTGCAGAACGCCAACCTGATGTTAGGTGAGGATGAAACCCAGGGGCTGATGATGGCCCCGCTTTTCCCGTGAGGACGGAATGAAATCGCTCAAGAAACGACGTCGCATACAGGTGATCTTGCTGGCCGTGGTGGCCCTTGCACTGGCGACGGGTTTGATTGGGTACGCGATGCGCGACGGCATCAACTTTTTCCGCGCGCCCAGCCAGATCATCGCTGAGCCGCCGCAGCCAAGTGAAGTGTTCCGGATTGGTGGCCTGGTGGAGGAGGGCACATTGGTGCGGGGCGAGGGCGAGACCGTGCGGTTTTCGGTCACTGATGGCGGCGAAAGCGTGCCGGTGGTGTTCACCGGGGTGCTGCCGGATCTTTTTGCCGAGAATCAGGGCATGATTGGCACCGGAAGTTACGTGAATGGTGTTTTTGAAGCTACTGAAATTCTTGCGAAACACGATGAGACCTACATGCCGAAAGAAGTTGTGGACGCGCTCAAGGAGCAAGGGGTGTATCAGGAGGCCGAGGAAAGCTGAACGCGGCTGCGCCGCGTGCCTCCGGCGGGAGTATTTTTGAAAAGATGAAGTCAGGGCGTTGCGTAAGCGGCGCCCTTTTCGTTTGCGGTGAAGTAATTGTGTTGTTGGACGGTTTTTCGTGAGGCAGCGGAGATTGGATCGATGCAGACAGTACGGCAGATTGCGGAAGGGATCGTGGCGCGGGAGGGCGGGTTTGTGAATGACCCCGATGATCCGGGCGGGGCGACGAAATACGGTGTGACCATCCACACGATGCGCCGGCTGGGGCTTGATCTGACAGGTGACAGGCGCGTGGATGTGGCCGATGTGCGGTCGCTGAGCCAGGCGCAGGCGGTGGAGATCTTTCTGGATCACTATTTCGCGCGGCCGCGCATTGGTGAGATGCCGGGCGCGCTGCAGGCGTCGCTCTTTGACATGTATGTGAATGCCGGAGCCCATGCGGTGAAGATCCTGCAGCGGTTGTTGCGGGAGATGGGCTATGAGCTGTCGGTCGACGGGGTGATCGGGCCGCAGACCCTGCGCGCCGTGCGCGCGGCAGCAGAACCGGATGCGGTGGCCCTACGGGATGCTTACGGGGTGGCGCGGCGGAATTATTATCTCCGGTTGGCCGACCGGCGGCCCGCGAGCCGCAAATATGCCCGCACCCGGGTGGGTGGCAAGGGTGGCTGGATCCGGCGCGCCGAGGAGTTCATGTCGCCGCGTTACCGGATGAGCGAGGCCGAGTTTCAGAGGAGGGTGTCGGCATGGGGCTGATTGCGGGCGTTCTGGGGCTGCTCTTTGGCGGCGGGCGCAATGTGGTGCGCGAAACGGCGGAGGTGTTCCGCGAGAACGCCGACGCCGGGGCGCAGCGGGCGGCACAGATGCAGGGGAAGGCGATGGCGCAGCTGGGCCGCGAGTTTGCGGTGCCCAGGCAGGGAGGATTTGACCGGTTCATGGACGGGCTCAACCGTCTGCCACGCCCGGCGCTGGCGCTTGGGACGCTGGGCCTTTTCGTGGCGGCGATGGTCGATCCCTTGTGGTTTGCTGAGCGGATGCAGGGCATCGCACTGGTGCCCGAGCCGCTCTGGTGGTTGCTGGGCGTCATCGTGTCCTTTTATTTCGGCGCGCGGCATCAGGCCAAGGCGCAGGATTTGCAGCGCGATCTGGCCACGACCATGGCGCGGGCGCCGCAGGTGATGGCCAATATCGCCGCCCTGCGCGAGATGCGTGCAGATAGCCCCGGTGTCGCCGACCCTGGCCCGGATGCGGGTCTGCAACTGGCGGCGGTTCAGCCGGATGAGAACAAGGCGCTGGAGGATTGGCGCAAGCTGAAACGCGCCTGAGACCGCGACACTATGTGCGCCGGAATGCGGCGAAAGTGATTGGCGCCCGCCGGGGCTGCGGACTATACCTCGGCCCATGGTTACTGAGCTTGGTCACTTCGCCCTTATCCTCGCCTTCATGGTCGCCATCGTGCAGATGGTGGTACCCATGGTAGGCGCCCATAAACGCTGGTCCGGCTGGATGGCCGTCGCGGAACCTGCCGCCAATGCGCAGTTCTTTCTGACCGCCTTTGCCTTCGGGGCGCTGGTCTGGGCCTTTGTCACCTCGGATTTCTCGCTGCGGCTGGTGGTGCTGAACAGTCATTCGGCCAAGCCGATGCTCTACAAGATCAGCGGCGCGTGGGGGAACCATGAGGGGTCGATGCTGCTCTGGGTGCTGATCGTCACCCTGTTCGGCGCCATGGCGGCGTGGTTCGGGGGCGGGCTGCCGCCGTCGCTGAAGGCGCGGGTGTTAGCGGTGCAATCGGCCATCGCGGTGGCGTTTTTCGCCTTTATTCTCTTCACGTCGAACCCGTTCCTGCGGGTGGCGGTGCCGCCCTTTGACGGGCAGGATCTGAACCCGTTGCTGCAGGACCCCGGCTTGGCGTTCCATCCGCCGTTCCTCTATCTCGGCTATGTGGGCCTTAGCATGGCGTTCAGCTTTGCGGTGGCGGCCCTGATCGAGGGGCGCGTGGACGCCGCATGGGCCCGCTGGGTCCGGCCCTGGACGCTGGCGGCCTGGGTATTTCTGACCATCGGTATCGCGCTGGGATCGTGGTGGGCCTACTATGAGCTTGGCTGGGGCGGGTTCTGGTTCTGGGACCCGGTCGAGAACGCCTCGTTCATGCCCTGGCTGCTGGCGGCGGCGCTGTTGCATTCGGCCATCGTGGTGGAAAAACGCGAGGCGCTAAAAAGCTGGACCATCCTGCTGGCTATCATCGCCTTTGGCTTTTCGCTGGTCGGCACTTTCATCGTGCGTTCGGGTCTGCTGACCTCAGTCCATGCGTTTGCCAACGATCCTGAGCGGGGCGTCTTCATCCTGTTCATTCTCGCCATCTTTGTTGGCGGCGCGCTGACGCTTTTTGCAGCGCGGGCGCAGGCGATGGAGGCCAAGGGTGTCTTTGGCATGGTCAGCCGCGAAAGCGCGCTGGTGGTGAACAACATCCTGCTGGCGGTCAGTTGTTTCGTGGTGTTCTTCGGCACCCTCTGGCCCATCGTGGCCGAGATGGGGTTTGACCGCAAACTCTCGGTGGGTGCACCGTTCTTCAACTCGGCCTTCACGCCCTTCATGGTGGCGCTGGGGATCATCCTGCCACTGGGCTCGATGCTGCCGTGGAAGCGGGGCAGGCTGGGCCGGGTGGCGTGGTCGTTGCGTTATGCGTTCGTTCTGGCGCTGGCGTTGGCGCTGCTGGTCTGGGCAATGCAGACCGAGCGTAGTGCGTTGGGGCCGGTGGGACTGTTCCTGGGGGCCTGGATCACCTTTGGTGCCGTGATCGACCTGTGGTCCCGCACTGGGCGCAAGGGCAGCTTGCGCCGCATGATGCGCCTGCCGCGCGCCGATTGGGGCAAGGCGGTGGCCCATACCGGGCTGGGCGTCACCATGTTCGCCATTGCCGGGCTGATGGCCTGGGAGGTTGAGGATATCCGTGTTGCCCGCATGGGTGAGCCGTTCGAGGTGGGGGATTTCACCCTGACCCTCGAGGACGTGCAGCGGGTGCAGGGGCCGAATTACTACTCGACCATGGGCTTCGTGAAGCTGGAACGCAACGGGCGCCAGATCGCTACGCTGAACCCTGAGAAACGCGACTATCCGGTGGCCCGGATGCCCACGACCGAGGCGGCCATCGACTACCGCATCCTGCGTGATGTCTACGTGGTGATCGGCGACCGGCAGAATGACGGCAGCTGGACCATGCGGACCTACATCAAACCGTTCGCGAACTGGATCTGGGCCGGTTCGATCCTGATGGCGCTTGGCGGCGCGCTCAGCCTGTCCGACCGGCGATTCCGCGTAGCCGCGGGCGCACGCAAGACCCCCGCAAAGGGAGTGCCCGCGGAATGAAACGTCTGGTCGTGATCTTGATGCTGCTGACCAGCCCGCTCTGGGCGGTGCAGCCGGACGAAGTGCTGGACGATCCGGTGCTCGAGGAACGCGCGCGCGAGCTGAGCAAGGAACTGCGCTGCCTCGTGTGCCGCAACGAGAGCATCGACGAAAGCAATGCCGATCTGGCCCGCGACCTGCGCCTACTGGTGCGGGAAAGGCTGGTGGCGGGTGACAGCGACGAAGAGGCGATGGCCTTCATCGTCGATCGCTATGGCGAATACGTGCTGCTGAAGCCCACAACGTCGGGTGCCAACTGGTTTCTGTGGCTGGCGGGCCCGGTGATGCTGTTGATCGCTGCGGGCGTGGGCTGGGGCTATCTGCGCGCCCGGGCGCGGGTGCCTGCGGGTCAGGAGAACGCTGCGCTGAGCGAGGCCGAGAAAGAGCGTTTGCGCCAAATTCTCGACGAGTGACGCGCGGTTCCACTTTCCCCGGACGTCAACTTGCGCCAGTTTGCCGCCAAACGGAATGCAGGCGAGGGGGCTTCCCATGCAGTATGACACCATCAGGCTCGACATCACCGACGCTCTGGCCGTCCTGACGCTCAACCGCCCGGACAAGATGAACGCGCTGACCGCGCAGATGCGGGCCGAGATCACCCATGCCATGCATGCCGCTGCACAAGATGCACGCGCCGTCGTGCTCACCGGCGCCGGGAGCGCCTTTTGCACCGGTCAGGATCTGGGCGATGCGTCGAGCACCGGCAAGATCGATCTGGAGCGGTCGCTGCGGGATGAATATGAGCCGATGCTCGAAGCGGTTTATGACTGCCCAGTGCCGACGATTGCGGCGGTGAACGGCCCGGCAGCGGGCGCCGGGGCCAATCTGGCGCTGTGTGCCGATGTGGTGATCGCCACCGAAAGCGCCTATTTCCTGCAAGCCTTCGCGCGGATCGGCCTGATGCCCGACGCGGGCGGCACCTGGTTCATGCCGCGCCAGATGGGTATGGCCAAGGCGATGGGTGCCGCACTCTTTGCGGACAAGATCAGCGCCCGGCAGGCCGACGATTGGGGCTTGATCTGGGAGGCGGTGGCCGATGACGATTTCGACGCCCATTGGCGCAAACGGGCCGCCTATCTGGCAAATGGCCCGACAGCTGGTTTTGCGGCAATCAAAAAGGCGATCCGGGGGACGTATGATCGGAACTTGCCGGACCAACTCGCAGCCGAGGCGCATTTGCAGGGCGAGTGCGGCCGCACGCGTGATTTTTCCGAGGGCGTGGTGGCCTTCCTCGAAAAACGGCCCGCGAAATTCGAGGGTCGCTGAGGCGTTGACAAACGCGGGCTGAGGGGCCGTCATGTGGACGACATGACCGCCCCGACGCCCAGCCCCTGTGCCGCTGTTCTGGAACATTTGACCGGACGCAATCGCGGCCATTATTCCTGGATCACCTCCGATGCCATGGACATCTGGCTGGACGGCGATGGCGGTCTGCGCGTTCTGCTGCCCGGTGCGCAACTGCCCGAGGGGCAACATATGGCGCGGGTCTTGCGCGATGGTGAGCGGTTCTCGGTCGATGCCGCCGAGGGGGCCGAACTGTGGGTCAACCGCCAGCAGGTGACGCAGGCGCCACTGGCGCAGGGCGACATGATTGAGTTTGGCGAGACCGGCCCGCTGTCCCGGTTCCGGGTCTACGACGATCAGACCCGGCCAAAGCCAACCATTGGAGAAATTCTGGGCGATACCGTGTCCTACCTGCGCAGCAGCCGCCGGTCGTTGCCGCGCCGCGCTGTAGGCGCCTGCGCCGGGTTGGCCGGGCGGGTGACCTCGGATGGCGCGCTGCTGTTTCGGGCCGGGGTGCTGGCGGCTCTGGTGGCGCTGGCCATCGCGGTGGCGCTGCAATTCCGAACCGACCGGAGCCTGCGTGCGCAGATCGAAAGTCGCCAGTTTCAGGTCGATGCAGTGGCGGCGGCGCTCTCCGAGACCCAGCGCGACACGATCCGGCCCGGCGATCTGACAGCCTTGCAAGAGGAGTTGCGCGCACGGCTCACGGTCAATGCCGAGCGGCTGGAAACGCTCGAGGCACGTTCGGGCGCCGAGATGCGGGTGATCGGTGGAGCGGCAGGTTCAGTGGCGTTCCTGCAGGGCGGGTACGGGCTGCGCCATCGCGAAAGCGAGCAAATGCTGCGGCAGGTTGTGGACGGAGATGGAGTGCCGATGCGGTTGCCCAATGGCCGGCCGATGCTGTCGGTCGAAGGCAACGGACCTGTGGCCGAAGTGCAGTTTAACGGCACCGGCTTTGTGCTGCGCGACGAAGGCGTGATCGTCACCAACCGCCACGTGGCGCTGCCCTGGGATGATGAGCCCGGGGTGCGCATGGGCGGTGCGGCGATGGAGCCGGTGATGATCCGCTTTGTCGCCTATTTCCCGGAGCGTGTCGGCCCGATGGAATTGTCGGTCAGGGCATTGAGCGACACCGCCGATCTGGCGCTGTTGGTGCCGGTGGGCGAGGAGGTGTTGCCCGAGGGGTTGTCTCTGGCCGAGCAGGTGCCCTTGCCCGGGCAGGAGGTGCTGGTGATGGGCTATCCGACTGGCCTCATGTCGCTGCTGGCACAGTCGGGAGAGGCATTTGTCGAGGCCTTGCGCGAGAAGGGCGAAACCGGGTTCTGGCAGGTGGCCGCGCGCCTCTCTGAGGCGGGGCGGATGTCGCCCCTGTCCAGCCGGGGAATCGTCGGACAGGCAACCGGGGCGGCGGTGGTCTATGATGCCGAGACCACCCATGGCGGCAGTGGCGGGCCGGTCCTGAACCTGCGGGGAGAGGTGGTGGCTGTGAACGCGGCAATCATCCCGGAGTTTGGCGGCTCGAACCTCGGTGTACCGGTGGCGCAGGTCCGGGCCCTGCTGGGCGCTGCGGTCGAAAGTCAATAAGTCCATTGAATTCAGGGCCAGGAAGCCGCTTGGAAGCGGCTTAAGCGGTTTCGAAACCGCTTCAAGGCGTTTGTAAACGCCTTGGTCGCGAAATGTCGAATGTCGCGCCTCAGGCCCGGCGGCGACGGCGGCCTCGCCGTTCGGGGGCTGCGGCCTCATCACCGGTGCCGTCTGAGGCCGAGGTGAACGGCCCCAGCGCCGAGGTGATCTGATCCAGTGTCGGGCGTTCGCCGCGCGCGGTGGTGTCCAGCGCCTCGCGCATCTTGCGCAGATGGTCCGGCATGGTGCCGCAGCAGCCGCCGATGATCGTGGCGCCTGCATCCCGCGCCATGGCGGCGTAGTGCCCCATCAGATCGGGCGTGCCGTCATAATGGATGTGGCCATCGACATATTTCGGAATGCCTGCATTGCCCTTGGAGATGATCGGACGCTCGGTGCCTTGTGCCGCAAAGCCCAGCACGGTGCGCAGGATATCCGACGCGCCGGTGCCGCAATTGGCGCCGAAGGCCAGCGGCGGGTTGGGCAGGGTCTCAACCAGTTGCGCTAGATCTGACGAGGTCACGCCCATCATGGTGCGGCCTGCAGTGTCGAAACTCATGGTGCCGCACCAGGGCATGTCGGCCAGAGCAAATGCCTCCGCGGCAGCGCGGAACTCTTCCGGTGCCGAGATGGTTTCGAGCCACAGAACGTCAACGCCGCCCTCTTTCAGGCCCTCGGCCTGTTCATGGAACATCTCGACGGCATGGGCGTGCGTCAGGGCGCCTACCGGCTCCATGATCTCACCCGTCGGGCCGACCGAACCCGCCACGATCACCTTGCGCCCGGCCTTGTCGGCCACGGCGCGGCCCAGTTCAGCCCCGGCCTGGTTCAACTCGCGCACCCGGTCTTGTGCGTCGTGCAGCTTGAGCCGGGCGGCGGTGCCGCCAAAGGTGTTGGTCAGAAACAGATCGCTGCCCGCATCGACCGAGCCCCGATAGAGTGCGATGATCTTATCCGGCTCGTCGGTGTTCCAAAGCTCGGGTGCATCGCCCGACTGCAACCCCATCTGGAACAGGTTGGTTCCGGTTGCGCCATCGGCGAGGATGACATCATGACTGTCGAGCATGGATGCAAAGGCGTTGGTCATTTTTCTGAATCCCGATGCACGGCACCCGAAGGGTGCCAAATGTGAGACACCCCGTCTCTCACGGACGGGGTGTCAAAGCAAATTCATAAATCTCATGAAGATCATGAGGAGGGCAGCGGCAACCTTAGATCTCGGCCTCTGACATGACCTGCTCCTTGGCTTCGACCAGCAGCTCCGCCATCTTCTCGCGAATCTTCGCTTCGTCGGCGAGGTCACCCAGGTAACCCTTCACCGCCTCCACGACATCGTCTTCGCTGACGTTCTGCAGGTCGGCGCGGACCAGTTCCTGACCATAATCCCGAGCTTTTTCAACAGGTTCGCCTTTGAGGGTCGAGGCCCATACGGCCATAAAGCGGTTTCGGCGCATCCGGGCAATGAACTGCATCTTTTCGTCATGCGCGAACTTGTTTTCAAACGCGGCTTCACGTTCGTCGAATGTGGTCATTGGTTGGGGACCTCGTGGGTTACAACTTCTTTCCTGATGATATGACTGTACGGGACGCCCGGTGCAAGGGATTTGCGCTGCGTCAAAGCCCCTCGGGTCGCATGAACTTGCGGGACAGGGGGGCTTGGACTATGAGGGCCCCACGGAGAGGGACTCATTCCCTCACCTCAGACTGGAAAGGTCGCTCATGGCGCGTCGCAAGAAGATTTACGAAGGCAAGGCCAAGATCCTGTATGAGGGCCCCGAGCCGGGCACCATCGTGCAGTATTTCAAGGACGACGCCACCGCCTTTAACGCGGAAAAGAAGGACGTGATCGAAGGCAAGGGCGTGCTTAACAACCGCCTCAGCGAGTTCTTCATGACCGGCCTCAATCAGATCGGTGTGCCGACCCATTTCATCCGCCGCCTGAACATGCGCGAGCAACTGGTGCGCAATTGCGAGATCATCCCGCTCGAGGTGATCGTGCGCAACTATGCCGCCGGCTCGATGAGCAAGCGTCTTGGCATCGCCGAGGGCACCCAGCTGCCGCGCCCGATCGTGGAATATTGCTACAAGGATGACAGCCTTGGCGATCCGCTGGTGACCGAAGAGCATATCGCCGCGTTCGGCTGGGCCGGACAACAGGACATGGACGACATCCTGAGCCTGGCGCTGCGGGTCAACGATTTCCTGAGCGGGGTGATGCTGGCTGTCGGCATCCGGTTGGTGGATTTCAAGATCGAGATCGGCCGAATTTACGACGGCGATTTCCAACGTCTGGTGGTGGCCGATGAGATCAGCCCCGACAGCTGCCGCCTATGGGACATCGAGACGGGACAGAAGCTGGACAAGGATGTGTTCCGCCGCGATCTGGGCAATCTGACCGACGCCTATTCCGAGGTGGCGCGGCGTCTGGGCGTGATGCCCAAGAGCGCGGTGGCCAAGCCCACACTGATCAACTGAGGCCGCGCGCCCGGTGGCGGGCGCGGGTTTTGCGTATTTTTGGCAAGAAGAAGCGGCATGGGCTTCTTTGCAGACTTGAGGGACGAGACGAGATGAAGGCACGGGTGCATGTGATGCTCAAAAACGGAGTGCTGGACCCGCAGGGTGAAGCGGTGCGCCATGCGCTGGGGGCCATGGGGTTCGACAAGGTCGAAGGCGTACGTCAGGGCAAGGTGATCGACCTGGAACTGGCTGAGGGCGCGACTGAGGCGGATGTGACCGAGATGTGTGAAAAACTGCTCGCCAACACCGTGATCGAGCGCTACGAGATCAAGCTGGTCTGATGCCCGGGCGGCATCTCCGTCATTCCCGAATTTGAGACCCAGGAGGTTCTGCCATGCGTGCAGCCGTTGTCGTATTCCCCGGATCGAACTGCGATCGTGATCTGACCGTGGCCTTTGAGCAGGCCGGGTTTCAGGTTGAGATGGTCTGGCACAAGGATGCAGCACTGCCAGCGGGCGTGGACATCGTCGGCGTGCCGGGCGGGTTTTCCTATGGTGACTACCTGCGCTGCGGCGCCATCGCGGCGCAATCGCCGATCTGCAAGGCGTTGGTCGAGCATACCGAGCGCGGCGGCTATGCCATAGGTATCTGCAACGGCTTCCAGATCCTGACCGAGACCGGCATCCTGCCCGGCGCTCTGCTGCGCAATGCGGGGCTTAAGTATATCTGCCGCACCGTGGGGCTGAAGGTCGAGACTTCGGCCAGCGCCTTTACCGAAGGCTATAATGCGGGCGACGTGATCGGCATTCCGATTGCTCATCACGACGGAAACTATTTCGCCGATGACGCGACATTGTCCGCATTGCGCGATCAGGACCGGATCGCGTTCACCTATACCGAGAATCCGAACGGGTCGTGCAGCGATATTGCCGGTATCCTGTCGGAAAACCGGCGCGTTCTCGGGATGATGCCGCATCCCGAGCGTGCCGCCGATCCGGGCCATGGCGGCACCGACGGGGCGGCGCTCTTCCGCGCATTGGCGGGTGTTCTGACGCCCGCGTGACTTGAGTAGCCGGCCCCGGCGGCTTAGCTTCGGGCCATGAGTGCAGACGAACATCTTGCGCGCCCGTCGCGTTGGTCCTGGCTGCGAGCCGGGTCTATTGGCTGGCGGCTGCGGACGGTGGTTGCAGTGCTGCTGGTGGCGACTGCCGCGACCGTCTGGATCACCAATCGTCTGCTGACGAACAGATTCACCGAAAGCACCCGCAACCGGGCCGAGCTGCGGCTGGCGCTCTATTCCGGCAACCTGCTGAGCGAACTTCGGCGCAATGCCATCGTTCCGCAGCTTCTGGCGCGCGATCCCACGCTGATCTCGGCATTGCAATCGAACAACTTCTCTCTGTCGACCCAGCGGCTGATCTCTTTTGTCGAAGAAATCGGCGCCGCCTCGCTGATGCTGCTGGACCGGGATGGGCGGAGTGTGGCCGCAACGGATCGCAACCGGCTGGGCGAGATGCATCGCGGTGCACCCTATTTCGTCGAGTCCGTACGCTCAAATGCCACGATTTTCTCGGTAATCCCGCGCGAGGCGGGCGGGTACAGCTTTACCTATGCCCGCAGGCTTGAAGCAGGGGCCGGGGTGCTGGGTGTCATCGTGGTCGAGGTGGACCTGCACAAGTTCGAACGTGCCTGGGCGGGTATCTCGGACGCGGTGATGGTCACCGACAGCACCGGTACGATCATTCTGTCCACTGAGCCGCAATGGCGCGGCCTCGATGAAAACGCGGCCCTTCTTAGGCAGCCGGCACAGAGCGCCATCCAGCGCGCGATCCGGGCTACCACCGATTGGACCGCGGTTCCCGCGGACGCCTACCTGCAGGGCGAGGCAGTGATGCGGATGGAAACCCGCATTCCGTTCCGCGGCTGGCAGATGACCTCGTTCACCACCTACGCGTCGATCCGCGAGCGGGTAAACGGGGTGCTGGCGCTGGAAATCATGGGCTTTGCGATTCTGTTGGCGCTGGCCTTCTATGCGCTCAGCCGCCGAACGGCGTTGCGAATGGCGTTGTTCCAGCGCGAGTCGGCGGAGCTTCGCGCACTTAACGCCAGGCTACAGCGGGAAATTGCTGAGAGGGAACGGGTTGAAAAGACGCTGGAAGTTGCCGAGCAAACCCTTGCCCAAAGCTCGAAACTGGCCGCTCTGGGCGAGATGTCGGCGGCGGTCAGCCACGAGTTGAATCAACCTCTGGCGGCGATGAAGACCTACCTGGCAGGTGCGCGCCTGCTGCTGCGCCGCAACCGCCCCGAAGAGGCGTTGGCGAGCTTTGGCCGCATCGATGGACTGATCGAGCGGATGGGGGCGATTACACGGCAGCTCAAGTCCTATGCGCGCAAGGGGGCGGATGCGTTCAGCCCCGTGAATCTTGGCGATGCGCTGGCCTCATCCCTGTCGATGATGGAGCCGCAGCTGCGCCAGCGGCAGGTCAAGATCACCCAGATCCTGCCCGAGGAACCGGTGCTGGTGATGGGCGACCGGATGCGGATCGAACAGGTCATGGTCAACCTGCTGCGCAATGCGCTCGATGCCACCAAATCGGTGGCGGACCCGGATGTCGAAATCATCCTGGCGGCGGGCGAGACCGCGATCCTGACGGTGCGCGACAACGGCCATGGCATCGAGGACATCGAGAGCCTGTTCGAGCCCTTCTACACCACCAAGCAGCCGGGGGACGGGGTCGGGCTGGGGCTTGCCATCTCCTCCGGGATCGTGAACGACCACGGGGGGCGGCTGACGGCCCGGAACGCGCAACACGGGGGCGCGGTTTTCGAGATGCAGCTGCCGATACTTGAGAAAGATGGCCTTGAGGCCGCTGAATAAAGACGAGGAATGACTATGGCACAGGCCATGAAGATCGCCATTGTTGACGACGAACAGGACATGCGCCAGTCGATCAGCCAATGGCTTGCCCTGTCCGGCTACGACACCGAGACCTTTGCCAGCGCGGAAGAGGCGCTCAAGGTGTTGGGGCCGGAATATCCGGGCATCGTAATCTCGGACATCAAGATGCCGGGCATGGACGGGATGCAGTTCCTCAAAAAGCTGATGGGCGCCGACAGCACCCTGCCGGTGATCATGATCACCGGCCATGGCGATGTGCCGATGGCGGTCGAGGCGATGCGCGTTGGTGCGTTCGATTTCCTTGAAAAACCCTTCAACCCGGATCGGATGTCGGAACTGGCCAAGCGTGCCAGCAATGCCCGGCGTCTGACGCTGGACAACCGCGCCCTGCGCCGCGAACTGTCGGGCGGGGCGCAAATCATGAACAAGCTGATCGGCGCCAGCCCGGTGATGGAGCGTCTGCGTGAGGACATTCTGGACCTGGGGCAGGCCGACGGCCATGTGCTGATCGACGGCGAGACCGGCACCGGCAAGACGCTGGTGGCGCATGCGCTGCATGCGGTGGGAAGTCGGGCAGGCAAGAAGTTCGTGCTGATCTCCTGCGCGGCACTTGAGGAAGAGACGCTGTCCAAGCGCCTTTTCGGTCCGATGCTGCCCGAAGACGCGCAACTGCCCGCCATCGAAGAGGCGCGCGGCGGCACGCTGGTGCTCGAGGATATCGAGGCGCTGAGCGACACGTTGCAGGCGCGGCTGTTGAGCGTGATGAACGAGCAGGGCACGCCTGCCGAGACTCGGATCGTGGCGATCTCGAACCTGCAGGAGGCGGGTAAGACCTGCGAGGACGCGCTGCGCCCGGATCTGTTCTACCGTCTGGCCGCGCTACGCATCACCATGCCGCCGCTGCGTCAGCGGGGCGAGGACATCTTGACGCTGTTCACCCGTCTGTCTGAGCAGTTTGCCGAGGAGTATGGCTGTGACGCGCCGCAGGTCAGCGCTCAGGAGGCTGCGCAACTGTTGCAGGCGCCTTGGCCGGGGAATGTGCGTCAGTTGATCAACATCGCCGAACGCGCGGTGCTGCAGGCGCGACGCGGATCGGGAACCATCGCCTCGCTCCTTATGTCGGATCATGAAGAGATGCAGCCGGTGATGACCACCGAAGGCAAGCCGCTGAAGGAATATGTCGAGGCGTTCGAGCGGATGCTGATTGACAACACCATGCGCCGTCACAAGGGTTCAATCGCGTCCGTTATGGAGGAGCTGTGCCTGCCGCGCCGGACGCTGAACGAGAAGATGGCCAAATACGGCCTGCAGCGGTCGGATTACCTCTGACGGCTGCGAAACGGTCCGGGCGGGGAGGGGGCCAGCCCCCTCTTGGCCCTTTGGGCCAATCCACCCCCGGGATATTTTCAAACAGAAGAAGGGGCAGAGGCGCGCGCCTGCATTTGGAATTGCGTAAGGCGGGATTTGGCCATTGTCTTTTCCACAACTCTCCCCTTATTGTGTACCGACGGGCCGGGCCCGATTGACGTCCCATAAGCCCCGTTCTTGAGTTTCGCTGCTCTGCCGCAGTTGGCGATGACCGTTGAAACGGCAAAGCAGACCGATTGTGCCCCGTTTTCGGGGCAATAGTGTGCCTTCTCCCGGAGTTGCGGGTGAGAGGAATAAATGGGCAGGCGCTGGCATCTTTCGCGCCTGTCGGAGAAGAACCGCGATGACGCGCGCGCAACCATTGAGTGAACGAGCAGGGGGCCAGAGTGCCAGACCCTGCCGCGCGCCGTCCGATATCGCCCTGACAAGACACCGTCCCGAAAGCGACATTCCCAAAACACTCGGTCCACCAGGGCCGGGCAGGTCAGCGCATTTGGCGCGGTGCACCAAGGACACATGGCAAAGAAAATGCTCATCGATGCCACCCACGCAGAGGAAACTCGCGTTGTGGTGGTGGACGGAAACAAGGTCGAGGAGTTCGACTTTGAATCCGAAAACAAGCGCCAGCTTGCAGGAAACATCTATCTCGCAAAGGTAACCCGGGTCGAACCCTCGCTTCAGGCGGCCTTTGTGGACTATGGCGGTAACCGCCACGGGTTCCTCGCCTTTTCCGAAATCCATCCGGATTACTACCAGATCCCCGTCGCCGACCGTGAGGCGCTGATGGAGGAGGAGCGCGCCTATGCCGAGGCGATGAAGGCGCGCGACGAGGCGGACGAGCCCAAGCCGAAATCCAAACGCCGGTCGCGTTCGCGCACCAAGGCAGCTGATGTGAAAACCGACGATCCGGTCGAAACCAAGGATGTTTCGTCGGAACCCAGCGGCATGGAAACCATCGACCTGGCCGATGGTGACGAGGCAGAGGACCACGACGTGCCCGAAGGCACCTCGCCGATGGAATTGGTGGCGGAAACGCCGGTTGAGGAGCCGGTTGACGCCGCTGAGGCGTATGCCTCTGCGGAGGACAGCTCGGAAACTGCTGAAACCGCATCGGATTCAGGCAGCCAAACAGAAGCAACCTCTCAGAGTGACGAGGAAACCCCGGGTGAAGAGCCCGAGGCGGAAGCGGCTAGCGAAGATGCTGCAGCCGACACCACAGACGAGAGTGACGGCGACGCCGACGAAGGCGATGACGATGATGGAGAGGACGACGAGGACAAGGCCCGGGCTGACGCCTCGTCCAAGGATGACAGCATCGAATCTGTCGCTGACGAAGACGATAGCGAGGATATCCGGCCGCCGCGCAAGCCGCGTCCGCGCCGCTACAAGATTCAAGAAGTCATCAAGGTCCGCCAGGTACTGCTGGTGCAGGTGGTCAAGGAAGAGCGCGGCAACAAGGGCGCGGCGCTGACGACCTACTTGTCGCTCGCAGGCCGTTACTGCGTGCTGATGCCCAACACCGCCCGTGGCGGTGGCATCAGCCGCAAGATCACCAATGTGGCCGACCGCAAGAAGCTCAAGGAAATCGCGTCCGAGATCGACGTGCCCAGCGGCGCAGGCCTGATTGTCCGCACGGCTGGGGCCAAGCGAACCAAGGCCGAGATCAAACGCGACTACGAATACCTCCAGCGGCTGTGGGAGCAGATCCGCGAACTGACCCTGAAATCCATCGCCCCCGCGAAGATCTATGAAGAGGGCGATCTGATCAAACGCTCGATCCGCGACCTCTATAATCGCGACATTGACGAGGTTCTGGTCGAGGGCGAGGCGGGCTATCGCATCGCCAAGGATTTCATGAAGATGATCATGCCGTCGCACGCCAAGAACGTGCAGCGGTACGAAGGGGCTCTGCCCCTGTTCGCGCGCTATCAGGTAGAAAGCTACCTGAGCTCGATGTTCAACCCGACGGTGCAGCTGAAATCCGGCGGCTATATCGTGATCGGCGTGACCGAGGCGCTGGTGGCAATCGACGTGAACTCTGGACGGGCCACCAAGGAAGGCTCGATCGAGGAAACCGCGCTCAAGACCAACCTGGAGGCTGCCGAGGAAGTGGCGCGCCAGCTGCGTTTGCGCGACCTTGCCGGTCTGATCGTCATCGACTTCATCGACATGGACGAGCGCAAGAACAACTCGGCGGTCGAAAAGCGGATGAAGGAGAAGCTCAAGACCGACCGTGCCCGCATCCAGGTGGGCCGGATCTCGGGCTTTGGCCTGATGGAGATGAGCCGCCAGCGTCTGCGCCCCGGCATGATCGAGGCGACGACGCAGCCGTGCCCGTCCTGCCACGGCACGGGCCTGATCCGCTCGGACGACAATATGGCGCTGACCATCCTGCGACAGATCGAGGAAGAGGGTACCCGCCGCCGGAGCCGCGAGGTGCTGGTGCGTTGCCCGGTCGGTATCGCCAACTTCCTGATGAACCAGAAGCGCGAGCATATCGCGCAGATCGAGGCGCGTTATGGCCTTTCGGTGCGGATCGAGGGCGATATCCATCTAGTGAGCCCCGATTTCTCGATGGAGAAGTTCAAGACCGCCAGCCGGGTAGTGCCGGTGGCCAGCGCGCCGGTGGTGTCGGTGGATGCCTCGATCATGGATCAGGTCGATGCTGCCGATGAGGTCGAGGAAGAAGTGGTTCCGTCCGAGGAGGAGCCCAAGCCCAAGCGCAAGCGCCGTCGCCGTCGCCGCAAGAAGGGTGGTGGCGGAGCAGATACGCCCGAGGTGACCGAGGCGCAGGACGAAAGTGCGACTGCCGAGGATGAAGCGGGCGAAGAGGCCAACGCCGACGCTGCGACGGATAAGGATGAGCCGGCTGAGAAGCCCAAGCCCAAGAGGCGCCGTTCGTCGCGCGGCAAGAGCAAGGCCAAGAAAGAAGAAGCTGCTGCTGAGGCCGTGGCCGAGGACGCCGCTGCACCTGCTGAGGAGCCTGCTGCAGACAGCGTGACCGAGCCAGAGATGGCGGAGGCGCCGGTTGAGGAGGCGCAGGCTGTAGAGGCCGTCGTCGAGGAAGAACCGGCAGCTGAAGCCAGCGAAGAGCCTGCGGTCGCAGCCGAGCAATCGGAAGCCGCGCCCGAGGATGAGCCGTCTGAGCCGGTGGCAGAGCCTCAGGAAGAGGTTGCAGAGCCCGAAGCGGCCGAAGCCCCGCAGGAGGCCGAGCCGGTGCTGGAAACCGTGGCTGAAGAGCCTGCGCAACCGGCGGAACCGCCCAAGCCGAAACGGCGCGGATGGTGGTCGCTGGGAAACTAGGCGAGCGAATGAAAGGCGGGCTGTGAAGCCCGCCTTTTTCTTATCCGCCCTTGCGGATCAGGTAGGTTTGGTGCCCGTTTTCCTCACCTTGCGAGACCAGTGCGTGACCTGCCTCGGCGCAGAAATGGGGCACGTCCACGATTGCCGCCGGATCATCGGCCAGCACACGCAGCAGCGCCCCTTGCGGCAGGGATTTCAACCGTTTGCGGGCCTTGAGGACGGGCAGAGGGCACAAGAGGCCCAACGCGTCCAGTGTTTCGGTCACGTCACTCATATCCCGCAGATATTCGTCCGCGCCGCCCCTGTCCAGCGGGTGGCCCCTCGCGGACCACGAGGATGTGACCGCATGGCATCGTGACGCGGCTGCGCGGATGACATATGTGCAAAGACATGTTCGGAATAGACATCATCGACGCGGGACTGCTGCCCGCCATGTTCATCGCGATGCTCGGCGGGGTGATCAGCTTTCTCAGCCCGTGCGTTCTTCCGATCGTGCCACCCTATCTCGCCTACATGAGCGGGGTGACGATCAATGAGATGCAGGATCAGGCCCGGGCACGGCGCAAGGCGACGCTGACGGCGCTGTTTTTCGTGCTGGGCCTGTCGACGGTGTTCCTGTTGCTGGGGTTCACCGCTTCGGCTTTTGGCGCCTTTGTGCTGTCGAATCAGGTGCTTTTCGCCAAGATCTCAGGTGCGGTGGTGATTATTTTCGGGCTGCACTTCCTGGGTGTGTTCCGCATTCCGCTACTGGATCGCGAGGCGCGGATGGAGACCGGCGATGCCGGAGGCTCGGTCTTTGGCGCCTATCTGCTGGGGCTGGCCTTTGCCTTTGGCTGGACGCCCTGCATCGGCCCGCAGCTGGGTGCGATCCTATCGCTGGCGGCGTCTGAGGCCTCGGTGGCGCGGGGGACGCTGCTGCTGGGGGTTTATGCGGCGGGGCTGGGTATTCCGTTCCTGCTGGCGGCGATGTTCCTCAACCGCTCGATGTCCGTGATGAACCGGATCAAGCCGCATATGGGCAAGATCGAAAAGGCGATGGGCGCGCTCTTGCTGTTTGTCGGCGTCATGCTGATTTCGGGCCTCTTTACCGAGTTCAGTTGGTGGCTGCTGGAGACTTTCCCCGGCCTCGCCACGCTTGGCTGAGCGTGGCAAGGGGGGGCTGTCTGCCCCCCATCGTGCGATGCACGATTCCCCCCGAGGATATTTATAAACAGAAGAAGATCACGGGGTTAAACTTCCCGGGTTGCTGCGCTAGGCTGCGCGGCAGAGGACAAGGCCATGAGCAGTCAGACGCCGCAGAAACAGGTGCGCCGCCGCCGGGTGTTCTATATTCCCGGCTACGATCCGATTCATCCGCGCCGATATCGCGAACTCTATCGGAGTGAGGGCGCGGCGCAGGCGAAGATTTCGGGCTATGAACTTGATCTGAAATCTAAAAGCGGGCAGGGGCCTTATGGCTGGCTTGTGACGTCCATGCAGGATGGGGTGACAACCGAAACCGATATCGAGGCGCTGGTCTGGTCGGATATCGTGCGGCAGAGCATGTCCAACTCAATCCCTGCAACCTATCTGCAACTGGCCCGGACGGCTTGGATTTATGTGGTGTCGGGCGCGCTGTGGCGGCTGATGCGGTTGCGCAAGGGGCCGGTGATCGCGGCACTCTATCCGGTGGGGATGCTGCTGCTACAATTGGTGCTGGCAGCGTTGGCTGGCTGGGCGTTGGCATCGCTGGTTACGCTGGCTGAGCCTTGGTTGCCGGGGGTGGCGCTGCGTGCGGTCGGGCTAATGGCTGGCTTAGGCGTTGCGGTTCTGATCCTGCGCTGGTTCCGGGCGCGGGACGGTAAGTTGTTCGCGTACTACCTGATGCATGACTATGCCTATTCGGCACAATCGGGCGGGGCCAATCCGCCCGAACTCGAGGTGCGAATGGCCGAGTTCGGCGATCTGATTGCAGGGGCGCTGGCCGGGGAAGTGGATGAGGTGCTGGTGGTGGGCCACAGCTCGGGCGCGCATCTGGGGGTGTCGGTGCTGGCCGATCTGATCCGGGCGGGGCGTGTGCCAGCAGATGGCCCGGCGCTGGGGTTTTTGTCGCTGGGGCAGGTGGTGCCGATGGTGTCGTTTCTGCCTGAGGCGCATCGCTTGCGGGCCGATCTGCATTACCTCTGCACTCGTGAGGAGTTGGCTTGGGTCGATGTGTCGGCCCCCGGCGACGGCTGCGCCTTTGCGCTGTGCGATCCGGTGACGGTGAGCGGGGTGGCGGCGGAGGGTAAACGCTGGCCGCTGGTCTTCTCCGCAGCCTTCACTCAGACGCTGTCGCCGGATCGCTGGGCCGAGTTGCGCTGGCGCTTTTTCCGGCTGCATTTTCAGTATCTCTGCGCTTTCGACCAACCCGGGGACTACGATTATTTCCGCATCACCGCCGGGCCGCTGACACTGGCCGAGCGCTACGAAAACCGCGCGCCGTCGAAATCGCGGATCGACGTGGCAGTCAGCAAATATACCTCGATGGCGCCCGCATGAGGCCGCCGAAACCGCCCTCGCGCCCGGACAAGGTCTCGCTCTGGCGGTACCTGAAACTGTTCCGGCAGGACATCCTGTCGGCGCAGCCCGCGCGTCTCTACCGGGCGTGGATGGCCGAGTTCCGCACGCCCTTTTTCCGCTCATACCTGATTAACCAGCCGGAACTGGTCGAGACGGTTCTGAAGACCCGCCCCGACGATTTCCCCAAATCCGACCGCATCCGTGAGGGGTTGCGCCCGCTGCTGGGCGAGTCGGTGTTTCTGACCAATGGCGAGACCTGGAAGCGCCAGCGCCGCATCATCGACCCGGCCTTCGAGGGTGGGCGGCTTAAGGATACATTCCCGGCGATGTGGGCTGCGTCCGAGGCCTGTGTGGCGCGGCTGCGGGGGCAGGTGGGGCAGGTGACCGAGATCGAGGAGGTTACCAGCCACGCCGCGGCGGATGTGATCTTTCGCACCCTGTTCTCGATCCCCATCGAGCATGAGGTGGCCGCCCGTGTGTTCACCCGCTTTCGCGCCTATCAGCGCGAGCAGCCGCTTCTGAACCTGGCCGCCTTCATCCCGGTGCCGCGCTGGGTGCCCCGGTTCCATTCGCGCGCAACGCGGGACAATGCAGCCCAGATCCGAGATCTGATCCGACAACTCACAACCGAGCGCATAGCGCGGATCGAAGACGGTACCGCGCCTGACGATCTGGCTACCAAGATCATGACCACGGCCGATCCGCAGACCGGTGATCGTTTCGATACCGATGAGATGGTCGATCAGGTTGCGATCTTTTTCCTTGCCGGGCACGAAACCAGCGCCTCGGCGCTGGCCTGGGCGCTCTGTCTGATGGCGATCTACCCCGAATGGCAGGACAGGCTGGCTGAGGAGGCAAAGGCGCTGGATGACAGCTCGTTTTCGGTGATGTCGAAACTACGCATCAGCCGAGATGTGTTTCGCGAGGCGCTGCGGCTCTATCCGCCGGTGCCCATGATGGTGCGCGAGGCTACATGCCCGGAACGCTTTCGGGATCGCGAGGTGCCAAGGGGCGCGCAGATCGTGCTCAGCCCCTGGCACCTGCACCGGCATGAGCGACTCTGGGAACGTCCGGATGAGTTCGACCCGTCCCGGTGGCAGACCGAGAATGGCAAACAATGTCAGCGCACGGCCTATATTCCGTTTTCCGCCGGTCCTCGCGTCTGCACGGGTGCCGGGTTTGCCATGGTCGAGGGCCCTCTGATCCTGTCCATGCTGTTGCGCCATTTCCGCTTTGAGCGGGTCGAGGGCCGTGACCCGGTGCCGGTTGCCCATCTGACCATACGGGCACGCGATGGCATCTGGTTGCGCGTGGTTGAGCGCTAACAAACTACCATCGTTGGAAACCATGCTGTATGCGGGTTTCAAAAGCGGAATCAATTGAACGGGAAAGCAATATGTCCAAAGCAGATCAGCGCGAACAGATGACGAATGGTGCGGGTTTCATCGCCGCTCTGGACCAGAGTGGTGGATCGACTCCGAAGGCGTTGGCGCTTTATGGCGTGGATGCGGCGCAGTACAGCTCGGATGAGGAGATGTTTGCCGAGATCCAGAACATGCGCGCGCGGATCATTCTGGCGGACGATTTTACCAAGGAGAAGGTGATCGGCGCGATCCTGTTCGAGCGCACGCTGGGCGAAGAGATCGAGGGCCGCAAGGTGGCCGATTATCTGTGGTCCGTCAAAGGCGTGGTGCCGTTCCTGAAGATCGACAAGGGTCTGGAAGAGCAGGTCAACGGTGCGCAGGTGATGAAGCCGATCCCGGGGCTGGCCGAGACGCTGGCCAAGGCGGCTCCGTTGGGGGTGTTCGGCACCAAGGAACGTTCGGTGATCCATGAGGCCAATGCCGAGGGCATCGCCGCCGTGGTCGCACAGCAGTTCGACGTAGCGCGTGAGGTCGTGGCGGCGGGTATGGTTCCGATCATCGAACCCGAGGTGAACATTCATTCGGAAACCAAGGTCGAGGCCGAGGATATCCTGAAGGCAGAGCTGCTGAAGAACCTCGATGCGCTGGAAGAGGGGCAGGACGTGATGCTGAAGCTGACCCTGCCCAGTAAAGCCAACCTATTCGACGAGGTGGCCGATCATCCCCGCGTACTGCGTGTGGTGGCGCTGTCGGGTGGCTATTCGACCGATGAGGCCTGTGATCTGCTGGGCCAGAACGGCAAGATGATCGCCTCTTTCTCGCGCGCGCTGACCGAGGGGCTGTCGAAACAGCAGTCGGATGCAGAGTTCAACTCAGCGCTCGGCAGTAATATCGACAAGATCTATCAGGCCTCAGTCTGATTTTGGTGTGTCAACCCCGTTCGCGCCGTGGCGCGGGCGGGGGCCAAGGTGTTTGCAAACGCCTTGAAACAAGCGGTTTGAAAACCGCTTTAGCCGCTTGCAAGCGGCTTGGGACCGGCGAAGTCCGACCGCCGTTCTACTCAGGTTTGGTGAAGTCCTGCCGCATCTGCGCGGCCTTCTCGCGCATCACGCAGCCTGTCGCGTGGTCGTTCACCAACCCCATCGCTTGCATGAAGGCAAAGACCGTCGTGGGTCCCACGAATTTCCAGCCGCGTTTCTTGAGGTCCTTGGACATCGCCACCGACTCGGGTGAGGTCGAGGCGGTCTGTGGTTCGGGCAGATCCTCGGGCCGCGCCTCATAGCGCCAGACGTAAGCTGCGATTGAGCCCTCTTGCGCCACCAACTCCTGCGCGCGGGCAGCGTTGTTGATCACCGCTTCGATCTTGCCGCGATGACGGATGATACCCGCGTCCTGCAGCAGGCGCTCGACATCCGCATCGGTGAATTCGGCCACCTTGTCGTAGTCGAACCCATGGAAGGCCGCGCGAAAGTTCTCGCGCTTGGCCAAGATGGTGCGCCAGCTGAGGCCGGACTGAAAGCTCTCAAGACACAGCTTTTCGAACAGGCGTTGATCGTTGCCGACCGGATAACCCCATTCCTTGTCGTGATAGTCGAAAAACTCGGGCGCGGCTTGACACCAACTGCACCGTGGGCGCCCGTCCGGGCCGGTCACTGTCGCACTCATGGTATATTCCCGTTTTGTTCTCGTGTGATTGGGCCACGAAACCAAAAGATTTGCAAGATGTCATTGCCGGGTTCGGTACCAGTTCAGAACAAAGACGCGGATGGCCGAGGCGAGACCGGTTTCGGGATCTCGATCTACATCAATTTCGGATGCCAATACGTTGATAGGCAATTGTTTTTTCTTCGCGATATCGCGAAACGCCTGCCAGAACTCATCCTCGAGCGAGACCGAGGTTCTGTGCCCCTTGAGCGTGAGCGAGCGTTTCACCGGGCGTCCGCTCATTTGTCTAACTCATGCCCGTCGTGATCCCGACGTTCCTTGGCGGCCCGGGCCTTGTCGAGGTCCTTTTCGGCTTTGCTGCGCCCGAAAGCGATTGAATTTTGATCCGCGCGGGCCTTTTTTTGGCCCGTGCTTTTTCTTTCCGGTACCCGTTCAGGTTAACCGGCCCTGAACCAGACCCCGCCATCAGCCCTTGGGCCCGATCATCTGTTCGGGGCGGACAACGGCGTCGAAGGTTGCCTCATCCACAAAACCAAGCGCGATGGCCTCTTCCTTGAGCGTCGTGCCGTTTTTGTGCGCGGTTTTGGCGACCTTGGTGGCGTTGTCATAGCCGATGGTGGGGGCCAGTGCGGTGACCAGCATCAGCGATTCCTTCATCAGCTTGTCGATGCGCGGTTCATTGGCCTTGATGCCCAGCAGCATCCGCTCGGTAAAGCTGTCGGCGGCGTCGCCGAGAAGCTGGATGGATTGCAACAGATTGTAGGACATCATCGGGTTGTAGACGTTCAGCTCAAAATGACCCTGCGAACCTGCGAACTTGATCGCCGCGTCGTTGCCCATCACATGGGCCGCGACCTGTGTCAGCGCCTCGGCTTGCGTCGGGTTAACCTTGCCCGGCATGATCGACGAGCCCGGTTCATTCTCAGGCAGGATCAACTCGCCCAGGCCCGAGCGGGGACCAGACCCCAGAAAGCGGATGTCGTTGGCGACCTTGTAGCAACTGCCCGCAATGGTGGCCAAAGCGCCAGACAGGAAGACCATGGCGTCATGGGCGGCCAGCGCCTCGAACTTGTTGGGCGCGGTGACAAAAGGCAGGCCGGTGATGTCGGCCATGTTGGCGGCCACGGTCTCGCCCCAGCCTTTCTGGGTATTCAGCCCGGTGCCCACGGCAGTGCCGCCCTGTGCCAGCTCGTAGATGCCCGGTAGGCAGGCTTTGACGCGGGCGATGCCCTGGCGGATCTGATGCGCGTAGCCGCCGAATTCCTGGCCCAGCGTCAGCGGTGTGGCATCCTGCGTGTGGGTGCGGCCGATCTTGATGATATCCTTGAACTCTTCTGCCTTCTGCTCAAGCCCTGCGGCCAGTTTATCCAGCCCCGGCAGCAGCACGTCGCGCACGCTCATCGCGGTGGCGATATGCATGGCGGTGGGGAAGGTGTCGTTCGAGGACTGCCCCATGTTGCAGTGATCGTTCGGATGCACCGGGTCCTTGGAACCGATCACGCCGCCAAGGATCTCGATGGCGCGGTTGGCGATCACCTCGTTCGAGTTCATGTTCGACTGGGTGCCCGAGCCGGTCTGCCACACCACCAGCGGGAAGTTGTCGTCGAACTTGCCCTCGATCACCTCTCCTGCGGCCTGAATGATCGCATCGGCCAGTTTCGCATCCAGCTTGCCGCTGTCCTTGTTGGCCATGGCGCAGGCTTTCTTGATCACGCCCAGCGCACGCACGATGGCCACAGGCTGCTTCTCCCACCCGATGGGAAAGTTCATGATCGAGCGCTGGGTCTGCGCGCCCCAATACTTGTCGGACGGAACCTCTAGCGGGCCAAAGCTGTCGGTTTCGGTGCGGGTCTGAGACATCTGTCACTCCGTCTGGTATGCAGTCGTATGCCGTTTAACCGCAGCGCGGCCATCGCGCAATCGGCCAGTTGCGCGCACCTTATGCGCAAGCGCGGCCAAGGTATAGGCAAGGAGGCGCGTCAATTTTTCGTTGGCCTCACGCCGAGTTGTCATTGTGCCCGGACCCGACCCCTGTAAGATATTCTGTGCAATGGCGATGGAGGTCCTGATGCGCGCATTGACCCTGATCCGGACGGGCCTGACCCGATGGTTTCTGACCTTGGGCCTATTGCTGGGCTTTGCCATCCCGGTGCAGGCAGGGGATATCGCACCCTTCATCGGTGACTATCTGGGATCGGCCGAGGTCGTAGATGTCGACGGTACGGCCACGCCTCGGGATATGAGCGTTTCAATCTCAGAGACCAAGGATGGCTTTAATGTCAGCTGGGCCACCATCACCTACAAGGCCGACGGACGGGTGAAAGAAAGCAAGTATTCGGTCGATTTCCTGCCCACGGACCGCTCGGGCATCTTTTCAGCGGCGATGCGGCGCAATGTGTTCGGCCATGCGGTGCAGCTTGACCCGATGAAGGGCGAACCCTTTGTCTGGGGCCGGATCGACGGAGATGTGCTGACAGTCTATTCGCTGTTCGTGGACGACCAAGGCGGCTACGAGTTGCAACAATTCGACCGGACGCTGGCAGAGAACGGTCTGAACCTATCCTTTTCCCGGCTGCGCAACGGGGAAAAGGCGCGGTCGGTCGAGACCTTCCTGCAAAAGCAGTAAAGCACTTTGCGAAGAACTTTACACGCCGAGTATCACTTAAAGCCTCCCGCCATTAACCTGAGACATAGCCGGCAGCCTTGAAGTAGTTCC
>NZ_WPZY01000020.1 GCF_013031405.1 Ruegeria sp. HKCCD8929 | reverse complement strand
GTTTTCCGAGCCGTGAATCACGCAGAGCAGCGAAAATCAATGCATCCTGACCCTAATGTGGACGCTGTTGACGTGAATGCCTTGGGATGTAGGTTGATCCGTTTTTTTCTTGACACAGCAGCAATCACGGACCGAAGGCTGGTATTGCCGGTTAGGCAAGGACGGAACTTCAGTGCGAGCTAGGGAGCTGGGTTTTCCCGCGTTTGGGGGGCGGTCGGACAGATCTGCGGCGGGTCACACTTGTGGCGCACCTTAAGGGATAAGCATCTAATCTGCCAACGTCTTCTGGCAAGCTTCCGGAAGCCAAGGACGCCGCAAAGGTCCAGGCGGATTTGTCTAAGCAAGCTAAGGAAGTCGAGAAGCTCGGCTCCATGATCAGAGTCATCGAAGCGGCCCAGAAGGCAGTCGATCAGGCGCGTGATCTGGCCGAGACCGAGGCAAAAGGCTGGGATGGGCTCATGCGTAAATTCGAGACTATTTCGAGCGACACCGATTCCGCGATCGGGACGATAAACTCGCTCATCAAGGGTCTGAGCTAGCGGTCTGTCGCGGTCAAGACGCTTACGAGCGATCCAAATTTCTCTGGCTATGCCGCACCCTCTGGAAGTTGGTGTCTTGCAGAATGGGTTGGCTATTACATGGAAGGCCGTAAGGACCTGCACCCTCTGGAGGCAAAGTACCAACGTTTTTGGGAGTTGGCGGACTGATGGCTAAAGCAAGATTACTGGTCGAATTGGACGTCAAGCCGGAGGAAGCGGATGCTTTCACCGAGATGTTCAAGGCTGAATTCATCTCTCGTTCACGTAAGGAACAGGGGTGCGAACAGTATGAGCTGTGGCGAGATACTGACAACCCCAGCAAGATGACGATCGTCGAAGTCTGGTCAAGCGCTGAGGATCTCGACGTTCACTTGGCCCAAGATTGGTTCGGATTTTGGGCCCCGAAGATGGAAGCAGCGCAGGCAACACCGCTGGTTGTCCGCAGACTCGTTTCCAGCGAAGAGTGAACAAGGCACCCGGCCTTGCCTCGGTCGGATGTTGGCTGGGGCAGATCTTTCGAATAGGATGGCTGACCGGGGGCGTCAGTCGGAGCGACCCAAATTGCGAAACTCGAACGTATTAACATGTTCTTCAAGTCGGAAGGTGCCAATCCAGCCGCTTTGAACGCCTCAGCCATCTTCGCACAGATTGGAATGGGCCGATCGACCGGTTTCGGCCTGCTGCGGGCTCTTTCAGATCGCGGCTATCTAACAAATTATCAGCGGAGGCGTGCATGGGCTGGGTGAAGCTGTGGTAGCTTTGTGTGTGTCCCAGACCGAAGCCAAATTGCCAAAACCCTCCTCGGTCAAGTTAGGAGGACTGAACGACAGACCCCTGGCGATTAGGTTCATCAAACGGGTTTGTTCAAAGTGGTTTCTAAGCAACAACATAACCACTCAGCCCTTGGCGGATCGGTTTCGTGAACCCCGATACGTGGCAAGAAGATTGAGAGTTTGTACTGGAGATATTTTTATCATCACGCCACGATCCGCTTCAAAACGAACTTCTGGCGACAGACACAAACGCCGCGCTGCGCTTGCTATCAAGTTTGAACCTGATCTCACTGAAGACCCTGATTGAACAAAGCTTGCAGTTGATCGAAAGGTTACTTACGTATTGAGGCTGGTGAAACGTTTAAGGCCATGACATGAAGAAGGTTGGGATCAAAGACGTTGCTGAACGAGCGGGCGTTTCGATCGCAACTGTTTCTTATGTGATGAACGACAGCGGTCGGGTCGGGAAAACGACGAAACAGCTCGTGCTGGACGCAGCCTCTGAGCTTGGGTTCGTTCGGGACAATGGAGCTGCCAGGTTGCGGACGGGTCAGTCACGTCTGATAGGCGTCATAATCAACAACGTTGTGAATCCGTTTTTCAGCGAACTTGTCGCCGGTGCTGAACTGGCTGCCTATCAAGAGGGATTTTTGACCATCGTCGCCACGGCTCAGAACGATCGAGAGCGGCAGACGAAGTTGTTACACTCCATGATGTCGCAAGGGGTAGGCGCGATTATTCTGACTCCGGTTCACGATACCACCGGCGATGACCTGCAGGTGGTTCGGCAAAGACATATTCCGGTGGTCTCCTGTGTTCGCGACCTTCCCGGTGCCGGGGCTTCTTTTGTTGGCGTGGACGAGGAGAAGTCAGGATACATGGCCGCAAAGTCCTTGATTGAAGCTGGGCATGATAAAATGGCTTTTGTCGGGGGGTACGCGGACACGACGACTTGGATCGGGCGCCGAAACGGGATTTTCCGCGCGTTGAAAGAGAATGGCTTGCCGAAAACCGCGTGTCGCCTGTCACCGGGCTCACTGAGCCCCGATTTTGCGGCAAGCACCGTGTCCAGATTATTTGCCACGGGTGAACTGGGCGAAGCGTTGATTGCGTTCAACGACGATATGGCGGCGGGAGTTTATAGGGCTCTCAGGCAAAATTCAGTTGTAGTCGGCGAACAAGTATCCGTTGTCAGCTTCGACAACGTGCCCATTGCAAGAGCCTTGGATCCGAACTTGACCACCGTCGATATCAATCCGCGCAGGATCGGCGAAAAGTCCGCCCAACTCGCGATGGAGCTGTTGGCATCAAAGTCAGTGTCTCGGCAGGAACTCATTCTGAAGCCTGCGATGGCTTTTGCCGAATCCATTAGAGCAAAGCACTAGATCCCTAATGATTGCCAAGCCTGGCTTGACAAAAGGCAGAACTTGGTTAAACGTTTCAAGTAACGAAATGGTTACAAATGACACATGACTGAATTCGACTACATCGTTACGGGGGGAGGCTCGGCAGGTTGTGTTCTTGCGGCGCGGCTGAGCGAGGATCCATCGGTGTCCGTACTGCTGCTGGAAGCCGGCGGGCGAGACGATAGCTTTCTTTTTCATTGGCCCGCCGGCTTCGCCAAGATGACCAAGGGCATTGCCAGCTGGGGATGGTCCACCGCTCCGCAAAAACACATGAAAGGACGTGAGGTCTGGTTCACGCAGGCCAAGGTCATCGGTGGTGGATCGACCATAAATGCGCAGATTTACACCCGTGGGAATGCCAGGGACTATGATAGCTGGTCCGACGTGCACGGCTGCAACGGCTGGAGCTACCGCGAGCTGTTGCCTTATTTCAAGCGGGCCGAGGCCAACGAACGTTTCAACGACGACTATCACGGCATTGACGGGCCGCTTGGCGTGTCCATGCCGCGCGCGACTTTGCCGATCTGCGACGCATTCATTCGTGCGGGGCAGCAATACGGGATACCGTACAATCCCGATTTCAACGGCCGGGATCAGGCAGGAGTCGGATTTTACCAGTTGACCCAATGCAACGCGCGCCGGTCCTCGGCAGCGGTGGCGTTCCTGAAACCAGCGGAAATCCGTCCTAACCTCACGGTCATGCCGCGGACGCAGGCCACTCGAATTCTGCTCGAGAACGATCGGGCGATTGGGGTCGAAGTGTCCGGCAACGGCCAGAGCCAGAAACTGCGCGCAGCGCGCGAGGTCATCGTTTCATCAGGAGCGATCGGTTCGCCTCGGCTGCTATTGCTGTCCGGTATCGGTCCGGCAGAGCATTTGAAAAGCGTGGGTGTGGACGTGCGGCACGACCTACCGGGAGTGGGGGAGAACCTGCAGGACCATATCGACATCTGCACGATTTCCGAGCTAACCGGTCCTCATAGCTACGACGGGTGGGACAGTTGGTACAAGTCGGCTCTGGCCGGTTTGCAGTATGTTATGTTCAAATCCGGTCCTGCGGCGGCGTCATTGTTTGAAACCGGCGGATTTTGGTATGCGGACGAAACCGAAAGCCAGCCCGACATCCAGTTCCATCTTGGCCAGGGGTCAGGGATCGAGAAAGGGATCGTCAAGATCGATGGCGCCGGGATCACGCTCAACAGTGCTTACATGCGGCCACGGTCACGCGGCACAGTGCGCCTTGCAAGCAACGATCCATTCGCCGCCCCACTGATTGATCCGAACTATTGGTCTGACCCACGCGATCTCGAGATGTCGCTGCGCGGCTTGGAAATGGCCCGAGAAATTTTGGCGCAGCCCGCGCTGAGTAAATTTGTCCGCAAAGAAGTCCTGCCCGGGCCTGCTGTGACATCGAATGATGATTTGTTCGCCTATGCCTGCAAGATGGCCAAAACCGACCACCACCCGGTAGGAACTTGCAAGATGGGTCAGGACGACATGGCCGTGGTCGACAATGACCTGCGGGTACACGGGTTGGAGGGGCTCCGGGTGTGCGATTCATCCATTATGCCGCGGATCAATTCGTCCAATACGAATGCGCCGACCATCATGATAGGTGAAAAGGGATCAGATCTGATCCGGGATCGCGCGCCATTGGCCCCGTGGGTATTCGAACACGAAAGAAACGACGTCCGCCGACCGAAGGTGGTTGGATAGCGGAACATTCGAGTAGCAAAATTTTTTGACTTCAGGAGAACTAACCAGTTATGGCTAAAAGTAAATCAATCCTGGGTTTGCACCATATCGGGTTCACTGTTCCGGATATGCATCAGGCGGTCACATTTTTCACCGATATCTTCGGGGCGGTTACCGTCATGGAATGCGGGTCGGTGGATGTTGACGATGCGTTCATGGCCAAACACTTGGGCGTCCCCAAGGGCGTCAGGATCGCAGATCAGCGTGTCATTCAGATCGGCCGCGGAGGGTCGCTGGAGCTGTTCGAGTACTCGGGGGTCACCGGCAACCAGTCCCTGAAGCACAACGGCGAGGTTGGTGCGATGCACATCGCGTTTGAAGTCGATGACGCCTTTGCTGTTGCCCAGAGACTGGAGACCGCAGGTGTCGATCTGCTGGAAGGTCCGACCCTGATCGAAGGCGGTCCGATGGACGGTCTTGTCTGGCTCTACTTACGCAGCCCCTGGGGCCAGTTTTTGGAAATCGTCAGCGCGACCAGACCACTCGGATACGAGGCTCAAGGCGGTCCGAAACTGTGGACGCCGTCCGAAGGAGCTTAAGGGCCATTCACCCTGGGCACGAAAGGCAAGTGTGCCCGCAATTGGTGTCGTGCCGCAGGCAAAGCACCGGCAATAGTGGAGGAGGAACAATGAAACATCTGAAAATGGCGCTTATGGGAAGCGCCGTAGCCATCGGGACCACCGGCTCGGCGACCGCAGGCGATTTCGACGGGGTCGAGCTGAAAATGCTGGCCATCGGCGACACCTCTGTCACGCGCCTTGCGCCGATTGTAGGTGAATTCGAGGAACTGACAGGGGCCAAGGTCCAGATTGATATGTTCCCCTATCCGGGCCTGATCGACAAAATCGTCATCGAAGCCAGTGCCGACAACCCGAGTTATCAACTGATGTGGGTCGACAGCCCATGGGTTGGAGTGCTTGGTGAATCCGGGGCGCTGGAGGATCTGACCGAACTGGTCAAGCGGGACGCTGAAGAAATCCATCTTGACGACATCATCCCGATCCAGCTTCAGGAAAACACCTGGCAGGGGCGCCTGCTAGCCTTTCCGGCCTCGGGCATGATCTGGCACCAGAACTATCGCAAGGACCTCTACGAACATCCCGAGGAACAGGCCGCGTTCGAGGCAAAATACGGATATCCTTTGACTCCTGCTCAAACCTGGGATCAGTACATCGACATTGCCGAGTTCTTTACCAGGGACGCCGGCGAAGCTCTGGCCGGTGAAGTTCTGGACAAGCCCTTCTACGGCAATGCGCAGGCCTATAGTCGCGTTGCAGGCGCCATCACGCATGATTTCTTCCCCATCATGCGCAGTTTCGGGGGCCAGTATTGGGATGCTGAAACGGGTCTCTGCGCCATGGATGGCGAGGCGGCCTTGGCAGCGGCCAACGTGATGAAAGAACTGGTTGCCTTCAATCCGCCTGACTACTTGGGTCTGATGTGGGACATCCGCACCGGGTATATGGAGCGGGGCGAGACCGCGCAAAGCTCTTACTGGTCGGTGCGCACGGTACGCCTGACCAACCCGGATGAGGCTGTTCTGCCGACGATCGGTGAGGCCGGTTACGCCGCAAGCCCGACCGGTGATGGCAATCCGCAGCCAACGATGACCGGGGCTCTGAGCTTTGCGATCAATTCCAAGGCGACCGACACGGAAAAAGAGGCCGCCTGGGAGTTCATCAAATGGGGCACCTCTCAGGATATGATGCGCCGCTTTGCCGAAGAGGGTTCGGGCGTGTCTCAGTTCCACAAGTCCATCCTCTCGGATCCTGAGCTGCAAGAGAAGTATCCCTATTATCAGGTGCTTCTGGACACGCAGGAAAACGCACAACGCCGCATATTCCATCCTTTCTATGCGGATGTGGAAGAGGTTTTTGGTGTCGAACTGAACAAGTTCATGGCGGGCGAAACCGAGAGTGCACAGGAAGCGCTGACAAATGCCTGCACAAAGATCAACACGCGCCTCAAGGTCTTTCCCGAAGATCTGAGACTGCGGTGGATCAACGACGCTCAGGCCGAAATTTTCGACTGACGTCACGCGGTGTCTCGCCCCATCACTCCCATTGGGGCGGGACACCCATCAAACAACTGTTCCGGGGTTTCGCGCGATGGCCTACATCAGAAAAAGGAACAAGAAGATCTTCGGGATCTTTCTGGTGCCGGCGATGCTGGTGTTGTTCCTCACCACGATCTACCCGATGCTATACGCGGGTTATCTGAGCTTTCGGTCTTACGATCTGGCAAAACCCTTTGTGCCCCGCGTCTTTGTAGGGTGGTCAAATTACCGGGAAATCCTGACATCGAGCGAATTCCTGCATACGCTGATCGTGACGGCAAAACTGATGGCAATGACGCTCAGCGTGCAACTGGTTCTGGGCGTTGGCATCGCCCTGCTGGTAACGCAGAAGCTTCCGGGAATGGGGGTCGCGCGCACTCTGCTGCTTGTCCCGATGATGATTTCGCCTGTGATCGTGGGCCTTGTCTGGCTGTTTCTGTACTTTCCCGAGTTAGGATATCTCAACTATTTCCTCAGCTTCTTGGGAGTTGGCGCAATCCCCTGGATAACGTCAACGAACTGGGCGCTGTGGGCCATTGCCATCGCCGATATCTGGCAATGGACGCCGTTTGTGATGATGGGGACCGCTGCGGCTGTGCAAAGCCTCTCACCCGAGCCTTATGAGGCCGCGATGATCGACGGTAACTCCCGTTGGGACGTGTTCACGCGAGTGACCTTGCCGCAGCTCAAGCCGGTTCTGGTCAGCTTGATGTTTCTGCGCGCCATCGACGCTTTCAAGATCTACGACATCATCTTTGTTCTGACTAAAGGCGGACCGGGAGATACGACCGAGGTTCTGTCGCTGTTCATTTACCGTCAGTCCTTCACCTTTTGGCGCATGGGGGTGGGCGCGGCGGCGTCCTTTGTCTCGTTAGTGATCATCGTTGTTCTGATCACCCTCTTCTTCAAGTCGCTCAACCGCGACGACTACGCGTAAGGGACAGGACCCATCATGAGTGCACCGAGCAAACGCCAGACGGTCCTTGTCTATCTGCTTCTTGCAGTTGTCCTGATCGTCTTCCTGACACCGATTTATCTTATTGCATCCTCTTCGGTGAAACCCTCGCCGATCATGTTCCAGAAGCCGCCCGCCTTCCTGTTCACGCCGACGCTTGAGCACTACGAAAGCCTGTTCGGCATGCGGCCCTTCGCCAAGTTCATGCTGAACTCCTTGGTCGTGTCCTTCGGATCGACAGCGTTCAGCCTGACCTTCGGAACACTCGCGGCCTATGCCATCAGCCGCATTCGCCACAAACGGATGAACGACGTGGCCTTCTGGATCCTGTCCATGCGGATGTTTCCGCCAATCGCGGTGGTCGTGCCGTACTACATCATCTTCAAGACGGTTGGTCTTTTGGACACGCCTCTTGCTTTGATCATCGTTTATTCGACGGCCAATATCCCACTCACGGTTTGGCTGATGAAAGGCTTTTTTGACGAGGTGCCGATGGCACTGGAAGAGGCAGCGGCAGTCGACGGGTATGGTCTGTTTGAAACGTTTTGGCGGATCACGCTGCCATTGGCGGCGCCTGGGCTGGCCGTCTCGGCCGTCTTCTGCTTCGTGTTTTCGTGGAACGAATTTCTGTTCGCGCTGATGCTGACAGGGTCAGAGGCTCAAACTGTCACGGTTGCGGTCATGTCTTTCTGGTCATCGGATGCAGTGCAATGGGGCCGCATCATGGCCGGTTCGTTCATCATTCTAATCCCCGGTGTCATCTTTGTACTGACCTGCCAACGCTGGCTGGTGCGCGGGCTGACCATGGGGTCCGTCAAATAGGGGCGCCGAAATGTCTGCAATCACGCTGAGCAATGTCACCAAGCGATACGGAGCCGTACAGGTTGTCCACGGCGTCGACCTCGAAATCGACAAGGGTGAGTTCGTCGTGCTGCTCGGACCCTCCGGCTGCGGCAAGACAACAACCCTTCGCATGGTCGCCGGACTGGAAGATGTAACGGGTGGGAAGCTTTCGATTGGCGGGCAAGTGGTCAACGACGTGGCGCCCAAGGATCGGGGTGTCGCCATGGTGTTCCAGAACTATGCCCTTTATCCGCATATGACCGTTCGGCAGAACATGGAATTCGCCTTGCGCCCCCTCAAACTGGGTGCGGATGAGGTTGAACGCCGTATCAACGAGACGGCCGAGATCTTGGGTCTGTCCGAACTGTTGGCCCGAAAGCCCGCGCAACTGTCTGGTGGACAACGTCAGCGGGTCGCCATGGGTCGCGCGATGGTCCGGACACCTGATGTTTTTCTGTTCGATGAACCGCTGTCAAATCTTGACGCGAAGTTGCGCACTCAGGTCCGCTGGGAGATCGGAAAGCTGCATCAACGGCTGGGCACGACCGTGCTTTATGTGACCCACGATCAGGTCGAAGCCATGACACTGGCCGACAAGATTGTCATCATGCGGGACGGGTATGTTGAACAGGTCGGCACTCCGGAAGAGGTTTATTCCAACCCCAAGACCAGTTTTGTCGCCACTTTCATCGGAAGCCCGTCCATGAACATGATTGACGCCCGAATAACGGACGGCAGGATCGAAGCGGATGGTTTCTCACACCCTGTTCCGACCAGGTTTGCGGGCCGTGTCACCGAGGGTCAGGATGTAACCATAGGCATCCGTCCGATCAGCATTGAATTGGCTCACGCGGATGACGAACGCGCCTTGCCGGCGACCGTCGAAGTTACCGAATTTCTTGGCAACGAAGCGTTGCTCGACCTGCGGGTCGGTACGCACGAACTTGTTGCCGAAATCCCGGCAGAACAACGCGTGCCGTCAGGTACGAAAACCCACATCCGCCTGAACTTCGACTTGGCCCATTTTTTTGATGCAGGCACTGGCCGGTCATTGAACGCAGAATAGGAGCCCGAGATGCCCAAAGAGGTCGTTTTCCCCGCCAAATCCGCGTTTGCCCTGCTGGACTACGAGGATGATCCGCTGGCTGCTGATGAAATTCGCGGCACAACGGTGGCCACGCTGATCAGTCAGGGCACGGAGATTGGCTGGGCCAATGGCGATGATTTTCCCATTCGCCCTGGGTATTCGGCGGTTTTCTGGGTCGAGGAGGTGGGCGCGGATGTTGAAGGCATCGAGGTCGGCGAACTGCGCTTTTGTATGGGCCATCATCGGCAAACCCAGCAATGCGCCGCACGTTTTACGATGCCTGTGCCCGCCGATATGACGCCGGACGTCGCGCTGCTGACGCGGCTGATGGGCGTTTCGATGACGACCCTGATGACCACCAAGGCGCGTACCGGTGATAAGGTGATCGTCTGCGGCGCCGGGCCGGTTGGCCTTTTGGCGGCGCACAACTTCATCATCGGCGGCTATGATGTGTCGGTCGTTGAGCCTGATGCCTTGCGACGGTCTCAGGCAGAGCAGACCGGTGTGACGAAGACCTTTGCCCGGATGCCTCTGGATGATCCTGAGTTTGTCGGCAAGGTCGCGCTGGTTGTCGATTGTTCGGGCCATGAGGCGGCGGTCCTGGACGGTTGCAAAATTGTCCGCAAGCGGGGTGAGGTCGTTCTGGTCGGCGTGCCATGGCGCCCGTATACCGACCTGAAGGCCCACGAAGTGCTTAATGCCGTCTTTTTCAACTTTGTCGAACTTCGCAGCGGGTGGGAATGGGATGTGCCGATCCTGTCACGTGACTTTGTCTGGGAAGAATTGCTCGACGGCTACAACAACGCGCCCTACAGCACGTTCGGCGGGTTCGAGCGCGCAATGCGCTGGTTGAGCGAGAGGCGCGTCAAGCTGGACGGGTTGATTGCTACGGTTTCTCCATCAAACCCCGCCGAGGTTTATTCCGACATTATCGACCGAAACATCAGGGAGCCCTTCATCGTCTATGACTGGGAGAGCCTGTCCTGAAATCCGTGACCCTGAAGTCGGTTGGATACGCCACAGTGCAGACCATGCTTTCGAATGCTCTCGAACATGCTGAATCCAAAGAGTGGATCGTAGCTGTCGCCGTCGGACTCGCACGGGTTTCTGGTCGCATTCGGGCGCAATGACGCGGTGGAGCCGGCAATTGGTGGTTTCGCGGCGGACAAAGCCTATACCACTGCCATCTTGCGCCAGGCCGCCGCGGATTTTGGTGAGCGTATGGCGGCAAACCCAACGCTTGCTTTGGGTGTTGGCACCCGAGAATGGCTCATGACCTGGAGAGGTGGAGTGCCTGTGTTCGAAGAGGCGGACTGCATCGGGGCGGTAGGCGTGTCGGGTGCCAAGGACTCCGAAGATATCGAATGCACGGCCAAAGCGATTGAAGACGCAGGATTGTCCTTTCGATAGTGGGCGACGTGTTTAACGCGCCTGCCACCAACTAGATCACTTTCGAACGAGTCGCAGAATTGTCTCGACGTTAAAGGCAATACGCTCTTCCAACGCTTCCTTGTCCATCAGGTCGCGCTCAAACAGGAATGAGCCCGTATACCGGTTCGTCAGATAGTAGTATCCGATGGCAGCGATCGTGATGTTCAACTGCGTTGCGTCGACCCCGTCCCGAAACTCGCCGCTCTCCTGACCGCGTTTCAGGATGTCGTCGACCATACCGACCAGACCACGCATCGTTTCGGGGAGATTGGGCAAGGATTTGATATGCTTGGCACGATGCAGGTTTTCGCTGTTCACCAGAGTAATAAACTCAGGGTTCTTTAGATAATACTGCCAGGTGAAGCGCACCAAGGCCTCGATTGCTTCGGTGGGCGTCAGATGCTCGAGATTGAGTTTTCGCTCAGCAGATCGGATGCTCAAGTAAGCGTCTTCTAGGACGGTCCGGAACAAGTCCTCTTTGCTTCCGAAATAGTGGTATAACATGCGTTTGTTGGCCTGTGCACGCTCAGCGATTTCGTCGACGCGCGCTCCTCCAAGGCCGTTCTTCGCAAATTCCTTCTTCGCCGCTTTCAGGATTCTGGCCTTGGTTGCCTCAGCATCCCGCTTCTTTGTGATCGGTTTTTCGGCCACTTTCCTTGTCCTCTTTGCTTTTAGTGCTTTTCGACACCGTCCCCGATTAATGGAGTGAGGCGGTCGCCTGTGCAAGTTTACGATTTTGCCGTCGCAGCAGGTCTCTCCCGGAGCGTGTTCGACGCTCTTATTATCTCATTCTTAACGCTTGACACAGGCTTTCGTAAAGAAGTAACTAGTTAGTGCATTAGGTATTAGTGTTGCAAGGCGGCATTTGTGCCAAGGGGGGGCAGACACACGAACGCCTGAGATCCCATGTGCCAGACGAAAAGGGAGGACGACATGTCATTCATCAAGAAGTTCATCGAGCAGGAGACGATTACCCGCCGTAATTTTCTGCTTGCCTCAGCCTATGGCGTTGGCGGTGCCGCGGTGTCGAGCATGCTGGGCGGGATGGCCCGCGCGGCAATCACCGACCCGACCATCGCGTGGTCGTATCGCAACCGCACCAACCCCTACTGGAATGAGATCGTTTCCGGGGGTGAAGCGTTCGTCGAAAGCCTGGGCAAACCCAAGGATTTCCTGACACATCTGATCAATGAAGGATCGTCGGAAAAATCACTTGCTGACGTCAAGGCGCTGCTGTCCAAGACCAACGGCGAACTGGCTCTGGCCATCGACACCAACGACGCGCCGAACGCGCGCCCGGTTGTCGAGTCCTGCGCAGAGGCTGGCGCCTATGTCTCGACCCTTTGGAACAAGACCGACGATCTGCACCCGTGGGACTTTGGCGACAATTATGTCAGCCACATGAGCTGGTCCGACGAAGGCCCGGCAGAGCAGACGGCACGCATCCTGCTGGACGCCATGGGCGGATCCGGCGGTGTTGTGCATCTGGGCGGAATCGCCTCGAACAACCCTGCCATTGAGCGTCTTGCGGGCCTGAAGACCGCATTGAAGGATTATCCGGACGCCGAATTGCTGGCCGCCGAGCCGGCGGATTGGGATACGCAGAAGGCCAACCAGGTCATGAGCGCTTTCCTGACGCGCTACGGCGATGAGATCAAAGGCGTGCACTGCGCCAACGACACCATTGCCTACGGTGTGCTTGAGGCGTTGCGTGCCGAAGGCATCGAAGGCATGCCTATCGTGTCTTATGACGGAAACCCGCAGGCGGTTCAGCTGGTGGGCGAGGGCAAGATTCTGGCGACGGTGTTCACCAACCCGCATTGGGGTGGCGGTATCACCGCAGCTTTGGCCTATTACGCGGCGTCCGGCCACTTCAAGCCGTCCGAAGAGCCCAATGAGCATCGCGAGTTCTACGGTCCCACCATCATGGTCCAGCCCGAAGATGCACTGGCGTTCAAGGCCGAGTATCTCGATAGCGTTCCGACCTATGACTGGAAGGACTTCTGGTCCACTTCCAACGGTCAGATCCAGTACAACTAAGAAAACTGCAGGCTGGTGTTCGCACCGGCCTGCTTGCGCGGGCTGGGGTTTGGTTCAGAGTGCGAACGGCCCGGTCAATTCACTCAGTGGGAGGAAGCACGTGAGTAATGTGCTGACACGGGATGTTCTGATCAAGTGGGCACCCTTGATCGTCCTTTTGGTCCTGGTTCTGTTTTTTACCGTGATGGAGCCCCGCTTCTTCTCGCTGCGTAATTTTGCGCGGGTCGGAATCTCCTCTGCGCCCGCCCTGATGGTGGCCGTTGGCGTGACCTTCATAATCATCATGGGCTCGATCGACCTGTCGATGGAAGGGACCGTTTCGGTCTGTGCCGTGGTCTTTGCTTTTGCCTTTATCGCGCTGGGGGGCACGTTGGCCTCTTGGGCGTGGCTGGCTTTGCCGCTGGCGCTGCTGGTCGGTGCCGGTATCGGGCTGATCAACGGTTTGGTGCACGTTCTGATGAAAATCCCCTCATTCATGGCTTCGCTGGCCATGGGGTTTGTCGGCACCGGCTTTGCCCTGCTCCTGACCGGCGGCGACCGGATACGGGTTGAGGATGACCTGTTCCGCTCATTGCTGACAGAACGGTGGTTCGGGTTCCCGATCATGTGCTACGTCGCGCTGCTGTTCCTGCTGATCGCCTGGTTCATCCAGTCGCGCACCACGCTGGGCCGCAACTTCTATGCCGTCGGTGGGGGCGAGGAACTGGCCCATGCCTCGGGCTTGAACGTGAACCGCGTGCGCATCATGGGTTTTGCACTGGCCGGTATTTTCTATGCGGTTGGTGCGTTGCTCGCGGTGGGCCGGATCGGCATTGCTGAGACCGCGACCGGATCGAACTTCATGTTTGTGTCCATAACCTCGGTTGTCGTGGGCGGCACCGCGCTTTGGGGCGGCATCGGCGGCGTTTGGAACACCCTGATCGGTGTGCTGATCGTCAACGTCATCAACAACGGCATGGTTGTCATAGGGCTCCCAGGTTACGTGCAGGATGGCGTTCTGGGCGTACTTGTCATCGCGGCGGTGGTTCTGTCGACCGACCGCAAATCCGTAACCTTTGTGAAATAGGGGGCGGGCAAATGTACGAACTGATCAATGTCGACAAGAAATTCCCCGGCGTTCACGCGCTGAAAGCCGTGAATTTTCAGATCGGGCGCGGTGAGATCGTCGGTTTGGTCGGCGAAAACGGTGCCGGCAAATCGACCCTGATGAAGGTCATCTATGGCGCCTATCAGCCCGATGGCGGCGATATCACCATCGACGGCACCAAGGTCCGGTTTCAGAACCCGCGCCAAGCGATGGATCACGGCATTGGAATGGTGTTTCAGGAGCAATCCCTGATCACCAACCTGACCGTAATGGAGAATATCTTTCTGGGGTTTGAGCAGCAATTCGTCAGCTATGGCGTGATAGACTGGAAAGCCATGGCCGAGGCCGCGCGCAAGCAGCTGGCCAAGGTCAAGCTGGATATCGATCCGGCGATGACCACCTCGAAACTGTCCTTTGCACAACGCCAGCTGGTCGAATTGGCCAAGGTCCTGACACTGGAGGAGCGGATTGATGGCGATCTGGTCATTTTGCTAGATGAACCGACCTCGGTTCTGGCCAAGGAAGAGGTCGAATTGCTGTTCAGCCTCGTCCGCGAACTGACCAAGCGCGCGTCGTTCATCTTTGTCAGCCATCGGATGGACGAGGTTCTGGACCTTTCTGACCGGATCTACGTGATGAAGGACGGCGAGGTTGTCGATGTCGTTACCCACGACGCGGCGGAGGTTGATGCAATTCAGCACAAGATGGTCGGCCGCGACGTGGACAAGGAATACTACCGCGAGCAAAAGCAGAAGCCCTATCAGAGTGATGCAAACCCATTGGTCTCTTTCCAGAATGTTTCGCTGCAGGGGAAATACTCGGATATTTCGTTCGAACTGCGCCCGGGCGAGGTTTTGTGTCTGGTCGGTACAGAGGGGTCGGGGCGCGAAGCGATTCTGAGAACGATTTTCGGTCTGGAAACGCCGTCCTCGGGAACCGTGTCGCTCAAGGGTGAGGCCATCGGAAGGTTCAATGCCCAGTCCGGTGTGTCGCGTGGCGTCGGATATATCCCGCGCGAGCGCAAGGTCGAGGGGATCGTCGCTGGCATGAATGTCTATGAGAACATGACACTCAGCCAGATGGACAATTACGCCAATTCCGGCGTCCTGCGCATCGGTGAGGAAAAGTCGCTGGCCAAGCAATGGATCGACCGGTTGGCGATCAAGACGCCCGATGTCTACAAGGATTGCGGAGGGCTTTCGGGCGGCAACCAGCAAAAGGTTGTTCTGGCGAAATGGCGGTCGGCCGGATCCGACATCATTCTACTGGACCACCCGACACGCGGTCTGGATATCGGTGCCAAGGAAGACGTTTACGACATGGTGCGCGAGATGTCGGATGATGGCGTGGGCATCATTCTGGTCGCGGACACTCTGGAAGAAGCCATCGGCCTCAGCCACACGATTGTCGTTCTCAAGGACGGCGTCGCGCAAAAACGTTTCGACTGCAGCCCGGGGGACAAGCCGTCGTTGTACGATCTTGTCCACCACATGATCTGAGGCCTGTCTCATGAGTTTTGAACGCATCAAACCCCATTTGCCTTGGATCACTCTGCTGGCGCTTGTGCTGGTTGTCGGTATCGCAGATTCGAATTTCCTGCGCCCGGCCAACCTGATTTCGATGATGGCCGATATCGTGCCGCTGTTTATCATGGCGCTTGGCATGACATTTGCGATCTATATCGGTGGCATTGACCTGTCGGCGCAATCGATTGCCAACATGACCACGGTTGTCGCCACGATTGCCCTGCCAACCTTTGGTATTGCCGCCGCGCTTATCTGTATTCTGTCCGGCGTGGTTCTGGGCAGCATCTCCGGATTTGTGACGACACGGATGTACGTCCCGTCCTTTATCTCGACACTGGCAGTTGGCGGTATCGCTTACTCTGCCGCACAATATATGTCCGGCCAGCGCGCGTTGTTCATGGATGCCGGGTTGCGGGATTCGACCTTTGGCTGGATGACAGCATCAGTTGCCGGCATCCCCAGCGAGCTGTTCATCGCGGCCATTCTGGTGCTTGGTGCATGGTTCCTGCAATCCCGTACCACCTTCGGCCGTGCGCTCAAGGCGGTGGGAGCGGGGGAACCGGCCGCCGTCGCCTCGGGCCTGAACGTCAATCGGATCAAGATCATGGCCTTTGCCCTCTCAGGCGGCTTGGCCGCGGTTGCGGGCCTTCTGTTCTCGGTCAAATTGTCCGGCGGGTCGCCCACCCTTGCCAACGGCTTTCTGTTGCCTGCCATCGTTGCGGTTCTGGTTGGGGGCACGCCCCTGACCGGCGGCGTAGGCGGCGTAATCAATACGCTGATCGGCACGCTGATCGTGGCGGTGATCCGGTCATCGATGCTCTATTTCGAGGTGGATGCAACACAACAACAGATGGTGTTCGGCCTGATCCTGATTGCGGCGATCGCGCTGACCATCGACCGAACAAAGCTAAAGGTCGTGAAATGACGGCGACCATGAAAGCCGCGGTCCTGGTCACACCGGGCCGGTTCGAGGTGCAGGATGTCCCGCGCCCCGAACCCGGCCGGGATGAGGTTCTGGTCCGTATCACCCGTGTCGGTATCTGCGGCACCGACGTCCATATCTTCAACGGACACTACGCCGCAGAGAACCTGCCGATGATCCCCGGTCATGAGTTCACCGGCACCATTGCTGAACTGGGCGAAGGGGTCAGTGGCCTGACTGTTGGCGACCCGGTTGTTGTCGATATGAACATCGGATGCGGCACCTGCTATTGGTGTCGGCGCAATGAGATCCTGAACTGCCCGGAAATGCAGCAGATGGGGATCACCATGGTTGGGGCCTTTGCCCAGTATATCTCGGTTCCCGCGCGTCTCGTCATTCCGGCGCCGCAAGAGGTCTCGGCTGAGGTGCTGGCCCTCACCGAACCCCTGGCCTGCGTGGTGCGCTGCGCGCGCAAGGCGGGCATCACGTTTGGCCAATCCGTCGTGGTGCTGGGCGCTGGGCCAATCGGCAACCTGCATGTGCAACTGCTTCGCACCATCGGCGCAGCTCCCATCATCGTTGCCGATCTGTCTGAAGACCGGGTGAATATGGCGCTGGAGGTCGGGGCAGATGTTGGCATCACTGATCCGGACGACCTTGAGCAGACAGTGCTACGCCACACCGATGGCCGCGGTGCGGATGTTGTGATCGAAAGCGTTGGCTTGCCCACCCTCTATCAACAGGCGACCCGGCTGATCCGCAAGGGCGGCCATATCGCCGCCTTTGGCCTGACCGGCGCAGGTGAAACCCTGCCCATCGACATCCTGCAAACGATTTTACAGGAAAACTCCATCAAGGGGTCCGTGGCGGGAATGGGTCAGGATATGCACGATGCTCTCACATTGCTGACTCATGACCGGATCAGGACAGATCGTTTCACCGGCGCGTCCTATCCGCTGAACGGCATTCAGGAGGCTTTCGACAGCATTTCTGATCGTCCCGGGGACCTGAAAACTCAGATCGTTTTGACGCACGAGCCGAGGAGGGAGGAAAACTATGATTGTTGAGGTTTGCACATCCAAACCCAGGGGCATGATGCGCAATATTCGGTCGATGGTGGTTGGAGTGACTTGCGCGACGGGCAGGGCGCATCTGCCTAGCGCCGCCGCGGCATTGACATGATGGAGCACCTTCAATGGACCAACAGAGCCAAATTCTGACACCACCTTCCGAGCCGCGCGTGTTCGGATTTTTCATGGATGGCCAATCGGTTGCCGCTGGGGATCGGGATGTATTCGAACGCTCGTCTCCCGGTCATGGCGTGCCGGTCACATGCATCCCGCGCTGCACGAACGAAGATCTGAACACTGCAGTTGCCTGTGCTCGAAGGGCGTTTGACGACCGTCGTTGGTGTGGTTTGTCCGGCGCGGATCGGGCAGCGGTTTTGCTGAAGGCGGCGGGATTGATCCGCGAACGGGCGGAAGAAATCGCCTATTGGGAGGTGTTGGAAAACGGCAAGCCGATCGCGCAGGCGCGGGCAGAGGTTCAGGGCTGCGTGGGCATGTTCGAGTTTGCCTCGGGTCTTGCACGCGCGCTGCATGGCGACAGCTTCAACAATTGCGGCGACGACGCGATGGGGATCGTCACGCGCGAACCCGTGGGCGTGGTAGGCCTGATCACACCGTGGAACTTCCCTTTCCTGATCCTGTGCGAGCGGGTGCCCTACATTCTGGCCTCGGGCTGCACAATTGTGGCCAAGCCATCAGAGGTCACCAGCGCCACGACCCTGATCCTGGCGGAAATCCTGTCCGAGGCCGGATTGCCGGATGGTGTGTTCAATGTGGTGACCGGTTCGGGCAGTGTGATCGGGCAGAAACTGGCCGAGCATATGGATGTGGACATGCTGTCCTTCACCGGATCCACTGCCGTGGGCCGGTCGGTGGTTGCGGCTGCGGGGCAAAGCAACTTTAAGAAACTGGGGTTGGAACTGGGCGGCAAGAATCCCCAGATTGTGTTTGCCGATGCGGATCTGGAAGATGCCGCCGACGGCGTCGCTTTTGGCATCGCCTTCAATACCGGTCAGTGCTGTGTCTCAGGCGCGCGTCTGCTGGTGGAACGCTCGGTTGCTGAAAGGTTCGCCAAAATGGTGGCTGACAAGCTACGCAAGGTGCGCGTGGGCGATCCGCTGGACGAACGCACGCAGGCGGGGGCGATTACGACGGATGCGCAAAACCGCACCATCCTGTCTTACATCGCCAAGGGACAGGAAGAAGGTGCGACGCTGCTGACCGGTGGCACGACGCCGGAAATCTCTGGCGGGCAGTACATCGACCCAGTGGTTTTCACCAATGTGACCAACGATATGGCGATTGCGCGTGAGGAAATCTTTGGCCCGGTTCTCTGTGTGATCCCGTTCGACACGATTGACGATGCGATCGCGATTGCCAACGACACTGAATACGGGCTCGCCGCCAGCGTCTGGTCCAAGAATATCGACAAGGCTCTGACCATTTCGCGCCGCGTTCAGGCGGGTCGGTTCTGGGTGATCACCACTCTGGCCGGGGGGCCGGAGTTGCCGATTGGCGGCTTCAAGGCATCGGGCTGGGGCCGAGAGGCCGGGATGCTTGGGGTCGAGGAATATACTCAGGTCAAATCGATTCATGTCGAGTTTGGAAAGCGGTCGCATTGGGTGGAGTGATGGCGCAGGGCGGATACGACTATGTAATCGTCGGTGGTGGTTCTGCCGGATGTGTTCTGGCCAGCCGGCTGACCGAAGACAGCAGCGTCCGGGTGTTGCTGCTGGAAGCCGGCGGCAAGGACAGTCACCCGCTGATCCACATGCCTGTCGGCTTTGCCAAGATGACGGATGGGCCGCACACATGGGGCTTCAATACCGTTCCGCAGCGTCATGCCAATGACCGCGAAATTCCTTATGCGCAGGGCAGGGTGATCGGCGGCGGCAGTTCCATCAATGCCGAAGTGTTCACACGCGGCAATCCGGTCGACTATGACCGCTGGGCAAGCGAAGAGGGTTGCGAAGGTTGGTCGTTCAAGGACATCCAGAAGTATTTCGTTCGCTCGGAACGCAACGCGATCCTGTCTGGTGAGTGGCACGGTACCGAAGGCCCGCTGGGCGTGTCTAACCTTGCCGCTCCGCAGGAAATGACGCGTGCCTTTGTGCGCTCCTGTCAGGAGGCGGGCATTCCCTACAACCCCGACTTCAACGGTCCGGTACAGGAGGGGGCAGGGGTCTATCAGGTAACGACCTGGAACGCGAAACGTTGCTCGGCCGCCGTTGGTTACCTGAAGCCCGCGCTGTCGCGTAAGAACCTGACGGTCAAGACCGGCTGTCAGGCGCATCGCGTTCTCATCGAGAACGGCCGTGCGACAGGTGTGGAGTTCGAGCGGCGCGGGCACGTTGAGAAAGTGACTGCGGATCAAGAGGTTCTGGTAACCTCGGGTGCGATCGGAACACCCAAGTTGATGATGCTGTCCGGTGTCGGACCGGCGGCGCATCTGCGCGAACATGGAGTCGAGGTCAAGCACGACCTGCCGGGTGTGGGCGAGAACCTGCATGACCATTTCGGCATCGACATCGTGGCAGAACTGAACGGCCATCAGAGCCTGGACAAATACAACAAGCCTCATTGGGCGGTTTGGGCCGGGATTCAGTATTACATGTTTGGTTCTGGCCCGGTGGCCTCGAACGTGGTTGAGGGCGGTGCTTTCTGGTACGGAGACAAAGCCGCTCCGGTACCGGATATCCAGTTCCACTTCCTCTCCGGTGCCGGTGCAGAAGCCGGTGTGCCAAGCGTGCCCAAGGGAAGCTCCGGCATCACGCTGAATTCCTATACGTTGCGGCCCAAGGCGCGGGGAACGGTGCGGCTGCGGTCGAACCGGGTCGAAGATATGCCGCTGGTCGATCCGAACTTCTTGGGGCATCCGGACGATCTGAAAACCTCGGTCGAAGGCGTCAAGCACAGCGTTGAGATTTTCCGGCAGAACAGCCTGCAAAAATACATCCGCCAGATCCGTTTCCCGGACGACAGCGTAAAAACGCAGGCGGAGTTCGAAGAATACGCACGACAATATGGCCGCACCTCCTACCACCCGACCTGCACCTGCAAGATGGGCGTCGATGAAATGGCGGTGGTCGATCCACAGATGCGGGTGCATGGGATCGATGGCCTGCGGATCTGCGACAGCTCGGCCATGCCCAGTCTGATTGGGTCCAACACAAACGCGCCGACGATCATGATGGCAGAAAAAGCCTCTGACATGATCCGGGGTAATCACTGAGCTTTACCGCTCTCAAAGGCTTAGGAACACTCCCCAGGCTGGCGGTGCCACACTTTGGCACCGCCTTTTTTGCCTCAGTCCCAGTTAGGCGCCCAAGGCACCAGATCATCGGTCACGATCCGGTAACCGGAGTGGGTCATGGCGTCGATCCTGTCCATGTCGATGCTGGACAAGGTGAAGTCCATTATGTCGAAATTAGCCGCTATATTGGTGCGCTTGGTGGACATGGTGTTGATCGATACGCCCTTTTGCAGGATCCAACGCAGCACGACCTGCCCCGCGGTCTTACCATAGCCCTGCCCGATTTCTTCAAACATGGGGTGTTTGAAAACTTCGCCGCGGGCAACCGAACAGTAAGAGGACAGGGGAATACCGGTTTCGGTAGCGGCGGCCAACAGGACGTCCTGGTTCAGCAGCGGATGGAATTCGACCTGGTTGGTCACCAGCGGCGTGCCGATGATTTTGGTCGCATCCCTCATCATCCGGGCGGTGTAGTTGGATACACCGATATTCCGGGTCAGACCCTTCGCATGCGCTTGTTCCAACAGCTTCAGCGAGGGCGCGATGTCTCCGCCAACCGGCGGCCAATGCAGCAGTAGCACATCGACATAATCGAGTTGCAGCTTTTTCAGGCTTTCTTCGACAGAGAGCAAAAAAGCCTCCTCCCCGAAATTGTCGGGATGCACCTTGGTGGTCACGCAAATCTCGTCGCGGGTAATACCGAGTTCCGACAATGCGTCACCGGTTTCTTTCTCATTCCCATACATCTGTGCGGTATCGAATGAGCGATAGCCAGTTTCACCTGCAATCATCATGGCATCGCGCAACTCGCGCTCGGTCAGCGGGAACGTACCGAAGCTCCGTTGGTACGTGTTTTGAAAGTAGATGTTCATAGGGGTGCTCCTGGGGAATGTGTTTATAAGTAACCTATTGGTTACTTTTGGTCAGGTCAATTCCAGCGTGACTGAAATTCCTGTTGATTTGCACATCTCATCAAGGCATAAACTATAACTAGTTAGTTACTTCATGAGGACCGCATGACCAAGCAGATGTCGGCCCGCGCGGCAGCCAAGCTCATTCCGGACGGCGCAATTGTTGCGGTGAACTCATCCAGTGGCCTGTGCTGTCCGGATGCAATCCTGAAAGGAATTGGTGCGCGATTCGACGAGGAAGGCAGTCCCCGCGACCTGACGACAATCCATCCCATCGCAGCGGGCGACATGTTTGGAACGAAGGGCGTGGATCACGTAGCCAAACCTGGTCTGTTGTCGCGGATCATCGGCGGATCCTACCCCTCGGGGCCCAGCAAGTCGGACCCGCCGGAGGTTTGGAAGATGATTACGGCCGATCAAGTGCGGGCCTATAACGTGCCGTCCGGTATTATCTTTGACATGCTGCGCGAAGCGGCCGCCAAACGTCCGGGAGTTCTGACCAAAGTGGGGATGGACACGTTCGTCGACCCCGAGATCGAAGGCTGCGCCATGAACGCTCCGGCGCGCGCCGAACCCATCGTCAAACGGATGCAGTTCGAAGGCGAGGAATGGCTCTATTTCAAATCCATGGCCCCCGATGTCGCCATCATCCGAGCCACCACGGCTGATGAAAAAGGCAACCTGAGCTTCGAACATGAGGGCGCGTATCTGGGCGCGATGGAGATGGCGTTGGCCGCCCGCAATTCAGGTGGCGTTGTCATCGCGCAAGCCAAGCGCATTGCGGCAGCGGGCAGCATTCGCCCCCATGACGTACACGTTCCCGGCATCCTCGTGGATGCGATTGTCGAGGCTCCGGATCAGCTGCAGACTACGGCAACCGAGTATGACCCGGCGATCTCGGGCGAACTGACCCGTCCGATCGAGAGCTTTCGCACTGTCGAGTTCGACATTGGCAAGGTCATCGCCCGCCGCGTGGCAAAGGAATTGAAAGACGGCTGGGCGGTCAACATCGGCTTCGGCATCTCGGCCAATGTCCCGCGCATTCTGGTCGAAGAGGGGCTGCACGGCTCGGTCACCTGGATGATCGAACAAGGTGCCGTGGGCGGCGTGCCGCTGCTGGATTTCAAGTTCGGCTGTTCCGCCAATGCCGAGGCCTTCGTCGCGTCGCCGCATCAGTTCTGCTATTTTCAGGCGGGCGGGTTTGACGCTTCGCTGCTTTCATTCCTGGAGGTGGACAAGAACGGCTCGGTTAACGTGTCCCGCCTGTCGGCAATTCCGCACAGAACCGCCGGCGCGGGCGGCTTTGTGGATATCACCACGCGGGCGCACAAGATTGTCTTTTCCGGCAATTTCAATGCCGGCGCAAAGATGACGATTGAGAATGGCGCTTTGAAAATCCTGCGAGAGGGTAAAATCGCCAAGTTCGTGGATGAGGTCGATCAGATTTCCTTCTCGGGCAAACGTGCCAAGACGCAGGGCCAGGACGTTACTTACGTGACGGAACGGTGTGTGATCCAATTGACTCCAAAGGGTCTTATGGTCACGGAAATCGCACCGGGAGTAGATTTGCAGAGGGATATTCTGGATCAGGCGGCGACACCGCTTCTGGTCGCACAGGACCTGAAAACGATGGATGCCGCTTTGTTCGATCCCGCCCTCATGGGTCTGCGTTTGTAAAAAACCCCGTGGATCATCTCTTGTTGGATATCCAGAACGGTATTGCGCGGCTGACCATCAACCGGCCAGAGCGCCTGAATGCGTTGACCATGCCGATGATGGACGATCTGCTGACACTATGCCGTCGGATCGAACGTGATCATAGCACCCATGTCGTGATCTTGACAGGCGCGGGCAAGGCATTCTGCGCAGGTGGGGATATCCATGCCTGGGCAAGTCAATCCCCGGATGAATTTGGCCGTCATTGGTTGCGCGACGGGCAACAGGCGTTGGACGCGCTGGCGCGGCTGCGCCAACCGGTGATTGCTGTTTTGAACGGCCATGTTTTGGGCGGCGGGCTCGAGCTTGCTGCCTGTGCCGACTACCGGATCGCGGAATCCCACATTCGGATCGGCCAGCCGGAGCCTTCGATTGGCATCATTCCTGGCTGGTCCGGAACCCAACGCACGGTGCGCCGGTTTGGCGCTCAGACGGTCCGCCGCATGGCGCTGTTTGGCGAGGAATTTTCGGCGCAGGACGCCTTGCCTGCCGGGCTGGTGGATCAGATCGTCGCAACGGGGCAGGGCGGGGAAGCAGCCACAGAGCTTGCCCAGCGGATGCGCCATCGTGGATCCGTTGCCACCGAGTTGACCAAGATGCTGATCAATGCGGCCGAACGAGAAGAACGCGAGCGCGTTCTCGAGGCCCTCGCAGGCCGTGTTGCCGCGGCGTATCCTGAGTTGCAGACGGGTCTGGCCGCGTTCAGCGATCGAAAGAAAGCAGATTTCTGGGAATAATTTTTAAAGGATGCGCGATGATACGTCACTTGGTTCACCTGCGGTTCAAACCTGATACAAGCGAGGCAACGAAGGCGTCGCTGTACGCGGATCTGGCTGGACTCTCCGCGCATATCGACGGCATCGTCGATTTTCAGCATCGCAGGAACGTGTCCGTCGAAACGCCGTTGGTGCGCAATTTCGATGACATGTTCTGGTTCGACTTCAGAGATGTGGCGGTGCGCGATACATACCTGGTGGACCCGACCCATCAAGAGATTGGCGGCCGCATCGTGGAAAACCTCGAAGGTGGAGCCGACGGTGTCTTTGTCTGCGATATCGAACTGTGACCTCGGAAAGGCCTTTCTGACATCGTTGTTTCACGCGGCGGTGCACGCAGCCGATCCGATTGAGGCGCTGAAGCCGCATCTGCCAGAGTCCCCGAAAGGGCAGGCTATTGTTGTCGGTGCCGGTATAGGCGCGGCTCAATTGGTCCGTGCGTTTGCAGCCCTGTGGTCGGGCCCGCTGTCATTCTATAAGACGCGATTGAGGGTGAGTCCCGCGATGTCGTGCGCGTTCACGCAGCCATTGCTCGCGAGGTCTTGCGCAAGGATCGACCATTCAGAAACCCGTTGTCATCCTTTCGGGCGGTGAAACCACAGTAACCCTGCGAGGAAACGGAAAAGGCGGGCGCAACACCGAGTTTCCGTTGTCTCCGACGCTCGAACTGGACGGGAGCGCTGGCATCACCGCGCTGTCGGCTGACACCGATGGGATTGATGGGTCCGAGGACAATGCCGGTGCATTCGCTGACGGCTCTACATGTGCCCGCCTGCGGGCCGCTGGGCGGGATCTGTCAGCGGATCTGGTCCGCAATGACGCCTTCAGCGCGTTTGAGGCCATCAGTGATCTGTTCTTACCTAGACCGACCGGGACAAATGTAATTGATTTCCGTTCCATCCTGATACGGTAACCGCGATGCTACCAAGAGGCGTCGGTGTGTTGGGTCCTTTTCATTCAGCAAACGGTTCTGAAACGATCAACGATGACGTCGAGTACGTCGTTCGGGTCCCGCTTCCACCAATTATTGGCTGAAAAGATCTCGACCTCGCAGAAGCCAATATAGCCGGTGTTTTCCACGGCTTCCCGCAGCGCCCGAAGGTCTGCGACCCCGTCGCCCATCATGCCGCGGTCCAGCAGAACATCGCTGGTATCGGCCAGCCAGTCACATAGATGATACCCCAGCACACGACCCTCGCCACGTCCGGCTAGTGTTTGCTCCAAAGAGGTGTCCCACCAGACGTGGTTGACGTCGATAGCCACTCCGACATTGTCCACGCCCACCGCATCGCACACGTTCAGCGCGTCTGCTGCCGTCATCAGGCAAGTGCGGTTGCCGCCCATCGCCGGGTTCAATGGCTCCAGCGCAAGCTGAACACCACGCTCTGCCGCGTAGGGCGCCGCGCGCGCGACACGATCCGCGAGTAGTTTCTGACTTTCCAGAACCCCTTTGGTGCCGGGCTCGGGCCCTCCGCTCACGATGGTCAGGACGGATGTCTGTAGTGCCGCGGCCTCATCAATGGACAGGTGGAAATCGTCCATGATCTCCTGATCCGAGGGCAGGGCCAGCGGGCCGGTCAGGAACGGTGTTCGACAAAGGCCCACAACCGCGAGCCCGGCCGCGCGGGTCTTGTCGCCGATCTCCTGTGCGCGGCCGTCCAACTCACGTCGCCAATAGGTGATGCCGCCATAGCCCCGTGCAGCGCAGGCGTCGATCACCTGCTCCGGCGACCAGCCCGCGCCAAATCCGTCCAGATTGTGCCCCAGCGTCGCCGTGTTCAGGGCCAGCGCGGAATGGTCATCGGAAAAGTCGCGCATGACCTAGACCCCGTAGAGCTTCAACAGATTGCCCATGCGCTCAATCGCCATATCCGGGTCACGCAGCAAACCGCATTCGTCGGCCATTTTGAAGCAATCCACGAAATAGGGCAGGGAGCGTGTGGATTGCGCGCCGTTCAGCATGATGAAGTGATCCTGGAACCCGTTGAGCCACGCGAGGAACACAACCCCGGTTTTGTAATATCGCGTTGGCGCTCGGAAGATGTGGCGGGCCAGCGGAACGGTCGGATCCAGGGTGGCGCGGAAAGCCCCGGTGTCTCCTTCGCTCAGCTTTCTGACAGCGCAGGCCGCTGCCGGTGCAAGCGGATCAAAGATCCCCAGAAGTGCGTGGGAAAATCCCTGATCGTCGCCCTCGATCAGTTCTGGGTAGTTGAAATCATCGCCGGTATACATCTTCACGCCCTCGGGCAGGCGGCGGCGCATGATGATTTCTTTTTCGGCTTCCAGAAGCGAGACCTTGATCCCGTCCACCTTGGATGAGTTTTCTTCGATAATCGCCAGGCAGGTTTCCAGCGCGAGTTCAAAGCTGTCCGATCCCCAATAGCCTGCCAGTTGCGGGTCGAACATCTCACCCAGCCAGTGCAGAATGACCGGTTGATCGCAGGCGGCAAGCACGTCGCGGTAGACCGTGACGTAGTCCTCCGGCCCATTCGCCACTTTGGCCAGCGCGCGCGAGGCCATCAGGATCAGGCGTCCGCCGATCTTCTGAATGGCCTCGACCTGCTCCAGGTAGGCGCGGCGCACATCGTCCAGTGTTTTCGCATCCGCCGGATCCAGATGATCGGTGCCGCATCCATTGGCGACCAGCGCGTCGGGCAGTTCCTCTTTCGTGCGGCGGATCAGTTCCAGCGCGCCGTTCCAATCCAGACCCATACCGCGCTGGGCGGTATCCATGGCTTCGGCGATACCCATGCCCATGCCTGCCAGGTAGTGACGGAATTCCATGGTTTTGGCCCAATCGACATTGGCAGGTCCCGTCGGGTCGTTGTCGCCGAAGGGGTTCGCCACGACGTGGGCCGCCGAATACAAAACGCGCGCCGAGTTTGGCGTCAGTGTCGAGGGCTGAACGGGTGCACCGACCAGCGTGTAGTCACCCAATGCGCCGTGCGTGTCAGGAAGTTGGATTTTCATGGATTGGATCCTCAGAAACGGGGAACGAGCATACCGCCATCAACCGAAATGGTCTGACCTGTCGTGTAGGGGATGCGGTTGGTGGCCAGCGAGGCGATCACGACGCCCAACTCTTCGGGTTGACCGACGCGCGGGAACAGGCACAGGCCCTCTTCGGCACGCTTTTGATAGCTGGCAATCACCGCCCTGGTCATCTCGGTCGCAATCAGGCCGGGCTGCACGTCGAAAACCGGGATACCCTCCGGGCCAAGGCGTGCCGCGAAAGCTTTGGAGATCATCGCGGCGGCGGCTTTGGAGGCGCAGTATTCCGCGCGCGGCACAGCAACCGCTACCGCATTGGACGAGGTCACATTGACAATGGAATAGTGCAAGTCAACGTTCCGATCGGACGCCAGCCAACGCTTGACCAGCGATTGTGTCAGGAAGAACAGCGCCTTGGCATTGACGTTCAGACAACGGTCATAGCTTTCCTCGGTCACGTCCAGCGGGTCGCCCCGGCTCATCACGCCGACGCCTGCATTGTTCACAAGCGTGGTGATGGGGCCAAGCGCTGCTTCGATCCGGTCCAGCACGGCACCATGGCCGTCAATGTCGCTGACATCAAACGCGGCTTTGTACGCCTTCACGCCAAGGGCTTCGATGATTTCTGCCGCCCTTGAAAGTTCGTCTCCATCCGAACGCGCGTTGAGGGCAATGTGAAACCCCTCCTTGGCCAATTCCACGGCGGCGGCCAGTCCGATTCCGCGGCTGGACCCCGTGATCAGAGCGACTTGCTGGCTCATGCGGCTGCTCCCTTCGTCAAAAGCTCGCGCGCGATGATCATGCGCTGGATCTGATTGGTCCCCTCATAGATCTGAGTGATCTTGGCGTCCCGATACAGACGTTCGACCTCGAAACCGCGAATATATCCGGACCCGCCAAAGACCTGCACCGCGTCGGCGGACCGTGCGACAGCCATGTCGCCAGCAAAACACTTGGCGATTGAGCAAGCCTTGGTCGCGTCCTGTTTGGTGTCAATCTTGTGGGCTGCGGAATGGACAAGAAGGCGGGCGGCTTCGACATCTTTGGCGATGTCTGCCAGCATCCACTGAACCCCCTGAAACTCGGAAATCGGTTTGTTGAACTGTTTGCGTTGCTGGGCGTAATCGGCGGCGGCCTCAAGCCCAGCCTGGCCAATGCCAACCGCCAGCGCGCCGATGCCGACACGGCCCTTGTCCAGCACGCTCATCATCATGTGAAAGCCGCGCCCTTCGGTGCCCAACAGGGAGTCGGCCGGCAATCGCACATCATCGAACGACAGTGGGCCAACTTGACTGGCGCGCTGACCCATCTTGATTTCCTTGGGGCCGCGGGTCACGCCTTTTGCGTGAAGGTCGACGATGAAAATGGACATGCCGCGATGGCCTGCACCCGGATCGGTACGGGCAAGGACGAACCCGACATCGGCAACCGGTGCATTGTGGATCCAGATCTTTCCACCATTCAAAACCCAGTCGTCCCCATCGCGCACGGCGGTGGTGCGAATGCCGGACACATCTGTGCCCGCTTCGGGTTCGGTAATGCAGTAGGCGCCGCGTTTCTTTGCCGCAAGAATATCCGTCAGCCATCGGTCGCGCTGGTTGTCGGTTCCGTGGTTCACCAGCAGGGTCGAGACCAGCTCAACCAGGCCGCATTGATCCGCGACAGAGGCGTATCCGCGCGACAGTTCCTCCATCACGATTGAATAGGTCACCGTGTCAAAGCCTGGCCCACCCATGTCTTCGGGAACGCCAATGCCGAAAAGGCCCAACTCTGCCATCTGCTCGTAAATCTCGGCCGGAAAGCGAGACTCACGGTCGAGTTCTTCCGCCAAAGGGCGGATCACATCGTCAGAGAATTGCCGGGTCATGTCCCGGACTTGCGTATGCATTTCTGTCAGATACATCAGCCTGCCTTGTAACTATCTGGTTACTTTATTAGTCAAACCCGTCTGCACGCGTCAAGTTAAATATCCCAGAGCAAGTGCCTTGATTTTTTCATGGGAAGTCTGTATATAACCGTTTGGTTACTTAACGGGGAGATTGAAGCAGTGAACCCGCATACGAAGGTGAAATTTGGCAGGGTCGATCTGGAAGTGACAAGCTTTGGATTTGGCACGGCTCCGATCGGCAATATCTTCCGCGAGATCGATGAAGAAACATCCGACGCAATGATCCAGAGCGCCTGGGATGCGGGTGTCCGTTATTACGATACTGCGCCGATGTACGGGCATGGGCTGTCCGAACTGCGCACGGGCCAGGGACTGCGCTGGAAGAACCGGGATGACTACGTGCTGTCCTCCAAGGTCGGCCGCGTCCTGAAACCCGCGCGACGCAGTGAAATTAACTTTGAACCATGGACCAATGCCGCACCCTTCACCATGCATTTCGACTACAGCTATGATGGTGTCATGCGGTCTTTCGAAGACAGTTTGCAGCGTCTTGCTCTGGAGCGCATGGACATCTGTTTTATCCACGACATCGACGTGTTCACTCGCGGTGCGGATCAGCCCGAAGTCTTTGAACAGGCGATGGATGGGGCGTGGAAAGCGCTGGAAAGCCTGCGCGATCAGGGTGTCGTCAAGGCTATCGGTGTGGGTGTCAACGAATGGGAAGTCTGCCACGCCGCGCTTGAGCGCCGAGATTTCGACTGCTTCCTCCTTGCCGGGCGCTATACGCTTCTGGAGCAAGAGGCGCTCGACAAATTCCTTCCTCTTTGTGAGGAGCGTGGCGCAGCCGTTGTCGTCGGAGGTGGCTTCAACTCGGGGATTTTGGCGACCGGCGCCAAGGAAGGCGCCAAATACAACTACGCCCCTGCGCCTGACGACATCATGGAAAAGGTGCGTAAGATCGAAGCCGTCTGTGCCGAGTACAATGTGCCGCTTCCAGCCGCTGCTTTGCAATTCGTGGTCGCGCACCCGGCTGTTCCGACCTTCATGGCCGGGACGCGCACCGTCGCGCAGCTGATGCAGAACCTGAAGTGGTTCAGTCACGACATCCCGGCCCAGTTCTGGGTTGATCTCAAAACCAAAGGGCTCTTGCGTGACGATGCACCCGTACCCGCCTGAGAAGACAAGTTACCTGGCTCCAGGCGACTACGGTTTCGATGACCTGTCGATCGGAGATCGCATCGAAATCGGCTCGGCCACCATTTCGGCCGAGTTGATCGATCAGTTCGCCGTAGTCTCCGGGGACCGGTATGAGTTGCACATGGACAAGGCTTTTGCCGAAACACATGGATTTCGCGATCGGGTTGCGCATGGCCTGTTGGTCCTGTCCGTTGTCGATGGCTTAAAAAACAACGCCGAGGCCCATCTGGACGGTTTTGTGTCGCTTGCCTGGAACTGGCAGTTCCAGGCCCCGGTCTTGGCCGGCGACACAATCGCTGCCGAAATTGTCATCGCGGGCAAGCAAAGATCCGGTGGCGGTCGACACGGTTCGGTGCGGTTGGAGCTAAAGATAACCAATCAGGATGGCCGCGTGGTTCAGAGCGGCCATAACACACTTTTATTCAAGGTTTCGCCGGTTTGATAAAGTGGCTGCTTTTCGGTGGCGTCGATTGGTTCTATTGAGAAGTCTTGACCGTTTTCCGGGCAAGGCGTTCTGTCGCCAAATCTGGACCGATTTGTCTGATCGATTGAGGTGCCCGTCATAAGATCATTTGGAACAAGGGCGGGTGGGCACGCTCAGGCCTATTCTCGTCCCGGATCGCGCCAATCAGCGTTGGTCGTTGAACTTCGTGCCTGATGTTCTTGCGGATCGCTCGCTGTCTGGTGCCCGCATGACCCGTGACCTGGATGAGCTGATCCCCATGCGCGGCCAGCGGGACATGATTGTCAGCGACAAAGGGACGGCAAGGCATCCTATAATGTTCTGAAATGATGCCAGGGCCGACGTCAGCTGGCATTACATCGCGCCTGGAAAACCCTCGCACAATGCCTGTGTCGAGTCATTCAACGGTAGGCTACGCGGCGAATGTCTGAACGAGCATATCTTTGGCAACCTTGCTGAAGCCTGAGAGACTAATGACAATCGGAGGATCGATTACAACACGCTGCGACCATGCACATCTCGCAGCGGGTTCACGAACAGCACATTCTGTGATAGAAGCAGCCACCTTAACTCAATTCTATTTTCAAACTCGCGCGTTTGATTTGCGCACAATTTTAGGAGCCAACCATGGGATATCATGGACTGTCTAAGCACGACCATCTTGTCTTCGAGTGCCTGAACCACAATGCACTGAATTCAGACGAACCTCTGCCTCAGCACTTCGGTTATCTGCACAAAGCCAACCCGATCACCGGAAACCTGACCAAGGATGAAATCGTCAACGGTTTCGATGCGTTGGTTGAAACCATGCGAACAAGCCATGTGGGAGACGGGCCCGCAGCCGCCGGGATGACCTTTCTCGGCCAATTCATCGACCACGACATCACGCTGGACACGACCTCCTCTATCGGGACCCGCATCGACCCCAGGTCAATACGCAATGTCCGGACGCCCGCATTGGATCTCGACTGCGTTTATGGCGACGGGCCCGAAGCTTCTGGCTACCTGTACTCGAAGAAGCATCACGGGTTTATGCTCTTCGGTCGCAAGGACAGCCCGCTCGACCTCGCCCGTAATTTTGAAGGAACCGCCCTGATTGGCGATTTCCGAAACGATGAGAACATCATCGTCAGTCAGATTCAGGGCGCATTCATCTGCCTGCACAACATATTGATGAGCCATGTTGCTGATGACAACGAAACCGCCAAAGACGTCCGGCATTGCGCCCATATGGGGGTCCGCAAGGACGTCTGGGATCATCACGTGGCGCCTCGCCTGAAAGGGTTCGAGGAGGTTCGCCGCTTTATCCGACTACACTACCAGTGGATTATTCTGAACGAGTTTCTTCCCGCATTCGTGGACCCGGATGTGGTTCATGCCGTGAAGAAACATGACCCCTTCCACGACAAGGGGCCGATCATGCCAGCGGAATTCTCGGTCGCGGCTTATAGGTTTGGTCATGCAACCGTTCAGCCGACCTACAAGTTGAAGAGAAGCGAAACGGATCACAAGCTGTTCGACATGCTTGGGTTCCAGGCGCGCGGACCCGAAAGCGATATCGAGATGCGCATGTTCTTCGACCACTCGGGAGACAAAGCTCAACGGGCGCTTCCGGTTGGCACCAAGATGGCCGCGTCGCTGTTCGAACTTCCGGACAACATCGTGGGCGCACCGCTCGATTGGGGTGGGTTTCCGATCAAAATTGACAAAGCGAAAAAGCTTGGGCTGCGCAACATTCTAAGGGATCGGACGGCCCTGCAAATCCCGTCTGGCCAGCAAATGGCCGACAAGCTTGGCCTACACCGCCTGGACACCCCTTCGGTGCTCAAAGACCACCATATCGACAAGACCCCGTTGTGGTACTACTGCCTGCAGGAAGCCCAGGAAAAAGGCGGCGGGCGGTTGACCGGCGTGGGCGGCAGCATCGTCGCATCGGTCCTGATCCGTCTCTTGAAGCTGGATCAGGAAAGCGTCTGGCACGTCCGGGACTTTGAGCCCTGGAGCGGTTTTGGCGGAAGAGACTGCACGATGGGTTCGATCATGCAATGGGTCGAGAAGCATCGTGACGACATTCCGCACCGGAAGGATCTGTGGTGCCACTAACCGGCGGGTTTTCCCGTTGTCGGATCACAGAAGATGCCAAAGATGAAAACGGGCGCGCAGATCAATTGCGCGCCCAAGTCTCTGGGAGGAAAAATTAAAATTCAGCGTTCCAAAACTCGTATACGCTCACTCACTAACATCCTCAGTCTGGCAGGATTCCGCGACACGTTCAGTAAAGCAGGTCACACAGGTTGAAGATTTTTTGTGTTCCGGACCAGCGTTAGAAGGTCCAAGTCATCACTTCGCACAATCTGCACCGCCGTCACCTGACGATAACCAGCATGCGCAAGTTTGCGCATCCTCACGGTCGGACCAAAGTCTACCTGCCTCACCGAAAACCTAGCTCACTTGGCGAGTATCGAGTTCTCCAAGCCTCGACGTGACTTACAGCGCAGGCATAGGCCGATCAGACATAAGTTCGTCATGAAATGCTCAGAACCTGCTCAGGACCGGTTTGGCCTGACGGGAGTATCATTACCTTTTAACTCCATTACCGGACTGAAGGATATTTTAGATGTTACCGAGCAACGTATTGACTGTGATGTCCCCCCTGCTCATGGCGATGCCGTGGACGAAACACCTGGAGGCCGCCTGCAAGGAGGCGTCGAAGAAGATCGAGAAGAAGGCCAAGTCAACTCCGCAAAAGAAGTTCACAGAAAAAGTCGTCGAAAACATCATCTGTGCCGAGGCGGGAAAGCTCGACAAGACGTTGACAAAGGCCGCCACTGGCGCCGTGAAAAAAGGCATCGAAAAAGAGAAGAAGAGTGTCGAGAAGGAGATCAAGAAGAAGGATCCGGGCACGCCACAGGCATTGGCGTTGACGGGCCTTCGCGACGACTTGCTGAATGCACGCAAAGAACGGAACGCGCTGGAAACGGGCAAACCGATTAAGCTGCCAAAGCCCAAGGGCGGCGGGCTTCACGTGCCGATCAAGATCAAGGTCTTGACCAAGGATAAAATTGAACTGGAGGTCAATGGATTCATCGGTATCGACCTCAAGGATATATTGAAGGGCAAGATGCCGATCACCTATGGCGGAGTGGGTATTGGTGGTCGTTTCTAAGCGCGCTTAAGGCTCGACCTTCTGTTCAAAACGCGCCGCCAAATTTGGATTCGGCGCAGATACATTTTCGACACTTATTGAAAAGGGATTTTCCCATGATTCCAGTGCTCAAGAGCCATGTTGTGAAGAAGGGCGAGGGCATGATCGGCATCCTGAAGCGTAACGGTCTCGACCCGAAGGATTGGAAAGCTGTCTACAAAATGTCGTACAACGCGCCGGCTTTGGCCGGTTACAAAAAGTTGGGTCACATCGAACCGGGAGACAAGATTTTCCTGCCGACTATGAAAAGAGGAACGTTCGAGACGATCGAGAGCGCACTGTTCTGGATCGAAGATCGATTGGTGGATCTTTTTGACACCTACGGCAAACTAAGAGCCGAGTACGACCGCCTGAGAAGGGCTAAATCCAGCGCAACAGAAGCCTATGAAAAAGCCAAAAGCAGGGTAGAGAAGCTTGAGAAGAAGCTGAGTGCGGCGAAGAAGGAATGCTCCAAGGTCGACAAGAAAACGGGCAAAGAACGGCAGCTTGGTTCAATGGTAAAGTGCCTGGTTGACGCTGCGCCTGACAAGACACTGATGAGCGAGTTGGAATATCTCCGTAAGAACTACAAAAAGAAGCTTGAAGATAAGAAGGCGGCGGATAAGACCTTCAAAAAACTGGACGACCTCATAGCCAAAAGAGAACGTTTTCTCAAAAAGGCACAAGATTCTCTGAGGGACGCAAGGAACTATTTCCTGAAGCTTGAGTGGCAAATGTACGGTTAGGTTCGGGCCTCATAGCCGGTAAATGACCATTGCAGCGAGCGCGATTGCTGAGGGGTGCCAAAAGGTCTTCTTGTCCGCCATCGCTCTCGCCCCAACCTCACATTGGCTATGACACAATAACGAGGCCAGACCCTAGAGCCGTGGCCCCCGAGTATCATATCTATGCAGACCGACACACCGGATGACGTGATGAACGGCGTCGGAGAGAAGGTACTTTCGATCAGCCAAAGCCATTGCCGCAGGATGTTGGCCAGTCACCGCGCCCTCCATGGATCATTGTCGTTTCTCGGTTGTGCCAAGCAGCCGGCTCTCAGTTGCCGGGGTCATTGGAGTCGTCCAGACGATCCCACACGAGCGCCAAAATGCGATCGTTTGGTGTAAGATAACCCTCGCACCTGGGTAACTTGCAGCGGCAACTCGTTTGAATGAGGTATATGTGCGCAACCGAATACAAGACACGTCCATATTCATAATCAGCTACGCGACCACTATTCTGAACACGATGCCGATTTGGTTGGCTGAGTTGGCTGACAAAAGCGGCGGTACAAGCACCGCTATCGGGCTGATCGCAAGCCTGGTGCTGACCACCGCTGCCATCGGATGCGTACTGGGATCGCGCGTCCAGCACTCACGGGTGGTATTGTTTTGCGGCGGTATTGTCTGTCTCGGCCTGCTGGGGGCATCGCTCAACCCAACATTCGGCCAGACAGTTCTGATCGCCGGGTCGGCTGTGGGCGGGGTCGCGTCTGGTGTGGTGCTGTCTGTTCCGCTGTCGCTTGCGATCAACAGCCGGGACATGCTGCGCATTTTCGGCCATGGCATGAGCTTTGGCTGTATTGCCTCCTTCGTGATCCTGGCGGGCACTGCCGCAACCGGCGTTTCGCTGCTGCCAATCCTGGCTGTTTTGGCTGGCGTCCAGGTCGTGGCACTGCTGTGGCCCGAGTCATCGGACATGCCGCGCACCCATCTGCCTGTAACATGGGCTCATGATCTGAGCCTGTTTCCATTCTTTGTCCTGATGGGGTCTTATTGGGCGTTTCTTGAGGTGTTCGCCCGGGAACAGGGTTTCGAGACGGTCAGTGGTTGGCTCGCCGCCAGCCTCATTCTGTCCGCGCTCGGGTCATTTTTTGCAAGCCGCGTGCCGGATGAGAGGAGGCACAGATGGCGGCTATTCGGTCTTGTTCTGGCAGCCTTTGCCGGCGGTCTGACCTATCTCTCGTTTTCCGAGATCACGTTGGGGATGATGATCCTGTGCAACGCATTTGGGCTGTTCTTGTTCTTCCCGTTGTATCTGGACGGTACCGACGCGCCCGCACTTGGCATGGCGCGTTATCTCATGGGTTTTGCGCTTGGCGGTGGGGCAGGCAGCTTGATACTCGTTTCAGGGGGGCACGCGGCGCTTGCGGGTGCCATTGTGGTTTCGGGCCTTGTCGCGATGCCATTGCTCTTGCGTGCCCGCCCTAAGATCCGGTCATTTTGATGTCCAGACCCGCTTTGGTCCAGCCCCGGATCGCCATTGCTCCGCGTTCAGCGCCGATATTGGTCAGCTCCAGTTCGGCCACAGCCACATCTTCAAACTGCGGGAACATGGCCCGCATCATGTCTGCGGCGCGCCGTGCCTTGTCCATATTGCCCAGTTCCGCGTGAAGCCAGGCCAGATGCGCCTGATACCAGAAGAATTCGGGCATCGGGACCTTCTCGATCTCAAGTACCGCCGCCTCGAAGAAGCCCTGATCGGCGTAGAACCAGCACCGCGCGTAATGATACCAGCCGGGATGAATCGGGCTGAGCTCAATGGCGCGGTCCAGCAGCTCGACCGCCCGCTTGTATTCACCAAGGAACAGATGGCATGAGCCGATTTCGGCCAGAACGTCGCAATGACCGGAGTTCAGTTCCAAGGCCCGCGCGGCCGCAACCCGGAACCCGGCGATGTCCTTTTGATAAAAGATCGTCAGCGCCAGGGTCATCTGTGCAAAGGCGTTGAGGCTATCGCTTGCAACAGCGCGCTGCGCGGCGTCCGAGGCCAGCGCGAGCGCATCGACATCAGGGCGCTGGTTGATGTGATACCGGTACTCCTCCAGCAGCAACATCGCATAGGCGGCCCAACCGTCGGCGGACTGCGTGTCCTGGGTCAGGGCCTCTTGCAGGTGATCCCGGGTCTCAGAGTGAATGTCCGGATCATAGCTGCGGTAGTATTCGTAGAACCTTGCAACCAGTCGATAGGTATCCCAGGACTCGGCGCGCCGGACCGGTACGGTCTGCGAAATCTGGTTGGCCATCAGGCCATGACGGCTGCCAAGGCGTCCGGCAATCAGGCGCGCGATCTCTTCCTGAATTTCGAAAAGGTCCGCGGTCCCGCCGCCGCGATCAAACTGTTCGGTCGCTACCAACTGGCCGCTGATGGCCTCGGTCACCTGAACCGTCACCCGCAGCTTTTGTGGCGAAACACGAATACTGCCTTCGATGACATGAGAGACACCAAAGGTCTGGTTCATCTCGGTGTTCGACATGTCGTCGGCAGCGATCTGGACGGTGGTGCGATGGGACAGCAGAGTGAACTCCCGAAACCGGGATAGGTTGGTGATGGTATCCTCGGTCAGGCCCTCGGCGACGCAGTCGTTTTTCGGCTCCGGATTGAGACTGCGAAACGGCAAAACCGCCAGAATGGTCCGGTCCGATTGCCGAACATGGGACTTGGCTGTGCCCCGCGCGGTGATTTCAGCCACAAACCGGAACCCTTTGCCGTGAACCGTCCGGATCGTGTGCTGATCCCGGCCACTGTCTCCTACGGCTTGCCGGACTTCCTTGATCGCGGTTGACAGTGTGGCATCAGTGATCGCGCGCCCCTCCCACACATGCTCGACCAGATCGTCCTTGAGCACGACGCGGTCCCGGTTCCGTATTAGATAGTCGAGCAGGCGTGCGGTTTGCGGTGTCAGGCTGAGCCGGACCCCGTCGCGCGATATCTGAAAAAGCTCCGTGTCAATTTCGCAATCGTTAAACGCGAATGTCATGCCTTGCCCCACAGCTGACCCGGCGGCTTTTCGCCTGCTGTCGAGACTAACGCTCAGACTTTCTCAGGAAAAGCTCAGAAATCCCGCGAGTCTCAGGCCGAAACGGCGCCTATCCCGATGTCACCGAGACGTGCCCGCCAACCGGGCGCCGACAAAGGAGACAGAAATGAAATATCGCAATGCGCTTCCGCAGATGAAAGAACAGCAGATGCTGGCCGACGGCGGGTTGGAGACAACACTGGTCTTTCAAGAAGGGATCGAGCTGCCGCTGTTTGCGGCGTTCAAGGCGCTCGAACACGAAAAGGGCGTCGAGGCCATCGATCGCTATATGCGCGGTTTCGCTGAGCTGGCGGTTCGCAATCGCCGGGGGTTTGTAATGGACACCCCGACATGGCGGGCCAGCCCGCGCTGGGCTGCGGAACTGGGCATCGACCGCGATCGGCTCAAGGCGGTCCACCGCGACGTGGTGGCGACCCTGGCCGAACTGCGCGACAAATATGAAACGCCCGCTTCGCCATTTGTCATCAATGGGGTGATCGGGCCCCATTGCGACGGGTATTCACCCACCGAGATCCTGACCGCGGCCGAGGCGAAAGCGTACCACCATACGCAGGTTGACTGGTTTGCTGGTTTTGGCGCCGACATGGTTTCGGCCATCACGATGACCTATGCGGACGAGGCCATCGGCATCGTCAATGCTGCGAGAGAGGCCGATATCCCGGTCGTCATTTCGTTCACGGTCGAAACGGACGGCCGGTTGCCCTCGGGGCACAGCCTGCAATCCGCTATCGAAAAGGTGGATGATGCGACGAACGGAGCCGCTGCCTATTTCATGATCAACTGCGCGCATCCCGATCACTTCCGGCATGTGCTAGAACAGGGCGGTGACTGGACCCTGCGCATCCGAGGTCTGCGGGCCAACGCCTCGCGCCTGTCGCATGCCGAGCTGGACGAGGCCGAAGAGCTGGATGATGGCAACCCGCAGGAGTTCGGCCAACTGCATCAACAGCTTGCGCGCCTGCTGCCGAACCTGACTGTCATCGGCGGATGCTGCGGCACCGACCATCGCCATGTCGATCATGTCTGCAAGGCGGCGCATGACGACGCCGTTGCCGTGGCCTGACACCCAAAGAACCAAGGTGAAGCCGCGTTCAGCGGCTTCATCACCCATGGAAGTTCGCGCAAAGCTTCGGGACACAACATCCACACGCAAAACAATTTTCTCGCCGCTGGCGGGCTCGAAGAAACTCAGGTTCCAAAAAGAGGTCGAACTGCCGCCACCCGAGCGTAAAGAGTTGAATTTATTGGAGAACAGAAATGAAGAAATTGAAGAAGGGGACCAAGGGGTCCGATGTCAAAGCACTTCAGACAGCGCTGAACAAGACCCCGCCAAAGGCGAAACTAAAGATCGACGGCATCTTCGGCGACAAAACAGAGGCAGCGGTCAAGGCGTTTCAAAAGGCGAAGCGGCTCAAACAGGACGGCATCGCCGGTGAAAAGACGCAGGCCGCGCTGGGAATCGGCAAGCGAAAAGACAAGAGCATTGAGTGGCCCTGGCCGGACATTGAACAGACCATCGGCGCAGGTGCAAAGATCTACGGCAAGCAAATCGACATTGTGAACGCCGCCCTCAGGATGGCCGGCAAGGTAAAGACTGCGGAAATGGCCGCGCTTGAAAAGCGATTGCTTGCAGCCTTGAAGGAACTCACCCGTCTGTATCGGGCGCAGGACAAGCCTGCCCGCGCCGTCGTCGTTCTGGAACGCTCTTTCCTGAAGGCCAAGCAAAGCAATCCTTCGGCCTGTGCAGGTATCGTAAAAAAGGCGAAGAAACTTGCCGAGGCGTCGGTCAAGGCAACCATCGCCTCGGTCGAGATCGGCGAGACAATCGAGAAACTCGCCGCCGACATCAAGCGCGCAGGGTCAAACCCGCCTGTACCGCGCCCGGTTGAAAAGACCCGGAAACGCCTCGCCCGGTACAAGTCGTTGCGTAAGGATGACGAGAAAAGCTTGAAAAAGAGCCTTCAGCTCTGCCGCCGCCACCCCAGCCCCGGAGTGGACGCGCTGCGGGACAAGTACCTGGCAATGGAAAAAGAAGCCAACATATCAGGCAACTCCTCGGTCCCTGAGATCATGCGCCGACTGGTCGAACTGGAAGTACTTGAGATCAAATATAACAAGGCAATCCGGAGTCTGCCCGTGCGCGAGCTGCGCCGTGCGATGGAAAAGATCAAGCTCATCGAAGACATAATTGAAACGCTTGAGAAGGGCCGGCTTGCCCGCCTCAAGCGAAAGGCCGCGCTCGACAAGGAACTGATCAAGCAGATCAAGCTTGCGGTTTTCGCGTAAATCACCTCCCTGCACCGGAACCACGGTGCAGGGCCGGTTCACGTGGTTCTGCCTTGTGACCTGCGCCCGGCTCTGACACTTTTCATGGGCGCGGAAAGCGGTGTCGATCAACCGGCACCACACCGAAACGTAGTGCGCGGGACCGGATTTTTTCAGAAAATCATTGGCTCTTGCTTCGCTCGTATTCTCGACCACAACGCTCCTGGGCAACTGAACCTGTGTGGCAAGCGCATTGATCTCTTTTATCCTGTCGTCCGAGACCGGGATGTGCTGTGACGCATCTCGCCTGTGAATTCGATCCAGACAGGTCTCGGCCGGGGCGTTGACCCTGACCAGAACGAGTTCGCCTGCCTTCTCCAGCGCATCGAGCATGTCCGAAAACCACGGAGCGGTTCCAGTGCTTTCCAGTACAACACTGCCCTTTGCCGACAGATGTTCGCGAACACCTCTCAGGACTCTCGACAACCCTTCATTGTCAAAGTCACTGGAGCCGGGCTCCATCTCATCCATCAGCTTCAGCCAGATCGGCTCGACCCGCAGAAACGGGATGCCGATCTCATCCTCCATGCGTGACGCAAGATAGGTCTTGCCCGCACCCTTTGGCCCTATCAGAAGAATGACTGTTTTGTGCTTAACCATGGGTGGGCATCCGTTGTTTGTTTCTTTTGTGATGAGCTTGGCGTCGAAAACTGACCACCGCGAACAGCTTGCGCAGCCTAATCCGTCCAAGCTGTACGATCGACCCACTTTTGGATTTGAGAACAGGCCGGGACGGCCACCAACCGGTAAGAAGCCACTTTAAATGGAAAACGGCCGTGGCGCTCGGTATCTGCTTGAACGTACGGTTCGGGACGATACCATTCCGTCAAATACGTGTATTCCTCAACTTGGTTGCTCCCGTGGGGATCCAGGCAGATCATATAGGAACGACACCATGGGACGTCTCGAAACCATTCGAGCCACGGCAACTTGGAAGGACATCTTTCAAGGCCAAGTACTCCATGTTGGGCTCATCGTGCTTCTCGTTTCTGGTGCCTTATCCTTGCTGGTATCAGATAGCTCAAACCGAACGTTTCTGAGTTGGAACGCGCAGAAATGGGCCACCTGCTCCATATTGCTCGCCGTTGTCCATCAGCTTTTGGTCGCCGTGGTTTTCCGCCTTGAGCTCTACAAGGGTTTGATGACCCGGATGTTCGGGGATCGGGCACTAACCGTTTGGGCAACTGTGTTCTTGCCTTTGCTTATCGCACGTCCCATCACGATCATCATTGTCGGTTGGCTCGATCAGACTCCTATCTCCGGGTTTCGCAGCGCTGAGGTCTTTCTTGCAATACCGGCGATACTGGTTGCCGTTGTGACAATGCACTCGGTGATCAAGTTCTTCACTATCCGGCGCGCTATTGGTGCTGACCACTTTGACAATGCGATCATTGCGATGCCCTTCGTTCGACAAGGGATGTTCAAATACACATCCAACGGCATGTACGGTCTGGTGTTTCTGGGGCTCTGGGGCATCGCGCTCGCGTTTGGATCGTGGAACGCCTTCATCGTGGCATTTTTCCAGCATGTGTACATTTGGGTACACATGGTTTTGACGGAACAGCCCGATATTGATCGGATCTATGGGTCTGGTGAAACACAGGCTTAGGGGTTCAGAGTTGTACCGTTACGGCTCTTCCAGGGTGCAGCCTGATGCACGGATGTTTGGTTTAGGTAACTGATGGAACGAGTTCGAGCAGAGCCGAATGTCGGCCCTGGGCCGATCTCACCAAAAGAAAGATTGTCACGTGCCTAAACCATCTTTGCCTGAAAAGTGATCATCGGCGGCGAGGATCGTGAATGTGGCCCAAGGATGCGCCCGCTACGTCGAACGTCGCGGAAGCAATGCGGTTACAAAGTGAGGTCACCGTGGCTTGAAGTGTCCTAAGCATCGCCAACATCGATCTCACTGCGGCAAATTTCAGATTCGGTCGCGGATCGGAGAACGGCTCGCCGCCGCCTCCGATTGTCAGGATCGGTTTTTCGCGACGCAGGCGCGCCACCGGGCCAAGACCACCGACATAAAAAACTCTGAAACCTTGAAACTTTTGGGTGCCCCTCTGCGTGACTATTTCATCTGGCCGCTTGGCGCCGAACATTGAACAGGAAAGAAAATGCAAAAACTAGCGATTTTTATTACGTTTGGCTTGATATCAACCGGAGCCTTCGCGGATGGCCATGCGCTGGCTCCGTCCGTGGACGCGTCTGATCAATCCGTGGCAAACGGTATTGTGAGCGCGGAAAGGGTCATCGCGGCCGACAACGGTTGGCTTGTGGTGCATCGCACGGATGCTGAAATGAAACCGGGTCCGGTGGTGGGGTATGCCCCACTGAGGATGGGCGACAACATCGATGTCGCGGCGATCCTGACCGAAGACGTCAAAGCAGGCGAGATGCTCATGTTGATGGTCCATTCGGAAAAGGGCGGAACAGAAACTGGCATCTTCGAATACACACTTGGCGCGAAAGAGGATGGTCCCATCCGGGTCGACGACAAGCTGGTAATGACGGTTGTGACCGCGCAATAAGCGCGCCGCGTAACGAGTTTGATGTTTCGCGTGCCTTCCGCAGTTGGGCGGGAGGCACGTATGCTATTGTCTGACAGGGTCCGAGCAGACCATGACATATTGCCGAAGGGGCACTGACCTCGATGACGACCAGAGCGGAAATCGAAAAGATGATCGCGCAAACGGCGTTGCGCGATCATGCGGCTTTTTCCGCGCTCTATGACGCCACCAGCGGAAAACTATTCGGCATCTGCCTTCGCGTTTTGAACAACCGCAGCGAGGCCGAGGACGTGTTGCAGGAGGTCTACCTTCGGATCTGGCACAAGGCTGACAGCTACGCCGTCACGGGCCACAGCCCGATGACATGGCTGATCACGGTCGCCCGGAACCTGGCAATCGACAGGCTACGCACCCGCAAGGCACCGTCAAAAGACATCGAAACGGTGTTTGATGTGGAAGATGCCCGTCCTGGCCCTGAGGCCGAGGCCATCGCGAGCTCTGAACGCGCGCAAATCGAGACATGCATGGCGGAGTTGGAGCCCGACCGGGCCGATGCGGTGCGGCGCGCCTATCTGGATGGAGAAACCTACAAGGACCTCGCGGCACGCTACGAGGTTCCTCTGAACACGATGCGAACCTGGCTGCGGCGCAGCCTGCAAAAACTGAAGGAATGCCTTACGCGATGAGCGCCACCGACGATCCCTTTGACGACGACGCACGTGCCGCGGAATACGTCCTGCATCTGATGGATGCCGACGACCGTCTGAGGTTCGAGGACCGCTTGCGCGATGACGCAAGGCTGAGGAAGCTGGTGCACGCCTGGGAGGCACATTTTGCGCCGCTCGCCGATCAGGTTGAACCCGTTACTCCGCCGGAAAGAATCAAAGCGGCTGTTCTGAATTCGGTGTCACCAACCGCGTCGAAACGCACCTGGGGTCGCGCATGGTTGTTGGGCCTTCTGGGGCTTGCCGCAGCTGCGGCTGTTGCTTTTGTCGCGCTTGGTCCGGTTCTGCGAAGCCCAGACCTCACCCCTCAGTTTCAAGCCGAACTTGCTTCTGCTGATGGCGAGTTGATGCTCATCGCCGGAGTTATTCCACCAACCCATGAGATAGTCATTGAACAAGTCGCGGGCGCAGCGCCAGAAGGTCGCGTGCTGGAACTCTGGCTGATTGCCGAAGGTGCAGACGCGCCGGTGTCTCTGGGACTCTTGGAGGCTGACGGCTCGACCCGCATACGTGTGCCCGACGAGATCGCACCTGGCGTCCGTACAGGAACAATAGCCGTCTCCTTGGAACCACTGGGCGGATCACCAACAGGTGCCCCAACTGGCCCGGTTCTGGCGACTGGCACATTCACCGATCTCTGAATAGTCGCTGGGTGGGCGTCAAAGGGTGTTATTACTGCGGAATTGAAAACAAAGATCAAAATCGCTCCTTGACCATAGCGGATGGGAGGAATGGCTCCCGCACCTCCGGCATCGAACGCGACATAGCGCAGCTGTCATCGACTGCTCGGAAACGAGCCACCCAATGACAGTCAGAACCGTAGGCCTGGATTTGGCCAAGAAGATTTTGGTTCACTGCGTCTCAGCGATCGGACACCATGTCATCAACAAGAAGATCATGCGGGCAAGATTTCTGGACTCTTCGAAACCATGCCGCGTTGTGTCGCGGGCAAGGAGGTTAGTGGATCCGCACCTCATTTGGGTCGGCAATTCCACGGACCACTGTACCAGGATCGGTTTCGACAGTGCGTGATAACGAACCCGTGAACTCTGAAACTATGTCCCGAGGGACGCCGTGTCTTCTGGAAACTACCAAACCGGCCAATCCAGGAGGACACCATGCAAAACCGTGCTGCACAATATCGCACAACTTTCCACTGCCTGTGATGTGGCCCCTTTTTTGCTGGTCGCACTACCGACGATGACGGAAATCTCTCAGCCCCTTGATGAGCAAATTACGAGGAACTCGAAATGAGCGAATTATATGATACCGAAGACACTCAAGGCCATTGTGACTCCTGCCACGAAACCATTTCAGAGTGTTGGAACAATGGTGAACCGCATACAGCCTACACCGTCATCAACAACATGAAAAAATCAAGTGTTCCGGCCGACGGCGACAAGGTTGTTCTGACCGATGCATTCATCTTCAAGGACATAGACAAAGCTGAAACCGAAGTTGACACGGGATCGGTTGACGAAGTCCTCTACATGACGCTTGTCATTTCTCCGCTGGAGCAAACGCAATCAGGGCTGCCTGCACCTGGGCCTGCGCCCGAACCGCTCGACACGGCCCAGCCTGCACAATTGGACCAGCAAGACGTGTCCAACGACATGCTTTGGCTTCAGATTTGAGATAGAAATTTCCGGCGCGGCCGTCTGGCGCCATTTGTACAACCATACAAATTGCGGTTTGTCCCGCATTCTTATGCAAGGCTGGATCCTGTGCCGAGTTTTGCTGCACAAATCCGGTCGGAGGATTCTCTATTGGAGTGAAGCGTGGTGGCTGGGATGTATGAGCCGTTGGGTGCACGCGAAATACAATCTACGAACCCGTCGGCTTACAATGATGCGTCGAAGCGGCGCCTGCTGCTGGCGATCTGGTTCGATCTTGAGATGACGTAGAAACCGCCTTCGACAGGCAGGCGCAGCCGCTAACCGAGTTCCAGTGACGCCGCGATCCAAACCTGTCTGACGATGACGGTTCTGTTTGGCATGCCGCTTAGCAAATATAGCGGTGGACCACTTCATTGGGGGAGGACCAGCCACCTGTTCGCAACTCGACCAAGCGCAAGGCGACTTGCTTGACTGGATAACGCTGACGTCGGACGAGGTTCAACAATCACTCAGAAATCCAACCCAAGATCCACTGTCCGGTAGGAATGAGTCAGCGCACCCGAGGAAATATAGTCGACGCCTGTGGCGGCAATGGGTGCGACCGTTTCTTGCGTCACGTTTCCGGAAGCCTCCGCCACAAGCCTCCCGTTGATCATGTCGACCGCTGTGCGCAGCGTCGCGGGGTTCATATTGTCGAGCAAAACCACATCGGCGCCGCCAACTTCAAGCACTTCGGCAAGTTGGTCCAGCCGATCCACCTCGATCTCGACCTTCATCATGTGCGAGGCGTGGGCCTTGGTCGCCTCCAGCACGGGGCGGATGCCCCCAGCGGCGGCGATGTGGTTGTCCTTGATCAGGATCGCATCCGATAGCGAATAGCGGTGATTGAAACCACCGCCATGCAGGACCGCCTGTTTCTCGACGACGCGCAGACCCGGGGTGGTCTTACGGGTGCAGGTGATGCGGGCCTTGGTGCCTTCTGTCTCGGCCACCAGTGCGGCAGCTTGGGTCGCGATGCCGCTGAGCCGCCCGACGAAATTCAGGGCAACCCGCTCCCCCGACAGGATCGCGGCAGCGTCGCCAACGATCTCCATCAGTGTATCCCCCCTGGCGCAGCGATGACCGTCTGGGATATGGGTCTTGATCTGCAGTGAGGGATCCACAAGACGAAACGCCAGCGCGGCCACCTGCATCCCCGAGACCACCGCATCCTCTCTCGCGTTCAGGTGTGCGGTGTAGGTGGTGCCTGCCGGAATGACGGTGCGGGTGGTGATGTCGCCATAGGCACCCAGATCCTCCATCAGAGCGGCGCGCACGATGGGTTCCAGCACCAGATCGGGAAGGGCGGCGTGGTTCATGCGGGTTCCTTTGCGATGTGGTCCCTCAGCGCCATGGCCTCATCCAGTGTCAGGTACGAGCGTTGGGCGATGCCGGACGCGGCCTCGGGGAAGTCGGAGCGGTAGTGGGCGCCCCGGCTTTCCTCGCGCGTGAGCGCGGCGGAGGCGATCAGGGTGGCGGTTGCGGTCATGTTGCGGAAGGCATCCGCGGTGCCGTGTTTGGATTCAAGCTGGGCGATGCACGTAAGTGCCCGGCGCAGGCCGTCGGCATCGCGAACCACGCCGACATGGTCCGTCATGGTGCGGCGCAGGGTGGTGATAGCCTGCGGATTGGGGACGTTGCCGCCGGGTTGGAATTGGATTTCAACTTTGGGCGAGTCACCTGCCGGCACACACGCAGCAATGTCTTCGGCGCAGGCGCGGGCAAAGACCAAAGCTTCGAGTAGCCCGTTAGAAGCGAGACGGTTTGCGCCGTGCAACCCGGTCGAAGCCGCCTCGCCGCAGGCCCAGAGGCCGGTCAGCGAACTGCGGCCGTTCAGGTCGGTGTCCACCCCGCCCATATGATAGTGCGCGGCAGCGGCCACAGGAATGGGATCTGTCACCGGGTTCAGTCCGTTGCGGGCGCAAGCCCGAGCCACGGCAGGGAATTGCGTGGCGATTTCGGCACCGATGGCGGTGCGTGTGTCCAAGGCCGGGCAGTTGCCTGCTTGTGCCTGCAGATAAACGGCTCGGGCCACCACGTCACGCGGAGCCAGCTCTGCGTCCGAGTGCACAGAGGTCATGAAGCGGTGACCGTGCCGATCAATCAGCACCGCGCCGTCGCCGCGCAGTGCCTCGGTGGCAAGCGGGGCGGGATCTTCACCAACATCGATGGCGGTGGGGTGGAACTGCACGAATTCCACATCGGCGATCCGGGCGCCTGCCCGTGCGGCCATGCCGATCCCCTGACCGCGGATGCGGGGCGGGTTGGTGGTGAGCGCATAGAGCCCGCCCGAACCGCCCCCCGCCATCAGACAGGCTGGCCCGCGCAACAGCACCGGCTTTGACCCTTCTTCGGAGGCACGGCTCAGATACACACCCGTAACGCGATTGCCGTCGCTCTCCAATCCGATGGCTTGTGTCCCTTCAAGCACCTGCACCGAAGGTGTTTTGCGCAACTCGGCAATCAGCGCCCGCATGATCTCGGCCCCGGCGCGATCGCCCCTGACCCGCACCACGCGCGCGACGCTGTGAGCGGCCTCGCGCGACAGGATGTAATCTCCGTCGGCTGTGCGGTCGAACCCGGTGCCAAGGTTTGTCAGATCCAGAATATGGTCGCGGGCAGCGCGGGTCACATAGTTCGCGACGCCGCGCAGGACCGTCCCGGCACCGGCAAGTTCCGTGTCCTCGGCATGAGCCTCTGGGCTGTCGTGAGGATTCATCGCCGCTGCAACACCACCCTGCGCCCAGGCGGAGCTTGCGCCCGATCCAAGCGGATCCGGCGAGATCATTACCGCCGGCCGTGGAGCCAGCTTCAGCGCCGCATAAATCGCGGCGAGACCAGCGCCGATTATGATCACGCGCCCTGTAGTGATCACTTGCGTGGCAGTGTTCGGCATTGGCGGATCAAATTCCCAGCTGGCGCGAGAGATCAATCATTCGCTGCACCGACTGCCGCGCCTTACCGGCCACCGTGGCCTCGACTTCGACCTGCCGGGTCATGGTGTCGAGCGCATAGAGCACCTTTTCCAAGGTGATCTTCTTCATGTACGGGCACATGTTGCAGGGGCCGACGAATTCCACCTCGGGCAACGCGTCCGCAATGTTGGACGCCATCGAGCACTCGGTGATTAGCAGAGCCTTTTCTGGCTTTTCGTCGGTGACATATTTGACGATGCCGCTGGTCGAGCCCGAATAATCCGCCTCGGCCACGACGTCGGGCGGACATTCCGGGTGGGCGATCAGGCGGGTGCCGGGGTTCCACTCGCGAAAATCACGCAGGTCCTGCGCGCTGTACTGCTCATGCACGATGCAGGAGCCCTCCCACCAGACCACGTTTTTCTGTGGCACTTCTCGGGCCACGTTCTGCGCCAGATACTGGTCTGGGGTCATGATCACGGTGTCGCTTTCCTGAGCCGCGACGATCTGTGCGGCATTGGACGAGGTGCAGCAGATGTCCGAGGCGGCTTTGACCTCGGCGGTGGTGTTCACGTACGAAACCACCGGTGCGCCAGGATAGCGGCGGCGCATCTCTTCGATCCCTTCGGCGGTAATGGACTCGGCCAATGAACAGCCCGCATTCATATCCGGCATAAGGACCGTTTTGTCAGGGCTGAGGATCTTGGACGTCTCGGCCATGAAATGAACGCCACATTGTACGATCAAGTCCGCTTCGACCTCGGTCGCCTTTATCGCCAGTTGCAAGCTGTCACCGACGAAATCGGCGATACCGTGATAGATCTCGGGCGTCATGTAGTTATGCCCCAGAATCACGGCGTTACGCTCTTTTTTGAGCGCGTTGATCGCCTTGACATATGGCGCATGAATGGCCCAGTCGGCGGGCGTAACAACACGGCTCATGCGGTTGTGTATGTCGCTCATCCCGGCGGCCAGCTCGGGAGACGGGGTCAGGTCAAATTTCTGGGAAAGGGTCGCGCGCAGCGATGGTAGGTCGAACACGGGTCAGTATTCTCTGCCTGTTAAACACGGGGTTTGGGATAAAGAGTTTGCGGATCAATGGCCACAGCGGAAACTGGAACACCTGACCAAAGATTGCGCGACAAGAGGAACAGGTTGACTGAATTTCAGGAGAACTAAGGTTTGGAGCCGTTGCTCAGCGACGGGTGCCGAGTCCGGACAGGGCGAAGCGTTGAGTTCATTTCGCCAGGCATTTTGTACTGGCAACGCCAGCCATCCCACGAAATGGCTTAGTCCAATATATGGCATAAAGAGCTGCTTTGCGCGCTTAAATTGCTTAAGATTTGATGCACCTTTTTCTTGATCGCAGCGGGTTCAAGTCTGCGCTCAGGGAGGAAAAGATGTCACAGATCACCATCAAAGGTGCTCAGATTTGGGATGGCGTATCAGACGCGCGCTACCCCGGAACCGTAACCATCAACGACAACAAAATCACTTCGATCACGAAGGGTGAAGACACATCTGCAGAATCTGCCAGTGAGATCATTGATGGCACGGGCCATACACTGATGCCCGGTATGGTCGAAGGTCACTGCCATCCCAGCTTTACCGGTGTTGGTGAGCCGTGGGAGTTGGGCCAGCTTTGCCCTGAACAACACATGCTGCTGACGGCGCAGAACCTTCGTCTGCTTTTGAGCCACGGGTTTACATCCATTTTCGAGGCCGCTTCGGCCAAGCCGATGCTTGGTGTGACGGCTAGGGATGCGATCAATCAGGGCATGTTGGACGGGCCCAGAATGCGCGCCTCAAGCCCCGAGATCACGACAACCGCCGGCCTGGGTGACGAGCGCAAGCGCCACATTTATCAAGAGAGTTTTGGTCTGGTCGCCGATGGCCCCATCGAAATGCGGCGCGTGGCACGCGAATGCGTGCGCGACAATGTCGACAACATGAAGATCAATATCTCGGGGGATGAGTTCGTCTCGTTTGCCCGCGCCGAGATCACGCCGCTGGAAGACGACGAACTGGCCGCCTTCATGGCGGTGGCGCGCAAGTATGGCAAGACGGTTGCCGCCCATGCGCGGTCGTCAGAATCCGTGAAAATGGCCGTGCGTCACGGCGTTGACTGCATTTATCACTGCGACTTCGCCGATGAAGAAGCGCTGGACATGCTGGAGGAGGCCAAGGATCGCGTTATCCTCGGACCGGCGTTCGGCCTTGTCCACAATGCAACGCGCGAAGGCGATGTGGTGGGTATCACCAAAGAGGTGGCCGAAGAGTTGAACCTGTTCCGCAAGTTCGATGCCACCTGCGCCACCTATCATGAAATCCGCAAGCGGGGCCTGCGCGTTGCTGTCGGAGGTGACTACGGTTTCGCCGTCACGCCAATGGGTCAGAACGCCCGGGATCTGGAGCATTTCGTGCGCTATTTCGGCTATTCGCCCGTCGAGGCGCTGCGGTGCGCGACCACGGTCGGTGCTGAGCTGATGCAGATGGAAGACCAGATTGGTCAGGTGAAAGAGGGCTTCCTTGCCGATCTGCTTCTGGTCAAAGGGGACGTCACTCAGGATGTCAGCCTAGTTCAGCATCAGGACAATCTGTCGATGATCATGAAGGACGGGGTGATGTTCAAGGACCCCCGGGCCGGGAGCAACGCGGGCGGCCTGATCCGCGCTGCCGAATAATCAAAACAAATCAATACGCCAGGGAGGAAACGCATGCGTATGATCAAAACTGCGGCCGCGGCCGTGACTCTGGGGCTGTTTGCCGGATCGGCGATGGCAGAGGGGTATCAAGGGGTGCCGCGCACCTTTCTTTGGAACCCGGGCGCATTGGAAATCTATGACGCCGCTGAATACAAGAAAGAGGGGCCCTATACGATTGGCTTTTCCAATGCCTCGATCTCGAACCCATGGCGCGTGGCCATGCTGCACGGGATCGAAGCGGCGGCCGAGCGCAATGCGGACAAGCTGAGCCGGTTCATCATCACCGATGCCAATGACGACCCGAGCAAGCAGGCCGCCGACGTGCAGGATCTGATCGCGCAGGGCGTCGATATCCTGTTGATTTCGCCCGCTACAGCCGAGGCCATGGATCCGGTCATTCGCCGGGCCAAGCGTCAGGGCATTCCGGTGGTGCTGGTGGACCGCTCTGTCCCGTCTACAGAGAATTTCATCAGCTTCGTCACCGCGTCAGATCAGGCGCTGGGGCGGATCTCGGCACAATGGCTGGCCGAAAAGCTTGAGGGCAAAGGCAAGGTTGTGATGTTGGGCGGGTTGGCCGGTGCCTCACCTGCCGAAGCCCGCATTCAGGCCGCAATGGAGGTGTTTAACCAGTTCCCGGAACTGGAAGTGCTGGAGACCCAATACACGAGTTGGTCGCCCGCAAATGGAAAGACTATCATGTCCGCTCTAATCCAGAAATACGGTGACGAAATCTCCGGTGTCTGGGCGGACTCGGGCCTGCAGGGGTCGGGATCAATCGAAGCTTTCCTGGCGGCGGGTTACGAGGCTGGAACCATCCCGCCGCACACCGGTGGCGACTTCAACGCCATGTACCAGTTGTCGGTCAACAATGACGTGCCGATGATTGGCATCGACTATCCGCCAGCGATGGGTGCGCGCGCGTTTGAGGTTCTGTTCGATGTGCTCGACGGCAAAGGCATTCCCAAGCGGATCGAAGTGAACCAGCAGGTCGTCGTCTCGGAGGGGCACGAAACACCTTCGGTTCAGGCGGACGTGTTCGTTGCGGATTACGCACTGATGGACAAGCCGGGATCAGTCATCATGTCCTCGGGCGTGGGCGCTGATTATGACCCGGCCACGTTCAATGCGGTCTATCCCAAATAGCCGGATCGGGGCGGCAAAGTACCGCCCCGCCACTCCACGGGAGGAGAGACGATGGCACAGCCATACCTGGCCGCGCGCGGCCTCAGCAAGTCATTTGGCCCCAACGAAGTGCTCAAGGGCATCGAGTTCGAAGTTCACGGCCACCATTCCGTTGCGCTCTGCGGTGAGAACGGCGCTGGAAAGTCGACCCTGATCAAGCTGCTGACCGGGCTCTACACCCCAACCGCCGGACATGTGGAGTTCGAAGGGCAGGAGGCCGGCTGGTCCGATCCGCGTCAGAGCCTGGCTGCTGGAATCGCGGTTGTGCATCAGGAGTTTTCGGTTCTGGGCGCGCTGTCGATTGCCGAGAACATCTATCTGGGGGCTGAGCCGCGCACGAGGCTGGGTTTGATTGACCGCAAGGCGCTGAAGGAAAACGCGCAAGCCCTGTTGGACGATCTGGGGATCACTCTCGACCCCGACGTTCTGGTTGAAACACTTTCAGTTGCAGACAAGCAGATGGTCGAAATTGCCAAGGCGCTGCGGGTCGAGGCCAAGGTTTTGATCCTGGATGAGCCCACCGCAGTGCTCAGCCAGAACGAGACCAGACACCTGTTCCGCATCATCAACGATCTGCGCGAGCGGGGGATGGGGTTGGTCTATGTGTCCCACCGGCTGGATGAGATATTCGAGATTTGCACCGATATCACGGTGATCAAGGACGGGGTGGTGACCTCGAAAGGGCCCACCACTGATTATACCCACGACAGCGTTATCGCGGCCATGGTGGGGCGCGAGCTTGGTGACCTCTTCCCGCACAAGGCCGCGAACCCAACGGCGGGCGAGAAGGTGCTGGAGGTGGAAAACCTCTCGGTTGCTCCGCACCTTCCGCCTGCCAGTTTTGACGTACATGCGGGTGAGATTGTTGGGCTGGCCGGCTTGGTTGGCTCGGGCCGCACCGAACTTGCGCTGGCCTTGTTCGGGGTGGCTCCGGCCACCGGAAATGTGAGCCTGATGGGTGAACCGATGCCGCATCGGGACCCGGCGGGCTGTATCGAGGCGGGCATTCTGATGCTGACCGAGTCCCGCAAGGATGACGGGCTGTTCCTGAACTCTTCTGTTGCGCGCAATTTTGCGGCCACGACGCCCGGCTTTGGAGTGCATCACAACGCGATTCCGTCGGGTCACGAGGAACGCAGGGCCGCCGTTCTGAAGGAACGCCGGGGCGTGGTGGTTGATCATGTCGGGCTGCCGATTTCGGCCCTGTCGGGGGGCAATCAGCAAAAGGTCCTGATTGCGCGCCTGCTGGAAAACCGGCCCAAGCTGCTCATCCTCGATGAGCCCACGCGCGGCGTCGATGTCGGTGCAAAATCCGAGATCTACAAGACACTGCGGGAGTTGGCGGATGAGGGCATGGCCTTGCTGGTGATCTCGTCGGAACTGATTGAAATCGTGGGTCTTTGTGATCGCGTGTATGTCATGCGCGACGGAGAACTCGCAAAAGAACTGGTCGGCGAAGAGATCACCGAAGAGGCGATCATCGCCGTTGCCGCCGCCGAGACCTCAACCCATCACGGAGTTGCCGCATGAGCACGATCGCCCGCGCCACGCGCGCCCAGCCCGTTCACCTGGTTGTTGTCGCACTGATCGCACTTGTATTCGTGATCGGCATGTCCGCGTCCGACCGGTTCGCGACCCTGCTCAACATGGCCAATGTGCAGGATCAGATGGTCGCCCTTGCGATTGTCGCCCTGGCGCAGACCATCGTCATTCTGTCCGGCGGGATCGACCTCAGCTATGCCGGAGCGCTCAGTTTTCTGTGCGTGGTGTTCGCGGCAATTGCGGGGGACAGCGCCGGTACATTGTTGATGGCGATGGCTGCTGTCGTGGCGCTCGGGATATTCATCGGCGTGATCAATGGAGGCCTCACCGCCTATGTCGGCGTGCACCCTCTGATCACCACGCTTGGCACTTCGACGATCCTGGCTGGTGCGGCGCTGCTGATCACCCGGCAGCCCTCGGGATCGGTGCCGTTGTTCTTCGAAGATTTTACCTATGGGCGCATCGGCGTCATGCCCTTTGGCATGTTGTTCGTCATCGCTCTGTACCTGCTGGTCGGCTTCATGCTGTGGCGCACGACCTTTGGCACTCGCATCTTTGCCATCGGTGACAATGAAGTCGCTGCCGCCGTGTCTGGCCTTCCGGTCAGGCAGACCAAAGTGGCCATCTATGCGCTGTCGGGGCTGCTCTGCGCCGTTGCCGCCATGTACATGACCGGGCGGTTTGGTGTGGGCGACCCGCGTGCGGGCGTTGGGTTCGATCTGCGGTCCATCACGCCGGTGATCGTCGGCGGCACGTTGCTGGCCGGTGGCAAAGGTGGCGTTCTGGGTACCGCGCTGGCGGTGATCCTGCTGGCGTTTCTGGCCAATGCCCTGAACTTCATGAACATCTCCAGCTACTACCAGTGGATCGCCGAAGGCCTGATCATCATCGCTGCCGTTTCATTCTTTGCAGGAAAGGGCAAGTCATGACCGCGACCGCCATCAACCCCACAAACGTCAAACCCAACCGTGCCACCGTCCGCGCAACCCAGCGGCGGGAACTGCTGATCCTTCTGGGCTTTCTTGCGGTGATCTGGGCGGTGACAACGGCGCTGTCGCCCCGGTTCCTGACCCCCGCCAACCTGAAGGACATTTTGATCCAGGCCGCGCCGCTTGGCTTTGTGGTGATCGGTCAAATGATCGTCATCATCGTGCGGGGTCTCGATCTTTCGGTGGCGTCGATCATGGCGACGGTCGCGGTTCTGTCGACCTCGCTGATCGACTCGACGCCTGTTATCTTCGTCGTCGGTCTGCTGCTGGGCGGATTCATCGGGGCCATCAATGGTTATCTCGTAGCCTATCGAAAAGTGACGCCATTCCTTGCGACGTTGGCGACAATGATCGTGCTTCAGGGTATCCGCTTTGCCTATACCAAGGGCGCGCCGGGCGGAACTTTGCCGGAGACCTTCCGCTGGCTCGCCACTGGGGACATCCTTGGCATCCCCGTCGCGCTGATCGCACTGGCCATCGTCGCCGTCGGGATCCATTGGGTTTTGGAACGCACCGTGTTCGGCCGCCGCCTCAAGCTCTACGGAGACAGCCCGGACGCGGCCTACATGACCGGCGCGCCGACCAAGCTGTTGGTGGTTGTGGCCTTCGTGATCTCGGGTGTGATGGCCGCTATCGCCGGTCTGTTTCTGGTGGGCTATGTCGGGATCGTCGATAACTGGACCGGACGTGGATACGAGCTGGACAGTATCGCGGCAGCGGTGATTGGCGGGGCGGTGTTGTCCGGCGGCAAGGGCTCGGTCCCTGGCGTATTGCTGGCGGCGCTGATCCTTGTGTCGCTGTTCAACATCGTGGTGATCCTGGGCCTGTCCATCGAGCTGCAGTTGGTGATCAAGGGCGCTCTGATTATCCTCGCCGCAGCCGTTTACATGAAACGGTCGCAGAGCTGATCGGGAAGGCGCCCATGTCTCAGGATGATAAATCAAACGTGCAGCGCATCGCTGCGATCCTGAAAGGGTTCGACGCGCAGAACACGCCGCGCCGCACCCATGATATTCTTGAGGAACTGGGCGTCACCCGCTCAACGGGGTTTGGGCTGTTGCGGGCAATGGTCGCGGCGGGCTGGCTTGAAAGGTTCGACCACGGATTCCTGAGATTGGGTCCAAAGGCCCGGCAGATGATTTTTGCAGCACTTGAGGTGCCGGAGATCGGATCTGGCAAGAAACTCCTGGCCCGGCCGGGCGTTACTGGGGCCGGGAAAAGAGAGGGTGCGCCCGATCTTGAATGGGACCCTGCGCTGGTCCGGACGGTGGATGCCAGCCGCTATCAGCGCCCGGCACCCTATCGCATCGGGTTCTCCAACGCCTCGACCAGCAATGCCTGGCGCCGCGCAATGCTGCAAAGCCTGTTCTATGCCGAACGCATCGCACAGGCTCAGATCGACGCGCTGTTCGTGCTGGATGCGCAGGACGATCCGTCTTTGCAACTTCGGCAGATTGATGAACTGGTGGCGCAGGAAATTGACCTGTTGCTAATCTCGATCACCTCGGTCAACGACACCGAACTCAGCGACCGATTGGGGGCACTGGCAGCCGAGGGCCTTCCCATTGTTGCCGTGGACCGGCGCCCCAACGACCGGTCCTCGCTGGTTTCCTTTGTCACGGCCTCGGACCACCGGATCGGACGTATCAGCGCGCATTGGATGGCGGAACATCTGTCCGGGCAGGGTCGGGTCTGGCTGCTGAGCGGTCTCGACGGGGCCAGCCCGGCCTTGCGCCGACAGCAGGCGGCACTGGCCGTTTTTGCGGAGTTTCCGGGCATTCGCGTGGAAAACGTCAGCTACACCGACTGGACTGAAGCAGGGGGTTATGACGCCATCGGCAAGGTTCTGGCCGAAGCCCGTCGCCCACCGGACGGTGTGTGGTGTGACAGCGGGTTGCAGGGGGTGGGCTCGGTACGCCGGTTCCTGGAGGGCGGGTTCGACGTTCCTGCCCATACCGGTGGTGACCTGAACGAGATGTACAAGCTGTGTCTTCACCACAAGGTTCCGATGGCGGCGCTGGACTATCCGGCCAGCATGGGCGCGCGGGCGCTTGGACTGGCGCTGGACATCCTCGGCGGAAACGTGGTGCCGCAGCGCGTCGAAGAACCGGTGCAAATCGTATTGCCCCGGGGGTTGGAGACCGCCTCGGTCAAAGCGGATTCGTGGGCCGAACTGCATGTTGCCTGGGACCTACCAGATGACGCGATCCTGTCACAGGGGCCCGCACTACGAAGTGCCAAACGATCAATCAGAGGGAGTGCCACGGGATGACACAAACCGCTTATGCACGCGCAGTCGATGTTTTCGAGGCCCTTGTCACCTCCCCCGGGCGTCAGGCGCATTCCTCTCCCGCAGGGCTGATCCGGGCTGCGGACGTTCCGGCCAGCAGCGGTTATCGCCATACGGCGACGCTTGAGGCCGAAGGGATGCTGCGGCGGGACGGGCAGGGGAATTACCTTACTGGTATGTCGGCGGTCCGCGTGGGCTTGCAAGGGTTCGGCGTGGGGCGACTGGCGCCGTTGGTCCAACCCATCCTTCTGCAATTGCGACAGAGCACCCAGCTGACGTCGTTTCTGGCGATCGCTCGCGATATGGAACTGAACATGGGTCCACATTCCATCGGGCGCGAGACGCGCGGCACACGGTTGCAACGCACCTACGGGTTCGAAACCATCCCAGACCTTGCCATCGGTCAGGTGACCGAAGTCGGGCTGCGATGGTTCGAAGGTCAGGTAGCACGCCGAACAAATGTGGCCCTGATACCGGTCGAAAGCTCCGCCAGTTGCATTGCGTTGATTGGCCTTGTCGTCAACTCGACACGCGGAGCGACAGATTCGCAAATCCGTGCGCTGGATCAGGCTTATCGACAAATTGCAGAGACCACGGTGGGGGATTAACTGTGCAGGCTTTCTGGGATCGGCAGTTCAAATTCTCCGAGGTTATTCCAGACTTCGTGGATGCCCTCGACCGTATGGCGCAGCACAGCGCAGAGGTTGCCAAGCGATCCCGGTTCACGCGCGTAGCCTATGGAGATCATGCGCGGCAGTGGGTTGAGTGGACCGACGGAACCGGCCCTCGGACGGTGTTGCCGGTTGTCATTCATGGCGGCTACTGGCGCGCGCTGGAGGCGGAGACGCATCGGTTCATGATACCGGCCTTTCTGCCTGCGGGTGCGGCTGTGGCCAATGTCGAATACCGTCTGATGCCAGAGGTTCGGCTGACCGATGTCGTGGCTGATGTCCGGGCGGCATTGCGGGCGCTGGCCGAGCGGTTTCCGGCGTCGAAACTCGTGCTGATTGGACATTCCGCAGGTGCCCATCTCGCGCTGTCTGCCATGACCGACGCCACGCTGGCCAACCGTATCCGTGGGGTTCTGGCGCTCAGCGGGGTCTACGATCTTGCCCCCGTGCGGCTGTCCTTCCTGCAGTCGGAATTGCAACTGACACCTGAGGAGGTCACGGCATTCACTTTGCCGCCCGAAACAGACCGCGGACCCGTCTTGTACGTCAACGGCAGCTCTGAAACCCATGAGTTCTTGCGCAGCGGTGCGCTGATGTCTCAATCCGCAAATGCCGACTGGCACGTGATCGACGGCGCCGACCACATGTCGCTGATATGGGCTGCCTGCGATCGGGCCGACGCGCTCTTGTCCAAACTCTATTCTTTGGGAACCACCGAATGACACTGAACCTACCTGACACGGGAACTTTCGTTGGCCGGATCTGGCTGCCCGAGGCGCAAGGACCCGCGCTGGTCGCACGGCGGAGCGATCGCCTCGTGGACATCACGTCGGCAAACGTGCCCACGATGCAGGAACTTCTGGAACTGGATGATCCGGCCACCGAGGCCCGTGAAGTACCCGGGACGGATGTCTGCAGCCTTGCGGATGTCGTGGCGAATTCGACCGAAGCGCCAAACCCGGACAAGCCCTACTTTCTTGCGCCGTCCGATCTGCAACCGATCAAGGCTTGCGGGGTCACCTTTGTGTCGTCGATGCTTGAGCGGGTGATCGAAGAGAAAGCCAAGGGTGATCCAGCCAAAGCCGACGCCATCCGTGCACGCTGCACAGAGATTTTGGGCGACAGCCTGCGCGCCGTGGTGCCCGGATCGGAAAAGGCTATGGCGCTAAAGGAGGCACTCATCGCAGAAGATGTGTGGTCGCAATACCTTGAGGTTGGGATCGGACCGGATGCCGAGGTGTTCACCAAGTCGCAAGCCATGTCAGCGGTCGGCTTCGGGGCCAGCATTGGGCTGCACCCGATTTCGACCTGGAACAACCCGGAACCCGAGGTCGTTCTGGCCGTGGACAGCACCGGCCGGATCAGGGGGGCAACGCTGGGCAACGATGTGAACCTGCGCGATGTCGAGGGGCGCTCGGCTCTGTTGCTGGGCAAGGCCAAGGACAACAACGCCTCTTGCGCAATTGGCCCGATGCTGCGGTTGTTCGACGACAGCTATGGTCTTGATGACGTAAGGCAGGCCAAGCTGACCTTGCAGGTGACGGGGGAGGACGGGTTTGTGCTGAATGGCACCAGCTCAATGACCGAAATCAGCCGCGATCCGGAAAACCTTGTGGGGCAGACGCGGGGCACACACCACCAGTATCCGGATGGGTTCTTTCTGATGCTGGGCACGCTCTTTGCACCAACCCAGGACCGCGACACGCCCGGCGGCGGGTTCACGCATAAGATGGGTGATGTCGTAGAAATCTCCAACCCTGCGCTTGGTGTGCTTTCCAACACAGTAAGACTGTCAACCGAATGTCCCCCCTGGGAGTTCGGCACCAGTGCGCTGATGAAAAACCTCGCGGCACGCGATCTTATCTGAGGATTTTGACATGGACGGTAAAAGCCTGATTGCAGGAGAATGGATGGCGGGCGAAGGCAGCTTTTTCTCCGCCCCGGCGCATGGAGAACCCAAAAGCTACTTTGCGGGTTCTCCGGATCTCGTGGCAAAAGCCTGCGCTGCCGCCGAGGATGCGTTCTGGTCCTACGGCTATTCCACCCGCGAAGACCGGGCCACGTTTCTGGACCGCATCGCCCAGGAGATCGAAAGCCGCGGCGCCGAGATCACTGAGATCGGCAGCGCCGAAACCGGCCTACCCGCCGCGCGGCTAGAAGGCGAGCGGGGCCGCACCACAGGTCAGTTGCGTCTATTCGCAGACCATATCCGCAAGGGCGATTACCTTGATCTGCGCCATGACGCGGCGTTGCCAGACCGTCAGCCGCTACCACGACCGGATCTGAAGATGGTCCAGCGTCCGATTGGCCCGGTAGCCGTATTTGGCGCCTCAAATTTCCCGCTGGCCTTCTCGACCGCCGGGGGTGATACCGTAGCCGCGCTGGCCGCAGGTTGCCCGGTGGTCGTGAAGGGGCACCCGGCTCATCCGGGCACCGGTGAGATCGTGGCCGAGGCAATCGACGCAGCACGGGCAGCGCTGGGCATAAATCCCGGCGTTTTCAGCTTTGTTCACGACGGCGGCAATGCAGTGGGTGGTGCGCTGGTCCAGAACCCCTTCATCAAGGCAGTTGGGTTCACCGGCTCATTGCGGGGCGGGCGGGCGCTGTTCGATCTGTGCGCGGCGCGCGACGAACCCATTCCGTTTTTCGGCGAATTGGGGTCCGTAAACCCTATGTTCGTGATGCCTACGGCTTTGAACGCCCGCGCCACGGATATAGCCCGCGGCTGGGCGGCATCGCTGACCATGGGGGCGGGGCAGTTCTGCACAAATCCGGGGTTAGCCATTTTGCCTGCCGGACCGGACGCCGAGGCTTTCATCTCGGAAACCGCCAAAGCGCTGCACGAGGTCACACCTCAGATCATGCTAACCGAAGGGATTGCCAGTGCGTTCTGCGATGGCCGGGACCGCATCGCATCGACACAAGATGTTGAGACGGTCTTTGCCGGGACCGCTGAAAGCCGATCCGCCAGTGCGTTCCTGTATCGCGTTTCTGCCGAGACTTTCGCGGCCAACCCGGTTTTGTCACACGAGGTCTTCGGGCCTCTGGGCGTGGTTGTCGTGACCGAGAACGCGGAGCAATTCACGCAGTTGGCCAAAGCTCTAGAGGGTCAGTTGACTGCGACGATCCACATGGATGACGGGGATGCCGACCTGGCGGCCGAACTTCTTCCCGTTCTCGAACGAAAGGCCGGGCGGGTTCTGTTCAACGGCTTCCCGACCGGCGTCGAGGTTGCCGACAGTATGGTACACGGCGGCCCTTATCCTGCCTCAACAAATTTTGGGGCGACAAGTGTTGGAACGCTGTCGATCCGCCGATTCCTGCGGCCTGTTTGTTATCAAAACAAGCCAACAGAGCTCGTGTTGGGAAGCTGAGTTTTCTAAGGCGGTCAAATCTATGGCGTCATGCTGGTCTGCATGCGAAGCAACAAACGACTTACTGGGAAAGGATGCGAGCGACGGATTGTTGTACCTCTGACTGATCACGCTGACATTAGAGCTTGGTTTTTCTGTCTTAATCTGAATGACAGCATTCCAGCGCATTCGGCATTCTCGAAGAACCGACCCGGTCGCTTTCGCGAGAGTGATCTGCTTCCGTCATGTGTTCGAGGCAGCTGTTGAGTGGAGCATGGAGGAAGGGCTGGTCTGCGGCCAGGGCTTCGCCGTGGATGCCAGCATGACTAGCTGGGCTACGATTACGAGGGCCAGGCGGCGGCCAGGACGAATTCACTCTCGCAGCCACCGCCCAAAGGCTCCGGAAGTCGGCGAAACTCAAGCCGATGGAACCAGTCGCAGGCTAGAAAGGCGGAACGGCTGCAGATTGCTCCACAAAATCAGAGCGTTGGTCCCGAGCAAACCGTCAAAACCAATGACTTTTTCAACAACATCAGCCAGAATGCGGCTGTCTTGTACAAAAAAGCAAACCGGCCGTCAGTCTCGTTACTCCTTCTCTTCTTCAATGTCGAAAATCGGATCGAACACAAGAACAAGCCGAGTTTCGCCGGTACCCGCTATGGTCGGTGAGCGGTGCAAGAGGCCTAAGGGCGGTTTCTGAGGCCATTGCGTGCCGCGCATGACCATAGGCGATCCGGTTGCGACGGTGAAAATCCGTTTTGGGTCCTCGCCGTCGGTTGAGATCCCGTATTGGGTGCCGGTGCCCCGATAGGTGCAGATCAACTGCGCGAAGATCGCGTCAATGTGGAACTTTCTACACGCGTTTGTATTGATCACGTCCAGCCGCAAGCGCAGATAGGGTGCATGCATCAATTCGGCGAAACGTGCAGCCAGATCGGCGATGTCGTTTTCCAGCCATGTTCGCTCTGCACCCTCGTCTAACGCTACCATTTCGCAAAGATGGCGCGTGGCTTCGGGTACCGCATCCGGGCGCAGAACGAGCCGCCCTTTTTGGCAGTTGCGACGGATCGAGAGCGTTGATCCATGTTTGAAAACCCGGCTCGACCTGGCGGCGCCAGATTGTCGCCGCGCAACCGGGTGTTCGGATTTTGGCAAGCCCATCCGGAGTGTCAGCGATGCCAACACCGACAGCTGCGTTTCTTAACTCGGACTGGACGTAGCTCATGCGGCATCCTCCACTCGGCGCCATAGCGGGAACGGGTCAGGCAAATCTCCTGGAAGAGCATCCGGCCCGGGGGCACGGGTCTCGGACAGCAGGCAGGCATCGAGCCTAGATTTCAGTTTCGGCCAGTCGATGCCCGAGCCGATAAAGACGATCTCCTGTCGCCGGTCCCCCCAGGGTTCCATCCAATGCTGCTTGATGTAGCTCTGCACTGACGGATGCTCGGGCCAGCGTTCCTTTGGAACCGATGCCCACCATGTCCCGATCGGCTTTACGCTCGACAAGGCGCCAGCAAGCGAGAACTCGGCGACCCACATGGGCCGAGTTGCGATCCAGAAATGCCCTTTGGCGCGGATCACACCGGGCATGTCGCCGTTCAGCACCGTCAGAATTTTCTCGGGCTCAAACGGCTGACGCGCGCGGTACACATATGACGAGACGCCGTACTCTTCGGTTTCCGGGACATGATCGGCAAAACCATACAGTTCCTTGGCCCACATCGGGTGCTCATGAGCTGTGTCGAAATCGAACAGGCCGGTGTCGAGGATTGCCTTGCTCGCAACCTCTGAATGGTTCGTCTCGATGATCCTGGCATCCGCGTTCAGGCTGCGAATAATCTTGCGGGCGGCATCGGTGCGCTTGGCCCCTGCATCGTCTACCTTGTTGAGGATGACCACGTCTGCAAACTCGATCTGGTCCGTCAGAAGATGGACAAGCGTTCGCTCATCCTCGTCCCCCATTGTCTCTCCACGGTCACGCAGGAAGTCATGGCTGGAGAAGTCATTGAGTAGGTTCACGGCATCCACGACCGTGACCATGGTGTCGAGTCGGGCGACATCCGACAGGCTCTCACCGTTTTCGTCACGGAAATCGAAGGTTGCCGCGACGGGTAGGGGTTCGGAGATACCAGTGGACTCTATCAGCAGGTAGTCGAACCGGCCTTCGGCAGCCAGCCGCCGCACCTCGGCCAGCAGGTCGTCGCGCAGGGTGCAGCAGATACAGCCGTTCGACATCTCGACAAGCGTCTCATCGGTACGGCTCAGCTCGGTTTCAGCGCGCACCAGATCGGCATCTATATTCACCTCGGACATGTCGTTGACAATCACGGCGACACGCCTGCCTTCGCGATTATTCAGCACGCGGTTCAGGAGGGTGGTTTTGCCAGCACCAAGGAAGCCTGATAGGACGGTTACAGGAAGGCGAGTATCAGTCATGGGCAGGAACACTTCGTCTTTCGTGGCGATGTCTGGTTGATGGGCGCGCAGCATGTCGAGGCTGCGTTGTAATTCAGGACGGCTGAGATCTCGGGCGATGACCACGATGCGCGAGCGGCGGTCATCGCCAGTCCAGTTCTCCAGTGGGACCGGCGGATCGAAAATGTGCTGCACGCCATGAAACACGAAGGGGACGTCGATGCCTTCTAGAAAGACGATACCTTTGACGCGCAGAATATCTGGCCCTTTGAGTGCGACCAGCGTGTCCAGCCAGAGGTCAAACGCTGCGTCCTTGAGCGGCGCGTCCAATACAATCGAGGCGGAACTGATCCTCGCATCATGTGGTGTGGGGACAAAAGACGACCGCTTGAGCGCGGACAGTCCGGAGAGGTTCGCGAGCGGGTCGCTTTTGCACTCCGCAGCAGGTGTGGTCCAAGCAATCCCGTCTTGCTGGGCCACGCCCTTGCGCAAGCCGCTCAATCCCCAGAGTGTGTCTGGCTCGAATTGATCAGCAACGGGCCGCTCGATCCGGGCCGTGGGGTTCAATCCGCTCAATCGTTTTAAAAAGGCGTCTGCTGCCGCCGCAGTGACCAGATCTGTCTTGCTGAGCAGGATCAGATCAGCCATCGCAACTTGCGAGACCGCCTCGAACTGCGCGTCCAGTGTCGCGGGGCCGGTGGCTGCGTCAACGACTGTCACCAAACCGTCCATGCGGGTGGTGTGCGCCAAACCGGGGTCGACCAAAAGCGTCTGCAAAATAGGACCCGGATCGGCCAGCCCTGTCGTCTCTATTACAATACGTTCGAAACCCAGCAGCCCATCGTCTCGACGTTTGATCAAGCTGCCTATCGTTCCTGACAAATCGCCCCGGATCGAACAGCAGAGGCAGCCTGATTGCATCAGGACAATTTCGTCTTCGACAGACTCGATCAGGTCGTGATCCAGCCCCGCCTCGCCGAACTCGTTCACGATCACTGCAATACGTCCGGCTGACGATTCCGATAAGACCGCATTCAGCAGCGTTGTCTTTCCGGCGCCGAGAAAACCCGTCACAACCGTGACCGGTATCCGCTGATCCGACGCGTCATCGGTAACCGTTGCTTCTTGGGACGTCACTGTAAGCTCTCCTGAATCACTATGTAATAACATATCATTCATAGGGAAATTAGATCGAACCGTCCAGATATGATATTGAAAGCCCGGCGCTAAGAATTGCGATGAGCGCACCACCGACAATATGAAGCCCGGCAGAAAACTGCTTCAGGCGTTTACCCTCAAGCTTAAAACTTGTCAGCCTGCGCGCTGCGACACCCGACCCGGCAACAATCAGATTAAAGGCAGCTGTTCCCAAGCTCATCGTCAGAACCGCGAGGCAGCCGACAAGGAACACGTCCATACGCAGTGCGATCACCAGTACAAAGAGCGCGCCCGTGCAGGGTCGGACAGCCACGCTTCCGATCAGCGCTAATGCTTCTCGTGTCGAGTTCAGGCTTTGCACTTCAGAGACGGTTGGCCCGTGGGCATGACCGCAACCACAGTGAGACACGTGACGGCCATGCCTTACTCTTTCCTGCCGAGGCCAGCCTCGCACGCCTCTTACGATCAGCAGCACGCCAATCGCGGAAATTGCAATTGCGCTTGCTGGGGCGAGCCAGGCTTCGGTCATCCCGACAAGGTCACGCGTCGCCCATCCCAGAGCGAGAGCTACGCCGCCCACAAGAAATATTGCAACGCCAGCCTGCGCGAGGCTCGAAGCCAGCGTCAGCACGATCATCCGACGCAGCGTTGCTCCACTGGCCAGCGCAGTTCCTCCCAGCAACACCTGGCCGTGCCCGGGTCCAAGGGCGTGGACAAAGCCATAGGCGGCAGTCGCGCTGCACAACGCCCAGATTGCCCAGGCATCGCCAGCACGGATCGCCCGCAGGGCGCGGGCCATTGCGTTCTGGAAGTCACGCTGCTCTTGCGCCGCCCATTGCGAAAGTCGGTTCCAGGGGACGGAGAGCCACAACACCAGCGCCGATCCAGCTAGAATAAGCGCGATCGCCAAAGCCACCAAGCGTCCGCTATGCGCGAGGCCCCAAGCGGCACTTGACCCAGTCGAAGTTGAGCCTTCGACCGGGTGGTCTGAGTGGTTCACAGGCACTCGGCCAGCGCTTTGGCCATGTTCCGGATAAGCTGTGGGTACAAGGCCGCACCAGGTTCAAGATCAGATCCGAGAGGATCAATTACGCCTGTGCTGGCCTCGGTCCCGTCCAGCACGGTGTTGATAATTCCCTGACTGAATTGTGGCTCTGCCAGAACACAACCAACGCCTTCACCGCGAATTCTACCCTGGATTTCAGCAATGCGAGCCGGGCTCGGGTCGGAAGCGTCGCTGAGAGAGATCGCGCCGGAGGCCGGGAAGTCAAACGCATTCTCGAAATACTGGTAGGCGTCGTGGAACACGATGAAGCTGCCGCCACGGACCGGTTCAAGCATCCCGGCCACTTCGGCGGAAAGCGCATCCAGTTCCTCGCGCGCCGCCGCAGCGTTTGCGAAATAGGCACCTGCGTTGTCCGGATCGGCAGCGGAGAGCTTTGCCGCAATAAGGTTCAGCCAAATCTGGGCGTTCTCGGGCGAAAGCCAGGCATGGGGATCGTGTTCGCCGTGGGCATGCGCATCATGATCGTCTTGCTCAGCGTGCTCCTCGTGGCCATGTTCGTCATCCTCGGCGTGATCATCATGCTCTTTGTCTTCGTCGTGCTCGTCATGCCCATGGTCTTCTTCATGCGCGTGTTCGCCATCTTCGGCATGCTCGTCGTCATGATCGTGGTCATCATGTTCCTTGTCCTCGGCATGCTCTTCATGACCATGTTCGTCTTCATCGCCATGCTCGTGCGCCTCGAACAAAGCACCCTCGCGGAAATCCAACAGAATGGTGTCGTCCGACTCCAGCAGGGTCGTGACGGTCGCACCGTCGGCGAGGGTCTCAACCGCATCTTCCATCCATGGCGTCAGGCCCTCGCCCAGCCAGAACACTAAATCCGCCTCCTGCAGGGCTGAGGCTTCCGAGGGGCGCAGGTTGTATTCATGTGGGGAAGCACCCGGCGGAACAATCAGGTCAGGTGTCCCGACACCCTCCATCACCCGCGCCACCAGCGAATGCACCGGCGCAATATCGACCGCCACGTTCGGGACATCTGCCATGGCTGTGCCCCCAATCAGCGCAGCCATGATTGAAACTGGAAGAAGCTTTCTGGACATCAGACCCTCTGTGTGATTTTATAACGTTACGAGCGGCATACATGATATGGAATAACATGACAAGTGAGACGCGACCCGTGCCGGCTGATCAATCGGCCCCCGTAGGGTTCCAGAAACATGACCATGCGACCTGCGTAGAAACGGCCCTGGCCACGGCCGAGGCGCGATGCAGGGAAGAAGGGCTGCGTTTGACCCCGGTTCGGCGCAAGGTGCTGGAGATGTTGCTGCAGGAACATCGGGCGCTTGGTGCCTATGCTATTCTTGACCGCCTTCGCGAGGAAGGGTTTGGATCGCAGCCGCCGGTGGCTTACCGGGCGCTCGACTTTCTGGTCGATAACGGTTTCGTGCACAAGATCGAGCGTCTGAATGCATTTGTCGCGTGCGCGCATCCCGGCGCCGCGCATTCGCCCGCCTTCATGATTTGCCGGAAATGCGATGCCGTGGCAGAGGCGCATTCAGCCCCGGCCAAAGGCGCGCTGGGTGCGGCTGCGCGCGCGGTGGGTTTCGAGATTGAGCGGACGGTTGTAGAGGCCGAAGGCATCTGCCCCGACTGCACCGAAAAGGCGTAAAGATGACCCTAGTCACCGTTGACAATCTCAGCGTGCGCTATGGCGTGAACACAGTTCTGAGTCATGTGGATATTGCAATCGAGCCCAGCGAGATCGTAACCATCGTCGGACCAAACGGCTCGGGCAAGACCAGCCTTTTGCGGGCCATCATCGGGGCGACCACGCCGTCCGCCGGGCGGGTTACGCTGAAGCCCGGGCTGAAAATCGGATACGTGCCGCAAAAACTGCACATCGACCCGACCTTGCCGATCACCGTTGAACGTTTCCTGCGACTGACCAATCGCGTTTCACGACAGGATTGCGCGAATGCGCTTGAATCAGCCGGTGTGCCTGACCTTCTGAAACGCCAGATGTCGCAGCTGTCGGGCGGACAGTTCCAGCGCGTGCTGCTGGCCCGGGCCCTGATCAATCGGCCGGACATCCTGTTGCTGGACGAAGCGACGCAGGGTCTCGATCAGCCGGGGTCGGCTGCATTCTACCGGCAGATCGAAGACGTCCGCCGTGATACCGGCTGCGCGATCCTGATGATCAGTCACGAGCTGCACGTGGTCATGAGCGCCTCTGATCGCGTGATCTGCCTCAACGGCCATGTCTGCTGTGCGGGATCACCCGCGGTGGTGGCCTCGGCCCCGGAGTACAGGGCCCTGTTCGGAACAGGCACGGGCGGCGCGCTCGCCCTTTATCGCCACGATCACGATCATCACCACGACCACGGTGCAAATTCTCAGGAAGCGGCAGAATAATGCTTGATGATTTCATGACGCGAGCAACGCTCGCCGGCGTGGGTGTGGCGTTTGCCGCAGCTCCGCTTGGATGTTTCGTCGTCTGGCGCCGCATGGCGTATTTCGGAGACGCGACAGCACATGCCGCGATACTGGGTGTGGTGCTGTCGCTGACATTCCAGATGTCGATTTTCACGGGCGCACTGACGGTTGCTCTCCTGATGGCGCTGACTGTGACACTCCTGGCCGGTCGCGGCTATGCCATGGACACGCTGCTGGGTGTTATGGCGCATTCCGCGCTGGCCTTCGGTCTTGTTGCGGTGTCGTTTTTGTCCGGCATTCGTATCGATTTGATGGCCTATCTGTTTGGCGATATTCTCGCCGTTTCGCGCGCCGATCTAGCCGTTATCTGGGGTGGTGCGGCGCTTGTCGTCGGGCTGATTGCGTGGCGCTGGTCGCAACTCCTGACCGCGACACTGAATGAGGAGCTGGCCTATGCCAGCGGCTTCGACCCCAAGCGCGAGCAGTTGATCCTTACCTTGTCATTGGCGGTCACAGTCGCCGTCGCAATCAAGGTTGTAGGCGTGCTGCTGATCGCCGCTATGTTGATCATTCCGGCCGCGGCCGCACGCAACCTGGCGCGAGCGCCGGAAACGATGGCAGTGATTGCGGCTGCGATTGGGGCGGTTTCGGCCGTAGCAGGCCTGCGGGCAGCTTACGTATTCGACACTCCAGCAGGTCCGTCGATCGTCTGCGTGGCGGCCATCCTGTTTGCCTGCTTCAGCCTCATTGGAATGCAAGGTCAGCGGGGGGCTTAGGGTCAGGATGCATTGATTTTCGCTGCTCTGCGTGATTCACGGCTCGGAAAAC
>NZ_WPZY01000002.1 GCF_013031405.1 Ruegeria sp. HKCCD8929 | reverse complement strand
CGATACGGCTACCTGCGCCTGCACGCAATGTTGCGTCGGGAAGGTCTCGTGGTGAACCACAAGCGCACGTATCGGCTCTACACCGAGCATGGCTTGCAGGTTCGCACCAAGAAGCGGCGCAAGCTGCCCAGGCGCGACCGCATTGCGCCTCAAGTCCCGGAAAGGCCGATGCAAAGATGGTCTTTGGACTTCATCAGCGATCAACTTGCGGACTGCCGTAGGTTCCGGGTGCTCAATATCGTGGACGATCACAGCCGGTTCTGTCCGGGCCAGATTGTCGATGTGTCGATCCCTGGCGCCCGCGTTGTGCGGTTCCTGGATGACCTAGCGTGGCGCATTGGTCTGCCCGAAGAGATCATCCTCGATAACGGCCCAGAAGGCACAAGCAAGGCCATGTTCGACTGGTCTGAGCGGACCGGCGTGCGTCTGCGGTTCATCGAGCCTGGCAAGCCGGTGCAAAACGCCTTCGTCGAGAGTTTTAATGGCAAGTTCCGGGACGAATGTCTCAACCTTCACTGGTTCCGATCACTGCGCCACGCCCGCGAGGAAATCGGCCGATGGCGAAATCACTACAACACCAAGCGCCCACATTCCGCGCTCGGATATCTATCACCAACGGAGTTCCTGATGAAAACTACCGCGCCAGCGCTTGAGACTCTTGCGGTCTCCACGCTGCCGCTCGACACTGACACCCAACCGGAAGATTCCAGATCAAACCGGCCCTGATCGCGGGGGAAGGTCACTGCCAGACGAAGAGTTCTACGGTCGTTGGCTCGGCTGGCTACAAGCGAATCCAGATGATGTGGAGAGAATTTTCCTTACACCTAGCGTACTTCCTGTGGAATGGAGCCATGTCGACCCCATTGACCCTGATCCTGGCTGCGAATGGAAGCCCCCGCTCGCCGAGGCCGAAGGTGCGAATGACGCGCTCGATGCGGGGCAGAATTAATCATTTCGCGAAGGGCTGCGCGCCGGAACTATCTACGTCAGTTTTTCGGCGCTAAAATAATCACTTTTGGCCGAATTGCGAAAGATCGGACATTCGTGCATGGTGCAGCAGTGAACACATTGGGCTCACTCCCGACTTTGGTCACCATTCGCGGGATTTCGAACGCAAACCTCCCAGCAACCGTCCAACCCAGAAGAAACTACAACCACAAGCCCGAACACAGGGCAGCGACCGACTGCTGGTCGGCCTCCTGCTCTCAACGGTCTCCCCTTCATGGTGCCAACGCACCCGAACTCAGACCACACCGCCTATGCCAAAATAGCGCCCGCCATAGGGGCGGTGTCGCCATTGGTGCTCGGACCAATGGCGCAACACAAACGACCGCTGCCCGGCGGCACCGCGTGCCTTGTTTCCGGGCTGGGCGCCCAGATCTGAGCGTCCATCTCACCCACCGTATCTGCCCTCTCGGTTCGCCCTGGCCGCGCTACATCCAGCGGCGCACACGACGGTCACGCTGACCAAACGCAATCCCGCGCTTCTGGCCTCACAGCCCCTTCCCCGCTACCATCACAACACCAACCAAGGGCACCCACAGATCCCATGACCGGCCCCCAACTCCAAAGCACCCTCACCTGCCCCGAATGCGGCCACGCGCAGGTCGGGCAGATGCCCACCGACGCCTGCCAGTGGTTCTACGAATGCAGCGCCTGCAAGGCGCTCCTGCACCCCAAACCGGGCGATTGCTGTGTCTATTGCTCCTACGGCACCGTCCCATGCCCGCCTGTACAAGCCGGAAACTCCTGCTGCGGATGATGTACGAAACGGACAGAACCCAATCGGCCCCGCATAAACCAGCACCACCGGCCTACGTCGCCACAATAATTTGATCAAATACAGTGACAACGCCCCTGCCTCGCGCTACACCTGCGCGAAAGAGGATCGGAGAGCCCCATGGACCTGAGCAATCTGCACACTTTCCGCGTCGCCGCCTGTGACCTGAACGGCCAGATGCGCGGCAAACGGGTGCCCTCGGCCTATGCCGCCAAGCTCGACACCGGCGCCGTACGGATGCCCTTCTCGGCGCTGAACGTGGACCTCTGGGGCGCCGATATCGACGGCAGCCCACTGGTCTTTGAAAGCGGCGATGCCGATGGCGTGCTGCGCCCCACCGGGCGTGGCCCGGTGCCGGTGCCATGGATCGACGCGCCCACCGCACTGGTCCCCATGAGCATGCATCACGATGACGGCCAGCCCTTTGCCGGCGACCCGCGCCACGCGCTGGCAACCGTGCTCGACCGCTACGCCGCGCGCGGCTGGTCCGTCATCGCCGCGACCGAGCTGGAGTTCACCCTGCTCGATGCCTCCTCCGACACGCCCCGCCCGCCGGTCAACCCGCTGACTGGGCGCCGCCTGGAGGATGAGGCGGTTCTGTCCATGGCCGAGATGGACGCTTTCGACGCCTTCTTCACCGAGCTTTACGATGGCTGCGAGGCCATGGGCATCCCCGCCCAGACCGCGATTTCGGAAAGCGGCATCGGCCAGTTCGAGATCAACCTCAACCATCAGGAAGCAATGCGCTGCGCTGATGATACGTGGCTGTTCAAGGCCTTGGTGCGCGGGCTTGCGCGCAAGCATGGCTTTGCCGCCACCTTCATGGCCAAGCCTTATCCGGACGATGCCGGCAACGGGATGCATGTGCATTTCTCAGTGGTCGATAGCGCGGGCAACAATGTGTTGGACGATGGAGGACCGCAAGGCACGGACACGCTCCGCCACGCGGTTGCGGGCTGTCTGGCGGCAATGCCCGCCAGCACGCTGATCTTTGCGCCCCACGGCAACTCGTACACCCGCCTCGTGCCCGGTGCCCACGCACCCACCGGCGCCTGCTGGGCCTACGAAAACCGCACTGCCGCGATCCGCATCCCCGGCGGCGCCCCTGCCGCGCGGCGCATCGAGCACCGTGTCGCGGGCGGCGACACCAACCCCTACCTGATGCTGGCCGCCATCCTCGGCGCTGCGCTCGCGGGGATCGAGGACAGCATGCAGCCTCCGGCCCCGATCACCGGCAACGCCTACGAGATCGACGGCCTGCCGCAGCTCGCCGCCGACTGGCCCTCCGCCATCACACGGTTTGAGGCCGATCCCCTGATCGCCCGCATCCTGCCCGCCGATCTGATCCGCTACCTGGCCATGACCAAGCGCCAGGAGATCGCCCGCTTCGCCGAGCGCGCACCCGAGACCCACTGGCTGAGCTATCTCGAGGCCGTGTGACCCCTCTTGCCTGGGCGGTCTGAGTCAGTTAGGCTAAATTTGATCAAATTGGTGAAACATGAAAATCGGCATCCTCCAAACCGGCCACTCCCCCGATGCATTGATCAAAACAGAAGGGGATTATGATCAGATGTTTGAGACCCTGCTGGACGGGCACGAGCTGACGTTTGACACCTATCCCGTGGTCGACGGCACCTTCCCGCAAAGCCCCATCGACGCGGAGGGATGGCTGATCACCGGGTCGCGCCACGGCGCTTATGAGGACCACGCATGGATACCCCCGCTTGAGGCGCTGATTCGTGACATTCGTGAAGCAAAGCTGCCGCTGATCGGCGTCTGTTTCGGTCACCAGATCATCGCGCAAGCGCTGGGGGGCAAGGTCGAAAAGTTCTCCGGCGGCTGGGCGGTTGGGCGCACGGAGTATGAACTGGACGGCAGCACGGTGGCGCTCAACGCCTGGCATCAGGATCAGGTCACGGATCTGCCCGATGGGGCCGAGGTGCTGGCCTCGAACGCCTTTTGCCGCAACGCGGTGCTGGCCTATGGCGACACGATCTGGACGATCCAGCCGCATCCGGAGTTCAACAGTAGTTTCGTGGATGGGTTGATCCGCACCCGGGGCAAGGGCGTCGTGCCCGACGCTCTGTTGCAGCAGGCCAGCGACCGGCTGGACGGCCCCATCGACAGCCGCGAGATCGCCGATCTCATGGCCGCGTTTTTCAAGAAAGAGAGGGCCTGATGGCCGATTGGAAGGACAACCTCCCGCAAGCGGCGCAGGACTATCTGGACGGGCGGCGCCTGGACGAGGTGGAATGCGTCATCGCCGACTTGCCCGGCATCGCGCGGGGTAAGGCGGTACCTGCCTCGAAATTCGCGCGCCAGTCCTATTTCCACCTGCCCGACAGCATCTTTTATCAGACCATCACCGGCGATTGGGGCGAAGCCGCCGGCGATGACGGGTTCATCGAAAAGGACATGATCCTCAAGCCGGATTTCTCGACCGCCTCCGCCGCGCCCTGGACCGGAGACTGGACGCTGCAGGTGATCCATGACGCCTATGACCGGGACGGCGCGCCGATCCCGTTCAGCCCGCGCAATGTGCTCAAGCGGGTGGTGCAGCTTTATCACAAGAAAGGCTGGGAGCCGATCGTGGCCCCCGAGATGGAGTTCTTTCTGGTCGCCCGCAATCTGGACCCGGCGCATGAGATCAAGCCGATGATGGGCCGTTCGGGCCGTCCGGCGGCGGCGCGGCAGGCCTATTCGATGACGGCGGTGGACGAGTTCGGCCCGGTGATCGACGACATCTATGACTTCGCCGAACATCAGGGGTTTGAGATCGACGGCATCACCCAGGAGGGCGGCGCAGGGCAGCTTGAGATCAACCTGCGCCATGGCGATCCGGTCAAGCTGGCCGATGAAGTGTTCTATTTCAAACGGCTGATCCGCGAGGCGGCGCTGCGCCACGATTGTTTTGCCACCTTCATGGCGAAACCCATCGAGGACGAGCCGGGGTCTGCCATGCACATCCACCACTCGATCATAGACGCGGAGACCGGGCAGAACATCTTTTCCGGCCCGCAAGGCGGCGAGACGGATGCGTTTTACCACTTCATCGCGGGTCTGCAGAACCATCTGCCGGCCGGTCTGGCGGTGATGGCGCCTTATGTGAATTCCTATCGCCGCTATGTGAAGGATCACGCCGCCCCGATCAATCTGGAATGGGCGCGCGACAATCGCACGACCGGCATCCGCGTGCCGCTGTCCCCTCCGGAAGCGCGTCGGATCGAGAACCGGATCGCGGGCATGGACTGCAACCCGTATCTGGGCATCGCCCTGTCGCTGGCCTGCGGTTATCTGGGCCTGACCGAGCAGGAGCGCCCCCGCCGCCAGTTCTATGGCGACGCCTACGAAGGTGAGGGCGACATTCCTCAGGTGATGGGCAACGCGCTTGATATGTTCGAAGGGGCCGAGGCGCTGCATCAGGTGATGGGTCCGGAATTCGCGCGGGTCTACGCCATCGTGAAACGGGCCGAATACGAGGAGTTCCTGCAGGTGATCTCCCCGTGGGAGCGCGAGCATCTGCTGCTCAACGTCTGAGCCTTTTGGCCCGGGCCGGAATATGCGTATTTGCAGCAAGAAGAAGCAGGGGGCGGGATGAATCTGCTCTATTCCAATGACCGGCGGGGGGAATTTCCGCCCAGTTGGTACGCGGCCACGGCGCATCAGGCAGAGCGTTGCGCCCCCCTGCGCGGTGAGGTCAGGGCGGATGTCTGCGTGGTCGGTGGCGGCTATACCGGCCTGTCGGCCGCGCTGCATCTGGCCGAGGCCGGGTTCGACGTGGTTCTGGTCGAGGCGCATCGCGCGGGCTTTGGCGCATCGGGGCGCAACGGTGGGCAGTTGGGCAGCGCGCAGCGGATGGATCAGGAGGATCTGGAGCGGCTGGTGGGCGATGCGGATGCCGCTCGGCTCTGGGATCTGGCCGAGGATGCCAAGGCGCTGGTCAAGGACCTGATCGCAAGGCATGCAATCGACTGTGACCTTAAGCCGGGCGTGGCCACGCTAGGTCTGTCCGACGGCGAGCGGCGGGAGTTGCACGCCCATGCCGCGCATCTGGCGGACCGCTATGAGTATGACCAGATCGAACTGCTGGGCGCGGCGCAGGGACATTCGCTCTGCCCCTCGCCCGCATACAAGGGCGGGTATCTGGACATGGGGGCGGCGCATCTGCATCCGCTGAACTATGCGCTGGGGCTGGCGCGGGCGGCGCGGGCTGCCGGAGTACGGATATTCGAAGAAACCGAGGTGCATCACATCGAAGAGCGCACCCCGGCAACGGTACGAACCGACAAGGGCCGGGTCATCGCCGCACATGTGATCCTGGCCTGCAATGGCTATCTGAGTTCGCTGAACCGCAAGGTGGCGGCGCGGGTGATGCCGATCAACAATTTCATCGCGGCGACCGAGCCTTTGGGGGACGAAACAGCAAAGGTTCTGACCCGGGACGTGGCGGTGGCCGACACGAAATTCGTGGTCAACTATTTCCGCCTCAGCGCCGACAAGCGTCTGCTGTTTGGCGGTGGTGAGAGCTATGGCTATCGGTTTCCCGCCGACATCGCCGCCAAAGTGCGCAAGCCGATGGCCGAGATCTTTCCGCACCTGCGGGATGTGAAGATCGACTATGCCTGGGGCGGCACGCTGGGCATCACCATGCGGCGGATGCCCTATCTGGCGCGGGTGGCGCCGAACATTCTGTCGGCCTCGGGCTATTCCGGCCATGGTGTCGGCACCGCGACCCATGCCGGGCAGTTGATGGCGCTGGCCATTCAGGGGCAGGCCGAGGGGTTCGACACCTTCTCGCGCGTGCCGGCCCTGCCCTTTCCCGGCGGACCTGCATTGCGCAGCCCGCTGCTGGTGCTGGCCATGACCTGGTACGCGCTGCGGGACCGGTTGGGCGTCTGAGAGCCTGAAAGCCACAGATCAGTGAATTCTCGCCGATGGGGGCAAAAGGGTCTTGGCATCGCCGCGTCATGAATTTACTTTTTCGAAAAGTGGAATTCAGGATTTCCAAATATGACCCAACCTCCCAACGTTCATGACGCCGAACCCATCCCCGCCGCCGCGCGTGAGGCCATCGAGGCGCTGATGCAATCCGGCGACCTGTTCCGCTATACCGCGCCGCAGGATGCGCCCGTCGCGTTGCTCGAGGCCGAGTTCGCCGAGCTGCTTGGCAGCAAATATGCGCTGGCGGTGTCGTCCTGCTCGGCGGCGCTGTTCCTGTCGCTCAAGGCGCTGGGTCTGCCGCGGGACGCGCGGGTGCTGATCCCCGGTTTCACCTTTGCCGCCGTGCCGTCCTCGGTCGTACATGCCGACTGCGTGCCGGTGTTGTGCGAGGTGGGGCAGAACTACCGCATCGACATGGGTGATTTCGCCGCCAAGCTGGACGGGGTGCAGGCGGTCATCATCAGCCATATGCGCGGGCATACCTCGGACATGGATGCCATCATGGAGCTGTGCGATGCGCGCGGCATCCCGGTGATCGAGGATGCGGCGCACTCGCTGGGCACCACCTGGCATGGCCGCAATATCGGCACCATCGGCAAGGTGGGCTGTTTCTCGTTCCAATCCTACAAGATGATCAACGCCGGCGAAGGCGGCATCATGATCACCGACGACGCCGATCTGGTGGCTCGCGCGGTGATCATGTCGGGCGCCTATGAGCATAACTGGAAAAAGCACAAGGGCCCGCATGGTGACAACTCGCCCGAGCTGGAGCAGGCCTTTGCCCGCTGGCAAAACAAGCTGCCGCTTTATAACCTGCGCATGAGCAACCTGAACGCCGCCGTGATCCGCCCGCAGCTGCCCGAACTGGCACGGCGGGTGCGCGACGGGCTGGCCAACCACGACTACGTGGCCGAACGGCTGAACACCTCGCCCCATCTCCATGTGCCCGACCCGCTGGCACCGGAACGGCGGGCGCCGGATTCGATCCAGTTCAATCTGGTCGATCTGGACGGGGCCGAGACTCGCGCCTTTGCCGCCGCCGCCGAGGCGCGCGGGGTCAAGGTACAGGTGTTCGGGATGAGCACGGACAACGCACGCGCCTTCTGGAACTGGCAGTTCCTGCCCGAGCAGACCGAGCTGCCGCAGACCCGCGCCATGCTGATGCGCGCCTGCGACGTGCGCCTGCCGGTGCGCCTGACACGGGATGAGCTGGACGTGATCACCGACATCCTGCTGGACGCGGTGAGCGAAGCCACGCAGGCAATGCCCGCCTACGGCACCTGAATCTGACGGAAGTTGTGGCCTGACCCGGCATGACCGGGTCGGCAGGGCCTAGCTAAGCTTGGAGAGCTTTTTCTGCAGCTCGGCAAGCTGTTTCTTGATCTCGTCCAGATCCTCGCCCTGGCTGGATTTCGTCTCATCTTCTGCGGCGGGATCGGGTGCGGACCAATTTCCGGACAACCCGCTGGTCATCGCCTTCAGGAACGCCTGTTGCTGCGCCTGCATCGCATCGAATCCGGGCATCTTGGACATCGGGTTCATGGCGTTCATGTTCTCGACCATCTTGGCCTGGCTTTCGCGCAGCATCTCGAACGAGCTTTGCAGGAATTGCGGCATCAGCCCACCGCCCGGCACCATGTAGCTGCGCACCAGATCGTTGAGCACATTCACCGGCAGCACGTTCTCGCCCCGGCTTTCATGTTCGGCAATGATCTGAAGCAGATACTGCCGGGTCAGGTCATCGCCGGATTTCAGATCGACGATCTGAACCTCGCGCCCGTCGCGGATGAACCCGGCGATATCCTCGAGCGTGACATAGTCGCTGGTCTCGGTGTTATAGAGCCGCCGGCTGGCGTAGCGCTTGATCAGCAGCGGTTTTTCTTCTTCTGCCACCGTGTTCCCCTCCCCAAGGATGATGCATTGCAGCAGAGGTTATGCGAGTGCAGCAGAAAAAGAAAGTCCGGCCTTGCCGAAGGTGGCGCCGGTCACGAATGCTCCTCTGCCGCCGTTGCTGCCAGCGCACGGTTATAGGCCTTGAGCGCGTCGACGTGATAGAGGACACCAACCGGGTCCTCTCCACCTTCCTTGTCCCGGATCACCACCGGGATGCACGGAACGTCGTCGCGGTCGAAATAGGGCATGGCGGCTTCGAGGGTGGAACTGGCCTCGATACACAAGCCCTGCTCGATCAGATCGCGGCATTCCTCGGTGCTGATGGCGCGCGGATCGCCCAGGGGCCGCATGACCGCGCCTGCCCGCAGCATGGCCAGCAGATAGGCCTGCGGCCCGGCAGCCAGATGCACGTTGCGGCGTTCGAGCTGGGTCAGGAAGAACGACCGGTCCACCAGCCGTGACGCCAGCGCGGTGGACATCGACACCGACACCATCACCGCCAGCCCGATTTGCCAGTCGCCGGTCAGTTCGAACACGATCAGCGTGGTCGAGATCGGCGCCCCCAGCACCGCAGCCGCCACCGCCCCCATCCCGGCAAAGGCATAAAGCGCGTAAGTGCCCGACACATCCGGCAGCAGCCCGGTGGCGATATGGCCAAAGGCCAGCCCGGTCAGCGCGCCGATCATCAGCGAGGGTGAAAACACCCCGCCCCCCATGCGCCCGCCCATGGTGATGGCCAGCGCCCCGGTCTTGATCACGGCAAACAGGATGGCGGTGGTCAGCGCCAGTTCACCGCTCAGCGCCAGGATCGTGGTCTCATAGCCCACACCGATGATATGCGGGAACCAGATGGCGATCAGCCCCAGCATTGCCCCCGATACTGCCGGACGCAGCCAGCGCGGCAGCGACAGGCGGTTCTGGACATGCGAGCTGATATCCTCTGCAAAGAAGATCGACCGCATCAGCACCAGAGACACCAGCCCGCAGATCAGCCCCAACAGCAGGAAGGCGGGCAGTTCGACGTAGAACTGCAGCGAGCCGGGGGTGGTCAGCACAAACTCGGTCACGTCGCCATAAGACAGCCGGTTGATCACCGTGCCCGCAACCGACGCGATGACGATGGGGGCAAAGGCGTGCACGGCGAAATGGCGCAGGACCACCTCAAGCGCGAAGAGCGCCCCGGCAATCGGCGCGTTGAAACTGGCCGAGACGGCAGCGGCCACGGCACAGCCCAGCAGGTCGCGCCCGGTGATGCCGTCGGCATGGATCTTTTCGCTGACCCAGGTCGAGATCACCCCGGCCATGTGCACCACCGGCCCCTCGCGCCCGCTGGAACCGCCGGAGCTGAGCGTGATCAGCGAGGCCAGCATCGAGGCCAGACCGGCCCGGGTCTCGACCCGCCCGTCGGTCAGCGCCGCGCCCTCGATCACGTCGGCCACCGAGCGTACCCGGCCATCATCGGTGAAATTGTGCAGGATCAACCCCACGATCAGCCCGCCGACAATCGGTATGATCAGAATCCAGTACCACGGCAGTTGTTCGGCAAAGCTGTGCAGGTATTGCACATCCTCGGTGCCGTATAGATAGGCCTGCAGCGCCGCGATCCCCTCGCGAAAGAACAGCGCCGCAAACCCGGCGGCGATCCCGATGGCGAGCGCGATGAACCAGAACTGGATCTGGCTGGGCCCGCGATGGCGCAGCACCCGCCAGGCATCCTTGAGCGCGGCAAGGGCCTGATTGAACTGCTGGCTCAGGATAGTGCGGGTGGATTGCGTCATCGCCCCCTCGGGTCACAGGTTAACCTTTAGTAAGCTACGCGCGCAAAACAGAAAAGCGGGTTCGCGACAGTGTGAGGGCCGCGTTGCGGCAAGGCCGCGGTTCAGGCGCTGAGCAGCGCGCGGGCGGCGGCGCGGGCCTCGTCAGTGATGGTGTCGCCGGCGACCATGCGGGCAATCTCGTCCACCCGCTCGTCCGGGTCCAGCGGCACCACGGTCGACAGCGTCTGGCCATCGGCCACCTGTTTTTGCACCCGCCAGTGATGCGCGGCCCGCGCGGCCACCTGCGGCGAGTGGGTCACCACCAGCACCTGTCCGCCATGGGCCAGCGCCGCCAGACGCCGCCCCACCGCATCGGCAGTGGCGCCGCCAACGCCCCGGTCGATCTCGTCGAAGATCATGGTGCGACCGCTGTCATCGCCGGTCAGGCAGACCTTGAGCGCCAGCAGGAAACGGCTGAGTTCGCCGCCCGAGGCGATCTTGTTGAGTGGTCCCGCAGGAGCGCCGGGGTTAGTGGCGACGGTAAAAGCCACCATGTCCCGGCCCTCGGGGCCCGGTTCGGCTTCGCTCACATGGGTTTCGAACACCGCGCGTTCCATCTTGAGCGGCGCCAGCTCCGCCATCACCGCCTTGTCCAAAGCACCGGCGGCCTTGGCGCGGGCAGCGGTCAGCGCCCCGGCAGCGGTGTCATACGCGTCCTCAGCCGCCGCCAGCGCGGCGCGCTGATCGGCCAGATCCGCGTCGCCCGCATCAAGCTGTCCCAGCCGCGCCCTTAGCGTGTCGGCGAAGCCACCCAGATCGTCGGGGGCCACGTCATGCTTGCGCGCCAGCGCGCGAATGGCAAACAAACGCTCCTCAGCCGCCTCCAGTTCCGCCGGGTTGAAATCCAGCGCCTGCAGGCAGGTCTCGACCCCGTCCTGCGCCTCGCCCAGTTCGATCATGGCGCGACCAAGGGCGGCAATCGGCTCTTCCAATTGCCCTGCGGCCTTGTCCGACACCCCTTCCAGCCAGCGCAGCGCGTCGCCCATGGCGCCCTCGGCCCCCTCGCCGCCCAGCAGGGCAAAGGCACGGGCCACATCATCACGGATGCGCTCAGCACCCTGCATCATGCGGCGGCGGGCGTCCAACTCGGCATCTTCGCCGGGCTGCGGGTCAAGCTGGTCCAGCTCGGCCACGGAATGGCGCAGGAAATCCTCTTCGGCCCGCATTGCCGCCAGTGCGGCCTCGGTCTCTTCCAGCGCCTTGCGCGCCCGGCTCATTTCGGTCCAGGCACTGCGTGTATCAGACAACGCTGCGTCGAGCCCGGCATAGGCGTCCAGCATCGCGCGATGGCCGCGCGGGTTCAGCAGACCCCGGTCGTCATGCTGGCCATGCAGCTCGATCAACGTCTCGGACAGCGCCCGCAGTACCTCACCCGAGCAGCGGCGGTCATTGACCCAGGCAGTCTTGCGCCCCTCGGCGGTGTTCACCCGGCGCAGGATCAATTCCTCTCCGCCGGGCAGCCCGGCCTCGTCCAACACCTCATGGGCTGGGTGATCGGCGGGCAGTTCGAACTCGGCCACCACCTCGCCCTGCGCCGCACCCTGCCGCACCAGCTCCGCCCGGCCCCGCCAGCCCAGAACGAATCCCAGCGAATCCAGCAGGATCGACTTGCCCGCCCCGGTCTCGCCGGTCAGCACGTTGAGCCCGGGCTGGAACGTCAGTTCCAGCCGGTCGATGATCAGCATGTCGCGGATATCGAGCGCTCGCAGCATCGGGATCACCGTCCGAGGCGTGTCCGCATGGCGCCTACAACCATTCACCCTTGATCGACTGGCGATAGATCTGGCTCAGCCAGTTGTTGCCGCGATCCTTGAGGTCGAGCCCGCGCGAGGTCAGCAACTTGTAGCTGCGCTCATACCACTCGGTGGACTGGTAGTTGAAGCCGAGGATGGCACCCGCCGTCTGCGCCTCGTTCACCAGCCCCAGCGAGAGATAGGCCTCGACCAGCCGGTGCAGCGCCTCGGCGGTGTGGGTGGTGGTCTGGAAATCCTCGACCACGACGCGGAAACGGTTGATGGCGGCGGTGAAGTGATCGCGGCGCAGGTAGTAGCGCCCGATCTCCATCTCCTTGCCCGCCAGATGGTCGAAGGCCAGATCGAATTTCAGGATCGCCGAGGTGGCGTATTCGCTGTCGGGATAAACCTCGATCACGGTGCGCAGCGCCTGCAGCGCCTGAAAGGTCAGACCCTGGTCGCGGCCCACCTCGTCAATCTGGTCATAATAGCTGAGCGCCAGCAGATACTGGGCATAGGCCGCATCTTCATCGGTGGGATAGAAGTCGATATAGCGCTGCGCGGCGGCGCGGCTTTCGGGGTAATCCTTGCCCGAATGGAACGAAAACGCCTGCATGATCAGCGCGCGCTTGGCCCAGTTGGAATAGGGGTAAAGCCGCTCGACCTCGGCAAAGTACCAGGCCGCGTCATCCGCCCGGCTCTGCGACAGCTCGTATTCGCCGCGTTCGAAAATCTGTTCGGGGGTGAACCCTTCGAGGTTCTGGGTTCGATCTGCCCCGGACCGTGCACCACATGCCGCCAAAGTAGCTGTCAGAAGAATCGCACATGCGAGTCTGACTGCCGCCCTGCTGCCAACCATACCGCCCATCCTTGTCGTCTTGTTCATGGGGCAAACCCCGAATTGGGGATCGGTCTAGCACATATAATTCTGGTGCAAAACGCCTTATCGGCCTGATCACACAATTGCAGGAGGTCAGGCAACCTGCGGGATTTCAGCCCAAACCACTCCGTATCCCGGCAGGCGCGCGGCCTGCTCCGGGGTGCACAGCACGGGACGCACGGCGCCGGGCGTCTCGAACAGCTTGCGCAGCAGCGTGTTGGTCATGGCGTGGCCCGATTTCTCGCCCACATAGCGGCCCAGAATGGGACCGCCCGCCAGATACAGATCCCCCAACGCGTCCAGCATCTTGTGGCGCACGGCCTCATCCTTGTGACGGAAGCCACCCGGGGTCAGAACCTCGTCATCCTGAACCACAACCGCGTTGTCCAGCGACCCGCCCAGGGCCAGGCCATTGGCGCGCATCGCCTCGACATCGGCGCGGCGGCAAAAGGTGCGGCTGTCGCACAGCTCGCGCGCGAATGTGCCATTGTGCATGTCGAGCGTCATGCTCTGCTTGCCGATGGCCTTGTCATCGAAATCGATGTGGAACTCGATCTCCTGCCGGTCGGACGGCAGCAGCGTCGCCTTCGCACCTTCGCGCTCGACCGTTACGGGCTCGACGATCTCATAGGCAAGAACCGGCGCTGCCTGCTGGCGCACGCCGCAGGCGACGATGCCGCGCACAAACGCGATCGAGGATCCGTCCATGATCGGAACCTCGGGGCCGTCGATCTCGATCAGCGCATTGTGCACGCCGCATCCGGCCAGTGCGGCCATGATGTGTTCGACGGTGGAAACCGAGACGCCCGCGTCGTTGACCAGACGGGTGCAGAGCGGGGACCGCTCGACCACGTCATAGGCCGCCGGGATCATCGCATCACCAAGCTCGATATCGGTCCGTTTGAACCAGATGCCGTACCCGGCAGCCGCCGGGCACAGCACCATCGTGGCCGGCCGGCCGCTGTGCAGACCGGTGCCTTTGAACATGACCGAGGATTTAAGCGTGTGTTGCAATGTGAACCTCAAGGCGCTGTGTCCAACCGCGGCGGGTTGGGTTGATCCTGAGGTAAGGGAGGGGCGCGTTACGCACAACTCACTCTTTGCAACCGAATGAAACATGGATGTAACACATCGGCAAAACCCTGCTTGCAGCGTTTCAACCATTTGGTTCCAAAGGAAAAAGGGCCGCCCGCTGGCGACCCTTTTCCCTTACTTTGTTATCGCTGTCAGTTGGCCTGACGGCGCAAGAATGCGGGGATTTCGATCCGCTCCTGATCCGGGTCGGCCTCGGTCGGCGCAGGTGCCGTAGCGTCATTCTGGCGCAAAACCGGCTGCTGCCGCACCGGCGGCTGCTGCGCCGGAGTGTCGGCTGCGTGGCCGGTCATCCGGTCGATCAGCCGGTTGAAACCAAAGCGCGGCTTGTCCTGCGGCGGCTGCTGTTGCTGCACCGGCTGCGGCTGTGCGGCGGGCCGGGCCTGCTGATTTTGGGCCGAGGGCACTTTCTGCACAGCGGCCTGCAACCGCTGCATTGCCTCGGGCGACGGGGTGCCCGGCGCGGGCGCCCGGGGGGCCACAAACTCCTCTGCGGGGCTGTCCACCGCATCGGCTTGCGGCTGGAACGTGGCGGCGGGCTGCTGGTAGACCGGCGGCGGCAGGCCGTCATCGTCCATCACCTGCGGCTCTTCGGACCGATAGGTGCCCTCATCCATTCCGCGCGGCGCTTCGGCGGTTTCCATGTTCTCGAACAGGGTCGGCTCTTCCACCGGTTCGGCAACGGTTTCGGCCACCGGCTCTTCGACCACACGCGGAGCGGCGGGAGCGGCCGGAGCCTCTTCCTCGGCCGAGACCTTGCGGGTCAGCGGGGCCGACATCGGACGGCGCGCCACCGGGATATCCGAATGCACTTCGGTTGCGTCGATGCCGGTCGCAACCACCGACACACGCATCGCGCCCTGCATCTCGGTATCCAGCGTCGAGCCGACTATGATGTTTGCGTCCGGGTCCACTTCCTCGCGGATGCGGTTGGCCGCCTCGTCAAGCTCGAACAGGGTCAGATCGTGGCTGCCGGTGATGTTGATCAGCACACCCTTGGCGCCGCGCAGGCTGATTTCGTCCAGCAGCGGGTTGGCGATCGCCTTCTCGGCGGCCTGAATGGCGCGATCTTCGCCCTCGGCCTCGCCGGTGCCCATCATCGCCTTGCCCATCTCGTCCATCACCGCGCGCACGTCCGCGAAGTCGAGGTTGATCAGGCCCGGGCGCACCATCAGGTCGGTCACGCCCTTGACGCCCTGATAGAGCACGTCGTCGGCCATCGAGAACGCCTCGGTAAAGGTGGTTTTCTCGTTGGCAAGGCGGAACAGGTTCTGGTTCGGGATGATGATCAGCGTATCGACAACCTTTTGCAGCGAATCCACGCCGTCCTCGGCCTGACGCATCCGCTTGGCGCCTTCGAACTGGAACGGTTTGGTCACCACGCCGACGGTCAGCACGCCCAGCTCACGCGCGGCCTGCGCGATGATCGGCGCCGCACCCGTACCGGTGCCGCCGCCCATGCCGGCGGTGATAAAGCACATATGCGCGCCAGCCAGATGATCGACGATCTGTTCGATGCTCTCTTCGGCAGCCGCGGCGCCGACGGTGGCCCGGGCACCCGCGCCCAGCCCCTCGGTCACTTTCACGCCCAACTGGATGCGGGCCTGCGACTGGCTTTGCTGCAGCGCCTGCGCGTCGGTGTTCGCAACGACAAAATCCACGCCGTCGAGTTGTTTCTCAATCATGTTGTTGACGGCATTGCCGCCAGCCCCGCCTACACCAAATACCGTGATCCGTGGCTTCAGTTCATCCTGACCGGGCATCGAAAGGTTCAATGTCATGCTCTGTCCGCCTGTATTATATTTCCCCGCGAAAACGGGGTTTTTCTTACCTATCCACAGCCGACTCTACCTTTCGAATTGCCAAACGTCACGCCAAAAATCGCGCAAAACCACAAAATATGGAGAAAGTAAGGCGGCAACCGGCGTCATTTCGCCGGGCCCGCCAAATGTTGCGGCTCACAGCACACTGACCACAAGGCATACGAATGCAGCACGCCCGGCGAAGCATCGCCATGCGTGACGTATTCAGGTTTCCAATGCGCAGATCCTGCTCGTTCTGCCGCCGGGCCTCTGTCGGGCCTTGTGGATATCTTGCGGGATAAATCGTTGCGCCGCAACCAAATTCTTCAGCTCGTCAACTCACCCGGGCACGAGATTGGATCACTCGTGATCGAGCGAACTTCCTGGATCTCTGCATCCAGAAACGTGGCAAGGCGCACCATCAGCCGATCACCCTGTATGAAAGGCCACCAGCAAACCGGCTGGCGGTCCGGATTATTGTCATAGAGAAAGCAAATCCGACCATCGGGCGTGCTGATCCGGCCATAAACGCAGTGCTCGCCCACCTGTTTCCAGACCGAACGCGAACGGTCGAGGAATTGCTCCACCCCGACCAGTTCGCCGCTCCTGACCTCATAGAAGCTGAGTGTCTTGCCTTCTGCGGCATCCAGGAAATCCTCCGGGCTGATCAAGGTCTGCGCCGTTGCTGACGTGGCCAGCAACACGCCGCCCAGGGCCGCAGGGATCCGGGACATCGCGTTACCAGTTGTCGCGGAACCACTTCACCGCACGCTTGAGCGAACGCGAGGGGTAGCGATCAACCGGAATCTCGAAATCCCACCATTCGTCCTGCGGATGCGCCGCAAACAGGCTCAGCCCCACCGCCGACGAAAACCCGGGGCCGGTCGCCGATTGCGGCAGGCCATGCACGCGCAGTGGACGCCCCAGGCGCACGCGCTGGCCCAGAATGCGGCTGGCGAGCCCGTCGAGGCCCATCACCTGGCTGGCCCCGCCGGTCAGCACGATCTGCTGGCTGGGCAGATGCTCGAACCCGGCGGCATCCAGCCGGACGCGCACCTCTTCCAGAATTTCCTCGACCCTCGGACGCATGATGCCAATCAGTTCGGCGCGGCTGACGGTGCGGCGGTCATGCTCCCAATCGCCGGTATCGCCACCGATGTCGATCAGGTCGCGGTCATCCGCGCCTGTCGCGTGCACGCCGCCGCTGAAGGTCTTGATCCGCTCGGCCACCGCTGCCGGAACCCCCAGCCCCATCGAGATGTCGCTTGTCACGTGATCTCCGCCCATGCGCACGCAATCGGCATAGATCATGTGTTTCTTCATGAAGATCGACACGCTGGTGGTGCCGCCGCCCATGTCGATACAGGCCGCGCCCAGCTCTTGCTCGTCCTCGACCAGCGCCGAGATGCCCGAGACATAGGCCGAATTGGCAATGCCCGCCAACTCCAGATCGCAGCGTTTGATGCAGTGCACGATGTTCTGGATCGCCACCGCATCGACGGTCAGCATATGCATGTCCACCGCCAGCGACTGGCCCAGCTGCCCGCGCGGATCGATCAGGCCCGACCGGTTGTCGAGCGCGAAATTTACCGGCTGGGCATGCAGCACCTCGCGCCCCGCCCCGTATTCCGGCACTTCGCATGCGTTCAGCACCCGGCCCACCTCGGCCTCGGTCACCACCTGGCTTTCCAGCTCCACCTGCGCGTCCAGGCCATAAGACCTCGGATTGGCACCCGAGAAACAGGCGATCACGTGATCGACCCGGATATCGGCCATCTTCTGCGCCGCCTGCAGGGCGGTGCGGATGGCGCGCTCGGTCTCCTGCATGGCGGTGACTTCGCCGAACTGCACCCCGCGCGAGCGGGTGGTGGCAGCGCCGATCACGCGGAACCCGGTCTGACCCGCCATCGAGCCGATCGAGTTATCCTCGCTCAGCCGCCCGGTGCCGTCGAAGCGCAGCACCAGACAGGCGATCTTGGAACTGCCAACGTCCAGAATGGCCACCACACCGCGCTGCATCGCCTGCCGGCGCATCTGCCGCATCGCCCTCTGGGACTGATAAAGATCCGTCATCATACCTGTTACTGCCCATTCCCGACTGTTGTTCTTGTCCGCCACCATTCCTCGCTGGCGGTTTCGGTCATTCTGATCGTGGGGCGCGATCCCAGCCGCATGTCCACCACGGCCACGTCACGCTCCAGCAGGTCCTGCACCTCGCTCACCGCCAGCACCCGCTCCAGCGCCTCGATCGGGCGCTCGGTCGGCAGCATGATGCGCTGCTTGCGGTCCAGCACCACGTCCCAGCGGCGCTCTCCGATGCGAACCAGCCCGCGCAGACGCTCGCCCAAACCTTGCGCCGTGCGGATCAGCGCCAGCGCCTCGGGCACATGGCCATCCGCCCCCCTGCCCGCGATCAGCGGCAGGTCCGAGCGCAGCTTGCGCGACGGCAGGTCCTTTACATGCGCGCCGGTCTCGTCCAGCAATTCGATCCCGTCCCGCGTGCGCCAGACCACGACCGGCTGACGTTCGACCACATCGATCTGCAGGATGCCGTCGGGCCGCACCCGGACGCTGGCGGATTTCACCGGATCGAGCCCGGTGATCACGTCGCGGATCTGCTCGACATCCAGATCGAACGAGCTGATCGGGAAATCGAGCGGCACCACCTCGCGGATATCCTCGGCCAGGCTGCCGCCCGCACCATCGATGGCCATCAGGTTGACCATGAATTCCGGCCGCTCCTGGATCGAGGCGCGCAGGTCGGCGACAAAATCGTTCACCGCATCGCGCCGCGCCTCGCTGGCCAGAAAGGCGCTGCTGAGCGCCAGCACCAGACAAACGGGCACGCCCACGCGCAGGCCCAGCCGGATACCCGGCGTCAGCATCCAGCGCTGGAACCGGTAGCTCAGCCGCGACGGCGCCGGATCGGCCCGGCGCTTGGGCGGTTTCAGCCGCTCCCCGCCATGCAGACGCATCCCCCCGCCCGCACCGGCCTCGCCGGTCTCAAAGGCGGCATCGGGACCTGCGACCGGCTTTTGCCGGAACAGAACAGGCAGTTTGCGGCGCTTTACCTGTCGCATGAGGCGTCATCCACCATCCATGCGCAGAGCTGGCCGAATGTCATACCCAACTCGCCCGCCTGTTCGGGCACCAGCGAGGTTGGCGTCATGCCGGGCTGGGTGTTGGTTTCCAGCAGGATCAACCCTTCGGCCCCGCGCGCCTCGTCCCAGCGAAAGTCGGTGCGGCTCGCCCCCCGGCACCCCAGCGCCTGATGCGCGCGCAGGGCATAATCGAGGCACAGGTCGAAGATCTCTTTCGGGATGTTGGCCGGAACCTCGTGCCGCGAGCCGCCGGGTTTGTACTTGGCGTCGTAATCGTACCAGCCGTCGGTGATGATGTCGGTTACGCTCACCGCCCGATCGCCCACCACGGTCGTGGTCAGCTCGCGCCCGGGCACATATTGCTCGACCATCACCTGCGCGGGCATGGTTTCGGCCAGCTTTGGCGGGCCGTTGGCGCCCTCCTGCACGATATAGATGCCGACCGACGAGCCTTCGTTGTTGGGTTTCACTACATAAGGCGGCGCCAACACGTGATCGGCCTGCGCATCCTCTTTCGCCACGATGAGGCTTTCGACCACCGGCAGACCCGCCGCGCGGAACACCTCTTTCGAGCGCTGCTTGTCCATCGCCAGGGCCGAGGCCAGCACGCCGGAATGGGTATAGGGAATGCCCAGCCATTCCAGCAGCCCCTGCACGCAGCCATCCTCGCCCCACCGACCATGGAGCGCGTTGAAAACAACATCCGGATTGATGTCCTGTAAACGGGCACAGAGGTCCGGGCCGGCATCCAGCTCGACCACCTCAAACCCTTCTCCCCTGAGGGCGGTTGCGCATTCACGTCCGCTGACCAGCGACACCTCGCGCTCGGCCGAAGGTCCGCCCATCAATACCGCCACTTTGGGGGTTGTCCTGCTCGACTTACCCACCGTGTGCCTCAATGTCCCCGGGCCTTATCCGCTGGCCCGTACTGCTTTGTTATTTCCCTGTTCCGCCGCCGGTTTTGCCTGTTATTGGTCAGCGGATCGGGAAGCTATTCTTTCAGCGGATCACCGACCCGCATGATTTCCCACTCTAGCGTGATACCGCTTGTTTCGTAAACCTTTTTTCGCACATCCTCGCCCAGACCTTCGAGATCGGCGGCGGTTGCATCGCCGGTGTTGATCAGGAAATTCGGGTGCTTTTCGCTCATCTGCGCACCGCCCCGCCGGGCGCCCCGCATACCGGCGTCGTCGATCACCTTCCACGCCTTGAGATCATGGGTGTCGTCCGCCCGCCCGGTCGAGGAAAAGCCCGCCGGGTTGCGAAAGGTGGACCCGGCGCTGCGGTCCTTGGTGGGCTGGGTTTCGTCGCGCTTTTTCAGCTGCGCATCCATGCGGGCATGCAGTTCGTCTGCCGGCGCCGACGGCCCCTCCATCACCGCCTCGACCAGCACCGCGCCTGCGGGCAGGTCGGACTGGCGATAGCGGAAGTTCAGGTCGCTCGCGGTCAGCTCCTGCACCTCTCCATCGCGCGTCACGATGGTGGCGGAAACCAGCACATCGGCCACGTAGCTGCCATAGCACCCCGCGTTCATCCGCACCGCCCCGCCGATGGAGCCGGGGATAGTGCGCAGAAAGGTCAGGTCAACCCCGGCATCGGCCGCTTTCCGCGCCACATGCGCATCCAGCGCCGCCGCACCCGCCGTGACCCGGTTGCCGTTGATAGAAGTACCGTTGAACCCCCGCCCCAGCCGGATCACCACGGCACGCAATCCGCCGTCGCGCACGATAAGGTTCGAGCCGACACCCATGGGGAAGACGGCGACACCCGACGGCAATTCCCGCAGGAAGTCTTGCAGGTCTTCCAAATCCGCAGGTTGAAACAGGTAATCCGCCGGGCCACCAACGCGGAGCCAGGTCAGATCTCCAAGAGACTTTCGTTCCGTTAGTTTGCCCCGCACCTGAAGCGGACTCAACTCAACGCTTTCTTGCGCCACTTTTTCCCTAGTCCCCATCCTATTGCTGCACTCAGGCCATACACCAAATGCACAGCCGCAATAAACAAGGCCGCGAATTTGGCAATGTCGTAAGTTTCAACCGAATAACCGTAGACAGCCAGAACCAGCAGAACAAACCACAGTGCTGTAGCAGAATAGGCAAGACGGCGCTTCCCATATCGCGCCAAATAAGCAAAGCCCAAACCCCAACCCAAGATACCCAGCGCAATCGCCACATAGATCAGGACCACCCAGATATCCATTTGGCCGCTCCGTCACCTGATCCGCCGCAGCCAGCGCGTCAGATAGATCACCGGCCAGCGCAGCACCGACATGCCTGCGGCCAGCACCAGCAGGCCGATCCACGGGCCGTTCTCATAAGTGACATAGCCCACCAGCGGGATGCCCACTGCGATCAGCGCATAGGCACGGGTCCAATGGTTGTCCCGGCTCGGTGTCATCGCCAGCACATTTGCAATCACGGCCCACACACAGGCCAGGATCAGCGAGGTGTTCATTCCCGCCCCTCTTCCTCGTCGGAACCGAACCACTTGCGCCAGTAATAACGCAAGGGGTTGCGGTACATTGAAACAAAAGCCGCCGTCGCCGCCAGCGACAGGAACCAGCCGTAATCCACTCCCAGCCATACGATCACGACCGGGGCCGCGATCAGCAATGCGATGCCGGGCGGAAACTGCATCCGCATCGGCAACAGCGCCACGATGGTCGCCGCCAGCACCCAGGCACAGGCCAGTATGACCGAGAGCGGCACGGCCCTAGCCCGCCAGTTTTCTCAGTCGGTCCGGCAGGGCGTTGGCCCAGCCGCTGATGGTCCCCGCACCCAGACAGACCACCATGTCGCCCGGCCGGGTCTGCTCGCGCACCAGCCGTTCCAGATCGTCCTCGTTCAGCAGGGCACGGGCGTGACGGTGACCGTGGCGGATCATGCCCGCCACCAGATCGTCGCGGCTGGCGCCCTCGATCGGGTCTTCACCGGCGCCAAAAACCTCGGCGATGGCCACCACGTCGGCATCGTTGAAACAGGTGCAGAAATCCTCGAACAGGTTCGACAGGCGCGAGTAGCGGTGCGGCTGATGCACGGCGATCACGCGGCCCTCGCAGGATTGGCGCGCGGCCTTCAGCACGGCAGCGATCTCCACCGGGTGGTGGCCGTAATCGTCGATGATGGTGACGCCATCGACCTCGCCCACCTTGGTAAAGCGCCGGTTGACGCCGCCGAAATTGGCCAGCGCCTCGCGGATTTCCGCCGCCTTCATGCCCAGATGACGGGCCACGGCCACGGCGGACAAGGCGTTCGAGACGTTGTGGTCGCCCGGCATCGGCAGGCTGCAGCCCTCGATCACCATATCCTCGTGCTGCAGATGAATGTCAAAATGCGCCACGCCGCCCTTGTAGGTCAGGTTCACGGCCCGCACATCCGCCTGCGCGTTGAACCCATAGGTGCGCACGCGGCGGTCGGTGATCCGGCCCACCAGCGCCTGCACCTCGGCATGGTCGGTGCAGCAGACGGCGAGGCCATAGAACGGGATGTTCGACACGAACTCGTAGAACCCATCGCGCAGCCGGTCGAAATCGCCCCAATGCTCCATATGCTCGGGGTCGATATTGGTGACGATGGCGATGGTGGCGGGCAGGCGGTTGAACGAGCCGTCGGACTCATCTGCCTCGACCACCATCCACTCGCCCTGCCCCATACGGGCGTTGCTGCCATAGGCGTGGATGATGCCGCCATTGATCACGGTGGGGTCGAACTCGCCGGCCACCATCAATTCGGCCATCATCGTGGTCGTGGTGGTCTTGCCGTGGGTTCCGGCGATGGCAACGTTGGACTTGAGCCGCATGAGTTCCGCCAGCATATCCGCGCGCCGCACCACCGGCAGGCCGCGCGTCCGGGCACCGTCCAGCTCCGGGTTGCCCGGCTTGATCGCGGTCGAGACGACAACGACCGAAGCCCCTTCCAGGTTCTCCGCGCTCTGGCCGACGAAGATTTCCGCCCCCAGCCGCGCCAGCCGCTCGGTGATCTTGGTGGCCTTCAGGTCCGAGCCCTGCACCCGGTAGCCCAGGTTCAGCAGCACTTCGGCGATGCCCGACATGCCGATGCCGCCGATCCCGACGAAATGGATGGGCCCGATATCGGTGGGGAGTTTGGTGGCAGGGGTCATGCGGTCTCCTTCTGCGCCAGACCTTCAACAAGGGCGACCAGACGCTCGGTTGCGTCCGGGGCCCCGACCGACAGGGCGGCGCTGGCCATTTTCTGGGCGGCTTGCGGGTTGGTCAGAACCAATGCGATTTGCTCTGCCAGCGCGGAAACGTCAAGGGCACTTTCCGGGATCAGGATAGCAGCACCCGCCTGAACCAGCCCCCGCGCATTGGCGGTCTGGTGATCTCCGGCGGCGGCGGCGAAGGGCACGAGGATCGAGGGGCGCCCGATCACCGAGATATCCGCCACGCTGGAGGCGCCTGAGCGGCTGATCACCAGCTGCGCCTCGGACATGCGGCGCGGCACATCCTGGAAGAAAGGTTTCACCTCGGCCTTGATGCCGTGTTCGGCGTAATAGGCCGCGACCCGCTCGCCATCCTCATTCCGGGCCTGATGAGCAACGCGCACATATTGGCGCAGGTCCTCGGGCAGCGAGGCAACCGCACCCGGCACCTTGTCGCTGAGGATGCGCGCACCCTGCGAGCCGCCCATCACCAGGATCGACATCGGATACTCGCCCGGCGGGATATAGCCCGCCGCCGCCCGGTCCAGCACGGCGGCACGCACCGGGTTGCCCACATGAACGCCATCGGCGCCCTCTGGCAGATCGGTGGGCCAGGCGCCACAGGCCACATGCGCGACCCGGGTGGCAAAGATCTGGTTCACCCGTCCCAGAATGCCGTTCTGTTCGTGGATCATCCGCGGCACGCCCAGCATCGTCGCTGCGCCCAATGCCGGGATCGACGGATACCCGCCAAAGCCCACGACAACGTCCGGCCTGTTGCGCAGCATCTGCAAGGCCATGCTGGTCACGCCGCCCGCGATCCTCGGCGCCACCATCGCCTTGGCCACCGGCCCGCCGCGCGCGAAGGTGGCGGATGATGCCTCGACAATCTCGGTCGTATGGGGAAAACCGCCGGTGTACCGCGCCCCACGCGCATCGGTGGACAGGCGCACGCGCCAGCCACGATGCAGCATCGCCTCGGCCAGCGCCTGCGCCGGAAACATGTGGCCACCGGTCCCGCCCGCTGCAATCAATATGTAAGGTTGCGCCATCATCCCCGTCCGCGAAGAATGTCACCCAACTCGCCTTGCGGCCGCGTCCGCGTAAAGGCCAGCAGCATACCGACCGCGATCCCGCCCGCAATCAGGGACGAACCGCCGTAACTGACGAAAGGCAGCGTCATGCCCTTGGCGGGCAACAACCGAACGGCCACGCCCATGTTGATCATCGCCTGCACCCCGAACATGCAGGCCAGCCCTGTACCCGCGAGGCGGATGAACATGTCCCGCTCGCGCATCAGCCGCAACAGCGAGCGCACCACCACAAGCGCATAGAGCGCGATGATGATCAGCACCAGGATCAGGCCGTACTCTTCGGCCGCGACCGCGATGATGAAGTCGGTATGTGCGTCGGGCAACGACCATTTCACCTGCCCCTCGCCGACACCCACGCCGAACAGCCCGCCCTCGCGGATCGCATTGGTGGCATAGCCAAGCTGGGTGGTCGGGTCCACATCCGGGTTCAGGAACCCGTCGATCCGGCGCGCGAAATGCTCCGAGTTCGAATAGGCCAGCATACCGCCCAGCACCACGACAGCCGCCATGCCCACCAGCAGCAGCATCGGCGCTCCGGCCACGAAATACATCACGCCCCAGCCGAACAGCATCAGACAGGCCTGCCCGAAATCCGGCTGCATCACCAGCATCGCCACGATCGCCATGCACAGCAGAAAGGACCAGAGCCGCCCGGGCGGCCCGTTGATCTCCTGACTGGCGGCAAAGAGCCAGGCAGCGACCACCACGAAACCGGGCTTGAGAAACTCCGACGGCTGGACCGAAGCAAAGCCCAAGCTGTACCACCGCACCGCGCCTTTGCCGAAATCGGTGCCAAAGACCGGCAGCAGCGCCAGCGCCACGAAGGCGCCCAGAAAACCCAGCACCGCCAGCCGCCGCACCAGCGTCGGCGACATCATCGAGGTCAGCAGCATCGCCACCAGCGCCATGACGCCGAAAAAGGCCTGCCGCTCGACATAGTGAAACGGATCGAACCCGTTGCGCGCCGCCAGCGGCGGAGACGAGGCAAGCCCCAGCAGCAGCCCCACGACGAACAGCAGCATCACGCAGGACATCGACCATTTGTCCAGCGTCCGCCACCATTTCGGAAGGATTGGTTCGCCGCGCTGGTCCGGGACCGCGCCATACACCATCTCAGTCATGAGATTACCGCCACTATCTGCCTCGTAAACGTCCCGTTTTCGGGATCTGAGCCAGAGTCTACAGGCAAATTCGCTGTCAGACCAGCCTCTTCCTCTTGTCATTGGCGTCAAACCGCGCCAAGGGCGGGGCATGAGGTTCGACACGATCATCCTGGGTGCAGGCGCCGCCGGCATGATGTGCGCCGCCCATTGCGGCGGCCGCACTCTGGTGATCGATCACGCCCGTGCGCCCGGGGAAAAGATCCGCATTTCCGGCGGCGGGCGCTGCAATTTCACCAACATGTTTGCCGAGCCCGCCAATTTCCTGTCGCAGAACCCGCATTTCTGCAAATCGGCACTGGCGCGCTACACGCAATGGGATTTCATCGACCTGGTGAACCGCCACGACATCGCCTGGCACGAAAAGACGCTGGGGCAACTGTTCTGCGACGGCTCCTCGAAACAGGTCGTGGCGATGCTGGTGGCCGAGTTGGAGCGCACAGGGGCCGAGCTGTGGCTGCACACCGCGCTGAAAGACCTTCACAAGACCGAAAGCGGCTTCGCTCTGGAGGTCGAGCGCGAAGGCCAGCGCCAGGCGCTCACCTGCCGCGCCCTGGTGCTGGCCACGGGCGGCAAGTCGATCCCCAAGATGGGCGCCACCGGGCTGGCCTACGACATCGCACGCCAGTTCGCCCTGCCGATCACCGAAACCCGCCCCGCGCTGGTCCCCTTCACCTTCAGCGATGGCCGCTTCAAACCGCTCTCCGGCGTGTCCATCCCCGCCCGGCTCTCGAACGCACGCACCTCCTTCGACGAAGCGCTGCTCTTCACCCATCGCGGCCTTTCCGGCCCATCGGTGCTGCAACTCTCCTCCTACTGGCGCGAGGGCGAGGAGATCACCGTGAACCTGATCCCCGATCTGCCGCTGCTCGACACGCTGCGCGATCAACGCCAGAACTCCGGCCGCAAGGCGCTCAGCACCGAACTGGCCCGTCACCTACCCGCAAGGCTGGTCGAGGCGCTGAAATCCGACCTGCCGCTCGACGGCAACCTGGCCGACCAGCCAGACGCAAAGCTCGAAACCCTCTGCACCGCCTTGGCCAACTGGCGCCTCACCCCGTCGGGCACCGAGGGCTACCGCACCGCCGAGGTCACGCTGGGCGGCATCGACACGGATGCATTGTCCTCAAAAACCATGGAGGCCAAATCCGTCCCCGGTCTCTACATCATCGGCGAGGCGGTGGACGTCACCGGTTGGCTCGGCGGCTACAATTTCCAATGGGCCTGGTCCTCGGGTTACGCTGCTGGAACCGCCATCGCCGCCCGCACGCCCGCACCCTGACCCCTTCATCTTTTCCCAAATACTCCGGGGGAGCCGCGCCCCGCGCGGCGGGGGCAGAGCCCCCAGCTACAGCCGCCGCCGCACCTCGGCCACGAAATCCTCACCGCGCTGTTCGAAATTGTCATACTGATCGAAACTCGCCGCCGCAGGCGCCAGCAGAACCGTCTCCCCCTCCTGCGCGTCGGCCATGGCCCTCTCGACCGCCGCCGCCATGGTAGTGCACACTTCGGCCTCGGCCTGCAACTGCATCGCAAACCCGGCTGCCTCGCGCCCGATCACATAGGCCTTGACCACCTCCCCGGCCGCCCCGTTCAACGCAGACAGCCCACCTTCCTTCTCCAAACCGCCACAGATCCAGCGAATGCGCTTGAACGCGCTCAGCGCCTTGACCGCAGCATCCACATTGGTGGCCTTGGAGTCGTTCACGTAAGTAACCCCGCCCGCCTCGGCGATGATCTGGCTGCGATGCGGCAGACCGGGATAGGAGTGCAGCGCCGACTCGATCACCTTCGGCGCCAGCCCCAGCGCGCGGCAGGCCGCATAGGCCGAACAGGCGTTCTGGTGGTTGTGACTGCCCGGCAACCCCTTGATCTGGCGCAGATCGATCGAGGCCGCCTGCCGTCCCTTGCGATACTCGGCCAGATACCCCTTGCGGGCAAAGACCTGCCAGCCGGGCCCGGTCAGCTTGCGTGCCACCGACACCCGGATCACCCGGTCATCGGCAGGGCCCTCGGACATCTGCCCGGCCAGAAACACGCCCTCGGCCTCGTCCACACCGATCACCGCCCGGTCCGGCCCGCCTTCGGCAAAGAGGCGCCGCTTGGCCGCGAAATACCCGCCCATGCCGCCATGCCGGTCCAAGTGATCGGGCGAGAGATTGGTGAACACCGCCACATCCGGCGTCAGCGCCCGCGCCAGATCTGTCTGATAGCTGCTGAGTTCCAGCACCACGACCGAGCCATCGCCACCGGGCTCGATATCCAGCACCCCGCGCCCGATATTGCCCGCCAGCTGCGACGGGCGCCCCGCCTCGGTCAGGATGTGATCGATCAGCGCGGCGGTGGTGGATTTGCCATTCGATCCGGTCACCGCAACCACGCGCGGCGGGGTATCGAGGCGGTTCCACTCCGCCCCGGCAAAGCTGCGAAAGAACAGCCCAATATCGTTGTCTACCGGCACGCCGGCCTCTTGCGCGGCGGCCACGACCGGGTTCGGTTCGGGGTAGAGATGCGGAATGCCCGGCGAGACGATGAGCGCAGAGACACCCTCGAACGCCCCTTGCCGCCGCAGATCGGTGCAGGCAAAACCCTCCGCCTCCGCCGCCTCGCGCGCCTCCCGGTTGTCATCCCAGCACACCGGCTCGGCGCCACCGGCCCGCAGCGCCCGTGCCGAGGCCAGACCCGACCGGCCAAGCCCCAGAACCGCAACCTTCTGCCCTGCAAACCCTTTGACCGGGATCATCCGCGCACTCCATCCTCGCCACCTGCTGCGGGAACCACCCTGTACAGACAGCAGGCCGGAATGCAAGCAAGGCTAGCCGGGCTTGCTGGCAAGGAAGGCGTCCAGGTTCTCGCGCGCGCCTTTTGTATGGGGATGCTCTGCTCCAAGGGCCTGTTCAAGAATCTCCAATGCCTCCAGAAACAGCGGTTCGGCCTCGTCATAGCGGCCCGTCGCATGCAGCAACATGGCAAGGTTGTTGAGGTCGACGGCGTAACCGGGATGCGCGGTACCAAGCGCTTTGCCATCAATCTTCAGCACCTCCCGGAACAGCGGCTCGGCCTCATCATAGCGACCCGTCGCGTGCAGCAACATGGCGAGGTTGTTGAGACGGACGGCATAATCAGGATGCCCGATACCAATCGTCTTACGGCTGATGTCCAGCGCCTGACGATAGAGTGGCTCGGCCTCATCATAACGGCCCGTCGCCCGTAGCACCGCCGCAAGGTTGTTGAGACCAGTGGCATAGCCGGGGTGCTCGATACCAAGCGCTTTGCGGTCAATCTTCAGCACCTCCCGGTGGAGCGGCTCGGCCTCATCATAGCGGCCCGCCGCATGCAGCAACATGGCGAGGTTGTTGAGACGGATGGCATAGTCGGGATGCTCGACACCGATCGTCTTGCGGTCAATCTCCAGCGCCTCGCGATAGTGCGCCTCGGCTTCATCACGGCGACCCGTGGCCCGCAGCAACCCGGCGAGGTTGCTGAGACGGGTGGCATAAGCGGGATGTTCGACACCTACCGTGTTTCGACCGATCTCCAGCGCCTCACGATAGAGCGGCTCGGCCTCATCATAGCGGCCTGTCGCCTGCAGCAACCCCGCGAGGTTGTTGAGACGAATGGCATAAGCGGGATGTTCGACACCGACCGTCTTGCGACTGATCTCCAACGCCTCGCGATAAAGCGGCTCGGCCTCATCATAGCGGCCCGCCGCTTGCAGCAACCCGGCGAGGTTGTTGAGACGGATGGCATAGTCAGGATGCTCGACACCTATCGTCGTACGACCAATTTCCAACGCCTCGCGATAGAGAGGCTCAGCCTTTGCGTAATACCCTAGTGAGTCGATGGAAATCGCATGTTCATTCAAAGCCTTTGCCAGTTGGTATGGATCCCCAAGACTGCGGGCCAATTCCAGCAGGTCTTCACTATACCGGAGTGCTTTGCGATATTGCCCGGCTTTCCAAGTCAAGGCGTGTGCATTCAGCAGCGTAACGAATGTCGGGTTCAACCGGGCCGCATCCGCGTAATGTTTGGCCGCGTCCGCCCAGCGGATTTCCTGTTCTGCAATCTCGCCCCGCAGAAACGCCGCATCCGCCGCCAGAACCACCGCATCGGTGCTCTGTTCCTGCACCTCAGCCAGCAATTCATCGGCCAGTTTCCGGTTGCCTTCGAACAGCGCCTGCTGGGCCGCCTCAAGCTGGGTGCGCGGCACCGCATCTTCGAATTCCGTCAAACGCAGACGCAGCTGACGCAGCTCTTCAACCGTTTGCGCATAGGCCTCCTCGACATTCGCCATTTTCAGGCGGATGATCTCCAACTCCTGGTTCAGCACCGTCTTTTCGGCACTCGAGGCGCGCTCAAGATCAGCGCGGATTTCACCCTCGCGCCGTTCCAGTTCGGCAAAGAACTTCTCCTGCGTCAGGCCGATGATCACCGTGCCGTCACCGCAGTTCTGGATCAGATTGCCGTCGCCGTCCTGCCGGAACTGGCTGTTGCAGGTAATGGTGTCGTCGCCCGCCTGCCCGTCGACCTGTACGTCACCGCCGCAATTTTGCACGACCGTGCCATTGTCGCTCTGGGTGAATGTGCTGTTGCACTCGATGGAAGAGGGGCCGTTATCATCATCGTCTTTGCTGGTAATCCCCAACCACCCGGCAACGACCACCGTGACGACCAGCACAGCCGGCACGACCACTTTCAATACATCGATGATCGCGGTGGCGCCGTCGCGATTATCCTTGTCGCGCCACCAGTTGAATTTGAACAAAACTATATCCTCGTCGGCAATGAGACGAGAATACCATGGCGGCTCAATTTGTGTCACGCTGCGACGCGGCGGTGCATCTGGGGCGGTCAGGACGGCGCCAAGGGGTGCCGCCGGTCTTGTACAAAACGGTCACTCCCCTCCCGGAGGCCGGTACAAGATAGCCAGAACGCGGCTCAGCGCACTTTGAGTGTCGCCAGCCCGATCATCGCCAGGATCAGCGAGATGATCCAGAAGCGGATCACGATGGTGGGCTCGGCCCAGCCTTTTTTTTCATAGTGATGATGGATCGGCGCCATCAGGAACACACGCTTGCCGGTGCGTTTGAAATAGAGCACCTGAACGATCACGCTCAGCGCCTCGACCACGAAGAGCCCGCCCACGATGGCCAGCACCAACTCGTGTTTCGTCGCAACCGCAATGGCCCCCAACGCACCACCCAAGGCCAGCGATCCCGTATCGCCCATGAACACAGCCGCCGGCGGCGCGTTATACCAGAGAAAGCCGAGCCCGGCGCCAAACAGTGCAGCCGTGAAAATCAACAGTTCACCGGTTCCCGGAACGTAGTGCACGTCCAGATACTCGGTGAAGTCGACCCGTCCGACCGCGTAGGCGATCACCCCAAGCGTCGAGGCTGCAATCATCGCCGGCATGATCGCCAGCCCGTCCAGACCATCGGTCAGGTTCACCGCATTGGCCGCGCCCACGATCACGCAGATCGAGAACGGAATATAGAACACACCCAGATTGATCAGCGTATCCTTGAAAACCGGCAGGGCCAGTTGGTATTGCAGCGCCTCGGGATGGTTCAGCGAGGCCCAGGTCGCCGCCGCAACCGCGATCATGATGCCCAACGCCAGCCGCAGCCTGCCCGGCACACCCTTTGTGTTCTGTTTCGAAACCTTCGCGTAATCGTCGGCAAATCCGATCGCCGCATAGGCCAGTGTCACGAAGAGGACCAGCCAGACATAGGGGTTCTCCCACCGCGCCCAGAGCAGTGTCGAGGTGAGCAACGCGCCCACGACCAGCAGCCCGCCCATGGTCGGCGTGCCCGCCTTCACGAAATGCCCCTCCGGTCCGTCATCCCGGATCGGCTGGCCCTTGCCCTGTTTCTTGCGCAATACGTCAATCAGCGGGCGCCCGAACAGGAACCCGAACACCAGAGCGGTCAGAAAGGCGCCGCCTGCACGGAAGGTGATGTAGCGGAAGAGGTTCCAGAAATCCCCTCCATCCGACAAGGCGGTCAACCAATAGAGCATTTCAATACGATCCTTACTCGTGAGTCGTCATTCAGACAGGGAGGCATCCGCGGGGCCATCGCTCATTTTGCGTATTCCGTCAACAATCCGCGCTAGATCCATGCTGAGCGACCCTTTGGCCAGCACAATGTCGCCCGCCCAGAGCAGATCGGGCAGATGTGTGGCCATCTCGGCACTGGTCTCGGTCCAGAGCCCGCGCTTATCCTCGGGCAGCGCGGCGTGCAGTGCGCGCATCAGCGGACCGATGCAATGCACCTGGTCGACCTGCTCCATCGCGTCAAGCTCGGCAAGGCCCGCGTGCAGCGCTTCGGCCTGTACTCCCAGCTCTTTCATGTCGCCCAGAAACGCCACCCGGCGCCGGCCTTCGGTGCCCGCCAGCACGTCCAGCGCCGCACCGGTCGAGGTGGGGTTGGCATTGTAGCTGTCATCCAGAAGGGTCAGATATCCGCCGGTCACCAGATCGACCCGTTCGCGCACTCCGCGCCCCTTGTAGGGGGTCCATTCGCGAAGGCTGACGAGGGACTGGATCAAATCCGCCCCGAGTGCGGCACAGGCGGCCAAGGCGCCCAGCCCGTTCATGGCGAAATGCGTGCCCGCCGAGCGGATGCGGAACCCAAGGACCGAGCCATAGACATTGGTCTTGACCCGGGTCAACTCGCCCTCGGTGTCGACCTCGATCAGCTTGAAGTCGCGGGCGGTTCGTCCAAAGGTCAGCACGCGTGCGCCCCGCTGACGGGCCTGATCGCGCAGGATGTCGACCTGTTCGATGTCAGAATTGACGATGGCCACTCCGCCTTGCGGCAGACCTTCGAAGATCGCCGCCTTTTCGCGGGCGATGGCATCCACCGACTCGAAGGCCTCAAGATGCGCGGCCGCCACGGTGGTGATGAGCGCCACATGAGGGCGCGCCTGCCGCGCCAGCGGCGCGATCTCGCCAGGGTGGTTCATGCCGATCTCGATAATGGCGAACTCGGTATCGGCGGGCATCCGCGCCAGCGTCAGCGGCACGCCCCAGTGGTTGTTGTAGCTGGCCACACTGGCATGGGTCTGGCCCTGATCGCCCAGCATGGTGACCAGCATTTCCTTGGTCGAGGTCTTGCCGACGCTGCCGGTCACCGCCGCCACCCGCGCATTGCAGCGCGCCCGTCCGGCGCGACCCAACGCCTCCAGCGCGGCCTGTACATCGTCCACGATCAAAAGCGGCGCATCCTCTGCAACACCCTCGGGGACGCGCGAAACCAGTGCGGCGCTGGCACCCTTTTCCAGCGCCTGAGCGACAAAATCATGCCCATCGCGCGTGTCCTTTAGTGCGACGAACAGGTCGCCGGGCCGGATGGTGCGGGTGTCGATCGAGACGCCGCTGGCGGTCCAGTCGGTCGTGGCGCGGCCGACTGTGGCCTCGGCGGCGTCTGCTGCGGTCCAGAGTATCATGCGTATCTCCCGTCCAGCGCGGCAACCGCGATGCTGGCTTGTTCGGCGTCGTCGAAGGGCAGCACCTGGTCGCCCACGATTTGCCCGGTTTCATGCCCCTTGCCCGCGATCAGTAGCGCATCGCCCGGTTGTAGCGCGTCGATGCCCCGCAGGATGGCCTCGGCCCGGTCGCCCACCTCGGTGGCGTCCGGCGCTCCCTCCATGACTGCGGCGCGGATCGTGCCCGGGTCTTCGCTGCGTGGGTTGTCGTCGGTGACAAAGACGATATCCGCATTCTCGGCCGCTGCCTGCCCCATCAGCGGGCGTTTGCCCGCATCCCGGTCGCCGCCTGCGCCGACAATGGCGATGAGGCGGCCCATCACATGCGGGCGCAGCGCCTTTAGCGCGGTCGAAACCGCATCCGGCGTATGCGCGTAATCGACAAAGACCGCAGCCCCGTTGCCGCGCGTGGCCGCGAGCTGCATCCGCCCGCGCACGGTGGTCAGATGCGGCAGGGTCTCGAACACCTGCTCGGGTTCGTCGCCGCTGGCGATCGCCAGCCCGCAGGCGAGCAGCACGTTCTCGGCCTGAAACCCGCCGATCAGATTCAGGCGGGTCTGATGCACGCTGCCCCGCCATGAGAACCGCAGGTCCTGCCCGGTGGCATCGAAACGCTGGTTCAGCAGGCACAGATCGCCGATACCCTGCCCGACCGTCAGTACCTCCTGCCCGCGCGCGGTGGCCACGGCGCGCATTTCGGCGCCCTTGGGGTCGTCCAGATTGATCACCGCCTTGCCGTCGGGGGGCAGCACCCGGCGGAACAGGCCGGCCTTGGCGGCGAAATAGGCCTCGAACGTGTCGTGATAGTCAAGATGGTCCTGGGTGAAGTTGGAGAACCCAGCGGCGGTCAGGTTCACGCCATCCAGGCGGCGCTGTTCCAGCCCGTGCGACGACGCCTCCATCGCCGCATGGGTGACGCCATTCGCCGCGGCCTCGGCCAGGCAGCGATGCAGAGTGATCGGTTCGGGCGTGGTGTGGGCCAAAGGGGCGGTCCATGCGCCTTCGACCCCCGTGGTGCCCAGATTGACGGCGGAATGGCCTAGTTCAGCCCAGATCTGGCGGACGAAGGTGGCGACGGAAGTCTTCCCATTGGTGCCGGTGACGGCGACCATGGTCTCAGGCTGGGCGCCGAACCACAGCGCCGCAGTGAAAGCGAGCGCTTGACGCGGATCCTCGACCACCACCAGCGCGGCCTCGGACGCGGCCAGTTCGGCGCTTGCAATCTCGGCCCCTTTGGCGTCGGTCAGCACGGCGGCGGCGCCCATGCGCAGCGCGTATTGGATGAACTCGCCGCCATGGACGCGGGTGCCGGGGAGGGCGGCGAACAGGAACCCGTCCTTGACCTCGCGGCTGTCCACGGCCAGCCCGGTGATCTCGGGGTCGCGTCCGCCGCGTGCCGTCAGGGCCAGTTGGCTGAGTTTCTTTGACCGTGTGCCCATGACGCTCCTGCTTTTGCGCTGCCTAGTTCGAGGTCAGCGTTATAGCAGCGCCCTCATCATGCTCAAGCCGGGGACGCAGGCCAAGCAGCGGCGCCACCCGTCCGATCAGTTCCGCCGCGACCGGAACGGCGGTCCAGCCCGCGGTGCGACGCTTTTCACCGTAAGCGACGATCGAGGGTTCATCCAGCGTGACGATCAGCACATATTGCGGATCGCTTGCCGGAAAGAGCGAGGCGAAAGTGGCGATCACCTTGTCCTCGTAATACCCGCCGCGCGGCTTGGGTTTGTCGGCGGTGCCGGTCTTGCCCGCCACCTCATAGCCCGGCACCTCGCCAAAGCTGGCGGTGCCGCTGGTGACCACCTTCCGCAGCATCTGCTGGGCCTGGCTGGCGGCATTCTCGGACATGACCCGGGGCCCGTATTGCGGACCCTTCTGTTTCAGGATCGTCGGGCTGACATAGCGCCCGCCATTGGCAATCGCCGCATAGCCCGCCGCCAGATGCATCGGGCTGGTCGACAGGCCATGGCCGTAGGAGATGGTGACAGTGCTCAGTTCACCCCATTTCTTGGGTTTCAGCGGCTGACCGCCCGCCGCTTCGACGATTTCGAACGGAGTCGGCTCGAACATGCCGAGCCTGCCCAGGAAATCCTGCTGCCGTTTTGCGCCGATCTGCAGCGCCAGCCGTCCGGTCCCCCGGTTCGAGCTTTTGACGATCACGTCGGCAACACTCAGCTTGCCATAGTTCTTGCCCTGAAACTCTCCGATGGGAAAACGACCGATCCGCATCGGGCCGGACGTGTCGATGATGGTCCCGGAATTCACCAGCCCCAGGTTCACAGCCTGCGCGGCGGTGAAAATCTTGAAGACCGAACCAAGCTCGTAAACCCCTTGCACGTAACGATTAAAGAGGGGGCTGTCGGACGGATCGAAGCCGGAGGTCGGCGGGCGGGGCCGGTCGTTGGGATCGAACGAGGGCAGCGAGGCGGCCGAGATCACCTCTCCCGTATGGGCATTCATCAGCACGGCAGAGGCGCCCTTGGCGTTCATGATCTTCATGCCGCCGAACAGCACCTGCTCGACCGCCGCCTGCACGGTCAGGTCCAGCGAGAGGCGCAGCGGCTTGGCGCCGTTGGATGGATCGCGCAGATAGCCGTCGAACTGTTTCTCGACGCCGGCGACGCCGATGACCTCGGCAGCGCTCACGCCTTCGCGGCCAAACCCGGCGCCGCCCAGCACATGGGCTGCAAGCTGGCCGTTGGGATAAAGACGCATCTCGCGCGGGCCGAACAGGATGCCGGGATCGCCGATATCATGCGCCGCCTGTTTCTGCTCGGGCGAGATACGCTTCTTGATCCACAGGAACTTGCGCTTGCCGGTGAAATCCTTGACCAGCCGGTCCTTGTCGAGATCGGGAAAGACCTTGACCAGACCCTCGGCGGCGGCGACCGGGTCCACCATCAGCGGCGGTTGGGCGTAAACCGAGTAGGTTTCGAGATTGGTGGCCAGAATGCGCCCTTCGCGGTCCACGATATCGGCGCGCTGCATGGCGATTGTGGCACCGGGTGCGCTGGCCAAAGGCTCCTGCGCCTCGGATGTGGCCAGCATCCCCATGCGTACCCCCACAACGGCAAAAGCGCAGAAGAAGAAGGCGCCAAGCACCAGCAACCGCCCCTCGGCCCGGGCGCGGGAGCGGTCCTGCATGTCCTCGTGACGTTTGCGGATGTTCTCGCGCTCGATGGCGTCGGGGTTTTCGCCCTTGGCGCGGGCATCGAGAACACGGGCGAGCGGGCGCAGCGGGGTTCGGATCATGGCCATTCAAGCTCCGTCAGCGCCTGCACATCTGTGATCCCCTGCACGTCGATGGGGTCGATGATCGGCAGGTCGGGATCTTCGGCATAGGTAATCTCGTCCACCCGCCCGAACTGATCTGGACGCAGCGGCAGCAGGCCGAGTCGTTCGAAATTCAGATCCGCCAGTTCGCGCAGCCGGTCGGGGCGATTGAGATAGGCCCATTCGGCGCGCAATACGCTCAGGCGCACCTGCGCGGCGCCGATCTGGCGTTGCAGCGCCTGAGTTTCCTTGAGCACCTGCTGGGTGCGGTAATTCTCCTGATACGCCCAAAGCGCCAGACCGAACACGGCCAGCGCGGTCAGGACATAGATCACACCCCTCATCGCATCCCCCCCTTGAGCTGCGGCATTCCAATGGATCGCGGATCGACCGGCCCCGCCGGAGCATCCGTCCGCACGGCGACCCGCAGCTTGGCCGAGCGGGACCGTGGGTTTTCTTCCAGTTCCTGTTCGTCCGGCCCTACCGCCTTGCGGGTTTTCAGCGCGAATTGTGGCTGTTCCTGCTGCAGTTCCGGCGCATGGCGACTGGCCCGCCCGGTCTTGCCTGCGCGTGCTTGCAGAAAGCGTTTGACCATCCGGTCCTCGATGGAGTGGAAGGTCACCACCGCCAGTTGCCCACCCGGCTTCAGCGCGCGCTCTGCGGCCATCAGCCCCTCAAACAGCTCGTCATATTCAGCATTCACCGCGATCCGCAGCGCCTGAAACGAGCGGGTCGCGGGATGCGACTGCCCCGGCTTGGCTCGTGGCAGGCAGGATTCGATGATCTCGGCCAGGTGTAGAGTAGTGGTGATCGGCGCTTCGGCCCGGGCCTTGACGATGGCCTTGGCGATGCGGCGGCTGGCACGTTCCTCGCCGTAATGGAACAGAATATCGGCCAGCTGCACCTCGGCCGCGGTGTTGACCAGATCGGCGGCGCTTTCACCCTCCTGGCTCATGCGCATGTCGAGGGGGCCGTCCTTCATGAAGGAAAACCCGCGTTCCGCCTGATCGAGCTGCATCGAGGACACGCCCAGATCGAGCACCACACCGTCGAGATCCTGCGCATAGTCATCCATGCGTGAGAACACGCCCGACTGCATCACCAGCCGATCGCCATAGTCTCCGGCCCAATCCGCCGCCATCTCAAAGGCCAGCGGATCGCGGTCGACGCCGATCACACGCGCGGCACCGGCGGCCAGCAGGCCACGGGTATAGCCGCCCGCGCCGAAAGTGCCGTCCAGCCAAATGCCCGAAACGGGAGCCACCGCGTCAAGCAAAGGCCGCAACAGGACCGGAATATGCGGATCGTCGGAAGAAGGGGAGGCAGCGGCGGCCATGCCGTCACCCATCCCCGGGGCCGTCGAGATACTGCATCGGATCGAAATCGCCCGGCAATTCGTCCAGCCACTCTTCGGCGGCGGCAAGCTCTACGCTGTCGTAGGTCTCGGGTTTCCAGATCTGGAACGTGTCACCGGCGGCAATGAAGAAGGCCTCGTTGTCCAGATCGATCTTCTTGCGCAGCTTGGCGGGCAGCACCAGACGGCCGGTTTCGTCCACATTGGTGGGAAAGGACTGACCGTGGAACATGCGCTGCAGCATCTTACGCTGCATCGAGCCGCGCGGCAGGGCGTCGATCTTGGCATCGACCTCGTCGATCGCCTCCATCGTGTAGCATTCCAGGTATTTGCGGCGGTGATCGCCATAGACGATCACAAGTTCGGGGTTATCGCCGGATTGCCAGTTGGGATCGCCCGCCTCAAGCACACGGCGAAACGAGGCCGGGATCGACACCCTGCCCTTCGCATCCACCTTGTGGTGGCTTTCACCTCTGAACCTGCGCGCCAAGCCGACTGTCCCTTTCGCCTGCGCCCCCGTTAAAACTCACACACCCCCAGATGCTAAAAACGGCAGGTTGATCTGCTGCCACCGATCAACCCGCCGCATTTGCCCGCTGTGCGGGAAGTCCAGCTGCGCGCGCCACCTGGGGGGATGTCTGCTCGCCCGCGCGCCGGATCTCTTTGTTCTGATGAAAGCGAGATGCCTGTATGAAACCTGTTTGTTATTGGTTGGGGTCGTTGACTGCCCCTACTGCCTCGTCCTCATCGGATGTATTAGGGATGCCATGGGAATTCATGGAAATCAATAGGTTTTTGAGGGAAGATTTTAAACATGGCCTTGTTTGACTACTGATTTTGACTGGAAATGCAGAAGATTCGCTGTCAATTGCGGCCTTGATAGCGGGTCGCGCTATTCAAGGCACAACATATTGTGACGCAGATGCGAAGCCGCAATCTCCCATTATTTCCCAATATTTTTCGATGCGCCGGCAAACGCTTGCTTTTGTTCTATATTTGTTCACGCAAATCACACGAATCGTGCATCATATCCCGTCCCACGAACATTAGACCACGCCTCTTCGGGACCAGCCGTCCATTCTTATCCCACGGTTTCCCATGTCCCGCGATTTCCCAGACACCAATCCCATGATGTCCCAAATCCGTCTTGGTGTCGCGCAACCCAATTCAAGGCCTGTTCTTCGTTCACGTTGCCTAAGAACGTAGCCGTAAATACCAAATACCCACCCAAAACTGAGGCGGCGGCCCAAGAGCATTGCCGCGAAACCCCAACAAAACAGGCGTTCCGAGGCTGCCGCACCGATTTCCCAGCCAATCTATGCACTTGCTGCATAGCGGCATTGCCGATGTCAGCCATTGTGCACCTGCAGCATTTGCCTATTTTCAGTCTCAAGCAAACGCCGCAGCACCGCGGCACCATCCGAGACGAATACAGGTTACGAACATGGCCGTTACGAGCGAACACACCGCCCTGAAGGGCACTCAGACCTTTGGCTTCTTTGCACTGATCGAAGCCGCCAAGACCCGTTACACCCGTCACCGGGTCTACCGCCAGACCGTCAATGAACTGTCGGCGCTGTCGGGACGCGAGCTGGCCGATCTGGGCCTGCACCGCTCGATGATCAGGCGGGTTGCGCAGCAGGCGGCGCACGAGTTCACCGCGCGCTAACCACCAGGAATACACGGGATCAGGCCCTTACTCCTCCTCCCTTGAGGGTCTGAACTTAGGCGGCGGCATTCTCCTCCTCCCTGTGCCGCCGCACCTCATACCGGCCCTGAACGCCGGAAGCCGATACACCGGGTTCTCCTCCTCCCTACCCGGTGTTGAAAGCGCGCGGCGGTGTCCTCCTCCTCCCTGACACCGCCGCGACTTCATACCGGGGTCAAACCCGGGTTCGGATACATCGGGGCCTTCCTCCTCCCTGCCCTGATGTTGCAAAGAACGGCGGTTCCCCCTCCTCCTCCCTGGGAACCGCCGTTTTTCTTTGTCTTGCACCGCCGTCCGTTCCAAACGGCACGCGCCTTGACCCACCGCGCATTGCCGGGGCACGCTGGTTTCATTCCTATATTTGACTTTCGAATTCTCACTCTCGATTGGAGGCCCGTGCCATGAAATTCACGCTTGCGACGTTCAACACATTCTGGCTGTTCGACAACGAGGCGCCCCTGAAGCGATGGGGCGAGCGCCTGCCGGATGGCGGGTTCGAGGAAAAGGCCGACCTGATTGCCGAGGCCATTCGCGGCATCGGGCCGGAAGGGCCGGACATCGTGGGCTTGCAGGAGGTCGAAGGGCCGCATGTTGTCGAGGCGGTTCAGCAGAGGCTTGCCGCCGCAGGTCACGCGATGCCATTTCTTTACTGCGGCGAGACGCTGGACCCCTACACCGGGCAGAACGTGGCGGTGCTGAGCAAGTATCAGGCGTCGATCAGCCCGGTCACCCGGCTGGATCAGACCGCCGTGACTTATATCGACGCGCGCGAACGCGAGCGGGTCGGAAGCCTGGGTAAATTCGTGCGGGCAGATATCGAAGTGGGTAGCGAGGTCATCTCGCTCTTTGTCGTCCATCTGAAATCCCGCCGCGGCGGAACCGAGGAAACCAGACTGCTCAGAAACGCGCAGGCGCAGATCGTGCGACATCTGTCCCGGCCCCGGGTCGAACAGGGCAATTCCGCATCCCCCTCGTTCACCGCGATTCTCGGGGACATGAATGACGAGCCCAAGACCAAACCGCTCGACATCATGCAGGGCAAGTTGGACACCAGTTACAACCTGATTTCAGCGACTGAACATCTGCCTGAGGAAGAGCAGTTCACCTATGAGTTCGAGGGTCGTAAGCAGCAGCTCGACCACATCCTGCTCAGCAAGTTCACCCATGACCGGATGCAGGACGCCGGGTTCACGCGAGTCGACCGGCCCGCATCCGATCATGATGCGGTCTGGGTGACGCTGGATCTTTGAGGCTCTGGCTCAGAACGGCACGTCATCGCTGGCGGTGAGAAAGCGGGCCACCACTTTCTTGGTCCCGGCCTTCTCGAAGTCCACCTCGACCTTGTCGCCCTCGATACCGATCACGGCGCCATACCCGAATTTCTGGTGAAACACCCGCTCGCCCAGCGTAAAACTGGCCACCGCGTCCAGGTCGATCACCGTATTCCGGCTCTCGCGCGGCTGCGACACGCCGTATTGGCCCTGCCGCGCCTGCAGGCGTTTCCAGCCAGGGGAGTTGTAGACATTGGCCTCGGCCGCGCGGGTCTCGATGCCCTGCGCGCTGTAACCGCCGCCGCCGTAAAGGCCCGGCGGTGTCAGCACCTCCACATGATCCTCGGGCAGTTCGTCGATGAAGCGCGACGGCAGCGCGTTCTGCCATTGCCCGAACACCCGCCGGTTGGCAGCGAACGAGATTGTACAGACCTCTTCGGCACGGGTGATGCCGACATAGGCCAGCCGCCGCTCCTCTTCGAGGCCCTTGAGGCCCGATTCGTCCATCGAGCGCTGGGACGGAAACAGCCCGTCCTCCCATCCCGGCAGGAACACGGTGGGGAATTCCAGACCTTTGGCCGCGTGCAGCGTCATGATCGAGACTTTGGCCCCGTCCTCACTCTGATCGTTGTCCATGATCAGGCTGACATGTTCCAGAAATCCTTGCAGGTTGTCGAACGATTCCAGCGCCTTGACCAGTTCCTTGAGGTTTTCCAATCGCCCCGGCGCCTCGGGCGTTTTCTCGTTCTGCCAATGGGCGGTATAGCCGGATTCGTCCAGCACGATCTGCGCCAGCTCGATGTGAGAGACCTCGGGCTCGCCATAGGTAAGCTGCGGTGTCGCGCCGTCGTCGATCACCGCGCCATCATCGATCTCGATCACCGGTCCGCGCGTCATCCCGTTCCAGCGGGCCAGATTATCGACCAGTTGACGCAAGGCCGCGCCGCCCTTGCCCTTAATCGCGCCCTGATCCACCGCGATTCGCGCGCCTTCGACCAGCGACACGCTGTGGGATCGCGCGGTCATCTGGATCGTCTGCTGCGCCTTGTCGCCGAGACCCCGCTTGGGCGTGTTCACGATCCGCTCGAACGCCAGATCGTCCTCGGGGCTGACCACCAGCCGGAAATAAGCCATGGCATCGCGGATCTCCATACGCTCGTAGAATCGCGGGCCGCCGATCACCTTGTAGGGCAGGCCGATGGTCAGGAACCGGTCCTCGAAGGCCCGCATCTGGTGCGAGGCACGAACAAGGATGGCAATGTCATCGAGGTTCATGGGCCGCACGCCGCGCGTGCCGCCCTGCATCGCGTCGATCTCTTCCCCGATCCAGCGCGCCTCTTCCTCGCCATCCCAATGGCCGATCAGGCGCACCTTTTCGCCGGTCTCGGCTTCGGTCCACAGCGTCTTGCCCAGCCGCCCCTCATTGCCGCGAATGACGTTCGAGGCAGCAGCGAGGATATGGGGGGTCGAGCGGTAGTTCTGCTCCAGCCGCACCACATGGGCGCCCGGGAAATCCTTTTCGAACCGCAGGATATTGCCGACCTCGGCACCGCGCCACCCATAGATCGACTGGTCATCATCGCCGACGCAGCAGATGTTCTTATGCGCCCCGGCCAGCAGCCGCAGCCACAGATACTGTGCGACGTTGGTGTCCTGATACTCGTCCACCAGGATGTAGCGGAACCAGCGCTGGTACTGCTCCAGAACATCCGGATGGGTCTGAAAGATCGTGACCATGTTCAAGAGCAGATCGCCAAAATCCACCGCGTTCAGCTCACGCAGACGGGTCTGGTATTGGGCATAAAGCTCGACACCCTTGTGGTTATACGCGCCCGCATCCGCCGTCGGCACCTTGTCGGGGGTAAAGGCGCGGTTCTTCCAGCCGTCGATGATGTTGGCGAGCAGCCGCGCAGGCCAGCGCTTGTCGTCGATATTGGCCGCCTGCACCAGTTGCTTGAGCAGGCGCAACTGGTCGTCGGTATCCAGAATGGTGAAGTTCGATTTCAGCCCCGCCAGTTCCGCGTGACGGCGCAGCAGCTTGACGCAGATCGAGTGGAACGTGCCCAGCCAAGGCATCCCCTCGGCGGGCTGGCCCAGCAAACGACCCACCCGTTCCTTCATCTCGCGCGCGGCCTTGTTGGTGAAGGTGACGGCAAGGATCTCGTTGGGACGCGCCCGTGCGGTACTCAGCAGGTGCACGATCCGGGTGGTCAGCGCCTTGGTCTTGCCGGTGCCCGCCCCCGCCAGCATCAGCACCGGGCCGTCCAACCGCTCCACCGCCTCACGCTGGGCTGGGTTGAGATCGTCGAGATAAGGCATCGGCCGCGCCGCCATGGCCCGCGCCGACAGCGATGCGCCCTCGAAGGCGTCCATTTCATCGAAGCTGCTCATGCCGTCAAACTACGCCGGAACGCGCCTGAGGGAAAGAGTTTGTTCACGACTTGTTCCAGCTCATTTCCGACTTATCCACAGCAATCGGCCAAATTTGACCGAAAGATGAACCGTGTGCTCCGGGTGGTATTAACCGATTGTCAAACCCGGTCCCGGAAGATCCGCCCAGGAATGGGAGCGCGGCATAATGAGCGGAACGGAGACGGGGCCGGCCACGGGGCGGCTGAAATGGATCGGCATTTGCATCGGTCTGATCGGGCTCGGCGTCGCCGCAGGTTGGGGCATTTACAGAATTCCGGCGCCGATCGTGGACCGGATGCTCGAGGCGAATCTGCGGCACCAGGCCGACCTGTGGAACCGCCGGGTGATGCTGCATCTGGAAGATGCGGAGGTCACGTTCCGCACCGGCATGCTGGACGAACACGATCGCGAGTTTCTGGCGCTGATGCCCAAGGCCTCGGATGTCTATCGCTTCAAACTGCTCAATGCTGATGGCCGAGTGTTCTGGCCCACCCGAGCGTCCGATATGGGCAGCACCGTCGACACCTCGCATTTTCACTCCGTCGTGGCAGCGGGGAGCGTCTATTACAAGCATGAGGAAAAACCGGTCTCGGAGGTCGATGGGCTCCGCATACAACCGGCATCCGCTGATATCGGGACCCGACATGTGGCCGAACTCTACACGCCGGTGATGACGAACGACCAGTTTGTCCGCGCGGTCGAGTGCTATTCGGACATCACCGATCTGCGCAATCTGTTCATCATGCGGGTGCGCCTGTCGCCGGCGATGGACGTGGATCATTTTAAGAAGTTCAACGACACCCACGGCCATGACGCAGGCGACATGGTGCTGCGAGCGGTGGGCTCGGTGCTGGTTCAGGGCTGCGACGGCGATGAGGTCGCCTGCAGAATGGGAGGTGAGGAATTCACCCTGATCCTGCCCGACTGCATGCCCGAGGATGCGATCACCCGCGCCGAGCATCTGCCGCAGGCGGTTGAGGCGGTGACGGTGCACTACGGGAAAAAGACTTTGCCGCGAATTCACGATTTCGCTGGGCGTCGCGCATTACCCCTCGCATGGAACCATGCCGCAGGACATGATGCGGGCCGCCGACGATGCGCTTTATCTTGCCCAGGACAAAGGCCGCAATCAGGTGCAGGTAGCCACCCATTCGCCATTGGCTGCCGAGGCCGGGCCTGCCGAGGATCGGGATGTTGCCAAAAGGAAGCCCCGGAAAGACGCCGCCGCCTGAGTCTCTTGCCGAATCGCCAGGCAGGCCCGATCAAACCGCATGGACCTGCACAGCACTTACCCTAGCATCGAGGATCTGAAACGGCGCGCCCGACGCAGGTTGCCGCGATTCGTGTGGGACTATCTGGACAGCGGCACCGGGGCCGAGGCAACTACGGCCCGCAATCGCGCCGCGCTAGACCGGGTCGGTTTCGCGCCCTCGATCTTGCATGGCACGCTTGAGATGTCGCTCGGCACCCGTTTTCTGGGGCTGGATTATCCCCTGCCCTTCGGCATCGCACCCATCGGCATGTCCGGGCTGATATGGCCCGGGGCCGAACGCATTTTGGCGCAGCAAGCGGCGCGCGCGGGCATTCCGTACACCCTCTCCACCGTTGCCAGTCAGAGCCCCGAGGATCTGGTGCCACATCTTGGGCCGAACGCGTGGTTCCAACTCTACCCGCCCAGGGATCCCGAAATTCGCCGTGATATTCTAGAGCGTGCACACGCTGCCGGGTTCCAGGCACTGGTGCTGACCGTGGACGTCCCCGTCGCATCACGGCGCGAGCGGCAGGTACGCTCGGGCCTGACCCACCCGCCACGACTGTCCCCGCGCCTGCTGGCGCAGGTGGCGATGCGGCCCCAATGGGCCATGGGCATGGCGCAGGCCGGGATGCCTCGGATGCGGACGCTCGATAAATACATCGGTAATCGGCAAAATCTGCCGCCGACGGCCCATATCGGATACCTACTGCGCACTTCGCCGGACATGGATTATGTCAAATGGTTGCGCGATCACTGGGACGGTCCCTTCATCATCAAAGGCGTGATGCGCGCCGAAGACGCGGCCCCGCTCGAGGCAGCGGGGATCGATGCGCTCTGGGTGTCGAACCATGGCGGGCGGCAATTCGACGGCGCCCCGGCCAGTATCGAAGCGCTACCCGCGATCCGCGCCGCCACGACCCTGCCGCTGATTTTCGACAGCGGCATCGCCGGCGGGCTGGATATACTGCGCGCGCTGGCGCTTGGCGCCGATTTCGTGATGTCGGGCCGCGCCTTTCTCTATGGCCTTGCCGCACTGGGAGAGGCGGGCCCGGCGCATGTGATCGAGATCCTGCAACAGGACATGGAGGCCAACATGGGCCAGATCGGCGCTGCTACGCTGTCGGACCTGCCGCCTCCGTTGACGTTGACCGACGCTGCACCGCAGCATATTGTGCCGTGAAATCCGTGCCCCTGCGGCGTTTGCGAGCGATAACATGCCGGTTCTACCCAGAAATACAGATGTACCTGCACGTATTGTCCGCCTAAAACCACCGCCAAGCTGAAAGAGACCGGGACCTGCCATGACCGACTTCAATAAAATCCTGATCGCCAACCGCGGTGAGATTGCGATCCGCGTGATGCGCGCGGCAAACGAGATGGGCAAGCGCACCGTCGCCGTGTTTGCCGAGGAGGATAAGCTCGGCCTGCACCGCTTCAAGGCGGATGAGGCCTATCGCATCGGCGAGGGGATGGGGCCGGTGGCCGCGTATCTGAGCATCGACGAAATCATACGCGTGGCCAAGGAATGCGGCGCGGATGCGATCCACCCGGGTTATGGCCTGCTGTCCGAGAACCCGGATTTCGTAGATGCCTGCGTGCAGAACGGCATCACTTTCATCGGCCCCAAGGCCGAGACCATGCGCGCCCTTGGCGACAAGGCCAGCGCCCGGCGCGTGGCCATCGCAGCCGACGTACCGGTGATTCCGGCGACCGAAGTGCTGGGCGATGACATGGATGCCATTCGAGCCGAAGCCAAAGAGATCGGCTATCCGCTGATGCTCAAGGCGTCCTGGGGTGGCGGTGGTCGGGGTATGCGCCCGATCAATTCGGAAGACGAACTGGAAGAGAAGGTCCTGGAAGGCCGCCGTGAGGCCGAGGCCGCGTTTGGCAATGGCGAGGGGTATCTGGAAAAGATGATCACCCGCGCCCGCCATGTCGAAGTGCAGATTCTGGGCGACAAGCATGGTGAGATCTATCACCTCTATGAGCGTGATTGTTCGGTCCAGCGCCGCAACCAGAAAGTGGTGGAACGGGCGCCCGCGCCGTACCTGACCGAGGAGCAGCGTGCCGAGATCTGTGAACTGGGCCGCAAGATCTGCGCCCATGTGAACTATGAATGCGCGGGCACGGTCGAGTTCCTGATGGATATGGAGTCGGGCAAGTTCTACTTCATCGAGGTGAACCCTCGGGTGCAGGTGGAGCATACCGTCACCGAAGAGGTGACCGGCATTGACATCGTGCGCTCGCAGATCCTGATCGCCGAAGGCAAGACGATTGCGGAGGCGACCGGTAAGGTGTCGCAGGATGAAATTCGGCTCAACGGCCACGCGCTGCAAACCCGCATCACTACCGAGGACCCGCAGAACAATTTCATCCCCGATTATGGCCGCATCACCGCCTATCGCTCGGCCACCGGCATGGGTATCCGGCTGGATGGCGGCACAGCTTATGCGGGGGGCGTGATTACGCGGTATTACGACTCGCTCTTGACCAAGGTCACCGCTTGGGCGCCGACGCCGGACATGGCGATTGCCCGCATGGACCGGGCACTGCGCGAGTTCCGTATCCGGGGTGTCAGCACAAATATCGACTTTGTCATCAACCTGCTGAAACATCCCACGTTTTTGTCGAACGAATACACCACCAAGTTCATCGACACGACACCGGATCTGTTTACCTTCAAGCGCCGCCGCGACCGGGGCACCAAGGTGCTGACCTACATCGCGGACATCACCGTGAACGGGCATCCCGAGACCAAGGACCGCCCCCTGCCCCGGGCCGACCTGAAAGAGGCGAAGGCGCCGGCGCAGAAGGCCGAACCGATGATGGGCACCCGCAACCTGCTGGAACAAAAAGGCCCGCAGGCGGTGGCCGACTGGATGAAGGCGCAGCGGCAACTTCTGATCACCGACACAACCATGCGCGACGGGCACCAGTCGCTGCTGGCCACCCGGATGCGCTCGATCGACATGATCAAGGTGGCGCCGAGCTATGCCGCCAACCTGCCGCAGCTGTTCTCGGTGGAATGCTGGGGCGGCGCGACGTTCGACGTCGCCTATCGCTTCCTGCAGGAATGCCCCTGGCAACGCTTGCGCGATCTGCGCGAGGCGATGCCGAATCTGATGACCCAGATGCTGCTGCGGGGCTCGAACGGCGTGGGTTACACCAACTACCCCGACAATGTGGTGCGGGAGTTCGTGCGCCAGGCCTCGCAGAATATCGACGTGTTCCGCGTCTTCGACTCGCTCAACTGGGTCGAGAACATGCGCGTGGCGATGGATGCCGTCGTCGACAACGGTAAGATCTGCGAGGGCACCGTCTGTTATACCGGCGACATTCTCGATCCGGACCGGGCCAAGTACGACCTGAAATACTATGTCGGCATGGCGAAGGAGCTGCGCGATGCGGGTGCGCATGTTCTGGGCCTCAAGGACATGGCCGGGCTGCTGAAACCGGCCGCCGCGCGGGCGCTGATCCGGGTGCTGAAGGAAGAGGTGGGCCTGCCGATCCACTTCCACACCCATGACACGGCCGGTGTCGCCTGCGCCACCATCCTCGCCGCCTCGGAAGCGGGCGTGGATGCGGTCGATTGCGCGATGGACAGCTTCTCGGGCAACACCAGCCAGGCGACGCTGGGTACCGTGGTCGAGGCGCTGCGCCATACCGACCGCGACACCGGGCTGGATATCAAGGCGATCCGCGAGATCAGCGATTATTTCGAAGCCGTGCGCGGCCAGTACGCGGCGTTCGAGAGCGGTCTGCAAGCCCCGGCATCCGAGGTCTATCTGCACGAAATGCCCGGTGGTCAGTTCACCAACCTCAAGGCTCAGGCGCGTTCACTGGGGCTGGAGGAGCGCTGGCACGAGGTGGCGCAGATGTATGCCGACGTGAACCGGATGTTCGGCGATATCGTCAAGGTGACACCGTCCTCGAAAGTGGTCGGCGACATGGCGCTGATGATGGTCAGCCAGGGCCTGACCCGCGAGCAGGTCGAGGACCCGGGCACCGAAGTGGCCTTCCCCGACTCGGTCATCGACATGATGCGCGGCAATCTGGGCCAGCCTCCGGGCGGGTTCCCCGACAGCATCGTCGGCAAGGTGCTCAAGGGTGAGGTACCCAACACCGAGCGTCCGGGCAAACATGTCGATGCGGTCGATCTGGAGGCCACCCGCGCCGATCTGTCGAAACAGCTCGAAGGCAAGGAGGTCGATGACGAGGACCTGAACGGCTACCTGATGTATCCCAAGGTTTTCCTCGACTACATGGGCCGTCACCGCACTTATGGCCCGGTCCGCACCTTGCCCACGCGCACCTTCTTCTACGGTATGGAGCCGGGTGAGGAGATCACGGCCGAGATCGACCCCGGCAAGACGCTGGAAATCCGCTGCCAGGCCATCGGCGAGACGGACGAGAAGGGTGAGGTCAAGGTGTTCTTTGAACTCAACGGCCAGCCGCGTGTAATTCGGGTGCCGAACCGCCTGGTCAAGTCCTCGACCGTGCAGCGGCCCAAGGCCGAAGCGGGCAATGCCAATCACATCGGCGCGCCGATGCCGGGGGTCGTGGCGACCATTGCCGCTGGCGCTGGACAAGAGGTCAAGGAAGGCGACCTGCTGCTGACCATCGAGGCGATGAAGATGGAAACCGGCATCCACGCCGAGCGCGATGCCACCGTCAAGGCCGTGCATGTGCAACCCGGTGGCCAGATCGACGCAAAGGACCTGCTGGTGGAGTTGGAATAGGCTCAGCCACAAAGCGGCATGACAAAACGGGTGGGGCCTTGCAGCTCCGCCCGTTTTCGTTCAACCGGCCAGTATGTGGGTCATAACGGTCGGAACAGGCGTCACCATCGGCTGCGCCTCGACCGTTTTGCTGCCATCACAAACCGCCAACGCGGCGATCACGATCAAGCCCGCAAGCAGTGTCGATTTTACGGTTTCAACCCCGGGCATCCCTCACCTCCGCCAAAGCTATTTTTGTCCGGTCTGATCCTTCAACGGGCGGGCATTGGTTTTCCGTCGCGGCAAAGATTTTTTCCCGATGTGGCGTTTTTCCTCTTGCAGCTTTCCGCCAGAATTTATACTTCACGCCTCACTCAACCGGGCGGGCGTAGCTCAGGGGTAGAGCATTACCTTGCCAAGGTAAGGGTCGTGAGTTCGAATCTCATCGCCCGCTCCAGGTTGAGATATCAGGCCGATGGCCAATGGATGCGGGCGTAGCTCAGGGGTAGAGCATTACCTTGCCAAGGTAAGGGTCGTGAGTTCGAATCTCATCGCCCGCTCCAATATCTCAAGGAAACAATCTAAGTGGACCACTGAGTTCCGAAGAGGCCGCACAGGTCTTGACGCGTGGGCCGTGATGCACACCCAATAGCCTGAGGCTATTGGAGGGTTCGGGCAATGCCAGGCACACAGCAGAAAAGGTTGCTATTGGGCATTTTCGAAAACCTGCCCGGGCTGTCTTTCCTGATATTGTCTCAGGCAACAGGCGATTTGCGCCTGGCGGGCTGGATCGGAGCAATCCTGGCGGGGTTTGTCTGTGCCACATACGTCAAGCGTATCTTGGACCCGCATCCGATCCTTCTGGGCATCAACGTATTTACAGTGGGAATCACTCCGCTGATCGAGGGTTTGTTCCTGCTGGACATGCCCCATCAAGCTCAGTTGCTTGTCCAGAACGTGGACACCGCCGTTCTGAGCAGCGTGTTTTTGATCGGACTGGCGCTTACCCTATTCGCGCCGAACGGATTTCTCGCATGCCGCACCGAAACACGGAGACAGACGTTGATCTATTCCGCCGTCCTGCTGGCCGCGAGTGGCACCGGCATCATCTGGTCGGCATTTGTGGACGCCAACCCCTTGCTGTCGCTAGCGATGCCATTGTCGCTGCTGTTCGGACTGCGCCAATATCTGTGCGCCGGACTGAGCGACCGTCAGTCGCTGAACAGCGGGCTGACCGCGCTCCCAGGCGCGGCGGCGCCATCGGCTGACCTTACGGTTTGACGCGGATCAGAACGCCTTGAAAGTCATGGTGGTCAGCGACCGTTCGATGTTCGGAATGATCAACAGGTGCTCGTTGATGTAGTGCCCCACATCCTCGCCTTCGGGGACGTAGAGTTTCATCAGCAAGTCGTATTCGCCGCTGGTCGAATACAGTTCGGAATGGATCTCGCGCAGTGCGATCTCTTCGGCCACCTTATAGGTCGTGCCGGGTTTGCAGCGGATCTGGATGAAAACGCAGGTGGTCATGCCGGGAGGGTCCAGTTGATTGAGCCGATGATCTGGCGCCAAAGCTGGCATGGGGGCCCAGCGGGTGCAATCCCCTGATTTTGGCGCAACACATCGCCGCGCGTGCTGCACGCGGGCTGGAAATCCGTCGTGCCCCATGCCTATAAGCCCTCCGGTATCAAGAGGATTTGCCCATGCGCCGCGCCACCATCAGCCGCAAGACCGCCGAGACCGATATCTCGGTCGAGGTCAATCTCGACGGAACCGGGGTTTATGACAACCAGACCGGGGTCGGCTTCTTCGATCACATGCTGGACCAACTGGCGCGCCATTCGCTGATCGACATGACCATCCGTGCGCAAGGCGATTATCACATCGATGACCACCACACGGTCGAGGATACGGGCATCACGCTGGGGCAGGCCCTGACCGCCGCTTTGGGCGACAAGACGGGCATCCGCCGCTATGGCGAGTGCCACTTGCCCATGGACGACACACAGGTGCGTTGTGCGCTGGATCTGTCGGGGCGTCCGTTTCTGGTGTGGAACGTGGACCTGCCCACGCAGAAGATCGGCAGTTTCGACACCGAGCTGGTGCGCGAGTTCTTTCAGGCGCTCAGCACCCATGGCGGCATCACGCTGCATGTGGACCAGTTGCACGGGTTCAACAGCCACCACATTGCCGAGGCCGCGTTCAAGGCCGTCGCCCGCGCCCTGCGGCTGGCGGTCGAGACCGACCCGCGCAAGGCGGATGCGATCCCGTCGACCAAGGGCGCGCTGTAGGCACAGCCCAAAAATGGGAACCGGTTTTTCGACGAGCCGCGCAGAGGGGATCACATGCTGACCGCCATCATCGACTATGAAAGCGGTAACCTGCACTCCGCCGAAAAGGCGTTCCAGCGCATGGCGCAGGAGGTGGATGCGGGCGAGGTCGTGGTGACCTCGGACGCCGACGTGGTCGCCCGCGCCGACCGTCTGGTGCTACCCGGCGACGGCGCCTTCCCTGCCTGTGCCGCCGAACTGCGCGGGCATAAGGGCATTTATGACGCCATGGTCGAGGCGGTCGAGCAGAAGGGCCGCCCGTTTCTGGGCATCTGCGTTGGCATGCAGCTTATGGCAACAACCGGCCATGAGTATGAGGAAACCACCGGTTTAGGCTGGGTCGCGGGCGATGTGGTTCGGATCGAGCCCGAAGACAGTACGCTGAAAGTGCCGCATATGGGCTGGAACGATCTGGTGATCGAGAGCGATCACCCGGTCTTTGCCGGAGTAAAAACCGGCGATCACACCTATTTCGTGCACTCTTACCAGTTCCGCGTCGCCAATCCGGCAGAACGGCTGGCGCATGTGGAATATGGCGGGCCGGTGACAGCGGTGATCGGGCGGGACACGATGGTGGGGATGCAGTTTCACCCCGAGAAGAGTCAGGATGTGGGCCTGCGTCTGATCGGCAACTTCCTCACCTGGACCCCATGAAAAAGGCAGGCCCCGAGGGCCTGCCATGCCGTTCGTTGCGGACGCCCGAGCTCGCCTACTTCACTCGGCTCCAGTTCTGTTTTGAACAGATCAGGCCGCCGGCGACGCATCCGCGCAACGCCAGACTGTCGCCGCTCAGATTCATCTTTCCGATGTAAATCTTGTCATTGGAGGGGCGCCAGACCTTACCGGCATAGCTGCCGTCACCATTGGGCACCATGTCGATCACCAGCGTTTTTCCGATGTTCGGTGATTTATACTCGCCCCCATCGTTGAAGGTGCGGGCAATCTTGCCGCAGACCGCCGCGCCACATTTCTGCATTTCGATATGTGCGTAGGACCCATCGTCGGGTTGCGTCTTCCAGGTGCCAAGCACCGGATCGGCCATGGCCGTCCCAGCAATACCCAGCCCCATCGCTGCTGCCAGAATCATTCGTTTCATCACAAAACCTCCCGTTTTGCCGCACTGTGGCGCGTGGCCGGGGTGACAGGCAAGCATGACTTAGGGTCGCGTTGCATCCCCTGCCCCTCTCGTGCCATATCGCGCGTCAAATCCAGCAGAAGGTTGCGCATATCATGATCCTCTATCCCGCCATCGACCTCAAAGACGGCCAGGCCGTGCGCCTTTTGCGTGGCGAGATGGACAAGGCCACCGTGTTCAACGAGGATCCGGCGGCCCAGGCCAAGGCGTTTGTTGAAGCAGGCTGCGAATGGCTGCATCTGGTCGACCTGAACGGTGCCTTTGCCGGTGAGCCGGTGAACGCCGCCCCGGTCGAAGCAATCCTCAAGGCCTGCAACGTACCCGCCCAACTCGGCGGCGGCATCCGCGACATGGCAACGATTGAGCGGTGGCTGGACAAGGGGCTGGCTCGGGTGATTCTGGGCACTGTGGCGGTCGAGAACCCCAGCCTGGTACGCGAAGCGGCCAAAGCCTTCCCGGGCAAGGTCGCTGTGGGCATCGACGCGCGGGGCGGCATGGTCGCCACCAAGGGCTGGGCCGAAGAGACCGATGTGCATGTCACAGATCTGGCCCGCAGCTTCGAGGATGCGGGTGTCGCCGCCATCATCTACACCGACATCAACCGCGACGGCGCGATGCAGGGCCCAAACGTTGAGGCCACCGCCGACCTGGCCCGCGCCGTCTCGATCCCGGTCATCGCATCGGGCGGCGTCAGCTCCCTGACCGACCTGATCGCCTTGCGCGATTGCGGCGCGGACCTCGATGGCGCGATCTCGGGCCGTGCGCTTTATGATGGCGCCTTGGATCTGGCCGAGGCAATCCGCATCCTCAAGACCGATTAATTCGCGGCGGCGCCCGTCAGCTTTTTCAGCGCGCCCTGCATCTTTCCGAGGACGGGCGCATCGCCGGATATCTCCACATCATCCAGCATTTCGGCCGGGTCCTCGTAGACGAGCCAGACCTGTCCGTCCGCGTCCGAATAGGCCAGCACCTTGAGCGGCAGGTAGAGCCCCGCCAAGGGATCGGCCTGCATGGCCGGCGTTCCCAGCTTGGGATTGCCAAAGATCAACAGCTGCGCGTCCCCAAGTTCCATTCCAACCTTTTGCGCACCAGCCGCGTGATCGACGCGGGCAAAGACGGTCGCCCCGGCGTTGCCGACCGCGGCCTCCAACGCATCCATCACCTCCGCCACGGATTTTTCCGTTTTCACTTTGATCAGATCATCGGCCAAGGCAGAGGCAGCGCCCAAGAATGTCAAAAGCCCGGCGCAAAGAAGAACACGCATGTCAAATCTCCCATTGTGATTATTCCCGCTAAATCTCCACGACTGAGACGTTTCCGCCAGTCACAACTCTGGCATAAGCGGGGCTTTGCCGCTAGGACGGCACCAATAGAGGATCGCCCATGCTGAAAACCCGCATCATCCCCTGCCTGGACGTCGCCGATGGCCGCGTGGTCAAGGGCGTGAACTTTGTCGGCCTGCGCGATGCGGGCGATCCGGTGGAATCGGCCAAGGCCTATGATGCGGCGGGTGCGGATGAGATCTGTTTCCTCGATATCCATGCCACCCACGAAAACCGCGGCACTATGTTCGATGTGGTGCAACGCACCGCCGAGCAGTGCTTTGTACCGCTGACTGTGGGCGGTGGCGTGCGGTTGCGCGAGGATGTGCGCAACCTGCTGCTGGCGGGCGCCGACAAGGTTAGCTTCAACTCTGCCGCCGTGGCCAACCCGGATGTGGTGGCCAAGGCCGCCGACCAGTTTGGCAGCCAGTGCATCGTGGTCGCCATCGATGCCAAGACCGTCAGCCCGGGCAAGTGGGAGATCTTCACCCATGGCGGGCGCAAGGCAACCGGCATCGACGCGGTGGAGTTCGCCCGAACCGTCGTCGCAAAAGGGGCCGGAGAGATATTGCTGACCTCGATGGACCGGGACGGTACCAAGGCGGGGTTCAACCTGCCTCTGACCCGCGCCATTTCCGACGCGGTGGACGTGCCGGTGATCGCCAGCGGTGGCGTCGGAAATCTGGATCACCTGGTCGAAGGTGTCACCAAGGGCGGCGCCAGCGCGGTGCTGGCGGCCTCGATCTTTCATTTCGGCGAATACACCATTCAGGAGGCCAAACAGCACATGGCCGCCGCAGGCATCCCGATGAGGCTGACATGAGCGTTCTGCACGACCTCGCCGCTACCATTTCCGATCGCAAGGGCGCGGACCCGGACTCGAGCTGGACTGCCAAGCTGCTGTCCAAGGGGCCCGAAAAGTGCGCCGAGAAGTTCGGGGAAGAGGCGGTCGAGGCGATCATCGAGGCGGTGAAGGGCGACACCGAGAAACTGACGGCCGAGGCGGCGGACGTGCTTTACCACCTGCTGGTGATGCTGGCGGCGCGCGACGTGCCGCTGGATGCGGTTTTGGCAGAGCTGGCACGCAGGCAGGGCACCAGCGGCATCGCGGAAAAGGCCAGCCGAACGGGCGGGTGACGCCGGGCGCGTGATGGGTTTCGGAGCCGCCGCGCTCATTCTATAGTCCGCTGTCAAAGCGCCGGGAACACCCCGGTATCCAGAGGGTTTTTAAGGATGAAGAAACCATTCGCTTGCGTGTTCGCGGTGCTGGCGGCCCTGATCGTTGGCGCCTGCTCGGTGCCCGACACGGTGGATCGGCGGGATGTCGCCGGGCTGGCGACCGAGATTCGCGGGCTGGGCCCAGATATCGACCCCGAAGAAGCCGAGCGGGCGGCACGTATTGCCTATGACTACACCAGTCAGTTGGCGGCGGAGTATCAGATCACCGACCCGCCGCTGATCCACAACACCAAGGTCAACCGGGGCCTGCGCCCGCGCGGGCTGTGCTGGCACTGGGCCGAGGATATGGAGGCACGGCTGAAGCAGGAGAACTTTCAGACCCTGACCCTACACCGCGCCATTGCCAATGCGGACAACCCGTTCCGGATCGACCACAGCACCGCAATCATCAGCCGCCGGGGCGATTCCATGTTCGAAGGAGTGGTTCTGGACCCGTGGCGCTATGGCGGCAAGCTGTACTGGTCGCAGCTTCAGGCCGATACCCGCTACAATTGGCGGCCTCGCATGGAGGTGCTGGAGTGGAAACGCCAGCGCCGCGAGGAAAAGCAACGGTTAGCATTCATCGAGTAGCTGGCTATAGCTTGGACGAGATGATGCCGGTGGCAAAGCCGCCCATGCGCAGTTCACCAAACAGGCGCTGATACTCGATCTTGGGACAGCGGTTCATCACAACGTCGATGCCGCGCACCTGCGCCTTGTCCGCCGCCTGTTCATTCTCGACCCCGATCTGCATCCAGATCGTGCGCAAGCGGGGAAAGCGCTCCAGCGCCTCATCCACGATGGGCGGCACCGCCTCGGAGCGGCGGAAGATATCGACCATGTCCACCGGTTCGGAAATCTCGGACAGGCTGCCCCGCACCGTCTCACCAAAAAGCGCCTTGCCGGCATGGCCGGGATTGACCGGGATGACCCGAAATCCCTTGAGCCCCAGATAGCGCGCTACGTAATAGCTGGGCCGCACCGGGTTCATCGACACCCCCACCACGGCAATCACCTTGGTGCGCTGCAGGATGCCCTTGAGAAAATCGTCGGAATAGTCTGGCATGGCCGTCACCCTAGCCACATGCCGGACAAGAAAAAAGCGCCCAAGAAACTCTTGGGCGCCAGGTATGGAACGAGGGACAGTGAAATGACCCGCGGCAGTTCCGTTCCGCGGTCACTGTGACATTTAAGCACGCATTTTCAGAAAAAAAGAGGGTGCGCGCGTTTTTGTGATGACAGAGGGAGATTTTCTCGCGGCCGCTCAGTCAAACAGTGCGTCTGGCCAGTTCTGCTCGGCCATGGCGATGTTTCCGGCGATATCCTGTTGCCACAGCCGCTGGATCTGCGGCGAATGAACCAGGTAAAGCTTGCCGGCCACGATCTCCCACGCCTCGGGGTCGGTCGAGGACAGACGCCCCTTGGACATGGCATAAGCGCAATAGCCGCCAAATTGTGGGGCGAAGGCCCGTGGATTTGCCTCGAACGCCTCGCGATTGCCCTGCGACGCGAATTGCCAGACTGCGCCCTTCCACATGACGGCAATGTCAGAGCGCCCGGGAACGGGATGACCGCCATTGAAATAGGACACGGTGTCGTATCCGCTGAGCGCCATGCCCTCGCGGGCGTGAAAGAGCGGCGAGTCCGCATAGGCGGCGGGGGAAACAAGTGACAAGGCCAGTCCGGCCAACAGGGAACGACGAGAAAGCATGGGCCTCAGAGTGCTGATTGCGGCCCCTAAGATGCCTCTGAAACGGCAAACACGTAACCCCGGCTGACGCGGATGTGATCCGGTTGTGTTATTGCCGGATCAGTCGAAGATATCCTCGACCACATCCCAGGCCTCGTCCAGAAACCGGGCCATAACCCCCTTACGCCGCTTAACTTTTTTGACCTTCTTTCGCTTGGCCATGGTTGGCGGCGGCGTGGCAACACGCGGTCTGACGGGTTCCGGAGCCTTTTCCTTGCGCAGCATCTTGAGGTTATGCAGCGGCGCACCGCAGGCAGAGCAGCTCAACTCATGCCGCTCGCGGCCTTTCAGCACCAGTGCTGCGCGCGTGCCGCAATAACAGCAGGTTGCAATCTTGGTCGGGGTGGAAATGGGACGCTCCTGTTATTTGTGTCTGGATGCATATAGGGCAATTGCGGCAGCATTTGAGACGTTGAGTGATCCAAACCCGCCCGCCGCGTCGATTTTCACCAGTTGGTCCACAGTTTCCTTGGTCTTTTGCCGCAGCCCCGGCCCCTCGGCCCCCAGCACCAGCGCCACCGGGCGGTCGGTGCCTTCTCCCAGTGCTGCCTCAATTGTGTTTTCGGCCTCGCCATCGAGACCCAGCACCAGAAATCCCATGCGCTGCAACTCGGTAATGGCATCGGCCAGATTGCGCACCCGCAGATAGGGTTGCCGCTCCAGCGCACCGCTGGCGGTCTTGGCCAGCGCCCCGGTTTCGGGCGCGGAATGATGCCGCGTTCCGATCACGGCGCTGGCGCCCAGAACTTCGGCTGAGCGCAGGATCGCGCCCACGTTATGCGGGTCGGTCACCCGGTCCAGCAGAATCACCCGTGGATGCTCGCGCGCGATGCACACCTCGTCCAGACTGCCCCAGTCGAGTGGCTTGACCTCCAGCGCAGCCCCCTGATGGACCGAGCCCGGGTCGATCGGTGCAGTGAATTTGCGTGGGTCAGCCAGTTCGGGCTCAATCCCGGATGCCGCGATGGCCTCGACCAGCTTATCTTGCGCATTGCGGGTCACGATCAGGCGCAGTTTGGTGCGGTTCGGGTTCAGCAAAGCATCGCGCACGGCGTGCAGACCGAACAGCCAGACGGTCTCGGAGGCCGCCGCCTTACGGGCCTGTTCCTTTTCGACCACCCATTTGGGTTTCTTCATTTTACCGGCCTCCGGGACCCGAAATCAGTTTCCTGCGCCCAGGCGGAATTTTCCTGTTGACGCTTCTTTGGAGCGCTAGTAATCACGCCTCCACGTCAGGCGCAACGCCTGACAGTGGGCGACAGGCCGCAAGGTGTGGCAGGGGACTGTAACTCCCTCGCGGAGACGCACGCCTGGTTCGATTCCAGGGTCGCCCACCACTTTCCTATGAATTCAGCACCTTAGTTGTGGTCCGCGTTACGGGCGTTTATCTGTCACGCCGAAACGATGCGGCCTGACTCAGGCCGCGTTCCGTTCTGCCGTGATCTGATCCAGCCAGCGCTCGATCGCGTCGATATCGGCGGGCACCTGCTGGGCGGCACCATCAGTAAAGGCAAGGAACTTTTCCTCATTCAAACCGTTCACACCCACCAGCACCGGGATGTCGCGCGCCAGGGCCTCGCCGATGACCGGACGAAATCCGCGCCCATCGGCCTCATGTTTGCCGAACTTGTTGACGATCAGCAGATCCGGCCCGGCGTCCAGCGAGGCAGTGACATACGCCACTGCCTGTTCCAGCGCAGCCGGGTCCAGCCGACAGCCCCGCGATTGGCTGCCCAGCGATTGCGAGATACGGATGGTCTCACCTGCGGGCAGGACCCGCAGGTCCATATCGCATTTGCTGCTATCGGCGCATTCGGTGTTGGTCTGCACCACCCCGGCCAGAAAGACGTCTCGGGCCAGCAGACGCTCGGCCACGGCACTGAGAAGGCGGTCGGTCGCGCCCCGGTCGGTGGTGGTGATATAGGCCAGATGCATGTTCGGGCTCCGGTAAGTCGTAGCGTTTCACAGCAGATAGCACGGGTATGGGCCTCCGACCACTCCTGCCGTCATGGCCAAGGTGACAGCCCAATCACGGGCGCGTGCAGATGGACGGCGGCCTCGAACACGACAAAGGCCACCAGCCAGACCCAGAGGCGAGGAAGTGGTTTTGGCAGGCGCAACGACATGCGGGCGGTGTTTTTGGCCAGACGGCCCCAGTCCGCCCCCATTTCGCGCATCTTGCGGCGGTCGATCAGCATCATGCCCAGACCGGCAAAGCCGGCGAATAAGCCAAACAGGATGACATGAGCCAGGCTGCCATTGGCCAGCAGATGCGCCAATGCCCAGAGCAGCAAGGCCAGCAGGATCGGATGTCGAGTGAGGCGGAGGATGCCGGGGTGTTCTGGATCGAATGGTGCGCGACCCAGCCCGCCGAACGAGAACGGATTGCGGATTGCCATCCCGGCCACTGCCAGAAGACAGGCCACGGGCATCACCAGAAGCGGTACCCAGCGCAGCGCCGGAAGCGGGGGGATGACCTCGACATAAGGCGCGCGGGCGGCAGCCACGATCAGCCAGCCAAGAATGGCCAGGGAGAGCAGTGAATAGGCGGCGAAATAGGCGCGCTTGCCCAGTCGATCGATCAACCACGGGCGCACGGGCGGGCGCACCGGGATGACGTGGCTCAGCATGAAAACACTCAACGCCAGAAGGAATTCGGCCCAACCGCCCATGGTTCTATCCTTTGTCTTTCCGGCTGAACTCTAGGCGCCGTCCCGGCCCCGATCCTTGCTTTATGTCAAGCGTTTGCGGCAGGAAGTCCCCACCGCCGCCAAGCTTAAAGACCCAGCGCCTTGCGCCGTTCTTCGGCAAAACCCTGCACCATGCGGTCGGCAATCAGCGCCAGGATCGCCATCGCCGCACCGGCCGAGATGCCCAGCCCCACATCCGCTTGCCCCAGCGCCAGATAGATCGACTGGCCCAGACCAGTGGTCCCGATCAGCGCCGCGATCACCAGCATGGCAAACGCATAGAGGATGGTCTGATTGAGCCCCAGCAGGATGGTCGGCGCCGCATAAGGCGCGCGCACGTCGCGTAGGATCTGCCACTCGTTCGCGCCGCTGGAAATCGCGGCCTCCATCATCTCGTCTGGCGTGTTGACCAGCCCGTGGCGGGTGTAGCGGATCATCGGCACCACCGCATAGGCGCAGATCGCCAGAAAGGCCGAGAACTCGCCGATCTGGAACACCATCAGCACCGGGATCAGGAAGACGAACAGAGGGATGGTCTGCAACATGTCGCAGATCGGGCGGACGATTTTCCACACCGGCGCCCACACCGCGCTGGCCAGGCCGATCATGCCGCCGACCACAGCGCAGGCAAAAACCGCGGCACCGCTGAGATAGAGTGACAGCAGCGCCCTCTCCCACAGACCCGAGACGAGGATGGTGGCCAAAAGCCCCACCGAGAGCGCTGCCAGACGCCAGCCGCCCGCGACCCAGCCCAGCGCGGCGGCTCCGGTCAGGACGAAGGGCCAGGGCAGATTGGCAATCCCGGTCTCCAGCATCCCCAACGCGATCAGCACGGTCAGACCACCGGTGATGTGTCCACGCCACGCCATCAGTAGCGCGATCAGCGCAGCGGCGGCGAAGAGGCCATAGCTCATCGCCGGCGTCCAGGCGAAACCCCAGGTGAAGGGCAGCACCGCCTGATCCAAACCGATCCGCAGTGGCAGCAGCACGTAGAACATCGAGTTGTTCTTGAGCGCATCCAGCCACGGCCCGTTGCTCTGGGTGAAAGCTGTCAGCCCCTGATCGACGGCTTCCGCCATGGGATCGAGCAGGGTCAGGTCCGACGGGTTCGGCAGGCGTGACCAGAAAGCGGCGGTGAACAGCACCGCAAAGCCAAGCATCGCCCAGACCACACGGGTGTCGTAACGTTTGCGCTCGGTCGCCAGCACGCCGCTCATCCGGTCGATCACCACGGCAAAGACCACGATCACAAGGCCCGCCAGCAGTGACTCGCCGAACTGCGCCTTGCGCATGGTCAGCAGCACCTCCCAGCCGATATCGTTGAACCCGCCGATGACGGCGGCGATGATCACCATCGACAGCGCAGCCATCAGGCACTGGTTCACGCCCACCATGATCTGGGTGGTGGCCGAGGGGATCTCGACCTGAAACAGTTGCTGGAACCGGGTGCCGCCGGACATGATGGCGGCCTCTTTCACCTCATGCTCGACCCGTTCCAACCCCAGCATCACGTTGCGCGCCATGGGTGGGGCGGCATAGATCGCAGACGCGATGAGGCCCACGACGGGGCCGAAGCCGAAGAGCAACAGCAATGGTGTGAGATAGGCGAATGTCGGCACCGTCTGCATGACATCCAGCACCGCCTGCACAAAAGCTTTCACCTTCGGCACCTCGTTGGCGAGAATACCGATGGCTCCACCAATCACCAGCGCCAACGGCACCGAGACTGCGACCAGCGCCAGCGTGTTCATGCTCTCGGCCCAATAGCCCGAGGCCAGCACGAAGCTGAGCCCTAGGAAACCCAACGCCGCCATCGGCAGCCCGCCCAGATACCAGCCCAGCGCGGTCACGATGCCGATGACGATCGGCCAGGGTGTCGAACCCAGCACGAAATTGGCCCAGTTCATCGGATGGGCCATCACGTCGGAGAAGAGCCGGGCAACCGGTTTGATCCCGTTCAGAAACCACGCCAGGAAAGACCCGACCCAATCGGTCGCGGGCAGTTCCCATGCGGCGGGCCATTTTACCAGCCACGGAGCGATGGGCTCCAGCGCCAGACAGATCGCGCCGACCAGAACCGTAATCAGCGCCGCCTGCGCCCCTGCCGTCAGCCGTGCGGCACGGGCGGGTGTCACATCCGCAAGCGCGCTCATGCGTTTTCGACCTGCAGGGCGGCGGCCAGATCGGACGGGTGCACCGTGCCGACGATGGCACCGCTGGCATCGCGAACCGGCACCGGCTCGTACAGCTCCATGCAATGCGCCAGCGCCGCGTCCAACGTCATCGAGGTGGTCAGCCCCGGGTCGTCCGGCCCGCGCTCGGCATCGCCTTCGCGCATCACCGAGGCCACCTTGGCGTGCTGGCCTTTAGCCACGTCCTTGGAGAACTCGCGGACGTAATCGTCGACCGGGCGCAGCACGATATCCGAGGGCGTGCCGATCTGCACGATCTTGCCATCCCGCATGATCGCGATCCGATCCGCCAGTTTCAGCGCCTCGGCAATGTCATGGGTGATAAAGACGATGGATTTCTTCAGCGTCGCCTGAATGCGCAGGAACTCGTCCTGCAACTGCCGACGGATCAGTGGATCGAGCGCCGAAAACGGCTCATCCAGAAACCAGATATCGGGGTTCACGGCGAGGCTGCGCGCGATGCCCACGCGTTGCCGCTGCCCGCCCGAAAGCTGGCGTGGGAAACTGTCCTCGCGGCCCTCAAGACCCACGAGTGAAATCACTTCTTGCGCCCGGGCGCGGCGTTCCTTGCGGCCCACGCCCTGCACCCGCAGCGGATAGGCCACGTTCTCGGCCACGGTCATGTGCGGGAACAGGCCGAAATGCTGGAACACCATGCCCAGCGTCTTGCGGCGCAGTTCGGTCAGGCGCTTTTTGGTCGCGCCCACCACATTCTCACCCTCGATCCGGATCTCGCCACCTGTGCCCGGCAGCAGTTGCGAGATGCAACGGATCAGCGTGGATTTTCCGGATCCGGACAGGCCCATGATGACGAACAGCTCGCCATCCTTCACCTCGAAATTGGCGTCCTGCACGGCGGGGATGAACCCCTGCTCGCGCAGATCGGCGGCGGCCTGGTCGGCGTCTCCCCCTGACCGAGCCAGCGCGTCGGTCAGGGCCTTGTCGGCGCCCGGGCCAAAGACCTGCCAGAGATTCTGGCAGGCAATGGCCGGCGTATTTGCGTCAGTCACGTATGGGACTCACTTGGTTGCGGCGTCGACAACCGGACGCCATTTGCCTTCGTTGTCGGCCATCCACTTGGCCACGACTTCCTCAACCGCGCCACCATCGACGTCGATCGCGCCCATCATCGGCTGCTGGTCTTCAACCGCCAGCTGATAGTTGGTGAGGATCTCATAGGCGGCAGGCCATTTCGCCTCGAAGCCGTTCCAACCCGCCTTGAAGATGCGCGAGGGCGAGAAATCGCAATCGTTGACCGCGTTCGGGTTCGGACCCCAGGCCGGATCGGTAAAGCACGCCTCTTCGCCCGGCGGCAGGTCGACGAATTGCACATCATAGGCCGACATCGCCCAATGCGGCTGCCAGAAGGTGATGAGCAGCGGCGACTTGCGCTCGGTCGAGGCGCGCAGTTCGGCGATCAGCGCCCCTTCGGAACCCGCCGGAACCGCCTTGAACGGCAGCTCAAGCCCGGTCATCCGGTCCGCGCCGGGGGTGCCCCAATCCGCCGGGTAGTCCACCAGACGCCCGTTCGGAATGGTCTCGGCAGTGGCGAAGTTCTGCGCGCAATCCTTCAGCGCCTCCCACGCGGGCAGGCCCGGGCACAGTTCGGCCACATGAGCCGGATAGGCGATGCCCTCTTTGGCGTCGAGGCCCAGATCGCCGATCTCGACCACGGTGCCTTCATCGACCTTCTTGGCGTATTCGTCGGACACGTTGGACGACCAGATTTCCAGCGTCGCGTGAATGTCGCCATCGGCCAGCGCCTGGAACTGGTTCATCATGCCCGCGGTCACGTATTCCACATTGTACCCGGCGGCTTTCAGCATTTCACCGGCCACATGAGTGGTCACATGCTGGCCGGTCCATTCGTTGATGGCCAGCTTGATCGGCTCATCCACGGCGCCCATGTCGGCGGCATAGGCCGAACCGGCGACGGTTGCGGCCACAAGGCCAAGGCTAAGTTTCTTCATCCTTTGTCTCCCAGTTGGATTTGCTCGACATCTCCGGTCGAGGCAACATTCTGACCAAAGCGATCAGCGGCTAACCATGCCCACCCAAGACAAGCACCCAATCAGTCAATAAATGAAATGCGGGCGCATCCCGGTATCCGATCCCTCCCCATCTTGCGAAACGTGGTCCGTTTCTGTTTTTCGGTCGGCCCGATCCGTTTTACTATTCGCCAAAACCGATCATGTGTCACGGCTTAAGCAGGGCCACGGGATATTGACTGACGGATCAATCACAAACCCAAAACGCCTCTTTTGTCGAGAGTTTCTTTTGTGATCGGCGGTGAAACCATCGGCACTTGCAGTTTTTACTGGCACTGAACCGGGAAGCGGATAGCATTCCGCGATGGCATCCAAGCGCGTGATAACACCCGACACGGCACAGAGTTTTCTGGAAGAGAACTTTGCCGAGTGGGTTCTGGCATTGAATTTAAACGTCATTGCGACTGAGCGGGACCACACGGTGATCCGCATGCCGCTGGCCCCGCATCTCGCCCGCGTGGGCGGCATCGTATCGGGTCAGGCGCTGGCAGCCCTGGCCGACACCACAATGGTCATCGCCGCGATCTCACATTCCGGTGAGTTCAAGCCTTACGCCACCACCGATCTGCACACCCAGTTCCTGAGACCCGGTGTGGGCACCGCCATCCTCTGTCGTGCAGAGATCGTGCGTGCAGGCCGATCCCTGGTCTTTGCCCGCGCAGACATGACCGAAGAGAGCTCGAACAAAGCGGTTGCCTGCGCAACCGCCACCTTCCTGTCGCCCTGAAACCTGCCTTGCAAAATGAGAACAAATAGGCAACATTTATCCAAAGGGAGGACACGCCCATGCATCATTTCGATGAGATATTCGGCCTCGCCGCCGCGCGGCACGGCGGAGACGCAGCGCTGGAGGCCAAGTTGAGCAAGCCCAAACCGGTGGCGGAACTTGCCGCCCTGCCTGAGGACCGCTGGCTGTCGACCATCACCAAATGCGTGTTTCAGGCCGGGTTCAACTGGAAGGTCATCGAAAACAAGTGGGACGGGTTTGAGGAAGCCTTCGATGGCTTCGATGTGGGCCGCTGCACGTTCATGGATGACGAGAAATTCGACGCCCTGCTGCAGGATACGCGAATCGTGCGCAACGGCACAAAAATCGCCACCGTGCGCGACAATGCCGCCTTTCTGATGGAACTGCGCGAGGAAGGCGGCGCAGGTCATGTGCTGGGCGGATGGCCCTCGACCGACTATGCGGGTCTGCTGGCGATGCTGGGCAAGCGGGCCTCGCGGCTTGGCGGCACCACGGCACAATACGCGATGCGCTTTGTCGGGCGCGATAGTTTCATCCTGTCCCGGGACGTCACCGCACGCTTGATTGCCGAGGGCGTGGTGGACAAGCAGCCCACGTCAAAAAAAGCCATGGCGGCGGTGCAGCAGGCCTTCAACACATGGATGGATCAGTCTGGCCGCTCGCTAACGGAAATCAGCCGGGTTCTGGCCATGAGCCTTTAAGAGCAGGTCGGTGTAAGTCGAACTTTCCAACAACCGCGAACGCGTAGTACGTCGCCGACGCCTTCGGGTTCACAATTCCGAGCAAACGCGGCCGGCTCTGCAAAATCGCTTGCGGGCGGCGTGAGTGGCACTAGGGTCACTCCTATGATCCTGCGCGCGTTTCTGATCCTGCTGTTCGTCGCCGCCTGTGGCCGCCCGCTTACCGAGACCGAGCGCGCCTTTGCGGCCCGCGTGCATGGCGATGCGCTGAACCTGGACCGGGTGCGCCTGATCGAGGGCGCGCCGGTGGGCAACATCACCTTCAAGCGCGAACCGCGCCCGCGCCTTACCTGCCGCGAGCGCATCCTGCCGCCTGTGGAAGAAGAGATCGTGACCGGAAAACCCGCTGCGGTGGCCTTGTTCAACAGGGTTTTCTTTACCCGCGACTGGTATCTCGAAGATTACATGGCCGAATTCCCTCAGACCGTCGATCTGGTTGCGGCCATGCTGCTGGCCCATGAACTGACGCATGTCTGGCAGTGGCAAAACCGCAGGCGCACCGGGTATCACCCCCTGCGCGCGGCAGCCGAGCACGGGGTTTCAAACGATCCTTACCTGTTCGATCTGTCCGGTGACCCGGATTTCCTCGATTTCGGCTTTGAGCAACAAGGCGCGATTGTCGAGGAATATGTCTGCTGCCGTGCCCTGGCCCCGGATGCACCCCGCACCAGGCGTTTGCACGAAATGCTGAGCGAGGTCATGCCCGTGGCCGACCTGCCCGGCGCCCGCCGCGAGAATGACGTTCTGTTGCCTTGGAAAGGCGTACAGCTCAAGGGAATCTGCGGCTAGGCTACCGATTAACCTGGATGCTTTCGAGATAGGCAAGCAGGGCCGCCAGCGGGCGCGGTGTCGGTGTCAGAACGCCGTCCACCTCGACCGGAACAAGGTCACCCTGCAAGAGCGCACCGAATTCCGGCATGACCTCTGCCGGAACCTTGCCGCGGCCATAGCCGTCGATTTGCGACAGCACTTGGGCGCGTGGCAGTTCCCCGCCGTTCCTCGCCGCAATCCGGGTCAGGTCCGGGGCGGTCTGACCACCGACCAGAGTTCCCCCTTCGCCCCGGTATCCGTGGCAGGCGGTGCAGTTGTCGGCAAACAATACCGCGCCCTCCTGCGCGGTCGGCATCTCGGTTTCTGCAACTGTGCAAGCAGCCAGCAGCAAGGCTGCGCATCCGACTTTGATGTTCCGCATTGCTCGCGCCCTCCCGGCTCAGTTCCTTTGAAGGGTTTGCAGATAGGCGACCAGATCCACGATGGGTTCACTGGTCAGGATCGGCTGGCCAGCGGGTGTCTTGATCGCGGTGTCCCGCCCTTCGAAATAGGGCCCGTAGACCGGCATCGGGCTACCATGACTGACCAACGGGTCCCGCCCGTCGATTCGCTTGACCACACGCTCGGTGGGGAAAACACCGTCCTCACCCGTCAGGGCGGTCAGATCCACAGGCTGGATGATCAGCACCCCGGCCATCGGGCCGTGCCCGGTCGCCTCCCGGCCGTGACAGGCTGCGCAATGGTGGAAATAGAGTCCCTCCCCACGTTCGACATCCTGCGCATGGGCAGGCGGCGCCAGCAACGCACACGCTGCAAGGCCGGCCAATCCAAAGTGCTTTGTCACCAATCCGATCATCGCCACCTCCTACATGCTGCGCCATCCCTTCGCCGGGGGCATAAATCTTCGGCCTCCGGCGCATATGCAGGCTTGCCCAGCGGCGGACGGGCCGCAATGATCCAGATCAACACATTGGGGCAAGACGAGGAGTGAATACGTATGACCCAATACGCAGCCATCATGCTGGCCGCCGGGATCGGTGTGCCAATTCTTGCGGCCCTGAACGCCGCGCTTGGCAAGCTCATCGGCTCACCCACTGCCGCCGCCGTGGTGCTATTTGCGGTGGCTCTGGGCGCCTCGGCGCTGGTGCTGGCGCTGTTCCCCGGCCCGCAGGCGCTGGCTCAGGTCGGCGGATCGCCCAAACACCTGTTGCTGGGCGGAGTTCTGATCGCTTTCTACGTGCTGTCGATCACCCATGTCGCGCCGCATTTCGGGGTCGGCAACGCGGTGTTCTTCGTGTTGCTAGGTCAGCTCATCAGCACCGCTGCCATCGACCATTTCGGCCTGTTTGGCGCACAGGTGACACCGCTGACGCTGATCCGCGCGGGCGGTATCGCGATCATGGCGGTGGGGGTAGCGATCACTCAGCTGGCCTGAGCATCCCGCCCTCAAGCCGCACCACCCGGTCCATCCGTGCGGCCAACTCCAGATTGTGCGTGGCGATCAGCGCCGAAAGGCCAGTGCCCCGCACCAGAGCCATCAGCGCATCGAACACTTGATCCGAGGTATCGGGGTCGAGATTGCCTGTCGGCTCATCCGCCAGCAGCACCCGGGGCCGGTTGGCCAGCGCACGGCAAAAGGCAACCCGCTGCTGCTCCCCTCCCGACAGCGCCGCCGGACGGTGGTCGGCGCGAGCGGCCACACTGACGCGGCCCAGCAAGTCCTCGGCCCGATCACGCGCCTCACGCTCGGGAACACCGTTGGCCAGCTGCGGAAGGGTTACGTTTTCCAGCGCGGTGAATTCCGGCAACAGGTGGTGGAACTGATAGACAAACCCAACGTCCCGCCGCCGCACCGCCGTGCGGGTCCGGTCGCCCTTGCCGCTCACATCCTGCCCGGCCACCTCGACCGAGCCCGCGTCCGGCGTGTCCAGCAACCCAGCAATGTGCAGCAAGGTCGATTTGCCCGCCCCCGAGGGTGCGACCAGCGCCACCGCCTCACCAGCGCGCAAGTCCAGATCGGCGCCGCGCAGCACCTGCAACTCGCCCGGGGTACCCTTGAGATAGGTCTTGGTGAGGCCCGTCAGGCGCAATGTCACGTCATTCATAGCGCAGCGCCTCCACCGGGTTCAGCCGCGCCGCGCGGCGGGCCGGGAACAGGGTTATCAGCCAACTCAACCCGATGCTGAGCACCACGGTGGATGCCACATCCGAAACTGTGATGACGGCAGAGGGGAAGAAGAAACCACGGGCTTCCAGATCCCGCACCCCGCTGCCCGTCACCCAATCGACAAAGGAATAAACGCTGTCGATATTCATCGCAAAGATGACACCAAGAATGACGCCGAATACCGTTCCTGCGGTTCCGACTGACGCCCCGCACAAAAAGAACACCCGCAAGATCGACCCCTGGCTCAGCCCCATGGTGCGTAGAATCCCGATATCGCGCCCCTTGTTCTTGACCAGCATGATCAGCCCGGAAACGATATTCAGCGAGGCGATCAGCACCAGAATGGCGAGCACGATGAAAATCGCGTTGTCCTGCATCTTCAGCGCACGGATCATACCGCCTGCCCGGTCCTGCCAGGTGTAGACATAGGCGCGATCACCGCTCTCGCGGATCACCGGCAATGCAAGGTCTGCCACTGCAAGCGGCTCGGACAAACGCAAGTCGATCTGATCGACGGCCCCTTCCTTGTTGAAAAAACTCTGCGCCTCGGCCAGCGGCATGTAGAGGCGGCTCTGGTCGACGAATCCCTGTCCCGACGAAAAGATGAACACCACCTCATAGGCCGACACGCGTGGTGACGTTCCCATCGGTGTTCTCACCCCATCCGGAGAAATCAGCTTAAGCCGGTCTCCCACAGTCAGCCCCAATTGCTGTGCCAGCGTGGCGCCGATGGCCACACCGTCGTCAAAGCGTGTCAAGTCTCCCCACGCTTGCTCGGGTTCGGCAATCATCGGGTAGTCCAGCAAGTCCTCCAAGGCGAGGCCATAGACATCCACCGGCATGTTACGCCCGCGATAGCTGCCCATCACCTGATTTCGCACCAGCGGAGCCGCGTCGCTAACACCAGGCATCGCCTCGAGCCGCCGGGATAGATCGGTGTATTCGCGTACAAGATGGTCCTTCGGCACCTCACCCGTCAGATCGCGCTGAAAATGCACGCTCATATGGGCGTTGGCGCCCAGCATCGTGTTGACGAGATCGGATCGCAGCCCTTCCCGCACCGCCAGCGTCGCCACCAGCGCAAATACCGCCAGCGTGATGCCGATCAGCGAGATCCATGTCATCACGCTGACCCCGCCCTCGGCTTTGCGGGCGCGCAGGTATCGCCAGGCGATTTTCCACTCAAACGGGGCGAAAGGGGCTGGAGTTCCTGCCATGTCTTGTCCTGCTCTGTTGCCGCAGAACCTGTAGTCTCTGCCCCGGCGGCGTCAAGGTAGGTTTGGGTGCTAGTGGCGCCTCTCCGCTACCGAGAATGACGCCGATCACGAAACAGTTTGTTTTCGTTGGCGCTAACTGACTTCAAAATGCAACAGGCTTGCAGTAATATACTTGCGTACTTTGATTATTAAATGAAATTTTGTCACCCTGTTTGTGGGGGATTAACGAGTAAGTGCGAGGCACTAAGAAAATGGGATTTCAAACTGGAATTGAAGGATCGGTGTATGCCGGTCAAATGTCTAACCCCAACAATCTGGCCAACCAACTGGACTGCGAAACCGCAGCGCTGCTTCGGGCCGTGATCCGGCCCGTGTTCGAAGGCGCATCCAGCTGGACCACCTTGATGGATACTTTGCGTGTAAAAGGCTATCGTCTGGCCTTTCGTGAGGGACGGCTGTGCATCACCGACCGGACCACCGGCGACCGGGTATGCGGTCTGAGGTTCCTGGGCCTCGACCTGCGCGATCTGGTTGGACGTTTGGGCCGACCCATCGTGGTCGCCCGGCCGGGTGCTGGCGCTGACGGCGATCTGCTGATCACCCGCCCCGGCATGAACGCAAAGCCGGTCTAAGCAGGCCAGTCAGACTGCCGGTTCTTTGCGCTCCGGAGACAGGGCGATCCTGCGGATCGCAGCGCAAAGCAATGAGAACCGGCTTCAACAAAGCACGACGCGTTTCAGCACCGTGCTTTGCTTTGAAATCGAGTCCTCAAAACCAAAGCGACGCGATCAGGCGATCCCCTCGTAGATACCCGCGATCTTGGTGACGGCGGCCTCGGGGCTCAACTCCTCGTTTTCGCCGGTCCGCCGTGAGGTCAGTTCGACCACCCCGTTCTTCAGTCCACGCGGGCCAACCGTGATCCGCCAAGGCAGGCCGATCAGGTCCATGGTGGCGAACTTGCCCCCTGCCCGCTCGTTGCGGTCGTCATAGAGCGGCTCAAGCCCCAGAGCGGTCAGCGCGGCATAAAGCTTGTCGCAGGCCGCATCCGCCTCAGCGTCGCCCTGTTTCAGATTGACGATGCCGCAGCGGAACGGCGTCACGCCCTCGGGCCAGATGATGCCGTTGTCATCATGGCTGGCCTCGATGATGGCGCCGATCAGGCGACTGACACCAATGCCGTGGCTGCCCATATGCACCGCCACCGGCTTGCCGTCCGGCCCCTGCACGGTCGCGCCCAGCGGTTCGGAATACTTGGTGCCGAAATAGAAGATCTGCCCCACTTCAATCCCCCGGGCCGAGCGGCGGCGGTCTTCGGACACCTGATTGAACAGCGCCTCGTCATGGGTCTCATCCGTGCGGGCATAGAGCGACGTGAACTCCTCCATCACCGCCCGGCACTGCGCCTTGTCGTCATAGTCGATGTCGCGCTGCCCCAGCCGGATATCGGTCACGGCGCTGTCATAGAACACCTCGGATTCGCCGGTGTCGGCCAGAACCAGGAACTCATGCGTGTCGTCTCCACCGATCGGACCGGAGTCGGCGCGCATCGGGATGGCTTGCAGCCCCATCCGCTCATAGGTGCGCAGGTAACTCACCAGATGGCGGTTATAGGCGTGCAGCGCATCTTCCTTGGTCAGGTCGAAATTGTAGCCGTCCTTCATCAGGAATTCCCGCCCCCGCATCACGCCGAAACGCGGGCGGATCTCATCGCGGAACTTCCATTGGATCTGGTACAGGGTCAGCGGCATGTCCTTGTAGCTGCTGACATGACCCCGAAAAATGTCGGTCACCAGTTCCTCGGCCGTGGGCGTATAGAGCATGTCGCGCCCATGCCGGTCCTGCATCCGCAGCATCTCTTGCCCGTAATCGTCATAGCGGCCGGATTCACGCCACAGGTCCGCCGATTGCAGGACCGGCATCTGGATTGGGATGTGGCCCGCGCGCGCCTGTTCCTCGTGCACGATGTTTTCCAGCTTGCGCAGCACCTTGAAGCCCAGCGGAAGCCAGGAATAGATCCCCGCAGCGGCTTGCTTAATCATGCCGGCACGCAGCATCAGCCGATGGCTGACGATCTGCGCTTCCGAGGGGTTCTCTTTGAGAACGGGCAGGAAATAACGGGACAGGCGCATCGGCTCTCTCTTCTTCGTCAAAAACGCGGTTTTTCGGGGTCTAAGGCAAAGGGAAGCGGCAGGCAATCGGACTTTGGCGTTTTCGCGACGCGGGCGGCGTCGGTTTTGCGGTTGACCCGCGAACGGGCGATGCCGGAGGGTGCCCGGACCTAGATCGAAGAGGCGCCCATGGACAGCATTCTGGAACCGGCCCGGCAGATACCAGTCGTGCACCGCACCGACATTCTGGTCGTGGGCTCGGGGCCCGCCGGCCTCGCCGCCGCGCTGGCCGCCGCCCGCGCCGGGGCTGAGGTCACGCTGATGGACAGGTTCGGCTGTTTCGGCGGCAACATCACCGCCGTGGGGGTCGAGGGCTTTGCCTGGTACCGGCATGAAAAGACCGTCGAGGCGGGCGGCATCGGCGTCTACCCCGAGTTCGTCGACGGCTACGGCATCCTGATCCTGCCCACCACGGGTCGGTACACGCAGGTGCCCTACCGCTCGATGCTGCCCAAGGGGATCGAAGGGTTGTTGGTTGCCGACCGGTCGCACGGGGCCGACCGAATAGCCCATGCCGCCACCCGCAACATGGCCTGCTGCGCGGTCATGGGACAGGGCGCCGGAATCGCCGCCGGGCAAGCGCTGAACAGCAACCGGTTGCTGGACCAGGTCGACATTGGCACCATCCAAACCGAACTCGACCGGCAGGGCGTAAGGGTGAACTGATGCAAACCATACCCACAATCGACATCTCGCCGCTCGGCACCCCGAACCATCACGAACGGGACGCGGTGGTGCGCCAGATCCTCGACGCCTGCACAGGCATTGGGTTTCTCTCGATCACCGGCACCGGCATCGCGCCTGAAACGGTCGAAACCGTGCGCCGGACCGTCCGCGAGATCTTTGCCGTCGATGAGGCCAGCAAGTGGGATCAGGCGATAACTCGTGACAATTATCGCGGCTATATTCCGATGGGGTTCTTCACCCCCAACGATGGCAGCGGCACGGCGGACAAGTACGAAGGGTACAAGCTGCACCACGAGGTGGCCCCAGATGCGCCGATCCGCACGGCCTGCCCGCTTTATGGCCCGAACCTCTGGCCGCGCGAGGTACCGGGCGCACGCGAGGTTGTCCTGAGCTATTGGGCGCAGCTCGACACCGTGGCCGATCAGTTGCTGGGCGCGCTGGAGGGCGGGCTGGAGATCGCCCCCGGCACGCTGCGCGACGCTTTCTCCGATCCGCTGACCAACATGACGCTCCTGCACTACCCGCCGCAGGCCCCGGACGAGGCCGGGTTCGGCATCCATCCGCACAAAGACACCGACGCCCTGACCATCATCGCCCCTGATCCGGTCGGCGGGCTAGAGGTGCAGACCCGCAATGGCGGCTGGATCACGCCCGACTGCCCGCCCGGCGGTTTTGTGGTCAATATCGGCGACATGCTGGAGCTGTGGTCGGGCGGACGGCTGAAATCGACACCGCACCGGGTGGTGAACCGGTCGGGGCGGGAGCGGTACTCGTTCCCCTACTTCGCCGTGCCGCGCCACGATGTCGTTGTCGAACCGTTGCTAAGCCCGATACCGGGGTTCGACCGTCCCCCCGTTCATTGCGGCCACTGGTCAGCGGAAATCTGGCGTACCAACTGGCCGGACGAGCAAGCGGGCGCGGATACACCTGAGTTGGGAACGCTGCACATCTGAGCGCCTGACGGGCGCACTGCGAAATGCTTGCATCGCGTCCCTCCATGGGCCAAGAACGGGACAGATAGGTGTAACGAGGAAACCCGCCATGGCCTTGCCGGTGAAAGACCAGCTCAGATACTGGGGCATTGCGACTGCGGTTTTTGTCTTTGTGCTCTGGCTGTTGGGCGACGTTCTTCTACCGTTCGTGATCGGCGCGGCCATCGCCTATTTCCTCGATCCCGTGGCTGACCGGCTGGAACGGCTGGGCCTGTCCCGCGTTGCCGCGACGGCGCTGATCACGGTGGTCGCGGTGGCCCTGTTCGTCATCACCTTCCTGATGGTCGTACCAGCGCTGATCGCCCAGCTGATCGATCTCGTCGAGACCCTGCCCACCCTGTTCCAGGACCTGCGCGCCTTCATCGACAAACGCTTCCCCTCGCTGCTGGATACGGAATCGAACACCCATCAGTTCCTCGTGTCTTTCGGCGAAACGCTGAAATCCAAGACCGGAGAGGTTCTGCAAACCGTCGTCACCTCGGTGGGCTCGGCCATCAACGTGGTGGTTCTGCTGGTGATCGTGCCGGTTGTGGCGGTCTACCTGCTGCTCGACTGGGACCGGATGATTGCCCGCATCGACTCGCTCCTGCCACTCGATCATGCGCCGGTGATCCGCAAGCTGGCCGGTGAGATCGACGCGGTACTGGCCTCGTTCGTGCGTGGCATGGGCACTGTCTGCCTGATCCTCGGCATCTACTACGCCGTTGCGCTGATGATCGTCGGGCTGCAATTCGGCCTGATCGTGGGCTTCATTGCCGGGCTGGTCACCTTCATCCCCTATCTCGGCGCGCTCATCGGCGGCGCACTGGCCATCGGGCTGGCGCTGTTCCAGTTCTGGGGCGACTGGACCTCGATAGGGCTGGTCGCGGGCATCTTTGCCATCGGGCAGGTGATCGAGGGCAACTTCCTGACTCCCAAGTTGGTCGGCAGCTCGGTCGGGCTGCACCCGGTCTGGCTGCTGCTGGCGCTGTCGGTCTTTGGCGCGCTGTTCGGGTTTGTCGGGATGTTGATCGCGGTTCCGGTTGCCGCGGCCCTTGGCGTGCTTGCGCGTTTCGGCACCGGTCAATACTTGGTCAGCCGTCTCTACACCGGCCTGGTGGGTCAGGAATCGGCACAGGACAAGGCGCAGGACACCGACTGAATGGCCACACAGCTCAGCTTTGATCTGCCCGCCAAGACAGCACTCGGGCGGGAGGATTTCTTTGTCTCCCCCGCCAACGCCCTGGCGGTGGCGATGATCTCGGCCACGTCCTGGCCGGGTAACAAGCTGGTGCTGAGCGGGCCGGCAGGCGCAGGTAAGACCCATCTCGCCCATGTCTGGGCCGCGGAAACAAGTGGCCGCATCGTGCAGGCCGAAACGCTGCGATACGAGGATGTTCCAGATCTGGCCAGCGGCCCCATCGCGGTCGAAGACGTGCCGGGAATCGCCGACGATCTCGAACGGCAGAAGGCCCTGTTCCACCTGCACAATCTGGTGCTTGCCGAGGGTCATACATTGCTGATGACCGGACGGCTGGCCCCCAATCTGTGGCAACTTCCGCTGGCCGACCTACAAAGCCGCATTCAGGGCGCCCATCATGTTGCCCTTGGTCCGCCGGACGACGCGCTGCTGGGTGCGGTTCTGGCCAAGCTCTTCGTTGATCGACAACTCAGCCCCAAGCCTGAAGTCATCTCGTATCTCGTCAAACACATGGACCGCAGATTCGAAACCGCCGCCGAGGTTGTCGAACGCCTCGACCGCATCGCGCTGGCCGAAAAGCGTGAGATCACGCGGGCGCTGGCCAGTCGCGTGCTCCAAGATGACGCAGGTCCGGCCTGAACCAGCCGATTGACCCGTTCCCGGCGATTTCGCATCCTGCCGGGGACCAGACGCCGGGGGGAAGATGGAACAAGTAATCGAAACCGTCGCGCCGGACTGGGGGCCCTTTGGCAGACCCCTGTTCGACGACCCAAGTGTGCGGGCGCTGTCTCGGGTCGGTGTGGTGGATGTGGGATCGAACTCGGTCCGGATGGTCGTGTTTGACGGCGCGGCCCGCTCACCCGCTTATTTCTACAATGAGAAAATCATGTGTGCCCTCGGCGCGGGCCTGTCCGAAACCGGGCGATTGAACCCGTCGGGCCGTGACCGTGCCCTGGCGGCGCTGGGGCGCTTTCAGCATTTGGCGCGGGATCTGCACCTGCCACCGCTGCATGTTGTCGCCACCGCCGCCGTGCGCGACGCCACTGACGGGCCCGATTTCTGCGCCGAGGTCGAGCGCGAAACGGGTCTGCACATCTCGGTCGTGGATGGTGAGGAAGAGGCGCGGTTGTCGGCGCAGGGCGTGTTGTTGGGCTGGCCCGGTGCTTACGGATTGATCTGCGACATCGGCGGCTCGTCCATGGAACTGGCCGAAATCGGCGAAGGTGAGGTCGGACGCCGCCTCACCTCGGCGCTGGGTCCGCTGAAACTGCGCGACATCAAGGGCGGGCGCAGTGGGCGCAAGGCGCATATCAAGCAGGTGATGGAAGAGCTGCGCAGCCAGCTTGGCCCGCAACGGGACCGTCTGTTTCTGGTCGGCGGCAGCTGGCGCGCCTTTGCCCGCCTCGACATGCTGCGCCGGGGTTATCCGCTCAAGGTGCTGCACGAATACCGCATGACCACCAGACAGGTGCGCGAGACGGTCAAATTCATCGAGCAGAGCGACCCTGAAACGCTGCGCGCCGCCGCGGGCGTGTCCGGCTCGCGCATGGCGCTGGTACCTTATGCGATGGATGTGCTGACGCGCCTGATCCGCACCTTCAAGCCCAAGGATATCGCGATTTCAAGCTACGGCATTCGCGAAGGGCTGCTTTATGAACAGATGCCCCAGCGCCTGCGCGACCGCGACCCGCTGGTCGAGGCCAGCCGCTTTGCCGAGGCCAAGGATGCGCGCCTGCCGGGCTTCGGCAAAAAGCTGTTCGATTTCGTCATGCCGCTGTTCAAATCGGCCCCCGAGGCACAGATCCGCCTGATCAAGGCCGCCTGCCTACTGCATGACGTCAGCTGGCGCGCCCATCCCGATTATCGCGCCGAGATCTGCTTTGACAACGTCACCCGCGCCAATCTGAGCGGGCTAAAACACTCAGAACGCATCTTCATCGGGCTGGCCTTGCAGCATCGCTACCGCAACAAGCGCGAAGGCAACCAGTTCGATCCACTCTATGAGCTGCTGGATGAAAAAGGGCAGAAACAGGCGGAGATTCTGGGCAAGGCCATGCGGTTCGGCGCGATGCTGTGGATGCAGAACGACGCAAAGATGGGCAAGCTGCGCCTTTACCCCAAGAAAAAACTGCTCGAGGTGACCCTGCCCAGGGCCACCCTGCCGCTTTACAGCGAAGTGGCCGAGGCCCGGCTGAAATCACTGGCCGGCGCCCTGGATGTTGAAACCCGACTCATCACCCGCGGCTGACTCGGAACTAAGCGTTAGATATCGGTCGTCCCTTCGGGGGCCTCATCCTCTGCAGGCGCATCCTCCGGTTCTTCCGGCTTGGCCTTCTTGCGTATGATGATGTCGCCATTGGGCAGCATCTTGGGCATCTCATAGGCGCTCCAGTCCTGCACCTGGCCTGCGAGTTCTGCCAGTGCCGGACCCATCTCCTCAAAGAACGACCGCATCGAGGGGCCGAACTCCTCGGCCATGCCCAACAGATTGTCGAGCGCCGGTTCCATCTCCTGCCGCAGCCCCTCAAAGAACAGCTCGGCCCCCTGCTCCATCAAGGATTTGCCATTGTCCTCATCCTCGGCCAGCGCCGATGATGCGGCCAGGCAAGCGGTGAGGGTCAGGGCTGCGATCCGTGTCATAAGACGGATATAGGGTCGCAGTAGCTTGGGTTCAAAGGTCATATCTCGATATCCAGCGTGACCGGGAAGTGATCCGAGGCGGTCAGCAACGCCTCGCGCAGTTCCGGCATCCGCCAGCATTCCACGTCATCGAACGGGTGCCAAATCCGCCATGCTGGCCGCTTGGCACGCAGCCCCGGAGTGACCATCACATAATCCAGCAAAGCCTGCAGATAGCGCCCCTCGCCCTGCATCTCGAACCGCGCCGTCGTGGGCAGCGGCCCGGGCCGGACCTGAGCCGCTTTCGACGCATGGGGGTCGTAAAGCCCCGCCTCGAGCAGGATCTCGACCGAGGACCGCCCGAACAGGTGCTCGAACTCATCGAGCCCAGGGCCATCATTTAGATCCCCCATCAGGATCACCTCTTCCCCCGCCGTGCGATGCTCTTCCACCCGCGCCCTCAGCCAGATCGCCTGCGCCAGTTGTTTGCGGCGGTTGGCGATCGAAATCTGGATCACTTCGTCCCGCGTCTCGGCCCCGTGCGGCGCCTTGGATTTCAGATGCGCACCGATCAGGCGCAGATCGGTTCCCCCCTGCGTGCGCATGGCCAGTTCCAGGGGAGGCTTGGAAAACCGCACCAGATCCTCGGTTGTGTCGATATCCAGATCGATCCGGAAAGTACCGTCGAACCGGGGCGCCTGTGTGCTGCCCTTCTTGCCGGTCTCCTGCCCCTTGGGATCGTGGCGCACCTCCAGCCGGTCAGAATCATAGAGCAACGCCAGCTCCTGATGCGTGTCGTTGGCAAAGCCCATCGCTGCCTTTCGCGTACGCAGATCGAACGTATCGGCGAACCCTTCCAGCGCGCGGACCGTGTTTTGGTGCCGCCCGGTATTGGGCGCCTCGACGATCAGCAGCGCGTCGGCCTCAAGCGCGATCAGCACCTTTGCCACCGCCTCGATCTGCTGCGCCTTGGTCACATCGTGGCGGCCAGACCAGCTGTCGTCGATGATCAACTGGTCCTCCTTGTCGAACAGGTTGGCGAACCACTCGATATTGTAGGTTGCCAGCCGCATCGCCTCAGACCTTCGCCCCGTTGATCTCGTCCCAGGCGCGGTTGATGTCGATCAGCTTCTTCTCGGCCAGCCGGATCGCCTCTTCCGGAACGCCCCGCGCCATCATCGCATCGGGGTGGGTGTCGCGCACCAACTGCCGCCAGACCCTGCGGATCTCGGCCAGCGGCATGTCCGGAGAAACACCGAGCACAGTATAGGGATCGTTGGGCGCGTCAGGCACGAAACGCGCCCGCAGCGCCTTGAACTGCTGATCGGTCTGGCCGAAGATCCGGCTGACTTCCTCAAGGAACTCGTTCTCGCCCGGGTGATAGAACCCGTCCGCCATGGCGATATGAAACAGCCCCTCCATAAGATCGCAGAGCGTGGTGCTGTCCTCGGCAAACATCCGTCTGATCTTGCGGGCATAATCCTGATAGCCCGCCACATCCGTGCGCGCCATGTTGAAGACCCTCGCGGCGCCCGCCTCTTCCTCGCGGCCGATCTGGAACACCTCGCGAAAGGCGGTAACCTCGTCGCGAGTGACCTGTCCATCGGCCTTGGCCATCTTGGCACCCAAGGCAATGACCGCAATGGCAAAGGCCACCGAGCGTTCGGGTGGCGTGCGCAGGCGCTCGAACACCTCGGTCAGGCTTTCGCCCTGCGCAAGGGCACTGAGCGCGTCGGTGATGCGGGTCCAGAGTGACATGGCCACACCCTAACCTGCCCGGCAGACGGTGTCAGGTGCGGCAATTCATGCCTTGCCGAGAATTTTCTGCATCAGAACAAGGTCCAGCCACTGGTCCTGTTTGCGCCCGACCTGCGGCATCCGCCCGACCTCCTCGAACCCCAATGCTGCATGAAAGGCGATGGCCTCGGGATTAGCGCCCGACACCCCAGCCACCAGAGCATGCACGCCCTCTGCCCGCGCAACATCCTCCAGCCGCGCCATCAGCGCCCGGCCCAGCCCATGGCCGCGCGCCTCGGGCGCGAGCTGGATCGAATGCTCTTTGGTAAAGGCATAGCCCGGACCACCCCGAAACGGCCCATAAGTGGCAAAACCCGCCACCTGACCATCCAATTCCGCAACCAGAAACGCTGGGCCCCGCGCTGCGATATCCTCCGCGATCTTTCCAGCCTCGCGTTCATCGGTGGTGAAGGTGATCAACGTGTCGCGGATCACCTGATTGGTGATCGCCGCAATCGCATCGGCATCCTCTTCCCGCGCCCGCCGGATCGTCATTCCAGCACCCACAGCCCATGGGGTGTCTCGACCTCGGCGCGCAAGCCAACGTCTCCCACCTCGAAGATGACCCTATCCAGCGTCCCCAACAGCGCCGACAGCGCCTGTGCCTCGGGATGGGTCACGATCAGCCGCCGCAGCGCGCATCCGCTCGGTGCCAGCATCGACGCTGGATGCAACGCGCCCTGCCACTGAATGAGCGCCGGGAACAGATTGTCAAAGGGCAGCCGCCCTTCCTCGGGAACCGCCATCCGCCACCGCAAATCACCCCGTTCCAGCGCCACCGGCTTGCCGGCCTGCTCGGGTACACGTTCAATATCGTCAACCCGACAGATCCAGTTGCTCAATCGTGGCTGCCCCGCAAACCGGTCCAGATCGAACCAGCGCGGCCGCCCCGGGTCCGGCGCATCCGGATCGACCGCAATCGCCTCCAGATACAGCCCCTCCGCCAACCCCAAAAGCCGGTTGTGCGTCCCAAACCGCGCATGATGCCCGCCGGGCTGCATTCGCACGCCCAGCGCCTCTTCCACATGCGCCGTCGCCGCATCCAGCGTTTCGCCCGCCACCGCCAAGTGATCCAGTTGCATCGCATCCCTCCCAACCCCATCCGCAGATAAACGACAAAAAGCAGAGAGCCAACGCCCCCTGCTTCTCCTGTTCTAAAGTATCCTCGGGGATGAATGCTCAATGCCCACGCATTGAGCAGAAGGGGCAGACAGCCCCTTCGCGTGTGCCTCAGGCGCGCGCCTCGCCGATCAGTTTCAGAATATCCTGGGCCGCTTCAGGGATATTGGTCCCCGGCCCGAAGATCGCCTTGACGCCATTGTCCTGCAGGAACTTGTAGTCCTGCTGCGGGATAACGCCACCGCAGATCACAATGATATCCTCGGCGCCGGCCTTCTTCAGTTCCTCGACCAATTGAGGCGCCAGCGTCTTGTGACCCGCCGCCTGGGACGAGATGCCGACCACATGCACATCGTTGTCGATGGCATCCTGCGCCGCCTCGGCAGGGGTCTGAAACAGCGGCCCCACATCCACGTCGAAGCCGATATCGGCAAAAGCGGTGGCGATCACCTTGGCACCCCGGTCGTGCCCGTCCTGCCCCATCTTGACCACCAGCAGACGCGGGCGGCGGCCCTCGGCCTCGGCGAAATTCTCGATCGACTTCTGGATCGCGGCAAAGCCCTCATCACCCTCATAGGCCGCGCCGTAAACCCCGGCCAGCGTCTTCACCTCGGCGCGATGACGGCCGAATTCCTTTTCCATTGCCATGCTGATTTCCCCTACGGAGGCCCGCGCACGTGCAGCCTCAACCGCCGCTGCGAGCAGGTTGCCGCCTTCCTTGGCGCGGCGGGTCAGTTCATCCAGAGCAGCTTGACACACGGCCTCGTCACGCCCGGCACGCATCTTCTCAAGCCGTGCGATCTGCGCCTCGCGCACCACCTGATTGTCGACCTCAAGAATGTCGATCGGATCTTCCTGTTCCTTGCGGTATTTGTTGACCCCGACGATCACCTCGTCGCCCCGGTCGATCATCGCCTGACGGCGCGCTGCCGATTCCTCGATGCGCAGCTTGGGCATGCCCGAGGCGACGGCCTTGGTCATACCACCCATCTCTTCCACCTCCTGCATCAGCGCCCAGGCCTTGTCGATCAGGTCATTGGTCAGGCTCTCGACGTAGTAAGAACCCGCCAGCGGATCGACCACATTGGTCACCCCGGTTTCTTCCTGCAACACCAGCTGCGTGTTCCGCGCGATGCGGGCCGAGAAATCAGTGGGCAGCGCAATAGCCTCGTCCAGAGCGTTTGTGTGCAGCGATTGGGTGCCTCCCAGAACCGCGCTCATCGCCTCATAGGCCGTGCGGATCACATTGTTATAAGGGTCCTGCTCCTGCAGCGACACGCCAGAGGTCTGGCAATGAGTGCGCAGCATCTTGGAGCGTTCGGACTTGGCCCCGAACTCAGTCATCACCCGATGCCACAATGTCCGCGCCGCGCGTAGTTTTGCGATTTCCATGAAGAAATTCATGCCAATGGCAAAGAAGAACGAGAGCCGCCCCGAGAACTTGTCCACATCCATCCCGGCCTCCGTCGCGGCGCGCACATATTCGCGACCGTCCGCCAGCGTATAGGCCAGTTCCTGCACCAGGTTCGCCCCGGCCTCTTGCATGTGGTAGCCGGAGATCGAGATCGAGTTAAACTTGGGCATCTCGTTCGAGGTGTACTCAATGATATCCGAGATGATCCGCATCGACGGTTCCGGCGGGTAGATATAGGTGTTGCGCACCATGAACTCTTTCAGAATGTCGTTCTGAATGGTGCCCGCCAGCACGGACTTGTCATGGCCCTGTTCCTCACCGGTGACGATGAAGCTCGCCAGCACCGGAATCACCGCGCCGTTCATGGTCATGGACACGGAAACCTTGTCCAGCGGGATGCCGTCGAACAGGATTTTCATGTCCTCGACGCTGTCGATGGCAACACCGGCCTTGCCCACATCGCCGACCACGCGGGAATGATCGCTGTCATAGCCCCGGTGCGTCGCCAGATCGAAAGCGACCGAAACACCCTGCTGACCAGCGGCCAGATTGCGGCGGTAGAAGGCGTTCGATTCCTCTGCCGTCGAGAACCCGGCATATTGCCGGATCGTCCACGGACGGCCCGCATACATCGTGGCCTTCACCCCGCGCGTGAATGGGCCGAAACCCGGCAGCGTGCCCATATGCGGCAGCTCCGCCGTGTCCGCCTCGGTATAGAGCGGCTTGACCTCGATGCCTTCCAGCGTGGTCCAGTTCAGATCGTCAACGGGACGGCCGCGCAGCTCTTTCTCAGCCAGCGCGTGCCAATCGTCGGTTTTGGTCATTGCGTCTTCCTCTTGTCAATTCGGGTCTTGGCAGGGTTTGCCCCGCCGGTTTTTTGTCAGGATCGCCCACCAGCCGGGCCAGCCCGTCGGCGCCCGTGGCCAGCCACATCAGGTCATCGGCATAGACCGCGCGCATATGCGCGGCCTGTGCCGGGAAAAACGGGTTCCAGCGCGCATCGCCCCTAGGCAGCGCAGCCGCGAGGTCGGGCGGCATGGCCGCACGGAGTTCCGGCAAACGCGGCGTCGCATTGCACCATTGGCGGCAGTGCTCGCCCGGCGCCGGACCACCCGTCACGGCAGCCAGTTGCGCGTCCGGGCGGCCTGCGAAGATCTCGAACGGCAGCACCCAGAGCCGAGTGCCGGGGATAGCGCTGGCGATGTCGGTGATCACGTCGCGCCAACTGCGCTCGCCGCTTGCGATCCATTCCAACGCGACCGGGCTCGGAATCCCCCGGCCCCGCTTCAGCCCGTATCCCAGCGACGAGGCCCAGTAGTGATCCAGCGCGCGGATGTTGAGGATCACGTCCGTGACACTCCCTTCGAACGCCTGAACGAAATGCGCCATACGCTCGCCTGCGGCGGGATAAAGCTGCGCTTCGGCCATGTTCCGGCGCATCGTGCCTAGCATGTTCTCATCGCTTACGACCAGTCGCTTTACCCCGCGCCGGGTGCTGCTGGAAAGCGCCTCCGCTAGACGCCCGGCGCCGCGCCGCCGCCGTTTCGAAGCGGATATCCGGCCCGGCGCGATCCCGTGAAACATCCCCGAGCGGGTCCGGTGCGGACCCCAGAATCCGATCCCCTGCCGCAACAAAACCTCGGCATTCCTGCGCATGTAGTGCTGAAAACTGGTGGTGGCGCAACGATGCGCCCCGATATGCAATATGACGTCCATGGCTTTGCCTCGGCTCCGCGTCGCACGGCGCGGTGGGGTGGTGGGGAACGGAACGATGGTCATGTCGAACCCCTGACAAAGCGATTAACGTTAAACTTTTTGGTGACCGCGCGCATTTCTCCGGTCGCATTCCCGCCATCCGGGTCTATATTCAACCCAACAGGAGATCGCATGACCCGCACGCTAGCCCTTGTTTTCTCAGCACTTATCCCGGTGGCCGCATGGGCCGCGGATGGCTCCCTCCCGGCGGATGAAGGGCTGATCCAGCCCGCCGGTGACCGCGATTTGAGCGAATTTTTATGGACAAACCGGCCCATCGTGGTGTTTGCGGATACCCCCGCCGACCCCCGGTTCCAGCAACAGATCGACATGCTGCAAAGCGGCGAGGCGATGCTGCTTGAGCGCGATGTGGTGGTGCTAACCGATACCGACCCGGCCGCCCGGTCCGCCCTGCGCACGAAACTGCGCCCGCGCGGGTTCCAGCTGGTCTTCGTGGACAAGGACGGGGTGGTGAAACTGCGCAAACCTTTCCCGTGGAGCGTGCGCGAGCTCAGCCGGTCCATCGACAAGACCCCGATGCGAGAACGCGAAATTCGAGAGCGGCGCCAGAGCAACTGAGGCGCTGTTCCCTTGTACGCCTCCTCACCTTCACCTATATTTAATTTTGAAGGGGCCAAATGCCCTTCATGGAAACGAGGAAAGGACGACCGGATGGAAAAAGATCCCAACATTCCGTTCACTCCGATTCCGGTGACTGGCCGGACCGGCCCGAGACCGGGTTACTGAGCCGTTTAGCCAGCTGTTCCGCGGCCGCGGGACCGTTTTCCGCATATTCCTTAATCAGACGCAGCGCGTATTGCCCCAAGGCAAACGCGCTTTTTCGTGTCTCGAAATAGTCGCGGTACATCAGGATGCGCCGGTCCTGTGTCATATCGGCGCTGCGGAACACATCACCCCGCATATCCTCGGCCTGTGCTGCGATTGACTTGATCAGGCTGTAATAGGCCACAACCGCGTCGATGGTTACACGCGGAAGCACTTCGATCTCATCCACCAGGGAATCGTAGACGAAATCATTGTGTTCACGTGGGATCAGAGGGATGAAACCCAGGTCCGCCTCCATCCGCGCGACCAGCGCATTCGCTTCCTGCTCGGCCTGCCCCCGATCCCAGAGAACCTGCAGCGTATTGCCGATCTCGGCATAGAGCGCCTTGTGATAATCCCGGAGCTTTTCGGCCTTGTCGCGGGATTTGCCCAATTCGCCAAAAATGGCAGTCGTCAGCCAGCCGGTGGCGATGACCAAACCCGCAATGATGGCGGCCCAGATGCGTTCATCCAGATCCGTATTGACGGCGAGGACGACAAGCACCCCGCCGAAAATGACCAGCAGCGGCAGCGCGATATTGAGTATGAACTGCACAAAAACCCGGCGCGCGACACGCGCATCCTCGGAAAGCCCGAAGGCGATCACGAGGACCGCGCTGGCACAAAGTGCCAGAAGCAGCCAGTTATGCGACAGAAACTCGGTCATCGCGCGGCTACTCGAACTCCATGATCACATCGTCCACGGCGAGGCTGTCGCCGGGGCCCGCGTTGATCTTGGCCACGGTGCCCTTTTTCTCGGCGCGCAGGATGTTTTCCATCTTCATTGCCTCGATGGTGCACAGCGCCTGACCTTCCTGCACCTCCTGCCCCACTTCGACATCGACCTTCACGATCAGGCCGGGCATCGGGCAGAGCAGCATTTTCGAGGTGTCAGGTGGCAGTTTCTCGGGCATCAGGCGCGCCAGTTCCGCCTGACGCGGCGTGCGCACATGCACCTTGAGGTCGGCACCCCGGTTGCGGATTCGGAACCCGCCCGAGACCTTGCCCACCTTCAGCACCAGCGGGCTGCCGTCAACATCCAGCATCGCCAGCTGATCGCCCGGCGTCCAGTTCGAGGCCACGCGGTATTTGCCGCCACCCTCGAAACTCACGGTTGAGCCTTCCGGGTCGGCGTCGATGGTCACATTACATTCATGGCCCTGCAGGCTGACGGTCCAGTCAGTGCCCACTTTGCGCTCATGGTTGTCCATCCGGCCCGAAACGCGGGTACGGCGGATCTCGGCGACCCGATGCATGGCCGCGCATGAGGCCGCGATGCGGCGCAGGTCATCCTCGTGCAGGGTCACGCCTTCGAACCCGTCGGGATATTCCTCGGCGATGAAGGCGGTGGTCATGTCGCCCGAGACAAATTTCGGGTGATCCATCACCGCACTCAGGAAGGGCAGGTTGTGACCGATGCCCTCGACCTCGAAACTGTCGAGCGCCACACGCATCGCCTCGATGGCCTGCTCACGCGTGGGCGCCCAGGTGCACAGCTTGGCGATCATCGGGTCGTAATACATGCTGATCTCGCCGCCCTCATAGACGCCGGTATCGTTGCGCACGGCGGTGGCGCCATTGGGCGCCTCGCCCTGCCATTTGCCGTTGGCCAGCAGCGGCCCGGCGGCGGTCTCTTCGGGCGGGCGATAACGGGTCAGACGGCCGATCGACGGCAGGAAACCGCGATACGGGTCCTCGGCATAAAGCCGGTTCTCGATAGCCCAGCCGTTCAGCTGCACGTCGTCCTGCGTGATGGTCAGCTTTTCGCCTGCCGCAACGCGGATCATCTGTTCCACCAGATCGACACCAGTGATCAGCTCGGTTACCGGGTGTTCCACCTGCAGGCGGGTGTTCATTTCGAGGAAGTAGAAGTTCTTGTCACCATCCACGATGAATTCCACCGTGCCCGCGCTGGCGTAGCCCACGGCCTTGGCCAGCGCCACCGCCTGCTCGCCCATCGCTTTACGGGTTTCCGGATCAAGGAAGGGCGAAGGCGCCTCTTCCACCACTTTCTGGTTCCGGCGCTGGATCGAGCATTCGCGTTCGCCCAGATAAATGCCGTTGCCGTGGCTGTCGCAGAGCACCTGAATCTCGATATGGCGCGGTTGGGTCACGAATTTTTCGATGAAGATACGGTCGTCACCAAAGCTGCTGGCCGCCTCGTTCTTGGACGACTGGAACCCCTCGCGCGCCTCCTCATCGTTCCAGGCGATCCGCATGCCCTTGCCGCCACCGCCAGCGCTTGCCTTGATCATCACCGGATAGCCGATGTCGTTCGAGATCTTCACCGCCTCGTCGGCATCCTCGATCAGGCCCATATAACCGGGCACCGTGGACACATTCGCGTCCTGCGCGATCTTCTTCGAGGTGATCTTGTCCCCCATCGCCTCGATGGCGCCTTTTGGGGGGCCGACGAAAGCCACACCCTCGGCCTCGAGCGCCTCGGCGAATTTCGAGTTCTCGGACAGAAAGCCGTAGCCTGGATGCACCGCCTGTGCGCCGGTCGCCCGGATCGCCTCCATCACCTTGTCGATGACGATATAGGACTGGTTCGCGGGCGGCGGGCCGATATGGACGGCCTCGTCCGCCATTTCGACATGCAGCGCCTGTTTGTCGGCATCCGAGTAGATGGCGACAGTGGCAATACCCATCTTGCGCGCGGTCTTGATGACCCGGCAGGCGATTTCGCCCCGGTTGGCGATCAGGATCTTGTTGAACATGGAACGTCCTTTGTCTTGGGGTGTTTCAGACGCAGAACGCCGCCCCCGGCCAATCGGCCAAGGGCGGCGTTCTGCATGTGTACGGTCGGGCCGGGAGCGGCCCGGAAGTTCAGAATCCGGTTAGCGGCAGTTTCTCTCGAGTTTGCAATAAAGCAGGTTTCCGGCAGCACCCGCCGCCGCGCCGACGACCGGGTTGCTGTCAAGCACGAGCGCGCCGAGGAAACCCGCGCTGCCGCCATAGAGCGCCTGTTCACCCGGGTTGTCGCCACAGGCGGCAAGGCCTGCACAGAGTAAGAGTGCCGAAGAGATTCGAAGCGTCCGCATGTGTTCCATCCCCTAACAGACGTTGACTGATTGCTCGTCAGATGCCGGGGATTTCGGCTTGTCCGCAAGGCAATTCGCCGCGAGTTGCTGCGCTGCGCGGGACTCTGCCCAAACCGGGCTTCGCCATCGGCAAAGAAAAAAGCGGGCGGGTCAATGTGAAAAACACTGACCGGCCCGCCTAAGGAAGGGGTACGGAATAGTAGGTGCATGTGCGGCGCAGGCATAGAAGTGCCGCACGGCCCGGCCAATCTGCCTGCTTGACGCGGCGTCGCCAACACGACTTTTTCGCAGTCGCAAAATCCGGCTGGTTTCTGCCCATTCGGCGGATAAGCGCGCAAAATCGTGCCGATCGGGCTGTGCGAAGCGGTGCTGGACGAACGATGTTCACGTGTCACGACTGTGTGACGGCGATCTTGCATGGCGGTGCGCCAAGCGCTTTCGCGATCACATTTGGCACCTCCGCGAATCGGAAAACTACCGCTTACTATCAAACGGTTAGGAGCGGATATCGCAGCGCGGTGAGAGCGATGTGAGTTTGGATCAAGTTTCGATGAGAATCGTCTCACGCCATCTCGCCTGAACGTCATTTCACCCAGGTTGGGCCGTGTGGAACGCTGATTGTGCACCACTGCATACAGGGATGGACTCTCATGAAACAACACAGAACAGCCATGTCTTCGCTTGCCATTCTGGCATCGACGCTCGCGAGCGCGCCACTTTGGGCGCAGGACGCGCAGACCCAGGCCGAACTGGACGCGCTGCGCGCGCGGGTCGAGGCGCTTGAGGCCGGCGGCGCGCGGCCCTCGGGCGATCTGACCAATTTCCAGATCGGCCAGACCAACATCGACATCTATGGCTATGTCAAAGCCGACTTCTTCTACGATTTCGACTTCAATCAGGGCGACACGGCATTCGTCAACAATATCGGTGAACCGGCCAATGCCACTGACGGCAATTTCGGGGCGACCCTCCGCCAGTCGCGCCTGGGGTTTAGGACCACGACCCAAACCGACATTGGCGAGCTTCGGGGTCAGTTGGAGCTTGATCTCTTCGCCTCTGGTGGCGCCGCCGAACTGCGCTTGCGTCACGCCAATATCGGGATCGGTGATCACTGGATCATTGGCCAGGACTGGACGAACTTCATGCCGCTCGCCCAATACCCGACAACCGTGGAATTCAACGGCCCCGTCGGGATTGCCTTTGCGCGGGTCCCGCAGATTCGATACACGAACACCTTCGGTCAAACCACATTCAGCGCTTCGATCGAGGAAAACACCGCCGACTCGGATGATCCGGTCTTTACTGCTGCCCTGTCCTACGACACCGACCGATACAGCGCCCGTGTCGCTGGCCTGATCGGCACCGTGAATTCCGGCGGAACGGATGTCGATCAGACCGGCATCACGCTTTCGGGTTCGATCCGTCCGTGGCAGGGCGGTCTGTTTCAGGCAACCTATGTCACCGGCGAAGCGCTCGGCCCGCTTCTGATCGGCCTCGGGGATGCCGCTGTTGGTGGTGTTGCCAATGACGTCGACGGCTATACGCTCGAGTTCCGGCAGGATATCGGTGACAAGTGGAACGTGGGCATCGCCTATGGCCGCGAGGAGTATGACCTGCCCACCTCGACCGGCACCCTGTCGTTCACCGAGTTGGAGACGATCCACGTCAACGCCTTCTACAACGTGACCGACAACCTGACGCTCAGCGCCGAATACATCCAGGGCGAGCGCAATGACGCCACCACTGGAGCCACCTTTGACGGCGACCGCATTCAGGCCGCCATCCAGCTCAATTTCTGAGCACGCAACCCGGCGCTGCGGCCCTTGCCGCAGCGCTGCCCTTCTGGGCTTGGAGGTATGCTGCGTGCTCGGGATCACGGTCAGCGGCCCCCGTCGAACACGTCAGGAAAGGACAGCCGCGCCGTGTCCACGTCGATAACAAGAAGAGCCTCGTAACTCGCGGGATCGAACGGGTCTTCGGCGGGGATCACCTCACGCCCGAACAGCCAGCTCAGCCGCCCGGCATCCAGATTGCCGCGCTCGAAGGGCTGATCGCCGAACTGCATCCACAGTGCTTCGAGAAAGGCCATGTCAGCGCGTCGGTCGGCCGGTTTACGGTCGCGGAACCGCTCGCGGCGGGTCAGGGGTGTGACGCCCTTGGGATTGGCGCGACGGATGGTGAACTGGAAATCGGTGCCGGGAAGGCGGCCGGGAAAACCGCGGTGCTTCAGCATGGCAGACCCTCCCGTGCCGGGGCTGCCGGGGTTCGCGGGACCGACCGCAGGGCCGGTCCCGCGGAGGAATTACTTGTACTTGCCGGTGAAGGTCGGCTCGGTCGAAACCGGCTCAACCACGACGACTTCTTCTTCCTGCTGACCGCATGCGGCAACAGCACCGACGAAAGCCACCATGGCGACAAACTTGATGCACTTCGACATCTATTTCTCCTGACTCTGTTATCAATTCCAACAGGGGCGCAAACCCCTGCCTGCCCCTCGTCCGAGGTCACGGCCGAATAAGCACGACCGGGGGCGACCATAGCCGATGCTTTATCGGAAATACATCCAAAGGTGTTCAGTTTCATGGCTTGTGACTCCAAAGCCTCAGAAGTTCGCAGAATGGGCGGGAAAACCGCAATATATTGTGGCATTCTCAGAACTCCTCCCAGATACAGCGGGTATTCTCCAGCCGATAGGCCTCAAAGAACTGGGTGGCCTCGGGGTCCGATCGGCCAAATTCCACCGATCGGTCCGAAAGGGAAACGATGACCCGCGCAGGGTCGAGCGCATGTTTGGCGACGTACGGGATCACCAGGGTCTGGCACAGATGGTTCATGTCGATAGCAGCCACGTCATAGCCGATTCGACCCACCGTCGAGCCGATCCGCGGAGCGATGAAGCGGAAACGAACCCACAACTCTCCCGGATTGTTGTCGAGCAGAACATTCTCCAACTGCACCGGCTGTCCCGACGGAACCGGTAGCGAGGCCTCGGCGGCGGCCGTGGATGCAAAAGCCGAAAACAGCACAGCGTATCCGCAGCCCCGACCCCACCATTGGCGGGCTCCTCCCGCCGGGGCTGCTTGCGCTACGCATGCGGCGTGCGCTGTTTCATTTCGGCTCGCGCGGATCATGGGGCAGGTTCGTCCCTTGTGTCAAACTGAGCGGGCGCCGTGATTTCGATCAGTTCCATATCGTCCGAATGCCGGACCTCGCGGTGCCTGATGCCCGGAGGCTGAAGGACGCAGGAACCCGCCCGCAGGGTATGTTCACCCTGCCCTTCATATTCAAAGACGACCCAGCCCTTGGTGACATAGACCATCTGGAACTCCAGATCATGGCTGTGCCATGCGCCCGGGCTTTCCATCCCCGGAACCGCGCGGATGACATGGGCACCGAACTTGCCTTGGGTGGCGTCCTTGATGCCCAGATCCCGGTACTCGAAGAATGCACGCAGGCCCTGGCCGACGGGGGGAGAGTCGTCGGCGTGGGAGATGGAGAAGGCTTGGTTTTTCCAGAGTTGGGTCATCTGTCATCTTTCGTAGGATGGGGTTTCACCCCATCCCACAGCCTCACAACGGAATATTGTCGTGCTTCTTCCACGGGTTCTTCAGCGACTTGCCCCGCAGCGAGGCAAAGGCACGTGATACCCGGCGTCGTGTCGAGTGCGGCATGATCACCTCATCGATGAAGCCGCGTTCGGCCGCCACGAAGGGGTTGGCGAAGCGGTCTTCGTAGTCCTTGGTATGGGCGGCGATCTTTTCCGCGTCGCCCAGATCGGCGCGATGGATGATCTCGGTCGCCCCCTTGGCGCCCATCACCGCAATCTCGGCGGTGGGCCAGGCATAGTTGAAATCGCCACGCAGGTGCTTGGACGCCATCACATCATAGGCACCGCCATAGGCCTTGCGGGTGATCACCGTCACCTTCGGCACCGTCGCCTCACCATAGGCAAAGAGCAGCTTGGCCCCGTGCTTGATGACGCCGCCATACTCTTGGCTTGTCCCCGGCAGGAAGCCCGGCACGTCGACCAGCGTCAGGATCGGAATTTCGAAACAGTCGCAGAAGCGCACGAAACGGGCGGCCTTGCGGCTCGAGTCGATGTCCAGACACCCCGCCAGCACCATCGGCTGGTTGGCGACGACGCCCACGGTCTGGCCCTCGAGTCGGACGAACCCGGTGACGATATTCTTGGCAAAATCCTCCTGAATTTCGTAGAAATCGCCCTCATCCGCCACTTTGACGATGAGTTCCTTCATATCATAGGGCGTGTTCGGGTTTTCCGGCACCAGCGTGTCCAGCGAGGCCTCGACCCGCCCCGGCTCGTCAAAGAACGGGCGCACGGGCGGCTTTTCGCGGTTGTTGAGCGGCAGGAAGTCCACCAGACGCCGCACCTCGGCGAGCGCCTCGACGTCGTTCTCGAAAGCACCATCGGCGACCGAGGATTTTCTGGTGTGGGTCGAAGCTCCGCCCAGTTCCTCGGCGGTTACCACCTCATTGGTCACGGTCTTCACGACGTCGGGACCGGTCACGAACATGTATGAGGTATCTTTGACCATGAAGATGAAGTCGGTCATCGCCGGAGAGTAAACTGCGCCACCCGCGCAGGGGCCCATGATCACGCTGATCTGCGGCACTACGCCCGAGGCCATGATGTTGCGCTGGAACACCTCGGCATAGCCCGCCAGCGAGGCGACGCCTTCCTGGATTCGCGCCCCACCCGAGTCGTTGATGCCAATCACCGGCGCGCCGTTCTGCACCGCCATATCCATGATCTTGCAGATTTTCTGCGCGTGGGTTTCCGACAGCGAGCCGCCGAACACGGTAAAATCCTGCGAGAACACATAGACCATGCGGCCATTGATCGTGCCCCAACCGGTGACCACGCCATCGCCCGCAGGCTTTTGATTTTCCATCCCGAAATCGGTGCAGCGGTGCGACACGAACATGTCGAACTCTTCAAAGCTGTCCTCGTCCAGCAGCAGTTCGATCCGCTCGCGCGCCGTCAGTTTGCCCCGGGTGTGCTGCGCGTCGATCCGTCTCTGCCCGCCCCCCAGCCGCGCGGCCTCGCGGCGGTCTTCAAGCTCGGAAAGGATGTCTTTCATGGCGATTATCCTCTTTGAAATCTGGCCGGACCATATAGTCTGCGGGGCGCGCACCAAAGACTTATTCGGCAAATTTGCAAATCATTGGCAACACTACGTCCGCTAAATGCAAATTTGCTAATTAACACCTTAACTCACGACCCGGCATGGACAGCCCATACCGGGCCGCCTAGATGCAAACCATGCAGTTCAGTTCCGCCCAACGGCACCGCAGTCCGCCTACCGTCGCCACCCTGATTTTACTGTCGGGTCTGTCGGCCTTAGGCATGAACATATTCCTGCCCAGCCTGCCCAACATGGCCACGTATTTTCAGACCGATTACCGGGTGATGCAACTCACCGTAGCGCTGTATCTGGCGGTCAATGCGATGATGCAGATCGTGATCGGACCGCTGGCGGACAAGGCCGGGCGCAGGCCCGTCATCCTATGGGGGCTGGTGCTGTTCCTGCTGGCGACATTGGGCTGTATCTACGCACCCACCGCCGAGATATTCCTGTTCTTCCGCATGTGTCAGGCGGTGATCGCCGTCGGCATCGTGCTGAGCCGGGCCGCTGTGCGCGACATGTATGAACAGGACCAGGCCGCCTCGATGCTGGGTTACGTCACCATGGGCATGGCGGTGGTACCGATGATCGGCCCCGCAATCGGCGGCCTGCTGGATCAGAGCTTTGGCTGGCAGGCCAACTTCTGGCTGCTTTTTGCGCTTGGGGCGATGGCCTTCTTTCTGGTCTATTCCGATTTCGGGGAAACCGCGCTTAAAAGCGGCAAGAGCCTGATTGCCCAGTTCCGCGAATACCCCGAGCTTCTGACGTCGCCCCGGTTCTGGGGCTACTCGTTGGCCTGCGGCTTTTGCTCGGGCGCGTTCTTTGCCTATCTCGGCGGAGCCCCTTTCGTGGGCACGCACGTCTTCGGCATGGACCCGGCCGAGGTCGGGTTCTATTTCGGCGCCCCGGCCATCGGCTATTTCTTCGGCAACTTCATCAGCGGCCGCTTCTCGGTTCGCATCGGTGTGAACAGGATGGTGCTTTGGGGCTGCTGGCTGAACGCCATCGGCGTGGCCCTGTCGCTGCTGGTGATGCTGGCAGGTCTGGGATCGGCGTTGACCTTCTTCGGGTTCATGACCTTCGTCGGCCTCGGCAACGGCATGGCCATCCCCAATGCCACCGCGGGTTCACTCTCGGTGCGTCCACATCTGGCCGGAACCGCCTCAGGTCTGAACGGAGCGATCATGCTGGGCGGTGGCGCCGCGCTGAGCGCATTGGCCGGTGCCCTGTTGACCCCCGGCACCGGCGCGCTGCCGCTTCTGTGGCTGATGCTGGTCACCTCGATCCTCGGCGTTCTGGCAATTCAGGTGGTGATCTGGCGGGAACGGCAACTGGGTCTTTAGCACTCGGCTCAGAGGCGGAATATCCGGTCGATCCAATCGACTGTCACCCGTATCCGATCGAGTTCCCGCAACTCACGCCGCACCAGAACCCAGATTTCCCGGCTGGGCAGCCGGGCAAACGGAAACGGCACCTCCCTCAATCGCTGATCCGCCGAGCCAATGATCCGAGGTAAAAGCGTCTTTCCATAACCAGCCAGAAGCGCCTGGTACAACGTCTCCGCATCGTTGAAGCTGGCGGCAAATGCACGCTCACCGGTCGTCTCGGACGCCGACGCGAGTGCCGCCGCGTGGGTCAGATACTGCATGCGCCGGTCATAGTTGAGCCATGGGGCATCGTCCGCAGCGCTCCGCCCGACATAGGCCCCATAAGCCAGATCACCAAGCTTGCGCGCCAATATCCCCTGCCCGCCCTCGCCGGGACGGGCCAGACGCAGCGCAATGTCCGCCTCTCCCTGCAGCAGGCTCAGGTCCCGCGCCTCCGAGATCAATTCTACCCGCAATCCCGCTGAACGAGAGAGCAGATCCGGCAGGTTGGGCAACAGGACATGGTTCACCACCAATGGCACTGAGGTCACGCGCACCGTTCCCAAATGCATTACGGGGTCGGCCTTTGCCTGCGCCTGCACCGCCTGCACCTCGGCCTGCATGGCCTCAGCGTGACGCATGAGCGAGCGGCCGAACTCCGTCAGGATCAGACCGGTCGCGCTTTTTTCGACCACCGGCTGGGACAGGCTCTGCTCCAGCGCGCGTAGACGACGCGATACGGTGGTCTTGTCCACGCCAACCAACCGCGCCGCCCCTTTGAGGCTGCCGGCCTGCGCCACGGCCAGTAGATATCGCAGATCGTTCCAGTTCATGACTGCGATTTTGCAGCTAGGCGAGGCGGTTTTCTACCCTATGCAGCAGAAACACATCCAGAAACGATAAGAGTGCAGCAATCCGAAAGGACAGATCATGCTCTTTTGCGTTCTCTTCCTGGACAACCCGGGCAAGGACCATCTACGTCAGGACCACATGGCCGACCATCTTGCCTATCTCGACACGCTCGGTTCCACAATCGCGGGTGCCGGGCCCTTGTTCGAAGGTACTTCGGGTCACGGCGGTATGTGGTTGGTTCAGGCCGACAGTGCCGCCGAGGCGCAAAACCTTGTCGAACGCGATCCCTTCTGGCCCACAGGCCTGCGCCAATCGGTGAGCATCCTGGAATGGCGGCAGGTATTCCGGGATGGCCAGCGCACGTGACCGCTTGCACCGCGCAGTTTGCAAAGTTAGCTTTTGCGGTAGGTAAAACTGCAAAGAACTCCCATGGCCACCCAGAAACTCTATGCCGGCGCCAAGCTGCGCGAAATCCGCAACCGCCTGACGCTGACGCAAAAGGATTTCGCCGCCAAGCTGGGCGTCTCCCTTCCTTACCTCAATCAAATGGAGAACAACAACCGCCCAGTCTCGACCACCGTGGTACTGGCGCTGGCGCAGGAGTTTGGGCTGGACGTCACCGAGCTTAGCACCGGCGACAGCGAGCGGCTGGTCTCGGACATGCGCGAGGCGCTGGCCGACCCGATCTTTGCCGATGCCATGCCACCGCTCGCCGATCTGCGTCTGACCGCCTCGAACGCGCCTGCGCTGGCGCGAGCCTTCATCGAACTGCACCGCAACTACCGCCAGACCCATGAACGGCTGGCCTCATTGGACGAGGCGCTGGGGCGTGAGGATGCGCGTATTCAGGCCAGCCCGTGGGAAGAGGTCCGTGACTTCTTCCACTATTGCGACAACTATATCGACGCGGTGGACCACGCCGCCGAACGGTTCGCGGCGCAGGCGCAGGGCGATATCCGCACCGCCGCCATGGAGCGGCTAGCCGCCCGGGGCATTTCTGTGGAACTGGCCGATATCGAGGCGCTGCGCCGTTACGACGCCTCCAGCAAGACCCTGCAGTTATCTTCCCGCTCAGCCCCACAGACACAGGTCTTTCAGCTGCTCTTGCAGGTGGCGCTGCTCAGCCAGGATCAATTGCTGGAGGCGACACTGGATTTCGCCCGGTTCCAGAGCGACGAAGCGCGTTCCATTGCCAAAATCGGGCTGGCCAATTATTTCGCCGGGGCGGCGCTGATGCCTTATGGCACCTTCTTGACCGCCGCGCAGGACTGCCGCCACGACCTTGAATTGCTCAGCGCTCGTTTCGGCGCCTCGATCGAGCAGGTGGCCCACCGGCTCTCGACCCTGCAACGGCCCGGCGCCAAGGGCATCCCGTTCTTCTTCGTCCGCGTCGATCAGGCAGGCACGATCACAAAGCGCCACTCGGCCACGCGCCTGCAATTTGCCCGTTTCGGAGGCGCCTGCCCGCTCTGGAACGTGCACCGCGCCTTTGAGACCCCGGGCCACTTCTTGCGGCAACTGGCCGAAACCCCCGATGGCGTCCGCTATATCTCGCTGGCGCGCGACGTGTCGAAACCCGGCGGCTCATTCGGCGCCCCGGTGCGTCGCTACGCCATCGCACTTGGGTGCGAGGTGCGCCACGCCGACGCACTGGTCTATGCCGACAACATGGACGTCAACAATGCCAGCGCCTACGAGCCCATAGGCATCTCGTGCCGCATCTGCGAGCGCAAGACCTGCCACCAGCGCTCGGTCCCGCCGCTGGAACGCCGCCTGACCATCAACGCCGATGAACGCGGAACACTTCCCTATGAGGTCAACTGATCTTCTTCTGTTTACAAATATCCCGGGGGAGTCGTGGCTCTGCCACGACGGGGGCAGCGCCCCCATACCCGGTCAACATCAGACTTAAGCCTTCGACAGAATCCCCCAGATCTCATCCTTCAGCGCTGCACGCTTCTTGCGCAGATCAACCTCGGCCAGATCCTCCATCGGCTCCACATTGGTTTCGGCCCGGTGCACGGCGCGGTTTATCTCGTGATACTCGTCCGCCAGCCGAGAGAAATGCGCGTCGGTCTGCTTGAGCTGGCTCATCACCTCGATCTTGTCGGGAAACTCTTCGGCCAGTTCGTGCGGGGTATGGGACATGCCTGTTCGCTCCTTGTCTGTTGCTACGAATACAGACTAAAAGCACACCCTCTGCCCCACTTTGACGCCGATCAAGTCCGGCCTGAACGGCGTACATGAATCACGATCGGGCGCGCCTCCATCCGGCTTTTCTTGCCGCCGCAGCGCTGCAAAACCAGCGCTCTCCCTTGCTTTCGTTGATCCGGGTCCGCGCATAGAATTTCTGGCCGGGCAGGTGATAGATTTTCTCACCTCTTGCCGAGATGTTGCCCTTGATCTTGCAATCGGAACCCGGCTGCGCCGCCTTGCTCATCGACCTGAACAGCCACGGCGCCTGTACTTTTCCCGCGTGCAATCCCGCCCGGGCGGCGACGGCTGCTCTTTCCTGCGGCACATACACAGTTGCGTATTTTCTGTAGGCAAAGGCCAGACCCCGCGCGACCAGTATCTGACCGGCATCCGCACCCTCCACAAGACAACGGGCAACCGCCCGCCGATACCGATCGCGATCCAACACCCGGCAGCGCGCCTTCTCATCCTGATAGAGGTCACGCACCTGATTCGTGACCCAAACTCCGCAGGACCAATGCGCGCCGTCGTCGCTTTGGCAGGTTTGATCGAGTTCCGGTGCGTCGATCCCGTGCAGGCGCACCCTGATGCCCCCGACATCCCATGTATCCGCATCAACGACACGAACGGGCCCGGACAGAATCTCTGCCGCCTCAACGGCCATCGGCAGAAGAGTAAGAACAAATACGAAACAAATCCTTAACATGCCCCGGATATGCGCCGGGAAACCGGCGCATTCAACAGGCGGAGTTAAGAAAGGTTAACGCTGTGCCGTTTTCCACTCAGGATGAATCCACGGCCGATCATTCGCGCGTGGCAGAGGGTCCCGACCCAGCAGGTGATCCGAGACCTTCTCGCCCACCATGATCGACGGCGCATTCAGGTTACCGTTGGTGATCTGCGGAAAGATGGAGCTGTCGGCAACGCGCAACCCATCCACGCCGATGACCCGGCTTTCGGAATCGACCACCGCATCGGGATCATCCGCACGACCCATCCGGCAGGTGCCGCAGGGGTGATATGCGCTCTCGGCGTGTTCGGAGATAAACGTATTCAGTTCGTCGTCGGACTGCACATCCGCACCGGGCTGAATTTCGTGACCCGCAAAGGGTTTGAAGGCATCCTGCCCAAAGATCTCGCGGGTCAGGCGGATGCAGGTCCGGAATTCTTTCCAGTCCTGCTCGTGACTCATGTAGTTGAAGCGGATCACCGGAGCATCCGTGGGCGAGGCCGACCGCAGCGTGACCGCACCCCGCGAGGGCGACCGCATTGGTCCCACATGCGCCTGGAACCCATGGCCTTCGGCGGCGGCCTGTCCGTCGTAGCGGACCGCGATGGGCAGGAAATGATACTGGATGTCCGGGTACTCGATACCGGGCCGCGAGCGAATGAACGCCGCGCTTTCGAACTGGTTCGACGCGCCCAGACCGGTCTTGGTGAACAGCCACTGCGCACCAATGATGCCCTTGCCGATCAGGTTCCAGTATTTATAAAGCGTAATGGGCTGGATCGCCTTCTGCTGGATGTACAGCTCAAGGTGGTCCTGAAGGTTCGCACCAACACCAGGGCGGTCCGCCACCACGTCGATGCCGTGTTCGGCCAGATGCGCGGCAGCACCGATCCCCGACAGCATCAACAACTTGGGCGAATTGATCGACGAAGCGGCCACAACCACCTCACGCCGGGCCCGGATCACCTGCTTTTGCCCACTCCGGATCAGTTCAACGCCGACCGCACGACCCTCCTCGATCACAATGCGCGAGGCCAGCCCGCGCACCAGATCGCAGTTTTCGCGCCTCAGCGCTGGTTTGAGGTAAGCGTTCGCCGCGGACCAGCGCCGCCCTTTCCAGACGGTCTGCTCCATTGGGCCAAAGCCCTCCTGCTTTTTGCCGTTGTAATCGCCGGTGACCTCATAGCCCGCCTGACGCCCGGCCTCGACAAACGCCTTGAACAGCGGGTTCGAGCGCGGCCCGCGCGTAACATGCAGCGGCCCGGAATTGCCCCGCCAGGTGGGATCGCCGCCATGACCGCCGTCATGCCAGGTCTCCATCCGCTTGAAATAGGGCAGCACATCCGAGAAGGCCCAGCCATCTGCGCCCATCTCGGCCCAGGTGTCGAAATCCCGCGCGTGGCCACGCACATAGACCATGCCGTTGATCGAGGACGACCCGCCGATCACCTTGCCACGCGGACAGGCCAGACGCCGGTTGTTCAGATGCGGTTCCGGCTCGGACTGGTATCCCCAGTCGTAGCGCGACATGTTCATCGGATAGCTGAGCGCCGCAGGCATCTGAATGAATGGCCCCGCATCGGTGCCTCCATGTTCGATGACCAGAACGGATGCCCCGGCCTCGCTCAACCGGTACGCCATTGCGCACCCGGCCGAGCCTGCACCAACAATGACAAAATCCGCTTCCATGTCCGCCTCTTGATTTCAGTCAAGCCGCGCGCGGATCTCCACGCGCGGCATGTTTTGGGTTCAGTGCACCTGTTCGACCTTGTGGAAGTCGAGGTTGCGATCTTCGGGTGAGGACGCGATGCTCAGAACCTCGGTCCGTTTGAGCAGCGCTATGTAAAGCACGCAGGCCAGATACAGGCCTATCACGATGGCACCGATCCACTGGATTTGCAGCCACTGGCTCTGAAACAGCAATGTCAGGCCAAAGAGCACCGCAACGTTCAGCGCCACATAAGGGGCCTTGCCCAGCCGGTCGACCGTGAGCGACAGGTTGTCGGTGTAAAGACGGATCAGCGAGTCCAGCGAGTTGATCACGAAGGTCACGCCCACGATGATCATCGCCAGGTTCACCAGACCCTCGGTCGGGATGGCCGCGGTGTGATAGTGGTACAGAACCGAGAACCAGATCCCCAGCGGGATCGAGGGGAACACCAGCAGTGCCAGCAGCAGTTGCCAGGTTTTCAGGCCCCCGACAAAACGCGACGTGAACTGACCGATCATGATCGACCACGCAAACCACCAGAACAGGTAGAAGGCGTGATAATCCGTGAGAGGCAGGGCGAACTTGTGCAGGTTCGCAAAGTAGTCACCCAACAGCGCAACGTTCGAGCCCAGCCCGCCAACACCCATGCCGGAATAGGCCCACATACCCAGGATCAGCGCAAAGAACAGCAACGACGATCCGACGGACAGCACCCGGACATATTTCAGGTCGGTCGAGCTGTAGGCTGCCGCCAGAATGGTGACGAAGACGATCAGGTAGAAGGTGGTCACCACCGTCTCGCCATCGCCGATTTCGGGGATGTAGCCGGGCAGGTAGATCAGGAACAGGCTGGCGGTGAACGCGCAGGTGCCGATGATGACGATGTTGTTGACGATCTTGACCAGCGGGATCTCGAAAAAGCCGACGCGCGGCTCGATCACGCAGAAATAGAACGTGGTCAGGAAATAGAAGCCCCAGATCAGAAAGCCCCAGAACCCGAACTCGATCGCCAGCGGGTTGGCAAAGCTGTACGCGGCGTCCTCGGCATACCCGCCGAACTCAGCCAGCGGAAACATGATCAGACCAACATCCAGGCCCGAGGTGAACAGAATGGCGATGAAGGTGAACAAATGGACGGGCGTGACACCGACGCAATCCACGTTGCGCCACCTGATGGTGAAGAAAATTACCAGCGCAAAGGCCAGCAATATCCCGAATGTCAGGATCATGTTCAGCAATTTCATCCCTCCCAAGGTCTTGTATTTGCCCCCACGGGCTGTTCCACACGGGGGATGGGAACGGTAATTAGCAGGATTTTCTGATTGTCGGAACCATTTTTTAAATGACTATTCAAGTTTTGATTTTTTCTATCGCTTTCATTCACCTACGCGCTTTGCCAATATGGGCGCATGACACGCAGACGCATTCGCGACATACGGAACGACGAACTCATCGAAGCCGCGATTGAGGCGATTCATCAGAAGGGATTCGTGACTGTCACAATGGCCGAGATTGCGCGGACTGCCGGGGCGTCTGCCGCGTCGATCAACTACTATTTCGGTTCAAAAGATCAGCTGATGGAAAAAACCATGCGCCGGCTGATGTCGCTATTGCGCGCGCGTCTGATGGCGCATCTGAGCGGGTCCGAGACTCCGCGCGACCGTCTGCTTGCCATCATCGACGCGAACTTCGACGATCAGCTGCTGACCGCCCAGCAATGTTCGGTCTGGGTTCAGTTTTGGGCCAACGCGCCTTACGCCCCTCGTCTGGCGCGCCTGCATCGTATCAACCAGCGCCGGGTGGCCAGCCACCTGCGTCACGAGCTTCGGCAACTGGTCGAGCCCGCTCGCCAATCCGCCCTGCGCGCCTCGATCCAGGCCTATATGGACGGCGTATGGATTGAACTGGCGCAAAGGGCCGGGCCGGTGGATGCCGGACACGCGCGCCAGGCAGCGCGCGAGGTGATTCTAACCTTGTTGGACGGACACGGTCACTCGCCGCGCGGATAGCGCTGGTTTTCCTCAACGGTGTTCAGGTCCATGTGGTTGCGCATGTAACGCTCGGACGCCTTTTGCAGCGGCTGGTAGTCCCAGGGGTAATAGCCGCCCTGGCGCAACGCCTCGTAGACCACCCAGCGGCGGGCCTGGCTGGCACGCACTTCCGCGTCGAACTTCTCAAGATCCCAGCGGGCCTCGGATTTTGCCCTGAGTGTTTGCAGCGTGACCTGATGCTCGGGCCTGTCCGCCAGGTTCTTTAACTCGTGCGGATCGGTTTCAAGGTCAAAGAGCTGATCGGGGTCCAGAACGCAGCGGCTGTATTTCCACTTGCCGTAGCGCAGCGAGACCAGCGGCGCATAAGATGCTTCGGCGGCGTATTCCATCGCCACCGGGCTGGTGCGCTCTTCGCCTCTGGCCAGCGGCGACAGGTCCTCACCATCGGTCCACGGGGCAAGCTCGTCCATCGGCACACCCGCCAGCACCCCTAGCGTCGGGGTCACATCCAGCGTCGAGACCGGCGTGTCGATCCGGCCCGCAGGCAGATCAGGGGCCGAAATCATCAGCGGCACCCGCGCCGAGCCTTCGTAGAAGTTCATCTTGAACCACAGGCCCCGCTCGCCCAGCATGTCGCCATGGTCCGAGACAAAGAGGATGATCGCCTCTTGCCGCGTGGTTTCCAGCACCTCCATGATCTCACCAACCTTGTCGTCGAGATACGAGATGTTGGCGAAATAGGCGCGACGGGATTTGCGGATGTCCACTTCGGTGATGTCGAAACTGCGCCAGTCATTGGCGTCGAAGATGCGCTTGGCGTGCGGGTCCTGATTGTCGTAACCAAGGTCCGCCACTTCGGGCAGCAGATGCTCGCAATCCTCGTAGAGATCCCAGTATTTCCGGCGCGCGACATAGGGATCATGCGGGTGGGTGAAACTGACGGTCACACACCACGGGCGGTCATCATGACCGCGAGCCAGATCATAGAGCTTGGCCTTGGCGTTGTAGGCAACCTCGTCGTCATACTCCATCTGATTGGAGATTTCCGCCACACCCGCACCGGTGACCGATCCCATGTTGTGATACCACCAGTCGATCCGCTCGCCCGGCTTGCGGTAATCGGGGGTCCAGCCGAAATCGGCCGGGTAGATATCGGTGGTCAGCCGATCCTCGAACCCGTGCAACTGGTCAGGCCCCACGAAATGCATCTTTCCGGACAGGCAGGTGTAGTAGCCCGCCCGGCGCAGGTGATGCGCATAGGTGGGGATATCGCTGCGAAACTCGGCGGCGTTGTCATAAACGCCCGTGCGCGACGGCAGTTGACCGGACATGAAGCTTGCCCTCCCCGGCGCGCAGAGCGGCGAGGCTGTATAAGCATTGGCAAAGCGCGTCGAGCGCGCCGCCAATTTCTTCAGGTTCGGCGTGTGAAGCCATTCGGCGGGACCGTCGGGAAAGAGGGTTCCGTTAAGCTGATCCACCATCAGGATCAGAATGTTCGGCTTTGTCATTTTTCAGCCTCGATAAGGGTGTTGAGAACGCGCAGCGCATGATTGAGCGCTATTTCCGGTACTTCCGGCGCGCCGAGTGCCGCCTGAATGTAAAGCCCGTCGATCAGGGCCCGCATATTCTCGGCCAGCTCCACCGGGTCCGAGACGATGGGGCGCAACGCATAGATCAGGTTAGAGCGTAACCGGGACTGATAGATTTGCCACAGCCGCAGCGCATCATCGTTTTTTTGCGCCAGAACATAAAAGGTCATCCAAGCCGTGGTGACGTCCGGTGTGAAACAGGACTGCGCAAAGCAGGCCCGCACGATGGCATGCGCCCGGCTTTCGGTCGTGCATGTCTTGAGTTCGGCGCGCACTTCATCGCCGAATTCGGTCAGGATGTGGCGCATGGCCGCCAGAAAGATCTGCTCCTTGCCGCCGAAATAATGATGCGCCAGCGCGCTCGACATACCTGCCCGCTTGGCGATTTGACTGACGGTCACATCAAGCGTTTTTTTCACGCCAAGCTCTGCGATCGTTGCCTTGACGATCGCATCCCGCCGGATCGGCTCCATTCCGAGTTTCGGCATGTCGGGTTCCTCGAACAGACTGTTAGCGAAAACGCTAAGCCGTTTTTATTGACCCGTCAATCAATTACCTAATAGCTATGAGAACGCCCCAATGTGATTACATTCAGAGCTTGGGCGCGATGCTCGGAGGTGTCAGCGCCCGGCGTTTTAGCACCGCCTCGCGCCAAGTGATGAAGCTGACGGCACCCAAGATGATAGTGCCGCCGGTGACCACCCAGATGTCCACGCCTTCGTTGAACACCAACGCGCCCAGCAGCGTCGCCCAGATGAGTTGCAGGAAGGTCACCGGCTGGGTCACCGCAACCGGCGCGGCCTGCAGGGCCAGCGTCATGAAGTAATGCCCACCAGTGGCAAAACAGGCGACCAGAAACAACACCCCCAGATCGTGCAGACTGGGCGGGGTCCAGACCATTATCGCAAAGGGCGTCAGCGCCAGTGTCACCCAGCCTGACAGATGCGCGACCACCACGGCGGGGCTGACATCCTCGACCATCGCCTTGGCCAGCAGGTACGAGCCACCCAGCGTCAGCGAGGTACCGAGCATTGCCAGATGACCGGGCGAGACCTCGCGAAACCCGGGACGCAGGATGATGGCCGCACCGATCAAGGCCACCAGAACGGCAGCGATGCGGCGCGCGGCCAGTTTCTCGCCCAGGAACAGGGCCGCGCCAAGGGTGACATAAACCGGGGTCAGGTAGTTCATCGCCGTGACCTCGGCCAGCGGGATTTGGGTCATGGCAAAGAACCACAGCATCACGCCCACTGCGTGGATACCGCCGCGAATGCCGAACAGGGTCCAGTGGCGCCGGGTCAACCGCGCGTTCATGATCGCCCGCAGCGCGGGGATCAGGAACACCAGCCCCAGAAGATAGCGCAAGAACGCCGCCTGAATGGGATGCATCGACGACCCCATGGACTTGACCAGCGCCGTCATCATCACGAAAGACGCCCCCGCCGTCAGCATCCAGAACATGCCGGCAAGAGGGCGGGATTGGGCGGCGAGTGTCGTCATGAGACCGGTTGAACACCCAATTCACCGGCAGGGCAACCCTTCACATCGCAACAAGTTTCAAGGCAATGGCCCACATGGTCAGCCCAATCAGCGTATCCAGCACCTGCCACGCCCGTGGCCGGGCAAAAAGCGGCGCGATCAGACCTGCGCCGTACCCAAGCGAGAAGAAGAAGACAAAGCTCGAAAACATGGCGCCCAGCGCAAAGCTCAGCCGGTCGTCATATTGCGCCGAGATCGACCCGATCAGCACCACCGTGTCCAGATAGACATGCGGGTTGAGCCAGGTGAAGGCCAGCACCGTCACCAGTGCGGCACGCAGGCTGGTGCCCTGCCCGTTGCCCGCCTGCATCGCGGCCCCGCCAGTCCAGGCCGAGCGCAGGCTGCGCGCGCCATACCACAGCAGGAACGCGGCACCGCCATAGCGCATCACCGGCTCGAACCACGGCACCGCCCCGGCCAGCGCGCCGAAACCGGCCACGCCCGCCGCGATCAGCACTGCATCCGAGACGGCGCAGGTCAGGCACAGGGCAAAGACATGCTCGCGCCGAAGGCCCTGCCGCAAAACGAAGGCGTTCTGCGCGCCGATGGCCAGGATCAGGCTGAAACCCAGTGCAAAGCCGGGCACGAAGGAAGGGGACATGGGACCTCCTGATTGGTGTCCGGTTTGACTAAGGTAGCGGATCAGCTTTATCCAGTTAAAGATGTTAAGCCATATTAAGGATTGCTAATGCAGTTCGATCCTCATCACCTGTCCGCGCTTGCCACCATTTTGCGTCTGAGTAGTTTCGAAGCGGCCGCCGCCGAGCTTTCGGTGACCTCGTCGGCGATCTCGCAACGGATCAAGGCGCTAGAGGACCGGGTGGGCACCGCGCTCATCCATCGCGGCCCGCCCTGCACCGGAACACCCGCCGGGTTGCGGATTGCGAAACATGCCGAGGATGTGGGCCTGCTTGAGGCGCAGCTCAGCCGCGAGTTGGCTCTGGACCGGGGGACGGAACAGGTGCATCTGAGGATCGCGGTCAATGCAGACAGCCTGGCCACATGGTTCATCGCCGCTCTAGCGCAGGTTGAGGGGATCTTGTTCGATCTGGTGGTGGACGATCAGGATCACTCCGCCGAGTGGCTGCAACGGGGCGAGGTCAGCGCCGCGATCTGTGTCAGCGGCAAACCGGTGACAGGTTGCGATTCCATGCCACTGGGCACCCTGCGCTACATCGCAACGGCTAGCCCCGGCTTCATGCAGCGCTGGTTTCCGGATGGCATAACCCCACAGGCCGTGGCGCAGGCGCCCTGCCTGACCTTCAACACCAAGGACGGTCTGCAAAAGGCCTGGCTGACGGCCAACGTCGCACCCCGGATCGCGCCACCCAGCCATTTTCTGCCCTCGACCCAGGCCTTTGTCGACGCCGCCCGCTCCGGGCTGGGCTGGGGAATGAACCCCGAGGCGCTGGTGCGCCGCCCGATCCGCCGGGGGCATCTGCAACCGTTGATCCCGCGCACGCCGCTGGACGTGCCGCTGACCTGGCAGGTCAGCCGCATCATGGCCCCGGCCCTGACGCCCCTGACCCGAGCGGTGAAACAGGCGGCGGCCAGGGGCTTGATCCCCACCTGATCCCGCCGGATAAGAGGGGCAACCCACTGGAGAAAAACCCATGTTCGCCCGCGACGCACTCAGCTACGACCCGATCCCCCTGCCCGACCGCGCCGATCTGACCGATGCCGAGATGCTGGCCGCGGCGCAGGCGTTTCACGCCATTATGCTCCGGCGCCACACCGTGCGCGACTATTCCGACCGGCCCGTGGAGCGCGCAGTGATCGAAAGCTGCATCCGCACCGCCGGCACCGCGCCGTCGGGCGCCAATCACCAGCCGTGGCACTTCGCAGCGGTGTCCGACGCGGGCCTGAAACAGCGCATCCGCGAAGAGGCCGAGGAAGAAGAGCGCCGTTTCTACGCTGGCGGTGCGGGGGATGAGTGGATCAAGGCGCTAGAACCCATCGGAACCAATGCCGACAAGCCGCACCTGACCGTCGCACCCTGGCTAATCGTGGTTTTTGCCCAGCGCTGGGGCCAGTTCGAGGATGGCAGCCGCTACAAGAATTATTACGTCCCAGAAAGCGTGAACATCGCCACCGGCTTCCTGCTGGCCGCGCTGCATCACGCAGGGCTATGCACGCTGACCCACACACCGAACCCGATGCGGTTTCTCAACGACGCGCTGAGCCGTCCGGCCTCGGAGAAACCGACGATGATCATCGCGGTGGGGCACCCTGCGGAAAGCGCCACAGTGCCCTCGGTGGCCAAGCTGAAGAAGCCGCTGGAGGAGATTAGCAGCTTCTTTTGAGTGCGAACTGTGCGCGGAATTGTTTGAACTCTGTCACGCCATGAGTTCAGGCGGAGGGCCGCGCCCTCCCTCGGGTGGGCGCCCACAACGAGCGTGGCAAGTGATTTATCTCGAAAGCCCCGGACGACAGCTGAACGGCTAACGACATCGCCAAAGCGCCCTCCCGTGCGGGAGGGGGGCGTGGCCCGGCGGGCTTCGCCCTTTATTCCGGGCCAGTGAAGCCACTGAGGCAAAAAAAGACCCGGCGCATGGCACCGGGTCCCCACAGATCTCCGGAAGGCTCGTTCAGAGCTGCGCCATCACTTCGTCGGTGGCTTCGAAGTTGGTGGTCACCCGCTGCACGTCATCGTCATCTTCCAGCGCGTCCACCAGCTTCATCAGGCGTTGCATGTCCTCCAGCCCTAGCTCGGTTGTGGTGGTGGGCTTCCAGACCAGCTTGGTCGATTCCGACTCGCCCAACGCCGCCTCGAGCGCGTTCGAGACCTCGTTCAGATCGGTATCGGCGCACCAGATGATGTGGCCGTCCTCCGAGCTTTCGACGTCCTCGGCACCCGCTTCGATGGCTGCTTCGAAAACGGTATCCGCATCGCCCGCGTCGGAGGGGTACACAACCTCGCCCTTACGCTCGAACATGAAACCGACCGAGCCGGTTTCACCCAGGTTCCCGCCGTTCTTGGAGAAGGTCGAGCGCACGACCGAGGCCGTCCGGTTGCGGTTGTCGGTCATCGCCTCGACAATCACCGCCACACCGTTGGGGCCATAACCCTCATAGCGGATTTCTTCGTAATCGTCGCCTTCGCCCGCAACCGATTTCTTGATCGCGCGGTCGATCACGTCCTTGGGAACCGAATTGGACTTAGCTTCCTTCACCGCCAGACGCAGGCGCGGGTTCTTGTCGGGGTCCGGATCGCCCATCTTGGCGGCAACCGTGATTTCCTTGCTGAGCTTCGAAAACAGCTTGGACCGGGCGGCGTCCTGACGTCCTTTGCGGTGCTGAATGTTTGCCCATTTGGAATGGCCGGCCATGATTTCCTCGTAGCTGATTGACTGACTGGCGCTCATATAGACCTGCCGGGGTTAAAGGATCAAGGGACCGGGTTGCAGGGCAAGGCCAGAGACGTATGGTGAGGCCATGACGACAGATCAGATTATTCTCTTTGCTCTTTTCACCGCTGTGTTTGCATTTCTGCTGTGGGGCCGGTTCCGATACGATCTGGTGGCATTCTCCGCCCTGATGATCGGCGTGGTGCTGGGCGTGGTCCCGGTCAAGGACGCCTTTTCCGGTTTTGGCCATCCCGCCACTATCGTGGTGGCGCTGGTGCTGGTGGTGTCAGCGGGGCTGGTGCGGTCGGGGGCAGTGTTTCTGATCACCCGCACCCTGGTCGATGCCTCACGCGGGCTGGGTTCCCATATCGCGCTGATGGGCGGGATCGGGGCGGTTCTGTCGGCCTTCATGAACAACGTGGCGGCGCTGGCGCTGCTGATGCCGGTCGATATCCAGACTGCGCACAAGGCGGGCCGGGCGGCGGGGCTGACGCTGATGCCGCTCAGCTTTGCCACCATCCTCGGCGGCATGGCCACGCTGATCGGCACGCCGCCCAACATCATCATCGCCTCGATCCGGGCCGAGGCAGTGGGCACCCCCTTTGCCATGTTCGACTTTGCGCCTGTAGGCGGTGTGGCAGCTATCGCGGGGCTTGCTTTCGTAGCACTGGTCGGCTGGCGTCTGATCCCGGATCGCGGCGCGCAGGTGGCGGGCGCTGAGGCCGTGGCGCAGTATATTGCCGAACTGACAGTGCCACAGGAATCGCCCCATATCGGCAAGCGGCTGGCCGAACTGGACGAGACCGCCGAAAAGACCGACGTGGCGATCCTGGGCCTGATCCGCGACGGCAAGCGCCGCTATGGACGGGCGGCCAACGCCATCTTGCAGGCGGGCGATACGCTGGTGATGGAGGCGGTGCCCGAGGCGTTGGACGAGTTCCGCGCAGCCCTCAATCTCGATTTCTCGGACACCCGCCGGCAGGAGGTGGTGACCGCTGCCGGCGAGGGGCTGGAAGTGATTGAGGTCGTCGTTCCCGAAAGCGCCCGCATCACCGGGCGCACGGCACAGGGGCTGGGGCTGGCCTGGCGGCAGAGCGCGGTGCTGATGGGCATCTCGCGTCAGGGGCGGCGGATCACCAAACAGGTGCGCAAGACCGAGGTCGAGCCGGGCGACATTCTCCTGCTGCTCTGCCCCCGCGACCGGGGACCGGACGTGACTGACTGGCTGGGCTGCCTGCCGCTGGCCGAGCGGGGTCTGAACGTCACCGCGAATGACAAGGTCTGGCTGGCCATCGGCCTCTTCGCCGCTGCCGTGCTGGCCGCGAGTGTCGGACTGCTCTATCTGCCGATTGCTCTGGGGCTTGTGGTGGTGGCCTATGTGCTGACCAGGATCCTGCCGATTGCCGAGATTTATGACCATATCGAGTGGCCGGTGGTTGTGCTTCTTGGCTCGATGATCCCGCTGGGGGCGGCACTGGAAAACGCGGGCGGCACCCAGTTGATCGCGGGCAGTCTGATCTCGCTGACGCAAGGCCTGCCCGCCTGGGCGATCCTGACCGTTCTGATGGTGGTGACGATGACCTTGTCGGACGTGCTGAACAACACCGCGACCACCATCGTGGCGGCCCCGGTCGGCATCCAGATGGCCCGCACGCTCGAGGTGTCGCCGGATCCGTTCCTGATGGCGGTGGCCGTGGCGGCATCGTCAGCGTTCCTGACCCCGATCGGGCACAAGAACAACACGCTGATTCTGGGGCCCGGCGGCTACCGGTTCGGGGATTACTGGCGCATTGGTCTGCCGCTGGAGGTTCTGATCGTCGCCGTCTCGATCCCGGCCATCCTGATCTTCTGGCCGATGTAGATGCGAGTGGATAGCGCGCTGGGCCACCGCCTCGTGCCAAGGATTTTCGAAAATCCTTGTAAGAGCCTTGCAAGGCTCTTGGCCGCGCATGAAACTTGGTGTGCCTGGTTCCATTTCGCCGCGATCCGCTCTAATCCGGTGCCATGAAACGTTTTCTGATCCTTCAACTCCGCCCCGAGACCGACGCCGCCGACGCCGAGTTCGCCTCGATCCTCGGCAAATGCGAGATGCCGCCCGAGCGCACCCACCGCATCCGGCTGGATTGTGAGGATCTGCCCGAGGGGCTGGACATCACCGACTACGCGGGCGTGATCGTCGGCGGCGGGCCGGGCTGTGTCAGCGACGAGCCGGCGTGCAAGTCCCCGTTGGATGTCCGGATCGAGGGCACGATCATGGGGCTGATGCCGCGCATCACCGAACTGGACTACCCCTTCATGGGCTGCTGCTACGGTTTGGGCATTCTGGCCGCGCATCTGGGCGGCGAGGTCAGCAAGGCGCGCTACAGCGAGCCCGTCGGCCCTTCGACCTGCACCCTGACCGAAGACGCCACCAGCGATCCATTGACCACCGGGCTGCTGCCGGTCTTTGACGCCTTTGTCGGCCATAAGGAGGCGGTGCAGGACCTGCCCCCGGGCTGCACCCATCTGATTGCCTCGGCCCCCTGCCCCTATCAGATGATCCGCTGGGGCGAGAACGTCTATGCCACTCAATTCCACCCCGAGGCCGATGCGCATGACTTTGAGGAACGCATCAACATCTACAAGGATCACGGCTACTTCCCGCCCGAGGACGCACAAAAGCTGATCGAGGCCTGCCACGCCGCCGAGGTCACTCAACCCGGCGAAATCCTGCGCCGTTTCGCCCACCGCTACGGGTGACCCAACGGAGCCGTTGCCTGAGCCGCCACCACCCGCATAGGGTGATCCGAAACGGCTTTGGGAGGGGTTGTTTTGGATTTTCTCATAAATGTCGGCCTGCCGGTCTCGCTGGCCATCATCATGCTGTCGCTGGGTGTGGGGCTTGAGGCCGCAGATTTCCGCCGCGTGGTCACCCGTCGATACCCGTTCGCCATCGGTGCTGTCAGCCAGGTCGTGCTGCTGCCCCTGGCGGCTTTCGCCACAGTTACCCTGTTTGCGTTGCCGCCCGAGATCGCGGTGGGCTTCATGCTGCTCAGCTTCTGTCCCGGAGGCGTGACCAGCAACATTCTGTCCAAGCTGGCCAAGGGCGACGTGGCCCTGTCGGTCACCCTGACGGCCATCATCAGCCTTCTGTCGATCCTGACCGTGCCCGTCCTCGCCGCCTGGTCCGTTGGCCATTTCATGGGCGAGGCCGCGCCCGAGGTTTCGGTCACCGGACTGGCCATCGCCATGTTCCTGATCACCACGCTGCCCGTCGCCATCGGAGTCACTATCCGCCACTATTTCAGAGGCTTCGCGCTGGCTCTTGACGGGCCGCTCTCGAAACTCGCCACCGTGCTCTTCGTCCTGATCGTCATCGCCGCGCTGGCAGGCAACTGGCAGCTCTTCGTCGACAATCTAGGCATCATGGGTGCCGGATTGATCGCGCTCAACCTCGCGCTGCTGCTCATCGGCCTTAGCATCGCCCGTGCCGCCGGGCTGAGCTGGGATGAAACCAAGACGATCTCGATCGAGACCGGCATCCAGAACTCGACGCTGGGCATCACGCTGGCCGCACTGATCACCAACACTTCAACCGGATTCAGCCCGCTGGCCCTGCCCGCCGCCGTTTATGGTATCACCATGTACGCCGTCGCACTTCCCTTCCTCTTCTGGTTTCGCAGCCGTTGAAAGGACAGCCCATGAGCAATAACTCCGCAGATGCAATCATCGTGGGTGGCGGGCTTGCGGGCCTTGCCGCGGCGGCAGAGTTGGGCGACCGGGGCAAGCGGGTCATCCTGCTGGATCAGGAGCCCGAGCATTTCCTGGGCGGTCAGGCGTTCTGGAGCCTCGGCGGGTTGTTCATGGTGGACACGCCCGAGCAGCGCCGCATGGGTATCCGCGACAGCCGCGAACTGGCGATGCGCGACTGGCTGGGCAGCGCCCAGTTCGACCGCCCCGAGGATGACTGGCCGCGCAAATGGGCCGAGGCCTATGTGGAATTCGCCGCCGGTGAGATGCGCCCCTGGCTGCGCGAGATGGGTTTGCGCTGGTTCCCGGTCGTGGGCTGGGCCGAGCGCGGCGGCTCTTACGCCACAGGCCACGGCAACTCGGTCCCCCGTTTTCATATCACCTGGGGCACCGGCCCCGGTGTCGTTGAGCAGTTTGAGCGCCGCGTGCGCGAGCATGTGAGTGCCGGTCTGATCGAGCTGCGGTTCCGCCATCAGGTCAGCCACATCATCATGCAGAACGGCTGCGCCAAGGGGGTCTCCGGCGAAGTCCTTTCGGATGACCGGGCCGCGCGCGGGGCCAAGACCAACCGCGATGAAGTGGGGGAATTCGAAGTCTACGCCCCGTCGATCATCGTCACATCTGGCGGTATCGGCGGCAATTTCGAGATGGTGCGCAAGGCTTGGCCGCGCGACCGGCTGGGTGAGCCGCCGCAGGACATGGTGGCGGGGGTGCCGTTCCACGTCGATGGCCGCATGATCCCGATCAGCGAAAAAGCTGGTGGGCATGTGATCAACGGCGACCGGATGTGGCATTACACCGAAGGCGTGCGCAACTGGGATCCGATCTGGCCCGCCCACGGCATCCGCATCCTGCCCGGCCCGTCCTCAATGTGGTTCGACGCCACCGGCAACCGTCTGCTCCCGCCCTGCCTGCCGGGCTTCGACACACTCACCACCCTGCGCGAGATCCTGAAGACCGGGTATGAGTACAGCTGGTTCGTCCTGACCCAGAAGGTGATCAAGAAGGAATTTGCCCTGTCGGGTTCGGAACAAAACCCCGACTTCACCTCGGGCAGTTGGATGGAAGTGATCCGACAGCGCGTTCTGTCGGGCTCAAAGGCCACCGGCCCGGTCGAGGCGTTCAAGGAAAAGGGTGAGGATTTCGTCGTGGCCAACACCCTGACCGAGCTGGTCGGCGGCATGAACCAGCTCGGCGGTGGGCTGATCGACGAGACGCATCTGCGCGCCCAGATCGAGGCGCGCGATGCCCAGATCGACAACCCGTTCTCGAAGGATGCGCAGATGATGGCGATCCACGCTGCCCGCAACTATCGCGGGGACAAGCTGATCCGCACCGCCAAGCCGCACAAGTTCCTCGACCCGGCTAACGGCCCGCTGATCGCGGTCAAGCTGCACATCCTGACCCGCAAGACGCTGGGCGGGCTGCAGACCAATCTCGACAGCCAGATGATCGGCATCGACGGTCAGGTGATCCCGGGCCTTTTCGCGGCGGGTGAGGTCGCCGGGTTCGGTGGCGGTGGTTACCACGGCTACAACGCGCTTGAGGGGACCTTTCTGGGCGGCTGCATCTTTTCGGGTCGCAACGCGGGGCGGTCCCGGGCGATTGCCTGACCTGTCTCACGGCACCGCGCGATAGCTGTTCGGCACGCGCGGCACCCAGATCGAACCATCACGCGCGGCGTTGCGGCCCAACTGGTAAATCTCCAGCAAATGCTCGGGCGAGAAATCCAGGGCATGAACCGCCAGCGGCCAGTCCGGCGGAATGTAGGCCAGCGACATGTCCGAACCCGATTGCCGCAGCAGCGTCTCGGTCAGCGCCAGATCGGCGTGCATTCCGGCGCGGATCAGCGTGGTGATGGCGCGCGTACCGAGGCTGGCGGCATTGGCGTTGATTACGTCGAAATCCGGCTCGACGGCGTTGTTGATGATGATGTGGTAGGTTGTGCCACGACCTCGATTATGGGTGCGGAGCGCGCGCGGATCGGGGGCCCAGATCTGGCTGATTACACCGCCATCGGCATGCAACTCATCCTCGATCCCAAGAACCGAGGGGGCTGAAAGCCGCACCGGTTTGAACGCAGCCGGAATCGCCGCGGCAGCAACGAAGACACCGCGAATAGCCTCGGCCATCTGGGGGTTGGCCGCCTGCGCCATGGCACCAATATCCCAGACCGCCATGCGCTGCGCATCCAGATCGGTGGTCGCCACGAACAGGCGCCGCCCGTCGCGATGCTCTTCGGCGATGCGGGCAATCACGTCAGGCGTCAGAATCGCGTTGACGAGTGTCGAGAGCGCCTGACGCTCAAAGGCACCGGCGTCAAAGATCAGCCCGGAAACGGTCAGTTCCGGGCGCTGCAGCTTGCCGGTGCGGTTCAGGACCAAATCCTCAAGCTCGTCATCATATTCCGGTCCGAGAAAGGCGTAAGGGGCAATAATGGCGCCGATGCTGACCCCGGTGACCACGTCGAATTCGGGCCGGGTTCCGGCGTCGGTCCACCCGGTTAGCACTCCGGCACCGAACGCCCCATCCGGCCCGCCGCCCGACAGGACAAGGACATCGCTCAACCTGCCGCCCGGCAGGTGACTGGACAAAGCCCCGGCTGGTTCATCGGCCCAGAACCGCAAATCTCGCGCGACAAGCTCGGGCGCCGTCTCGCGGTCTTCGGTCATACCCGTACCCCGGTCGAACGGCGCGCAACCCATCAGTGTGCCAGCCACGAAGAGGATGCCTGCAAGCCCCCTAATCCGGGCAGCTCGTCCACTGCCCCCTGCGAGTTCGACCAGCTTTTTCATTGAAACTCTATTGAACCAAATTTAGGCGTATGATGGCCATTCCGGCGGTATCCACCAGAACCAGCATCGCACCATCGCGCTGAAACCCGGACACCTGCGGCAGCGCTCGGAAAAACTCGTGCTCAAGCTCATCGTAAGGCGGCGGACACGCCATCAGCGTGGCGGCCATATCCTCGGGGAACGCAATCATGTCGGCGGTGATCTCCGCGTGCCCGCTGAAACGGTTGCAACCACTGCTGCCGCCAAAGGCACCGTCGGTTGCAAAAGCGATCTCGGGCCGCTTGTCCGTCTCCAGCGGTATCCCATTCAGCTCAAAGGCCCGCCAGGTTGTGCCCTCCAGCCCCGCGCCTTCGCCCTGCGCGACCTGCACAAGCACCAGTTCGGCGTCGTCGCCGCTGCCCTGCGTCAGAACCGGATAGACCATGTCGGTGACAAACAATGGCCGTTCACCCTGCAGGATCTCGCCCTGCACCGCGTAACTCATACCAGCGTCGATCAGCGCATCATCGAACGGCAATTCGAACATCACCGGAACGGTGCTCAGCGCGTACCGGCGGGATGACAGGGTGATCGACGGGGCATCGGCGCGCGAGATGTCCACCAGCCGCACCTCAAGCACCGCTCCGGGCGGCACCGCGATACGCTCACGATACGTCGCCGAGCCTTGAATTGTGCCAGCCGCGACCGTTGCAGCGCCGGTCATCAGCGACGCGACACTTATGGCAATAGCGGTCAAACTCCGGACTGTGCGCATGAACCGTGATCCTCTGTACTCGCATTCATTCTGCATGCGAGATCGGAGGTTGTGGAACCGTTTCAAGCACACCGGCCCCATGTCGGCGGCAACGTGCCGTCAGAGCGGCCAGATGAGCGGAATAAGTAACGAGGCCAGAAGCCCCACGGACAGATTCAGCGGAATCCCAACGCGCATGAAGTCGGTGAACCGGTAGCCGCCCGGCCCGTAGACCATCATGTTGGTCTGGTATCCGATCGGCGTCGCAAACGAAGCCGAGGCCGCCACCATCACCGCCACCACCAGCGGCCGGGGATCGACGCCCACCGCCTGCGCCAGCCCGATGGCGATGGGGGTGACCACCACTGCCACCGCGTTGTTCGACACCAGTTCAGTCAACACGGATGTCAGCAGATAGACCGCCCAGACGATCATGAACGGCGGCAACATGCCCAATCCCGGAGCGACGGCGTCAACGATCAGTTTCACTGCGCCCGAGGCCTCAAGCGCCGCGCCGATGGCCAGCATGGCAAAGATCAGCGCCAGCAGACGCCCCTCGACAAACGAAAACGCCTCATCGGCGTCGATGCAGCGGGTGACCAGCACCAGCGCCACGGCCATCACCGACAGCATCAGGATCGGCGCCACGCCCAGCGCCGCCAGCAGCACGATACCGCACAGCGCGGCCACCGCGATGGGCGCATGGCTGCGCCGGTAGGCCCGCGCCGAGGGTTGCGAGACATCGACCATGTCCATATCCGCCGCCAGCCGCTGAATATCGGCGGGCGAGCCTTCCAGCAGCAACGTATCCCCGACCCGCACCACCAATTCGTCCAGCTGGCGCCCGATATTCTGGTTCCGGCGGTGCACCGCCAGCACGTAAACGCCGTAACGGCGCCGCAGCCGCAGGGCGCCCAGCGTGCGCCCGACCATGCGGCAGCCGGGCGTGATCAGCACCTCAACCGTCTTGGTCTCAACCGCCGAGACCTGATCCACACGCTTGAGTTCCTTGTTGCTCTGCAGGCTGAGCAACTCGGTCATCTGCGTGCGCAGCACCACCCGGTCACCGACACGCAGGGTGACACCCTTGAGGTTGCGCCGCAGCGACTCGTCGCCCCGAACCACGTCGATCAACCGCACACCCTGCCGCTTGAACAGCTGCACGCCGATCACCTCGCGCCCGATCAGGTTGCTGTCGGGGGGGATCACCGCCTCGGTAAAGAACTTCATCTTGGATCGGTCGCTGAGCATCGAGGCCATGCTGTCCCGCTCAGGCAGCAGGCGCGGCGCAATGAAACGCAGATAGAGCATGCCATAAGCGACCAGGATCAGACCGAGCGGCGTGACTTCGAAGATGGTAAAGGCCGGTTGACCATGGGTACGCGCCACACCATCGACCAACAGGTTGGTCGAGGTTCCGATCAACGTCAGCGTGCCGCCTAGGATCGCCGCATAGGACAGCGGGATCAGCAGCTTCGACGCGGGCACATCCAGGGTCCGGGCGATCTGTACGAAAACCGGGATCATGACCACGACAACCGGCGTGTTCGAAACAAACGCCGAGGCAATGACCACAAAGGCCATCAACAGCGCGATGGCGATACGCGGGTTCACCTGCGCCTGTTTCTGCGCCACCGAGGTGAAGGAATGAAGCGCCCCGGTCCGCACCAGTGCGCCCATGATGATAAACATGGCCGCAATGGTCCACGGCGCCGGGTTGGACAGCACAGGAAGGGCCTGATCATAGGGCAGGATGCCGGTGATCATCATCAGGGCCACGCCCGAGATCGCCACCACCTCGGTCGGAAAGACCTCACGCAGGAACAGAATGAACATGCCCGCGACGATCATCAGCGCCACAACAGCACTGCCCGTGTCAGTAAGCTGAAGGATTTGCATTTTTGGTTGTCAGTCCGAACCCTTGTCTGGCGTGCGCGCCTGATCAGTAGTGTCCCGCATTGGCCCGGCTTGAGCAAGCCTATCCTGCGGATGGCTAAGGCGCAGCTTGCTCAAGCCGCCCGCCAACGCGCACCATGCGTACAGATTGGGCAGCGCCGGTACGGTCATCGGTCTCGACAAACACACCTGAGAGCGTTGCCTCACCGGTCGCGGGCGTGAACCGCGCCTTGGGCATTCCTGTGATGAACCGGCGCATCGGCTCGACCTTGTCCATGCCGATGACCGAATCGTAGTCACCGCACATACCCGCATCGGTCAGGTAGCCAGTGCCGCCCGCCAGCACCTGCGCGTCAGCTGTGGGCACGTGGGTGTGGGTGCCGACGACAAGGCTCGCACGCCCATCGCAGTAATGGCCCATCGCCATCTTTTCCGAGGTCGCCTCGCAATGCATGTCCACGATCACCGCCTGCGCCAACCCACCGCGCGGATGCGACTTGAGCACGGGTTCGACGGCCGAAAACGGATCGTCGAAGGGGCGCTTCATGAACACCTGCCCCAGCACCTGCACCACCAGCACCTTGCGCCCGCCCGGCGCGTTATACAGGCGATAGCCCCGCCCCGGCGCGCCCTTGGCATAGTTGATCGGACGCACAATGCGCGGCTCGCTTTCGATGAATTGCAGCATGTCCTTTTGGTCGAAGGCATGATCGCCCAGCGTCACGCAATCGGCCCCCGCATCCAGCAGGAGCTTGGCGTGATCGCCGCTCAGACCCATCCCGTTCGATGCGTTCTCGCCATTGACCACGACGAAATCCAGCCGCCAGTCCGTGCGCAGGCGCGGCAGGTTATCGCGTACAGCCGCACGCCCGGCGCGGCCCATGACATCACCCAGAAACAAAATCCTCATGACCGTCTGTCCTAGGTGCTGCCGCATACAAGAACAAGCGGGAATGTCGCGTCAGAAGGTCAGCACCCGGCTTTCGGTGACAAGCATGTCGAGCGGCTGATCGGTTGGCTCCAGCGGCAGGTTGTCCGCCTGCTGCGCGTCAAAGGCAAAGCCGATGGCCAGCGTCGGGCGCTTGGCGCGCAGCCCTTCCAGCGTGCGGTCATAGAAGCCGCCGCCATATCCCAGCCGCCCGCCGCGCGCGTCAAAAGCCACCAGCGGCACGATCAGGATCTCGGGGTCGAAATAGTCGTCGACCTCGGGCACTTTCGCCCCGAACGGCCCGTCGCGCAGCACACCTTCGGGCGTCCAGCGGGAAAAGCGCAGCGCCTGCCCCTCGCCCTGAATGACCGGCACGCCAACCGGGGCATAGGCCGAGGCCTCGGCCATGGCAGGCAGCGGGTCGATCTCGGTCCGTATCGGCATGTAGCCCGAGAGCGGCACGCCACGATGGCCGGCCAGCACCTCGGACAGCCGCCCAGCAGCCCCCGGCAGGCGAGTGTCGAAGGCCTGTTTGCGACGGGCAAAAGCCGCCTTGCGGGCCGCCGCCTTCACTTCGGTCAGGTCTGTCAGATCGGTCATAGAAGCACCACGGTGGCAAGGCCCAGAAAGATGAAGAACCCCATCACATCCGTCGTGGTCGTCACGAAAGTGCCCGAGGCCAGCGCCGGATCGACCCCGAGCCGGTCCAGCACCACCGGTACTACCGTACCGGCAAAGCCCGCGATGATCATGTTCACGACCAGTGCCGCGCCGATCACGACACCCAACATGGGCGAGCCGAACCACAGCATCCCCACCGTGCCCAGAACGATGGCAAAACACAGCCCATTGAGCATCCCCACCAGCAGCTCGCGCCGGATCACCCGCCAGACATTGGCGCCGGTCAGGTCGCGCGTGGCCAGTGCGCGCACCGCCACCGTCAGCGACTGCGTGCCCGCATTGCCGCCCATCGACGCCACGATGGGCATCAGGATCGCCAGCGAGACCAGTTGCGCAATCGCCGCCTCGAACTGCGAGATCACCAGCGAAGCACAGATCGCAGTACCGAGGTTTACCGCCAGCCACGGCAGCCGCCGCTTGCTGGTCGACGCCACGCTGTCGGACAGCGAGCTTTCATCGCTGACCCCGGCAAGGCGCAGGATGTCTTCTTCGTGTTCGTCATCCAGCACCACCATGGCGTCGTCGATGGTGATCACTCCGACAAGCCGCCCGTCATCGTCCACCACCGGGGCCGAGATCAGGTGATACTGGTTGAAGGCATAGGCCACATCCTCTTCGTCCTGCTCCACCGGAATGGTCTGAAACTCTTCGTCGGCGATGCCGCTCAGCAAAGTGTCGCGGGGCGAGGCCATCAGCCGGCCCAGCGCCACCTGCCCTGCTGGATGCAGGCGCGGATCGACCAGAACGACGTGATAGAACTCCTCGGGCAGATCATCGGTGCCGCGCATATGGTCGATGGCATGCCCCACCGTCCAGTGATCGGGCGCCATTACCACCTCTCGCTGCATCAGACGTCCGGCGGAGTTCTCGGGGTAGGACAGCGCCTGCTCGGCGGCGACCCGGTCGGCATCTTCCAGCGCGTCGAGGATCGCCTCCTGCTGCGGCTCTTCCAGGTCTTCCAGCAGGTCCACGACATCATCGCTTTCCAGCTCGCGTACCGCTTCAGCCAGGACGTCGGGGCGCAGAACGCCGATCACCTCTTCCCGCAGGCCCTCTTCAAGCTCGGACAGGATCTCGCCATCGAACTCACGGTCGTAAAGGCGGATCAGCCGGGCCCGGTCAAAGGTGTTGATCTGTTCCAGAAGGTCGGCGATGTCGGCCGGGTGCAGCGGCTCCATGAGCTCGACCAGCTTGTCCCGATCGTCCACATCCACTGCATAGAGGATCGCCGTGACGGCCTTGGGGTCCAGCTCATAGGCGTTATCGTCGCGGGACTGGTCGGTGTCGGCGTGTTCGTTGCCCGTCGTCATGCTCAGCCCCTTTGTTCTGCGATTGGCCGCAAAATAGAAGAAGCTGCTACCGGAAAACAATGACAATAGCGCAATTTACCGACTTGCATGCGGCACCTATGCTCAGGTCCGGTTCCAACTGAGCGGAGATCGACACGGCATGGCGCAGGAAACCCTTCTGAAAGGGCGCGTATTATCCTTCACGGCATCCCCTTTCGAGGGTGAGCCCGAAGACGCGGTTCGGATCGACGAGGCGGTGCTGCTGTCAGGCGGCACCATTGCTGCGGTCGGGAACCATGACGCCCTGCGCGCCGCCCATCCGCAGGCCGATCTGGTCGATCACGGCGAGCGGCTGATCCTGGCCGGTTTCGTGGACGCCCATGTGCATTATCCGCAGACGGCGATGATCGCGAGCTGGGGCAAGCGGCTGATCGACTGGCTGAACAGCTACACATTTCCCGAGGAGATGAAGTTCGCCTCGCCCGACTATGCTGCCGAGATCGCCGGGCGGTATCTGGACCTGACGGCGGCGCACGGCACCACCACCATGTGCAGCTTCTGCACCATCCATCCTGAAAGCGTCGAGGCGTTCTTTGCCGCAGCCCAGGCCCGGGGACAGCGGGTGGTCGCGGGCAAGACCTGCATGGACCGCAACGCGCCCGAGGGGCTACGCGACACGGCGCAGACCGCCTATGAACAGTCCCGCGCGCTGTTGCAGCGATGGCATGGGCTGGACCGCATTTCTTACGCCATCACACCGCGTTTCTCGCCCACCTCGACGCCGGAGCAGTTGGAGGCGATGGGTGCGCTCTGGTCCGAGAACCCTGATTGTCTGATGCAGACCCATCTGAGCGAGCAGACGGATGAGATCGAGTGGGTACGCGGCCTGTTCCCCGACGCGCGCGATTATCTCGACACCTACGAGAGTTTCGGACTGCTGGGCGGCAACGGCCTCTACGGCCACGCCATCCATCTGGAACCGCGTGAGCGTGACCGGCTGCGCGAGGTTGGCGGGGCGCTTGTGCATTGCCCAACCTCGAACACCTTCATCGGATCGGGCCTGTTCGACATGGCGGGTTTGATGGCCGAAGGACAGCGGATCGGACTGGCCACCGACACAGGTGGCGGGTCGAGCTTTTCCATGCTGCGCACCATGGCGGCGGCTTATGAGATCGGACAGCTGCGCGGCGTACCACTGCATTCCGCGCAATTGCTATGGCTGGCCACGGTTGGCTCTGCCCACGCGCTGCGGATGGGCCACCTGATCGGCAACATCGCGCCGGGGATGGAGGCGGATCTGGTGGTGCTGGACCTGGCCTCAACCCCGGCCATCTCCCAGCGATCTGATATGGCCTCGGACCTATGGGAGGCGGTTTTCCCAACCATCATGATGGGCGATGACCGGGCCGTGACCGAAGTGTGGATCGGCGGACGGCGTAAGGTCTTCTGATAAGAAGACGCGTCCCGAGACGCGTGCTTCTGTCGAGAATATCTCCAGTAACTGACATGCAACCGGCTCAGGATCGAAGGGCGCGTGCCAACCGGTTCTGCCGCTCGATGACGGTCGGCAGATCAATCGAGGTGATCTGACCATCGTGCACGATCTGGCGTCCCTCGACAAACAGATGCTTAACGCGGGTCGGCCCGGCCAGCAACAGGGCAGCCGGGTCCCAGCTTCCGGCGCAGTCGATGCCGGTGGTGTCCCAGACCGCGATATCGGCACGCTTGCCGGGGGCGAGACGTCCGCAATCCGGGCGGCCCAGCACGTCGGCGCCGCCGCGTGTAGCGATCTCAAGCGCTTCGCGGGCCGACATCGCGTCTGCACCGCATGCCACCCGTTGCAGCAACATTGCCTGACGCGCCTCAGCCATCAGATTGCCGCTGTCGTTCGAGGCCGAGCCATCCACGCCCAGCCCCACCGGCACTCCCGCATCCCGCATCGCCCGCACCGGCGCGATACCCGAACCCAGACGGCAATTCGAACAGGGGCAGTGGGCTACACCGGTGCGTGTTCTGGCAAAAAGGTCGATCTCCTGCCCATCGAGTTTCACGCAGTGGGCGTGCCACACATCCGGCCCGGTCCAGCCCAGTTCCTCGGCATATTGACCGGGACGGCAACCGAACTGCGCCTCGGAATAGGCGATGTCCTCGTCGTTTTCGGCCAGATGGGTGTGCAGCATCACGCCCTTGTCCCGCGCCAGCAACGCCGCGTCACGCATCAGATCCCGGCTAACCGAAAAGGGTGAGCACGGGGCCAGCCCGACCCGGCACATAGAGCCTTCGGACCCGTCGTGGAACCTGTCCACCACGCGGATCATGTCGTTGAGAATCTCCTGCTCTCCCTCAACCAGACTGTCAGGCGGCAGGCCACCGGCACTCTCCCCGATGCTCATCGCGCCCCGTGTGGGATGGAAGCGCATCCCCAGTTCGGCGGCGGCGGCAATCGTGTCGTCCAGCCGGCAGCCATTCGGGTACAGGTAGAGATGGTCCGAACTGAGCGTGCAGCCCGACAGCGCAAGCTCCGCCAACCCGATCTGGGCCGAGACGAACATCTCCTCGGGGCCAAACCGGGCCCAGATCGGATAGAGCGTGCGTAGCCAGCCAAAAAGCAGCGCATCCTGCCCGCCCGGCACCGCCCGGGTCAGGGTCTGGTAGAGATGGTGATGGGTGTTGACCAGACCCGGGGTAACGACGCAGCCCTTCGCCTCGTGGATAATCGTATCCGGCAAGGCTGCAACAGTGTTACCCAGATTCGTTCCAACGGCGGCGACTGCGCCGTTTCGGATCAGGATGTCGGCATTGCTCAACTCGCTGCGCTTGTCATCCATCGTCAGGATGGTATCGGCATTGCGGATCAGGATATCGGTCATGAACACACTCCTTTTCAGGCACCCGTCTCATGGAAGTGTGTGTGGGCCGATGGAAAACGGGCTCAAGAACCGGCCGCGGGCAGGCTAATCCTCGGGTGCCCAGAAAACAAGCCGGTTCAGGCGCGAGCGAGAATGTCCAGTGCGGCCGCGTGAACATCGGCATTCGCGGCGGCCAAGGCCCTTCCCCCCTGGTGCGCCGGACCACCCTGCCAGTCCGTCACAATACCGCCTGCTGCTTCGATCACGGCGATGGGGGCCTGGATGTCATAGGCGTTCAATCCGGCCTCGATTACCAGATCGATCTGCCCAGCCGCCAGCAGCGCATAGGCATAACAATCCATCCCGTACCGCGTGAGCTTCACGTGTTCGGCAACCGCGCGAAAGGCTGCGCCTTCTTCGGGCGTTCCAACCTCGGGGAACGTGGTGAACAGAAGGGCCTGATCAAGGGCCTTTGTATCGCGGGTTTTCAACGCAACCGATCCCTTGGGGCCGGACATGCGCGCCTCACCACCGCCACCCACAAAGCGTTCGCCGATATAGGGCTGATCAATAATGCCCAGCTCAGGCCCGTTTTCGCCGGAAAGCGCAATCAGCACACCCCAGGTCGGTGTGCCGCTGATGAAGGCACGGGTGCCGTCGATCGGATCCAGCACCCAGGTTCGACCGCTCTGCCCGGCCTGCTGTCCGAACTCCTCGCCCCAGATACCGTCCTCGGGACGATGCTGGCGCAGTACCTCGCGCATGGCTTCCTCGGCTGCCCGGTCTGCAACCGTCACCGGATCAAAGCCAGCCTGCAGCTTGTTTTGGGTATCAAGATCGGCGGAACGAAAAAATGGCAGAATTGCCGACCGGGCGGCATCTGCCATCAATTCTGCTATGTCGAGATCGCTGAGCCAGCCAGGTGTCATGCATACACCCGTGCGTCCCGCGACCGGCGAAGTCAAGCCCGTATCAGGCGACGTCGCTCAGCACGCGCGCCAGTTCAAACAGGCGACGGCGCTGGTTTTCCGGAATTGCATAGTATGAGCGCACGAGATCCAGAGCTTCCTTGTCGCCCATGAGATCCGCAGGCACGTTGCGCTTTTCCGGTGTCTCTTTGTGGCTTTCATCCAGACCTTCGAAAAAGAAGCTCACCTGAACATCCAGAGCCTCTGCGATGTCCCACAGACGTGATGCGCTGACCCGGTTCGCACCGGTTTCATACTTTTGAATCTGCTGAAACTTGATACCAACCTGTTCGGCCAGCTGCTGCTGGGTCATGCCGATGAGCCAGCGGCGATGACGCACGCGCTTGCCCACATGGACATCGACGGGATGGGTCATGAGTTCTCTCCTCTTCATTCACTAACAACAATCCGGGCACTGGCACAAAAGCTCCCTCGCCACGCTAGCGGGTGGCCGTTTAAGAACTCCCTAATTCCGTTAAATGCATCCCGAACTGCACCATGGCTGAATATTGCCAATTTTTTGCTGCATTTCAAGAAGGTTGAATCTAACGCAGCGTACACAGATTTGTGGTTGTGTGTGTAAGCGCGACTCAACGACTGTTTCCACAACGCAAACGAAGGGTCTGTTTGGCCAAGATTGAGGAGCGCGCGGGTATCGCAGGAACCGGTTTGACACTCGCCTCACTTCAACGGTTTATAGCCTGAAAAAAAGGGGGTTTCAGATGCGCGCATATCGAATCGAGGCGCCTGGCGCACCGGCCGAACTCGTTCAGGTTGACCGGCCCGAGCCGGGGCCGGATCAGGTCCGGGTAGCGATCCGCGCCTGCGGTCTGAACTTTGCGGACCTTCTGATGCAGAAGGGTACGTATCAGGACACGCCCGCTGCACCGTTTACACTTGGCATGGAAATCGCCGGTATTGTCGACAAACCGGGAACAAACGTACGCAACCTGAAGCCGGGCGACCGAATCGCCGTCTACTCAGGTCAGGGCGGGTTGGCGGACTATGGTGTCTTTGATGCAGATCGTGCCATCCCCTTGCCGGACACAATGACTTTCGAAGATGCGGCAGCGTTTCAGATCGCTTACGGCACCAGCCACATCGCTTTGGAGCACCGCGCACGCCTGCAACCCGGCGAGACCTTGTTGGTGACCGGCGCTGCCGGTGGGGTCGGTCTGACCGCCGTCGAGATTGGCAAGCTGATGGGGGCGACCGTTATTGCGCAGGCAAGGGGCGAGGACAAGCTTGCCGTCGCAAAAGCCGCCGGGGCGGATCATCTGATCGACGCCTCCGAGGATTTGCGTGCCCGCGTCAAGGAACTGGGCGGCGCCGACGTTGTTTACGACGCCATCGGCGGCGCCGTGTTCAATGCGGCCTTTCGCGCCACCAACCCCGAGGGCCGCCTACTGCCCATCGGGTTTGCCGGTGGCGAGGTGCCACAGATTCCGGCCAATCATCTGCTGGTCAAGAACCTCACCGTGATCGGCTTTTACATCGGTGGTTACCTGAAGTTCCGTCCCGAGATCGTGCGAGACAGCTTCCGGACCCTATTCGCTTGGCATGCAGAGGGCCGGATCAAACCGCATGTCAGTCACACCTTGCCGCTGGATAGGGTCGCCGAGGGCATGCAACTGCTCAAAGAGCGAAAATCCACCGGCAAGGTTGTCATCACGCCTTAGTTCGTCAGACGACCGCCCGGATGTGCGACGGGCGCAACGCCGAAAAACTCTGCCGGATCAGTTCCGCAAGCTCTTCGACATATTTCTCGCGCACACGATCCGCCCCGTAGAGGTTGATGTGCTGCACCGGCAGACGGGGCAGCGCCCCGCCATGGTCAATCAACTCCTGATGGCCGGGTTGAGTGCCTTCCAGCAGCACACCAACCGCCAGATCGGCGCTGACCGTGGCCTCGACCGTGCGGTCGGAATCGCTGTCCAGACCCAATTCCCATTCGATCCCGGCCTCTTCCAGTGCCGACAGCGCGACGGGGCGGAAACTGCAGATACGGCAGAACCCCAAACGCAGCGGCCTTTGTCGCCAGGCTGAGCCGTTGCGTGCACCGACCCAGCGCAAGGGCATGTGATGGATGGTCTCTGCCCCCTCACCCTCGCCGGTTTCGGTAGTCAGAATCAGATCGTAGGTGCCGCGATTGAACTCCTCTTTCAACTGGCGGGTATTCGAGGTCGCGAGGTTCACGTTCACCCGCGGATAATTGGCGTTGAACGTCTGCAGCACCCGCGGAATCGCCGGATAGACGATGTCGTGCGGCACGCCCAAAACCACCTCGCCCTCAAAGGCCTGATCCGTGAGCCGCCCGATCACCTCGTCATTCAGGGCCACCATCCGGCGGGCATAGGCCAGAAGCTGTTCACCCGAGGCGGTGAGCGCAATGCCGCGGCCACTGCGGTCCAGCAGTTCGAGCCCCAGCAACTCTTCCAGTCGCTTGAGCTGCATGGATACGGCGGATTGCGTTAGGTGCAGGAATCCTGCGGCGCGGGTGACGCCGCCATTGTCAGCCACCGCTACAAACGAGCGCAAGGTGGTGATGTCCAAATTTCTCATAATCACGATCCTTGATGATAAACATCAGAAACATTCGTTTTGAGAATGAACCACATTCTCCCATATTGATCAAGGAAATTGATGAAACAGTCAAAACCCATCAAAAGTACGGAAAGGAAATACATCATGGCACTGACCACTGCATCACACACCTGCCGCCCTGTCCGCACATCCCGTCTGGCCGCAGTGAAACGTCTGTTCGCCGTTTGGCGTCAGCGTCGCGCGCTGGAACGCCTTGATGATGCGGCTCTGAAGGACCTGGGACTCACCCGCGATCAGGTCGACCGCGAAGTGCGCCGGCCGATCTGGGACGCGCCAGAAACCTGGCTTCGCTGACCCACGCACGCACAACCCGAGTGTTTTGGTTCGAAATGTCGGGTTTTGCGTGCAAGAAACAGCTCGAAAGGCTTGAATTGGGGGGCTTCCTCTCCGATATTTGTTCCGAGAGTTGCAGGTACACGCCTGCGCAGACAACGGACTATTGTAGGGAGACCCCAATGGCTGAATTCGACACAATCCGGACGGGCGCGGGCGTACGCGCCGCCCAGATTGACGAGGGCCTACGCGCCCATATGAACAAAGTCTACGGCACAATGTCCGTAGGCATGCTGATCACCTTCCTGGCGGCCTGGGCCATTTCGGGTCTGGCGGTCACCACCGATCCGTCGGCAGCGGCTGCGCAGCTGAGCGCAGACAAATACCTGACCTCGTTCGGGTACTCGATCTACGCCTCGCCGTTGAAATGGGTCATCATGTTTGCCCCGCTGGCCTTTGTCTTTGGCTTCGGCGCTGCGATCAACCGGTTGTCGGCCGCGGGCGCGCAGGTGGTGTTCTACGCCTTTGCCGCCGTGATGGGCCTTTCTATCAGCTCGATCTTTCTGGTCTTCACCGGCCAGTCCATCATTCAGGTGTTCCTGATCACCGCAATCGCCTTCGCCGGTCTGTCGCTCTATGGCTACACCACCAAGAAGGACCTGTCGGGGATGGGCACCTTCCTGATCATGGGTCTGATCGGCCTGATCGTTGCCATGATCGTCAACATCTTCCTCGCCTCGTCGGCTGTGGCCTTTGCCATCTCGGTGATCGGCGTTCTGATCTTTGCAGGCCTTACCGCCTATGACACGCAGAGCATCAAGAACACCTATCTGCAGATGGCCCATTCCGGCGATCAGGAGTGGCTGGGCAAGGCTGCCATCATGGGCGCGCTGAGCCTCTATCTGGACTTCATCAACATGTTCATGTTCCTGCTCCAGTTGATGGGTAGCCGCGAATAACGCGACACCGGATATCACAATTGCCAAGGGCGGGTTCCAAAGAACCCGCCCTTTTCTATTTCACGGACGAGACAGTGCCATGTCGATCATCGAGATTCCTGCTGCAGAGGTCCACCGCCTGATCCCGCTCTTGCGCCAGGTGCACGACCTGCACGTTCTGCATCAGCCTCGGCGCTTCAATCCATTTCCGGCTGATTCCGAAATTGCTCCGTGGCTTGCCGACTGGCTGGCCCAACCTGACATCCACGCGCTGGGATATGAAACCGTCGGCAAGCTCACCGGCTACGCCGTCTATGAAATCGAACGCCGTCCCGCATCCCCACTGAGGCCTGCCGAAACCCGCGCCATGCTGCATCATGTCAGCGTGGATACGGAACACCGGCGACAAGGTATCGGAACGGCGCTGATCGCAGCCATCCGGGATCGGCTCGATCCAGACGACATTCCGGTCATCGCCACCACCTATGCCAGCTTCAACATTGCTTCCGCAGCGCTCATGGCCGCGTCAGGCTTTGAGCCTGCGGTGATCTTTGCGGAATGGCGGGTCTAGATTCGGTTGCCAATCAGGCGACCGGGCGGTGCCTTATCTGCAGTTCAAAGGAGCTGCAAAGCCACTGGTGCGCAGGCTCGATGTGCCCTTCTGATAGACGTTCCCACCGATCAGGCACCCTGTCAGACGCGGAATCGACGCTGCAAACCGGGGCCCCGTGCTGACATCCATCCGGTCAGCCGCACCTTCCGGGGTTCGCAGGACCGCATACAGCACATTGTTGACGCTCACGGTGCTTAGCATCAGGGTTTGTCGATCGCCTCCGATCTCGACCGCCTGTCCGGGCACCCGCCCGCCATTGTCAATCGCCACGCCCGCAACCTTGGCGGGATCGGTCTCTTCGGTCAGCAATTGAGGCGTGGTCAGCCCGGCCAGCTCAGCCGGAACACTGTCGCGACTGGCAACAAAACCCGCTGCCTCGCGGCTCTCGACGATTGTCCGGGGCTCGCCATCGATGCCGGTGAATCCGACCCCTTCTCGGTTCCAGATATCTTCGCAGGCAGAAAGCGTAACGAAGGCGAGCGCGGGCAGAAGGATTTTTTTCATGACAGTCAGAGCGTTGTGGCGGACTTGTGAACCGTAACGGCAGCGGCCCCGTCATGACAAGCTCTGTCTCATACGAATTGCCGGAAAGCTGATGCCCGGTTGCAACGCAACCTCCATCGGACCTTCGGACCGGAACCCCATCGCGGCGTAGAAAGGCTCGGCGGTAAAGGTGGACCAGCATTCCAGTTCGGTGATCCCCGCCGCACCCGCCTGGATCAGGATATGTGACAGAATCGCCCGCCCCACGCCGCGCCGGACCGCGCGGTCATCGGTGACCACGTGACGGATATGTCCCAGCTCTTTCAGGCTCCTGTCCCTTGTCCAGCCGCCAGCCCCCAGAATCGCTCCGTCGCCCTCCGCCACATAATACGTCCCACAGGTCAGCAGCGCCGGTTGCGCCCGGCTGATCAGCGGCAAAGCGGTCACCAGAACCGACGGCGCGTAGTCGTGTTTGAGCAGCTTTGGGTAAGCACGCGCCAGCAGCGCGTCGACCGCCGCGATATCCGCTGCTGTGGAAGGCCGGACAAGAAGTTCCACACTCACCTCGCAAAACGAAAAGGGTCACGCCGCAACGTGACCCTTTCACAGATTTTGTCCAGTCTTTCGGAAGGCTTACTTGATCTTGCCTTCTTTGTACTCGACATGCTTGCGAGCGACCGGATCGTATTTACGAACGGTCATTTTCTCGGTCATGGTCCGCGCGTTTTTCTTGGTCACGTAGAAGTGGCCCGTGCCCGCGGTCGAGTTCAGACGGATCTTGATGGTCGTCGGCTTCGCCATGGTTATCTCCTGCGTCCGGAAAGGCAGGGGCCTTTCGGTTGAATTCTCATGAGCGTGCGCTTTTACGCCCTGCACCGCTTATGTCAAGGACAAACGCCGCCCGGTTCACCGGATTCCGGCGCCGGTTCAGGATGGCAGGTTCGGCGCCCCCATATACGAGTGAATCTGATCGCGTTCCACATCAGAAAGGCCCAGAGCGGTGGAAAGCTGCCGCAGATAAGACGCCTCGCGCGCGTTATCCAGCCGAATCGCCGCCAGAGATGTCGCGTAGACCTGAGTCTTGAGCGGCGCTCCGGACGCAGCCGCCAGTCCCATCACGTCGATCGGAGCATCCAGTTGTTCCTGCACGAATTCCCGTTCCGCGTCGCTGATGTCATCGCCCAACTCACCCAGGATCGTATCCTTCTCGTGCGCATCCAGCTCTCCATCCGCTTTCGCGGCCTGAATCATGGCGCGCAGCATCAGCTTTGCCTGTTCCTCCATGGCGGCACCGGCCGGGGTGCCCTGAAAAACCGTCTCCATCATGTCGGTCGTTTGCTGGCCGCCGGTTCTGGCCGCCCCCTGCATCGCATTCAGCAGTCCGCCCAGCCCGGCCGCTCCGGCCGCGCCGCCGCCGAGCCCCATCTTGCCGATCATGTCCTGCAATCCCGATGCGCCACCTGGCATGCCGAACTGCTCGGCCATCTTGCCAAGCTGGTCCATCCCAAACCCGCCGCCTGAGCCTTGCATCATGTCTTGCAGACCGGCCATACCGCCCATCTGCTTGTATTTCTCCAGACCCTTTGCGGCGGCAAATCCAACAGCCACCGAGGCCAGCGCTTTCATGAAACTCATATGTCTTCTCCCAGCTTGTGCGCCATCCCCAAGGGGCACCATAACAGACTGAGACAGATGCGAATACCGTCAGAGCGATTGATGCGCGGAGGGCCTGTAAGCCGGATCCTGTTCCGGGGTTGCCCCCTTCGATGACCATTCCTCTAGGCCGTGCATTGCGGCACGGCTCAAGCTGCCAACCCGGTCCCTCTCGGCCAAGACGCGCTTAGCGGCGGTATCGGCTGACGCCGACCGGCCCGCGCGGGGACCCTATTTGGCATTGCTCCCGGTGGGGCTTGCCGTGCCGCCGCTGTTGCCAGCGGCGCGGTGGGCTCTTACCCCACCGTTTCACCCTTACCCCACACATGCGGGGCGGTCTGTTTTCTGTGGCGCTTTCCGTCGGGTTGCCCCGCCCGGGTGTTACCCGGCACCGTTGCCTTGTGGAGTCCGGACTTTCCTCTCGGGCCTACGCCCCAGCGGCCATCCGGCCCTCCGCGCAAGGGTGCAGTTATGCGGTGGGCTGCGCTGCGTCAAGCCGGGGCACGATAGAGGGCGCTGCCCTTCTTGGCCTGCGACCAATTCACCCCGGGATATTTGGAGCAAGAGGAAGACGCGCGGCCATTCATCTTGCGTACTCAGGTCCCAAGGGCCGTATGGCCGAGTGGGATGAAATCCGCTTGGACCAGCGGGCCCTTGCCCCATGGGCGGTATCTGAGGCGAACGGCAGCGAGGAGCGTTTCGTCGTCAGTTTCGGCCGTGAAACCAGCATCGTGTGCCAGCGCACGGAAGGCATGTGGCGTTACGTCCTGCGGGCCTTCATCATAACCGCGCCGCGCCGCCAGTTCCCCACGCTCCAGCCGCGCCCAGTCGAAGCGCGGACCAGGATCGTGTTTGCGGCCCGGTGCCATGTCGGAATGGCCGATTATGCCTTCGGGCAGAATGCCCCAACGTTCCATTATCCCCGGCAACAGCCGTTCAAGCGCCGCCATCTGCGGTTCAGCAAAAGGATGAGTACCGCCATTGTCCAACTCGATGCCGATTGAGCGGGAGTTGATGTCATCGACCCCACACCAGCTTCCTGCACCGGCGTGCCAGGCGCGGTCGGCCTCGTCCACCATCTGCCACAGATGACCGTCCATACCGATCAGGTAATGCGCCGAAACTTCGGCCTGCGGATCGCACAGCCGTTCAAGCGCCGCCTCAGCGCTCTCCATGGCGGTGTAGTGGATCACAATCAGCGACGGGGTCAGACCATCACGGCGCGGCCCGAAATTCGGTGAAGGATGCCAGACCGGCTGCACGCGTTCAGTTATTGACCGCGCGGCGGAACGGGCTTGGGTCCCAGCCGCAGGCGTACCCGTCCCCGTCCGGGTCCAGACCCTTGCGGTCCCGCTGCGGGCCGCCACCGGCCAGGAACTCGATCTGCGCCTGATCCGCCGAAGGATATCCCGCGCAATTGCGTTGCGCCTTGGCCCGCAGGTTGAAACCCGCGCGGCTATAGAGCTGGGTTCCGACCGGGTGCGACGTGCTAAGGGCGTATTGCACGATATTGGGTTGCGCATCGCCGCTGCGCTGAGGCACAGCGGTGGGCGCAATCACCTGATAATTGGCCTTGTTGCGCTCGATCCGCGCCGCATCGCTTTCGATCGTCTGACGGTTGGAGACAGCCTGAAAATCCTGCTCGTCCGAGATGCCCGCATTGCTGCTGGCAACCGGCGCAGGGACCGGAGCCGACGCTTGCGGAGACGTGGCTCCCAGCACAGCCGCCGTCTGATTGGCAATGTCCGCGTCGGGATCCCCCGAGGGCGCTTGAAGCGGCGCACCGCCCGCCGTCGCTGGTGAAAGCTGCTCGGACGACACAACCGAGGGCGGGATAAGGGCCCCATTTGTCCCGGTTTGCCCTGCCAGCGCGGCCTCACGCTGCGCCTGGTATTCAGGGGTGTTGAATCCCGCGCCCGACGACGGAACCGCCGTATCGCAAGCCGCCAAAACGCCGATCACCGGTATCAGAAAGAGTGCACGCATCTGATGCTGCCTTGTTGTTCTTGTCCTTGCCCGGGGCGGGACGTTACCACCATTTTGCAGGCTTGGCCACAAACCCGGCGGCAGTCTCCAGCGCGTAGGCGGTATTGAGCAGATCGCCCTCTTCCCACGGACGCCCGATCAGTTGCAGACCCAGCGGCAGACCCTGCTTATCCAGTCCGGCAGGCACCGAGATACCGGGCAGTCCCGCAAGGTTCACGGTGACGGTGAAGACGTCGTTGAGGTACATCTGCACCGGATCGGCCTCGGTCATCTCGCCCAACCCAAAGGCCGCCGAAGGGGTGGCCGGAGTCAGGATGGCGTCGACACCGGCGGCGAAGACATCCTCGAAGTCCTTCTTGATCAGGGTTCGAACGCGGCGCGCGCGGTTGTAATAAGCGTCATAGAAACCTGCCGACAGAACATAGGTGCCGATCATGACCCGGCGCTGCACCTCGTGGCCGAAACCTTCGGCACGGGTCTTTTCGTACATCTCGGTGATGCCGTCGCCCTGCGCCAGCGTGGCCCGGCGGCCATAGCGCACACCGTCATAACGGGCGAGGTTCGAGGACGCCTCGGCCGGCGCGATCACGTAGTAGGCCGGCAGCGCGTATTTGGTGTGCGGCAGCGAGATATCGACAATCTCGGCACCCGCTGTTTTCAGCATGTCGGCGCCGTCGGACCAGAGCTTCTCGATCTCTGCGGGCATGCCGTCCATGCGGTATTCCTTGGGGATACCGATTTTCTTGCCCTTGATGTCGCCGGTCAGCATCGCCTCGAAATCAGGCACGGCCAGCTCGGCGCTTGTGGAATCCTTGGGGTCGTGGCCGCACATGGTTTCCAGCATGATCGCCGCGTCGCGGACATTCTTGGTCATCGGCCCGGCCTGATCCAGCGACGAAGCAAAAGCGACGATGCCCCAGCGCGAGCAACGGCCATAGGTCGGCTTGATGCCGGTGATGCCGACAAACGCGGCGGGCTGGCGGATTGAACCGCCGGTATCGGTGCCGGTTGCCGCCAGGCACAGATCGGCCGCCACGGCCGAGGCCGACCCGCCCGATGAGCCGCCCGGGGTCAGTTGCGCGTCGTCATTGCCACGGCGCCAGGGGCTGACGGCATTGCCGTAGACAGAGGTTTCATTGGACGAGCCCATGGCGAATTCGTCCATGTTGAGCTTGCCCAGCATCACCGCACCCGCATCGGCGAGTTGTTGCGACACGGTGGATTCGTACTCCGGCTTGAACCCTTCGAGGATTTTCGAAGCTGCCTGCGAGGGCACGCCCTTGGTGCAGAACAGGTCCTTGATGCCAATAGGCAAGCCGCACATCGAGGGCGCATCGCCTTCCTTGATCCGCGCATCGGCAGCCTTGGCGCGTTCCATGGCGATCTCGGGGGTTTTGTGCACGAAAGCGTTCAGCGCATCCGCCGCGTCGATGGCGGTCAGGCAGGCGTCGGTCAGTTCCACGGATGTGGTCTCGCCCTTGCGCAGCGCGTCGCGGGCCTCGGCCAGGCCCAGTTTGTTCAGATCGCTCATGTCTTACTCCACCACCTTCGGGACCGCAAAAAACCCCTCGCGCGCGTCGGGGGCGTTGGTCAGGACCTTGTCCTGCTGGCTGCCGTCGGTGACCTGATCCTGACGGCGCTTCAGCCGCATGGGCGTGACCGAGACCATCGGCTCGACACCCTCGACATCCACCTCGTTCAACTGCTCGATGAACCCCAGGATCGTGTTGAACTCCGAGGCCAGCGCGGGCAGCGCATCATCCTCGACCTTGATCCGGGCCAGTTTGGCCACCTTGGCGGCGGTGCTTTGGTCAATCGACATGGGAAACCCTCATCTGCGTTACGGGGCGTTTACCGCTCTGCGGGGCGGGTCGCAAGGGCGCAGGAGGCTTGTCAGGCGGGTTACAGCGAACACCCTGCCATGCCGCGCCAGCCATCCGCTTCGAAGGGACGTAGCGTAGGCGCCGCACGACATCCCGCGGCAACAGAGGGCCACGCCCTCCCTCGGGTGGGCGCCCGGAACGCGTGTGGTCAGCGATTTATCTCAAGAGCCCGGACGACGGATGGGTGGCGCAAGGCGTCGCCAATGCGCCCTCCCATGGAGGAGGGAGGGCGCGGCCCGGCGGCACTGCGTGCCTTGATTCCGGGCCAATTTGGTCGCCAACTGTGTGGGATCAATCAGCCGCAACTTTCGAAGCCTTAGACCGCCGATAAACCTCAATCATCCAACCCAGCATCACCCCGTTCAAAACGTGCCACAGGAAATGCGTCCCCACAGGCCACACACCGCAAAGCGGCACGTCCAGAGACCGGAAGGTGATGGACACGATCAGCACACACGCTCCAACGGCCAGCCCCAGCGCAGTCTTCGGCGCTCGGTGACGGAGCAATACGGCATAGATCAGGATCAGCAACGGCACCGGCGCGTAGCCCGCGGAGTCGCCCAGCCCCGGGATCAGCCGGAAGACAGGCACGGTCGCCGCTGCGTAGGGAAAAAACAACGCCGTCAGACCGAATGCCCGCCATGTGTTCAGATGCCAGACATCCCGATTGATCGCAAAGATATAGACAAGTATGAACAGCAGGATCGGTGCGACATCCACCACCGCCGCCCAGACCTGCGCATGGGTGTGGAACAGATAGCTCCCCACCCCGATCGCCGCCAGAATGACCACCAGAAGCACGGCCAGCGGCATCCCCTGCCCCCGCACCCGCCGCCACATCACAAACGCAGCGATCAGAAACGCCGCGTTTGTCACCGCGTTCACCGGCTCGGCCCAGTAGTCTGGGCCCAACCGCTCACAATACCCGTCGATTTGCCGCATCCAGTCCATGGATTTTTACTTAAGCGATGCTAGGCTGCCGCGACCAGACATGCGGGAGGTTTTTTCATGAATATCATCTGGCTGGGCCATGGCAGCTTCCGGATCGAGACCGAAGGGCAAGTGCTGCTGATCGACCCCTGGCTGACGGGAAACCCCTCGCTGCCAGAAGAGCATCACGATGCCGCCATCGAAGGAGCCACACATATTTTGCTGACCCATACTCATTTCGATCACGTGGTGGATGTGCTGCCGCTGGCCAAAAAGCTGGGCGTGCCGGTGGTTGGGCAATATGACCTGATGGGGTTCTGGGGTGAGTCCGAAGGGATCGAGACCGTGGGCTTCAACAAGGGCGGCACGGTGGACCTGAACGGCATCATGGTGTCGATGGTGCCCGCCTCGCACAGTTCGACCTTTTCGACACCGGACGGGCTGCGCACCGGCGGGACCGAGGTGGGCTACATGATCCGAACCGAGGGCAAGATGCTCTACGTCTCGGGCGACACCGACATCATGGCCGACATGGAGTGGATGGGGGATTATTACAAACCCGATATCGGCATCCTGTCGGCGGGCGGGCATTTCACCATGGACATGAAGGCCACGGCCTACGCGGCCAAGCGCTACTTCAACTTCAAGACCGTAATCCCCTGCCACTACAAGACCTTCCCGATCCTCGAACAGTCCGCGCAGGACCTGATCGACGGGCTGCCCGGGGTCGATGTGATCGAGCCGCAGGTGATGCAGGGCATCGCGCTCTGATGCCCGCCTCGGATTTCAGCCGGGCCGAATATGCCGGGCGGATCGCCAAGACGAGATCGGCGATGGCGGCGCAGGGGATCGACACTTTGCTGGTCGCGGACCCGTCAAACATGGCCTGGCTGACCGGCTATGACGGGTGGAGCTTCTATGTGCCGCAGATGGTCATCCTGCCCGCCGAGGGCACGCCGCTCTGGTGGGGGCGCACGCAGGACAAGGCGGGGGCGGCGCAGACGACGTGGCTCGATGCCTCGGACCTGCATGACTGGCCCGAAGAGCATGTCCAGCACCCCGACCACCACCCGGTCGAGGCGCTGGTAACCCTGCTGCGCGATCACGGCTGGACCCGCAATCTGGGCGTCGAGATGGACAACTACTATTATTCGGCGGCCAGCCACCGGGTGCTGGAACAGGCCTTTGGCCGTGAGGCGTTGAGCGATGCGACCGGGCTGGTGAACTGGCAGCGCGCGGTCAAGAGCAGCACCGAGTTGGACATGATGCGCAAAGCCGGGCGGCTGACGGCGCATATGCATTCTGTGCTGCGCGAGGGGTTTCGCGAAGGCGTGCCCAAACATGAGTTGGTGGCGCAGGTGCAGGCGGCGGGCGTGGCCGGGCTCCCCGGGCTGCCCGGGGATTATCCCGCCATCGCGCCCATCGCGCCCTCGGGGCGCGAGGCATCGGCCTCACACATCACCTGGAACGACCGCCCGCTGACGGCGGGTGAGGCCACCTATTTCGAAGTCTCCGGCTGCTTCCGCCGCTATCACTGCCCGGCCAGCCGCACGCTCTATCTCGGCGAGCCCCCGGCCGATATCCGCCGCGCCGAAGCGGCCGTGCTCACCGCAATCGAGGACGCCTTCGCGACCGCCCGTCCCGGCGTGACCTGCGAAGAGGTGGCGGCCTGCGTCTACGAAAGCTTCGCGCGCGCGGGTTATGTAAAGGCCAACCGCACCGGCTATCCCATCGGGCTCAGCTACCCGCCCGACTGGGGCGAACGCACCATGAGCCTGCGCCCCGGCGACACGACGCCGTTGCAGGAGAACATGACCTTTCACCTAATGCCGGGCCTCTGGACACCGGACTGGGGTCTGGCGATCACCGAGAGCTTTGTGGTCACGCCGGAGGGCGGCAAACCCCTGGCCGATATGCCCCGCGATCTTGTCGTGAAACCGTTATGACCCAAGCAGTCCGCCCCTCGCCAGAACTGATCGCCGTGGTGCGACGTTGGAACGAAGTGGTTCATGCCAAGGACAGCGCAGCGCTCTCCAACATGCTGTCGACCTCTGAATACCTGCGGTACCAGGGCTCAGCCGAAGGGGAGAGCTGGTCCGGATCTCTGTTCCGAAAAGGCTTTCCCGATCACGTGGCCGAAATCCCGGAATACGACTGGGACGAGCACAGTCTCGAGGCCTTCGAATGCGGCGCGGTCGGCTGGGCCCACTGCGTTGCCACTCTCCGCTTTGCCAGCAACCAAAAGGCCATGGTGCACCGGTTCACCTTTGTCCTGCATCTCGAAGACGGCGTGTGGAAGATCGTGCATTGCCATGTTTCGAACCCGGTCGCGAACATGGAAAAAATCGGTATCGAGCATAAGGCATTGGACGCGCTGGTTGCAGCGGCACGCGATGGGTTTCGCCAGGACCAGCGCGAAGGCATGGCGTCGGTCATGTTCACCGATATCGTCAACTCCTCTGCCATCGCCGAGATGCTGGGGGATCGGGTCTGGACCGAAGCGGTTCAAAAACACCTCGATCTCGCCCGTGACACGATCGAGGCGCAAGGCGGGACGCTGGTGAAATCACTGGGCGATGGAACAATGTCGAGCTTTTCCTCGGCCCGGGCTGCCTTGACGGCCGCCGCGGAGCTGCAACGGCGCAATGCGGAGGAACCTGATGAACCGCCACTCCAGATCCGCATCGGAATTCACACCGGGGACGTGATCCAAACGGATGACGATTTCTTCGGCACGGTGGTGAACAAGGCGGCGCGGGTTGCGGCGGCCGCCACTCCGGGTGAAATCTGCGTGTCCGACGCGACGCAGTTGCTGGTCGGCGGACAGGGCGCACTGACCTTCGGCGCGCCCAGATCGGTTACCCTGAAAGGCCTGCCCGGCGATCACAGGATTTTCGACCTGAAATGGTAGCGCCCTAACGCCGCTCGGCAAAAAACCCCTTGAGCAAACGCTCGGCCTCTTCGGCTCCGATCCCGTCATAGACCTCAGGCACATGATGCGCCTGCGGATGGCTGAACACCCGTGCCCCATGCGCCACCCCGCCCGATTTCGGATCGGCGGCCCCATAGTAGATCCGCGCGATCCGGGCCGCCGCCAGCGCCGCCGCGCACATGGCGCAAGGCTCCAGCGTCACGTAGAGGTCATGCCCTGGCAACCGCTCCGACCCCACCGCTGTGCAGGCTGCGCGCAGCGCAACGATCTCGGCATGGGCGGTGGGATCGTTCCACTCGCGGGTACGATTGCCCGCCGCGGCCACCACCTCGCCTGAGGGGGCGACGATCACCGCACCCACCGGCACCTCTCCGCGCTCTGCCGCCGCGCGCGCCTCCTGCAGGGCGCGATCCATGTATGATCTGAAAACCATGCCTCTGACTGCCCCACAATCCCGGCTTTCGCAAGCCGCCGGGATCAGGTATGGCCGGTCCATGAGCAACACCCCTCCTCCCGGCGACCGGATCGCCAAGACCCTTGCACGTGCGGGCATCGCCTCGCGCCGCGAAGCCGAGCGCATGATCGAAGCGGGCCGCGTGGCAGTTAACGGCAAGACCATCGACAGCCCGGCGCTGAACGTCACCGCCAAAGACAAGATCACCGTTGACGGCAAACCGGTGTCCGAGCCTGAACCGGCGCGGCTGTGGCTCTACTACAAGCCTACCGGGCTGGTGACCACCGCACGCGACGAAAAGGGCCGGGCCACCATCTTCGACGGCCTACCCGAAGACATGCCCCGGGTGATGAGCGTCGGACGGCTGGACCTGAACTCCGAGGGGTTGCTGCTGCTGACCAATGACGGTGGCATCAAGCGCAAGCTGGAACTGCCCTCGACCGGCTGGCTGCGCAAATACCGGGTGCGGATCAACGGGCGGCCCAAGGACGAGGATTTCGCGCCGCTGCGAAAGGGCCTGGTCATCGACGGCGAGCGATTTCAGCCGATGACGGTCACGCTCGACCGGCAGCAGGGCGCCAATGCCTGGCTGACCGTGGGCCTGCGCGAGGGCAAGAACCGTGAGATCCGCCGCGCGATGGAGGATATCGGGTTTTCGGTCAACCGGCTGCTGCGGGTGTCTTACGGTCCGTTCCAACTGGGCAACCTGAAACCCGGCGAGGCCGAAGAGGTCCGCCGCCGCGTGCTGCGCGACCAGTTGGGGCTGGATGCGGACGGCAAAACCCCGCCGCCCGGCGCCGAACGCCCGAAACGTCCCCAACGCAGCCGCAAACCCATCGGCAAAAAACCCCGCGCCTGAGACCTTTAAGCAAACCTTCCCCCTAGCGTGGCGCGGGCGCATCCTCTAGATTCCGGGTGAACACGACACCTTGGGGAGCCTCATGTCTCAGACCGGAGTGCAGAAAATGGCCTTTGCGGCCCTGCTCGTGCTGTTGTTCGGTGTCTGCACCGGATTGCTGGGAGGGCTCTGAGCGCATGGCCAAACGCTATGGCGGCAAGTTCAGCCCCGACGGCTCCGACACCCCCGAGCAGCCGGAACGCAACCAGTTCGATGGTGCGCGCGTGGATCCGGTGGGCGTGCGGGCGAATGTGATGTTCGCACCGGCGATCCCGCTGGTGTTTCTCTCTCTCAACGATGGCGCCATCGGCATGACGCTGGGTCTTGTGGCCGCCGGTCTGCTGACCGGGGCGGCCTACCTGTTGCGCGAGGGGCTGCGGGCCGAGGCCGCCTATAACGCCCGCCGCGTGGCCCGGCGGCCCGCCTTTCCGCGCAAGATCTTTGCCAGCGTCCTGACCGGCATCGGCGCAGGGCTTGCCGCTTTTCGCAATGACTATCTGGATGCCGAGACCGTCGCGCAGGTCAGCCTGCTGGCCCCGGTCCTATATGGTCTGGCGGGCACCGTTCTGCATTCCCTGGCCTTCGGCTTCGATCCGCTAAAGGATAAGGGGATGGAGGGTGTCGATACGTTCCAGCAGGACCGTGTCGCCCGCGCCGTGAACGAAGCCGAAACCTATCTGACCGCCATGTCCGACGCCATCGCCCGCGCAGGCGACCGCCGGATGGAGGCGCGGGTCGAGCGGTTCCAGACCGCCGCGCGCGAGTTGTTCCGCACGGTCGAGGAAGATCCCCGCGACCTGAGCGGCGCCCGCAAATACCTGACCGTCTACCTGCAGGGCGCGCGCGATGCGACGGTGAAATTCGCCGATGTCTACTCTCGCACCCGCGATGCGCAGACCCTGAACGACTACTCGGCACTGCTCGATGATCTCGAACAGAATTTTGCCGCCCGAACCCGCAAGATGCTGCTGGACGACCGCAGCGATCTGACCGTGGAAATCGATGTGCTGCGCGACCGGCTGCAGCGCGAAGGAGTCCGGCTGGACTGACCGGACCATTTGAGTGAGGAAGCGTTTCATGTCCGATGCGATCAAGAACAAGGCCATTGAGGCCGAAACCCTGGTGCACGAAGTCACCGCAGTGGCCCTGCCCGAACCGCAGGCCGATGTCGTGCCGCTGGAAGAGGCGGACGAACCCGTGGGCACCGAAATCCGAAAGCGCATGGGCGAGATCGACATGGGTGACACCAACTCGATCGTGTCGTTCGGCTCGGCGGCACAGGCCGAGTTGCAGGAAATCAGTCAGGCGATGCTGGCGGATGTGCGCAACAAGGATGTGGGTCCCGCCGGCGACAGTCTGCGCAATATCGTGACGACCATTCGCGGCTTTTCGGTCAGCGAACTGGATGTGCGCCGCGAGCGGTCGTGGTGGGAAAGACTGCTGGGCCGCGCCGCGCCCTTTGCCAAGTTCACCGCCCGTTTCGAGACCGTGCAGAACCAGATCGACAAGGTCACCGACGACCTGCTGGGGCATGAGCACACGCTGCTCAAGGACATCAAATCGCTGGATCTGCTTTATGAAAAAACCTTGGATTTCTACGACGAACTGGCGCTCTACATCGCTGCGGGCGAGGAAAAGCTGACCGAGCTGGACAGCCAGGACATCCCGGAAAAAGAGACCGAGGTTCAGGCCGCGCCCGAGGACCAGCAGGTGATGCAGGCGCAGGAACTGCGCGACCTGCGCGCCGCACGCGACGATCTGGAACGCCGCGTGCATGACCTCAAGCTGACGCGACAAGTGACCATGCAGTCGCTGCCCTCGATCCGGCTGGTGCAGGAAAACGACAAGTCGCTGGTGACCAAGATTAACTCGACGCTGGTCAACACCGTGCCGCTGTGGGAAACGCAACTGGCGCAGGCCGTCACCATCCAGCGCAGCGCCGAGGCTGCGGCAGCAGTGCGCGACGCCAACGATCTGACCAACGAACTGCTGACGGCCAACGCCGCCAATCTGCGCGAAAGCAACAAGATGATCCGGCAAGAGATGGAGCGCGGCGTTTTCGACATCGAAGCCGTGAAACAGGCCAACGCGGACCTGATCGGCACCATTCAGGAAAGCCTGCAGATCGCCGACGAAGGCAAGGCCAAGCGGGCCGCCGCCGAAGAGGAGCTGAAAAAGATGGAGGCCGAACTGCGCGATACGCTGGCTGCGGCCAAGGCACGGCGCGACGGGCTGGGCGACACCGCCGCCACCGCCGTTCCGGGCTGACCCTTGCAGGCGCGCACCGGCAGACATTTGGGGGGTGTCTGGGCTTTGACCGCCCTGACGGCCCTTGCCGCGTGCGAGCCCGTATTGCAGTCGGTTCCGGCCCCGCAAGCCCGCCCGGCGGGCCTGACCCAACCGGCGCCCGCTGTGACCGCCCCGTCTGCGGCCAGCCTGGATTTGGCGCGCTACTATCAGAGGGTGCAAAACGATCTGCTGACCCGGGGCCTGCTGCGTACCGATGGCGGAGGGCCGGACACGCCCTATGATGCCGAAGATCTGGCGCGCAATTTCGAGGCCATCGCCTTTTATGACGAATACCCCGGACAAGCCGTATCAGCGACCGGCCGCCGAACCAGCGGTCAGCTTAGCCGCTGGTCCGCACCGGTGCGCATCCGCACCGAATTCGGGCCAAGTGTAGCGCTGGAGCGGCGCGAGAAAGACAAGGCCAGCGTCGAATCCTACGCCGCCCGGCTGGGGCGGGTTTCGCGCCATCCGATCAACACAACGACAAGCCGCAACGCCAACTTTCTGGTTTTTGTCGCGGGCAAAGACGACACTACTTATGTGCAGAACCGCCTGCGCCAGTTGATCCCCAATATCGGCCAGGCGCAGCTCGACCTGTTCGAGGATCTGCCGCGCTCTTTCTATTGCTTTGTCTTTGCCACCGCTGGCGGCGGCTCCCCCTATACCTACACCCGCGCCGTCGCGCTGATCCGGGCCGAACACCCCGATCTGGTGCGGCTGAGCTGCATCCACGAGGAAATCGCGCAAGGTCTGGGTCTGCCCAATGACAGCCCCGCAGCGCGGCCTTCGATCTTCAACGACGACGACGAATTCGCGCTGCTGACCAGCCACGACGAAAAGCTGTTGGAGATGCTGTACGACCCCCGGCTGAAGCCGGGCATGACAGCCGAACAGGCCCGCCCGGTGGCCCGGATCATCGCGCGTGAACTGATGGGCCAGTCACTCTGACCCGCATGACAGGAGAAGACCCATGGGCATTTTCGATTTTCTAAAAGGTGAGTTCATTGACGTCATCCACTGGGTGGACGACAGCCGCGACACCATGGTCTGGCGGTTCGAACGCGAGGGGCACGAGATCAAGTATGGCGCCAAGCTGACCGTGCGCGAGGGGCAGTCGGCGGTGTTCGTGCATGAAGGGCAACTGGCGGACGTGTTCACGCCGGGCCTCTACATGCTCGAGACCAACAACATGCCGATCATGACGACGCTGCAACACTGGGATCACGCGTTCCAGTCACCGTTCAAATCCGAGATCTACTTCGTCAACACCACCCGGTTCAACGACCTCAAATGGGGCACCAAGAACCCGATCATGCTGCGCGATCCGGAATTCGGACCGACCCGCATCCGCGCCTACGGCACCTATACGGTGCGGGTAAAGGATCCGGCGCGGTTCCTGGTCGAAATCGTCGGCACCGATGGCGAATTCACCATGGACGAGATCAGCTTTCAGATCCGCAACATCATCGTGCAGGAGTTCTCGCGCGTGATCGCCGGCTCGGGCATCCCGGTTCTGGACATGGCCGCCAACACCGCCGATCTGGGCAAGCTGATCGCCGCCGAGGTGTCGCCGGTGCTGGAGGGCTACGGGCTGGAGATGCCGGAGTTCTACATCGAGAACATCTCGCTGCCGCCCGCGGTCGAAGCGGCACTGGACAAGCGGACCTCGATGGGTCTGGCGGGCGATCTGGGCAAGTTCACCCAGTATTCGGCGGCCGAGGCGATGACGGCCGCTGCCAACAACCCCGGCGGAGGTGGCGGCATGGGCGCCGGTCTCGGCATGGGGATGGGCATGGCGATGGCGCAGCAAATGTCGAACATGGCAGCGGGTCACCCGAGCGGCCCGTGGGGCGCGTCCGCCCCCGCTGCCGCCGCACCGGCATCGCCTGTGGCCCCGCCGCCCCCGCCACCGGTCGAGCATGTGTGGCATATCGCAGTTGACGGGCAGACCAGCGGCCCGTTCTCGAAGGCCAAGATGGGTCGCATGGCAACCGAGGGAGAGATCACACGCGAGACCTATGTCTGGACCGCCGGTCAGGACGGTTGGAAACGGGCGGGCGACGTGCAGGAGCTGGCGCAGCTGTTCACCATCCTGCCGCCGCCGCCACCGGGAATGTAATGCGACGGAATGTGTGCACTGGCGCGTAGAAGATCTGCGCGAATGCCAAACTCAAGGAGAATGCTAGTGTCCACACGTACCGAATACTCCAAAGCGCAGATCATTCTGCACTGGCTGGTCGCCATTCTGATTCTCGTCGCCTGGCTGACCGGCGACAACATGGGCCGCGTGCTGCGCGCGCGCTTTGACAGCGGCACCACCGGGTTCGAAGGCAGCACCCCTCATGTCTGGCTGGGATGTGCCGTCTTTGTACTGATCCTGATCCGGCTGGTGCTGCGCCGCGTACAGGGCGCGCCCGGCGCGTTGCCCGGATCGACCGAAATGATGGAGAAGGCGGCCCTTTGGGGGCATCGCGTGATCTATCTGCTGATGATCGCCGTTCCCGCCTTGGGCGCCCTCGCATGGTTCGGGGGTGTTCGCGCAGCCGGAGAGGCGCATGAAGCGGCCTCGAACGCGCTGTTGCTGGTCGCCCTTGGTCACGCCGTCGTTGCCATATGGCATCATGTCATCCGCAAGGACGGAGCGCTCAATCGCATGAGATTGTCCCAGAAAGGCTGAACTGCAAGGGTTTGCCCGATGATCGATATTCCGCCCCCACCCGGTTCTTCCACGTCGGCACAAGGCCCGGAAGAACATCGCTTTCCCTGTAACCAGTGTGGGGCGGATTACCGGTTCAATCCGGGTGACGGAGCACTGACCTGCGATCACTGCGGGTATTCCGAGCCGATCGGCGCGGGCCCGTGGAAAGGGGCCGCGCTGCGCGAGATGGATTTCGACACGGCCATCGCCCAGCAATTGCCCGACGCCGAGATCGAGGAAACGCGGGTTCTCACCTGCACCAACTGCGCGGCGCAGGTTGAGTTCGATCCCGACACCCATGCCGCCGAATGCCCGTTCTGCGCCACTCCGGTGGTCACCGATACCGGCATCAACCGCCACATCAAGCCGCGTGGCGTTCTGCCCTTTGCGCTGGATGAACGGTCGGCCCACAAGGCGATGAGCGACTGGCTGGGCGGTTTGTGGTTCGCGCCCAATGGCCTCAAGGACTATGCCCGCAAGGGGCGCCGGATGCAGGGGATCTATGTCCCCTACTGGACCTTTGATGCCGACACGCAGACGGCATATCGGGGTGAGCGCGGCGTGGTCTATTACGAAACCCACACCGTGATGCGCGGCGGCAAGCGGGTGAAGCAACAGGTGCCCAAGGTCCGCTGGAACCCCAAATCGGGCCGGGTGGCGCGGTTCTTCGACGATGTGCTGGTGCTGGCCTCACGCTCCCTTCCCAAATCCTATGCGGATGCGCTGGAACCCTGGGACCTGCCCGCGCTGGAGCCCTATCAGCCCGAATATCTGGCCGGGTTCCGGGCCGAGGCCTATACGGTCGAACTGGCCGAGGGCCAGGCCGAGGCGCGTGCCTACATGACGCGGGTGATCGAGCGGGATGTGCGCTTTGACATCGGCGGAGACCGGCAGCGCATTCACGCGATGGAGACCGCCGTGCGCGATGTGACCTTCAAACACATCCTGCTGCCGGTGTGGATGGCCGCCTACAAGTATCGCGGACAGACCTACCGGTTCGTGGTCAATGGCCGCACGGGCCGGGTGCAGGGCGAACGGCCCTGGTCGGCGATCAAGATCACCATCGCCGTGGTCCTTGGCCTGCTGGTCGCGGCCGGGGTCGGCTATCTGGCCGCCACCGGCCAGTAGCCGGTCCGGACCCGGCCGCGTTTTCCCGAGACAATCAGCTCCGGGAAATCTCGATCCGGCGCGAGGTATCGCGTTTCTCCAGCGCCTTCTTGGGCACCGTGACATGCAGCACGCCGTCCTTCATCGCGGCGCTTGCCTTGGCCCCGTCCGCATCCTCAGGCAGCCTGAACGAGCGGCGGAAGGCACCGTACTGGCGTTCCGAGAAATACCAGGTGTCGCCCTTCTTCTCTTCATGGGTCTTCTTCTCACCCCGGATGGTGACGACGCCATCCTCGACGATCAGCTCGATATCCTCGTCTGAAACACCGGGCAGTTCCATCGAGATGTCATATGCCGCATCATTGCCCGAGGCTTCGGTGGCGGGGTTCAGCCAGTCGGCCAGCTTGGCGCCGAAATGGCGAAACGGGTCGTAGAGCGACGGCCAGAGGCCAGCGTGATCGGATTTTTCAACCATGGTCAGTCCTCCTTTTTCAGCTTTGCCGCAAGGATCGCATGATCGAGCGAAACTGTCCTTGATCGGGCTCAAGCCGGGGCCAGATTGGCCCCTTGCACAGTGCCGATCCCGCCGCCATTCTGCGCCGCAACGCCGAGAGAGGAGCCGAGATGACCCTGACCGATCTGGATGATCTGCTGGCACGGCGGCATTCCTGCCGCGCCTTCCTGCCGGACTCGGTCCCACGCGAAGAGATCGAGCAGTTCATCGCTAGCGCAAGGCGTGTGCCGAGCTGGTGCAATGCCCAGCCGTGGCACGTGACCATCACCAGTGGCGCCGAAACCGACGTCTTCCGCGCCGCCCTGTCACAAGAGGCCGCCACTGGCACCCCCGCCCCAGACCTGCCCTTTCCCACCTCGTATTCCGGCGTCTACCAAGACCGCCGCCGCGCCTGCGGCTGGGCGCTGTACGAGGCTGTTGGAGTGGAGAAAGGCGACCGCGCCGGATCAGCCCGCCAGATGATGGAGAACTTCTCTCTGTTCGGAGCCCCGCACTGCGCCATCGTCTCCAGCCCCGCCGAGCTGGGGTCTTACGGCGCTATGGATTGCGGCGGCTTCATCACCGCCTTTACCCTCGCCGCGCAGGCGCTTGGCATTGCCACAATCCCACAGGCCGCCGTGGCCTCATACGGGCCGTTCCTGCACCGCTATTTCGAAATCCCCGAGGATCGCCTGATCCTCTGCGCCATTTCCTTCGGCTACCCGGACACGGACCACCCCGCCAACGGTTTTCGCACCGAACGGGCAGATCTGGCCGAGGTTATGGACTGGCGGGGGTGACCGCTCAGGCCCCGCCCGGGTTTCCGGAAGACCTTTCAGCGGCTTATCATCCGCAACAAGGTCAGGGTCCGTAAAAAGAAAATTCCGGCTCAAACCGCGAATTCAGGTCTCACCAGCAAGCAACCCGGCCAGCACTCCGGACTTGATCAATTGACGCGTCAAAAGCGTGTGCTGAGCCGACGGATACGGTCTCAACAGGATGTTCGGGAGACCCTCTAGCCGTTCGCACTGAGTTCGATCAACCTTGTGCTCCTGTCCGAAAACGACAAACGCTTTGCCCTGCATCGGGTTTGCTTCGAGCACATTGCGGATGTCGTTCTCAGGATCGGCGAAATCGTACACGCCGTCCTGGGGGCTTCCGCGTTGGAACCGGTTGTAGGTCGGCTCATCAATCAGGGTTTGGGGAGCCACGGCAACAACAACGTCGGCTTGCAGATGCGCTCCGAAATACAGTGCCGCATAAGCCCCCGCGCTCGCACCAACGAATCTGAGCGGGCGTGCTGCCGTCTCAAGCTGGACACGCAGGAACTCGACAGTCTCGTTCCGGCCGTGGGTCAATGGGTAGAGACCGTGCTGAAACCACTTCCGCTTGAAATCCTTGATAAAATAAGTGTCGCCCCAATCCTTGGAGAGGAAATTCTCAAACTCTGGGCCGACAATTCCACCCTGCAGCATCAAGCTGGAGAACGCGACCGTCGTTCCTTGGGCCCGGTCACCTCCGCGAAACTCGATGGGCGAATACCGGGAAGGATATGACGCCACTGCTGCCCGCTCGGCTGTGTGCGCCGAGCAATCAGAGAGGAGTTCCAATATGATCTTTTCTCGGTCCAGAGCGAGTTGAGAGTTCTGCGAGGACCGTTTCTTCATACGCGCAAGAAACTTGCTAGAAATCTGAACTACACTCACACCAAAATCTCAGCAGTTGTCACTCATTGCCGACTGCAGGTACCACCCCTACCTGGGCGATTACAATGGGGGCGGCTCAGCGCACGTTCAGGCCTCGGCCTTTTTCTCCCACCGGCCCGATTCCTCGGACCAGTACTGCGCAGCGCACCCTGCCTCCATCAGCGCCTTCCACTGGTCGCGCGCGTGCTGGACCGCCTGCGGGTCGTTGCCGTCGAACAGGATGCAGACCCGCTCCAGTACCCCCACCTCTTCCGCATCAACCGCCACGCCGTCGATAGCCATGACGCAGGCGGGCGTGTTTGCCGCCTCCGCCTCGGTGGTCAGCAGGATCGGCTGCATCGCGTCATGCGGCCCGCCCGCGCGGCCATGTGGCAAGAACCCGTCGTCAGGCCCCAGCCACAGTTTCTCGTCCAGCCAGTCGAGCCGTCCTGGATCGGTGCCGCGCACGGCAATCGCCCACCCGGCCTGGCACGCCTTGCCCAGCAGGACCGGCAGGGTCTCCTCAAGCGGGCGGCGGGTCAGGTGGTAGAAATAGGCGGCCCCCATCGGCGTTACTCGAAATTGTCCTGCACGAACCGGCTGAGCGCGCGCACGCCCCAGCCGGTTGCGCCCTTGGGCGCATAAGAAGTGTCGGACTTGACCGAGGCGACGCCCGCGATATCCAGATGGATCCAGGGCGTTTCCTCCTTGACGAAACGCTGCAGGAACTGCGCTGCGGTGATTGAGCCTGCGGGCCGTCCGCCCACGTTCTTCATATCCGCGATACGCGATTTCAGCAGGTCGTCATAGGCCTTGCCGAGCGGCATGCGCCACGCGCCCTCATCCTCGGCGTCAGCCGCTTTGAGGAAGGCATTGCAGAACGTGTCGTTGTTCGAGAACACGCCCGCATTCTCATGCCCCAGCCCAACGATGATGGCGCCGGTCAGGGTGGCCAGGTCGATCATGCCCACCGGTTGGAACCGTTCCTGCGCGTACCACATCACGTCGCACAGGACCAAGCGGCCCTCGGCATCGGTGTTGATGATCTCGACCGTATCGCCCTTCATCGAGCGGACCACGTCACCGGGGCGCGAGGCATTGCCCGAGGGCATGTTCTCGACCAGCCCCACAAGGCCCACGACATTGGCCTTGGCCTTGCGCAGGGCCAGCGCCCGCATGGCGCCCGCGACCACACCGGCACCACCCATATCCATGGTCATGTCCTCCATGCCGCCCGAGGGTTTCAGCGAGATGCCGCCGGTGTCGAACACCACGCCCTTGCCGACCAGCGCCAGCGGCGCGTCATCCTTGTCGCCGCCCTTCCACTGCATCACCACGACCTTCGAGGGGCTGTCCGAGCCCTGCCCCACGCTCAGCAGCGTGCGCATGCCCAGCTCGGCCAGCTTGTCCTCTTCCAGCACTTCCACCTCAAGGCCCAGCGCCTTCATCTCGTCCAGCCGGTCGGCAAACTCGGTGGTGGTCAGCACGTTGGCCGGTTCGTTGACCAGATCGCGGGTCATGTGCACGCCTTCGGCGACGGCCATGAGCGGGGCAAAAGCCGCCTCGGCCTGATCCGGCTTGGAATGATGGATCACCACATCGCCCTTGTCCGAGCTTTCCGCCTCATCCTCGTCGCCGGTCTTGTGCGCATCGAAGCTATAGGCGCGCAGCGCTATGCCCGCCGCAAGTTCCTCGATCTTCCCCTGGCTGCCAGCCATCAGAAGCAGCGGCTTGCCATCCGCCGCCTTTGCAAGCGCCACGCCGGCCTTACGGGCCTCGGTCGCATCCGTGCGGCGCGGCAGCACCAGCACATCTAGCGCCTCGGCCGCCATACCGGCAGGCCAGGCCAGCGAGATCACCTGCCCGGCCTTGGCCTTTTCGAACCGCTTGCTTTCGATCAGGCGCGCCACGGCACCCTTCGTCACCCGGTTGGCCCGCCGCGCAGCCTTGTCCAGCTTGCCGTCGGGCGTGACGATAACTGCCACCCGCCCTTCGCTGGTGGCCACAGCGTCAATATCGGTGGACTGGAAACGGATCTGGATCAGGCTGCTCATATCGGGCGCTCCTCGATTGGGTTCCGATAAGAGGTAACGCGCCCTACCCGGCTTGACCAGATAGCAGTTTTCCCCGCCGTTCAATTCGATTAAGGTCCCGGGAAAACAACACGCAGGCTCCGGGGGGAAGCAGTGGCACTAAACGACAGAAACATACTGTCGCACTTGATGTATCGGCCTGGCATCTCCAACACGAATCCCGGCGCTCGCGTCGGGCTGGAGGCGAGCCGGTGATCCTCGACCGCTACTTCGCCCGCCGTTTCCTGCAGAGCTTTCTGTTCATCGGGGCCGTCTTCATGACCCTGATTCTGCTCATCGACCTGATCGAGCAGGTGCGCCGCTTCGACGAGGCGGATCTGAGCCTTGGGCAATTACTGCAACTGACGCTGCTGAACGCTCCCGCGGCGATCAGCGAGATGTTGCCGCTGTTGATGATTCTGGCAACCATTGCGCTGTTCGTGGGCCTTGCCCGCAGCTCGGAACTGGTGGTCACCCGGTCCATCGGGCGCTCGGGCATCCGGGCGCTGGTGGCTCCGGTGCTTGTGTCGGCGGTCATTGGCGTACTGGCGGTGGCGATGCTGAACCCCATCGTCGCGGCCACCGGCGAAGAATACCAACGCCTCGCCGACACCTACCGCAACGGCGGCAACTCGGCCCTGTCGATCAGTGGCGAGGGGCTCTGGCTGCGACAGGGCACCGAGGCGGGCCAGTCGGTAATCCATGCCAACGGGTTCGGTGAGGAAGACGAATTTGCCCTGCTCGACGTGACCATCCTGACCTACTCCAAGGATGGGGGTCCGGTCCGTCAGATCGTGGCGGAAAGTGCCCGGCTGGGCGACGGTGTCTGGGTGCTGGAAAACGCCAAGGCCTGGCCCTTGGCCGCCGGTCTCAACCCCGAAACCAATGCCGCCGTGCACGAGCGGCTGGAGCTGCCAACCACGCTCACACGTGACCGCATTCTGGACACGCTCGGTCAGCAGGGCACCGTGTCGGTCTACGACTTGCCCCAACTGATTCAGGATCTGCAACAGGCCGGGTTCTCGACCAAGCAATACGAGGTCTGGCTGCATGCCGAGCTTGCCAGGCCGCTGTTTCTGATCTCGATGGTGCTGGTGGGCGCCGTCTTTACCATGCGCCACGTGCGATTTGGCGGCACCGGCGTGGCGGTCCTGACTGCGGTTCTCTTGGGATTTGCGCTCTACTTCGTGCGGAACTTCGCGCAGATCCTCGGCGAAAACGGCCAGCTTTCGGTGTACCTCGCCGCCTGGGCACCGCCGATCGCGGCGATCCTGTTGCCTCTGGGCCTGCTGCTGCACGCGGAGGACGGATGATGCGGCGCACGTTCTTTGCCGCGCTGCTATCAGGCGTGGCCTGCCTGACGTCGCTGCCGGCCGCTTTGGCACAGACCACCGCGCAACCCGACGCCGCCGCGCAGACCGAGGAAGACCCCCCCGCCCTGCTGGTGGCCGACAAGGTGTTCATCACGCCCGAGCGCGTGCTGATCGCCGAAGGCAATGTCGAGGCCTATCAGGGCGATGTCCGCCTGAGGGCGCGCAAGGTCACGTTCGACCGCGAGAACGGTCAACTAAAGATCGAAGGGCCGATCCGTCTGGATCAGGGCGGAACCTCGACCATTCTGGCCGACGCCGCGGAACTGGACAAAGGGCTGCAAAACGGCCTGCTGATCAGCGCTCGAATGGTGTTCGACCAGCAGGTGCAACTGGCCGCCCACCAGATGACGCGGGTCGGCGGGCGCTACACTCAGCTTTACAAGACCTCGGCCACCTCGTGCCATGTCTGCGAGGATGGCAGGCCGCCGCTCTGGCAGATCCGGGCGCGCAAGGTCACGCACGATCAGCTTGAACGGCAGCTCTATTTCGAGGACGCGCAGTTCCGCATTCTGGACGTGCCAGTGTTCTACTTTCCCGCCTTGCGCCTGCCCGACCCGACGTTGGAGCGGGCCACTGGTTTTCTGGTGCCGTCGATCCGCACCACTTCGCAGCTCGAAACCGGGGTCAAGGTGCCCTATTTCTTCAAGCTGGGCGATCACCGGGATCTGACGCTGACGCCGTACCTGTCGCCGCGCACCCGGACGCTGGAATATCGCTACCGGCAAGCGTTCAAGAACGGGCGCATCCATATCGAAGGCGCACACACGCGGGACGATCTGCAACCGGGTGAGACCCGGGGCTACCTGTTCGGCCGTGGCTGGTTCAACCTGAAAAACGATTACCGGCTGACCTTCGACGTCAAGGCCGCCTCGGACGACGCGTATCTGGCCGACTACGGCCTGCCGGATTTCGACCGCCTGCGCAGCGAAATCGCCCTGACCCGGATCAAGCGCGACACCGCATTCCGCGTCGGTTTCATCCACTACAAATCCCTGCGGGACAGCGACAACGAAGGCGAGTTCCCCGCGCGGATTTTGGACGTCAACTACCAGAAGCGTTTCTTTCCGACGACGCTGGGTGGCGAGGTGCGGCTGGGCCTGACCGCCCACGGGCACAAACGCCCGAGCAACGAAGATCTTGTTGGCCGCGACGTGGCACGGGCCACGGTCGATGCCGAGTGGCTGAGGACCTGGACCTTCGCCAGCGGGCTGCGGGCCGAAAGTGAGATCGGCGCTTCGGTGGACGGGTTTCGCATCCGCGACGACAGTACCTTCCCGGAGGAAACCCTCCGCACCACCCCGCGTGCGGCCTTCACGCTGCGTTATCCGATGATCAAACGCGAGAGAACCGGCGCGACCCAGTACATCGAACCCATCGCCCAGATCGGCTGGACCAATGTATCGGACACCGACGTGCCGAACGACGAAAGCAACTTCGTCGAGTTCGATCAGGGCAACCTGCTGTCGCTGACCCGGTTTCCCGCCGAGGACAAGCGCGAGGATGGCGCCACCGCCGTTCTGGGCCTCAACTGGGCGCGCTACGATCCAAGGGGCTGGCAGGCTTTTGCCACGATCGGCCAGGTGTTCCGCGACACCACCGATCCCTCGTTCTCCAAATCCTCCGGTCTTGGCGGCCACGCCTCGGACCTGCTGCTGGCGGGCCAGATCAAGCTGGATCAGGGCTTTGGCTTGACCGCGCGCGGGCTCCTCAACAGCGATTTCAACTTCTCCAAGGCGGAACTGCGCGGGGAATGGGATGCCGAACGTGGCGGGCTCAGCGGATCTTACGTCTGGCTCGGGCGCGACCCGGCCGAGGACCGGGACCTTGCGGTATCCGAGATCTGGCTCAACGGGCGTTATGAAATGACCGAGAACTGGACCACGCGCAGCGATATCCGCTATGATTTCAAGGATTCCCGGCCCATCAGTGCCGGCTTCGGTCTGGCCTATCAAAACGAATGTGTGACCGTTAACTTGACCGTCAGACGGCGCTATACCTCGTCATCAACTATTGAGCCCTCGACCGATTTCGGCTTTACCGTTGCCCTGACCGGTTATGCGGTTGACAGCGGACAAAAGAAATACAGGCGAACATGCAGCTGATCACCAGACTTTCGACCCGACCCCTCGCACGCTGGCTGACAGCGGCAGCACTTGTGCTGACGGCGGCCTGCCTTGCGCTGGCCCCCGCTGCGGCCGTGGCGCAAACCCCGTTTTCGCCCGCAATCCGGGTCAATCAGGACGTCGTGACCTGGTACGAACTGGACCAGCGCCTGCAATTCCTGCAACTACTCGGCATTCCCGGCGACAGCGAGGCCGAGGTGCGCCAATCCCTGATCGACGACCGGTTGCGCCTGCAAGCCATCGAAGAGGCCGGAATCGAGATACCGCCGGAAGACGTGCAGGTCGGCATCGACGAGTTCGCAGCCCGCGGCCAGCTGTCGACCGAGGAATTCCTGCGGGTCCTGGGCAATGCCGGTATCTCGCCCGAGACGGTGCGGGATTTTATCCGCAACCAGCTGGCCTGGCGCGACTATATCAGTTCACGCTTCATCTCACGGGCCCGGCCCACCGAAGAAGAGATCGACCGCGCCATGGGCCAGGCCGGTGGGACCGGGCTGCAGGTGCTGCTGTCGGAAATCATCATCCCCGTGACGCCGCAGACACTGGGCCAGGTCGAGACCCTGGCTGACGAGATTGCACAGCTCAAAAGCTATGACGATTTCTCGGCGGCGGCCGCACAGTATTCCGCCGCCGACACCCGCAGCAACGGCGGGCGGATGAACTGGCTGTCGCTGAACAGCCTTCCCCCGGCGCTGCAACCGGTGATCCTGGCGCTCAACGAGGGCGAGATCACCTCGCCCCTGACCCTGCCCAACGCGGTCGCCCTGTTCCAGCTGCGCGGCGTGCGCGAGGTTTCAGGCGGCACGCCGCGTTACGCGGGGATCGAATATGCGGCCTATTACATGGGCGGAGGCCGCAGCCCCGAGACCCTGTCCGCCGCCGCCGAACTGACCGGCCGCGTGGACACGTGCGATGACCTCTATGGCGTCGCCAAGGGGCAGCCCGCCGAAGTTCTGGAGCGCGTGACGGCCAAGCCGTCCGAGATCCCCCGAGATATCGCGCTGGAACTTGCCAAGCTCGACCCGAACGAGATTTCCACGGCGGTGACCCGCAACAACGGCCAGACGCTGGTGTTCCTGATGCTGTGCAGCCGGACCCGCGATCTGGGTGAGGAGACCTCGCGCCAAGACGTGGCCAATGCGCTGACCCAACAGCGCCTGCAGGCCTTTGCCGCAAGCCTGCTGGAACAGCTACGCGCCGACGCCGTCATCGTCGAGCAATGACCGCGCCCATCGCGCTCAGCTGCGGTGAGCCGGCCGGGATCGGTCCTGAGATCGCAGCCCGCGCCTGGGACGCGCTGCGCGACAGCTGCCCCTTCGTCTGGATCGGCGACCCATCGCACCTACCACAGGACGCGCCGATGGCTCTGCTGGACGACCCCGCTGAAGCCGTCACAGCCAGCGCAACGGCACTACCAATCCTGCCTCTGCCCTTCGCCGCGCCCAACCACCCCAGCCAGCCCGACCCGCGCAACGCGCCGGGCGTAATCCGCGCCATCGAGCGCGCAGTGGAGCTGGTGCAATCCGGCGCCGCCTCGGCCATTTGCACCGCGCCCATCCACAAGAAAGCGCTGATCGACGGCGCCGGTTTTGCCTATCCCGGGCACACCGAATTCCTCGCCGCACTGGCCGGGCGCGAGCGGGTGGTGATGATGCTGGCCAGCGAGCAGCTGCGCGTCGTGCCCGCCACCATCCACATCGCCCTTGCGGATGTCCCAACGGCCCTGACCCCTGAACTCCTGCGCGAAACCATCGAGATCACCGCAGCGGGCCTGCGCGACCAGTTTGGCATCGCCCACCCGCGCCTCGCCGTGGCGGGACTAAACCCCCACGCGGGCGAAGGCGGCGCCATGGGGCAAGAAGAGGGCGATTGGATCTCCTCCCTGCTGCAAGAGATGCGGTCCGAGCATTACACCCTGACCGGCCCGCACCCGGCAGACACCCTGTTTCACGCCGCTGCCCGCGCCCGTTACGATGCCGCAATCGCGATGTATCACGATCAGGCGCTGATCCCGGTCAAGACGCTGGATTTCGACCGGGGCGTGAACGTGACGCTGGGCCTGCCCTTCATCCGCACCTCACCCGACCACGGCACCGCCTTCGATATCGCGGGCCAAGGCATCGCCAATCCCACCAGCCTGATCGAGGCCCTCAAGCTCGCCCAGCAGATGGCGCAAAAGGCTTGATGCTTCCTCTTGCCGGAAATATCCCCGCCGGAGGCGAAAAATCTCTGGCGCAGCCTGTCCCTTACACGCCACGGTAACCGGATCATGAGCGCCATCGATACCCTGCCCCCGCTGCGCGAGGTCATCGCGACCCACCAGCTTTCGGCCCGCAAATCGCTGGGCCAGAACTTTCTGCTCGACCTCAACCTGACCGCCAAGATCGCGCGACAGGCAGGGGATCTGACCCAATGCGACGTGCTGGAAATCGGCCCCGGCCCCGGCGGCCTGACCCGGGGCCTGCTGTCTGAGGGCGCGCGCAAGGTGGTGGCGGTCGAGAAAGACACCCGCTGCACCGCCGCGCTGAACGAGATCGCCGCCGCCTATCCGGACCGTCTCGAAGTGATCAACGGTGACGCGCTGGAAATCGACCCGCTGGCCCACCTGACCCCGCCAATCCGCATCGCGGCGAACCTGCCCTACAACGTGGGCACCGAACTGCTGGTCCGCTGGCTAACCCCGCCCGAATGGCCACCCTTCTGGCAGAGCCTGACCCTGATGTTCCAGCGTGAGGTGGCCGAGCGCATCGTGGCCCAACCCGGCAACAAGGCCTATGGGCGGCTGGCCATCCTCGCCCAATGGCGGGCCGAGGCGCGCATCGCCATGTCCCTGCCACCCGGCGCCTTCACCCCGCCCCCGAAAGTGTCCAGCGCCGTGGTGCATCTGACCGCGCTGCCCGAGCCGCGCTATCCGGCGGATGCCGCCACGCTATCGCGGGTTGTCGCCGCCGCCTTCAACCAGCGCCGCAAGATGCTGCGCGCCTCGCTCAAGGGCACTGCGCCGGATATCGAGGATCGCCTGCTCGCCGCGGGCATCCAGCCCACCGAACGGGCCGAGCAAGTCCCGCTCGAGGCGTTCTGCGCCCTGGCCCGGGAACTGCGTAAACCGTAAGCATTTGGGCCGGAAACTCTCGCATACCTGGCTAAGCGGCTTGACCTGCGGCGGGAGGGCTGGCACCCCTGCGTCAACCGCTCTTCCAACAGGGAAAACCATCACATGCGTGCCCTGATCCAACGCGTCTCCCGCGCCTCGGTCACTGTCGATGGCGAGGTCATCGGCCAAACCGGCCCCGGCCTGCTGATCCTTATCTGCGCCATGCAGGGCGATGGCGAGGCGCAGGCGGATCACCTTGCCGCCAAGATCGCCAAGCTGCGGATCTTCAAGGACGAGGCGGGCAAGATGAACCGCTCGGTTCTGGACAGCGGCGGTTCGGCTCTGGTCGTCAGCCAGTTCACGCTGGCCGCCGACACCGCACGCGGCAACCGGCCCGGATTCTCGGCGGCGGCATCGCCGGACGAGGGTGAACGGCTCTACGAATACTTCACCGCCCAACTCGCCGCGCAGGGCGTCCCGGTCGAAACCGGACGCTTCGGCGCCGACATGGCGGTGGAACTGGTCAATGACGGCCCCGTGACGATCTGGATGGAGGCATGATGGACGCCCAGGAAACAGCCCGCGCAATCTGGCAAGCCGGAGTGGACGCCGTCGGCGGCTACGCAGCAACACAAGCCGCGCTTGGCGACTTGCCCAAACCCGACCGCATTCTGGCCGTCGGCAAGGCCGCAGGCGCGATGGCGCAAGCAGCGCTTGGTCAATTTCCCGGGGTACCCTGCCTTGTGGTCACCAAGGACGGCCACGGCGACGGCCTGCCCGACGATGTCCACCTTATCGAAGCCTCTCACCCCGTTCCCGACGCCCGCAGCCTTGAGGGCGGCCGCGCCTTGCGCGAGGCGGTCGAGGCAATGGGGCCGGACACACACCTGCTGTTGCTGATCTCGGGCGGGGCCTCCTCTCTGGCCGAGGATCTGATGCCGGGCAAGACATTGGACGATCTGGCCGCGCTCAACCGCCAACTGCTGTCCACCGGGCTCGATATCGGCGCGATGAATGCCGAGCGCAGGAAGATTTCGCGGATCAAGGGCGGTGGGCTGTTGTCGGGATTTACCGGCGCGCGGGCCGATGTGCTCGCAATCTCGGATGTGCCGGGTGACGATCTGATGGTGATCGGCTCTGGTATCGGTGCCCTGCCCGACGCCCCCGCCTTCAACGCACAGGCACAGATCATCGCCTCGAACGCCCATGCCCGCGCGGCGGCGGTGCAGGCTGCGCAAGGCGCCGGGTTCGACGTTTTGGCCAACGAAGAGGCGCTGCATAACGACCTCCCCACGCTCGCCACAACCCTTGGCCCCCGCCTGCGGGACATGCCGCGCGGCGCAATGATCTTTGGCGGGGAACCCACGGTCGTTCTGCCCGAAAACCCGGGACGCGGCGGGCGCAATCAGGCGCTGGCCCTGGCACTGGCGCGCGAAATCGCCGGATGCGACGGCCTAACCCTCGTGGTCGGCGGCACCGACGGCACCGACGGACCGACCGAATCGGCCGGCGGGATCGTGCATGGCGGCATCTGGGGCGATGGCGCTGCCGAGGCGCTCGAAGCGGCGGACAGCGGCAGCTATCTGGACCTGATGGGCGCGCTGCTGAATACCGGCCCAACCGGCACCAACGTCATGGACCTTTTGGTCGCGATTCGCCGATGAACTGACGCTTACGTTCTTTATTGAAACGAATTTGGGGCGGAAACTCGGTACATGACGTCCACCCCGAACGCCCTGCGCGAGATCGAAGAGATCCCGGATCTCGGCATCACTTTGTCCGACGGCTGCCGCCTGTCCGCCCGTGTCTGGCGTCCGGTCGATGCCGCGGACGATCCGGTTCCCGCCGTGCTCGAATATCTGCCCTACCGCAAACGTGACGGCACCACCGCCCGTGATGCGCTGACCCATCCGTGGTTTGCCAAACGCGGCTATGCCTGCATCCGCGTCGACATGCGCGGCAATGGCGACAGCCAAGGGCTGATGGCGGATGAATACACCCAGCAGGAACTCGACGACGCGGTCGAGGTGATCGACTGGCTCGCCACGCAGCCGTGGTGCAGCGGCAATGTGGGCATGATGGGGATCAGTTGGGGCGGCTTCAACGCGCTGCAGGTCGCAGCGATGCAACCCGAAGCGCTGAAGGCGATCATCACTCTGTGTTCCACTGCGGACCGCTACGCCGACGACATCCACTACAAAGGTGGTTGCCTGCTGAACGAGAACCTCGGCTGGGGCGCCACCATGTGGTCCTATTCCTCGCGCGCACCCGATCCCGCGTTGCGGGACAACTGGCGCGAGATGTGGCTTGAGCGGCTTGAGAACGAGCCCTTTCTGCCCTCGGTCTGGCTGCGCCACCAGACCCGCGACGCCTACTGGCGGCACGGATCGGTTTGCGAGAATTTCGGGTCCATCAAGGCGGCGACGCTGGCTATGGGCGGCTGGGGCGATGCCTACAAGAACACGGTGCCGCTGCTGGTCGAGCAGTTGGACGCACAGGTCAAAGGCATCAACGGCCCGTGGGTCCACAAATACCCGCATTTCGCCGTCCCCGAACCACGCATCGGGTTCCTGCAAGAGGCGCTGCGCTGGTGGGACCACTGGCTCAAGGGGCGTGATACCGACGTGTCCGATGACCCGGATTACCGCGCTTATCTGATGGACGGCGCACGACCAGCGCGGTGGTATACCGAACGCCCGGGCCGCTGGATCGCGGAACCCAAGGGCGCGACCACGCATCTGCAAACACAAACCCTGACGCTTTGCAATGACGGGCTCGGTGCGGATGGGCCACTGGATATTAAGGTACGCTCGCCGCATCACTGTGGGATGGAAAGCGGAGAATACTGCGCCATCTGGCTGGGTCCCGAACTGCCCGGAGATCAGCGCCCCGATGACGCCCTATCGGCCTGCATCGACGGCGCGCCCCTGACGCAGGACATGGACATCGTCGGCGCGCCGCGCCTGCGGCTGCGGCTGAGCGCCGACACGCCGCAGGCCCAGATCGCGGTGCGGCTCAACCATGTGCATCCCGACGGCGCCTCGACCCGGATCACCTTTGGCGTACTGAACCTGACCCATCGCGACGGCCATGCCGATCCGCAACCGTTGGAGCCGGGCACAACCTACGACATCACGCTGGACCTCGATCACATCGCCTATCGCGTGCCCAAAGGGCACCACCTGCGGCTGGCGATCTCCAGCGCCTATTGGCCGCTGATCTGGCCCTCGCCCGAAACCGCCGAACTGCATCTGACCGGCGGAGAAATCGCCCTGCCCCTGCGCCCCTCGGGCCAGACCGACGAATACGCCTTTCCGCCCCCCGATGCCGAGGCACCCTGGGCGACCGAGACCCTGCGGGAAGGCTCCAACGCGCGCCGCACCGAAACCGATCAGGTCACCAGCGAGGTGCATCTGGTCATCGAGGACGATTTTGGCTTGGTCCGCGACTCCGACCACGGCCTGATCAGCGGCGGCATCGCGCGGGAACGCTGGTCCATCCATCCCGACGATCCGCTCTCTGCGCGCGGCACCTGTCAGTGGACCAAGGAGATGGGCCGCGACGGCCTGCACCTGCGCACCGAAGCCCGCTGTGAAATGTGGTCCGACCGCGACAGATTTCATCTGCACGCAACACTCCATGCTTATGAAAACGAAAAGGAGATTTACAGCCGCGAGATCGAGGACAGCATTCCGCGCAACCACGTTTGAACCGCATCGCCGATCCGGGCCGAGATTAACCCTTGCCCGTCAGGCTGAAATGCGCCAACTTTGACTCACGCGTCAATAAAAAAACTGCCCCTCAGAGGCAGATGGACAGATCAACTGGGAGAATCCAATGAACGATCAACTCAATCACATGGCCGGCCAGGTGGCCGCAGGCAAGATGACCCGCCGCGAATTCATGGGGAAAGCCGCGGCCCTGGGCATCTCGGCCGCCGTTGCCTCGACCATGTTCGCGGGCGCAGCACATGCGGCAGGCCCGGTCAAGGGCGGCACCATCCGCGTCGGCATCCAGGGCGGCGGCTCATCCGACAGCCTTGACCCGGCACTGGCCGCAAACGCCACCGCGACACAGGTTCTGCGTCTCTGGGGCGAACCGCTGCTGGAACTGGACCCCAATGGCGGGCTGTGGCCGCGCCTGGCGGAAAGCTTCGAGGCTTCGGCGGATGCGCGGGTCTGGACCTTCAAGATCCGCTCGGGCGTCAACTTCTCCAACGGTCAGACCATGACCGCCGACGACGTTCTGGCGACCATGGAGCGCCACTCCGGCGAAGACACAAAATCGGGTGCCCTGGGCATCATGCGCGGCATCAAGGACATGCGCGTGGACGGCGACCAGTTCATCGTCGAACTGGACAAGCCGAACGCCGACCTGCCCTACCTGCTGACCGACTATCACCTGCTGATTCAGCCGGGCGGCGGCAAGGACGATCCGACCGCGGCAATCGGCACCGGTCCCTACGTCCTGAAATCGGTCGAGCCGGGCGTGCGCTTTGTCGGCGAAAAGAACCCCGACTATTGGGATGACACTGTCGGTCACGCCGACACCATCGAACTGATTGTCATCAACGACGACACCGCCCGCGTCGCAGCGCTGCAGTCGGGTCAGGTGCACATGATCAACCGTGTGCCGCCACGTACTGCCCAGTTGGTTGGACGCGCGCCCAACATCAACCTGCGCACCACTTCCGGCCCGGGGCACTACGTGTTCATCATGCACACCAACACCGCACCCTTCGACAACAAGGACCTGCGGATGGCGCTGAAATACGGCATCAACCGGCAGGAGATGGTGGACAAGATCCTGTTCGGCTTCGGCTCGGTCGGCAACGACACTCCGATCAACAGCTCCTACCCGCTTTTCACCGAGCTGGAGCAGCGTGAATACGATCCGGACAAGGCCGCGTTCCACCTCAAGGAATCCGGCTTTGACGGCACGGTACTGCTGCGTACCTCGGACAACTCGTTCCCGGGTGCCCCGGACGCGGCGGCCCTGTTCCAGCAGTCCTGCGGCTCGGCGGGCATCAATATCGAGATCAAGCGCGAGCCCAATGACGGCTACTGGTCCGAGGTCTGGAACAAGCAGCCCTTCTGCACCAGCTATTGGGGCGGACGTCCGACCCAGGACTCGATGTTCTCGACCGCGTATCTGTCGACGGCAGACTGGAACGATACCCGTTTCAACAACGAGCAGTTCGACCAGCTTCTGTTTGCCGCGCGCGGGGAACTGGACGAGGGCAAGCGGACGCAGATGTACGCGGACATGTCCACCATCCTGCGCGATGAGGGCGGGCTGATCTGCCCGATGTTCAACCAGTTCATCGACGCGACAACCTCAGACGTGGACGGCTGGATCGACTCGCAGAACGGTTTCGACCTGAACAACTTCTACGCACCAATGACGATGTGGGTTGCTGCCTGATATGGGACCCGCGATGAAACTTGTGGTCCAGCGCATTGCGCTGGGCCTTTTGCTGCTATTGGCAGTCTCCGTACTTATTTTCGCGGGCACGATCATCCTGCCCGGCGACGTGGCCCAGTCCATTCTCGGCCAATCCGCAACGCCTGAGGCCCTGGCCAACCTGCGCGAGGAACTTGGGCTGAACGAACCCGCGATCACCCGCTATTTCGACTGGCTGTTCGCCGCGCTGCAGGGCGATCTGGGCGTCGCGCTGACCAATGGCCGCGACATTGCCGAAAGCATCGGCCAGCGCATGTCAAACACTCTGTTCCTGGCCTTTTGGGCCGCGCTGATCTCGGTGCCGCTGGCCATCCTGCTGGGCCTGATCGCAGTGCGCTACAAGGACCGCTGGCCCGACAAGGCGATCTCGGCGATCACGCTGGCCTCGATCTCGATCCCGGAATTCCTCATCGGCTATCTGCTGATGTATTTCATTGCCGTGAAACTGGGCTGGTTCCCGTCGGTCGCGATGATCGGCGATCACATGAACCTGCTGCAGAAACTGCAGGCCATCGCCCTGCCGGTCATGGTACTGACGCTGGTGGTTCTGGCGCACATGATGCGCATGACCCGCGCCGCCATCCTGAACGTGATGCAGTCGGCCTATATCGAAACCGCCGAGCTCAAGGGCCTGACCGGGTTTCAGGTCATCGCCCGGCATGCCTTTCCCAACGCCATCGCACCGATCGTCAACGTGGTGATGCTGAACCTGGCCTATCTGGTCGTGGGCGTCGTGGTGATCGAGGTGGTGTTTGTCTATCCCGGCATGGGCCAATACCTGGTGGACCATGTGTCGAAACGTGATGTGCCGGTGGTGCAGGCCTGCGGCCTGATCTTCGCCGCCGTCTATATCGGCCTCAACATGATCGCCGACATCGTCTCGATCCTGGCCAACCCGCGTCTGAGGCATCCGAAATGAAGAACATCCCCATTTCCGCAATGATCGGGCTGTTCTTCACGGCTCTCTATTTTCTCATGGCGATCTTTGCCCCGCTGCTGGCGCCCTATGGTATGGCCGAAGTGGTTGGCGGCGTCTGGGAACCCTCCTCATCCAAACATCTGCTGGGCACCGACAATATCGGCCGCGACCTGCTCAGCCGAATGATCTATGGCGGGCGCACCACCATCTTCATCGCCACCGCCGCAACCATCCTGTCCTTCGTGACCGGCTCGGTTCTGGGCTTTTTCGCAGCCGTGATGGGCGGCTGGGTCGATCAGGTGCTGTCGCGCTTCGTCGACCTGATCATGTCGATCCCGACGCTGATCTTCGCCCTCGTGGTGCTGTCGGTGATGCCGGTGACCCTGCCGGTGCTGATCCTGGTGATGGGCCTGCTCGATTCGACCCGCGTCTATCGCTTGGCCCGCGCCGTGGCCGTGGACATCACGGTCATGGACTATGTCGAGGCGGCGCGCCTGCGCGGCGAAAAGATCGCCTGGATCATCTTCCGCGAGATCCTGCCCAACGCCCTGTCGCCACTGGTGGCCGAGATGGGCCTGCGCTTCATCTTCGCTGTGCTGTTCGTCTCGACGCTGTCGTTCCTGGGTCTGGGCGTGCAACCGCCCGAGGCGGACTGGGGCGGCATCGTGAAAGAGAACAAGGAAGGCATCGTTTACGGTATTTCCGCCGCCCTGCTGCCGGCCGTTGCCATCGCCACGCTGGCGATCTCGGTCAATCTGGTGGCCGACTGGGTGCTCAACCGCACCACATCGCTGAAAGGAGGCCGGGGATGAGTGACAATCTTCTCAAGGTCCGCGACCTGAAAATCGGCGCAACTGTCTACCCGCCGGGCGAAAAGCCTCATGACATCGAGATCGTGCACGGGGTCAGCTTCGACCTCGAGCGCGGCAAGGTGCTGGGGCTGATCGGCGAATCCGGTGCCGGCAAGTCCACAATCGGTCTGGCCTCGATGGCCTATGGCCGGGGTGGGGTCAAAATCACCGGCGGCGAGGTCTGGGTGAACGGGCGGGAAATCCTGAAAACATCGTTGAAGGATATCCGCAACCTGCGCGGAGGCGAGGTAACCTACGTGTCGCAATCCGCCGCCGCCTCGTTCAACCCCGCCAAGAAGATCATGGATCAGGTGGTCGAGGCCGCGGTCGAGCAAAAGAAGTTCTCGCGCAAAGAGGCCGAGGCCCGCGCGCGCGAACTCTTCGCCAAGCTGGGTCTGCCGGATCCGGACAATATCGGCGAGCGCTATCCGCATCAGGTCTCGGGCGGTCAGCTTCAGCGCTGCATGACGGCGCTGGCGCTGTGCCCCGAGCCCGATCTGGTCGTTTTCGACGAGCCCACCACGGCGCTCGACGTGACCACCCAGATCGACGTGCTGATGGCGATCAAGGAGGCCATTCGCGACACCGGCGTTGCCGCGCTCTACATCACCCACGACCTCGCCGTCGTGGCACAGGTGAGCGACGACATCATGGTGCTGAAGATGGGCAATACGGTCGAATACGGCACCACTGATCAGATCATCAACAACCCGCAGGAAGAGTACACACGGGCGCTGGTCTCGGTCCGCTCGATCGAGCACGAAGAGAAAAAACCCACACCGGAACCGGTGCTGAGCGTCGAGGGGATCACCGCGCGCTACAAAGGTCTGAATTTCGACGTGCTGCACAATGTCAACGTCGACCTGCATCCGGGGCAGACGCTGGCGGTCGTGGGCGAATCCGGCTCGGGCAAGTCCACCCTGGCCCGGGTGATCACCGGCCTGCTGCCGCCCCGCGATGGTGAGATCACCTTTGCCGGGCGCAAGCTGTCGCGCGATCTGGCGGGGCGGTCGCGTGAGGACCTGCGCGAGTTGCAGATGATCTACCAGATGGCCGATGTGGCGATGAACCCGCGTCAGACCGTGGGAACCATCATCGGACGGCCGCTGGAGTTCTATTTCAACATGCGCGGCGCCGAAAAGCGCAAGCGGATCATCGAGCTTCTGGACGAGATCGAGCTGGGCGAAAAGTTCATGGACCGCTATCCGGCGGAACTGTCCGGCGGCCAGAAACAGCGTGTCTGTATCGCGCGGTCGCTGGCGGCCAAGCCCAAGATGATCATCTGCGACGAGGTCACCTCGGCCCTCGATCCGCTGGTCGCCGACGGCATCCTCAAACTGCTGCTGGATCTGCAGAAGATCGAGGACGTGGCCTATCTGTTCATCACCCACGATCTGGCGACGGTGCGCGCGATCAGCGACTCCATCGCCGTGATGTATCAGGGGCGCGTGGTCCGCTATGGCCCGAAAAGCCAGGTGCTCAGCCCGCCCTTCGACGACTACACCGACCTGCTGCTCAGCTCGGTGCCCGAGATGCATCTGGGCTGGCTGGAAGAGGTCGTCGCCCACCGCAAGATGGAAAGCGCGGGGAACTGATCCCCGCCCTTTCGCAGCGTCCGCATGACGTTCTGAAATCCCGGCGTTCTGTCCCACGGCAGACGTCGGGATTTTACCATTCGGGACGCGAATTGACGGGCCGGGCCGGATGGCGGCACTAGGCTTGACCAGAATCCAAACCCGCGAAAAGGAGATCGCGATGGACCGGAAAGTACTGCTGATCGTCCTGGACGGGGTGCCCTGGCGCAACTTCCGCCGCCTGTTCGGCAATCTCGAAGGCTGGGTGCAGACTGGCGAGGCGCGGGTGTGGAAGCTGCGCGCGGTGCTGCCGTCCATCTCCGCCAGCTGCTATGCCTCGATCCACACCGGGGTGGTCCCTGCCGAGCACGGCTGCACAGGCAATGGCAACGTGTTCCGGCTCAGCCACAAGGATATCTTTTCGCAGGTGCGCGAGGCCGGAGGTGTCACCGGCGCGGTCACCCACAGCTTCTGGTCGCAGTTCTTCAACCGCCATCCCTTCGATTTCGTGCGGGACGTGGAATATGACGAACCCGACAGCCAGACCATCAACCACGGCCGCTTCCACACGATGACCGGGTACGGCAGGGACAATCAGATGACGCCGTCCGACGTCGATCTCTTTGCGACGCTCACCAATCTCTGCCTGCGCTTCGGGCTGGATTACGGCATCCTGCACACCTGCACGCTGGACAGCATGGGGCATCGGTTTTTCCACGAATGTCACGAGATGGACCATGCCTGTTTTGTCATGGACGAAATGCTGGCCCCGTTCATCCCGCGCTGGCGGCAGTTGGGGTACGAGGTGATCGTGACCGCCGATCACGGCCAGGACGAGCGCGGCCATCACGGCGGGCGCCATCCGCTGCAACAGGAAACCGCGCTCTATTACTTCGGCGATGCCAAAGGCCCCGCCGAGGATTACGTGATCGACCAGTTGCAGTTGGCCCCCACCATCCTCACCCGCATGGGCGCACCGGTGGCCGAGACCATGAAGGCCGAGCCTTTCCTGAAATAGCGGACCGTGGCACCCTGTACCCGTTTCAAGCTTTCAATTGATACGGGTCATTGCGATGCACAGGGTATTTCTGTTCCTTCTTCTTTCGACCTCTCCGGCCTGGGCCGGAGGGGATGGCTGCCACGATCTGTGGTTCACCCGCAACCTGATCATGGATCGCGCCGGCTATTGCTTCGGCACGGCGCTGGGACAGGTCGCGTTCGACAACAGCGATTGCATCGGGAAATCGGTGTCCCTCGATCCCGCGTCCGCGCAGATCGTGGATCAGATCCGCGGAATGGAACGCTTTCACGGCTGCGCGGTCGATACCGGTCAGGTGTGGCTCGATCTGGACGATGTGTTCATCCGGCGGCAGCTCACGGATCTGCCGATCCGGGAAGAGTTCGAAAGCGCCTGTATCGGCTGGCTGGGACCGGTCACGATCCTCTATTCCGGTCATAGCTCCGGCGCCGTCCCGGTTGGGCAGATTCAGCCCGGTGACACGCTGAGCTACTCTCATCTCCCGGTCGGCAACTGGACCTATCTTACCGTGCGGGGCCCGGACTGGCAGATCAAAGGCGGTGGCTGGCTGGACACCGCCGCCACGCCCGAGCAATGTCGCGAGGTCGCGGGTTAGATCATGTTGCGCAAAAGCGGGAACCGGTTTTGCGTTTCCCGGGCATGCGAAATCAAAATAGTCAGAGCGCGTTGCGTTCCATGGCCTCAGTCGTAGGGCCACACCTCCTGCCCTAGCGCCTCGATGGCCACGACGATGCGCTCGAAACTGTCCTGCGCCCGGGTGACCGAGCTGCGGGCGCGTAGATAGCCGTGCACCAGCCCCTCTTCGTTGATCCAACACGCCTTGCCACCTGCCGCCTGCACCCGCTCGCAATAGTCGCGACCGTCATCGCGCAGAGGATCACAGCCGGCGGTAACAACCACCGTCAGCGGCAGGCCCGAGAAATCGTTGTCCCCCAGCGGCGCATAAGAGGGATTGTCCCGAGGTTCATCCCCCTCACACCGCACGGTCTTGTAAAACCGCAGATCCTCAAGGCTCAGCAAAGGCGCGTGCGCATGTTCGATGTATGAACCCTCGCCCATGTCGCCGCCGAGACCGGGATAGATCAGCACCTGCCCCAGAATGCTCTCCAGCCGCCCGCGCGCATGATGCGCCACGCAGGCCGCCAGATTGCCCCCGGCGCTGTCACCGGCCAGCACCAGTGGGTCGCCAAACTCGGTGGCGGCCCATTTCGTGGCGGTCCAGCAATCCTCGAACTGCGCCGGATGGCGGAATTCGGGACACAGCCGGTAATCCACCGCCACCACGCGATAGCCGGTCTGAACGCAGATCTCGGCGCAGACATCGTCATGGCTGTCCAGCCCGCCAACGACAAAACCGCCGCCATGGTAATAGACGACGGTTCGGGTGGGATCACCGGCGGAATAGATGCGGACCGGAACTCCGTTCGCGGACCGGTCCTCGGTCGCGACGCCATCCGGGCGCCCCTGATGGAACACCCGGCACATATCGTCATAGACCCGCCGCTGATCAGCGATAGAGAGGTTTACCGCATCCTCGGGGTAACTCTCCAATGTCCGCCTGATGAAGGTCCAGGTTTCCTCGTCGATCAGCCGGTCATAATCCATTGCCCCTCCGCTCAGGCTGCCCATTCCCAAGGCCGGGTATAGGCACCCAGCACCTTGCTGACATCGTCTTCGGAGGAGCCCTGCGCGTCAAGCTGCGCGACCAGCCCGCGTTTCTTGTCGTCGATCACCGAGACCACGCGCGCCGATACCCCGGCCTGCTCCAGCGCGCCATTGTAGATGCGGGTGATCGCCATCTTGCGCAGATCGGGTTTGAACACCTTGCCCACGGCGGTCTTGGGCAGTTCCGTCAGAATGGTCATGTGCTTGGGCTGCGCGGCCCGCTCGTGCACATGCACCTTGCAATGCTCCAGCAGCTCCGCCTCGGAAACCGACGCGCCCTCGACCAGTTCGACAAAGGCGCAGGGCACCTCGCCGGAATGGGCATCCGGCTGACCGATGGCACCCGCAAAGGCCACCGCCTCATGCGCCAGCAGCGCCTCTTCGATCTCGGCGGGGTCGATATTGTGGCCGCCGCGAATGATCAGGTCCTTGGCGCGGCCGGTGATCCACAGATAGCCGTCCCCGTCAAACCGGCCCAGATCGCCGGTGCGCAGGTATTTGTCGTGGTGATAGAGGTTCGCGTTCTTGTCCGCCTCGGTATAGGTATTGCCCGCAAAGACGCCAGGGTTCGAGATGCAGATCTCGCCGATCTCATCGACCGCGCATTCGCCGGGGCCATCCGGACCGTCGCGCAGGATCTTGACGTCGGTGTAGGGGAACGGGATGCCGATCGAGCCGATCTTCTTCTCGCCATCGACCGGGTTGCATGAGACCAGGCAGGTCGCCTCGGTCAGGCCATAGCCCTCAACGATGGTGACACCGGTTGCCTGCTCGAACCGGCGGAACAGCTCCACCGGCAGCGGCGCCGAGCCGGAGAACGCAGTCTTGACCGTCGAGATATCGGCATCGACCGGGCGCTGCATCTTGGCCGAGATAGCGGTGGGCACGGTGATGATGAACGAGATCTTCCAGCGCTCGATCAGCTTCCAGAAATTGTCGAACACCCCATCGCCGCGATACCCGGCGGGTGTCGGGAACACCACATGCGCGCCCGAGGACACGGCGGCCATGACGATCACATGACAGGCAAAGACATGGAACATCGGCAGCGGGCACATGATGTTGTCGTTTTCCGAGAACAGCAGCGTGTGCCCCAGCCAGCCGTTATAGATCATGCCGGAATACTTGTGCTGCGCCACCTTGGGCATGCCGGTGGTGCCGCCGGTGTGGAAATAGCAGGCCACCCGGTCCTCGGTACTGTCCGCAAAGCTCAGCGCGCTCGGCTGTTTGGCCAGTTCCTTGTTGAAGTTCAGGTAATCCGCGTGGGCCAGATGCTCCTTGTCCTGCAGCTTGGGCCGGACCAGCGGCACGATCCACGACTTGGGCGGCGTCAGATAGCGGTTGAGGTCGATCTCCAGCACGGTGTTCACACCTGGCGCGTGGCGTACCGCCTCGGCCACCTTCTGGGCGATATCGGTCTTGGGGAAGGGTTTCAGCGTCACCACCACCTTGGCGCCGGTTTCCCGCAGGATCGAGGCGATCTGTTCCGGCTCCAGCAGCGGGTTGATCGGGTTGACGATCCCGGCCACGGCCCCGCCCATCATGGTGATCAGCGTCTCGTTGCTGTTGGGTAGCACATAGGCCACCACATCCTTCTCGCCGATACCGAGCGAGCGGAACAGGTTCGCGGCCTGATTGACCTTGCCCAGCAGTTGCGACCAGGTCAGCGTTTCTGCCTTGTCGGTCGGGCCGGACAGCAACTGGAAACTGAGCGCCTTGTGGTTGGGAAACTTTCCAGCAGTCCGCGCCAGCAGCGCGTGCAGCGTGATCGGCAGATCACGCTCCTCCCACGCCATTTCTCCCTCGATCCGTGCCCGGTCTTCCAACCCCGCAAATGCCATACGGCTTCCTCCCCTTATGTGCCACCCGTCCTCCCGGGTGTTTGTTCGTTCCGCTCCAAGATGAGAGCAAATCCTCGTCTGCGCAAGCGAGGGCTTATCGGGAGAGGGTCAACATGGATAGAATGACGCTACGGCGATTGGGAAGGTGCCGGAACGTCACCTCATTCGGCGGCCAGACCGTCAGTGAATTGCAGCCGCGCGAGACGGGCATAAAGGCCATCCTGCGCCACTAACTCGTCATGGGTGCCCTGCGCCACGATACGGCCCGCCTCCATCACAACGATGCGGTCGGCTTTTTTCACAGTGGCCAGCCGGTGCGCCACGATCAGCGTGGTCCGTCCGGCGCTCAGCTCGTCCACCGCCCGTTGCACCGCCAGCTCGCTTTCAGCATCCAGAGCCGAGGTCGCCTCGTCCAGCAGCAGCACCGGCGCGTCGCGCAGGATGGCGCGGGCGATAGCGATGCGCTGTTTCTGACCGCCCGACAGCATCACGCCGCGTTCGCCGACAAAACTGTCATAGCCTTCGGGCAGGGCCGCGATGAAGTCATGCGCGGCAGCGGCGCGGGCGGCGGCCTCGACCTCGGCATCGGACGCATCGGGGCGGCCAAAGCGGATATTGTCGCGGGCCGAGGCGGCGAAGATCACCGGGTCCTGCGGCACCAGCGCGATATGGCGACGGAACGCGGCCCGGTCCATGGTCCGCAGGTCCACGCCGTCCAGCGTGACGCTGCCCGCATCCGGGTCGTAGAACCGCTGGATCATCTGGATCACCGTGGTCTTGCCCGCGCCCGAGGGGCCGACAAAGGCCACCGTCTCACCCGGTTTGACCTGCAGCGACATGCCATCCAGCGCCACCACATCCGGACGCGCGGGATAGCGAAAGTTCACATCCTGAAACCCGATCTCGCCCCGCACCGGCTGCGGCAGAACCTGCGGGCGCACTGGATCGGTCACCGTATCCTCGGCATTGAGCAGCTCGACCAGCCGCTCGGTGGCCCCGGCGGCGCGTTGCAGCTCGCTCCAGATCTCCGACAGCGCCGCGACAGAGCCTGCCATGATCACCGAATAGATCACGAACTGGATCAGCGTGCCCTCGGTCATCAGCCCGGCGCGCACGTCGTTGGCACCCATCCACAGCACCCCGACGATGCCGGAAAAGACCAGAAAGATGACGATCACCGTCAGCACCGCGCGGGTCTGGATACGGCGGAGCGAGACGGTATATGCGGTCTCGGTCATCTCGGCGAATTGCGACCGGCTGGCGGTCTCATGCGTAAAGGCCTGCACCGTCTGCACCGCGCCCAGCGCCTCGCCCGCATTGCCCGAGGATGCCGCGATCCAGTCCTGATTCTCGCGGCTGATGCCCCGCAGGCGACGGCCCAGCACTAGGATCGGCACCACCACCACCGGGATCAGCAGCAGCACCATGCCGGTCAGCTTGGCCGAGGTCAGCAGCATCAGCACCAGCCCGCCCAAAAACATCAGCATGTTGCGCAGCGCGATCGACACCGACGAACCGAGCACGGACTGAATCAGCGTGGTATCGGTAGTGATCCGGCTCAGCACCTCGCCGGTCATGATGCGCTCAAAGAACTCGGGACTCATCCCGATGATGCGGTCGAAGACGGCCTTGCGGATGTCGGCCACAACCCGTTCGCCCAACCGCGTCACCAGCGCATAGCGCACGCCGGTGCCCAGCGCCAGAATCGCGGCGATGCCGAGGGCGGCCAGAAAATACTGATCCAGCAGCGCCCCATCCTCGATCCGGAAATGGTCCACCACGCGGCGCACCGCCAGCGGCAGGGTCAGCGACATGCTCGCCGTCACCACCAGCGCAACGGTCGCGCCGGTCATCAGCAGCCGATAGGGCTTCATGAACGGCCAGAGCGACGCCAGAACGCCGAGCTTCTTGGACCCGGCCCGCTCTTCGCTGGCCCCCGGTGCGGGGGTGGCTGCCGATTGTGCGGACTGAGTGCGTGCCATATCAGGCCCTTGTTGCTGTTTCTTCACGATGCCCGTGCTTCTTGGCGGCAGAGCCGCGCAGCGTCAAGCAACGCTGCCCCCTGCTGTGCAGCACAGGTCCATTTGACGCAAGCGAAAGCGGATTGGAAGAACTGGAGCGGGTAGACGGAATCGAACCGACATAGCCTGCTTGGAAGGCAGGGGCTTTACCATTAAGCTATACCCGCTCTGGTTCCCCGTCACTAGGACAAGCAACGGGGATGGTCAAGCCGGTTCTTTTCGACACAGATACGCCTCCGAAATGCGGTCTACTCCCCCGATCACAGGGAACACGGGCGCAATCCCACCTATCCCTGCCACGCCGCAAAAATTGGTTTCAGCCTCTGGGCGAAGCGCACGCAACTCTGTTAGCTGATTGTCACATTCTCGCTCTAAACCTGCGTTATCCCGCAACTTCAAATAGCCAGGAACCCCCATGAAAGACATTGATCCCCGGACACTTTCCGCCGACGACTGGGACGAGCTGCACTTTCCCCGCCCCGAAGAGAACGATTTCGACCGCGTCGTCGAAGCCGCGATTTCGCGCCGTGGCTTTCTGGGCGGTGTGCTGGCCTTTGGCTCGGGGGCTGCGGCGATGGGCGCCGGGCTGCTGGGCTCAACCTCGGCGCAGGCCGCTGAGGCCTCGCGCTTTGCCTTCACGCCGATCCCCGCGCAGACCGATGGCACGGTACATGTGCCCGAGGGCTATAGCTGGAAGATCCTGATGCGTTGGGGCGACCCGCTGTTTTCAGACGCGGACGGTTATGACGTGACCGAGGGCGGCCCGGTGAAAAGCTCGGACAGGATCTTTGGCGAAAACACCGACGGGATGGAGACCTTCTCGTTTCGGGGTCACCAGTTGATCGCGATCAACCACGAGTATCCCAACCGCAAGATCAACCTGCCCGCCGCGCAGGAGGGGACACCGGCCAGCGCCGATGACGTGCTGAAATTGCAGAACCTTCAGGGTGTGACGGTGATGGAGATCACCGAGGGCCTCGATGGCTGGACCGTGGTCAAGGACAGCCCCTTCAACCGCCGCATCCACCACAACACCCCGATGAAGATCGTCGGCCCCGCAGCGGGTCATGACCTACTCAAGACCGAGGCCGACCCGACCGGCACGTCCTCGCTGGGCACCATGAACAATTGCGGCTCAGGCAAGACCCCCTGGGGCACCTATCTGACCTGCGAAGAAAACTTCAACGGCTACTTCGGCTCCTCGGATGAAAACGCTAGCTATGACCAAAAGGTCGCGGACGGCATGAAGCGTTACGGCCTCAAGGCCGAAAGCTGGAACGGCTACGAACTCTTCGACCCGCGCTTTGACACCTCGAAAAACCCGAACGAGCCGCACCGCACCGGTTGGATCGTCGAAATCGACCCGACCAAGCCGGACAGCACCCCGATCAAGCATTCCGGTCTAGGCCGTTTCAAGCATGAGAATGCCGAGGTCGTTCTGGCCCCCGACAGCCGCGTGGTGGTCTATATGGGCGACGATGAACGGGGCGAATACCTCTACCGCTTCGTGTCGAACGATCCTTTCGTCCCGGGCAACCCGACCGAGGGTCTGCTGAACGACGGAACGCTCTATGTTGCCAAGTTCAACGACGATCAGACCGGCGAGTGGCTGGCGCTGACGCCCGAGACCACGGGCATGGAGGCCGCCGACATCGCCATCTTCACCCGCATGGCGGCGTCCGCCGTGGGCGGCACCACCATGGACCGGCCCGAATGGGTCGCCACCAACCCGGTCTCTGCCGAGGCCTATTGCTGCCTGACCAATAACAAGAACCGGGGCGTCAAACCCAACGCGGGCGGCGACGACACCTCGGCCAACGGCCCCAACCCGCGCAACGAAAACAGGTATGGTCAGATCGTGCGCTGGCGCCCGGCGGATGAGGATCATGCCGCCGACGGGTTCGACTGGGATCTCTACGTCACGGCGGGCAACCCGACCGTGCATCAGGATGATCGCGCCGGTTCGCCAAACGTGAACGAGGGCAACCTGTTCAACTCACCCGACGGCATGGCCATCGACTCAACCGGGCTGGTCTGGATTCAGACCGACGGCAATGACGACAACGAGGGCGATTTTGCCGGCAACGGCAACAACCAGATGCTGGCGGGCGACCCGGTGACGGGTGAAATCGCGCGGTTCATGACCGGCCCCAATGGCTGCGAAGTGACCGGGCTCGCGTGGTCCGCCGACAAGCGCACCGCCTTTGTCGGCATCCAGCACCCGGGCAGCAACTGGCCCGACGGGGGCACGCCGCGCTCTGCCATCATCACCATCAAACGCGACGACAACGGCCAGATCGGCTGAGCCTGCTTGCACAGATAAACGCCCCCGACCGCCGTGTCGGGGGCGTTTCACTGCCTGAACAGGATCAAAGCGTTTTCATCTGCGCCCCCGCTGGATTGCCGGGGGTGCTAGTCGGGCCCATCAGACGAAAGCCACCCCGTTCTCGGCCATGGGCAGGTTACCAACCCGCAGATCACTGGCCGCCGCGATGGCGTTGGCCAAGGCGGGCGCTGCGGGCGGTGTGCCCGGCTCGCCCACCCCGGTCGGGGCCTCGGCAGACGGCACGATATGTACGTCGATGGCCGCGATATCGCCGATGCGCAGGGGTTCGTAATCCGGGAAGTTGAACTGATCCACCGCGCCGCTGGTCAGCGTGATCTGATCGCGCATGACATGGCCAATGCCATAGCCGATCCCGCCTTCCATCTGCGCCTTGACCACGTCCGGGTTCACCGCAAGACCGCAATCGACCGCGCAGGTGATCCGCTCGATCTTCACGCCATCTTCGGCATTGCCCGAAATCTCGGCCACCTCAGCCACGTAGGAGCCAAACGACTTGTGTACCGCAATGCCCTGCGCGCGACCCGCAGGCGCATTGCCCCAGCCCGCCTTCTCAGCCGCCAGCTTCAGCACACCGGCCATCCGGTCCTGATCGGCACCGCCGGTCAGATAACGCAGGCGGAACTCAACCGGGTCCTGCCCCGCGGCCCTGGCGGCCATGTCCATCATGACCTCCATCACATAGGCCGTGTGGGTATGCCCCACCGACCGCCACCACAGCGTACTGGTCGCCTTCTTGGTATCGGTCAGCCCGAAAAAGCCTCCGGGGATCTGATAGGGGCTGTCCGACGTGCCCTCGACCGAGCTGTGATCGACCCCGTCATGGACGCTGAAATCCTCGAACGCGGTGCCCTTCATGATCGACTGACCCGCAATGCGGTGATCCCAGCCCACGATATTGCCGTCGGCATCCAGCCCGACCCGGACCTTGTGACCAAAGGCGGGGCGATAATAACCGCTGCGCAGATCGTCCTCACGCGACCAGACCAGTTTCACCGGTCGGGTGCGGTCGGTGACGATAAAGGCCAGCGCCGCCTCGACCTGATAGTCCGCATCCGGCGTGGCCCGGCGGCCAAAGGAACCGCCCGCAAACATCGTGTTGATCTGGATCTTCTCCATCGGCAACTCAAAGATCTGCGACAGGGCCAAATGCGGACCCGTGGGGAACTGGCAGCCGTCATGCAGCAGGATACCGCCATCCTCGGTGGCCTGAATGGTGCAGGTCAGCGGCTCCATCGGCGCATGTGCGAGCAGCGGAAAGTAAAAGCTCTGCTCGACAACCTGCGCTGCTCCGTCCAGCGCGGCCAGAGTCGCCGCCGCGTCGGTCTTGTTGACGTTGTATTCCGGCTCGGCATCCAGCGCGGCCATGATCTCGGCCTTGATCTGCTCGGAATCGCGCGTTTCGGCGGCAGAGACATCCCACTCGACCTCAAGCGCATCACGCGACTGCATCGCGGCCCAGGTGTTTTCCGCGTACACCGCGACACCAGCGTTGTTCGGCAGGGTCTGGGACATGATGTAGCCCTTGATCCCCTGCGCCGCGCTGTCGTCGAAACCGGTCACCAGGGCGCCGCGCTGCTCGGGGCGCTTGATCATGGTCACCATCTGGTTCGGCAGATGCACGTCCATCGCATATTGCGCGGTTCCATTGCCCTTGATCGCGCTGTCCACACGGCGGACCTCGGTGTTTCCGATCAGACGGAATTCGGACGGGTCCTTGAGCCTTGGTTCTGCCGGGGCTTCCAGCTCGGCGGCGGCAGCCACTAAGTCACCCAGCGGCGCGGACTGACCGGCACCGGCGATGACGCCCTCATCCAGCGTCAGTTCCGAGGCATCGACGCTCCAGGCCTGAGCGGCGGCGTTCAGCAGCATCTCACGCGCGGCAGCACCTGCGGTGCGATATTGCTGGAACGAGTTCGCCATGGCGGTCGAGCCGCCCGTGCCCTGGAACTGCCCGAACAGCAGGTTGTTATAGAGCGCCGGGTTCGACGGGGCGAATTCGTATCCGATCTGATCCATGCGCAGGCCGATTTCCTCGGCGATCAGCGTGGTCAGGCCGGTGGCCGGGCCCTGCCCTTTCTCGAAATGCTTGACGATGGCGGTGACTGAACCATCCGACCCGATCTTGACGAACGGGTTCAGCATGGCGCTTTCGCCCGAGGCGGCGGCAATGGCGCCATCCGGACGGGCGCCGACCATCAGAACGGCGGTGGCGGCGGCGGCCCCTTTCAGGAACCCGCGGCGAGAAGTGTTCACGGTCATATCAGGCCTCCAGAATTTCGGCTGCGCGCTGAATGCCTGCCCGGATGCGCTGATAGGTGGCGCAGCGGCAGGCATTCCCGTGCATGTAACTGTCAATCTCTTCGACGGTGGGCTTGGCGTTCTCGGACAGCAGCCCAACCGCGGACATGATCTGCCCGGACTGGCAATAGCCGCATTGCACCACGTCCAACTCGACCCAGGCCTGCTGCACAGCGGCCCCGATCTTGCTGTCCTCCATCGCCTCGATGGTGGTGATCTCGGCTTCGCCCACATCCTCGATATAGGTCTGGCACGACCGCACCGGTTCACCGTCCAGATGTACGGTGCAGGCCCCGCAGGACGCGACACCGCAGCCGAACTTGGTCCCGGTCATCTTGAGTTCATCCCGGATCACCCACAGCAGTGGTGTTCCGGGTTCGACGTCGACGTCATGCGTCTGGCCGTTCAGTTTGAGTGAGATTGTCATGAAAGTGCCTCCCGTGCAGCATCAGGCTGGTGAGTCGGTAAACTGGTGCGTTTACCGTATGCAAAGCCACCCAGGGTGTAAACTGCAAAGTTTACCGCCTTGATTGACGGTTACGTGAATTTGGCCCATAGCTGGATGTCATGTACGAGTGCAGCGGCCCCAATGCGTCGAAATACGCGCAGATCATTGATGCCGCCGTAGAGGAGTTCCAGGAAAAGGGGTTCTCTGCGGCCAGCATGGATCGGGTGTCGGCACGGGCCGAGGTCTCCAAGCGGACGGTCTACAAGTATTTTGAAAGCAAGGAAAAACTGTTTCGCTCGATTGTCAGCGTTCTGGCCGAGCGGTTCGCGGACATGCGGCACATCCGCTATGACCCGGACCGGGACATCCGGGAACAGCTGATCGAACTGGGCTGGGCCGAAGGGCGGCTGCTGATCTCGCCCGAGGTCATGGCGATGGCGCGGATGATCATCAGCGAAACCCTGCGCAATCCCGATCTGGCCGAGGCGGCACAGGGCAAGATCGACAAGACCGGCGCCTTCATTGACATGCTGCGCGCCGCCAATGAGGACGGCCAACTGAACGTGCCCGATCCCGAGGAGGCCGCGCAGGAATTCATCGCGCTGCTCAAGGCCAAGGCGTTCTGGCCCTATATCTTCGGCTCTGCCCTGGTCTCGGAAGAGCAAATGCAGAAAATCGTCGAAAGCAGCGTCGAGATGATGATGTGCCGATACGGCACCGGGTGAAACTGGCCGGGCGGGTCATGGCAAGCAACAAATGTGCCGCGCCCGATGCGCGGCTCTCGCCGCCCCGGCGCCTGCACAATAATAGACCCCGGGCCTTGCAGCTCCCCTGCGCCCGGGGTCCTCTTGATCAAAATATCCCCGGTTTCTTGTGGTGAATGCGGCGTTAACCACACCCGCCAGCGCGAAACATGCGCAATCTTGTCGAACACGTCGGTCGGTGGCCACTCACCTCCACCAGGACGTTTCCTCCGGGTAAGACAAGCATATGCCGAAGCAGCCCCGCCTGCCTGTGATCTGGTTCACAGAACTCGGAACTTTTTTAAGAAATCTTAATTTTACGTAAACTGTTCCGAAATCAGGCGCTCTTCCAGCCCGTGACCCGGATCGAACAGGATGCGGTGCGAGATTGCAGGCTCGGACCGGATTTCGACCCAGTCGATATCCGAAATGGAGATCGAGTCCGCGTCCGCCATCACGGGGCGCTTGTCGGCCTCCACGACGTCAAAGCGTACATGCGCGGTTTTCGGCAAAACCGCCCCCCGCCAGCGGCGGGGACGGAACGCGGCAATCGCGGTCATGGCCAAAACATCCGAGCCGATGGGCAGAATGGGACCGTGGGCGGAATAGTTGTAAGCGGTCGATCCCGCCGGGGTTGAAACCAGCGCGCCGTCGCAAACCAGCTCGGCCAACCGCAGCCGCCCGTCGATGGTGATCTTGAGCCGGGCCGCCTGTGGACCGGCACGCAGCAGCGAGACCTCGTTGATCGCCAGTGCCTCATGCACTCGCCCCGCCTGATCCATTGCCGTCATCGCAAGCGGGTTGATGATCTCTTCCTCTGCGGCCGCTAGACGATCAAGCAGATCGGTTTCGGAATATTCGTTCATCAGAAACCCAATGGTGCCGCGATTCATGCCGTAAACCGGCGCATGCAAATGCTTGCTACTGTGCAGCGTGCGCAGCATGAACCCGTCGCCGCCAAGGGCCACGATCACGTCGGCGTCGCCGGGGGCGGCATTGCCATAGCGCCCGATCAGGGCGGCGCGGGCGGTCTGGGCCACCGGAGCGTCACTGGCCAGAAAAGCGATTCTCTTACTCATCAATTTCGGTTTCCGGTGCTGCGCATTTGGTTCCGAAACAAACATACCTTTCCCCGAGAGACCAGAGTTGACGCCACAGCGGGCCATTTCGTCGCTTTACAACCTTTCTCGGATCGCTGGTTTCCGATAGGAAATTCGCCAAACACACCCCCAGCCATTTGGAGCCCCCATGAACGCCAACCTTCGTGACACCGGTTTCTTCACCCAGTCTCTTGCGGATCGGGACCCTGAGCTGTTCGGCTCGGTCACCTCTGAACTTGGCCGCCAGCGCGACGAGATCGAACTAATCGCCAGCGAGAACATCGTCTCGGCCGCCGTGATGGAGGCGCAGGGCTCGGTGATGACAAACAAATACGCCGAGGGCTATCCCGGGCGCCGCTACTATGGTGGCTGCCAGTTCGTCGATGTCGCCGAGAACCTGGCCATCGACCGCGCCAAACAGCTCTTTGGCTGTGAGTTCGCCAACGTGCAGCCGAACTCGGGTTCGCAGGCCAATCAGGGCGTGTTCCAGGCACTGATCAAGCCGGGCGACACCATTCTGGGCATGAGCCTGGACGCAGGCGGCCACCTGACCCACGGCGCGGCTCCGAACCAGTCGGGCAAGTGGTTCAACGCCATCCACTACGGCGTCCGCAAACAGGACAACCTGATCGACTATGAGCAGATCGAATCGCTGGCGAAAGAGCATCAGCCCAAGCTGATCATCGCGGGCGGCTCGGCCATTCCGCGCGTCATCGACTTTGCCAAGATGCGCGAAATCGCCGACATGGTCGGCGCCTACCTGCATGTGGACATGGCCCATATCGCCGGTCTGGTCGCAGCAGGTGAACACCCCTCGCCCTTCCCGCATGCGCATGTGGCCACCACCACCACCCACAAGACCCTGCGCGGCCCGCGCGGCGGTATGATCCTGACCAATGACGAGGCCATCGCCAAAAAGGTCAACTCGGCGATCTTCCCCGGCATTCAGGGTGGCCCGCTGATGCACGTGATCGCAGGCAAGGCGGTCGCTTTCGGTGAAGCGCTGCAGCCTGCGTTCAAGGACTACATCAAGCAGGTCGTGGTCAATGCACAGGCGCTGTCGGATCAGTTGATCAAGGGCGGGCTGGACACGGTGACCCACGGCACCGACACCCATGTGGTGCTGGTGGACCTGCGCCCCAAAGGCGTGAAGGGCAATGCGACCGAAAAGGCCCTGGGCCGCGCGCATATCACCTGCAACAAGAACGGCGTGCCGTTCGATCCGGAGAAGCCAACCATCACCAGCGGTATCCGCCTGGGCTCACCCGCTGGCACCACCCGCGGCTTTGGCGAGACCGAGTTCCGTCAGATCGCGGACTGGATCATCGAGGTTGTTGACGGTCTGGCCGCCAATGGCGAGGACGGCAATGGTGCGGTCGAGGCCAAGGTAAAGGCCGAAGTGGCCGAGCTGTGTGCCCGTTTCCCGCTCTATCCGAATCTGTAACCGGACAGACCCGACAAGAATCATCCCGCCGCTGGATCTGTCCACGGCGGGTTTTTTTGTTTGCGAGGAGCACCCTCAAGGGATCGGAGGGCTCCCGCCCCTTCTGCCCGCATCTTAGATGCAGGCAAAAGCGTTGGGCCCGGCGCCGCGCCTTTCGGCGCGGCGGGGCAAGCGTCAGATATCCGATTTCGGATCCTTCAGCGCCTCTTCCAGCAGCTTCTCGTTGCGCGCCTCTTCGATGCGGTTGATCCGGTCCTCGGACGAGCGGTAGTCGAAGCGGTATTTCACCACGTTGATCAGGCTCAGCGTCAGCAGCACCACGCCCATGCCCCAGTAACCTTTGGTGGCCAGCGGCACGTCGGTGGACAGCCACAGCGAGATCGCCAGCAGGACATAGGCCAGCACAACACCGGCGCCGTTCAGCATCAGGATCAGAGCGTTTTCGTTACGGGTATTCATCTTGTCTCTCCATTCATTCGATAAAGTCACCGGTTCTCACGAGGTCCGGACAGTGTCGGTTCAGTCCTTGGCGTTGAGGCGGCTCAGAACGTCAGCAGCGGTCGATCGGGTCTTTGGACCAAAGCCCGCCTCCTCCATCCGCGCTGCAACGGCGGAGTGATCCAGCGTCGCGTCGATCTCGCGCAGGATTTCGCCCTGTTCGAACGGGTCATCCTGCTGCATCACGCGGGCAATCAGGCTTTCGGCCTCTTCGATAGGGCTCTCACCACCGACATGCCGGTTCAGCCGTTTCTGCAGCCCCTGCTCGCGCCTGACCGCCCGGGCGGCAATCGCGCCCTGCTTCAGGTCGATGATGCGGCGGCTGGCGGCGTCGACGGTCTGGCGCAACTGCAGAATGCGGGTGTCGAGCCGGTCGAGGGTCTTGCGGCGCACCGCAGACTCGTTTTCCAGATCCGCCACCGCCTGAGCCGCGCTCTGAGCCAGATCCTCGCGCCCGCCATCCAGCGCCTCCTGCGCGCGGGTCATCAGGTCAGCGATCCGCCCCTGCAGCCCGTCCACCTGGCGCTGCTCTCCGCGCTGGCGTTGGATCAGGCTGGCAAGGGTCAGCTTGGCCGCCTTCAGGCTGCTCTCCGCCTCGCGGATCTTCTGGTCGATCAGTTCAATGGAATAAGTGTCACGCAATTGCTCTTCCGCGCGGGCATTTGCACCGACGATCAGGGTCTTCAACGTGCCGAACATGGGTTCCTCCAATATCATGAACATCGTTCACAAATTGGAGATAGCAAATTCATGAACGCCGTTCAAGGCATGTTGTGAACACTGTTCAGGAAACTAATTGTTTCCAATCTGGCGAAGAACCTGCCCGATCATCCGCTCGATCTGTTCCGGCGGCACGCCCGAGATACGGTTTTCCAGCCCCAGACTCACGATCCCATGCACCGAAGAGAACAGCGCCCGGGTCATCAGTTCCAGCTCTTCCCGCTTCATCTCGGGGAAGATCTGCGACACCGGCTCCGAGATCAGACCGAAAAGCCCCGCCAGCGCCTCGCGATACCAATCGGGCACCGGCCCGTCCTGTGTCATCTTCAGTTCAAAAAGCGCCCGCCAGAGATTGGTGTGCGCATCGGCAAAGCGCAGATAGGCGGTGCTCATCACGATCAGCCGCTGCACCGGCGCCTCGCTGCCATCAAAGGAATCGGAGACCGCCTGCCCCAAAGCGCGGAAAGTCCGGCCGTTCACGGCCATCACGATGGCATTGAGATCCTCGAAGGCATTGTAGATCGCCCCCAACGCACAGCCCGCGTCCCGGGCCAGATCCCGCGCCCGCAATTCGCCCAAGCCCTCGCGGGCAATGCGACTCTCGGCCGCCTCGACCAATCTCTCACGCAGCTGCGCCCTGCGGGCCTGGGATTTCGATGGCATGGCGTTCCTTTCCTGAACCATGTTCAGGAATAGCCGGAGCACACCGCCGGGAAAAGGGTCAGATCACGCCTTGCCAGCGCAAAAACACCAGCAGCAGGATGGCAAACACCAGAATGTTGAAGGCGAGCCCGCCCAACATGCTCAGCAGCCAGCCCTTGCGCCGGTCGGCCAGATCGATGGCGCGCAGATGCGCCTGCACCTCCTGCACCGCGGTGACCAGCTTCGGTGTATCCAGCGTCAGCCGCAGTTTCGGGTGATTGGCCAACGGTTCAGCCTTGGCCAGTTCCATCGCCTGCCCGTGAATGCGGCGCGGCAGCCGGTGCCGGGCCCGGCGTAGCGAGGCGGCCAGCGTCTTGCCACGCACGCCCAGCTTGGCGCGCAACAGCGCGATGGTCTCCGCAATCTGGTCCTGTACGGCGATCTGTTCTGACATCCAACCGGGCCTCCTAGCCGGACAGTCTACCGGCTTGTCGGGGCGGCCTCAATGGGGCTGGCCCATCGCCGCGCACGCAGGTATCACCAACCCATGTTGAACATGATCCATTTCGGCACCCCGACCGACACCCCGCCCCTGCTGATCGCCCACGGCCTCTATGGCTCGGCCCGCAACTGGGGCGTGATTGCCAAACGCCTGTCTGACGAACGGCAGGTGATCTCGGTCGATATGCGCAACCACGGGCAAAGCCCCTGGTCGGACACGCATGACTATCCCGCACTGGCGGCGGATCTGGCCGAGGTGATCGCGGCCATCGGTGGGCAAGCGGATGTCGTGGGCCATTCCATGGGCGGCAAGGCGGCGATGACGCTGGCGCTGCACCATGGGGCACTGGTGCGCAAGCTGGTTGTCGCCGATATCGCGCCGGTCGCCTATGGACACAGTCAGATACAGTATATCGAGGCGATGCGGGCCGTGGACCTGTCGCAGGTCGAACGGCGCTCGGACGCCGAGGCGCAGCTTGCCGCACACGGGGTCGAGAAAGCGTTGCAGAGCTTCTTCACCCAATCGCTGGACCTGCCCGCCAAGCGCTGGCGGCTGAACCTTGACGGTCTGGCCGCCGAAATGCCCAGAATCATGGGCTTCCCCGAGGGCGGCACGCCATGGCGGGGTCAGTCGCTGTTTTTGTCGGGCGCGGCCTCGGACTATGTGCTGCCCGGCCACCGCGACACGATCCGCGCGCTGTTCCCACAGGCACGCTTTGCCAAGATCCCCGGCGCCGGGCACTGGCTGCACGCGGAGAAACCCCGCGAGTTCGAGGCCGCCACGCGCGCCTTTCTCAACGCCTGATCAGGCCGACTGCCCTGAGTAGAGATGCCGGGCCACCAGCCAGGAGGCCGGCGCGGCCAGAACGAAGCCCGCCCCGGCGGCCCAAAGGATCGCCGCCACAGAAACCATGCCTGCCGACAGAACCGCGATCACGGCGGTCCCCGCCAGGGCTGTGGAGATCAGGGAATAGAGGATTGCAGCAAGACGCATCATGGCCGGTGATTCCTGTTCAAAACCGTTCGGCCATGACATTAGCGGGTTGGAATATGTACCACTTTGACCTGTGTCAGATCGGACCGGTCACATCCCGGGATCGACCGGCTCGATCACCGCGCCGCCGCCCTGCTGCCAGTCGGTCAGCCCGCCCAGATTGTAGACCTCGGCATATCCCATCTCCTTGAGCAGCTTGCCCGCCAGCGCGGCACGTCCGCCCGAGGCGCAGTGCAGCACGATCGGCCGATCGAACCGCAACTCGGGGTCGTGATACTGGGTCGTGGGATCGGCGCGGAACTCAAGCATGCCGCGCGGGATGTGATGCGCCTCGACGGCCCGCCCGCTGCGCTCCAACTCGGGCGCATCCCGGATGTCGAGCAACAACGCCCCGTCGGCCACCAATTCCTGCGCCTTCGCACCGTCGATGCGCTCAACCACCGCGTTGGCGGCCTCCATCATGTCCTTGACCGTCAATGGCATTTGGCAGTTCTCCCTGATCGTTCACCGGAAAGCTAACATGCGGCATTCCCAAGGTGTAGACCGCGTTCGTCGGCAAACTGACGGCAATCCCCCGAACATTGGACCAGCGCTCGCGCGCACCTGAATACGCTTGTCTTTGCGGGGTGACAGCCTGTCAGAAACTCTGCCCTTCTCACCGTGCGAAACTGTTTACGTCGGTATTCCCACCCTCCAACCGGCTCATTTGCTTTGAATGGTTTTTTTCGGCCGCTGCCCTTGCGCCGCACAGGTGCAATTCGTAAAAGCCCCTGACATGCCGCTTTGGCCCGTTCGTCTATCGGTTAGGACGCCAGGTTTTCAACCTGGAAAGAGGGGTTCGATTCCCCTACGGGCTACCACTCTTTCCCAAACTCGACTGTTCCAAAACCCGCCATGGCATGCGCCTACACCCGCGCATCGCGACGTCTGGACTGCATCTTGCCCAAAAAAGCACCGATGCCGAAGAACCGACTCAAAGACCCACGAATTGCCGTCGCGCAGTGGCAGGCGTAAGCCGGACGGGATTCCCCCGAAATTGATGCATTTGATAATTCTCTCCACGCATTCTAGGCTCGGGGGCACAGCCAGCCGTGGCCAAGAAAAGAGGCAGACACATACATGACCCCATTTGCAATCGCAGGCGTTCAGATGCACGTTTCCGCGCTTCATTCGAACGTGGAGGCGATGCGCCATCGGATCGAGATCCTGATGGCCCGGTTCCCCTGGACCCAGATGGTCGTTTTCTCCGAGCTGGCGCCTTATGGTCCTCTCGATCAGTTTGCGCAGCCGTTTCCGAACGACGCGCTTGCGCAGTTTCAGGACGATGCACGCCGGTTCGGCATCTGGCTGATCCCCGGCTCAATGTTTGAAAAACTCGCCGACGGCCGGATTTTCAATACGTCGGTCGTCATCAACCCGCAGGGCGAAATCGTCAAGAAATACGCCAAGATGTTCCCGTTCAAACCCTATGAACAGGGCATCGCATCGGGGACGGATTTCTGCGTCTTCGACGTGCCCGATGTCGGGCGGTTCGGATTGTCGATCTGCTATGACATCTGGTTCCCCGAAACCACGCGGCAACTGACCAGCCAAGGGGTCGAGGTTTTGCTGCATCCGGTACTGACCGGCACCACGGATCGCGACGCCGAGATTGCCATTGCACGGGCAACGGCAGCGCAGTTCCAATGCTACGTCTTCGACGTGAACGGGCTTGGTGCAGGCGGCGTGGGGCGCTCGCTTGTGGTCGACCCGACCGCAACCGTTCTGCACCAGTCCGCTGGGCAAGAGGATATGTTCCCCATCGAGATCGACCTCGACAACGTGCGCCGTCAGCGCGAAACCGGCCTCAATGGGCTGGGCCAGGTCCTGAAAAGTTTCAGGGATCGCGAGGCCGATTTCCCGATTTACGACCGCGCCAGCGGCGCAGACGCGTACCTGCACACGCTGGGCCCGCTTGAAACGCCAAAACAAGGGTCAAGGGCGGGGGTTGGGGTCCGCGATCCCAGGACGGTTTTGGCCGAAGACAGCCGATCTCGCGCCGATCACGTTGCCATACCGGCGTTCAAGGGAAGAACCGGAACCGGGTGATTTCGCGTTGCGCCATAAGCTTTCGAATTGTTCGATGTGTCACGGAGGAGTAAGAAATGAACCTGCAACACACGAGCACAAAGCTGCCATCGGTCAGTGACTATTACAGCGCAACGCAACTGCGCGCCGACCGATGGAGCGCCCTGCGCGAAACCGCTGAATCCATGCTCGTCCATGACATCGCGGGACGACAGGGCGCCAAGCTGTTGCAGACGGCCGAGGCATTGCTCGACGCGCTTGCACCGATCGAAGTATACTGGGCGTTCCCGGGCGCACACGTTTTCGAACATCTCAGGAAACTGCTCGAACAGCGAAACATCGAAGATCTTTCGATTTCGGTACGGCGCGTCGCCCGCGCCCTGACCTCGGGTGCCTATCGGCGGCGCTCGATTCCCATCGGCAGCGATGAAATCGACAACGAGGATTACGAGGACGAAAGCACCCTCCCGCCTGAAGACCGTGCATTGGGGCGTCCCTATTTCGAGGTTCTGATCGTCGACAACGTCAACGAGCATCAGGAGAGGTTCCTGCGAAACAACCTCTACCGTGTCCGCCGGGCCGAGGACCCGTTCATCTATGAGCCGGTGATTGTGCCCAGCCTCGAAGACGCGCTCATGGGCATCCTCTTCAATCACAATGTGCAGGCGGTGATCGTCCGGCCCGGTCTTGTGCTCAAATCCAAGAACGTCCTGCCGATCATCCAGCAATATCTCAACCGCCTGAAAGAGGACGAGCATGTCGATGCCCTGCAACCCAGCGAGTACGGCCCCGAAGCCTGCCGTCTGATCGCAAAGGTCCGCCCCGAACTTGACGCCTATCTGATCACGGATCGCTCAGCCGAAGACATCGCCGGGATGGATTTGGGACGCTGCCGCCGCGTGTTCTACAATCAGGAGGATTTTCTTGAGCTGCACCTCAATATCCTCCGCGGGGTGAACCGGCGCTACAAGACCCCGTTTTTCACTGCGCTCAAGGAATATTCCAAACAGCCCACCGGCGTCTTTCACGCCATGCCGATCAGCCGCGGCAAATCCATCAGCCGGTCGCACTGGATTCAGGACATGGGCGCCTTCTACGGGCCCAACATCTTTCTGGCGGAAACCTCGGCAACATCCGGCGGGCTGGACAGCCTGCTGGAACCACGCGGCCCGATCAAGGAAGCGCAGGACATGGCCGCGCGCGCCTTTGGCTCGAAACAGACGTTCTTCGCCACCAACGGAACCTCCACCTGCAACAAGATCGTCGTTCAAGCCCTGATCCGGCCCGGTGACATCGTCCTTGTCGATCGCGATTGCCACAAATCGCACCACTACGGCATGGTTCTTGCCGGTGCGAACGTGGTCTACATGGACAGCTATCCGCTCCACGAATACTCGATGTACGGGGCAGTGCCGCTGCGCGAGATCAAGCACACGCTCCTCAAGCTGAAGGCCGCCGGCAAACTGGACCGGGTGCGCATGGTCCTGCTGACAAACTGCACGTTTGACGGGCTTGTCTACAACGTTGAGCGGGTGATGGAGGAATGTCTGGCCATCAAGAAGGACCTCGTGTTCCTGTGGGACGAGGCGTGGTTTGCCTTTGCCCGGTTCAGTCCGATGTACCGCCAGCGCACGGCCATGTCCGTTGCCAACACCCTTCGGACACGTCTGCGCGACGCGTCGCACAAAGAGGCCTGGGACAAGCAGCAGGACCGGCTGAAGGACGCCGACGAGGAAACGTTGCTGAACACCCGCCTCGTGCCCCCGCCGGATGCGCGCATCCGGGTCTATGCCACGCAATCGACACACAAAACCCTGACCTCGCTGCGGCAGGGATCGATGATCCACGTCAACGATATGGACTTCAAGGGCGAGGTCGAACAGGCCTTTCACGAGGCCTACATGACGCACACCTCGACCTCACCCAACTATCAGATCATCGCATCGCTGGACGTCGGCCGACGGCAGGTCGAGCTGGAAGGGTTCGAGTTCGTGCAGCGCCAGGTCGAAAGCGCCATGGCAATCCGGAGGGCGGTAACAAGCCACCCGCTGCTGCAGAAATACTTCCGCGTCCTGACGCCCTCGATCATGATCCCGCCCGAGTATCGCGAAAGCGGCATCGAGGCCTACTACAACGAACAGGATGGCTGGTCGGACAAATGGGAGATCTGGACCAAGGATGAGTTCGTGCTCGACCCGACCCGGGTCACGCTGGGGATCGGCGGAACCGGGTGGGATGGCGACACGTTCAAGACCGACATCCTGATGGACAGATACGGGATTCAGATCAATAAGACCTCCCGCAACACCGTCCTGTTCATGACCAATATCGGCACCACCCGCTCTTCGATCGCCTATCTGATCGAGGTTCTGGTCGAAGTCGCCAAGGAGCTGGACGAACTGCTGGACGACGCCTCGAAAATGGAACGCCTGTCCTTCGATAAGCGGGTCGCGGGCCTTGTCGAACATGTGCCGCCCCTGCCCGATTTCAGCCGGTTTCATGATGCCTTCCGATCAGGCACTGACACGCCCGAGGGCGACGTTCGCACGGCCTTCTTCCTCGCCTATAACGAGGACAATTGCGACTATCACGACCTCGACGACGTGCTGGTGGAGCGCCTCAATTCAGGCGAGGAACTGGTATCCGCCTCATTCATCATCCCCTATCCTCCCGGATTTCCGATCCTTGTCCCCGGACAGGTGATCAGCCCTGAAATCCTGTCTTTCATGCGCGCGCTGGACGTCAGCGAAATCCACGGATACCGGCCCGATCTCGGTTTGCGGGTCTTCACCCACGAGGCCCTGCAAGGGCTGAGCAAAAAAACGAAATAAGAGAGGACAGCCCAATGCCAAAGAAGACCCTGAAGAACATTTCAGAAATCCGGCGCTTCTTTCACACCAACAAGGATCCGATCTATTTCGTATCAGCCACCAACTTCAACCTGCTCGGCCTCGACGAATGGGTGAAGAATTTCAAATACATCTGCTACATGGATTGTTTCGACGGGCGCCACCCCAACGTGCTCGTCCCGTCCGAACTGCCACATGACGAGTTCCAGTCCATCGAAGACATCAACAACTATCTCCTGCAGCACAAAGAGGTGATCGACTACGTCAAGGCACGGGGCGGCAAGCCCAAATTTGCCTTTCTGATGTTCGACGAAAAAACCGAAAAGCTGGTCAAGGAACTGGGCGGAGAGGTCTGGTTTCCCAAGGCCAAGCTGCGCACCAACATGGACAACAAGATCGAAACGGTCCGCATCGGCAACAAGGCGGGCGTTCCGTCCGTTCCCAACGTGTTGTCCGAGGTCGAAAGCTGCGACCATCTGCGTAAGGTGTGTGAAAAGGCCGGGATCGGCCATGATCTGGTGCTGCAATCCGCCTTCGGGGACAGCGGCCACACCACATTCTTCATCAAGTCCGAGGCCGACTTTCGCAAGCACGAGCATGAGATCGTCGGCGAGGGTGAAATCAAGATCATGAAACGGATCGATTGCCGCGGATCTGCGATCGAGGCGTGCGCCACCTCTCAGGGCACGATCGTCGGGCCGCTGATGACCGAACTGGTGGGCTTCAAGGAACTGACGCCCTATCGCGGCGGCTGGTGCGGGAATGAGATCTTCTCGACCGCGTTCCCGCCCAAAACCCGCCAAAAGGCCCGCGAGCTGACATTCAAGTTCGGCGAACAGCTCCGCAAGGAAGGCTATCGCGGGTATTTTGAGCTGGATTTCCTGATCGACAAGAAATCCGGAGACATCTGGCTGGGTGAGCTGAACCCGCGGATCACCGGCGCCTCGTCCATGACCAACCACGCCGCCTTTGCCCATGCGGACGCGCCGCTGTTCCTGTTTCACCTGCTCGAGTTCTCGAAAAAGCCGTTCAAGCTGGACGTCGAAGAACTCAACGCCCGCTGGGCCGATCCCGACATGATCGACAGCTGGTCGCAGATGGTGATCAAGCACACCGAGGACAACGTGGACATCATCACCCATGCCCCCGAAACGGGCATCTACAGGATGCTGCCCGATGGCCGCGTCGAATTCGACCGGTTCGACTATCACCGACGCGCGGTCGAAAGCGATGACGAGGCCTTTTTCCTGCGGATTTCCAATGCCGGCGACTATCGCTACGAGGGGGCGGATCTCGGCATTCTGGTGACGCGCGGACGCTCCATGACGAAAGGCTTCCAACTGACCCAGAAATCCAAGAACTGGATCAACGGGATCAAGAACGCGTATTCGGCCCGGCCCCTGCCATCGGCCAGCGCATTCGACGATCCCGCATTCAAGATCATGTAGACACTTGCCAAGGCAGGCCGCACGCCATGTGCTGCGGCCAGCTCTACCCGGCGATCCTTGCACTTACGGCCAATTCGGCTATCCAGACGCAATGCCCCTGAACTTCAAAGCGATAAGTGAGGATGCGCCGGGGCCCAAGTGGCGCCGGCAGTTCCTGGAATACTGGCCCGCCTACTCGGCCTGGTGGGCCAGAGAGGGCCTGTCGGGCCGTCCCACCTATCACGAATGCCGTCAGGCGCTTTGCACTCACATGCCCGAGATCGTGGATCTTTATGACGAGTTGTGCGCGCTTGTGGGCGGCGGCGATGTCGAGGCGCGGTTTCTCAGTTTCTATTGCCCACCGCGATACCTTGCGGGATGCAGCCAGGCGATCTGGCAGGGCGACACACCCCTGCTGGTGCGCAACTACGACTATGACGAGGATGCCTTCGATGCCGTGATCCTCAAAACCCGATGGAATGGCCGCGGTGTGATCGGAACCACAGACGGGCTGTTCGGGTTGGTGGACGGGATAAACGACGCGGGCCTGACCGCCTCGCTGACCTTTGGCGGACGGCAAGAGGTCGGAACCGGTTTCGGTGTGCCGCTGATCCTGCGCTATATCCTGCAAACCTGCACGACAACCGAAGAAGCAGGCGAGATCCTCAAACGCGTGCCCTGTCACATGAGCTATAACGTGACGGTCCTCGACTCCGCGCGGCGCTACCTGACCGCATATCTGACACCGGATCGCCCGACCATCCTGACCCGCGCGGCTGTGGCAACCAACCATCAGGAGCGGGTCGAATGGTCAAGCCATGCCCGATTCACGGCGACAGTGGAAAGAGAGCGGTTTTTGCTCCAAAGACTGACGCTGCATCCTGAAACGCAAGAGAAATTTGTCGGCGCCTTCCTCAAGCCCCCGCTCTATTCAACCGCCTTTTCGTCCGGTTTCGGAACGCTTTACACCGCCGCCTACCGCCCCAAGGCACGCGCGCTTGAGATTCACTGGCCGGGCCGCACCTGGTCCAAGAGTTTCGACGCCTTCGAAGAAGATCAGGTTCGGGTCACCTTTCCGTCGCCCGCCAGACAGGTCTACTAAAGCATTTCGCAAATCCCGGTGTGATCCTCCCAAAGGGCAAACGCGCGGTGTCGTATGCCCGCGCAACCTCGTCATCATCGGCAAAGGGGAGCGAATATCGCTCCCCTTTGTGACGTGTTTGCCGGATAGCTCAATCTGACCCGGATGTCTTTGCCGCCATCCCGACAGTGATCAGCGCGACCCCCGCGAAGATGAAATTGACCCCCAGCAACACGCCGATCAGCGTGAGCGAGGCGCCGTTGGCCAGCCCGGCGAAGACCATTCCGCCAAGCAGGATGGACAACGCGCCCGATGCGATCAGCAGAAATAGCTTCCGGGAGCGTTCCATCCGAAGCGCCATGAAGATCCGCAGCACGCCCTCGGCAACGAAGGTCGCGCCCAGCATGACCGTCAGCGCAAGAATACCGCCCAGCGGATTGGCCAGGAAAATCACACCGGCCGCGATATGCAACAGGCCGATGAGCAACTCCCACCACGTGCCCTCGGACCCGCGGTCGATGATGGCATGCGTGGTCGTGAACACGCCGACCGTCAGGAACAGGCTGCCGACCAGAACCTCGACCGCGAGTGTCGAGGCCAGCGGAAAGGCGATGGCCGCAATGCCGGTCAGCACGATCAGCGCGCCCAGCACGATGATCCACACCGGCCGCAATTCGGTCGTCTCCGGCAAGGCGGTGGTGGCCCCCTTCGACCCGGTTGGTTCGGAAAGTGTCATGTCGTTATCACCCTGTTCTGACGCTATTGCGCGTAGGTGAAGGGTGGCATCGCGCCCAGCGCGGCCTCGGTGGCCCCGGCGAGAACGACCGCGTTGTTGCCGTCGGCCTCGAACAGATGCGCCGGAACCGCGACCCATTTGGACCCGAGCCCAAGAAAGCCGCCGACCTCGATGATGGCGAGGCTGACCTCGCCCTCGACGCCGACGATCAGATCGTGAACCGACCCGACCGTTTCGGCCCGCTCGTTGCGCACATCCGCGCCGATCAGCGCGTTTGCGCTGTAGCCCTTGCTGACGATCCGGGTCACGTTGACCTCGACACCCAGCACGGTTTCACCGGCGACGGGCGCAGTGCTTTCGGCAAGCCCCGGCGACGCAACCGCCCCGATGACCCACACAGTTGCCGCTATGCGAAGCATGTTGGCTCTCCCCTTTTTTCGAATGTCAGACATCCGCCGACTTGGTTACGTGATCGCGATACGTGGCCACGGCGGCGTGCAGTGCATCCCAGTGACGCTTCGCCTGGTCATGCGCCTCGGTGACGGCTTCCTCGCCCTCACGGTCGATGCGCTCGGCCAGATCCGTGACCTTCTTCTGGGCCTCGCTCAGATCCGCCCTCAGCTTTGCCGCCTGATCCCGTGTCCAGGTGTCTGCGGCCTCGCCGGCATCCTTGACCTTCTTTTCATAGGATTTCAGCTCGGTCTCGATGCGGGTGTAGTCGTCTTTCGCCTTTTGGATGAAGTCAGTGAAAGATGTCATGTTGCGTTCCTTTGGTTGATGTTGGTTTCGGTTTCGGCCCGTCCAGATGAGCCGCACCACAAACCTGACAGAGGCACGCCACCGGGGTGAGTGAGTCACGGTGACCTTGCGTTATCCAAACACCGGAACGTACAAATGAGGGCGGAGGACAGCCTTGTGCCTACTGCTCTGACATCGAAGATCGACCCGAGGATCATTGCCGAGCAACTCAAGCGCGTCCTTGCCAGCCCACAGTTTTCCGAAACCACACGCATGAAACGGTTTCTGTCGCATCTGGTCACCGAAACGCTGGCCGGGCGCGGGGACGAGCTCAAGGGCTATGCCCTCGGACTGGACGTCTTCGACAAGCCCGAGGATTTCGACCCCGGCATCGACACGATCGTGCGGGTTCAGGCCAACAAGCTGCGCTCGCGGCTGGATCTCTACTACGGCAAGGAAGGGCGCGGCGATCCAGTCCGCATCCACGTGCCAAAGGGATCCTATGCGCCGGTCTTTGAAATCGCCTTCGATCCGGAACTGAGCAACGAACCCGCGTCATCCGAGCCCGAGCCGGACGGGCGCAAATCGCTGGCCGTCATGCCGTTCGACAATCTCAGCGGTGATCCGGATCAGGAATACCTGGCCGACGGGTTCACCGAAGAGGTCATCGCCGCCCTCGCGCGGTTCCGCGAGGTCAGCGTCCTCTCGCGCCATGTGACCTTCCGGTTCCGCGACAGGTCGCGCGACCCCCGCGATATCGGCGAAGAGCTGGGCGTGCATTACCTGGTCGAGGGCAGCGTGCGCCACTGGGCCGGAAACCTGCGCGTCACTGCGCAACTGGTGGACGCGCTTTCGGGCGAGCAGATATTGTCCGACGCCTATGACCGGGACCTCAATGTCGACAGCCTGTTCGACGTTCAGGAGGACATCGCGGCCCGCATCGCCACCGAGATCGCGGAACCGCATGGCATCATCCACCGGACCGGGGCACTGCACCGCAGGGCCGGAACACAGACCTTCGACGCCTACCAGTGCCGCCTGCTGGCCACAGAATACTGGCGCCAGCCCACGGTCGAACAGCACGCCCGGGTCCGCGACCTGCTGGAACGGGCCGTGCAACTCGATCCGGATTATGCCGGTGCCTGGGGAATGCTGGCCATCGTCTACGGCGACGAGGTGCGCGGCGGGTACAACTTCCAAAAAGAGCCACCCCCGCTCGACCGTGCGCTCAAGGCCGCCGAACGCTCCGTCAGCCTCGATCCGATGAACGCGACCGGCCAGCACGCGTTGTTTCTGACCCATTACCACCGGGGATCTTTCGACACCTATCGTATTGCTGCCCAAAAGGCGCTCAGGGCCAATCCGAACTATCCCGACATGTTGGCCGATATGGCGATTTGCGAGGCGCTGCTGGGCGATCGGGACAAGGGGTTCCAGCTTATCGAACGCGCGACCGAACTCAGCCCCCACCCTCCGGGATGGTATCACGCCGTCACATGTATCCTGCACTTTCAGGCCGGCGCCTACGAGGCCGCGCTTGCATCCGCCCGCCAGATCGGGGACGCCATGTGGAACGGGCCCGAGCTTCTGGTCCTGATGTGCCTGGGGCAGCTCGACCGCGAAGAGGATGCCGCCGAGCTGATCCGGCGCCTGCATGCAAACGTGCCCGATCCATCCCAATTGCTCGAAACGCTCCTTGCAATCTGGCACGCCCCCGACGAGCTGTCCGAACGCATCCGAAACGGGTTGAACAAGGTCGGCGCCTTCTGAATCACGCCGGCCTTCACTGTGACTCACTCTCCCCACTCCACGGCCCGGAGTATCTCTGTAACAACCGAGATATGAACCTACGAGGGCCCGGATGCTGAACGTTGCACAACGCATTGACCTGATGAAACTCGCCATAGAGGTGGCAAAGTCCGGCGCCTTGGGCACCGACCAGCCCGCGCCCCGGCTTCTGGATCGCACCCTTCAGGCCTTCGCGGCAATCAAGGCGGTCGTCGAATCTGGAGACCCGCTGGACGACACCAAAATCACGGATGTGAAAGCGGCCGTCGACATGGCATCCGAGATCGAAGAACTCATCGAATAGCCGGTCCACAGCCGTGCCCCTTGTCATGGTCAGGTCTCGTGCAATGCCATCACCATTCGCACAAGACTGAAACGTTGGGGCCCTGGAAACGTCTTACAAAAAAGGGCGGCGCCTGGCTTTGGCGCCGCCCCCTCTTCAGATGAAAATATCAACGATCTGAACTAGCAGAGCTATGACTGCGACTTTCTCCGAAGCCGACAACCTCGTCCAATAATCCAAAACTTGCATGAAATCCTCCATAACGGAGGTCAAGCCAGCTTAACCGTTAAGGTTTCGGGCCCGCGGAGCCCACTGATTTTTTTGGATTAACGTCCCAAGACGAAGACCTTTGACGCAGGTCGGCGAAAGGGTTGTCGCTCGTCCGGTTGTTGCGAGTTCCGTGTCGGATTGTTCGCAGTCCCAAGCGGTCCCTGAAGACGATATAGTTGCGCGGCCCGGACAAAGCAAGAACAAATGGCCGTAAATTGCAATTTGCGCAATACCTTATTCTTTGGCTCCTCCTGTGGAGCATCTGACTAGCTAACAGGCAAAACCAACTCTGAGCTATTCTGGATCGGGAATGGAAGGACACCGATTCATTGCTTCACCGAGCCCAATTTGCGCACGGACCAGTCCTATGCTGCGCCGAACGATTGAGCCTGGGGCGCAACTGCGAAGTTTTCCATCGAGCCACCGCAAGCTCGCTACGCCCTCACCAGCCACAGGCTGATGCAAATAAAGCGCAATTTCCATGCCGACTTTCCAAAGAGAGCGATCTGGCAGACCACCCGATGCAACTATGAGCACTACCGTTTATTTTCAGTATGTTATTCGTAGGATTTGGTGCGCCAGACCGGAGTCAGTTCGAACTCTGAAAAGGTGCAAGCTGTTCTTAGTGAGTTAGAGGAATGGGATGCCATTCTCAAGGCTGAGCCGGAACTTATCCACAAGCTTCGGGAGTTTGAGCAAGCCGCGAAAGCTGAGGTAAACGCTGCCCCTAGACGGTCCGGTCCGAAGATGCGGGGGCCGTCGCTATGAAGACGCTCCAGCATGAATTTGATCTGGTCAGCAATGCCTCCTCAGCCACATCGAAGAAGAACACTCAGAAACAGCCTAAGCATAAAACAACGCGCTCTTGTCCCCGTGTGACGCTCAGGCTGTCCGTCGAAGATCACGCCCGACTGAAAGAGCTTGCCGGTAGTATGGCACTAGCAACCTACATTCGCGCGCAGGTTCTTGGGAAAACCCTACCGAGGCGCAAACCCCGCTCAACTGCATCTGTTGCTGACAAGCAGGCACTGGCCCAAATCTTGGGGCTGCTTGGTCAGTCCAGAATCGCAAACAACCTAAATCAACTGGCCTACCATGCTAATGTCGGCTCATTGGCCATTGATGACGAGACCAAGGCGCAAATCCATGAAGCCTATGATCATGTTCTACTGATCCGCACGGTGCTGATCAAGGCCCTCGGGTTGCGCGAATGATCCTGAAAGGCAATCAACGAGGGTTTGGTCAGGAACTCGCCAGGCACTTGCTAAATGTCGATGACAACGAACATGCGGAGATTCACGAATTGCGCGGGTTCATGTCCTCCAGTCTGGCTGGTGCGTTCAAAGAGATTGAGGCGGTTTCACTTGGCACCAAGTGCCAGCAATATCTGTATTCACTCAGCCTGAACCCACCGCAAAACGCGCGTGTATCTGTCGAGGCATTTGAGAAGGCAATTGAAGATATCGAGCGTAGGCTGGGTCTGACTGGCCAACCACGCGCCATCGTGTTTCACGAAAAGCATGGCCGCCGTCACGCGCATTGCGTTTGGTCCCGGATCAATGTGGAGAAAATGCGGGCGATTGACCTGCCGCATACGAAATACCGGCTTCGCGACATTTCACGCGAACTCTATCTTGAACATGGCTGGGATATGCCAAACGGCCTGCGTGATTCCAAAGACCGCGCGAAAGAAAGCTATTCAGGCGCGGAAGCAAAACAGGCCCGCCGTGCCAAAGAGAATCCAGCCGAATTGAAGAAGCTCTTTCAGCGATGCTGGGAGCAATCAGATTCCCGTGCCGCATTTGCTGCCGCTCTATGGCAGCACGGGTTTTGTTTGGCGCGTGGGAACCGTCGTGGGTTTGTAGCTGTGGACGCCGATGGCGAGGTTTACTCGCTCTCCCGCTGGCTCGGTGTAAAGCCCAAAGCCATCCGCGCGCGCCTCGGCCATGAGGCAGCGCTTCCATCGCTTGACGATGCGTTAGCCATACTGAACCAATCCAAGTCTGATCCTGAAACTGCACCGGGTCATTCCGAACGGGATTTCAAGCGGACCATCGCGGTGCTGGAAGAGCAACAATCTGAACTTGTTGCACGCCAACGTGACGAACGGGCAGCTCTCAAAGCTGGACATGAGGCCAGATCAATCAGAGAAATTCAGGCGCGGTCTAACCGACTTCCCACAGGCATCAAAGCGGCCTGGGCGCGCCTGACAGGACAATATGACAGGGTATGCTCGGAACTGGCAGAAGACGCGGCTGACTGCGCCAAACGCGACAGCCACGAAAAACAAGCTCTCATTGATCGCCACCTGACAGAACGACGTGTCCTCGAACGCAAGTTCAAACTGGCGAAAGCAGAGTATGACTTCTTCACGGATGGGAACCGTCCAAATCGCCAAGCCTTTGGGCTTGATCCGAACCAACCGCTCATTTTACCGCGTGAGATGGCACCGTTTTCCGCATCGCAATTGGAAGCGCAACCTGATTTGATCCTTGGCCATATCTCTGAGAAACAAGCCAGCTTTACCCGAGCTGATGTGGCACGCGGTCTCGCTGAGTTTTTCGATGATGTAGCTCTTCTGTCGGCATTGACGGACCAAGCGATGACATCGCGCGAACTGGTACTGGTGTCCGGTTCTGATGACGACACTTATACCACCAAGGAATTTGTTGAGACGACACGACAACTCATGTCGCAAGCACGCGATCTGTCGAGAAGCGGCGGCTTTCGCGTTTCAGATGGTGAAATTTCTCGCGCTATCCAGCAGGAAAACAACCGCTTGCAAAAGCGTTTCGGCGCAACGCTGAGCGACGAGCAAGTTGCGGCCTGCGAACATTTACTTGCACCAAACCAACTGAGTTGCGTCGTTGGCTTGGCAGGCGCAGGTAAAAGCACATTGCTATCCGTTGCCCGGAAAGCATGGGAGCGCCAAGGATTTGATGTCCATGGTGCGGCTTTGGCAGGAAAAGCCGCAGACAGCCTACAATCCGCCTCAGGAATAACCTCTCGAACCTTGGCCTCTTTGGAAGCAAGCTGGAAAAACGGCTATGAACCCGTTGGATCAGGGTCTGTCGTCGTTATCGACGAAGCAGGTATGGTTGGCACCCGGCAACTTGCGCGCGTCACCGATGAGCTTCAAAAGCGGGGATGCAAACTGGTGTTGATTGGTGATCCTGATCAGCTTCAACCGATTGAAGCCGGAACACCTTTTGCGGAAATCACAGAAAAGGTTGGCGCGGCCCGTCTAACCGAAATCCGGAGACAGAAATCGCCTTGGCAACGTCGGGCGTCAATAGATTTGGCCAAGGGTCAAACAGAAGCAGCGCTTCAGGCCTATGCGGATCACGATGCCGTTCATGTCGAACAAAACAGAGATCAGGCGATTGCTGGCTTGGTCGAAGACTATATGGCCAGCTATCGCAATTTCGGCGACACCAAATCCCGATTGGCACTGGCTCATCGTCGCAAAGATGTCCACGCCATCAATCAGGCCATTCGATCTGCACGGAAAATCCAGGGTAACATAGGCGAAGAGATCATGGTTGAAACCGAAACCGGCCCTCGGGCTTTTGTCGCAGGGGATCGCCTGCTGTTCACGCGCAACGACAAATCCCTCGACGTGCGCAATGGAATGCTCGGCACCGTGACAGGGATTTCAGATGGCAAGCTCATGGTGCGTCTGGATACAGATGACGAAGACAACGCTCGTCACCTGACGATTTCACCAGAAGATTTTCCTTACATTGACCACGGCTTCGCTGTCAGCATCCACCGCGCGCAAGGTTGCACAGTGGATCAGAGCTTTGTCCTGTCCAGCCGGTCTTTGGATGAAAATCTGGCGTATGTAGCTATGACGCGCCATCGGGAAGAAGCGCAGTTTTATACGGCCAGTGAGATTTCTCGGAAGGGCCAAAATCGACAGTTTGATATGGCGATTATTGGTTCTGATCGCTCCAGCACCAGAGGGCAACAACGCACGATGTAGATTACTGAATTGGGGACAAAGCTGGTGTTGCCGCGCCGATACTTGGCACTTGTGGGATTGCCGCTGATCTGGAAAAGGATGCTGCCAGTTCGGGCGCAGCTTCCGGCATTTCCATGCCCGGTACGTGCGGACGAACAGAAGGTGGCATCATATCAGCAAGTTCGGCATCTAGGTCTTCAAGCTCAGCCTTGGAAATCTCGCCATCCGCGATTTCCTCACGCGCTTCATCTAGGCGCTCCTGAAACGCTAGCAGTTCGTCACGTTCATTCATCAGCGCCTGTTGTTCTGCAAAGGCAGGTTGGTAGTCCTCCCAGAATGGATGTTCATCGCTGATCATGGCCGGGTCGATTTCGTCGTGGGAGACCTCCTGCCCAAACTCATCAAATACCTGCAAGCCATCCATCGTTCGGAAAACCCGGCGACCATCATCCATGACATAAGCTTGATCCAGCATCGCCAACAAACGCACGTTCACTGCGTCCAACCGTTCTTGATTTTCAAGGAGCGCCACAACCGTGGCCTCCTCATAGCTGCTCAGACGAATTTCGAATTGCTCGATTTCCATCTGTGTTGCCATGGTCATACCTGCCGCGAACGCTGCGGCGTTGTCTTCCATTCGGTCGTCCAGCTTTTCACGGCGCTCATTCTCGTGGCGCTTACGGGCGAATTGCCGTTGAAGGCGCTCCCAATCGGAACGCTGCCTTCCGTCTACTGATCTAAAATGGTCACCTAATTGCAGCACTTACTCCCCGCATTCCCTGTTAATCAAAACCTGCATCAAAATCCCCACTTGTTGATCCGGATGCCTTTCCAGCCACTGCACCACCGAGTTCCACACAGGCTCAATCGGGGTCTGGTAGTACCATTCATAGATGCATTGCATCCCTGACGGCTCGGGCCTGTCGGCCAACCACCTTGCAGTTGCCAATCCCTCGACCACGCCGTTGACATAGCTGATGCCCTGATCGTTGGACATGTTGTTCAGCACATCATCGGCAGTGAGGGCAGCAGCGTCTTTGCCAGCGGCAAGAAACGTTGCTGTAGCCAGTATCATTGCAGAAAATTGTGAATATTTCCTTAATGTTAACAGTTTCTTGTCGCGCATAACCGACCGGTTATGTGATATTTGTATTTCCTCTATCAGATTTGATAGAATGAAAACAGAAGTTAGGAATATCAAAGGCTTGGCGCATTTCACGGTGAAACGCACCACACCTTTTAGCCGAAACACAGAAAGGGTCGGATTCGTGCATACAAGTGCATGACCTACCAAATCTGGTAAGGCTCTGAAATAGCATGAAAATAGGATATCTACGCGTCAGCACAAAAGACCAGTGTGAGGATCGTCAAGTCGATGCGCTCAAACCCATCTGCGACGAGTTACATATCGAAAAGCTCTCAGCCCTTGCGCCTGTCAGGCCTGTCTATGAAACCGTGATTTCTAGGCTGAAACCCGGAGACACCTTCGTCATTCTTGATCTGGACCGTGCCTACCGTTCCGCCAATGACGCCCTGAATGAGCTGGAACGCTTGCATGCGCGCGGGATAGATATCCAGATCGCCAATCTGAATGTGGATACATCCACGCCTTTTGGCAAAGTCATCTACACGATCATCAGCGCCTTGGCCGAGTTTGAACGTGCAATGCTTTCAGATCGCACGAAACAGGGGCTGGAAGCTGCGCGCAAACGGGGTAAGCGGATCGGCAGGCCACCAAAGGTGAGCGACCGGCAAATCCGGAGTGCGCAACAGAGGCTTGAGAATGGTGAAGCCAGTATTGATGAACTCGCCGCGCTGCATGGCGTCCACCCATGGACGCTACGGCGGCGGATTGGAGAGTTAGAAGATCACTCTGGCCTCGAACATTGAAGTTCGGCCATTTTGCAAACTTTGAGTTTTCAAAAATCTGGTTTTTCAAAGTGATTTCTTGCCCACCCTTTGCGTTCGTGCTATTTTGTAAACTATGGAGTTACAAAAAGAGAAAAACCTAAGGAATCTGCTTGAATCCGTCCCGCACGGCTTCTTTGTCGATTCCAAGTGGCTTGGCTCACAAGGGATTTCACGGCAGCTCGCAACAAAATACCTCAAAAGCGGCTGGCTGACACGTGAAGCGCATGGGCTATACCGGCGGCCTGTCCAGTCATCGACCGAGGGCGCTGCTGAAATCCCCGACTGGGAGCTGCTGATTCTCTCAATGCAGGTTTTGATGCAGTACAAGGTTCATGTCGGTGGCACCACAGCACTCCGGCGTCGCGGCCATGGCCACTATGTAACAATGGGTGCAGATGAACGGGTCTTTCTTTACGGAGATAAGATACCGGGATGGCTCAAGTCTGTTCAAACCAATGCCAAGTTTGAACTGCGCAACCGCAAGCTCTTCTCCAAACCTGACACCAGCCTGGATACAGGGATGAAACCCAACGACGGCCCACATGCCCAGCCACCGTGGCGCTGGTCACTTACACTGTCCTCACCTGAAAGGGCGATACTGGAAGCACTGAACGAGCTACCGATCCATGAGAGTTTTCACAACATCGACATGATGTTCCAGGGGCTTGTGAATTTGCGTCCGCGTCGCATGATGGCGACCTTGAAAGCCTGCAACAGCATTCAGGTCAAGCGGTTGTTCTTCGTCTTTGCTGATCGACATGACCATGCGTGGCGCAAACACATCGACGAAACCTCGGTCAATCTCGGATCGGGGGATCGGTCATTTGTAAAGGGTGGCAAGCTGCACCCAAAATTCCGGATCACTGTTCCATCAGAGTTCCTACCGCATCCAAGAGAGGAACAAGATGGACAGTAATATCTATGCTGCGCAGGTGGAGTTGTTGGTTGGCGTCTTGCCCTATGTCGCCAAGGAAGACATGTTCGCGCTCAAGGGTGGGACTGCCATCAACCTGTTTTATCGCGATTTGCCACGTCTATCGGTTGATATCGATCTCACCTATCTACCGGTTAAGGACCGGGCCGAAAGTCTGGCAGAAATCGACGCAGGTCTCGACCGGATCGCAGAAGATATTGCCGCCAACGTTTCGGGCACGACGGCCACGCGGATTAGCGGTGGCGGCGGTGGCGATACGCGCGTTCTGGTGCGGCGCGGCGGCGTTGAGGTAAAAGTCGAAACATCACCTGTCACGCGTGGCGTTGTGAACGATCCTGAAATTCTCCCCGTCAGCGAAGCGGTGGAAGATCGGTTCGGTTTTGCAGAAATTCAGGTCGTGGCCTTTGAAGACCTTTTTGCAGGCAAGCTTCACGCCGCGCTCGACCGGCAGCATCCGCGCGATCTTTATGATGTAAAGCTGCTCTATGAAAACGAAGGATTCGCAGATGCGCTGTTTCGCACGTTTCTGATCTATGTCGCTAGTTCGGGTCGACCGCCGCACGAGTTGCTTTCCCCAAATCTGATCGACCTTGATCAACCCTATGCGCGCGAATTCGAAGGAATGACCTCTGCACCTGTTCCGCTTGATGACCTGATCGAAACGCGCGCGCAGTTGATTGACGATGTGCGTGCCAAGCTCGACGAACGCGCGAAATCGTTCCTCCTTGGCCTTCATGATTGCGAACCGGATTTTGATGCCATCGGTCATCCAGACGCGGCAAACCTGCCTGCGGTGCGATGGAAGCTCATCAATCTTGAAAAGCTGAAATCGCAGAACGCTCCCAAGCACGCCGAGCAACGCGAAGAGCTTCTTGAGCTATTTGATGAATAGCCCAAGATGCAGCTAGAGAAGTTCGAACAGGTCTCTCTGCTTGGGTAGTTGGTCCAGCCGGTGCAGGTTCGCAAAACCGTTCAAGATGTGATTGAATTTGAGGCTGATCGCGGTGTGAACGCCGCCGCACTCCGGCTTGATTACCTGCTGGTTTTTGTCACGCCACCGGCGCAACTCACGGACGCATTCGCGATAGCGGGAGATGTCGCTCCTCAGGTCCTCAATTGCGCGGTTACGCAAGCATCGCAGCACTTCCGTGCGTTTCGGCTCTGCCTTGGCGTCCGCCTCACAGATTAAACTTGCGGAACAGCCCAGATATTTGCCCAAAATCGCGCAGGTACGAATTGCCTTGATAGACGGAATATCCCCGCCCAGCAGGTAATACCATGGATGTCCGGCGCTATAGCCTTGGTGGGAAAGAATGCTCATTTGCTCCCCCTCTCAGCTTGCGCGATAAATCAGGCGTTCGCCTGCAATCTCAACTTCGGAATACTCAACGGCCAAATCGCGGGCGATGGCGTCATAGTCGATGTAGAATTGGAACTGTTCAGGCACCTCACCGAATAGTCCCTCGTCCACGAATTGCACTGCCAACTCGCGCATAGTGCTAACGCCGTAGACATCAATCCCGTAGTGGTCAGGATCGTCCTGAGGATCAAAGCTATATCCCAGCTCGCCCGTGGCTATGATCACATTGGTCTTTTGCCAGTCTTCCCACGCCTTGGCACATTCAAGGAAGTCGGCGAAATTCGCTTGGTTGATGCCAATCGCCTTCGCCAATTCGCAATCCATCCGCTGGCCGTCGATGAACTGGATTTCAAACTCTTCGACGGGATCGCCAAAAGCATTGGTCAGGTTCTTAATCTTCTCGTCATAGTCCTCCGAGCTGGTGAAATAGAAGCCCTTGGCACTGATGTCATAGGGCTGTGCATGCAGTGTAATCGTCATATTGTCCTCGCTTTCGTTCAAAGGCGAAGCCGTCTCTTCGACTCCGCGCTTGAACCTCTGCCCAGCGGCGAGCGTCCAACTCTGGCATCCGTGACGAGCCCTGCGAGTAAGGGATTGGACGTTCGATCAAACTTTCCGGGGATGGGTCAACATCTTCTCGGGAGACCGCAACGCGGCGGAAGATGATTGACCCACAGCCAAAGCGTCACCGGATTTGATGCAAGCTGGAATGATAGGTTCCCAAGCGTGTGACCACACGCCGACACGGTCAATTCGGCAGCCAACCTGTCACCTCAACGAACACATCTTGGCAAACTCAAACAACTCACAATCCCTACAAACACCGCCATTTTCGGGACTTTCAGGTCTCGCCTCACCAGGTAACAATGTGTATCGTCACCAAAACTGGCCCAATCGCATTCAAACTCTTAGCTGCTTCAAGGCTCTGCGGTGGGGCGGAAATTAATAACACGGGGCGGAAATGCGAGTAGTGGATTTGTTCAGCGGAAGCGGAGGACTTTCTGCAGGGGCTGAAGCGGCCGGATTGGAGGTCTTGGCCGGCATTGATTTCGACACCAACGCCGTCGCAACTTTTCAGCGAAACTTCCCTCAAGCGCGTGTCGCACAAAAAGACCTAAGCAAGGTTGACACAACCTTTTCTGAATCACTGCCCGACTGCGATCTCTTGGTCGCAGGCCCTCCCTGCCAATCTTTCTCCACGTCCAATCAACGCACACGAACAGACGACAACCCCCTCAACAACTTGCTGTTTGTTCCAGTAGAGGTTGCAAAAGTGAAACGCCCTTTTGCAGTCGTTGTTGAAAACGTCCATGGCCTCGGAATAGGGAGCCGACGCAAGTATCTTGAAGAGCTGGTAAATCGCTTCGAACAAGTCGGCTATACAACGACGGTCGTGGTCGTCTCGGGTGCTATGGTTGGCTTGCCCCAACACAGAACGAGATTGTTTGTCGTTGCGACCCAGAAGCCCATAGCAGAATTTTCCTTCGTCGAAGCACCCCAACCAACTGTGAACGACGCAATCTCTGATCTCCCTCATTTAGAGATAGGTGCTTCAACTGACGTCTGCACATACGGCTCTCCAGCTGTGTCGCGCTACGCCGCAGAGCTCCGCGGGGCACTCAAAGAGTGCAGTGGTCATCTTGTTACCAACAACGCCGGACATATCATCGAGCGATACAAACATGTTCCGCAAGGCGGAAACTGGCGCTCGATTCCAATGGAACTGATGGGAAACTATAGCGATGTCACGAGATGTCACACGGGAATCTACCATCGGTTATCTAGCAACTTGCCCGCAAAAGTTGTAGGAAACTTTAGAAAAAATATGCTGATACACCCGACTCAACATCGAGGCTTGTCGATACGAGAAGCTGCCAGGCTTCAATCTTTCCCAGACTCGTATGTGTTTTGTGGCTCAATTGGCAAACGGCAACAACAAGTGGGGAACGCTGTTCCCCCATTAATGGCAAAAGAAGTTATTTCAAAGATACGCGACGGGGCAAATTAGTGAGCGCAAACAATAACCAAATTGAAAGAGAACTCGAACAGACCGCACCCGACCTGTTCAAAAAGTATGACTTTGTAAAGGAAAATCTTAAACCGATCCACGAGTCGGTTGTCCAAGGCGCTTCGGTTGCTGATGGTGGACTACTGACCGGTCATGGACCGGCGCATATCGCCAGAGTTGGCGAGGTCGCGTCCATCCTCGTAGATCAATGCCCTGTCGAATTGAGTAGCTACGAAATGTTCATTCTTCTTGTAGCAATTCAAATTCACGACATCGCAAACATAAAAGGACGGGAAAAGCACGAGAAACGAATTCCAGCAATTTGGAAGAAAGCTATCGCTGAACTTGCTTTCGATTCCTTCGACAAGTCTCTAGCAGAGCAAATCGCTTCCGCACATGGCGGAAAAATTGGTAACGATAAGAACACTATTGGGCGTCTTGAACCCGATGGGCCCTGGAACAACCAGCACGTAAGGCCCCGTTTTCTGGCAGCCTTGCTACGCGTTTCAGATGAACTGGCTGAGGATCCAGATAGAGCAGCACGAACGCTGTTGGCCTTGGACCAAGTGCCTAAAGAAAACGAAATATTTCATATTTATGCGGGAGGACTTCACTCCATTGCACCCGAAATTTCATCCAGTTCAGTTAGGCTGAGCTTTGCATTCAACGAAGACTTATTTCTGAAACCATTGGGAAAAGGTGACCAAGAAGAGTATTTGCTCGATGAGATTTACAGCCGTGCGGTAAAGACATGGCTCGAATGCATCTATTGTTCACGGTTTTTCCCAGGATTTGAGCTTAAAAAAGTACACGTCGAAATTCTGATCTTCGCGAAGCCAGATGGCGATGAAGACCAAATCGACCAACGAAAAGAGCATATACGCTTTTATTTGGAGGATGATGGCTACCCTAGAATAGGAGATGCTCAAATCTTCAACCTAAGTAAGGACATAGGTGATTTTCGTGGAGGCGGTCCCCTAACCGCACAGCGGTTGATAGATATACTAAAGCCAAACGAGGGCGAAAAGGAAAAGAAAGAGGCAAGCGACGTAAAAAATACAGGTAAGAAGCCAAGTATACTTGATGTGGTGACGGGATTTTTCAAGCCGAAGAACACGGGAGATGCACAATGATTTCAATTTCTGAAAACCCCTTCAGAGTGCATACACCAGAAGCACTCAGCGCCCAAGAAGTTGTTCAACTCTATGTGAGTGAAATGCCAGGGGCTGACACCGTTCACTCACCTGGTCACACAATGATCGTTGGGGCACGCGGGTCGGGAAAGAGCATGATGCTCAGATACTTGGAGCCGGATTGTCAGTCGCTGAGGAAACAGTCTACAAACAGTAGTGCGGCTAGTTACAGCGATATTGGTTTTTTTTCGATATATCTTACGATCAAACAAACAGACCTTATCTACCCTGAACTTCAAAGTCTTGAAGGAACCTTTGCTGATAGGGCTATCAACGAACACTTTCTAATACTGGTAATTTTGCTTAAGACAATTTCTCGCTGTCAGAAGAAGGGCACGCTTGAATTTCTTCGTGGTAAGACTGGCAACATCGAAGAGTCCGAGCTCTATCAAGCTATCTCATCCCAGTTCGACTTCGGGGAGCACAAGACAGGTGACTACTACCAGCTCTTTTCATTCTTGAAAACAAAGCTAGCGGCCCTTTACTCGACTAGCCTGACCTATTTGGATCGGATTCTTGAAGACCCGACCACAACCCCGAAATTTGAACAGAACCTACTACGATTTTCGACTTTCCTTTTGCCAATATTAGAGGGATGGCGCAGTTTACCAGGTATGCCCGACGATGGGCAGTTTTTTGTCATCATCGACGACGCCGACTACTTGAATGAGATGCAGACACGCATATTGAATACTTACATTTCTAATCGGCTCGATGGAGTGTATTTCAAAGTGTCAGCTGAAGTATATAAATACAAAACTTTCAATACCTTAGATCGACGCAGAATTGAAGTTTCCCATGATTTTTCTGAAATTCACACCATAGATATCTATACGTCCGACAACGCCCGCTTCTATAAAGACCGGGTAACTAGGATGGTCAACAAGCGGCTTGAATTACACAATTATCAGAAATCGAAATCCGGAAAAGTTGCCAATGCAGACGAATTCTTCCCCGAGGACTCAAAGCAAAAAGCCGAAATTTCGAAAATCCGGAATGAAATAAGAGTCAAGGAATCCAAGATACCAAGTCGCGCCAAACGCGTGCGTGACGACATGTATCGGTATTCGGTTCCAGAATACATTCGCGGCCTTGGTGGAACCAGGAAGTCACGGAGCTCCTACAGCTACAGTGGATACGATCAGCTAATTAACATCTCCTCCGGAGTCCCCAGATACTTTCTTGATGCAGCTTACATCATGTTCGACAGGATGAAGGCCAGCGGCGAGACCGATATAAGATTCATTTCTCCAACTATCCAAAATGTGGTCGTGAGAGAGCTTGCTGGCAGGGTTATGATGGATGAATTAGAGCGCCTCAAACTTAGTGAAGCTGAAGAACACGGGGCGTCTGATCTTGCAAAACGTCTCCACAATCTAATCGCTTCCCTGGGAGCGCTTTTTGAGAAGCTGTTGATCGACCCAAACTCCTCAGAACGTAGGTACTTCTCATTTGCAATCTCTGATTTCCCTGACGAAGATGTTTCGGCGGTCCTCAAGTTCGGCGTGCAAAACTCTATGTTCACGCGCACTTCGATCGGCAGGAAAGAAGGCTTTGGTAGAACCGACAGGTATATACTGACACGCAGAGTTGCGCCCTACTTCAACTTAGACCCAAACGGTTTTTCAGCTTATAAATTTCTTAAAAACAGTGTTCTTCGAACAATGATGCTTGATCCAGATGCCTATCGGAAAAATCTAAGAGCTCAGGGCCATCAGGCGTCTGATAGCGATGGGCCACTTTTTGACTGGGATACAAAATGACAAGAACTGATTTTGCGAACTGGGAGAGGGCTGATGGTCCTCCAGAGCTGGATCAAGCGATGGTTATTTTTTGGAATGGTTTTGAACCCAGATCGACAAAGCTTCTCCGTTCATCGCGTTTAGAAAACGTGCACCGAATCCTGGGATTTCGATTTGCCGACAACCAGTTTGACCTGTCAGAAAATGATCGCCAAATCTCAGCAGTCGCACCACCGGATCGTTATGAAACCCGATCTTGCGACCGCAGAAACCAATTTTCAACTTACAAAACGTTCTTCGAAATTTTTTCGTCTCTCGATAGAGAAGTTCGCATTGTTTTTGATATCACATGTTTCCCAAGAGATGTATTACTCATCGCGCTGTACGCTTTGAAGAAGACAAATCGCTTTGCTGATGCGTTGTGCACCTACAATTTGGCACAGGACTACAGTATTGGCACGCCAGACGGTCAAGAGAAGTGGCTTAGCAAGGGAGTTTCCAGTGTCTCCCCCTTAATTGGCTACCGAGGCGTTGTAAGCCCCGACAAACCGATGCAATTGATTGCTTTAGTTGGCTTTGATGACCAAAGACTGCTGCAAATCGCAGAAATATTGTGTCCAGACTCTGTTGTCTTTGCCTATGGTGACACAAAACTAACAGACCGTGATTGGCTTATTCAACAAAGCCACCAAGCTGTTGACGAACTTATATCGCGCTTTGACGATACTCGAAAGGAGAGTTTCGTTTGCGAAGAGGGGCAAAGCGTTTTCAACCTCATTGACAAAGCAACGGCTGAGCGCCCAGACCACAACCAAATTGTTGTGCCGATGAACAACAAGATTTCAACTTTGTTTACCGGCGCTTATTGCTTGGCAAATCGAAACGTCCAGATTTGTTACGGAGGCGGATTGATCTACAATCACTCACACTATTCTCTCGAATCTGAAACCTTTTTTTCTTGGAAACTTTCATCCTGAAAAGTTCTGAGGGATGCAACGGGAGAGCGTCAGCGTCTCCCTTGCCAAGTGGCGGGGTCCGCCCCCGCACATCTTGCCTTTTCTTTACGGCTGGGAGACGGAGACGCTACAGTCCTTCGTAAACACAACCAACCCGCCCAGCAGCTCTAAGTTTGTAACTGAATGACTAAATCGAAACCAAATGCAGACTTTAGAGACTTGCTTGAAACTGTTGTACAACAACAACGAGAGATTCATGCTGACCTTGCCAAAGATCAATCAACGGTACAAATAGCAAAAACACCGTCCCCGAAGACCGATGCCTACCCAAGGACGTTAGTTTCAACGCCTCGTTCTCAAGTGCGACAGCCACCGCGAGGGAACGGATGGTGGTTCGCTGGCGGCGCTGCGGTTGCGTTCATAATTCTGGCAAACGTTGGAAATAATGAATCGGACACAGATAGTTCAGCGCAACAGCAATATTTAGCGATTGCTTTGGCCTATTCTGAAGTCAACTTTCTGCCTAGATTTGCCCGATCTCCAACCCAATCGGGGGCCGAAGAAAGAGCGCTACAGGGTTGTCGAAGAAGCTATCCCAGTCATACATGTCGAGTTGCAGAAAGCACACCTGCGGGCGAAGCGTGGTGTCTTGACAGCGCAACCATTCTTTACTCACCGGGAAAATTTCTAGAGCGAGCGCATGGTTGGTACCAAAGCGTGCCTGGGGAAGATAAACTATCACCAAACACAGCGCAAATATTGTGCGAACAAGAGGCCGAGGACTACGGGTTTAATCCAAGCTCGTGCGGCAACGCTGCGCATCGCTTCTGCAATTTCTAGATTGCGCTTACTGCAACGTGCATTTTTTGAGGCAACGCCATGAACAGCCAAGCGAAGTTGAGAAATGATTACTTCAGTGCAAAAGGATTAGGCTCGCCGCCGAGCAGCCAGACTGAAAGGAGAGCGCGAGCTGAGAGTCTGGTAAGAAATCGAACTCCCCCCTTATTCGAAGCTGCCCTGATGCTTTTTGATCCATCGGAAGACCACAACGATCCGGATTGGCTGCAATTAATGGGCTGGGTCTATAGTCAGAAAATCGGCAATCCACTTTTTGATACCGACAAAGCAAACCTCTTCTTTTCAAGAGCTTCTGATATTTTGGCGTCGTCGGAAAATTATGGCGATCAAGTAGATGAATTCGATAAAAAGAATGAAGAATTCCGGGGTATCAAAATTATTGAGGTCGGCGAGGACTGCTGCAACAAATTCTTCACGGCATTACTTCATCACTTGCAAGGAGAAAGCGATCCCCAAGAGATTAAGTGGCTGTACGCATCTATCCCCGAAGGCACTCACAAGAACAGCAACATTTATCAATCTTGGATTGAAAACGGGTTGACGGTTAAATCACCAATTCCATTTTCTGAACTAGTTAACAGCAAATCAGTCGAACGCGTGGTTCAATCCATCACTTTGCTACCTGACCTGATGCCTGATGAGGAACAAAGAGGTGTGGAGTTATTGTTCGAGGCGTCTTTTTTTCTAGGCCCGCCTTTCAACAGCCTTTGGCATCAAGCGAAAATGGCGAACGACTTAAAACGAGAATGCTCCAAAATTGCCGATCTGGAAGATTCAATTTCGCAAGTTGGACTTATTCACAATGTTCTGGATGAGCACGGAGTCCCTGTGGCGGGCCTTTTGCGGGAACGCCATCCCGATGAAATCGAAGGTTGGCTAGACATCGATTTGATGGAATTTTCTTCCGGCGACTTCTTTGTGTCGGGGTCCGAAAGTGGAGCGCTCGTACCCATGATCACGCAAGATGATCTGGATGTTGTCGCATTCATTGCATTTCTGGATGGTGCGAATCCGACACCACCGGTTTTTAGCCTTGATCGAGTACCCTCCGGGAGAACCGACACCCGGTTTGACAGAAAAACGTTTTACCCGGAGTGGCTGGCTGCCACGCCGGTAGGGCAATCAATGTATCTTGCTGATTGGCTAATGAAGGGAATTATGCATCGTGACGGCGTGCCATCTCTCACTAACCCTTTCGCGAGCGGCGCTACCAAGCGGTTTTGGCATCCTCCCGCCATTGTCGAATCTATCGGGAACGCGACAGGCTCATGGTCACTGCCCGATGGGAATAGAGCCGCGAACAGCAGGTTTGCCATCGTAGTTCGATCTGTGGACTTGTCGTGCGCGAGGTTTGGGACCGCAGCACCAAACTTTGAGGGGCAATATAGGATCGACAACATAAATATCCAGGTCGAGAGCAGCCTGTACAATGGCAGGCAAGATGCGCGGAATGAAGAGCAATATCGTGAGAACGATCCGGCTACGGAGGTTGGTGCCAAGGCACAAAGACTAAACGAGAATTATCAAGAGATTGCGGATTTATTCCCTGTCTTTGAACGAGTTGCGGTGATTTTGCCCGCATTTTCAGTCATGTGTAGAGCAAGGAGTGATGGTGCTGTACTTTCTGAAGATACAAAGCGCCGTATCACTCGTAAGATAAATGCGTATAAGCGTGACTTTGAGACCAATTTCCCAAATTTTGAATTGTCTCCCAAACCATTCCACAAGGGTGGCTGCAACTGTAACGGCGGAATCGCCGCGCGAACGGAATCGACCGTTTCCAGGACGCAATTTCAGTCATTTGTCCCTCGTCCAAAACAGTCGCTATTTTCAAAAAACATAGAAGCCAGGCACAAGTTAAGTTCTGATGAAAAATTCAGATCGCAGGGTGGGAAACCAAATGCCGAAGCGTCGCTTAGTGCTGCTAGAAATAAGTATCAAACGCGCGCCTTGGAAATACAAATGGCTATGAGAACTCGGGACTCCTTCAATATTTCTGGGGATAACCCCGCTGGATTAGACTCAAAGCGCGCGCAAGAGCTTGAAAAACTGCATATTGGCCTCATGCAGCAAGCAAGAAACCATAGTCGCGCTTATAAGCCGATTGAGAAGGAAATTGTGGGAATCGCCCAACGAGGAAACGACGAATACACTTACCTAACTGTTGATCGGCTGGCACATATTTTAGAGGGGCATGAAGGGCTTAGAGAAGAAAAGTTCAAAAAGTACACGGGCCTCGGTTCAGCCACGGCGATAGTCGACTCGATACTAGAAGCTTCGGTCTCCTCCTCTCAAAATGGCGAGCCTCAAATGATTGAGTTTGACGTTCCAGATGGCGGCCAAACTGCACAACTTCTCACAGTGCTTTCTGATGTTGGAAACGGCTGGATCGTGACTGCATACCCTCGGAGGGTAGAGTGATATGACGACAAGAAAATTAAGAATATTTCCCTACCATGGTGTTGAAGTGCTTCAGTTCGTCGAAGATGGATTTTTCCTCGCATTCAAAAGCGAGAGCAGAGGAACACGATCTGATTCTGCGGGAAATGTTTTGCTTCGCCAAAATTCTACGATCAACACTGAGACTCAATTGGTGGGCAAGCAGATACTCAAGTGTCAACGAAAACTCTGTGCCAAGTACTTTGATGCGCAATTTTCAATGCAAAACGGCGTCGCTACCCCTGACGAGAAAGCTGAGTTCTATAAATTGTTGCGAGAATTCCACGGGGCTTTGGTGGAGAGCCTCGATCCGGAAGAATACCTAGTCGTCGAAGTGCGAACACCAGAACCGAACCCATTCGTTATGAAATCACTTCATACTTGAAGGTCTCAGATTTCACTCTTTGGCATGAACCTCAAGACTGCCGACTCCGTTGGTGAGTCTTCAAATGCCTCGTTCTCGAGAGCCATCATTTCATCTGGATATGCCGCTTCCATCACCGCCTCAAAGATTTCCTGATTGACCGTGTAGTCAAGCATATCGACCGCCCGACGATTGAAGTTGTCAGCCAGTTGGGCATCTATCTCGCGCTGTCCGAGCAACAGCCGAACCATCTTTGGGTTTTGCCTGAAAATGGCAATGTGGAGCGCTGTCAGGCCACCGTAGGGGTCTTGTAGATTTAGCTGATCTGGATCGGTTTTAAGGATGGCCTGCGCCTGTTCAAACCTGTCGTAGTAAACTGCCAATAGCAGTTGGTACCTCTTCAAATCCGACCCGCGATCTTCGAAGTACGCGAGCTTTCTTGTCATTTTTATTTTTGGCTTAATGCTCATACATAGTACCGATAACTAGCGGATTTTCCAATATTTTTCTAATTGTGAACTCGTCTGAAAGCTCTGGAAGAACGAAGTGCAAGTCGGGGTTCGCAAGGAAGTCCGGCGGTTTCCTGAAATACGCATAATCGTTCGCGATGGTCATCATGATGTGGTCACGCCGATTTGGTAGCGGTGTAGTTGCTTCACTTACCGGCCCTTGCAGGAAAAACTCAGAAGCGATGCTCAGATGCTGTTCTCGCTTGAGCGCCTCAACATCAGCCTTAGGCAACTTCTGCCACCGGTCAATCACGTCCTTCTGATTATGATACACATGAAAGCTCAGCCCATGCGGCATCTGCTTAGATCGCTGATATTTTCTGCCGATGACGATGGAATGTGTCTTGGCAACCCGCGTCAGGCAATCGCGCAGCTTAACCTGAATGGTGTTGGAAGAAATCACACCGATCCCTTCATAGAAAACCCTCTGGCAAGATGACTGAAAACTTGATGACGAGAGCGCCGACAAGGGAAGTTCCGCCACGTAGAAATACCCGTATGGCGTCTTTTGCAGGATCAGGATCATCCGCCGTTGGATGAAAGTATTCAGCTTTCCCATGTCCAATTGCCCCGACTTGTTCTGCCGGGTTTCCTCATGCAGCCATCGGCGAATATATGATGTTGGCATGAAGCAGTTTTCATCGCTTGCAGGCACGCAGAAATAGACGCCAGCAAACTCGTCTAAAATCTGTTCGTTCCATTCATCGATGTCATTGGGTTCGGGGATGTGGAAGTAGTAGTCCCGCGCAGGTTTAGCGAGTTCGTCAAAAATCGCATCGGGATGCAGACGATCACGAATGCCACTGTCGTGCTGGGCCTCAAGATAGCCGATGATGATTTCGATGTTGGCGTCATCAAGTGTGCCATCGCGCAACCTGTAGAACGACTGACGCTGAAACTTGACATTGCGCCATTCAGTGATGCGGTCTGCGAGGCCAGTCCAACTTAGTTTCGACGTTGTATGAACAAGGTCGATCAACACACGAAACAACCGCTGTTTCGCATAGGGCCCAAAGCGCTGATCCTGAACCTGATCGGTCACGTAGTTACACTCGTGTTACAGTTTTTCGTCTTTGGCGAGCCTATCAACCATAGGGAAATCCGCAATTTTTTTTGAGGACCCCAATGGCAATCTTACTCATCAAACGCGCACTCTTCGGGCGCAAGAAAAAGAAGAAGCACCCGCCTGAGCTAAAGCTTAAACGTGGTCGCGCCGAACAGGTGAATGAAACGCTTCCGGTTTCAACGCAACGCCGTATTCCTGAATGGGAAGATGTGCTCACGTCATCGCTCAGGGAGAACTGCCTTGCGCCCGCCGATGAAGTCATCCTGCACGCATTCGACCTTTATTGCGACGAGTTGAACAAGCCCGTCCACGAGCGGAGACGCCGAATGGCAGGGCTGTTTTCCGAAGTCACAACCGAATTCGCCCAGTTGCAATCGCTCGCCCCTGACATGGTGGAACGCGCTGCCGCGAAGCACCGACTTGAACTCAACCACTTCACCGACAGTAAGGGAGCATTCTGATGGCTGCGTTTCGTCCGCCTGATGGGCTTGAAAAACTTGGGATGATCATTGCAGCGCTTTTGCATGAAGTCCGAACCGCGATCTTTCGCAGACGTGTCGCGACACTGACGCTTGGTTTCTTCGCGGCGATCTTCGTCACACTTGTTCTTGCCGAAACGCTGTTCGCAACTCTGATGTTTTCCATCATCAGCGTCGAAATCCTCGGTCACGTCGTTTCCGGCGCCGCCTTTGCATTATTGGTTCCGACCGTGATTGGTGCCGCCCACGTCAAACTGCATTATGAGAGCGACCATTTCACCAGATGGTGGCTCAAAAAACTGAGCGGGATCGGATTGCTGATCTTCGTGCTGGGCATGTCATCCATGGTAGGATTTTCAGCCTGGCGCGCAGCAAGTGACGCTGTTTCCGCAATCTCGACAGGCCCCACGGGTACGTTGGGGAACCAACAGGTTAGCGCCGCGCCCGAACCTTCAACCGGCTTCGCCGATTGGATCGGCATTATTCCGAATGGTCTTTTGTTTCTCGGCCTTTCCTTCGGAATGATCATCACAATCTATCTCGCGTCCTTCTGCCTGGGGCGGGCATTGCAAAGCTTCAATCTGCTGACCCAAACGCCTCCGATCAGCAAAGAGGTGAAAGCTTCGTGTGACTCGCTGAAAGAAGCGATGATCAAGCTGCGCACGGCGCGCGATGAGGACGAAGCAGCGCGCTGGAAGATACCGCTTGATCTCAAGCATCGGTTTGCCCGCGAAGCCTCAAATGCGTGTTGGAAAATCACGCAGAACAAGCTTGGGGCAGCACGGCGCAAATTTGACCCGATGCGGTTGAATGATCCGCTGGCGATGGCGTTCAACGATGCTGATATCGCCACCATTCCGAACCAGTTCGAAAACGAAGAGAGCTTCTGCCGCCACATGGCGGATGAGATGGACGGGCTGCGACTGCACAGCTTGATCCGCGTCCTGACCGGCCTTCCTGAACATGGAGAACAAAAATGACCTTGCAAAACACACTTCTCGCAGCGCCTTTGTTGGTCGCCGCCAGCATCGCAAATGCTCAAGAGAATATCCCGCGCACGATCTTTGGCATCGACATCTCAGGATCATCGACATTTCTCTATGACTCGCATTCGGGAGGCGTTGCCGGAAGCTATGTTCAGGCCCATATCACTAGGCTGGACACGCCTCACCAATTGATCATGGTTTCGGTCGGAGATGTCGGGCTTGGTCGCCGACAGATCGATGTTCGCGCGACGGTTACTGAAAGCAGAGCTTCTAACACGGCCACGCTCAGCCAACAGTTCGGCGGCTACTTTCGGTCGATGCCTAGCTTGGTCGCTGATGGTGCAGTTACCCCGCAAAACACCACGTCGATCATCGCCTTCTTCCGCTCTCTGACGCGGGTATGTGATGAAGGAGAAACAACCGTCATCCTGTTTTCCGATGGTGTTGAATGGAGCGCCTCTGTCGATGGGCAGGCGTTCGTGAACGGTAGCGTTGATCTACCCATGCCGGATCAACCTTTCCTGTCCGGTTGCCGCATTGAAATGCTTGGTGTTGGCCAACTGAAAGCGACGCTGAACTCTGATGGGCTAGAAGAACGTTTGATCCCGCAATGGGAAGCCTTCCTGGATGCCGCTGGTGCGGATTCCGTGCTGGTGAGCGGTAGTTTCTTCAACTTTTAGGAGGCGGATGTGTTTTCAAAAAAGCCTAAAATCCAGAAACACCCTCAATCGGTCTGGTCCGAATTCACCTCGGTCGCAGCGATCAATGGCCGGTTTCTGATGGCGGCCTTGATGATGATCCTTGCCTACAAGCTCTGGCCTGACCGGCCGGAGTGGTGGGGATTTGGGCTGATCAGCATCTGTATCTGGGCTGGTGCGATTTCTCATGCCGTCGGCGGTTTTCGCGACATGTTCCGACTGATCGAGCGCGGTCGAACAATTGCAGACCAAACCCAAGATGCCGCTGAAGCTAAGCAAGCCCGCAAAGTCACCACTGATGTTCTGCGCAATGCGGGGATGAAACGATGACACGGCACGATGAAATCCGCCGTATCCTGAGCGTCGATGATGATGGCAGCGCAACTATAGAACCTGACAACACCTCTTCGGGCCTCGTGCTGGGCGGTATTGGCTCCTGGAAGACAACATCCACGGCGTTACCCATGATTCAATCCATGATCGCAGATCGCGAACGCGGCCAAATGATCAATGATGCTAAAAATGGTGAGATCGCCAGCCAGATAGGTGCCATGGCCGAGCAGTTGGGCCGTAAATTTGGAGCCATCGACCCATATAATGAATTGGGTGATGATTTTCCCAACAAAATCACAGTGAACGAATTGTCCGGGCTCGTTACAGCACATAGACGGAATGATCCCGGTCTATCGATGCTGGTAAAGGGAGTTGCGCAAACACTTGTGCCCGAGCCTGACAACGATCAGCGTAATTTCTATTGGCGAGAAGAGCCACGTATACGCATTCGTTTCGCAATACGCTTTCTGCTTGAACGAAATCCGGCTCTTTGCACCCTTGGCGGTCTATCAAACTTCATCTCTGATACCCGCCGCTTTGATCGGTTTACCGACATCGCAGCGGAGGAAGCGGAAGCCCGTGCTGTGCGTGTCTTGGCCGGACAAATCCGAGAAATGCGCGAACGTAACCCGGAGCACCATTATCAACATATGGGAGCGGCAATCTCGGCTCTCGATCTGTTCGATGAAGGGCCACTTCATGACGCAGGTTTTGATGCCGATATCACCCATGAGGAACTGCTGCGGGACAAGTGGATTGTCTGTTTCGTCACACCCGCGCGCTTTATCGAACAAATCGGCACATGGTCTGCCGTCCACTTCAATACGCTGCTTGGACTTCAATTGACGGCTAAATTTGGCCGAACCGATTTCATTGTCGACGAAGCACCATCTGGTCCATTCCATCCGTTTTTCCGCGATCTCAATACCATTCGCGGCTCTGGCGGGCGCATTCTTTTGGCTGGTGTATCGCGCGCTGCTTTCATCAAGCGATACGGAGAAAGGGTCTTCGCTGCGGCTGAAGAAAACTGTCGGGTCAAACAGTATCTCCAGGTGGCTACGGTCGAGGAAGCTGAGCGTATCGTGAAAGCCGCCGGAGACGAAAAAACCATCTCGAACTCCGTCGGGATCAATTCGGATCGCAACTCGTACTCCAACACCATCAACACAGGCAAACAACCACGCCTGACCATCGATGAAATTCTGAACATGCCGCGCACGCATCAAGTGCTTCAAGTCACGGGTGTGGGGACATGGATTTGTCCCAAGGTACGGCAAAATGAGATTGCCCCAACATGCTTCATGCTCGGCGAAAATCACGTTGAGGGTGGACGGCTGGAACCTGATCCGAAGGTTACGCTTCCGACTGGCTTGGAGGGCGACCAATGAAGATCATTCGCTTTTTCATCTGGGTCGGTCTGCTCGCCATCATTCTGATGGTCTGGAATGGCGCGGGCTCACCTTATGTGATCTGGAGCTATTCCTATCATGACAACGGCACCAGCGACCCGTTTGCAGATCGCTACTACACGAGCTGCACTTTCATCAATTTCCGCAGCTCCGTCACGCTGCCTGCCCGTTCAGGGCGCTGTGGCTGGGTCAAATGGATCAGCGCTGGAGCAGTTCAATGACGACTCTAGTGCACCGATTGGATGTACTGCGCATCAACTGGTTCGGGAATGCGATCAACGAGGCCAAGCCGCTTGGTCAGCTCAATCCTCGCCAGCCCCTTGAGGCACTCAAGGATCAAGTCCTGTTTGACGGTGCCTTTGACAATCAACCCGTCGCAATGATCGCGGTCACCCGCCGCCAAAATCCGGTATGGCTCAATCGCGTCCCAGAAAGCTACGTATTCCAATGGTTCCAGCCATTCCTCAACATCCTGAATATCTTCAAAAACAATCATCCGAAGATTGTATCAGACCACTGTTTTGAAACGCAAATTTCCAACGCAAAGGAGCTGTCACATGAGCTATGACGCCGATCATGCGATGCAGCAGATGCATCTGGAAGCCGTGAAAGAGCAAACCATCCGGCTGCTACAAACAGACGCGGACTGGAAACGATTTCGGTCAAACCTGACCAGTGCGCAGAAACAGATCGATGATGAAAAACAAAGTTACAAGGATGAATACGCTCAGCGTGTCAGCAAAGCGTATCAAGAACTTCAGCGCAAAGCTGGCGCAAAAACCTATGACTACCCGACGCCCTTCGGCACGGATCGCTTCAACAAAGACCGTAATCAACAGCAGGCCCACAAGATGGCGCGCCATGAACACGCGCAACGCCTCTACAGGATCCGAGAAGCGGAAATCGCCGGATATGAATCGCTTGGCGAAGACATCCGAACGCGCGGTCGGCTGAAGGATCATGCCCATGACGACTTTGCCCGCGCTGTTGATCGGCGAGATGGCCAAGACAGACGCGTGTCAGGCCCCGAGAGATGACCTGCCATCCAATGACCATCTGGAAGCGCCAAAATGACCAATTAAGGCAGATATTGTGACCTAAAACCAAAACAGGAAAGAAATCCCTCATGAGCACAGGATATGTAGACCCGAAACGTCAGGAAGCTCGTCAAAGCTATACCGGCAACCGCTTAACCGATAGCCAGTTTGACGAGGCCTGGAATATCACCGCAATTATCCATCGCGAAATCCGAAAATCAGGATCGTTTCGGGAAAAGCTGACCGCCTATGCGCATGCCTTCGCTTGCAATGAATCGCTTGATCCAATGCGCGGAGAGACAATCCTGCGGGATATCTACAGCGCGCGTCACGGTGAAAGCATGAACCAGACGCGTAAAGGGTTGATGGAACGTGAAGCGATCTTGCGTGACACTGGTGATGATCAAGCCCTGCATCACGCGCGCATGGTTGAGACGCTGATTCAGGACGGGCCAACCATGCCCTTCTATCGCGCGTATGACATCTCGGCTGTGGAAATGGCACGCCAACATGGTGTGACTGAGTCCGGTGCGAAATCCATGATGAAGGAAGCCTTTGAAAAGGCCGAGGGCCGTGATTTCTACATTTCGGGCAAGAAGCTCGAAGAACAGTACCACAGGCCTGTTCGCGAGGCTGAACGTGCCTCACAGCGGTCTGACCGGCAGCGCCAGCGCACAGGGCCACAGATGTAAACCCAATAAGTTGTTGCCACAATTGGGAAAATATGCCTAATATGTTCCCCTTTTGTTCGTGCGCGAGGTCCGCGCATGATCGGAACATAGGAGTAAGAAAGAGAGCAGAGATGAACGAACCCGCACCGCACCATCCACCAAAGACACCAAGCCTGCGCTTCAACTGGCAGGATTGGTTGCCGTATTTTGATGATCCGGGTGTCTCGCTGGAAGAAAAGCGCGAATTGATCGAAACGCTGTGGTCGCTCGTCTTGTCATTCGTGGATTTGGGGTTCGAACTCAATCCAACCCAAATCTCTTGTGGAGAAGAGCTGGACCTCAAAGCCTTGCTTGAGGCGGCTGTGTTATACTCAGACCAATCACACATCAATAATACCGCTGACCAAGGCGGAGAAAGGGAGGCATCATGAGTCAGAAACCAATCACCAAAGCCGTCATTTACTGTCGAGTTTCAGGAGCGAAACAGGTCCGCGAAGGCGATGGCCTCTCCTCCCAGGAAAATCGCTGTCGAGAATACGCCACTTATAAAGACTACGATGTGGTTGAGGTGTTCAAGGATGACATGTCGGGCAAATTCGAGCGCCGTCCGGCAATGGATCGGATGCTCGCCTTCTTGCGGTTACATCCCAAAGACTCTGTTGCCGTCATAATCGACGACATCAGCCGATTTGCCCGCAATGTGCAGGCACACATCGCGCTGCGTGAAACTTTAAGTGATGCAGGTGGTATCCTCGAAAGCCCATCTATCGAATTTGGTGAGGACAGTGACTCGCGACTCGTTGAGCACATGCTGGCTTCGGTGGCGCAACATCAGCGAGAGAAGAACGCGGAACAAACGTCAAATCGTATGAAGGGGCGGATGATGAACGGATATGCCGTCTTCGCCGCACCAATTGGATACACATACAAAAAGACCGGTTCTCACGGGAAACTGCTCACACGCGATGAACCTGTCGCTTCCATCATTGCCGAAGGGCTTGAGGGATATGCCAATGGCCGCTTTTCCTCACAGGCAGAACTTCGGCGTTTCTTTGAAAGCCAGGCCGATTTTCCGAAGGACCTGCCAGGAGGCAAAATTCGCCAGCAAAAGGTCAGCGATATCCTGAACCGTGTGATCTATGCCGGGTACGTCGAGCACGAGCCATGGGGCATAACGCGCCGCAAGGGATACCATGAAGCGCTGGTATCGCTGGAAGTCTTTGAGAAGGTACAGGCACGAAAGAACGAAACCGCTGTTGCTCCCAAACGCAAGGACATCAACGAAGACTTCCCCCTGCGCGGGGCTGTTGTGTGCGGTTGCTGTGACCGTCCGATGACGGCGTGCTGGTCAAAGAGTGCCACTGGCAAACGCTATCCATATTTCTGGTGCCAGACGCGGGACTGTACCGAATACCGCAAAAGCATCCGTGGCGAAAAGATCGACGCTGGCTTTGAAGAGATCATGCGCGGCATGGCCCCCAGCCGGAATCTACTCGATCTGGCAATGGCCATGCTCAAGAACGCTTGGCAGCAGCGTATTGATCAGGCGGTGAACGCCAAGTCGTCGCTAAAGCGGCAGATTACTGAGCTTGAGAAACAGCAAGATACGTTGATCGAGCGTTTGGTTGAAACCTCAAATCCAAAGGTTTTGGCTGCGTTTGAGGGTAAGATCGCAAAACTTGAAGAAGACAAGCTGAGACTGAACGACAAACTGGCCCAGAACCAAGAACCCAAAGCCACCAAGGGTGAGATTTTCGAACTTTTGAAAGGCTTTTTGTCAAACCCTTGGAATCTCTACGAGAAAAGCCCTCTCAATACCCGGAAAACTATCCTCAAAGCGGCTTTCAAAGCGCCATTGGCATATGACCGAAAAACAGGATTTCGAACTCCGCAAGCATCTGTAATATTTGAGTTTTTCGCGGATTTCTCATCAAAATGTGAAATGGTGCGGGCGGTGGGACTCGAACCCACACGGCCTAGGGCCTTCGGATTTTAAGTCGGTCCAGATGGTTTATCCCTTCCGTATCCGGCGACCTGTCTTTGCCCGACAACGGTCTGGAACCTATAGGCTTTTCGAAGCTTCTGATCCACCGTTTCTTTCCCACCGCACGACGGGGCTGGATGGCTGGGAGCACCTGTTTGGCTCCCGGAAAACCAGATGAAGGAAACGACCATGGCCACAGCAAAACTCACTAAGACGCTCGTCGATCAATCTGAGCCAGGAGCCAAGGAATACGAGATCCGCGATACCATCACGCCGGGTTTCCTCCTCAAGGTTCTCCCCTCCGGCCGCAAGGTCTTCATGCTCGCTTACCGCACTAATGCCGGCGTTCGCCGGAAGCCATCGCTCGGTCGGTTCGGTGAACTCACCGTCGAACAAGCCCGCGACATCGCGAAAGACTGGCTCGCAGACATTCGACGAGGCGATGACCCGAGTGCCGCCAAGAAGGAACTGCGCGGTGCGATGACGATCGCGGAACTTTGCGACCGCTTCATCGCGGACCACTGCGCCGACCACAACAAACCGAGCTCTATCAAGCGCAATCAGAGCATTATCAATTGCCACCTCAAACCAAAGATCGGTTCGATCAAGGTGCCAGAGCTCGAACGTGCCGACGTTCTGAAACTCATGGCCGGGATGAAGGCCACGCCCGTTTCCGCCAACCGCATGCTGGCGGCCTTGCGCAAGATGCTGAACCTCGCCGAACTTTGGGGCGAACGTCCGGATGGCTCCAATCCCTGCCGACACGTTCGAAAATATCCCGAAAAAGGTAAGACACGTTACATCACCGACGACGAGATGATTCGGCTCTATTCCTATCTCGACGCGGCCGAAAGCGGGGGGCTGGAGCATCCCTTCCTATTGCTGGGCATCCGGCTCCAATTCGAGTTCGCCGCGCGGATGTCGGAAATTACGTCTCTCAAATGGGCATGGATCGATCTTCCCAATCGCCGCGTGACCTGGCCCGACAGCAAGACCGGTGATATCTCGAAGCCCTTGAGCGATGAGGCGCTCCGCTTGTTGACGACCGCCCCCCGCCTCGAAAACTCGCCGTTCGTATGTCCCGCCATTTTCGATCCTATGATGCCGATGAGCGAGCACACTTACTCCTCGGGCTGGAAACGCATCCTCAAACGCGCCGGAGTGCCCCACGTGGGAACGCATGGCATACGGCACCGTGCAGCGACCGATATCGCCAATTCGGGCGTTCCCGTGAAGGTCGGCATGGTGCTGACCGCGCACAAGACCGTCACGATGTTCATGCGCTACGTTCACACCGAAGACGATCCCGTCCGGACGGCGGCGGATACCGTCTCACATCAGCGGGCATCGCTTCTGTCTCGCCCCGATATGCCATCCGCAGATGTCACCGAACCGCGGTCAGTGGATCCGAGCTCGAGCGACTCCGTCGGCACTGAAATCACGGGGCTCGATGATGATCGGTATCACGCTCGCACGAAGCTTGGGAACTACCGGCCCTATCGGCATCGGAAGGGTCCGAACCGAGCCGTCCCGCCGGGCGCGAAGGGCGCCGGTCCCATGCGCGAACCTGATGCGGCGACGCCCAGGACATGAAGACGAGCCTCCCTAAGCGCACCCGACATACTAGACAAACTAGCTTATATGATGTTCAGCAACTCTATGGGTGACAACATGGCGGAAACAGCATCGCGACGGAAAGCGTCGGCCTTCCAGGTCAAGGGGCTCAGCGGTCTCTCTCGGGCGGCCGCGCGATTCCTCGAACATCATCCGAACCGCGCCGCGCTCGCCGTCAAGATCGCATTGGAAACGGCCGCCAGCCAGCATGATGCTCCAGGGAGCGCCGAAGACGTCCCCGATGCTTTGAAGCCGTTCCTCGTCGCCAGACCGCCGCGAGAGTAAGTGATCAGTGTGTCAGAAGCAGCGGCGCGGTTGAAGCTATCACGAACGACCGTCTACGATTGGGTCGACAAGGGCATCCTCCTCGCCTGGCGCGGGACGAAGCGGGGCCTGACGATTCCGGCGGAGCAGATTCTCGGCGAAGGTCGCGTGCTCGACGGTCTGAACGATGTCGTCGAGGCGATCGGAGACGCCGAGATCGCTTGGGAGTATCTATCGACCGAGACGACATTCGGCGGGCGGATCGCCCGCCCGATAGACTTGCTGAAAGACGGCCAGATCGATGACGTGATCGGTGCGGCTGCCTCGTACGGCACCGCTATCACGTGAAGACGAGAGCTTTTCTCGATGATCGGGTTGAGGCCCTCGTGCGCAAGATCGCGCTCCCGTCCAGCTATCGGATCTTCCCAACACGACATGCGAGCACACCGCTCGGAACCGGGCCGGGCGATTCCCGTTTTTGCGACCGGACATCGGGTTTCACCGTGCTGTATGCGACGCCCGATTTCGCGACGGCCTTCATCGAAGTCGTCGTCCGGGACCGGTTCACCCGCGCCAAAACGCGCGAGATTCTCCTGAAGGAGGTGACGACACGGTCCTATTCCCGCATCTCTTCCGGATCGAGGAAGATGCTCTCTTTGCTCGATCTCCGCCGGTACGGGTGCAGCCGCCTCGGTGCTCCGACGGACGCCGTGAACGCCCGCAACAATGCCGCAGGCCGGGCGCTCTGTCGGGATATCCACACTCATCATGGCGCCGTCGATGGCATCCTCTTCGCCTCGCGCCTCACCGGCGAGGACGTCTAAGAGATCTTCGATCGCGCGACAGTGAACCTCACCGCCGGTCCCGCCGAACGGCTTGCGGACCACGCCGAGATCCCCGATGTCCTGCGACGCCACGCCATCGGATTGATCGTGCGTCCCTAACCGCCCGCCAGGAGGTCAGCTGAGCACTTCCCGCAAATTGCCGGTCAGAATGCCGTCCATCTCTTCCCGACCCGTCCCGAGCAGCTTCGCCAGTCCATCCCGCGCAGGACGCACATCGGCTGGTCCATCATTGCCTGACACCCCATCCGTGAACGGACCATCGGTCTCGGTCAGAATTCGGTCTCGTGGGAGCGTTGCGACGAGTGCCGCCGAGCGTTCGTTGCGAAGCATTGCGGCGTTGATCGAGAAATAGCATCCCATCTCGGCGGCGCGCCGGGCCTCAGACGCCGATCCGGTGAACCAGTGCAAGACCACGCGACCCGTCCCGACCGGCAACCGAGCATCGATCATATCGAGGACGACTTTCGCGCAGCGGACGCTATGGACGGAGAGTATCTTGTCGCGCGCCTCGGCGCACGCGGCGAGGATGTCGCCAAACACTCTCTTCTGCTCGTCGAACGAGCGATAATACTGCCGCCCAGCGTCGAGACCGACCTCGCCGATGTAACGGGTCGAGGGCAGATAGTCCTTCCAGAGCGTGAGTTCGCGCGCGCGATCGGCCACGAGTTGCGGATGTAGACCCAACGCGGCCCGCACATAGGTTGTGCGATCCGTCAACTCCTTGTTGCGCGGAAAAGCCTTCGGCGTCGTCGTCATCGTCAGCGTGAACACGCGGTCTCGCTCACGTCGTGCGATGGCCCCAGCATGATCCGGATAGAGGTCGAGATGACAGTGGAAATCGACCAATCGTCCTGTCCTGGCTGTGGTCATGACGGGGCTGTCTTCACGCCCGCCAAGATTGCACCCACCTCTTCCAGCCCGCGGCGATAGACGTCCGCATAAGCATTGATCCGGTCGGGGTTATCAGATAGCGATCCGGGTTTGTGGATTAGCACTCGCGCCAGTTCGGGACGCCGCGCCAATCGACTGATGGCCAATTGGAACGAGCGGACCTGTTGTCCCTCCGCCTGACGCGTGTCCAGCGTATGAGCCGTTAGATCCGGGACACGGTAGGTGGTCGGATCGTTCCCGGCCAGCGATGCGCGCCGGATCAGGCAGGGAAGGCAGTACCCGCAATGTCCTTGCGCCTCCTTTTTCCACCGCCCTTTGGCAGGTGACGAACAAGAGAGCGAGTGCTCCACGGCGTCGTTCAGGACACCGGGATTTGCACATGCGGTCACCATCTCGCCCTTTGTCTTGTCCCAATAGGGATTGACCAGCTGGCCATCGATCCCCAGTGCTTCCAGGAGTTCATTCCACCGCGCCATGTAGAAGGGATGGGTCGTACGCGTGCTCAACGCACCGAGCCGGAGCCGGTCGAGTGGGACGTTCAAGGCAATGAGGCCGTTCTCGGGTACGCGCAAGACGAATTCCTTGCCAAGACCGGTGCCTGCCGCCACGCCCAGAGAGAAGAATAAGAACGATCGCCCGCGCGTGGTGCTTTCGGACTCGACACCGTCAATTAGCCCGTCCCCGAACGTCATCCAAATACGCAGTCGATCGAATGCTGCGTCCGGATATGCCGTCTTCAAGACCTCAAAACACTCTTCCTGAGACTTGCTGACCGCACCTTCACCGGCATGGCTCACCAGCAAAGGCGCGCCACCCGCTTCCAGGGCGTCGATTGCACCAATCAAACTGTCGAGGCCGCCGGAGAATAGATTGATCGCGTCGAACGCCACCGGGAGCAACGGTTTCGGTCGTGGCTTCGCGAGCGTTGCCTGGGCCTCAGGTCGTGCCCTGAAACCGATTTGCCAGCGATCGCCCGTCAGGAAGTCGAGCGCGCGCTTCACGATACTCGCCGACCGGGTCCAGAGCTTCGGATCGCTGACTGGCACGACCAACCTGATCTCACGCGACCAACCATCTTGCGACTCCGTGCTCCGCGCGAGGCGCGTGTCGGCGGCATGAATATGAGCGGCCAGCACCATTAGATCGACCGCGACCTCGCTCGGTCCGAGGTTCAATTTCTCTATGTCTGAAAGGGCGTAGCCGATCCCGTGTCCGAGACGGTCGCCGACCAAGAGGTCGAGTTCCGATACGATCTCATCGCTGGCCGCCGGGATGCCGACGTCGTCCTCCGACCCGAAGTGTCCGATCAATAGGTGCCGTCTCATACCTCGGCCTCGCTTTCTCCGAGCGCCTCGAGCATCGCGAAGGCCGCCTCATATACGTCGTCGACGAAGCCAGAAACCTGATCCTGCGAGAGAGCGCCGATATCGATCCCCGACGCGTTCACCGCGTCGCTCACCCCGCGTTGGATGAACTCGGACAATTGCGCTTCAATCCGTTCGACCGTCCGGGCATCCGACGGCATCGTCACGACTCGCGTGCCGATGTCGTTGCAAATCCGCGCCTCAATGGTGTGTGAGGCGTAGAGTTCGAATACCGTCTGAATCTGGTCCGATGTTAGGCCATCGATATCCGTAATCCCGGCTTCCGCGAGATCGGCGATGGTCTCGATGAACGCGTCGCGCGCAATTCCTTCGTCGATCGATCCCCCATCGGGACAGATATAGTCCGCGAGCCCGGCGAACACATCTTCTACCGGCCTTCCGGCAAGACCTTCGAGGTTGAGAGAGCGCAGCGCCTCGCGGGCGCCGTTCGCACGAGCATCGCCTAAGAAACTGACGAGGCCTGACGCTGTGCTGCGGGACGATCCCATCCGCCGCGCGGCGGACCCAGCGCCGCCTGATGATCGCGATACATATTGTGACACCGCCCGGCCGAGGCTGCGTCGGTCACTCCCACCCGAACCTGCAAACCGTGTGAAATTGCTACGCGCCGACCGAAATCGATCACCGGTCGGGGCCGGAACCACCGGCTGCCGATCCGCGGGCGCGGCGGGCGGCGCTTCGGGAGCGGCTCCGGGCGCGCCGCCGTCATCGCCATCAACTGGCGCGCCATCATCACCGGCCCCACCATCGCCGTTGCCGTCAAGCCAACTCGGGACTAGCGGCGTGCCGCCCGACGCCCCTCCGAATGCATTCGACGTCCCCATCAGCGCGCCCTCTTGCTTGTGCGCGTCGCCGTGCTGGCGGCTGCCTTAAGCGTCGGCGACCCGCTTTCAGCCCAGCCCTTCAAGAGACTGTCGAGCCGGGCGACGAACTCGCCGCCCTTGATCACACCGGTCCAGCCCGAAGCAACCCAGGGGCCACAGCGATCCGCCGGCAGGCTCTCCAGCATGTCGAGGAGGTTCGTCTGCAGGAGGTCATGCGCACGCACCAAGACCGTCATTCCGGCGACACCCGCGGGCTCCGTATCGAAGGAATCCCCGCCCATGATCCGACCGCGTAATTCCTCGAAGACCTGGCCGGCTTCGGCAGGCGCCAATTGCCGGAGTTCGGCTTCGTAGGTTTGCACCGCCAATTTCGAGCCCATCAGTTTCTCGACCACAGCGCTCAACCGACCGAGCACCGATGCTGCTCCGAAATAGTCTTTCCGATCCTTCGCCACGAACAGATAGGGACGCAGATCCTCCTCGCCGATCTTGGGCGACAGCTTCGCCCACGACCGGATGACATCCGATCCCTTCCATTCTGAGAGCATCGCGCTGTCGGGGTCCGGTTCAGGCTTCTTCCGCGGCCCCTCGAGGGTCGAGACTTTCGGGCCTTTCCTGACGGGCTTCTTCGGTTTCTCGGCGGGGGCGTCATCCGCCTCCAACAATGCGAGCTCCTCGCACCGACCGTGCTCGTGCTTCGCCGCAGCGCCGGCGATCTGATCGAACAGGCGCGACATGAATCGCTCCGCTAACATGAGCTTCGCCAGCACCGGCAGCCTCACATCGGGGCCGAACCCGCGCGCCTGGGCGGTCTGGTTGCGGAGCAGCAATGTGTTAAGGAACCGCTTGATCTGTCGCGGATTGCCTTGCGTCCCGCTGGCGAGGATCGGTCCAATCTGATCGCTCAGCGTCAGCGCGGCGGATACTCTTTCATCGAGCGCTCCCAGCATTTCCTTGACCGTCGCGGCATCGAGGCTTCCGGCCTGCCACGGCCGTTTCAGCTTCTCGCGCGCGGCCGCGATAAGCTTCACATATCCCTCATGATCTTCGCCGAGCTCGGCGCCGATCAACAATAGCGTCACATAGATGCGCGTCTCGGTCTCGCCCAAAGTCGGTATCCGGAACGGCACCTGTATCAGCTTCTCGAGATAATTGCGCGCATAGTCTCGCGGTCCGGTCGTATCGGGCAATTCGGGGAAATGCTTTCGCACGGAATACTCGATCATCGCCTCGTCGGCCGCGACAATGAACGCCGTGCGGTCGGTGAAAACGAACAACCGGACTGCCTCTAACGTCTCGATCGCGATATCCGGCAAACACCGATCGAGGTCGTCGATCAGGACAACGAGCTGTTTTACACCTGCTTTATCGAGCAGATCATCGAAGGCTTTCCGGAACGCGCCGATCTCCTCCGGCAAGCGCTTCGACTCGTCGGGCTTCAGCAAACCCTGAACACCGTCGAGCGCGGCGTCATAGTTCTCCTTGGTGGCAAGCTCAGCGGGATCATCGAGCAAGCCTTTCACACCCCCGACGGCGGCGCGTATCTGGTCGGGCGTCGGGATTCCGGACAAGGCCGTGAAGGCGAGGCCGCCACCATGCCGCGCGACCTTGAGCCAGTCGATCCGTTTGAAGATATTCTTGACTGCCTCGCCGGCTTCGGTGGCCAATGAACGCTGCTCGATTAACTCCGTGACGATTCCCTCGATGAGCGCGATCTTTGCGTCCTCGAAGCCTTGGAAGCGCCATCCATTGAATTTGATGCAAAGAACATCATCGCTATCTCGCAATGCGTCATCGATCATCTCCAAGACGCTCGATTTGCCCGCGCCCCAGTCGCCGTGCACACCGATCGTGACGGCCTCTTCGGGCCGTTTCGCGAGCAGGTCGATAATCGTCTTGGCGATGGCCTCGTTGTTGAGGAGATCGACCTTCGTTTCGTTGTCGGTTAATATCAAACGGAGGCACCTTTCTTTGAAATGAAGACAATCTTCCGTTGTGTGGGCCAGGCAAACGATATCAAGGTATTCCAGAGCATCTGTCGTCTGTTCTCAGCCTACTTCGTGTAATCGAGCAGTACTTTCCTCCGGGATGTCTGCTGCCTTGATCAATTCCTTCGCATAACGTTTAGCCTGAGAGATGCTCTGCTTGTAGTCATCTGCGGCCAGCGACAAGGATTCCGGCGATGTCGCACGATCCAGATCATCGCTCGACCAATCGTCCGAGAGACGCTTGCTGATCGCATAGCAAGTTGCCTTGCCCACTCGAAACGCCATGAATTTCCGGGAGGCTTTCATAATAGCCGACCGCACGACCTCCGGCTCACCCAACGTGCGCAGTTCAGCATCGAGTTCGACGGCCATGCGTTCGGCGGCTGAATAGAGACCGTTCACAAACAGCGTCTGCGCATCCTTGTAAAAACGTCCCGCACGGCCCTTCAGGTTCTTCTCGGCAATCTCGTCGGGATCTGTGAGAATCTTGATTTCTGGAACGCGCTCCAATGACTGGGCCGACCGCGAGAGCTTAGAACCCTCTGGCGCTTTCCGTACCTTCTTGTGCTTCGCGCGCTGACTCTTGCTCGGATCACCTTCGGCACCGTCCTTGTCGCCAGCCTCACTCAATTCGGGGAAATGCGTATCGATCTTCGTTGGGTCCGATGTATCGGTACCTTCATCCGCGCCCTCGGTTTGCATGGCCGATATGCGACGTGACGGACTCAGCGTCACCGTAGGAATCCGGAACTCGTCGAGTAGCTTTTGAAGGTCGCTTTGCAGATCGTCCAGATTGTCGTCCGACGCCGGAGACTCGGAGCGAATGACTTCCCTTACCCAGTCGGGCATCAGTTCGCGTACGAAATCATCGAAGTCTTCGGCAACCATCGGAGAACGGTCATCCGGCCAGGTCAGGCCATCCCGATACTGGTTTGGCAACGCCAGCTCGTCGACAAGTTCGATCTCGACAGTGATGACTTTCGACCCAAAAGGAATGCCGAAGTTTGGAGCAGCCGCCGACCATGCCTTTCGGGATTTGATGTCATATCGCTCACCTTTGTGGACCAGGGCGCAGAAGGTGGTCGAGCTGGTTGCCGGATTGGCTAGCGCACTGAGGGAGTGGCTGTAGCTCTCATGTTTCGGGTCATGGATGTAGTGAATCCTCAACTCCCCACCCGGCGCATCGACCCATTCGTGGTTGGGAAGCTCTTCCACCACCTCTTCGAGGGTTTTCAGCCGTCGCGTACGGCCCGTTTCGTCCTTACCTCCGCCCTTGGTCATGGCAACATCGACCCGCACTTCGACACCATCGGCGAAACGCGCAAACCGCCGGAAGATCGCCGAAGGAATGAAGCTGCGATCTTGGGTCTTTCCCTTCCCCAGGGGCTCGGCAACGGTGTCGTGGTCTTCGCTCTCGCCCATCAGTACGACTTCGGTCCAATCGAATGCGGTCTCCCGCCCCTCATCGAGGACGACCTGTGTCACATCGTACACGGTGTCGAAACTGCCATCAGGCAGTTCGACCGGGAAACGGACATAGGTCTGTTCCTCGGGATCGAAGCCGATGACCACTTCGTTGACGACGCCATCCTTGCACGAGCGATAGCGAATGCCTTCCCGTGACATGGTCAGGCCAGAGACTTTGGCGCCGATCCCGAAATTTCCGTCGAGCGACATCTCCTTGTTGATCGACGAGGACAACTCAGTCGCCTGTTTCAGCTCTCTGTCATCCATGCCCGTCCCGGTGTTCCAGAACGTGAGCTTCCGGACCCCTTCTATGACTGTCGGGTAGATTTCGATCCGGCGATTTCCAGGGGCGGCGCTGGCCGCACTTTCATCGGCGTTCTTGAAAAACTCGCGGACCAGGGTGCTGACCGGAGCTTGCTCGATCAGCCGATTGATGAGGAAGCGCTTGTCATGAATGTTAAGTGGTTCTGCCTTCACGCGATGCGCCCCTAGAGTTTGAACTTATCGGCGCCATCGCCGGAGGTTGACCCGAATTTCCGCTCGATGTCGCTCGTGGCGTCGCGAAGCGCTTTGAGGATTTTTTTCACGTCACTGTCCGAATATTCATAAGCTCGACGGTTCGAAAGATTCCCGAGCTTGCGAATCGCATCCAACGCAGACTGCGTCCGCCCTTCGGCGAGTCGCACGAATTTCTCACGTTTTTCAGATAGTTCGGCCACCGAGTGCTTGTCCTCCACTAATTCCGTTCAGTTCAGGGACGATATTGTAATTGACGCTGATGAGTCAATATTTTTGAGAAATTCATCACAATATGCGGTAATTTGCCCCTATAGTTGTCCGCATTTCATGCCAAATACGGTGCGAACGGATGTTCGGCCTTCTCAAGTTTGTGCGCATCAGCAGTTCTGAGGGGAAGGCCTTCCCCCGCGGTCGAGCCTATAGTCTCGCCCGACCCCTTCTGCGGGGAGACCCTGCAACGCCCCCAGAGAGTGAGAGGCCTGCGGCTGACGCTGTGACGGGTTTGGAGGTCGAGAGAGAGGCTCTCAGACCGCCCGTCCTGGAGATCAGCCATGACAACGATTGAGATCATGAACGGCCGCCCCGAAAGCGGCGGCTACAAGGTGGACGTGTCCCGCGGCGGGCATGACGGGCGCGTGTCGTCCGAATGGTTTTCGCGCCCCGATGATGAGAAGTATCTCTCCCTCTCGGACCTCTACGCCTCGGTAAAGGGCCGAGCCGAGCAGAGCCGGACGCGGACGGTCGAAAGCGCCGCCATCCGTGTCGAAGCCCATCGCGACGATCCCGAAAAGCTGGCGCTCGTCCTGCCGGATGCCGAAGCGCCGGTCGTGCCGACCCATTGGAGCTTCGGCCAGCTCGCGAGCCTGATCAGCGCGCCCGCGGCCTATCTGCGCCAGCTTCCGGCGCCGCTTGCCGGAATCAACCTGCAATACGGCCTCACCAACCACCGCGCCGAGCAGGTGAAGACGATGGAGGTCGCCAACGGACGCACGGAACTGCGCGCCGCGACAGGCCCGGACTATGGCCGCATCTACGATCACGAACTCGTCTCCGCCGTGCAGCGCATCGCGGGCGACGGCGTTGGCGACACACGCTGGAAGGTACCGGGCATGCTCGACTGGTCGACCGGCATCTACAACCCGATGATCGATGTCACCAAGGATACGACCACGCTCTACGCGTCCGACCGTGACGTCTTCCTCTTCCTGGTCGACGACCTGAATCCGATCGAGGCCGGTACGCTACCCGACGGCTCACCCGATCTCTTCTTCCGCGGTTTCTATTGTTGGAACTCGGAGGTCGGTGCGAAGACCCTCGGCATCGCCAGTTTCTATCTCCGCGCCGTCTGCCAGAACCGCAATCTCTGGGGCGTTGAGGACTTTCAGGAGATTTCGATCCGGCATTCCAAATACGCCGCCAACCGGTTTGCCCACGAGGCGGCGCCGGCGCTGGCTAACTTCGCCGATTCTTCCCCGCAGCCCTTCATCCAGGGCATCCGCTCCGCACGCGAACGTATTGTTGCGCGCAGTGATGAGGATCGTACCGACTTCCTGCGCAAGCGCAGCTTCTCAAAAGCGGAGACTGGCAAGATCATCGAGACGGTTCTTGCCGAGGAAGGGCGCCCGCCCGAAAGCGTGTTCGATTTTGTGCAGGGCATCACAGCGGTCGCCCGGTCCAAGCCGCAGCAGGACGCGCGCCTCGCCATGGAAACTCGCGCCAAGAAGCTGCTGGAAGCCGCTGCCTAGGCGTCGCCGTTCCGCTCCCGTCTAACCCTCTGTTCCCGGTCCATCTCCCTCAAGAGGAAGAGGTGGGCCGGGATTTTCGTGACGGGTTTGGAGGTCAGAGAGAGTCTCGTGACCGCCCGTCGCGGAGAAATCCCATGACGAAGTCTCAGAAGATCACCCTCAGCGCCTCGCGCGACATCCCCTTCAACAAGCTGGTGCTGAGCCAATCCAATGTACGGAAGGTCAAGGCCGGCGTCTCGATCGAAGAGCTGGCCGAGGACATCGCCCGGCGCACGCTTCTGTCGTCGATCACGATCCGCCCCGTCCTCGACGATAAGGGCGCGGAAACCGGCATGTTCGAAATCCCGGCCGGTGGCCGCCGCTACCGCGCGCTCGAACTGCTCGTGAAGCAGCGTCGCCTCAACAAGACCGCGCTGGTGCCCTGCATCGTGCGCACTGACGGTCTCGCGGAAGAGGACAGCCTCGCGGAGAACATCCAGCGCGCGCCGCTCCACCCGCTCGACCAGTTTCGCGCCTTCCAGGCGATGCGCGAAAAGGGCAAGCCCGAGGAAGAGATCGCCGCGGCCTTCTTCGTCTCGGTCAATGTCGTCAAACAGCGCCTCAAGCTGGCCGCCGTCTCGGAGACACTGCTGGAGGCCTATGCCGAAGAAGAGATGACGCTCGACCAGCTCATGGCCTTCACGGTCAATCCCGACCACGAGCGCCAGGAACAGGTTTGGGAGGCGCTCAAGCAGCACTACTCGAAGCAACCCTATGAAATCCGCCGCATGCTGACCGAAGGCGCCGTGCGCGCCTCCGACCGGCGGGCGCAGTTCGTCGGTCTCGACAACTATGTCGAAGCGGGCGGCGAGGTGCTGCGCGACCTGTTCCAGACCGACGATGGCGGCTGGCTGCAGGATGCGGCGCTGCTGGAAACCATGGTCACCGAGAAGCTGAAGGAGGAAGCGGAAGCCATCCGCGCCGAAGGCTGGCACTGGATCGAGGTGGCGACCGACTTCCCCTACGGCCACACCTACGATCTACGGCGCATTCGCGGCGAGGCCGAGCCGATGTCGGACGAGGAAGACGCGACCTACACCGCACTCAAGGCTGAATATGACAAACTCGAAGAGGAGTATGCCGAGACTGACGAACTCCCCGAGGAGGTCGACGAACGGCTCGGCGAGATCGAGACGGCGATGGAAGCTCTCCAGAACCGTCCGATCCGGTTCGAGCCGGAGGACTACGCCATCGCGGGCGCTTTCGTCAGTATCGACGGCTCGGGGCAACTGCGGGTCGAACGCGGCTATGTCCGCCCTGAGGACGAACCCGCTGTTGAGGGCGATGATGGCTCCGAAGGCGATGAAGTCGATCCGAACACGGATGATGAAGCCGTAGATGGCATTGGCAAGGCCACCGATCTGGATGAGGAAGAGGACGATGACGGCACCAAGCCGCTGTCGGATCGTCTCGTCTGCGATCTGACCGTCCACCGCACGATGGCGCTGCGCGATGCGCTCGCGAACGATCCGCAACTGGCGATGCTCGCCTGCTTGCATGCGATGGTCTTGCAGCTCTTCTACCATTACGGCCAGGATAGCTGCATCGAGATCACACCGAAGAGCATGCAGTTCGGGGCGCAAGCCGAAGGTCTCGCGGAGATGCCCTACGTGCAGTCGATCGATCTCGGGATCGAGACTTGGGCGGGCAATCTTCCGAAGGAACCCGAAGAGCTTTGGGACGCGCTGATCGAATGGGACAGCGACAGCCGCGATGCGCTCTTCGCCCATTGCGTGGCGATGACGGTCAATGCGGTGCAAGAGCCGCACTACCGCAAGCCGCGCCAGATCGCCCATGCGGACGTGCTGGCCGCGACGCTGGGCCTCGACATGGCGAAGGCAGGCTGGTCGCCGACCGCTCAGAGCTATCTCGGGCGCGTGACCAAGGCGCAGATCCTCGACGCCGTGCGCGAAGCGAAGGGCGACAAGGACGCCGACCGCATCGCCGGGTTCAAGAAGCCCGACATGGTCGAAGCCGCCGAGGAACTGCTCGCCGGTACGGGCTGGCTTCCCGAACCGTTGCGCACGCCGCCGCTGATCGAACGGCCCGATGAACCAGAGCTCGAGATCGTCGACGAGAACTTGTCGGCGCACGGCGATGAGCCCGACGCTGACGAACATCAGACGGCCCTCGAAGCCGCCGAGTGATCGTACAAAGACTGGCGCACGGCGGCTGTCGGTCGATGGCCGAAACGCCGTCGCCAGCTCAATATGGACGGGCCGCGGAAGCCTTCCCCACTGCGGCCGTGTCGCGAGAGAGCGCATCCCCCTGGCTTCCTCGCAACCGGAGGGCTCGTCGGAAACGGCGGGCCCTTTTTCGTGGCGATAAGACTAAGAGGCTTGCATGGCAAACAAAGCATCAGACCTGGCGCATCGTCTCGCACGCAATGCCGAAGCAGTCTGCCGGCATTACCTTCCGAACGGTCGCCGTGAAGGGCGTTACTGGATGGTCGGCGATGTGCGGAACACGCCCGGCCGGTCGATGTATGTTAGACTCAGGGGTCCGGACTCGGGCAAAGGTGCGGCGGGTAAGTGGACCGACGCCGCCACCGGCGAGCATGGCGACCTGCTTGACGTCATCCAGGAAAGTTGCGGGTTGATCGACTTTATCGACGTGGCAACCGAGGCACGACGGTTCCTCGGCCTTCCGCAACCGGAGCCAGACAACGGCGCGAAGCATCGACCCGCGCCGGCACCGACCGGTTCGCCCGAAGCGGCCCGGCGGCTGTTCGCTATGGCAAAGCCCATCCAGGGCACGCTCGCCGAAGCGTATCTGCGCGAACGCGGAATTTCGGCATTACACGAGACCAGCAGCCTGAGATTCCATCCAAGCTGCTACTATCGCCCCGACACGCACAGACCCACCGAGACCTGGCCTGCATTGATCGCCGCAGTGACCGACCTCGACGGGACGATCACCGGCGCGCATCGAACCTGGCTGGATCCGAGCGGCTTCAGCAAGGAGACGCTCGGCAGGGCGCCGATCGACACGCCGCGCCGCGCCATGGGCAATCTGCTCGGCCATGCGGTCCGCTTCGGCGTTGCACAGGACATCATGGCAGCGGGCGAAGGCATCGAGACCGTACAGTCGCTGAAGCTCGTCCTGCCGAACATGCCGATGGCGGCCGCGCTCTCGGCCGCGCATCTTGCCGCGATCCTGTTCCCCGACACCCTGCGCCGACTTTATGTCGCCTGCGACGGCGATCCGGCCGGCAAGGGCGCGATGGAGAACCTGATCAACCGGGCGAGCGCTGTCGGGATCGAAGCAATCCCGCTGTCCCCTCTTCTCGGTGACTTCAACGACGATTTGCGACGGTGCGGCCTCGACGTGCTGCGGCAGAACGTGCGCGTGCAGATCGCGCCGGAAGATGTTGACCGCTTCTTGCAGGCAGTGAGATCGACCGGGAGAGAGGCGCTGCCGGGCTGAGCATCGTCGACGAGATCGGATTGGGCATGCCGTCCTGCGGGAGAGAGCCTCGACCTCGGCCTTCTTCGAGAGGGCGACAGAACGGCAAGCGGGCCGGTCCGGCAATGGCTGCGCCCGGTTCTTTTCCGTCGGCCCTGCGGGCCGTTCCATCGCGAAACAAAAGAACCGGGCTCCGCCATCCTCCGCTGACGCTTCGGCCCTGCGCTCCTTCTCGGCATGATCTTATCCCAAAACCGGTGGCCACTTTTGGGGATCATGCCCGTCGCTCCAGGTGCAGGCCCGTCTCGCCCACCGTCTTTCGTCGCCACGAAGGCCGCGGTGGTCGCGGCCCCCGACGAAGGAGCACACCATGTTCACCGATCCCGACGATATCGACGCTGAGCCACACCGCACCGCATCGCCGACCGATACGATCTGTGCCGAGCTGGAACTATTCGGTCACCGTCCGCCCGAGGGCGAACCCGACCCGCGCGACGTCCCCGAAGACGCCCGCATCGAAGGCGCCGTCGCCGACATCTTCGATGCTCTCGTCGCCACCATGGCCGACACGATGCTCGATCACGACCTCGACGAATTGCTCTGGTCGACGGTCAACATGTTCCATCGCGCCACCGACCGGATCGAGCGCAAACTCGACGTCAACGAACAGGCGCAAAAGCGCGGACAGCGCGAACAGGACGGGTCCGAAGTCAAAGCCGTCGAACTCGAACGCCTGATCACCATCGGCCGGTCGCTGATCGAACGGCGCGACTGCATGGAGGTCTATCGCGACAGTGCCGCCGAACACTACCTTCGCCTGACGGGCTCGCCCTGGTCGGCCCGTTCGGGATCGCGGGTCAACCATCGCAACCTCACTTCGGCGATGATCGACAGCCGCGACTTCCTCGCCGCGAAAAAGCGCGCCGAAACGCAAGTGCATCTGCCGCAGGGACCCAAGATCGCCTTCACCGGCGGGCTCGACTTCAACGATCACCGTCTCATCTGGGACACACTCGACAAGGTCCGCGCCAAGTACACCGACATGGTGCTCCTGCATGGCGGTTCGCCGAAGGGCGCCGAACTGATCGCCGCCAAATGGGCCGAGACCCGCAAGGTTCCGCAGGTCGCCTTCAAGCCGGACTGGACGCGTCACGGCAAGGCCGCCCCGTTCAAGCGCAACGATGCGATCCTTGGTGTCCTGCCGATCGGTGTCATCCTCTTCCCCGGCACCGGCATCCAGGACAATTTCGCAGACAAGGCGAGGAAGCTCGGCATCACGGCGTTCGATTTCCGCAAGCAGAAGCGGACTTCATGATGAAGCGTGTTCCGCGAATAGCATCACCTGATCCTGTGCCGGAGCATTCCGGCGCAGGCCTTTCTTCGCTAGACTGCGCAAGCGCCGTGGCGGTGGTGGAGGTGCGTATCATCCAAGGAGACCGCCCATGTTCCTCTCAACCGCCCTGAGCATCCTCGGCCTCGGCGTCATCGTCTACGTGCTCTTCACGCTGGCCGTCTACGCGCTGCCCTTCTTCGTCGCGATGACGGTCGGTTTCTATTTCTATGAGAGCGATGCTGGCATCCTCGCGGCCTTCATCGCCGCGTTCCTGTCGGGCGCGGTCACGCTGATCCTGGGACAGATCGCTTTCGCCACGGTCCGATCTACTCCGATCAGACTGGCGATCGGCGCGTTCTACGCGATTCCGGCTGGCGTCACCGGGTTCCACGCCATCAAGGGATTATCCGAGATTGGTAGCGCGGGTGAGAACTGGTCGCTGGCCTTCGGCAGTATCGGCGCCCTCATCATCGGCATCACCGCTTGGGTGCGCATCACATCTCTCTCGGTTCCTGATGAAACGCCGCCTACGATAACGACAAAACGCGGTGAAAACCGCACGGCCAACGACGGACAAGATATTGTGCGAGATCGGTGACATGCCGCGTGGATGGGAAACCATGCACAAAGCCATCGACACATCATGGGATAACTGACCCAGGTCAGTCACTCGGATCGTACGTCACCAGTTTCGCCTCTGTCCCGCGTCCGCTCTCACGACATGCAGCATCTGGCGCCGACTCGGCGCAACGTATGCGACGACACCTTTGAGCGAGTACTCGATGACTAGCCCCCCGAAACGCTGCGAACGATCCTGATCGTACGACATTGCCTGTCTTCGCACGATCATCTGTTTCGGGGCCTTGCCGGTCACGACAGGCAGCCTTCATTTCTTCTCCAACGCTTCGACACCCACGCCCGTCACTGCCTCTCATGGCTTGATCTGCCCGGGATCGGCTGACGCCTCGACCGCCTTGTCCGCAACGGCGCGTCCAGAACTTTCTTCCCCTCGGCTCACGCCCATTCCTCGCGGGCACAAGAAACTTCCGTCCGCGCCGTCCTCCACTGGCGTTGCGGGCCTGACGGCTGCGTCGGCGGATCGCCCCGGCCTTGCGATCACCATCGAGGCCGCGACGGGCGCGGGCTCGAAAACCTAAAGGAGAACTGAAAATGGCTACCATCGGCACCTTCAAAAAGTCCGGCAACGAATACGCCGGCGAAATCGTCACCCTCAACGTCCAGGCCAAGAACGTCCGCATCGTCCCGGAGACGAGCCAGACCAGCGAGAACGCTCCCAGCCATCGCGTCCTGGTCGGCCGCGCCGAGATCGGCGCCGCATGGTCCAAACAGTCGAACGAGGGCCGCGATTATCTGGGCCTCAAGCTGGACGATCCGAGCTTCACCGCTCCGATCTACGCCAACCTCTTCGACGATGAAGACGGCGAAGGCTACAGCCTCATCTGGTCCCGCCCCAACCGCCGCAACGGCGACTGAGCGATCGTCAGCAAGCCCTGCCCGGACTTGTCCGGGCAGGGCCATCTGCTGCGTTCCTACGTTTCTTCTTCGTCATTCAAAAGCTCAGCCGGCTTCACGTCGAGCGCCAGTGCGACGTGCCAGAGCGTGACGATGGTCACGTTTTGCTGGCCCCGCTCCATCGCCGACACATGCGCACGGTCGACGCCCATCTTCGCAGCCAGTGCACCCTGGCTGAGATCGCGTTTCATGCGATAAGTTCTGAGATTTCTTCCAAAAATTTCCTTGATATCCATCCGCACGATAAATGCGGATCGCGTATTTTGATGCGACGTATTATAATACGCGGAGATCAGTTCCGGCGTCAGCGCCCTTCCGGGTGTTGGCGATTGCAACCCGCCGGCAGTTGCGGGCGATATGGTTTCTGGTTCATTAATATGAACGCTTGTGCGACAGGACCAACCATGACGACAACTCAGATGCCGATAGCCGACGCTCCGCCGGACGAGGCGGTTTTGACGGTATACGACCGCGATCATCTGAAGCTTTATATGCGCCTGTTGGACGCCGAGACTGCCGGCGCGACGCTCGAAGAAGTGTCGTCCGTGCTGTTCGGAATAGACGCCACGGCGGAACCCGAACGTGCCCGGCGTGTGCGCGATAGTCATCTCAGCCGTGCGCGCTGGATGACCGAACAGGGCTATCGCGAGATTCTCAAGCACGGCCTACCGTAGCTTATCGAACCTGCGATGCGCATACCGGATCACCCTATGCGCGCCCTCTCACTAGCCAAACTCAACTTGCGGCGGAATCATCCAACGTGACAAACGTCATCTGTCTGCGGGGGCTAGCCTTTGAGGAGGACGGCCATGTCCAAGGATTGGCTCGACAATCGTATCTACGATCATTTTGACGATCTCGACCTTTCCGGGCTGGCCTGGGAATGTCTGAGGCGAAACGAAAACTACCGATCCGACTACGCCGCAAGGGAGAGCGACGGCGCCTGCGCCGCTTGGGGTCTTCGATTTCGCGGTTGATCCGGAGCGTGATCCGCCCGCCGCGCCTGTCTTCTGGAACCCCGCCGATGCGCCGGCGATCGTCAATCTGATCGCTTCCGCACATCCATTCGGTGACAAAGTCTCAAGCATTGGAACCCTTCCGGTCGTCGCACGCGCTACCGATTCCGAGTTCATCTGGCTCAAGCTCGATAACGGCGCCCAACTTGTCGCCAAAGGCTCCGCGACCAGCTCCGATTTCGGGGTCGTCGTACCGTTCGACGACGATTGGGCCATCCATCTCGCGGCGGCCGACAGGCTCTACCGACATCTTCGCGGACTTTCGGTTGAACACCCGCTGACCCGCCAACGCCGTCAGCGCTTGAAACACGCGCTCAGAACCGTCGATGGGCTGCACCAGGGCGCGACCTATCGCAGGATCGCCATCGCCTTTTTTGGCGAGCAGCGTGTGTCGGAGGAACCGTGGAAAACGCACGCTCTGAAATCGCAGATCGCGCGTCTCGCTATTTATGGACGCCGAATGATTGACAGTGGGTATCGACGGCTTTTGCAGGGTAGACATCGATAGAGAACTGTAAATATCGCGAAGTTTTCGTTATGTTCTCATCATGACGCAGCCTTCTCAAAACCTCGATTCAAGCGCCGTAAAGATACTCGGCCGCACGCGTCGTTTGCTAACCCATCAGCGCGCAGTCTTCGATCAGATATTCCACAGCGGCGGCGGCTATGTTCTTAATTTTTGCGACAGGACGATGGCCGAATGGTTCGAAGAGAGCTTCGGCCTCGACATCTTTCAGGCTCGGTTTCAACTCGAGGGCACGAGCAAGGGTAAGACGCTGCGGGGTTTCGTCGAGGTCGCAGAACCGCGGCTCGTCGCGCAGGTTCTCCGCACGCTCTGGGCCTATAGGTGCGGCCTCTCCGACTATGTCGAAGCCAAAGAAGCCGAGGAATCCCGCCTGAAATCCTGGCTTGAACAGTTCACGACCGAGCTGGAGAACGCATCTACGTTAAAGCTCGATGACGCGTTCAAGGACTTTTCCGGCGACACGACACTTCCCAAGCTCCGCGCTTCGATTGCTGCCGACCTCGTCGCCGAAAAGCCCGACGTCGCGCTCGACCGCGTGCATACCTACTGTGTCAAACGGTTCCGCGACCTGCTGTCATCGCGCAAACAGCCCGTCGATGCGAAGACGCCGCTGCACGCCATCTTCGGCGCTTATGGCAAGGCGCTGCGTGATGAAGGCGCTGTGAGCGCGTTCGCGCTCCCAACTCTCCGTGTCCAGCATAGGCTCTTCGAGGGGCTGAACGAGGCGCGCAACAAACGGTCCTTCGCGCACGATAACGAGCTTCTCGCCGTCTCCGAGGCGCAATTCATTATCGACTGTGTGCTCGCCTCACTCGCCTTCATCGAGCGGCTGGAAGCGAAACGCCAGGCTTCGGCGGATGATCCAGCCGACGAAATCCCGTTCTGATCAGCAGGCTATCCTCGGCTTCCTATACGCCCTTTGAGGGGTAGCGTTTTCCCTCTTCCGTCTTCGCCATCCCCCCTGACGGTATTTCTGCGCTTTCCTCGCCTCCGACAGCCCGCCGCAGGTCGCGGCCCGGCACAGCAACCGGAGGCGCTACCCTATGCCCGATCCCAATGCAGGCCTGCCGCCGCGCTATCTCAGGACCCCCGAAGCCGCCCGTTTTCTCGGCCTTTCCGGCCGCACGCTGGAGAAACATCGCACTTACGGCACCGGCCCCAAATATTCCAAGATCGGCGGGCGCGTCGTCTATTCGGTCGAGGATCTGCAGACCTGGGTGAGCCGGGGCGAGAAGAACTCGACGTCCGACGATACCGGCGACACGGTCCTGCCGGCCAAACGCCATGCGGCAATCTCGCCGGCCTATAGCGACAAGCGGCGGTGAGCAGGATGCGCACCACTGTCGAACTTTTGTGGGTCGAAGGACGGATCGAGCGCTGGATTCGCTTCGGTCACATCGTCCAGGAAACGATCAAGAGCCGCAGCCGCCGCACCGTCGGCTTCGATCCCGGCGCGGTCTTTGCCTTCGTTCGCTGGACGGCCAGTGACTACGGCACGGTCGAGAGCAGGATTGATATCTTGCGCGCAGTCGAGCGGGGCGAGGCCTATGCGACCGTTCCTTGCGTTGCCCCCGGCGGCGAGAGCCTTCTGCATATCTCCGGCTGGCCGAAGGTCGAGGCGGTGCTCGCCGTCATCGACCGCATCGAAGCGCTGGACATCGCGCCTGAGGAGGTCTGCCCGGATCATTGGCGACATGTCCATCATCGGCTGACCGCCGGTCTGACACCGCGCCCTTACACGAAGGCACGACATGCCGCCTGGCTCAAGCGCCGGGAGATCGAGACATGACCCGTTCACGCCGAACACTTTTCCTGGCCGCTGCGGCGATCGGTCTGATCGGCGCCTCAGCCGCCGTGCGCAGTGATCCGATCCTCATCTGGAACGCGTCGGCAAGCGTTCCTGTCGGCGTCTATTTCGTGACGCCATTGCGTGATCCGCAGGTCGGTGACCTCGCCGTCGTACGCCCGCCCGAAGAACTGTCGAACTGGCTCGTCGCGCGCAGATATCTCGGCCAGGACACACCCCTCCTGAAGCACGTCGCAGGCCTTCCGGGCGCTGAAGTTTGTCGTTTCGGCATCACTATCACCATCGACGGCGCGAGTATTGCGACGGCACGGCTGACCGATCGGCACGGCCGCCCATTGCCGGTCTGGAGCGGCTGCCGGGTGCTGCGCGAAGGCGAAGTCTTCTTCCTCAGTAGGCGCGAACCGGCCAGCCTCGACGGGCGGTATTTCGGGCCGCTCGACACCGATACGATCATCGGTCGGGCGGTTCCGGTCTGGACCCGGGAGGATTGAGCCTTGTCACTCCTTTCCCTTTCCGGCCGTCAGTCATCTGTCGCTCGCATGACGATGGTGCTGCTCACGATCGCCATCGCCGCCACACCGATTCCCGCATCTGCGGAACCGTCGCAACGTATGACGGATGACCGACCCGCAGCAGTCCGACCGTCTTCGATCGACGTGTTCGTCGCGCAAGCGGCGGCGCGGTTTCACATCCCGGAACGCTGGCTTCGCGTCGTCATGCAGGCCGAGAGTGCGGGCAATCGCCGTGCGGTCAGCCGCGCTGGTGCGATGGGTCTGATGCAGATCATGCCCGCGACCTGGGCCGAACTTCGTGCACTACATGGGCTCGGCGACGACCCGTTCGACCCGCGCGACAACATCATGGCTGGCGCGGCCTATATCCGCGCCATGTATGATCGCTTCGGCGCGCCCGGCTTCCTCGCGGCATATAATGCCGGTCCGGAACGCTATGCTCAGCACCTCGCCACCGGACGCCCTCTGCCGCGCGAAACACGCGCCTATCTCGCATCGCTGGCGCCGCTGATCGACGCTTCCTTTGTATCGCCGTCGAAAGGTGACGGACGGCCGAATGTATCCGACTGGCGAGAAGCGCCGCTATTCGTCGGTCTCCAAAACCGGGCGGACGAGTGATGATTGCGTGTTTCGCAGCGTGGCGCGTGCTGACGTGCTCTTTCGCAGCTTTGACGGAAGAGCGGGTAACGGAAGTGGCAACAACGAAGGGACGGCGAGATAAAAGGCGCGGCACCGATGCGCGCTATGTGGTTGTTGTTTTTGGAGTTTTTGCACGCCGCACCGGGTCGCGCAGTGCCGCACAAGGCGCTTACACTTTGATATCCAAAGCCTTTTACCGTGCTATTCTTCTTTTCAGCGGGCAAAAAGTATGAGCGCCCGCGATGACGATCTGCGTATCCAACCTGGGCGTATCCGCGACCGTGGACCGCGCGGGCGCAAGGCGCAGAGTTTCGTCGGCCAGGTCATGCGCGCGGCCAGAAAAGCCGGCAACACCGGCTATCGTTTAAACGGCGCAAGGCGTACTGGTTCGGCCTCAACCTTCGGACGGGGCCGGTTCGCGGCGACGGCGCGCAACCTCTCACGAACCAAACGTCGTGTCATCGTCAAGGCGCGTGTCGTCCGACATCGCGGGGCACGCTACCGTTCGGCGCCGCTCGCCAAGCACATCTCCTATCTGAAACGCGACGGCGTCACCCGGGACGGGCGCGATGCCGCCATGTTCGATCGCGACGGTGACGCTGACGAACGCGTCTTCGCGGAACGCTGCGAGGACGACCGACATCACTTCCGCTTCATCGTCTCGCCGGAAGACGCGGGCTCAATGGAAGACCTGCGGGCTTTCACCCGTGACCTCATGGACAAGGCCGAACACGATCTCGGAACCGATCTCGATTGGGTCGCCGTCGATCATTGGAACACCGACAATCCCCATGTCCATGTTCTGCTTCGCGGCAAGACGGACCACGGTAAAGACCTCGTCATCTCGCGCGACTATATCAAACGCGGCTTTCGTGCCCGCGCCGAGGAACTGGTCGGGCTCGAACTCGGACCCCGCACCCAACGTGAGATAGCCGCGAGCCTCGACACAGACATCGACGCTGAGCGCTGGACCGGGCTTGACCGCGCCCTGCGTGCGTTCGCGGACGAGAACGGGGGTATCGTCGATCTAAGACCCGGCGCACCGGAACCGTTCGATCCAGAAGTACGCCAGCGATTGATAGGACGTGCACAGACGTTGGAACGTCTCGGTCTCGCCGACAGGTTGGTGCCTGCCGTCTGGGAACTGCAACCCGGCGTGGAACGCACGCTGCGTGAGCTCGGCAATCGGGGCGACATCATCAAGACCATGCACCGCGCCCTGGCGGCCGGTCCCGCGCGATCGCTTTCGGACTTCGCGGTAGAGAGCACTCCGGCCGAACCGATCCTCGGACGGCTTGCCGATCGCGGACTCCATGATGAACTGACGGGCGAAGCCTATGCCGTCATCGACGGCGTCGACGGACGGCTCCATCACCTGCGCTTCGCCGACCTGGACCGAACCGGCGACACTCCCTTCGGAGGGATCGTTGAGACGCGCAACTGGACGCCACCCAATGGCGGAGCGGCACGACCGTCTCTGGTTGGCCGGTCCGATCTCTCGCTCGCCGCACAGGTCGATGCCGATGGCGCAACATGGCTCGATCGTCTGCAATTGGCGAAGGGCAGCGCGCCCTTGAGCGGGAACGGGTTCGGCGCGGAGGTGCATGATGCGCTCGGACGGCGGGCCGATCATCTGGTCGCCGAGGGCCTGGCGACGCGGCAAGGTCGGCGCGTCACGTTTGTCCGCGACCTGTTGGCGACACTGCGCAAACGTGAACTCGATGCCGCTGCGGCGAAGCTCGCGGCAGAGACCGGCCTTCCCTGTAGGACCACGACCGAGGGCGATGCCATCGCTGGCACCTATCGCCAGCGCCTCGATCTCGCCTCGGGCCGCTTCGCGATGATTGACGACGGCATGGGCTTCGAACTCGTGCCCTGGAAACCCCAACTCGAAAAGCATCTCGGCCAGACCGTCGCCGGGACCATGGCGCCGGGCGGCGGTGTGGACTGGGCGCTCGGCCGCAGGCGTGGCCTCGGTATCTGAGTCAAAAGGATGGACACGACACGATGACGCAAGACCCTCGCCAGTCACCCGCCACTGCGATCCTCTGGGGCCAGATCATCATCGTGTCCGCCATCGCACTTCTCTTCGTCTGGGCGGCCACGCAGTGGACCGCCTGGCGGCTCGGATTCCAGCCGCATCTTGGCGCACCCATGACCGAACTCTTTGGCTGGCCGGTCTATCCGCCCTGGGATTTCTTCGTCTGGTGGTATTTCTACGACGCCTACGCGCCCCGCGTCTTCGTCGAGAGCGCCATCATCGCCGGTTCCGGCGGGATCGCCGCGATCGGTGTCGCGATCTTCCTCTCGGTCCTGCGCGCCCGCGAAGCGCGCGACGTTACCACCTACGGCTCGGCCCGTTGGGCAAACCGCAAGGACGTCACCGCCAGCGGGTTATTGTCACCTGACGGTGTCGTGCTAGGCCGGTTCGAGAACCAGTATCTCCGTCACGACGGTCCAGAGCACGTGCTCTGCTTCGCGCCGACGCGATCCGGCAAAGGCGTCGGTTTGGTCGTGCCCTCGCTCCTGACCTGGCCAGGGTCTGCCATCGTGCACGACATCAAGGGTGAGAACTGGCAGCTCACCGCCGGATGGCGGTCCCGTTACTCGCGCGTGTTGCTGTTCGACCCGACCGATCCCTACTCGTCCCGCTACAATCCGCTGCTGGAAGTTCGGCGCGGCGACGGCGAGGTGCGTGACGTCCAGAACGTCGCCGACATCCTGGTCGATCCTGAAGGTCTGCTGGAACGGCGGAACCACTGGGAGAAGACCAGTCATTCGCTGCTCGTCGGCGCGATCCTGCACGTGCTCTATGCGGAAACCGACAAGACGCTCGCCGGCGTCGCCGCTTTTCTGTCCGATCCACGCCGACCGATCGCCGCGACCCTGACCGCCATGATGCGCACGCCACATCTGGGCGACCAGCCCCATCCCGTCGTCGCGCAGGCCGCGCGCGAACTCCTGAACAAATCCGAGAATGAACGCTCCGGCGTGCTCTCGACCGCGATGAGCTTCCTCGGGCTCTATCGCGATCCCGTGGTCGCGAAGGTCACCAGCCGGTGCGATTGGCGCATCCATGACCTGGTCGAAGGCCCTCTTCCCGCAACCCTCTATCTCGTGGTGCCACCCTCGGATATCTCGCGAACCAAGCCTCTCGTCAGGCTGGTGCTCAATCAGATCGGCCGTCGGCTAACCGAAGAGCTGAATGCGCAGAACCGCAGGCACAGACTCTTGTTGATGCTCGACGAGTTCCCGGCCCTGGGACGGCTCGACTTCTTCGAGAGCCAGCTCGCCTTCATGGCCGGCTACGGCCTCAAGGCGTTCCTTATCGCCCAGTCGCTAAACCAGATCGAGAAAGCCTACGGTCAGAACAACGCCATCCTCGACAACTGCCATGTCCGGGTCGCTTTCGCGACCAATGACGAGCGCACCGCGAAACGCGTCTCGGACGCACTCGGCACCGCCACCGAGATGCGGGCGATGAAGAACTATGCCGGTCACCGGCTCTCGCCCTGGCTCGGTCATCTCATGGTTTCCCGGCAGGAAACAGCACGACCGCTGCTCACCCCCGGTGAGATCATGCAGCTCCCGGCAGACGATGAGGTCGTGCTCGTCTCAGGCGTACCGCCGATCCGGGCGAAGAAGGCGCGGTACTATATGGACCCACAGTTCAAGGCACGGATCGTGGCACCCCCTGAGCCGGAACCCTCGAAGAGAGAAATCACTGACGTCCACTACACGGATGATTGGACCAATCGCCCCCCAATTGAAGCCCCCGCACCCGCAGCCAAGAATTCACAGAGCGATGAGGACAGTGACGGTGGTGTGCGCCGCGAACCTGATTTGCCCGAGCACGAAGCGATCGCGCCGGAGACAACGCCGGCGCGTGAAGAATTTGCTGCACTCGACGAGGAACCCGACGACGAGGCGCAGCGGGCCAAGGAACTACAGGGCCGGTTTCGCGGTGTCGCCCGTCAGGCGGCGCTCGATCCCGATGACGGGATCGAGCTTTAGGAGGGGCCGGGATGAGGAAGGACAGACTGAACGTTTATTTCGATCCGGCGCTTTCGCCGGAGCTGGATGCGCTCGCTGCGCGTCGCAGGGTCTCCAAATCGGCCATCGTCGAGGCGGCGCTCGCCTCCTACCTCTCGCCCGACGCCGCTGAGCAGCATGAGGCTGCGATCGTGCGCCGCCTCGACCGGCTTACCCGCGCCATAGAACGGCTCGAGCGGGATGTTTCCATCGGCAATGAGGCCCTGGCCCTCTTCGTCAAGTTCTGGCTAACCACCACCCCACCGCTGCCGGACACCATGCGCGATGCCGCCAACGCCAAGGGGCGCGAACGCTACGAAGGTTTTGTCGAGACACTCGGACGGCGCCTGGCGAAGGGGAAAACGCTGTCGAGAGAAGTGCCCAAAGACATCGCAGGCGGTAACTCGGAGCAATGACGGCTTCGAGCCAATCCTGTAAGCTCAGATTTCTCTCTGCGCGTGCACGCAGCGAGGAACATAGTGCGCTGGCCAAAAATCTGGTCCTGTCGAACTGAAGGAAGAGCTGCCATTCCTGCCGAGTGCAACGCATTGAACAAGGTCAATTCACGGGTCGCGGGACGGAGTTGCCTCTACGGCCGCAGCTATTGCTTGCGCCGCAAATCCCCGCTCAACGAGAGCGGCAACTGCAATGGCGCAGCGGAATTCACCGAACCCATAGTTCGAAATCACACCCAATTCGTACGGAAGGCCAAGGTGGTGAGCTGCGCGCTCGCCACAAGTATGAACCTTACTGAACTTGGATTGAGCAGCCTGACGCCGCATGATCTGCAAGACCTGCCCAACCTCGTATTTCGCGAAGGCTAACCCATCCAAAATCTGCTATTTGACGTAAACGATAAGGACCTGAGACGTGCGCTGGCTACGCTTCAATAGTCGGGGCACGGACAATGCCGGGATGATTGTCGCCACAAACGGTTCCTAGAGTCCGCTCAACAGGCCCGGCAAGTGGGCAATATCCGGCAGCACATGATCGGCGAATGGCGCCAGTCCCGCTTCGCCGGCCATGCCGGTCAGAACCGCAACGGTGATCATGCCCGCCGCGCGCCCGGAGGTGAGGTCGTGCAGACTGTCGCCGACCATGGCGACCTCGGCCTCCGGCACGCCCGTGTGCCGGGCGAAAGCGGTGAGCATCCCAGGGTCGGGTTTGCCGCCATAGCCGCTGTCGGCACCCGCGATAAAGTCGAAGTGATGCCGGATCCCGCAGTGATCGAGGTTGCGCTGCGCCGTCACCTCGCTGTCGTTGGTCGCCACCCCAAGCGGGTACCCGAGGTCGACCAGCGATGTGAGCAGTGGGGCAAGCGGCACCGCTTCGACCGGAACCGTCAATTGCCCTATGCGGTCGATTTCGCGGTGGATCTCCGCGACGCTCCAATCCTTGAGAACACGCGCCATCGCCAGGGACATTTCCTCATTTGTCCCTGCAATCATCAGGCTTTCGGGGCGGAACGTCCGAGTCACCGGATCGAAGTCGAGAACTTCCGCCAACTCGGCCAGACGCCGCGCGTCACCGGCCGAAAATCGCGCAAGCGCCGCCGCGGTACATTCGCCCCAGGTGCGCTGAAAGTCGAATAGAGTCCCGTCTTTGTCAAAGACAATCGCGGTAACCGGCAAGCGAGTGGTCCTTTCGAGGCGCAGGCGTCAGTCGGTGGATGAGCGCTGCTGATCGGGTTGGCCTTCATCTATTGTCAGAAAAAGGCCGTGGCTGGGCGCTTGGCGCCAATCGCAGAATTGCTGCGTGACAACTACATCCCGTTCTCTTTCGACACCTGGCCAACAGCGCAGTGGTTCGCAGTCCAACTCATACCCATGCGCTCATTCCAGTCCGAGTCTTTGCTTAATCCTATTTGCCTTTGCTGTGAGCAGGCGGTCGGTGATGATGGCGATCGCCGCTACGCCCAGGCCAGCCGCTATCCCTTTTCCAGGCTCAGCTCGGCTAAGTGCTATGAACACCTCTTGGCCGAGATCGCGGGTACCTACGAGAGCGGTGACAACGAGCATCGACAGGGCCATCATCACCGTCTGGTTGAGACCCAATAGGATTTCAGGTGTCGCCATCGGCAGGCGCACCTTCCGGAGCAATTGCACATCGGTGCAACCCGAAACCTGGCCGGCCTCAATGAGCTGCTGTTTCACGCCGCTCAGCCCGTGCGCTGTGTAGCGGATCGCTGGAACAACAGCATAGGAAACCACCGCAAAAATTGCCGAAATATCACCAATCCTGAGCAGCATGACCACGGGGATAAGAAACACGAACGTCGGCAGTGTCTGCAGCGTATCGATTACCGCGTGAACAACCAGATATGCCCGTTTGCTGCGGGTCGCAAAGATGCCGATCGGAACGCCGATGAGCATCGCGATCACGACAGAGATGCCGCAGAGGTAGACCGTTATTACGGCCTTTTCCCAAATACCTCCCAAAAGGATGAACAATACCAGCGCGGCGACCAGAGCGCCCAGCCGCAGCCCGCCAAGTAAGAAGCCACTGAGCGTGAGCAGAAAAAGCACCCAAGGCCAGGGTTGGGCAAGCAGGAACGCTTTGAACGGAACCAGCACATTCAGAAGCAGTATCGTCTTTGCGGCTTCGATGTAGTCGAACAAATTGATGTTGATCCACGACACCATTGCCGCCCAGAACGGCGCGGTCGTGATGGTCCAGGATTCCGGGAAAGTCTGAATTGCGGGAATGAAGAAGCCCAGCGTGTAGGTGACCAACAGGAGCCCGGCGATCGTCGCTGCCGCAAGCACGTTTTGGGACGAATAAACCCCAGTTGTTTCCGCTCTGTGGACCGGATCGGGGCGGTTTGCGAGCGCCTGGCTGAACCGATCCAAGGCGATTGCCAGAAAGACAATCGCTATTCCAGCTTCCAGACCGCTTCCGATGTCAAGACGTCGGAGCGAGATCAAAACATCGTAGCCCAACCCGCCGGCACCGATCATCGACGCGATGATCACCATATTCAGAGACAGCATGATCACCTGATTGACGCCGACCATGAGCCCCTTCTGCGCACTCGGAATGAGGATCTTTTGATACATCTGGCGCTCTGTGCATCCGACCATAGACCCTAGCTCGCGGGTTTCGGCGGGCACGCTATTCAGCGAAAGCAACGTCAGGCGCACCATTGGTGGCGTCGCATAGATGGTGGTGGCCACAATGGCTGCAGCGGGGCCGAAACCGAACAGGAATAGGATCGGCACCAGATAGGCAAAAGTGGGCACTGTCTGCATGAGGTCCAGCACCGGATTGAGGATCTTTTCGAAGATCGGGGTCCGGTAGGCCGCGACACCCAGTAATCCGCCGGCGACCACACCGATCGGGACCGCAATAATGATCGACGAAAGCGTGATCATCGAGCTTTCCCATTGGCCAAATAGAACGAGGTAAAGGAGGCAGAGAGTGATCAGGATTGCCAGTCTGCGCCCACCCACTTTGTAGCTGAGCCAGGCCGCAATCGCGATGACGGCAGTCCACGGCATCGGAGGAAAAACCTGACGGCTCGCAGAGCCGTCACCGGCTTCGAATCCTTCTGCAAACAACCTCTCCAGCAGTTCCATCGGTTGCTCTAGCAACCAGGCCAGGCCTCGGGTTACCTCCCCGAAACTCAGGGGTCCGATCGCGGCGTCATCGACCAGCCAAAGCATCGCCGCATCGATCGACTTCTGAAAGTTGGGAGTCCACGCGCGTGGATACTCAAGCATCCATTTGGGCAAGACTTCCGCGCCGAAATACGAGAAACCAATTGAAATGAACAGCGCCGCCCAAATCAGCCATGGCGACCGCCGGTTGGTCGTGCCTGCCATTCGCTAGCCGCCCTGACCCACAAGCACGTCGACGGCATCGTCCCAGCAAACCTGCCCGACAACAATGTTGTTTTGATCTCGAACCGGGCGCGGGTTGTTTGAATTTCGGAGATGCGAAGCTGCATCCTCGATGCTGAGATCGCCATCTATCGCATCGCCGCCCAGTTTTCCGCCCGGATTGACAGAGGCCATGATATCCCGGACCTTGAGCACCTTGGCTCGTGCCACATGCTTGGTGAATTCAGCTACGTAATCATCCGCAGGATTCAAGACCAGATCACTTGGCGTGCTGACCTGGATAATCCGCCCGTCCTTCATGATGGCGATCCGGTCGGCCAGACGAATTGCCTCATCAAAATCGTGAGTAATGAACACAATGGTCTTGTTCAGCATACTCTGGAGGCGCAGGAATTCGTCCTGCATTTCGCGTCGGATCAAGGGATCGAGGGCGGAAAACGGTTCATCCAGAAACCAGATCTCGGGTTCCACGGCCAGAGACCTCGCAATCCCCACCCGCTGCTGCTGCCCGCCTGACAATTCCCGTGGATAATAGGCCTCCCGTCCTTTCAGGCCGACGAGTTCGATCACCTCGCGTGCGCGGGCTTCGCGTATTTCCTTGTCAACGCCCTGAACCTCCAACGGGAAGGCCACGTTTCCCAGTACAGTCCGAAAGGGCAACAAAGCAAAATGCTGAAAAACCATCCCGAATTTATGTCGGCGGACCTCCACGAGATCCTGCTTCGAGATGGTCAGCAGGTCTTTGCCATCAAGCTGAATTTTCCCCGAGGTCGCATCAATCAAGCGAGATAAACACCGCACCAAAGTAGACTTTCCTGATCCGGAAAGCCCCATGATCACAAAGACCTCGCCCGTGCGGATCTCGATATCCGCGTCTTGAACTGCAAAAACCGCCGAGTACTTGGCCTCGAAGGCCTTGATCTCTTCTTGTGAGGGATCACTTCCGAGCTTCTGGAATTCTGCCCCAGCACTATCCGGAAACACTTTCCACACTTTGCTGCATAGCAGTTTGGTTTCTTTTCTGGACATCTCGGGGTGCACCTGGAGTGGACTGCTGGATTCCGCCCCCCGAATACCACAAGGGCAGACGGAGGGCGGCAGGGAGGTTTCGTCGCTAAATGGTGGGGCTATTGGCCGATCCAAGCCCTCCACCGGTCTTCATTTTCAGCCATCCATTTTTCAACAACCTCCTCGATCGGAACACCGTCGATCTCGACCATGGTAATCAGCTGAGCCTGTTCGTTATTGTCAGTCTGGAATTTTCCAATCGCGTCGAACGCGCCAGGCCACTTGTCCTTCACGCCGGTCCAGGAAACCTTCCAGATCGGACCCCGGGGCTTGCCACAGTCGTAGCGCATGTCTGGGTTAACGCCCCACGCCGGATCGTCATAGCAGGCCGCTTCGTAGGCAGGAAACTCAATCCATTCGCCGTCGAATTTCGCCGGAACCCAATGGGGCGCATAAACCCAGACCAAAACGGGAGCCTTGCGCTCGTAGGCGGATTGCAGTTCAGCAAACATCGCCGCGTCGCTGCCGGCATGGATGACCTCATAGTCGAGGTCGAGGGCTTCCACCCTTTCATCGTCAAATCCGCCCCAGTTTACGGGGGCGCCGATATAACGCCCCCGGGGCGCGGTTTCAGGTGTCGAAAACAGCTGGGCGCAATCGTTCAACGCCTGCCAGTCGGGCAATTCCGGGCACAGCTCCTTCATGTAGGTGGGGTACCACCATTCTTCGATGGCTGCCATTCCCGTCTCACCCAGGTCATCTATCTCTCCCGAGGATAGCCCCTCTTCGCGCAGATGGGCCTGAGCGGTCGACCAGACTTCCATTTGAACGTGCAGATCACCGCGTTTCAGCCCAGCAAACTGAGCTGCACCATCGGCTTGAATGTATTCGACGTTGTATCCCGCCTGCTCCAGCACACTGCCCATGATCCTCGAATTGATCAGTTGGCTGCTCCAGTCGTTCATTGCGAATCGGATGGGATCCGAAGATTCCGCCTCCGCCAGAGCGCCGCTCGTTGACAGTGCAATCAGGCTGACTACGGCCAGACTGCATTTCAAGGTTTTCAGATTTCCCATTTACTATCCTCCATGTCTTCAGTTTCGTTTGACGAAGATGACGCAGAGGCACCCAACGCCTCGTATATAACCCGCCTTCAAGCACCGGATTCTGCGAGGATCTGCCATGCACGAAACGCCTGTCACTGACATGCTGGCGCATGGAAAATCGGCTCGCGCCGGACCGGTATAGGTACCCCTCCATAGGCCAAGCTGTAGGATTTTGTTTTGTGTCTTGTATATATCATGATTGAGATACTCAATTTGTTATATGCGCCCAGCCCCAGAGGCATCGGTCGAGCGGCGCGCGCGCCCTCAAGCGCGTCGGTCGGCCGCGCAAGACCAAGGAGACACTTGCGACGGGGGCCACATTGCGCCTGCCGCGGGGAAGCTGGCACCTGACCCAATAGCAGGTCTCAAACGCCTCGCCGTCCGGCTGATTTCAACATCGTTTCGATGAACCCCGAGAACAGTTCGCCTTGTGAGCGTATCCGCAGCTTGGAATAGATGTTTCTTCGGTGAATACGCACCGTTCCCGGGGAAATATCGAGTATCTCACCCACCGCCACAGCCGAATGGCCTTTCAGCGTGAACTCCACCACCTCGCGTTCACGAGGTGTCAGCAGCCCTTTTCCAAATTCCCTCAACGCGAGTTCGAGACTGCGGTCGCTGCCCTTTTCGGAGACCGGTTCAAGAGGGGCCGAGAAGTTGAGCGCCAGGTCGTTCCAGTGCTTTCGGCACGCGGCCAGAACCACCGGAAGATACTTTCTCATTTCGCGCATTTCCCGCGCCGAAAAGGCCTTTGCGGTGCGCATCAGGGAGACAGTCACCACCGCTCCTTCCGGCAAGTTGATCAAAAAGGCGATTTCTTCTGCAAGACCCGTCTGGATGTAGTAGCTGCGGAAGTACTCCCCCTGATAGAACCTGTCCGGCGCCAAATCTCTAAGTCGATAGAGGCCTGACTCGGTCGGTTTGGTGGTGGCGGTGTAATATGGATCGAGCAGGTATGGCCCTTCCTGGTAATCCTCGACGAAGATCTTGCGCTTGCCGCGCGGAAAATCATCGTAAAGGTCAAGCGGGCGCCGTGACCCAAGATACCCAAAGACAACCATGTACTCGAATGCGGCAATCTCCTTCAGGGCCGCTGACAGGTCGGCGGCAAAAACACCCTGCCCAATGGTAGAGATGAGTTTGCCGGTCGCCGCCATGTCAAGGGTCAGAGCGTTCTTCATTGAGAGATCACAATCCTACCCAAATTTAACTACCATGATTGTGATATATACAACCAAATCGCCATCTTGTACGAATTTTTCGCAAGGGGAACATACTATACAGCCTGTCAAAATTGGCAGAATTCTTCCATCTAGGTTCAGAAGCTCCACCCTTCATGATGAACCGGTATGACTCCGACGCTGACATGACAGGCCAGTTGACCACGGGCACCGGATATCTAATGAACCAAAACATTCGACTGAAAAACCCGACGGAAATGACCTCGCTCGAAGGCCGGGTGGCATTTGTCACCGGCGCCGGGTCAGGCATCGGGCGGGCCGGTGCATGCGCCATGGCCAGATGTGGCGCGCATGTGGTTGTAACCGATCGCGATGGCGGCCTTGCGTCGGCAGTCGCGGACGAGATCATTGCCGAAGGCTTGCAGTGCTCAGCGCGGCAGTTGGATGTCGGCAATGACGATGCTCTGGTAGAGGCAATTGATGACACCGTGGTGCAGTATGGCCGCCTCGACATCCTGCATTCGCATGCGGGCTTGCAGATCGAGGGGCCCCTGGAACAGGTTTCAACGGAAGATATGGATGCTAGCTGGGCACTGAACGTGCGCGCTCACTTTGTTGCGGCCCAGGCGGCCGTTGCACCGATGAAACGCCAGGGCGGCGGGAGCATAATCATCACGGCATCGAATTCCGGGATTCAATATGATCGCGAGATGATTGCCTATTCGACCACGAAGCACTCTGCAGTCTCGATGACCCGGCAGATGGCGGCGGACTACGCAAAAGACAACATACGATTCAATGCGCTATGTCCGGGGTTTGTTGATACGCCCTTCAATGCCGGTTTTGAGGTTCAAATGGGCGGCCGCTCTGGGCTCGAGAAATACATCTCCGAAAACATACCAATGGCCAGGTTCGGCACGCCAGGCGAGATCGCGGATGCCATCGTTTTTCTGGCTTCGGACATGTCGACCTTCGTGACCGGCCATGCTTTGGTCATCGACGGTGGCGAGTGTATCTAGGCCTATCACCTACAGGAACGGATTGGCTCGGGCCTCGTTCGGCATGACGGGAGGAACGTAGTGAACAACGGATCTAACACCAACCGGTGGCGGCGTTTTTCCGAATGGGACGAAAGGATGCTGCGCCACGATCTCTTTGCGGCCGAGGATCCTGAGTCAGGGTTCTCGGTTTTCAAGAGCCCTCATGATCCCGAGCCGGGCGCCAAGGTTTCGGACGGCCGGATCGTGAGCCTGGATGGTACCCCCGAAGAAGAATTCGACATCATAGACGAATTCATCGCCAGGCATCATCTGGATCCCGAAGTCGTTGAAGAAGCGATGGCACTAGATGATGGAGCTGTCGCCCGAATGCTGGTCGACATTAACGTGCCGCGCCCGGAACTGGAGAGACTTGCCCGAGGAATGACACCGGCAAAGCTGGCCGGCGTTGTGGGTCATCTGTCATCCATCGAAATCGCCTTTGCCTTCTACAAAATGCGTCAGCGCAAGACCCCGGGCAATCAAGCGCATGTGACGAACGCCAAGGACGATCCGCTGCAACTCGCGGCCGACGCGGCGACAGCCTCGGAACTGGGGTTCGACGAAATCGAAACCACAACGCGAGTGGCATCGAATTCCTGGGCCAATGCCATTGGCTGTACGGTGGGCGCAGCGGTCGGCCGTGGCGAAGTACTGGTTCAATGCTCCATTGAAGAGGCTGAAGAACTCCAGGTCGGCATGGCGGGGTTTGCGACCTATGCGGAAACGATATCAGTCTACGGCACCGAGAAGGCCTTTGTTGACGGTGACGATACCCCCTGGTCCAAGGCGTTTCTGACGGCCTGCTACGCATCGCGGGGCATAAAAGCCCGTTGCACGTCGGGGGCCGGAGCCGAACTCCTGATGGGTTTCCACGACAAAAAGTCGGTTCTCTACCTTGAGGCCCGTTGCCTCTGCCTGCAGCGCGCCATGGGCATTCAGGGTACTCAAAACGGTGGTGTGGACGGCGCAGCGCTGACGGCCTCGATGGCTGGTGGCGTACGCGAATTGATGGCTGAAAACCTGATCGCTGTCTGGCTGGGACTCGAATGCGCAACCGGAAATGACCAGCGTTCCAGCGAAAGCGAGATACGCGTTGGTGCCAAGATCACGCCGTTTCTGCTGACCGGTTCCGACCTGATTACCAGTGGCTTCGGATCGATAAAGAAGTACGACAACTCCTTCAACGCGGCCCTGTTCAACGGTGAAGAAATCGAAGATTGGTTGGCGCTGCAACGCGACTACGAAGTTGACGGCGGTTTGACGCCATTGGACGAAGATAAGGTTTTGGGACGCCGTATACGTGCTGTCGAGGCGATGGCCGCGGTATTGGAAGAGCTTGACCTTGCCAAACCCACCACTGCGCAGGTGCAATCGGTAATTTTCGCATCTGGATCCGATGAAACCGAAAGTTTCTCGGCTGGGGAGGTGACACCGATAAGCCGGGCAATCAAGGATCGAAAGTTAACGGCGGCGGACGTCGTGCGTGCGTTGGCGAAACGCGGGTTCCGAGAGGAGGCCGAGAATCTGCTGTTCATGCTCAAGCAGCGGGTCACAGGTGACTATCTGCAAACGTCGGCCATCTTCCGCGACCGAAAGATCATTTCGGCCCTGAACGATCCGAATGATTATAGCGGTCCCGCCAGTGCCTATAAGATGAGCAGCGAACGGTGGTCCAAGGTGCAGGACGTCCGCGGGGTTCTTACCAAGAGTCGCGTGCTGGCAACGGAGGCGGCGGATCGTCAGAATTACCCGCAGTTTCTTGCCGAAATCGGGTCGGCGGTCACAGGAACAGACCCAAACGAAGTGGTTATTGGGGTCAGCCCGGCTTTTGGTGTCGAAATCTTTCGGACAACAGCCGGGCATTTGTTGTCAGATGTAGTAGACGCTCTTGTCGATGGCGTGGAACAGGGTGGCGGAACAGCAAGGCTGATAAGGGTCAGACATTCGGCAGATACCTCGTTCATTGGTTTGTCTGCGGCCCGAATGGCTGGTTCAGGGATCGGCATAGGGATCCAGGCAAAAGGTACCGCGGTCATGCATGGCTCCGATCGAATGCCGCACTACAACATCGAACTGTTTTCCAACGCGCCGTTGGCGACAATCGACCACTACCGCACCCTGGGCTACAACGCTGCACGTCGCACCTTCGGCGAAGAGAAAGAGCCCGTTGTCATTCCTTTCACTGGTGAAGCCATGGCCGCGCGATTTCATGCCCGCGTCGCAATTCTGTTCGCCATCGAAACGGAGCTAACCGATGAATCCGCAGAACCGGTTCAGCTCTCGCGAATTCAGAAAGGTAACTGAACAATGAACGCCAAAGAATTATTTCCGCTCGCCGAGAATGCACCGGACCGCGTGAAGACCCCCACCGGAAAATCGCTTTCTGATTTAACGGTTGACGGCATCCTGGCAGGTGACATCACTCAGGAAGATCTCGCTATCACGCCCGAGGCGTTGCACCTTCAGGCTGAAATTGCAAACTCTGTGGGGCGCCATGCGTTGGCTGAAAATTTCCATCGGGCAGCCGAGCTTGTCAGGGTTCCCCAGGAGGTTTTGATGGAAACTTACGATATGCTCCGTCCCGGTCGCTCCGACTTGAGATCATTGTTGGAAAGGGCTGAATTGTTTCGTCGTGAATATAATGCGGATCGGATAGCGGCGTTCGTTGAAGAAGCTGCCGTTCTCTATGAACGCCGGAAGATCTTTACGAAAAGATACTGACCTGGTTGTTCCAATACTAATGTTGGGTTGCCTGTCGCGCGGGGCGGTATGACCCCAACGCTGCCTCCGGACAAAGTCAAAATCATCGTAGATACTATCGGTATTTCTATCCGCCGATTTCCAATTGCGGTCCTTTGTGCTGGCGTTGCGAAATGGCCCCCGTGTCCCACGACTGGCTGGTCCGACATGATCACGACAAGGGTGCGGTCTCGGTTTGGGCCATATCGACGCCGTCGAACGACCGGTTCGACGACACGCGCTGCATCGCAGCAGTAGATGTGCCGCAACCGCTAAGGGATGCTGCGTCAGCGAAGCCCGAAACGTGAACGTCGGGAAAGTCCGCAAAGCCGTCCTTGCACTGGCATGCCAGGTCCGCCACTCCCTGCCTTTGCCCGCCACAGCCCTACTACGCCCTCAACCCTGTTGCCGCTGACCCGATAACGGTCTTCTTGATGTGCCTCGCAACCAATTGCGGGGCCGCGAATGACCATTCAACCTTTCCAGAAAGAAGCGATCCAGCGCGGCTCCCGCATGCTTCGCACGGCGCTTGGGCCGTATGTTGGCTCATGGCTCGAGGACCCATCCGTCGTCGAGGTTATGCTCAACCCGGACGGACGGCTCTGGGTCGATCAGCTCAGCGAAGGATTGTCGGACACGGGCGAGCGACTATCGGCCGCCGATGGTGAACGCATCGTCCGGCTGGTCGCGCATCATGTGGGTGCCGAGGTCCATACGGGAGCCCCGCGCGTCTCGGCCGAACTACCCGGGACGGGGGAACGGTTCGAGGGGCTGCTGCCACCCGTCGTAGCCGCGCCAGCCTTTGCCATCCGCAAGCCCGCCGTCGCCGTCTTCACCCTCGACGACTATGTCAGCACGAACGTCATGGATGCGGACGCCGCCGAAGCGTTGCGCGACGCAATCGCCGCGCGCGCCAACATCCTCGTCGCCGGCGGCACATCGACCGGCAAGACCACGCTGACCAATGCGCTTCTCGCCGAAGTCGCCAAGAGTTCAGACCGCGTGGTGCTGATCGAGGACACGCGCGAACTCCAATGCCTGACGCCGAACCTCGTAGCGTTGCGAACCAAGGATGGGATCGCGACACTCTCCGACCTCGTCCGGTCATCGCTGCGCTTGCGCCCCGATCGGATCCCCATCGGCGAGGTGCGCGGCCCCGAAGCGCTCGATCTCCTGAAGGCCTGGGGGACCGGTCATCCGGGCGGCATTGGTACTATCCACGCCGGCACGGCGATCGGCGCACTGCGCCGCCTCGAACAGCTCATCCAGGAAGCCGTTGTGACGGTGCCACGTGCGCTCGTCGCCGAGACGATCGACATCATCGCCGTACTCGCAGGCCGCGGGCCCGACCGCCGGCTCGCGGAACTCGCACGCGTCACCGGTCTCGACGCCACGGGCGATTACGCCCTCGAGCCTATTCTCAGCCAACCCGAAGGAGACCCATCGTGATCCGTCCATCATCCATCCACCCGCGCTGGCCACAGATCGCCGGCGCTCTCGCTCTCGGCCTCGTCATCGCCGCCGACCCCGCCCATGCAGCGGGGTCCGGCATGCCCTGGGAAGCGCCGCTGCAATCGATCCTGGAATCGATCGAGGGCCCGGTCGCAAAGATCGTCGCCGTCATCATCATTATCATCACCGGCCTGACGCTCGCCTTCGGCGATACGTCGGGCGGGTTCCGGCGGCTCGTGCAGATCGTCTTCGGTCTCTCCATCGCATTCGCCGCGTCGAGCTTCTTCCTCTCCTTCTTCTCCTTCGGCGGCGGGGCGCTGGTGTGATGCGCGACGGCGACGACATTCCCGGTTTCTACGCGCCCGTCCATCGTGCGCTGAGCGAACCGATCCTGCTCGGCGGCGCACCGCGCGCGGTCGCCATAGCCAACGGCACGCTTGCCGCGGCAATCGGGCTCGGTCTGCGCTTGTGGCTCGTCGGCATCCTCTTCTGGCTGATCGGCCATCTCCTCGCCGTCTGGGCCGCGAAACGCGACGCCCAGATCGTCGACGTCGCGCGGCGCCACCTGCGCTACCCGACCTGGCTGGGAGTGTGAGACGATGATGCGGCTCGCCGAATATCGCTCCAGGACGACCTTGCTCGCAGACTATCTGCCCTGGGCAGCGCTGATCGACGAGGCCGTCGTGCTCAACAAGGACGGCAGCCTGCAGCGCACGGCTCGGTTCCGCGGTCCCGATCTCGATTCCGCAACACCCGCGGAACTGGTTGTGACCGCTGGCCGGCTCAACAATGCGCTGAGACGCCTCGGTTCCGGCTGGGCGGTCTTCGTCGAGGCGCAGCGCGTCCCGGCACGCGCCTATCCGTTGTCCCACTTCCCCGACCCCGTCTCGGCCCTGGTCGACGCGGAGCGGCGGGCGCAATTCGAGGAAGCTGGTTCGCACTTCGAGAGCCAGTACTTTCTGACGCTGGTCTGGATGCCGCCCGCCGACGAGGCGAGCCGCGCCGGACGGTGGCTTTATGAGGGTGCGGTCGAGACCGGCATCGATCCGCGTGAACATGTCGCAAGCTTCGTCTCACGCACCGACCGGCTGCTCGACCTCTTCGACGGTTTCATGCCCGAAGCCGCCTGGCTCTCCGATGCCGAAACGCTCACCTACCTCCATTCGACTATCTCGGGGCGTCGCCAGCATGTGCGTGTGCCCGAGACGCCCATGCATCTCGACGCGCTTCTCGCGGATACTGCCCTCATCGGCGGCCTCGCGCCCCGGCTTGGCGACGCCTACATCAAGACGCTCTCCATCGTCGGTTTCCCGACCGCGACCTGGCCCGGCCTGCTCGACGAGTTGAACGGGCAGGCCTTCGAATATCGCTGGGCGACACGCGCCATCTGCCTCGACAAGACCGACGCCACGAAGCTCTTCACGCGTATTCGCCGCCAATGGTTCGCCAAGAGGAAGTCCGTCGCGGCGATCCTCAAGGAGGTGATGACCAACGAGGCCTCGACACTTCTGGATTCCGACGCCGCCAACAAGGCAGCCGATGCCGACGAAGCGCTGCAGGAACTCGGGACGGACATGGTGGGCGCCGCCTATGTCACCGCCACGATCACGGTCTGGGACGAGGACGAGCGCGCCGCTGACGCGAAACTCAAGGCTGCGGAGAAGATCGTCCAGGGCCGCGATTTCACGGCTATCTCTGAGACCCTCAACGCGATCGAGGCCTGGCTTGGCTCATTGCCCGGTCACCTCTACGCCAATGTCCGCCAGCCGCCGGTCTCGACACTCAACCTCGCCCACATGGTTCCGATCTCCGCCATCTGGGCCGGGCCAGCGCGCAACGATCATCTGGACGGCCCGCCGCTCTTCTATGCAGAGACGGAGGGCGCGACCCCGTTCCGCTTCTCCACCCATGTCGGTGACGTCGGCCACACGCTGATCGTCGGACCGACCGGATCGGGCAAGTCGGTCCTGCTTGCGCTGATGGCCCTCCAGTTCCGCCGCTATGAAGGCTCACAGATCTTCGCCTTCGACTTCGGCGGTTCGATCCGCTGCGCCACTATTGCAATGGGCGGAGACTGGGAGGATCTCGGTCTCGCCCTCTCCGAGGACGAAGCCGCCGTCCAGCTCCAGCCTCTCGCGCGCATCGATGACGTGGTCGAACGCGCCTGGGCGCAGGACTGGCTCTCCGGGCTGCTTGCCCGCGAGGGCGTTTCCATCGACCCGACCGCCCGCGACCATCTCTGGTCGGCGCTGACCTCGCTCGCTTCCGCACCGGTCGAAGAGCGGACCCTGACCGGACTGTCCGTGCTGCTGCAATCGAATGAACTCAAACGCGCGCTCGCGCCGTTCTGCCTCGGCGGTCCGTTCGGCCGTCTCCTCGACGCCGAACGAGAAGAACTCGGCACGGCCGATGTCCAGGCCTTCGAAACCGAGGGGCTGATCGGGTCTGCCGCAACGCCAGCCGTGCTCGCCTATTTGTTTCACCGTATCGAAGGCAGACTCGACGGGCGGCCCAGCCTCATCATCGTCGACGAGGGTTGGCTGGCGCTCGATGACCAGACCTTCGGCGGCCAGCTCCGCGAATGGCTGAAGACGCTCCGCAAGAAGAATGCGAGCGTGATCTTCGCCACCCAGTCTCTCGCCGACATCGACGGATCGAACATCGCACCCGCGATCGTCGAGAGCTGCCCGACGCGCATCTTCCTGCCCAACGAACGCGCCTTCGAGCCGCAGATCGCCGCCATCTATCACCGATTCGGGCTCAACGACCGCCAGATCGAGATCGTCGCCAGGGCGACGCCCAAGCGCGACTATTACTGCCAGTCCCGGCGCGGTAACCGGCTCTTCGATCTGGGGCTCGGTGAGGTCGCACTCGCCTTCACCGCCACCTCATCGAAACCCGACCAGTCCGCCATAGCCGAGACGCTGGCCGAACACGGCCGTGAGGGTTTCGCTACCGCCTGGCTGAAACGCCGCGGTCTCGACTGGGCGGTCGAACTGCTCGGCGACACCACCACCCCGGCAATCCCAACCGAAACAAAGGAGAACACCTAATGACACGGTTTCGCAAACGCTCGCTTCCCGCCCATCTCCTTGCGGCAACGCTGCTGGCAGCGCCGATAGCGCTCGGACCTATGATGTCCGAACCAGCGCACGCGTGGCGTATCGTCTACGATCCCACGAACCACGCCCAGAACATCCTGCAGGCCGCCCGCGCCCTGGAGCAGATCAATAACCAGATCACCCAGCTCCAGAACCAAACGCAGATGCTGATGAATCAGGCGCGCAATCTCGCCAGCCTGCCATACTCATCTCTCGCCGAGTTGCAGGCCTCCGTACAGCGTACACAACAACTCCTGACTGAGGCTCAGCGCATCGCCCACGATGTCGCCGACATCGAACGCGCCTTTACTGACCAGTACGGGACGGCCGCCGCGTCCGGCGATTTCGACGCGATGGTCGGCAATGCGCGCGAGCGTTGGGAGAATTCGGTGGCGGGCTTCGAGGACGCGCTCCGTGTCCAGGCCGGGGTCGTCGGCAACATCGAGGGCGCCCGCTCGCAGATGCAGGCGCTCGTCGCTCGCAGCCAAGGCGCGACCGGCGCACTTCAGGCGGCCCAGGCAGGCAACCAGTTGCTGGCGCTGCAGTCGAGCCAGATCGCGGATCTCACCGCCGCCATCGCCGCTTCGAACCGCGCCCAGGCTCTGGAAGCCGCGCGCGTGGCCTCGGCCGAAGCGCAGGCACGGGAGAACCTCAACCGCTTCCTCGACTACGGCAGCGGCTACCGTCCGACGACCGTGCGCATGTTCAGCAACTGACCATGGTGGCCGGTCCCGACCATATCCTGCGGCTCATCGCCTTCGGTCTCGGCGGCCTCGCGGCGCTTGCCGCGGCCTTCGAGTTCCGTGACGCCGTCGCCCAGGAGCAGATGCCGGCGTCGGTGTCTGAATCGGTCGACGATCCGCTGCGCGCCGCGCTCCGGCGCTGCCGTGCGCTGGCCGTCGAGGAGGTCGAGACCGAGACCGTCTGTCGCGAGGCTTGGGCCGAGAACCGCCGGCGCTTCTTCGCGCCGGGCGGTTCTGGTTCTGGCCGGGAGGAGGAATAGGCCATGGGTGGCGTCGGTGTCATCGACCGGTTCCTGGACGTCTTCACCCGCTATATCGATAGCGGGTTCGGACTGCTCGGCGGCGACGTTGCCTTCCTCGCCACCACGCTGATTGTCATCGACGTGACGCTGGCCGCGCTCTTCTGGGCCTGGGGCGCGGACGACGACATCATCGCGCGGCTCGTCAAGAAAACGCTCTTCGTCGGCATCTTCGCCTATATCATCGGCAACTGGAACCACCTCGCCCGTATCGTCTTCGAGAGTTTTGCCGGGCTGGGGCTGATCGCCTCCGGCGGTTCGCTGAGTGCCGGTGAGCTTTTGCAGCCCGGGCGCATCGCCGAGGTCGGGCTCGAGGCCGGACGGCCGCTGCTTGAGTCCGTGGGCGACCTCATGGGCTTCGTCTCCTTCTTCGACAATTTCATCCAGATCGCGATCTTGCTGTTCGCCTGGGTGATCGTGCTGCTCTCCTTCTTCATCCTCGCCATCCAGCTCTTCGTCACGCTGATCGAGTTCAAGCTGGCGACGCTTGCGGGCTTCATCCTCGTGCCCTTCGGGCTCTTCAACAAGACCGCCTTCATGGCCGAACGCGTGCTCGGTCTCGTCATCTCGTCCGGCGTCAAGGTGTTGGTGCTCGCCGTCATCATCGGCATCGGTTCGACCATCTTCGGCACCTTTACCGCGGGCTTTACCGGCGAGCCGACGATCGAGGACGCCATGGCCATCGTGCTCGCGGCACTCTCGCTGCTCGCGCTCGGCATCTTCGGTCCGGGTATCGCCAACGGCATCGTCTCCGGCGGGCCTCAGCTCGGTGCGGGCGCAGCAGTTGGCACGGGCCTCGCCGCCGGCGGTATGGTTGTCGGTGGTCTGGCGGGCGGCAAGATGGCCGCGTCCGCTGTCGGCGCAGGCGCACGCGGCGCCGCTTCGATCGCCGGCGGCGCGTCTACCGCCTACAAAGTCGGACATACGGCTGCAGGTGGCGGTGCGGCAGGCGTCGCCGGTGGAATGGCGAGTGTCGGCAAGGCCGGCATGAGCGCCGCCGCGAGTCCGCTCCGGCGCATGAGCCAGTCCATGAAGGATAGCTATCACGCCGGATCACGCGCGGCCTTCGACGCGACCGGCGGCTCGGTCACCGGCGGCGCAGCGACTCCCACGCCTGCCAATGACGGCCCGCCTGCCTGGGCGCAAAAGCTCAAGCGGCAGCAATCCCTCCACCACGGCGTCGCCACGACAGCCCATGTGATCCGATCCGGAGACCATGGCGGTGGCGGGACGTCGATCAGCCTCTCGGAGAAACCATGAGACTCTTCAAACGCCCCAGCGTGCACTATGGCAAAACGCCTGAGCCGGTGACCCCCTACCAGAAGGCGGCCCAGGTTTGGGACGAGCGCATCGGCTCTGCCCGCGTTCAGGCGAGGAACTGGCGCCTGATGGCCTTCGGTTGCCTGCTGATGACCGGCGGGCTTGGCGCAGCGCTCGTCTGGCAATCCACGCAGGGCACGATCGTCCCCTATGTCGTGGAAGTCGACCGTCTCGGCGCCGCGCAGGCCGTCGCGCCCGCCACCGCGGATTACCGGCCGACCGATCCACAGATCGCCTTCCACCTCGCGCGTTTCGTAGAGAATGTCCGGCAGGTGCCCGCGGACCCGATCGTGCTGCGCGAGAACTGGCTCAGGGCTTACGACTTCGCCACCGACCGCGGCGCGCTCGCGCTTAATGACTATGCCCGCGTCAACGATCCGTTCGCCAGAGTCGGTGAAACCCAGGTCGCCGTCGAAATCTCCAGCGTGATCCGGGCATCGGAATCGAGTTTCCGCGTCGCCTGGATCGAACGTCGCTATGCCAACGGTCAACTTGCGGCAACCGAGCGCTGGACGGCGATCCTGACCGTGGCCCTCCAGCCGCCCCGCACGGCGGAACGGCTCAGGAAGAACCCCCTCGGCGTCTTCGTTCATGCCATCAACTGGTCGCGGGAGATGCAGGAATGAGCCACAGAACTCTGACCCTCCCGCTCGCCCTCTTCATGGGCTTGTCTCTCGCGGGCTGTGCCACCTTCCGGCCGCCCGAGATCACCTACGATGAGGACGTACCATCGCTGCCTGCGCCGCCCCCACCGGTCGTGGAACAACCGCCAAGACCGGTCCATACGCCACCGGCCTGGACGCCCTCGCGTGGCGGCGAGAATGCCCGAACGCCCGAAGCGCGTGTCGTCAACGCCAACGCGGCAGCACGCGTCGAACCCCGCCGTGAGGGCTACTACAACGCCATCCAGGTCTTTCCCTGGAGCGAGGGCGCGCTCTATCAGGTCTACGCCGCCCCGGGACAGATCACCGACATCGCAATGGAGCCAGGTGAACGGCTGATCGGCGAGGGTCCGATCGCCGCCGGCGACACCGCCCGCTGGATCATCGGCGATACCCGCAGCGGCAGCGGGCGTACCGAACGTGTCCATATCCTGGTCAAGCCGACCCGGCCCGAGATCGCAACCAACCTCGTCATCAACACCGACCGGCGCACCTATCTCGTCGAACTGCGTTCGGACGAGGAAACCTACATGCCATCGGTCGCCTGGGCCTATCCACGCGTCGCAGGTGTGACCCGGCTACCGGCGGTGACCCGCCCCGAGATTCCTCCGACCGCCCAGCGGCGTTATCGGTACGCCATCGAAGGTGACAGGCCGCCTTGGCGGCCGAGATCCGTGTTCGATGACGGCCGCCGGGTCTACATCGTCTTCCCGCGCGGGATTGCGCAGGGCGACATGCCGCCGCTTTTCGTCATCGGTGCCGATGGCGGTACTGAGATCGCCAACACCCGCGTCCTCCGCAACGTGCTCATCATCGACCGGCTGTTCGCCGCCGCCGAGCTGCGCCTCGGCGGCAGAAACCAGCAAACGGTCCGCATCGTTCGCACAGATGGCGTGCGACGCAGGCCAGCTGCGCCTCGGCACCAGAACGGAGAGTCCAGATGACAGATGAATCCGAACTAGGCCGGGCCGGGCATGGTCAGACGGAGAAGCCTCGTTCCGAACGCGATATCGCCGAAGAGCTCCGGCTACGCGCCGATCCACCCCGCGTCATGCGTCTGTCCCGAAAGGCCATCTCGGTTCTCGCAACCGGCGGCGGGCTCGGCCTCGCCGCGATCCTCATCTTCGCGCTCCAGGACCGTGGAGCAATCGACGGCCCGGACGAATTGTTCTCGACCGAACGTATCCAGGAGGCCGAAGGACTGAGCCGTCTCCCACGCGACTATGGCAGTATCCCGCAACTCGGTCCGCCGCTGCCCGGCGAACTCGGCCGCCCGATTTTGAGTGCCCGGGAACGCGGCCAGCCCGTGCCTGCCGTCCCCGCCACTGGCCCAGCGGTCGATCCCGAGGAGCAGCGGCGGCTTCAGGAGCAGGAGGCCGCCCGCCTCAGTCAGCTCTTCGCCGAGGCGAACACGGTCGCGCGTGGGAATACCCGTCCGCCCAGTGCAACGGTGCCCGCGAGCAACGGAAATCTCTTTCCCATCTCGGCCGAAGCACCACCGCGCGATGCGGCCGACAGGCATGAAGCGTTCCTGGGGCGCGAGATCGATCGACGCACGATGAGCGCTGACCGTCTGACCAGCCCGCCGAGTCCCTATGTCATCCAGGCCGGCACTGTGATCCCGGCCGCACTCATCACCGGCTTGCGCTCAGACCTGCCCGGGCAGGTCACCGCCCAGGTCACCTCCCATGTCTATGACAGTCCGAGCGGGCGCTATCTCCTGATCCCGCAGGGCTCGCGTCTCCTCGGCGAATATGATAGCCGCGTCGCCTTCGGTCAGCAGCGGGCGCTGCTGGTCTGGACACGATTGATCCTGCCAGACGGACGCTCCATTGTCCTCGAACGCCAGCGGGGTGCCGACCCGGCTGGCTATGCGGGGCTCGAGGATCGTGTCGATCACCACTGGGGCCGACTGTTCCTCACGGCAGGCCTCGCGACAGTTCTTAACATCGGTGCGGAATTGGGCGCTGACGATGACAGCGATATCGCCCGCGCCATCCGCGAAGGTACACAGGACACTGTCGGTCGCGCCGGTGACGAGATCGTGCGCCGTCAACTCGCCGTGCCGCCGACGCTGACCATCCGGCCAGGCTTCCCTGTCCGCGTCGTCGTCACCCGCGACCTCATCCTCGAACCGCAAAGAGGCTATCAATGACCAAGCTGAAACTCGGCCCGCTCGCCGACGACAAGCCGGTAAAAGTAACCGTTGAACTGCCCGCATCCGTCCACCGCGATCTCATTGCCTATGCCGAAATCCTGGGGCGTGAGACCGGGCAACCGGTGAAAGAACCTGTGAAACTCATCGTACCGATGATCGAGCGATTCATGGCGACCGATCGCGGTTTTGCCAAGGCTAAGAAGGCGCAGCGTGCGCCTTCGCGTGCACCCGGGCAAGGCTCAGGAAACGCCTGAGAGCGGGATTATCGTTTTCCGGACGCCAGGTCAGTGAGAAGGGAATCCGTTCGTCGTCACCACCAATCCGACGAAAAACGACATTTGGATAGGCAACACCAGTCCAGTGCTCAGCGACAAGACTGATTCCCAGCCCTAGGCCGACCAGGTTCATGATTCCCTCACGATCAAGTCGATGTTGTTGGATCTTGGCTTGGCGACCGAGATTGCTAACCTGGCGTAGAATATAGTCACGAATCTCCGGTCCCGGTTCCAAAGTGCTAACGACAAAGGTTGCATCGTCAACATCAGACCAAAGAACACGGCACTTACTTGCCAGCACGTGTGTATCTGACAATGCTAGATATATCGGCTCCTGCGTCAACATCAGTGTATCTCCAAGGTTTTCGGAAAGACAGCCGGCGGCATGAAGCACGTCGAGTTCTCTATGGCTTAGACGCGTTAGAAGGTCGCTTCGATCAGCCTCGGTAAAGCTAATTTCAACGTCTGGATACTTATGAACAAATGTTAAAATGAGTTCTCGTAGAGCACCAAGGGACAGAGATGCAATCAAGCCAATTCGGAGTTGACCGTTTGAACTGACACCAGCACTCTGCGCCGTTCTGACTGCTACACAAAGATCTCCGCTTATTGCGCGGATATTGTCCACAAAACGCGAACCCACAAATGTAAGCCGAGCACCTATAGGGCTTCGTTCGAACAACGAAACTCCCAATAAATCCTCAATCTTTTGAATTCGACGCGTTACGCTTGATTGACCCAAATTCGCAATGGTGCTCGCTCGACGAAAGCTTCCTGCTTCTGCCACCGCCATGAGCACTGCTAGGTCGCCAAAACAAATTTGACCACATTGCCTTAGATGCAGAGGAAACAAGCCTGAACCAGGCTTCAATGTGGCGCCGCCAGTAAGGCGGCTTTCTGCAGAACGGTTGTGTTCACGACTCGCATTCATAACCACAACTTCCTCCGATCGTTGCGATGGAGAACTTCGCACTCTGCAAATCTGTGCCTTCAAGGGTTCATCATCTTCAATTGATACCAATTAACCGTATTGATCTCATCCAATGGTGTACTAGAATTTGATGCGTACTTGGCGATCGACTACCTTGAATACACTGGCTACGCTGTTTAGAGAATAAGTTACTCTTCGTGATATAATCTTCCAATATTTCATCACCTTTAAAAAGGGATTTCTTCTAACCAAAATTGGTGATAAATGATCACCAATGAAACGGTCTACCATACCTTCACTTGATGATTTGCGGGCGTTCGAAGCGACCGCTCGCCTGGGATCCGTACGTTCAGCAGCTGACGATCTGGCACTGACGCATGGTGCCGTCAGCCGTCGTATTACGAAACTTAGCGGTGATATCGGCACCTCGCTATTCGTACGGGACGGGCGCGGCCTCAAGTTGACCGCAGAGGGCGAAGCACTCTTCCGAACCACCAGTCGATTTTTTGCCGAATTGGAAGAAACAATCCGCGAGATTGCGGAGCCAAAGCAAAAAGATGCAACTGCGGTTGTCTTATCCTGTGAGAGATCGGTCGCGATGCGATGGTTGATACCACGTTTGAGCCGGTTTCAGGACACTTATCCCGAGATTGCTGTGCATTTATCTGTTGGAGGAGGTCCACTTGACTTTGGGCGCAATCCGGTAAGTCTCGCCCTTCGGCGTCTTGACTTTCCGATTCCCGATACTTGTCAGGTAGAACACCTATTTCCGGAACGCGTCGGGCCTGTAGTGGCTCCGCAACTGCAGTCTAGCTTCGAAGAAGGTAACTATCTTGGCCTCGGATCGAAAACACGACCCGATGCATGGAAGGATTGGCTCGCCAAGAATCCCGATTGCGAACGACCGAAGGAAATTCGCTATCATGACCACCACTTTCTGATGGTTGAAGCTGCCTCATCCAATCTCGGAGTTGCCCTTAGTCCCGAAGTTCTGGCAATTGATGATATTGAAAGAAAGCGCCTTGTCGCGCCGTTGGGTTTCATCGAAGACGGAACGCACTACGGACTCATCTTTCCAAAAGACATGGTATTAAATGAAAGCGCAGAACACCTGATAGACTGGCTTAGAGAGCTTTATGGTGTGCGCCAGTCCAGTTCGGACACTTGACACATTCCTCGTGCTTTCCGTTACCGATCGAACCTTTGATTCTAGCCTATATGATCAACTGCAGCACGCCTTGGCAACGATGCGCAGAAAATAGCGGCGGCCTCACTTTTGAGGAAGCGTTGAAGATTCATGTTGGTTGGTTGCCCTTGGTCACCAGAGCCGTATAGTTCGAAGTTGGCGTTGCCAAACTCCACTCGCACAATACGCCTCGATGGCCTCCCGGATATACACCCTGCATTCGAACGCCAACCAGTCCGATTCCCCATTCGCACGACCGATCATTGCTGGATATCATGTTTCAAGGCCAAAACGCCGGATTTCGTCGCGCGACATAATGTGTATCCCATCTGCCGGAGCGGCATATATCGTAAACCAGTAGAAGGCATCGGAGCCGAGCATGTCCTCGATGTATTTTCTGTTTTCCTCGTGCTCGGGGGCACCACGGGGATAGTCTTTCGCATCTTTCTTGCCGTCGGACCATGAATGGACGCCGATTTCAGCCCCTTCCTCAATGGTCCTGTTCACGCCAGCCAAAAACAAATCAACGCCGCCAGAATGAGCCTTGCTATCGGCCCGCAGATGGGTATTCAGGCCAAGTTTTCTGACCCGATAAGCAAGCGCGATCATCGTATCGTCGTCAAGAGAGCCCGGAACATCTAACTCGACGAGCGTCTTGATGTGCGGGTTGCGCGCGTAAATCTCATTGAACTGATTCAATGTCTTGCTGTTGATTTCACCGCTCATCAACAACTGTTGTCCTTTGACCGTGAATTCGGTGGTCTCAACCGCGTTCAAAGCGACCACCGCTGCTGTTTCACAGCCGGAAAGCATAAATGCTATCAGCAACAGAACCGCCCTCATCAAAATTCTCCAATCGAATAAATGATAGCCGTGTGAACACAGCGCGCATCGACCCAGACATCCAATTTGAGCATCAGCCGCCACCCTTGTGTTCCACGACACAAATCGGATGGCTACCGGGCCGCATCCCGCCTCCCATATCGAGGCAGATGTCCTCATACTGCCACGCCTCATAGGCGCGACCCGCGAAGAAGCCGCCAGTCAACAAGACAATCGCAGCGAGGGTTTGAACAGTACGTGACAATATTGGCTCCTGTTTATCCTTTAAGTCGATCAATATATGATTTCGCCTCGACTGTGGTTACTGTGGGTCCCATATGTTTCAATGGCCGCCGGGCCTGTTCTATGCGGCTGAACCACGGCGGAATATTGCTTGAAGCCCGAAGAAAACCGCGATTGGGATTCCAAAAATAACCAGGAAGCCCAAGGTCCGTGCGACCAACTCAGGAAGGTCCGAGCCGAATGCCAGTGAAAACCCGATCGCATCCGCAGACTCCAGAGGTGCGATGCGGCCGATCAAGCTGGCATCCGCTTGCCCCATCGTCGCAATCGTTGAAAGGCCGATAAATATTAGCACCGCGATGACTGCGGAAATGATGGCTGGACGTTTCATGATCGATCTACCTTTCGAGATGATGGAAGGAATGTCATGCAATGTTCTTCAATACTGGCCCACAAGCCTGGTCGCCTCGGTTATGGCGCGGTCAAGCTGCGGATCGGCACCACCGGACCAGGGAAGCGGCCGCTCTACCTTGATATCTGGAGACACACCCACGCCTTCAAGGTTTTGTCCGGAAACCATGAGCTCGGATGCCGCGACATAGAGACCGCCGCCGTCGGGCAACAGGATCAGCGTTCCTCCGGTGACCGCGCCTGCAGTTTGACTGCCGACAAGAACGCCGAGACGTTTCTTTTGCACAGTCAAAGCCGTTATTTCCCCCGCGCTGCGAGTATGTTCGTCGGTCACCATGACCAAAGGCAGATCGGGCCGAAGACTGCCTCGATCTTGCCAATCGGTGTCCATACGTCCGCGCGTTGACTTTGGCAGATGGTGCCCAAACAGCATGTTCAAAAAATCGACACCGCCGCCGCCGATCCGTCCACGGGCATCAAGTATCAGCGCGTCGATATCGGCGAATTCTCCCGACATGATGGCGTTCCAAAGAACCTGAGTCGGGCCGCCATAGGTGTCCAATGTCAACATCGTCCACCCGCGTATGTATCCTATCCTTTGGTGACCCGCTTCGATCACCTTTCTGCTTTCCCAAGTGGCCGATGCGAGGACGGCAAATGCCGGTGCAGTATGAACCACCATGTCGAGCGAAATGACCGGGCCGCCTGCCGTTCGGCGGATCTTGACATCTGTTTCGAATGTCTTGTTGGCATCCGGTGGGACAGAGCGAAACTCGGCTCCTCCGGTCGATAGAACCTCATCGCCTGTTTTCAGGCCGGCCATCTCCGCCGGACTGCCGTCGAGGACCTGATCGACAAACCGTCGTCCGTCGATTTCTTTCAGGAAAAACCCGCCGCCCTGCAACAAGGGTTGTTCCGGTCTGCCTTCAGCAACGTAGCTGCCTGTTTCGAATACCGAGCGCAAAATAGCCAGACGCGGATCGTGTGGAGGGAAATAGGCCGTATGCGAGGTATCAAGTTTCTCGGGAAGGCTTCGGGCGATTGCGTGGAACTCTTCTCTGGTTTTTACCGTCGCCAGGGCTTTGCGCGCTTCAGCGCAGTCCTCCTGCCAGTTGCGACCTTTCATTGCCGGATCGAAGAATTTTTGCTCCAGGTGGATGCAAATGGCATCGATGGTGATCTCGCGAAAGGCCGCAACGTCAACAATTGGATCGACTTTTCTGCAATCCAACGGCTCTGAAGCATCGTCGAATTGCAGGCGCATAGCCGAGCCGGTTATTTCATAGCTTGTTCCGTCGCCGGAATAGACATCTTTGGCCGCTGTTGCTGTGAGAACATGGCGTTTACCCTGAATGACGAGCGTTACCGCGGGCCCGGCACTCGTCTCTGCGGGCAATACGTAAACTGGCATCTCGCCGCAAATCCTGCCCTCCGGTAACCTGTCGAGCAGATATCCAAGGCCAAACTCCGTCTCAATGCGCGCTGTGGCGGTTTGGTAAGCTCGGGTACGGCAGTCTGCGGGATCTGTCGCGTTGTCGCATGAAGGTACGGCTCTTGAAGGATTGCTGGCCAGCTCTTCAAGTTCCGGAACTCTGTCCGGATACGCCTTCCGGGCAATCACAAGCGCTCTGGTTGCGGTGTCGGCCAGCATCCTTGCGGCAGTGTCAGAAGCCTGTGCCGGCACCGCCAAAAGGGTGATCAAAATCGCCGCCGAAAGAATGTGTCCAGGAAGGGAGTTCAACATGCTAGAGGTTCCTATCAGGCAGGAAAACGCACGGCGGACACATAAAAATGGCGCGGCGAGCTTTGGATCGCGGAGTACATCTGCAACGGGTTGCAGAACCGGACATGGAGACGGTCAGGCAGATATTCGATGATCTTGCCGGTTACGCTTGCCGGGTAAGCGGGCATCATGATCCCTTTGATGCCGCACAGGAGTTTCTCGCGGCAACGCCGCCCGGCCGCAGCCTGTCGGACAAACATGCCTTTGCGATCATGGCTGGCGACAACGCGGTCGGGCTGGTCGATCTTGTCGATGGCTTTCCCGCGCCCGGCATCGCCTATCTGGGGCTTTTGGCTGTGATCGAGAGGCGCCGTGGCGAAGGTCTTGCCAAGGCCGCCCTTACCGAAGTCGAAGCCTTTGCCCGCGACACGTTGAAGGCGCGGAAATTGCGCCTCGGTGTGCTCGACATCAATCCGGTTTCGGGTTTTTGGAAACACATGGGATTCCTTGAAACCGGCGAACGCCCGGAAGGTGCAAAAATTCTGGAAAAGAAGCTGTAACATCGGCACGACGCTTATTCCCCATTCCGGCGCACGTGCATTCGGTACAGTTCCGGACCGCCCTCTGCTGTTAGAATGCCACTGCGGATAAGCAGGTGCAGCCGGTAGGCAAGATAGGTGTCGCCGACCTGTAGCGGGTATTGTCCGAGGACGTCGCCAACGATCCTTCCCGCGTTTTGGAAAGTATCTGCACAGGCCGATATCAGCGCCGCATCGAAAAAGTCCTCATCATGGCCTGCGATCGTGCCCGTTTGGAAGGTGCGAACGAGGCCGCTTTCTTCGATCAGCGACTGCCATTCGCCCGCCAGTTCGGCTCGTCGCAATGGATCGATGGGCTGGATTGCCACCTCCAGGAGGTCGTTGGTGGAGCAGGCGCCGACTGCACATCGCTCATCTCCCTTTACGCGGCCAGCAGCGACATCGGCCAAATACAGTTTCCGATCAGGATAGGCCGCGCAGACCGCTCTCAGCAGAAGTTGCTCATCGGTCTGGTGACCACACCAGATCACGCAGGAGGTGTAGTTGTCGAGTTGGCGTTTCAGTTGTGGCAGGCCGATGTAAGGCTCGATGAACGACCAGAGTTCACGCTCCCCCAATGTCTCGCAGACCTGCTCGATCCAGCCACGGCGGCGTTCCATGCCTTCTGGCGTTCCGAAACCATCCAACGGACCGCAGGACAAAGGATCGTGCAGTTCCGTCAACGTGCCGGCGCCATTGCGCTCAATCCAGCCGGCAACTGCATGGGCCGCCGACCCTCCGGTTACGAAGTGAACAGAGTCTGACAGTTCCATGTTTGGGTTCTCACAATTTGATGTTGACAGCATTTCGGGCGAGATCGGAGGAGAGCTAGTCAATGCCGTCGCAATAGATCGTCAGCCTGTCTGCTTCCGATACGAGATAGAATGTTGAAGCTTTGGCCTCGATCCGCAGATCAGCCTCGCGTGGTGGCAGACCGGGTGAGCGATGTTCGCATAAACCTCTGACGGCCTGCTGGTGTGAGTCTGTGAAGCCTGCAAGGCGGCCCAATTCATACCACTTTACGCGAAGTTCCCAATCAACCAACGTATCAGCGAGGAGTGCGACAACCACTGCACCGAGCATCATGGCGAACGCTGTGGAAAGGCGGACGGATCTGGTTTTAATCATTTCCTGGATTTCTCCGGAATTTTGCAGCAGTCGGCATGGACAGGAAGCACGACAAGGTATTTCTGGACAGAAGTTGAGTCCTGATAACGGCCAGGCCCCAAGTAGAGGACGTCGGTCACGCCGAAGCGCGCCATGTCAGCAACGCTATAGGTCCACCCGTCTTTGCCGCTTGCTTCGATAACCGGAAGATTTTTGGGGTGGTGGCCGTAAACGGTCAGTTCGATATCGATGCCAATGTCACGGAAGAACTCGGCTTCCTCTGCGCGGGAAGCAAGTAGTCTTGCGACCTGCTCGGCAACATCGGCCTCATCGGGCATCTCTCCATCGGCAATGGCGGCGGCCATCGCTTCGCGAACTTCTTCCTCTAGCAACTCGGCCGCGGTTTTTTGGGGGGTGGATACGGCCACAGCATCATATTGGAACTCGGAACCATGCCAGCCGACAAACGCATTTTTGTTGATGACCTTGTTACGACCGGCAACGAAGATGTAGTTGGCACAAGACGAAAAGCAGCCGCCAACCACTTCAACGTCCAGTTGATGCTCGGCAACCCAGCGGCCGATGATCCTGGCCGCGATTGTATCTCCACCGCCTGAGTTGATAACCAGCCGGCGCAATCCGGCGGCACTCTCAACCGAAGCAAGAAAGGCTCCACCGCTGTCAGGTCCAATTAGGCCTGTATAGAAAACTGTATCGCCCTCCGCGCGTATCAATGGAGGCTCGGCGGTTGAAATGTTGGGAGATGCCGCCCGGGACGGACCAGCAAGCGTGAGCGTAACAAATGAGACAATCAACCCCGCAAATGCGATCGGTTTCAATCTGAATGGTATGAGCATCATTTCTTCTTTTATGTGGCGTCTGGCCACGTTTCTGGAAATTGTCGCGGGAGCCATCAACTCGGCAATGGAACCGCCTCCGCAACACCTTTATTGACAGGCTTCAAGGCGGTAAAACGCACACTCAGGGGGTCAGTTACTGGTTTTCGAGGCCATTACTCTGACTATAGTGTTGTCTTGTTCGAGCTGTGCCATCTCGCCAGAAACCAATCGAAATAGGTGCCGGTGTGTCATACCGTCTGGCAACACAGCTTCGACTTCCAAGTCCAGGCTTTCGTCGGTGTTTTCGGTTAGATCAACCGCGAACGTTGCCGATTCTTCACCTTCAATTTGAAGAACGGCGCGCTCGCCTGGCACAACGATGAAGGATGGCTCAAAATGCGAAGTACATACATTCGGTGCGCAACCAGCATCCATGCTGATCTCAACAAGATAGGCGTCGCCCGCATAGGCCGGAGCACTAACCGCAAGGACTGTCAACAGAGTAGACAAGGACCGTTTGATCATGACGAAATGCCGCCCTTCCTGCCACCGGTCAACCATTGTGCTGTGAACAGTGCTATTCCGATGAACAACAGGAAATAACCAGTACCAATCAGAAAAAACGCCTCGTGCAATATCCCATCTGGTCCGATCTGCGGGGGCAGATAGGCGCTCAACAAAAGACAACCCACTCCCAGTATCGATGTTATCGTTCCGGCGATGCGAAACATTTCGTTTCCTTTCCAAATACACGTCCCACAACCATCAGACACAAGGTTCGGCCTAGCCTTTGGGTGCAAATGCCAAACAGCCTTACGCGGCCATTGGCTCCCCGACGCTCGACGTCGCTCGCTCAACCACAAAGGGTTGAGCGCTACCTAATGGCGTCGTCACAGGTCCCGCCCGTCAACGGGAAAGCGGTTCCAGCGACCTTGTCTTCACCGATTTAGGTAAGTATGCGATTTATGTAAGTCAACATATGTTTTATGTTTTATTTAAACTTTTGTTCGACACTGACAACTGGCATGAGGAACCTTCAACATGCATGATCACGTCGAACTAGCCGCAACTTAAAAATGGAGGGTATCAAATTGGTTCGTTTCCTGGTCCTTGGCGCGATGATAGCCAGCTGGTGCTATTACGCGCTAGGAGTCTTACGGGCGTGGGGCTCCGAGGTTTTCGGAGTTCCCGGAAGCATTCATGAACTGTTTGATTTCGAAGCAGGACCAGTCCCGCTTCCGGGCTTGTTGATCGCTTTCGGATTGTTGGTCTCATTGGCAATGCTCGCATCCTTGGCGCTCGCCTACTGGAGTATCTGGAAGATTCTGCAAGCAGGGCCACAACAAGCGTTCAATCATCTCGGGCGCAGGCTAAATCACCTTGGCATTGGATTGGTCGGATTCTGGCTTTTCTGGAATGTCCTCACCGGGGTGTTCCAGGCTGTTCTGGCCCAATACGCTACTGCTGCCACAGCTGCCGAATACGGCTGGGACCCATTGGATCTCGACATAGTCTTTCCGATCATCGGTAGTTCGGTATTCCTGATCGGTCGCATGATGGATCGTGCCTGGAAAGCCGAAGAAGAAAACAGTCAATTTCTTTGAGGCAAATACGATATGACCATCAACGTGACTCTGGATATGATGCTGGTTCGGCGAAAGACGAGTTCCAGAGAATTGGCGGCTGCGATTGGATTATCAGAAACCAACTTATCACTTATCAAATCCGGAAAAATCAAAGGCGTCAGATTCAGCACGCTAAATGCGATCTGCGCCTATCTTGACTGTACGCCAGGAGACATTCTCGAATACATACCCGACGGGGAAACAGAACGTCCGTCATGAATGTTTGAGAAAACGTGATTCCAAACCGAAAGGAAGCAAAACCTTGGAAGATTCACCCCCCGTTTTTATGACAGCTTCTTACCTTACTGAAGGCCGCAGCTGCGTCGCATGGTCGGCAACCGCGGAGAAATCGCTTTGTCAGTCGTGAAATGGGGAATACTGGGCGCGGCAAATTTTGCGAAGATCCGCATGGGACCAGCGATACATGTAGCCAAGAATGCAGAGCTTGTGGCGATCGCATCCGGCTCGCTTGGCGCGGCTTCGGACTTCTTGCCGAGTTGCCCTGGCCTTAGGCTTCATTCATCTTATGAAGCGCTTTTGAACGACCCCGGCATCGACGCCGTATATATCCCTCTGCCGAACGATCTTCACGTCCCCTGGACACTGAAAGCGCTCGATGCGGGAAAGCATGTATTGTGTGAGAAACCGATAGCGCTGAAGGAAGCAGACTACGAGACTTTGATAGCTAGACGTGATGCGGCTGGCAAGCTGGCGGCGGAAGCGTTCATGATTTTGCACCATCCGCAATGGCACCGCGTCAAAACACTGATCCTGGACGGAGCCATCGGTGAACTGCGGCATATCGGCGGATGTTTCACCTACAACAACGAAGGTGGCAAACCCGGGTTCAGAGACAAAGAAGCGCATGGCGGTGGCGGTGTCCGGGACATCGGCGTCTATCTGTTCGGTGCGGCTCGATTCGTGACGGATGCCGAGCCACAGGGGCTGCGGGCAGAGCTGAGATTTGAGGGCGAAGTCGATACTTTTGCCAATGTCACCGCCAGTTTCGGCGATGTCACATTCAATGCGATGACCGCTACGAGATTGGCGTCAAAACAAGACATGGTGTTTCACGGTAGCCGCGGCCACATATATCTTCCCGCGCCGTTCAACCCCGGCACCCATGCAGAGGGTCAGATCCATGTCGTCGGGAACAACGGAAATTGGATCGTAGAACGCTTCCCGGATATCAACCAGTACAGCCTTCAAGTGGAAAATTTTGGCGTAGCGATGAAAGACCCTTCATCCTTTGTCTGCCCCCTGGAATTCAGCAGAGGTACAACTGTCATGGTGAATGCGGTGCTCCGGCGCTGAACTGGAGGACATGTCACCTGGTTCCCTCATTACGCATCGTTTGCCTCTGCAACGATCTCTGACAGTCTCGGGCAGAAGGCTTCACCTTTTCCCTGGTTGAGGGCATGGGTGTAGATATTCTTGACGGCACATCCGATATGCGTAGCGACCCCTGCTGCATCCGCCATGGCGTTCAGATAGGTGAGATCCTTGTGCGCATTGGCTAGCGAAAATTTGTGTGCTTCTTCTCCGTTGAGGACATATTGCATGTAGGTCTGATAGAATCCGCAATCCATCCTGCTGCCGCGAATAACCGAATCGAAAGTTTGTGCGTTGAGGCCGGTTTTCTTTGCGATTGCCAGCGCTTCGGCGTAGAGCGCGCCATAGGTCAGCGACAGGAAATTGTTGAGCAGCTTCATTTTGTGTCCGGTCGTGACCGGACCGAGATGGATCACGCTTGAAGCCCAGGCCGCACAAACGGGCTCAATCCTGTCAAATGTTCCCTGATCCGCGCCAACGAGAGCGGTAAGTGTCCCTTCATCCGCTTGCGTCGGTGTTCCCCCGAGCGGGGCATCCGCAAACTCGACACCTTGTGCCTTACTCAGGTCATAGAGATCCTGCGTCGATGTTGGATCGGCGGTTGAGCAGTCCACGATAATCGTGCCGGGTTTTGCTCCTGCCAGCAGGCCACTATCGCCCTTGACCACTGTCTCCACCTGTTTGCTTGAGGGCAGGCAAAGAAAGACAACGTCCGCATTCGCCGCGAGTTCTTTTGGAGATCGTGCTTCTTTCGCGCCTTTTTCGATCAATTCATCCAGCACCGATCGGCTGTTGTTTGCGGCAACCAGCAGAGAGTAGCCCGCAGCCAGAATATTCCTGGCCATGCCGCAACCCATCAGGCCAAGCCCGATAAAGCCGACCAAGGGTTTGATTGCATCTGACATTGGGGTTTCCCTTTTATAGTTCTATTGGTTCAGACTAGGGCCATTACGCGGCCAGGGCCGCCGGTCGCGCCCTCGATTTTGGGAGCGCCTGCAATGAGAGTCGCTCCGACTGGTGGCAATGCCACAAGATTGGCGAGGTTTTCGATGCCGTAGCGGCCTGACGGCAGCCATCTGTAGTGCACCTTGCTGTCGGTCGAGCAACCACGGTCAAGCGACATGGTGTCAACGGCGATCCCGTTGACCTGACGTTCCCGGATCAGGAAATCGGCGACCTCTTCGTGAAACCCCGGAAAGTGAAGAACGCCGTTGCTATCCTCTCCGCGATATCGCTCCGTGCCAAGATGAGCCTCCCAGCCCGACCACATGGCAACACAAGCATTTTCCGGGATTTCGCCATGCTCGCGCTCGAAGGCGGAAATGTCGGCAAGAGACAGACGGTAGTCGCGATCCTTGTGAGCGCCGATCCGCACATCGATCACCACAAGCGGGCATACGAGCCGCTCCACCGGGATTTCGTCGATACTCAGTCCATCCGCGCTGAAATGGATGGGGGCATCGAAATGCGTGCCGACATGCTCGGCATATTTGATCACCTTCAGATTCAAGCCGTCTTTTTCGAAGGCGAACTTGTTCTCCTCCTCGAATGCCTTGCCGAAGAAGGAAGGAAAATCTGGCGTAAGCGTATGAGTGAGATCGACAACACGGGAAATGGAGACACCTTCGCGAAGCCTGCCCTGCGATGAGGCGTCTATGAAGCCCGCATCCGTGTGCATGGATCCGGATGCGGCAACCGCGCAATGTCCCACGCTGCTTTTTATACCGTCAATGATGCAAGCGTGACACATGGTGCACTTTTCCTGTCCTCTAGTCAGATCTGAACCAACTCGTTCACGGTGCGCTCGTCAGTCGCGTTGCCGGTGTTCAGTGTTGTGCCAGGTTCCAAAAGCATCACCTCGCAGATATCGCTCAGAGCGACGGGACAGTGTTCCACGCCGTGCGGAACGATAATGAATTCACCCTCGTTCACCACCTCGTCGCGATCACGGAACTTCATCAGCATCTTGCCGCGATGGACGAAGAAAAGTTCATCCTCGACAGTGTGATAATGCCAGACAAACTCACCCTTGAGTTTCACCAGCTTGAGCAGCATGTCGTTGATCCGGCCCGCGATGCGCGGGCTCCAGGTTTCCTCGAACTTGGCGAAAGACGCGACGAGGTTTTTTGCCGGAACATCTGAGACGTGATTGTTGACTTCGGCCAAGTCCCGCATGATGGCTCTCAACTGAGAGCGAAGGTCCGTCTCCGTCTCCGGATATGCCCCGTCAAGAGCGGCGGTTCCGATTGTAAAGCCAGCCGCGCCAGCGGTGCGAACCGTCGCAATCCGGTTTTTGTCGCAAATGGAGCCGGCCATGATGACCGGTTTGTCAATGGCTTGGCAGACCGCCGACATAAGGGCTTCGATATCGCCGCTCGAACGATAAGCCAGCAGATCAAGCCCATGCACCCCCTCATGAGAAGCGAGTTGTCTGGCACTGGCAACGATCTCTTCGGTAGAACCTTCCAAAACGCTCGGATGGCCGGCAACTTTGCCTGGGAACGGGTAGTACCGAATGCCTGTCCCTTCGAGCAACGGCAGAACCGCTTCGACATGTGTGCCGCCCATAAGGATATCGACGCCGATCTCAATGGCGGCTTTTGCCGACCTGATTTCGCTGTCCCGGTCCAAAGAAACCACTTCAAGATAACTGGTGGCCCCGCCCGTTTTTATTGAATGGTTGAGCTTTTTCAGATGGTTCAGAGGCAACCCGACATCCTTGAACCCGATGTGATGAACCCCTTCGGCCAGCGCGGTTTCCAGATGCTGTTCCGCATCCGCCACGGTTCTGTCATTCCGGGTGAGCATGAAGATGAATCGAAGTCCCATTACGCGGCCTCCTCGAGTTTGGACGCGACCAGCTGGTTCGCGTAGGTGATGGCCGTCTCAAGGCTCGCCGAGTCTGCGATGCCTTTTCCGGCAATGTCGAATGCTGTGCCGTGGTCGGGGCTAGTTCGTACGAACGGCAGACCCAGCGTGATGTTCACGCCCTTTTCTAGCCCCAGGTATTTGACCGGTATAAGACCCTGATCGTGATACTGAGCCACCACGATATCGAATTGTCCCTGGCGCGCCTGCATGAACACCGTGTCCCCGGGCCACGGACCTGATGCATCGATGCCCTCGTTCCGCGCTGCTGCGATTGCCGGGGCAATGATCTCTATTTCTTCGCGACCGAAGAGCCCGCCTTCGCCCGCATGGGGATTTAATCCAGCAACTGCGACACGGGGGTTGGCAAAGCCAAGAGCAACCGCGCCTTGATGTGCCAGGCGAATGGCCGACATCTGAGCGTCAAATGTCGCGCCTTTAATCGCATCCAACAACGAACAGTGAATGGTGACGAGAACCGTGCGGATATCGTCATTGCCAAGCATCATCGCGACACGCTCTGCCCCGCCAAGTTTAGCGAGGATTTCCGTGTGGCCGGGATATCTGATCCCTGCCAAGGATAGGGCTGCCTTATGGATGGGCGCTGTCACGATCCCGCTGACATGACCTTTGATCGCGTGACCGATTCCTCGCACAATTGCATCATAGGCGGCTTTCCCGCATTCCGCGCTGATCTCGCCAAATGCCGGCAACTCGGACATCGCGCTGCATTCGAGAACTTCGATCGTACCCGGCTTGAACTGCGCCTCATCGATCTTTCGAAGCGCCCTGATCGACATGTCGACGCCGACGATCCCTACCGCGCGCCTCATCACCTCCGAATTGCCGAAGACAATGCATTTCATGGGTCGAAGCTGTTTTTCGAGACTTGCCGCCACAATCTCCGGGCCAATCCCAGAGGGATCGCCCATCGTAATCGCCAATGGTTTTGCAACATGTGTCATCAGGAAGCCTTTGAAGCCAGAATTCGGGGTGAGTTCAACAGATCGACTGCCGACAACAAAGTATTTGCGGAACCAAATCCGCCAGCTTTCAGACCGAGAACCAGAGGTTTGCCAGTGCGCAACTCGCCCAGCCCGAACGGAAACCCGGGCTCGAATTCGCCCATCAGCGCGAATTCATCCACATTCAGTTTGTCCAGCAACGCCGCCATGGTTTCGCCGCCCGTCGCGATGAGCGCGTCATAGGCGCCCGTCACGATCAAATGGGCCGCCTCTGTCACCAGATCCGCCAGCACGGTTTCGGGAGACGCGGCCCGTTCCGATGGCGTGCACAGCCGCGTGACACTGTTAGCATCGCGCAACCGTTCCAATTGTTGACGGCTGATTTCATTCGCGCTACCGACCGCAACGAGCGTCTTCGATACAGTTGGTAGTTGCTTTACGTAGCCGTTCACGCTTGTCTGCATTTCTGCAAGCGCAATCGCCAAGCCGGGCGATCCGATCCAGAGCGTCTCTTCAGGGTCGGGAATCGCAGCTACTCGCGCGTTGAGCTCTTCCTGTGTTTCAGCATCGAGAATGACCGCACACTCGATTTCTGACGGAACCAAATCCAGGATCCTAGACGTTCTGGCCGGGTGCACGGGATCTTGCGCGTAATTCGTTTCTGACACCGGAACGCCATCGACAAGCTGAATGCCGCCGCAGGTAATTCGGCCGGCACTCGCAAAAGCAGGCGCGATAACGACATGTTTGCGGCCTGAGGCGTGGAACGCGGCCCGGAGTTCTGCCTTTACATGACCACGGAGAGTGGAATCTATGGTTTTGTAAAGCAGGGGCGCGGCTGAGACGGTTTCCGTCGCCTGCGCGACTGCTTTGGCTGCCTCTTCTTCATTTTGAGACCGGCTGTCACAGTCAATTGATACAACATCCGCTTCACACCTCGTGCCCGGCCTGAAACCAGCGCACCGAACAACGATTTGCCTTCCCTTTGCCATGAAAGGTGCTGCACCGTCAGCGGCGCTCGTCAGGTCGTCAGCGATAATACCAACAGCGGGAGTATCTTGATCGTGGTGCGTCATTTGGTGACCATATCCCACCAAAATAATGCGGAAAATCGATAACATCTGACCATTATTGGTGACAAAAAATCACCAAAAAGGACAAGAGATTTCTCTGTCAAGAAAAACCCACTGTCTGCTGCTACTATCGACGGCTACGCAACGCGCAGCGGGCGTTCGTTAGCACAATCGCAGTTAGCACAGCAGCACGACTCCACGACCATGGAGTCGAGAAATTTCGTGGTGAACATCGTCAGGGCTTTCTGGCCTCAAGCAGTCGGGGCGACAACACTTAACAAAATCACCGCGGACTGTTGCCGCGACTACATTTCAGGCAGATAGGCACGCGTTTCCTTCAAATTTCGAAGGACGAAATTGGACCGTGTTTCGCGAATTTCCGGGAGGGGGTGGAGTTTCCTTTGAATGAACTCGTCAAGCCCCGCAGTCCCGTTCACCGCCACCTTCAGGAAGAATTCAAACTCGCCGGTTTTTGCAAAAATCTCCAGGACTTCCGGAAGCTTTGAGAGCTTTGCGCCGAATTCTTCGAAAGACGTGCTGTCATGTTGTTGAAGCCGGATTTCAACAAGGGCCGTGTCCGGCATGCCTAACAAAGCCTGGTCAAGCACTGCGGTGTATTTCTTGATATACCCTCGCTCTTCCAGCTTGCGCACCCTTTGCCAGCAAGGGCTCGGAGACAGGTTGACTCGTTCGGCAAGCTCACTGTTCGAGATCCGGGCATTTTCAAGCAGCACTGACAGTATGCGGCGGTCCGTCTGATCGAGTTGATAGGGCATGACTGAGCCTAAAAAGAAATCGCTTCAAATAACCCAAGTGACAGAACATTATTCTGGATCATCGTGAGATTCAAGAAACAATAAAAGGAAATTCTGAAACAACAACCCTATCATGTCTTGTGCGCAAACCTGCATTTGCGAACGTTCGAGATGCGGTCACGCGCGCCACCGGCGCTCTGTGGCGCATTGGATGCTCTACAACAGATCTCGGGGGGATTGATGCACGTCGGAATAATTGGAGGGATCGGTCCGGCGGCGACCGAGCTTTATTATCGGGGTCTCGTCCAGGCCCATAAGCTAGCCGGCAAACCCCTCGCACTGACAATCGTTCATGCGGACGTATCGGTCCTCATGACCAACCTACTGGCTGGTAATGCCCAGACTCAAGCAGAAATCTTTCTCGAACATATTATGCAGTTGCGGGCGGGTGGCGCTGAAGAAGTCGCTATTTCTGCACTGGCCGGACATTTTTGTCTTCCACATGTCCTCGAACATTCGCCCATACCGATTATCAATGCGCTGAATGCGATTGACCGGCACCTTGAACAGGAGCGGATCGGGCGTGTCGGCGTATTGGGAACAGGACCTATCATGGAGTCGAAACTGTTTGGCGGACTGCGAAGCACCGAAGTCGTGGTGCCTGACGAAACCGACATCAAACAGGTTCAGGAGACCTACGCGGCGATGGCCCGAAGCGGAACCGCAAGCGAATCCCAACGCCGTTATCTTTTTGATGTTGGCAAACGGCTTTGCGACCACGATGGCGCGGAAGCTGTCCTGCTGGCAGGCACCGATCTTTTCCTGGCGTTCGAAGGCCAAGCCCCCGGTTTCACGACGATCGACTGTGCTGAGGTTCACATCAAGGCAATCGCGAACCGTTCCCTGGAAACACGAAATCAACGGACATGACTATGGATCTCAAGATATTGAACTCAACCTGCGTTCGCGACCTGCTTCCGATGGGAGAATGCATTGACGTGGTCGAGAAAGCGATGATCTCCGCGTCGCAGAAACGCGCGATCATGCCACTACGCTCAAAAATGGAACTGGCACCGAACGATGGCCTGCTTGCGTTCATGCCGGGCGCTATGCTCGACGACAATATCTTCGGCGCGAAACTGATCGGCGTGTTCGACAAGAACTTCGCCCACGGCCTGGAAAGCCACAATGGGGTGGTTGTTCTGTTCGAGGGCGAGCATGGGCGTCCGTTCCTTGTGGCCGATGCCGGCCAGATCACCGCGATCCGCACGGCGGCCGCCAGTGCTGTGGCAACCCGGCATCTTGCACGTGCCGACGCAAAGGTACTGGCCATTTTCGGGTATGGCACACAGGCCCGCAAACATGCCGAAGCGATGTGTTGTGTCCGGACAATTGAGAAAGTCAAAATCTGGGGCCGGTCGCTTCAGAAAGCCGAAGCCTTTGCAGACGATCTCCGACAGTCAGGTATTGCTGCCGAGGCGTGCGAAACAGCACAAACCGCCGCAAGCGGGGCGGATATCATCTGCACCACAACGGCCTCGCCCATACCCATACTGCTGGGCGACTGGCTGGAACCTGGCCAGCATGTCAATGCGGTGGGCACCAGTTTTCCAGGTGCGCGCGAACTCGATACCTGGGCCGTTGCACGTTCGCGCTTCTTCGTTGATCTGCGTGAAGGCGCAATCAAACAGGCTGGCGAATTTCAGCTGGCGCGCGATGACGGCGTGATCGATGAGAGCCATATTCTTGGCGAGATCGGTGAAGTTGCCGATCAAACCATCGCCGGTCGCAACGACGATCATGAGATCACTGTCTACAAATCCCTCGGCCTGATCGTGCAGGATCTGGCCTGTGCGCACCACATCCACCGCAAATCCCAAACGAAGAATCTGGGCACGGTCATTTCGGCATGGTCTCCTTAATGGCTGATCCAGCCTGTATTGGCTTGCCGCGGGAGAGGTCACATGTCGTCCATTGAAGCGATCCTTTCCCGCGCCGACAAGGAATTCGATCAAAGCATTGCCCGTCTCTTCGAATTGATGCGCATCGAAAGTGTTTCTGCTGATCCTGCGTGTAAGAATGCATGCTTTGAGGCTTCAGAGTGGGTTCGACAGATACTTTGCAACATTGGCTTCAATGTATCGGTCTATGCGACAGCCGGGCACCCGATCGTTCTGGGACACTACCGACCTGCAGAAAGCTGTGCCGGCCCGCATCTGCTGTTCTACGGTCACTATGATGTTCAACCACCTGATCCCCTGGACCTTTGGGAGCGGCCGCCTTTCGATCCCTATATCGGTTCGCTGAATGGGCAAGACTGCATTGTCGGGCGCGGGGCCTGCGACGACAAAGGCCAGATGATGACTTTCATTGAGGCTATGCGGGTGATTAAGCAAGAGACGGGAGACCTGCCACTCAAAATTACCGTTATCGTGGAGGGCGAAGAGGAAATCCTGAGCCCGTCGCTCGGCGGCTTTCTGGCGGCACATCGAGAGCTGGCTGACGTTGATTATGCGCTGATATGCGACACAAACATGTGGGACGCGAAAACACCCGCAATCACCACCCGCCTGCGTGGAACTCTGAGTGAGGAAATTGTTGTCACCGGCCCTGATTGTGACCTTCACTCGGGTTCTTTCGGTGGCACGGTGATAAACCCGATACAAGCTCTCACCCATGTTCTGGGTCGGCTGCACACCGATTGCAGCCGCGTGAATGTACCCGGGTTCTATGATGGTATCTCAGACCTGCCGGCTGCGATCAAAACCGAATGGAACAATCTCATCTTTGATGAGACCGAATTCTTAAGTGATACTGGTTTGAACAGAGCATTCGGTGAGCCTGAGTATACCGTATTGGAACGCTTATGGGCACGCCCGACGCTGGAGTTCAACGGTATTTTCGGGGGGTATTCCGGCGAAGGCTTGAAAGCAATCATTCCGTCAAAAGCCGGCGCAAAGATCACCTGCAGGCTCGTTCCCGGGCAGAATCCCGAAGCTGTACGGACTAAAATCAGGGCGTTTGTCGTGGATAAGTTGCCGGATGGCGTTACGGCAGAGTTCCTCGGCGGAGAAGCCTGCTCAGCTGTTGAAATAGACGTCGGCGCGGAGGTGTTTTCCCGAATCAAGACTGAGCTGACATCCGAGTGGGGAAAGCCTGCTGCAATGATTGGGTGCGGCGGCTCGATACCTGTTGTCCAGAGCTTTCAGAACCTGCTTGGTATCGACTCGATTTTGATTGGCTTCGGGTTGGCCGATGATGCAACGCACAGCCCAAACGAAAAATACAACCTCAAATGCTTCCGCGGAGGCATCAGGAGTTGGGTTCGGATCTTGACAAGTGTTGCGACTATGGCGAACACCACTTTTGAGAAATAAGTTCTCAATTAGCGGAAAAATCTGGCGCACCCGACAGGATTCGAACCTGTGGCCTTCGCCTTCGGAGGATAAAGAGCGAACTTAGCTGGCCTTCGCAGAACTTGGTGCGGACGGCGGGACTCGAACCCGCACGATCATACGATCGAGAGATTTTCTTACCAACTACGTCTTTCGCCGCCGACGCAATCGCGCCGTTTGTGGTCTGGACTATCCCTTCACCATAGCCAGTAACCTGACCTTAGGCGCTGCCCGTCTAGTCTCTACACCTTCCGTCAACGAACCACATCGCATTCGGCTTGGCTCGGGATTGGCTTGGACCATTACTTAAGTCGTTAGCTTTCCCCGAATTTGAGCAGTTCTACTCCCGACGTTTCCGCCGAGGCACTCAAAACATGGCTTAAGTCTCTTGTGTCTACCGATTCCACCACGTCCGCATCTTGAGCTGGTATCTCACAGCAGCCAGCCTTTGGCCAGCACCTACATCGCCATTGGCTCCCCTATGACACCCAGATCGCTACTTCAAAATTGCCCCTCTTCCTTCCCCTCATGATCTTATTGAAACCATGACGCATTTTTCTCGCCCGAAACCCCAACTTTTGTAGACAAAGGGGTTTTTAAGTCCGATATGTCTACCATTCCATCACGCCCGCAGATCATCCCGGAAAGGATGCCTTAGCTCTAACCAGTGACGAGGTGAAGCTCAACTTGATATGTCGTGATACCATTAAAAATTTTTCCAGACGGTCAAAGGACTATCAGAGGTCCTGCCCCGGTGGCGCTAATGGACCGCCGGGGGCCGCCAGTCCGCGTTCCGGCAGCCAGGGGTTCAGCGCCAGCGCCTCGGCCATCGCGTCGCGCGCCTCGTCCAACCTCCGCAGACCCATCAGTGTCAGGGCGCGCCCGCTGATCGCCGCGATATGGCGCGGGGAAAGCGCGATGGCGCGGTCCAGATCGACAAGTGCGGCCGGAAAATCCTGGCGCAGGAAATTGACGAACGCGCGCTGGTTATAGCCCTCGGCATAGTTGGGGCAGTATTCGACCAGCCTGTCGAAATCCTGCAGCGCGCCCAGCAGATCCCACGCTTCGCGCCGGGACATGCCCCGGTCCAGAATCGCCTGCGACTGCTCATCCGGCGCATCCGCCCAGAACGCCCACATCTGGTTCGAGATAACCCGCGCCTCCTGCTCGCTCTCCGCCTGCTGGATTTGCGCGATCAGATCGTCCAGCCCCGCACTGTGATCCGGCGCGTCCGGACAGGTATCGGCAAACACGGCGCCGGCAAGGCACACCGGCAGACACAAAAGCAGAGGCCACAATCTCATGCCCCGATGCTGACGTAAAATGACCCCCGGTCAACTCACGTTTTCGAGCGGCCCCAGCAGGCCGGTCTCCTTCACCGCCTCCATCGCCACAAAGGTCGAGGTGTTGGCCACATGCGGCAGGGACGAGATTTTCTCGGCCAGAACAGTGCGATACTCCGACATCGACCGGGTGCGCACCTTGAGCAGATAGTCGAAATTGCTGGCAATCATATGCGCCTGCTCGATCTCGCCGACCCGGCGCACCGCCGCATTGAACTCGGCCAGCGCCTTTTCCCGCGTGTCGGTCAGGCGTACCTCGACAAAGGCCACATGGTCCAGCCCCAGCTGGATCGGATCGATCAGCGCGCGGTAGCCGGTCACGATCCCCTCGGCCTCCAACCGCCGCAGCCGCGCCTGCGTGGGGGATTTCGACAGACCGATCCGGCGCGCCAGATCGGCGATCGACATCCGGCCATCCCCGGCCAGCGCCGTCAGAATCGCCTGATCAAAGCGATCCAGCCCCGGAAAGTCCATTTGCACCGTTCTATCCCCTCATTTCAGGCATCACGCTCTCAGATACACAAATTTCAGGCGATTATCCCGCAAAATTCACGATATCCTACGCAAAACGACCGGAGGCCCCATGACCCACGCCCTGCGCACCAAGATCGACAGCCAGACCTACGCCGATCAGTCGGCCACCCTGACCGCGCTGACCGAACAGGCCGCCCTGTCCCCGCAGGACCGCGCCGCCATCTGCACCTCTGCCGCCCAGCTTGTCCGCGACATCCGCTCCAGCACCGCGCCGGGGCTGATGGAGGTGTTTCTCGCCGAATACGGCCTCTCCACGGATGAGGGCGTGGCGCTGATGTGCCTAGCCGAGGCGCTCTTGCGGGTGCCCGACGCCGACACCATCGACGCGCTGATCGAGGACAAGATCGCGCCTTCGGACTGGGGCAAGCATCTGGGCCGCTCCTCCTCGTCGCTGGTCAACGCCTCGACCTGGGCGCTGATGCTGACCGGCAAGGTGCTGGACGATGACCAATCCTCGCCCGTCGGCGCCCTGCGCAGCGCCATCAAGCGGCTGGGTGAACCGGTGATCCGCACCGCCGTCGGCCATGCGATGAAAGAGATGGGGCGCCAGTTCGTGCTGGGCGAAACCATCCGCTCGGCCATGGACCGCGCCAAGGGCATGGAGGACAAGGGCTACACCTATTCCTACGACATGCTGGGCGAGGCCGCCCGGACCGAGGCCGACGCCGCCCGCTATCACCTGTCCTATTCCCGCGCCATCGCCGCGATTGCCGAGGCCTGCACCCGTGACGACATCCGCGCCAATCCGGGCATCTCGGTCAAGCTCTCGGCCCTGCACCCCCGCTACGAGGTGGCGCAGGAGGCGCGCGTGATGGAGGAACTGATGCCCCGCCTGCGCGCGCTGGCGCTGCTGGCCAAGGCCGCAGGCATGGGCCTGAACGTGGACGCCGAAGAGGCCGACCGCCTGTCGCTGTCCCTGCAGGTGATCGAGGCGGTGATGGCCGAACCGGCGCTCGCGGGCTGGGACGGGTTCGGCATCGTGGTACAGGCCTACGGCCCCCGCGCCGGGCTGGTGCTGGATACGCTCTACGAGATGGCCGAACGCCACGACCGCAAGCTGATGGCCCGGCTGGTCAAGGGCGCCTATTGGGATACCGAGATCAAGCGCGCGCAGGTCGCAGGCGTCGATGGTTTCCCCGTCTTCACGCAAAAGGCGGCCACCGACATCTCCTACATCGCCAATGCCCGCAAGCTCTTGGCCATGACCGACCGCATCTACCCGCAATTCGCCACCCACAACGCCCATACGGTCAGCGCCATCCTGCATATGGCGCAGGACGGGCAACCTTACGAATTCCAGCGCCTGCACGGCATGGGCGAGACGCTGCACGGGCTGGTCAAGGACCAGCAGAACACCCGCTGCCGCATCTATGCCCCGGTCGGCGCCCATCGCGACCTGCTGGCCTATCTGGTCCGCCGCCTGCTGGAAAACGGCGCCAACAGCTCGTTCGTCAACCAGATCGTGGACGAGAACGTGCCGCCCGAAGAGGTCGCCGCCGATCCGTTCGAAACCGTGCTGCACCCGGCCAATCCGCTGCCGAAAGGGCCTGAGCTCTTCGCCCCCGAGCGCCCCAACTCGCGCGGCTTCGACCTGACCCATGCCCCGACGCTGACGGAAATCGACGCGGCGCGCGACGCCTTCCGCGCGCACCACTGGTACGCGCGTCCTCTGCTGGCCGCGAGCGAGGCCCCGGACAGCGACGAGCCCGTGATCAACCCGGCCAACCCGCAGGACACCCCCGGCGCCGTCGCCCCGGCCAGCGCCGCGGATGTCGAAACCGCACTCGCATCCGCCGCCCCCTGGACCGCACCCGCCGCAGACCGCGCCGCCGACCTCAACAAGGCCGCCGACCTCTACGAGGCGCATTTCGGTGAGCTTTTTGCCCTGCTCGCCCGAGAGGCCGGAAAAACCCTGCTCGATGCCGTGGCCGAACTGCGCGAGGCGGTGGATTTCCTGCGCTACTACGCCGCCAACATCCCCGATGCCGCGCCCGCTGGCATCTTCACCTGCATCTCGCCCTGGAACTTCCCGCTGGCCATCTTCACCGGCCAGATCTCGGCGGCCCTGGCCACCGGCAACGCGGTGCTGGCAAAACCGGCGCCGCAAACGCCGCTGATCGCGCATCGCGCCGTGCAGCTGCTGCACGAGGCCGGTGTGCCCCGCACCGCCCTGCAACTGCTGCCCGGCGGCCCAGTGGTGGGTGCCGCCCTGACCTCGGATGCGCGCGTCTCGGGTGTGGCCTTCACCGGCTCCACCGCCACCGCGCAGAAAATCCGCGCCGCCATGGCCGAGAACCTGGCCCCCGGCACCCCGCTGATCGCCGAAACCGGCGGCCTGAACGTAATGATCGTCGATTCCACCGCCCTCCCCGAACAGGCCGTGCAATCCATCATCGAAAGCGCCTTCCAGTCGGCGGGCCAGCGCTGCTCGGCGCTCCGCTGCCTCTACGTGCAAGAGGATATCGCCGAGGATGTGCTGACCATGCTGCAAGGCGCGATGGACGCGCTGCGCGTGGGCGATCCGTGGCCGATCTCGACCGATTGCGGCCCGGTGATCGACGCGCAAGCCCATCAAGGCATCGCCGAGCATGTCTCCAAGGCCCGCGCCGAAGGCCGGGTTCTCAAGGAGATGCCCACCCCGCCCGACGGCACCTTCATCGCCCCCACCCTGATCGAAATCCCCGGCATCGCAGCGATGAAACGTGAAATCTTCGGCCCCGTCCTCCACGTCGCCCGCTTCAAGGCGCAAGAGATCGACACAGTGATCGCCGATATCAACGCCACCGGCTACGGCCTGACCTTCGGCCTGCACACACGGATCGACGACCGGGTGCAGCACATCACCGAGGCGGTGCATGCGGGCAATATCTACGTCAACCGCAACCAGATCGGCGCCATCGTCGGCAGCCAGCCTTTCGGGAGCGAGGGCCTCTCGGGCACCGGCCCCAAAGCGGGCGGCCCGAACTACATGGCCCGCTTCTGCGCCCCCGACCGGCAGTCCTCGTCTGACGCGTGGACCGGCACAATGGCCGATCTACCCGCCCCCACCGGCACCCCCGCCGCAACCCGCACCGAAACCCTGCCCGGCCCCACCGGCGAGTCGAACCGGCTGAGCGAAACACCCCGCCCGCCCCTCCTCTGCCTCGGCCCGGGCGCCGAGACCGTGCGGAAACAGGCGGAGGTCATCCAGAACATGGGCGGCACCGCGATCCGCGCCACCGGCCAGCTCGACCTGCACCGGCTCGAAAACTTCGACGGCATCTCGGGCGTCCTCTGGTGGGGCGACGAGAACACCGCGCGCGAGATCGAACGGCGCCTCGCCCGCCGCCCCGGCCCGATCCTGCCGCTGATCCCCGGCCACCCCGACCGCGCCCGGGTGATGGGCGAACGGCATGTCTGCGTCGACACCACCGCAGCGGGCGGCAACGCGGCGCTGCTGGGCGGAGCCGCATAACCCACCTTGACGCTGGGCCGTGAAAAGCCCAGCGTCGCCCCATGCTACCGATCCGCGATCACAACCCCTCGGGGCGAACCCCTTATGTCGTCTACCTGCTGATGGCGGCCAACATCCTGATCTTCCTCAGCTATGTGGGGATGATGGACAACGACCGCCTGATCAACCGCTTCTTCTTCGACTACGCCATCATCCCCGCGCGCATCGCAGACGGGTTCAGTTTCGAGACGCTCGTCACCTCGATGTTCCTGCATGGCGGCTGGATGCATCTGGCGGGCAACATGCTGTTTCTGTGGATCTTCGGCGACAATCTCGAGGACGAGATGGGGCATATCCCCTTCCTGCTCTTCTACCTCGCCAGCGGCATCGGCGCCGGGCTGATCCACGTCCTGGCCTCCCCCTCATCGGTCATCCCGACGGTCGGAGCCTCGGGCGCCATCGCCGGGGTCATGGGCGGCTACCTGCTGCTCTTCCCCAGGGCGCGCGTCGATATCCTGCTGATTCTCCTCATCTATTTCCGTATATTCTCGATCCCCGCCTTCGTCATGCTGGGGGTCTGGCTCGGCATGCAATTCCTCGGCGGCGTCAGTTCAGACCCCGATCAGGGCGGTGTCGCCTACTGGGCGCATGCGGGCGGCTTCTTCGTCGGCCTCGCCCTCTGCATCCCGCTCTGGCTGAAACGCGGCGGCACGACCTACTGGAACCGCACCCACGGCCACCCGCCACACCCCGAGCACAAATACAAACTCTCCCCCTCGCGCATCCCAAGGATCCCCCGAAAATGACCCGGATGAAAGCCACCTGCCACTGCGGCGCGGTCGAGATCGAAGCCGAGTTTCCGCACGGCCTCGCCTCCGCCGCCCGCTGCGACTGCTCCTTCTGCATCCGCCGGGGCGCAGCCGCCGTCACCGCCATCGCCGCCTCGCTCAAGGTGCTGAAAGGCAAGGGCAATCTCAGTCTCTACAGCTGGGGCACCCACACGGCAAAACACTATTTCTGCAAGACTTGCGGCATCTACACCCACCACCAGCGCCGCGCCAATCCGCTGGAATGCGGCGTCAATCTTGGCTGCATCGCAGGCGCCAACCCGCGCACGCACGGAGACATCCCCTGGACCGACGGCGTCAACCACCCCTTGGACCGCCAGGCATAGACGCACCGCGCCCTTCATCTTTTTCCAAATACTCCCGCCGGAGGCTCCGCCGCCCCGCGGCGGAATACCGGTCAGCCCCGGATCACCTTGGCGAAATTGTCAAAGATCGGCTCATTGGCACAGATCACCTCGCCGCTCGACAGAATATCGCTCTCCGGATCGAGCGGCTGCACCAGCCCGCCCGCCTCCTTCACGATGATGATCCCCGCAGCCAGATCCCAGGCGTTCAGACGCCGCTCCCAGAACCCCTCATAGCGGCCAGCAGCCACATAAGCCATGTCCAGCGCCGCCGCGCCCCAGCGCCGCACCCCGGCACAAACCGGCATCAGCCGCGCCAGATCCTGCAGCGTCGCGGGAAGATCCGAACGACCGCCAAAGGGCAAACCGGTCGAGAACACCGACTCGATCATCCGATGACGCCCCGACACCCGAATGCGGGTCTCGTTCATCCAGGCGCCCTCGCCCTTCTCGGCAAAATACATCTCGTCCTTGGCCGCGTCATAGATCACGCCCGCCACGATCTTGCCCTTGTGCTCCAGCGCAATCGAAATCGCCCAGTGCGGCAGCCCGTGCAGAAAGTTGGTGGTCCCGTCCAGCGGATCGACGATCCAGCGCCGCGTCGGATCCTCACCCGCGGCCTCACCACCCTCCTCGGCCAGCCAGCCATAGGTTGGACGCGCGCCCAGCAACTCTTCCTTCAGGATGTTCTCGGCGGCGATATCGGCCTTGGACACGAAATCGCCCGCCCCCTTCATAGACACCTGCAGGTTCTCGACCTCGCGAAAGTCCTTCACCAAAGACCGGCCCGCCTTGCGCGCGGCCTTGATCATGATGTTGAGGTTTGCACTGCCAATCATCGGGGAGCTCCTGTTCGGTCAAGCCGCGCGTATACTGGCGCGCGCCCGGCTTGCCAAGGGGCATGATGTGCATAGCTGCCCCAACGGTTTTGCCCAAGCAGACGGCCCTATTGCGCCTGAAGCTTCGTCGCCTCGCTACGCGCCAGTTTCACCAACTCCTGCACGAACGGTTTTTCCAGATCCTCGCTGCGCACCGCCGCATAAAGCCGCCTTGTGATGCCAGTCTCCGTCAAGGGCCGCGTCACGTAATCCGAGTTATATTTTACCTCACGCACCACCCAGTCGGGCAGCACCGAAATCCCCCGGTTCGAGGCGACCAACAGCAGGATCACCGCCGTCAATTCCACCTGCCGGATCGAGGCCGGCTCCACCCGCGCCGGGATCAGCAACTGGCTGAACACGTCCAGCCGGGTCCGCTCGACCGGATAGGTGATCAGGGTCTGGCCGCGAAAATCCTCGGCCTCGATATACGGCTTTTCCGCCAAGGGATGCGACGAGGCGGCGACGAAAACGGCATTATAGTCAAACAGTTCCACGAACTCGACACCCGGCAGATCCTCGGGGTCCGAGGACACGACCAGATCCACCTCTTCCTTCTGCAACGCGGGCAGCGCGTCAAAGGCCAGACCCGGACGGATGTCCACATCCACGTCCGGCCAGGACTTGCGGAACGCCTCCAGCACCGGAAACAGCCACTCAAAACAGGCGTGGCACTCGATGGCGATATGCATCCGGCCCGTGCGCCCGTCGCGCAGCGAGGAAAACTCGGCCTGCATCGCCTCGACCTGCGGCAGGATCTGCTCGGCCAGCCGCAGCAGGCGCAGACCCGCCGCCGACAGCTTCATCGGCTTGGACCGGCGCAGGAACAGCTCGACCCCGGCCTGATCCTCCAACCCCTTGATCTGATGGCTCAATGCTGACTGGGTGATGTTCAGCTGATCGGCAGCGCGGGCCAGCCCGCCGCATTCATGGATCGCCTTGATCGTGCGCAGGTGGCGGAACTCGATATGCATCTATCGCGAGACTCATGTTGTTCTTGAGGAATATGAGTTTGTCTCACAATGCCGCACATGCGACAAGGGTGGAAATGTGAGAGTGAGAGAAACCATGACTGCGCCCGAAATTTCCTTCGAATTCTTCCCGCCCCAGTCACTCGAGGCCTCGTTCCGCCTGTGGGACACGGTGCAGACGCTGGCACCGCTCGGGCCGCGTTTCGTCTCGGTCACCTATGGCGCAGGCGGCACCACCCGCGAACTGACGCGCGAGGCGGTGGCGACGCTGCACAAATCCTCGGGCCTGAACGTGGCCGCGCATCTGACCTGTGTCCGCGCCTCGAAGGACGAGACACTGGCCATCGCCGACAGTTTCGCCGAGGCGGGCGTCACCGACCTCGTGGCCCTGCGCGGCGACCCGCCCAAGGGCGAGGGCCGGTTCCAGCCGCATCCCGGCGGCTTCGCCAATTCGGTGGAACTCATCGAGGCATTATCCGAGACCGGCAAGTTCACCATCCGCGTCGGCGCCTATCCCGACATCCACCCCGAGGCCCCCAGCGCGGCGGCCGATGTGGACTGGCTCAAGGCCAAGCTGGACGCGGGCGCGGATGAGGCGCTGACCCAGTTCTTTTTCGAGGCCGAGACCTTTTTCCGCTTCCGCGATGCCTGCGAAAAGGCCGGGATCGACAAGCCGATCACCCCGGGCATCCTGCCGATCGAGAACTGGAACGGCGCCCGCAACTTCGCCCGCCGCTGCGGTGCCCATATCCCCGACTGGGTCGAGCGCGCCTTCGAGAAAGCCGTGCGCGACGACCGCGAGGATCTGCTAGCCACCGCGATCTGCACCGAGCTGTGCTCGGACCTGATCGAGGGTGGCGTGGACAAGCTGCATTTCTACACCCTGAACCGCCCGGAACTGACCCGCGATGTCTGCCATGCCCTGGGCGTCGTGCCGAAGGTCGAATTGCAGAACGTCGCGTAAGACTTGCCCGCACGTCCCCCGCTGCTAGCGTTCCCCAGAACCAAGGGGAGCGCGCGCGATGCATTACGCCAAAGGGGTCGAGGAATTGCTGGGGCCTGCGGATATGGGCACCATGTCCGGGCTGGAATTCATTCAGGGCATCCTCGAAGGCCGCCTGCCCGCCCCGCCCATCGGCAAGACCTTGGGCTATCAGCTGCACGCGGTCGAAGAGGGCCGCGTGGCCTTTCGCGGCACCCCCACATTCGACGTGTGCAACCCGCTGGGCTCGGTGCATGGCGGCTGGTACGGCACGCTGCTGGACAGTGCCATGGCCTGCGCCGTCCAGACCCGCGTGCCGCGCGGCGCAGCCTACACGACGCTGGAGTACAAGATCAACATCATCCGCGGCATTCCGCTGGGTCTCGAGGTCGAATGCGTGGGCGAGGCCGATCATGTGGGCCGCTCGACCGGCATCGCCCATGGCGAGATCCGCGGCGTCGAGGATGGCCGCCTCTATGCCACCGGATCGACCACCTGCATCGTTCTGAATCTGCCGCGCGGGTGATCAGGTAGTTCGATCCTCTCCGACGCCGGCGCGGACGGACAGGTCGGATTTGCGTATTTTTGGCAAGAAGAAGCGGGCGGGGTGTCTATTGGGCCCGTGAACTGCGCATGAAGTCCTCGGCTAGCGGGGCGGGCATGGTTTCGGGCCGCACGCTTTCATGCAGCCGTTCCGAACGGTCGCGCCCGATGGTGCGGTGGCGGCGCAGCAGGAAAATCTTGCCCCAGCCGCGCCAGGTGCCGACCGAGGGCGCCTCGGTATCGGTTGGGAAGCTCTCGCGCCAGTCCTCGGGCAGCGGCATGCCATGCGCCTCGGCCTTTTCCAGCATCCAGACCAGCGACAGGTTGGAGAGCGGCCGCGCGTCCTCGTGCCCCGCCAGTTGCCCGCCGACATCGCCATGGGTGCCCCGGAACCAGACCTGTTCCACATGGCCGTTGAACCCCGGCGAGCATTGCCACAGGACAGGCTGGAACACCTCGCGCGTCTCATCCAGCGCCAGCGCGTGATAGCCGTGCTGGATGCTGGGGCCGAGCTGGTGGTTGTGGAAGGCATGCCGCGCCTCGGCAAAGCGCCACAGGACCGGCAGGCGCATGCCCAGCGCCTTGACCGTGTCCCACACCCCGATCATCTCGATCTGCAGATCCTCGTGGCAGAACCTGCGCGAGAACTCGGCCGAGTGGGCACTGCGCGGATTGCATTCGTAATGGCGATAGGCCTGCCGGATGTTGCGCACCGTGGCATGCTCGGCCTTGAGCAGACCCACCATGTCGATCACCCCGGCCAGGCTGCGCACGCCATAGGCGCCCCGGGAATAGCCCATGAAAAAGATCTTGTCGCCCGGCTTGTAGCGCGACGCGAGATAACCGTAGGCGCGCCGAATCTGGCGGTTGATGCCCTTGCCCATCACCACATCCGTGGTGCGGCGCCAGCTTTGCCACTGCACCCCGGCCTCGTAAAAGATTGACACGCGCGGGCCCATGGCACAAAGCAGGCGGTAGAGCTGCCCGGCATGGGTCTCGTACCCCGGTTCCAGCGTCGACATGGTGCCGTCGAGGATGATCACGTGAACCAGCGGTTCGCGATGCTGCGTCTCGGCGGAATGCTCGGACCGCAAGGGCCGTCCGAGCCACCCGAGAATTCGTCTACTCAGCCGCGACAGGTTCATCCTTCAACAGTTCCCATACCTTGAGGGGTGTGAACGGCATATCCGCCTGCCGCACCCCGCGTTCCCAGAGCGCATCCTGAACCGCATTTGCCACGGCGGCCAGCGCGCCCACCGTTCCGGCCTCGCCACAGCCCTTCATTCCCATCGGGTTGGCTGTGGATGGAACCGGCACCGAGGTAAATCCAATCATGGGCACGTCGCCCGCGCGCGGCAAGGCGTAGTCCATGAACGTTGCCGTGAGCAGTTGTCCATCCGCATCATGCACCACATGCTCGCACAGCGCCTGACCGATGCCCTGCGCCACCCCGCCATGCACCTGCCCCTCGGCCAGCATCGGGTTGATCAGATTACCAAAATCGTCGACGACCGTGTAGCGGTCGACGCTGACTTCGCCGGTGTAAGAATCGATCACGACCTCGGCAACATGGGCGCCGTTGGGATAGCTGCGCCCGGGCAGCCTGGCCCGGGCCTCGTGCCGTAAAAGCTCCGACCGCCCGTCCGCCCGCGCCATCTCGGCCGCCTCAAGCAGCGTAGGCGTCAGGTTCGACCCCGGCGCGCGGAAGGTTTCGTGGTCAAAGCTCACAGCGCTCTCCTCGACCCCCATCTTATCGGCAAGATAGGGCGTGAATGCGGCAACAATAGTGTCCACCGTGGCCAGCGTCGCATGGCTCTGAGTGGTGACCGAGCGGGACCCACCGGTGCCGCCGCCCTGTGCCATCCCGTCACTGTCGCCCTGAACCACGGTGATCCGCTCCGCCGGGATACCGGTCTGGTCGGCCAGAAACTGGGCATAGACCGTCTCATGACCCTGCCCGTTCGATTGGGTGCCCACATAGAGACTCACACTGCCATCCTCATGGAACTCCACCTTCGCGCCTTCCGAAGGATCGCCCAGAATACTTTCGATATAGTAACAGATCCCCTGCCCCCGCAGCAGGCCGCGTTCGGCATCCGCCGCCTTGCGGGATGCAAAGCCCGTGGTCTGCTCCTGCGCCCGGCTCAGCAGCTTGTCGAAATCGCCGACATCATAGGTCTCGCCAGTGGCGGTCTTGTAAGGAAAGGCCTCGGGCCGGACGAAGTTCCGGCGCCGCAGGTCCCACGGATCGACCCCCAACTCGCGCGCGGCGCGGTCCATCATCCGCTCCAGCACATAGATCGCCTCGGGCCGCCCGGCACCACGATAAGCATCAACCTGCGTGGTGTTGGTATAGATCCCCTCGACCTGCAGCCAAGTGGTCTGCACGTCGTAGACCCCCATCAGCACCCGGCTGAACAGCTGCGTCTGGATCGCCTGCGCAAAATGGCTGTTATAGGCGCCCATGTTGCAGAGGGTTTTCACCCGGTAGGCGGTGATCCGGTGATCGGCATCAAAGGCCAGTTCGGCGACCGAGGTCAGGTCGCGGCCATGATTGTCGGTCAGCATCGCCTCGGTGCGTTCGGACATCCAGTGCACGGGGCGGTCCAGCACCCGTGCCGCATGAGCCACCGGGAAATACTCAGGATACGGCATCGCCTTCATGCCGAACCCGCCGCCCACATCCGGCGTGACCACGCGCAGATCATCGGCACCGATCTTCAGCTTCTCGACCAGCTGCGCCTTCATCCCCCAGACGCCCTGCCCGCCGTAATAGAAATGCAGCCGCCCGTCGCGCCATTCCGCATGGCAACCGCGCGGCTCGATCGAGTTCACGATGACCCGGTTGTCATGAATGCTCAGCGACACCGCGTGCGCCGCCGCCTGAAACGCTGCATCGGTCGCCGCCTCGTCGCCCATGCCCCAGTCAAAGGCGCGATTGTCCGGCGCTTGCGCGTGGATCACCTCCCCGCCCGGCGCCAGATCCATCTTGGCAGGCAGATCGTCGGTCTCCATCCAGATCAGCTCGATGGCATCGCGCGCCTGTTCGAGGGTCTCGGCGACGACCATGGCCACCGGCTCACCCACGAACCGCACACGATCTTTGGCCAGCATGTGGCGCGCTGGCGCGGCCCCTTTCGAGCCGTCGCGGTTGGGCACCACGGTCGCGCTCATCACCGTGTCGATGCCCGCTGCCGCCAGATCATCGACCGTCATCACCAGATGCACGCCCTCGGCCTCACGCGCGGCGTCCAGATCCAGCGCGGCAATTTGCCCATGCGCCACCGGGCTGCGAAAGAACATGGCATACAGCGCACCCTCGGGCATGGTGTTGTCCAGATACCGCCCGTGGCCGGTCAGAAAGCGCACATCCTCGACCCGTTTGACCGGCTGGCTTTTCCCGAATTTCTCCATCCCGCGCCCCTTTCCGACTGCCTCAGAGCGCGAGACTAGCCTGCCGCAACCCGATGTCCAGAGGACGCGCCAGATCGGGGCAGATAATCCAGCAGCCAGTCCCGGAACATGCGCGCGGGCGGGCGCAACAGGTCGCGGTCGTCATAGACCAGATGGTAGGATTCGCGCCCCGGCACCGCGATATCGGACAGGCACGGCACCAGGCCAAACCGCGCCATCAGACTGTCGCTGGCGGGCGCCCGGGCCAGCGCCACGCCCTGCCCCTCGGCGGCCAGTGACGCGGCCATGATGGTGTTGTCCGAGACCATGAACCGGGCGCCGCCGGGCGACAGACGCAGCACCTCGAACATGTGCGGCCACCCGGCGCGATGCGCCGCCACGTCGATCAGGGCAAACCGCAGCAGATCCTCGGGCCGGTGGATCTGATCCGCCAGTTCGGGCAGGGCCACGGGATAGATCACCTCGGACAAGAGCAGATCGCTCTCGACGCCAAATTGCGCCGGATTGCCAAAGACGATCTGCAGGTCCGCGAACCGGTTGGCGAAATCCACCGCGTCGCTGCCGGTGCTCAGCACCAGATTGACATCCGGATGATCGCGCCGAAACCCGCCCAAACCCGGTGCCAGCACGCCTTGGGCAAACAGCAGGATGGACTGGACATAAAGCCTCTGCTCGCGGCTTTCGCCAAACAGGCCCGAGGTGGCGGTCTCCAGCATCAGCAGCGATTGCTGCACGCTGGGCAGATAAGCCCGCCCGGCCTCGGTCAGCGTGACCGCATGGGCGTGGCGGTGAAACAGCGGCGTGCCCAGCCGCGTCTCCAGCGCCTTGACCTGCTGGCTGACCGCCGCCGCCGACATGTTGAGCTGCGCCGCCGCCCGGGCAAAGCTCTCGGTACGCGCCGCCGCTTCGAACACGCGCAGCCAGTTCAGGGAGGGAACGCGGGATGCCATGGGCTTCAGGCTAAGCAAAACTTACCCTGACCGGCAAGACAAACCGTTCTGAGCCCGCGCAAACCCCGCCTAAACTGTCCCCAACGCACGAAACGGAGCCTCCCATGCCCACGCACTTGCCCCTTGAAAACGGCCACCTCTCCGACGCCCAGATCGCGCAATATTGGGAGGACGGGTTTCTCTACCCGTTCCAGATCCTGCCCCCGTCCGAGGCCGCGGACCTGCGCGCCGAACTGGAACGGATCGAGGCCAATTGGCGCGAGACCGACCTGCCCCTGCCGCTCAGCATGTACAAACGCCTCAACAGCCACGTGGTCATGCCGATGGTGGCCCGGCTGGCGCGCGATCCCCGCATCCTCGATGTGGTTCAGGGCATCCTCGGCCCCGACCTGCTGATCTGGTCGGCCGAGTTCTTCATCAAGGAGCCCCGCACCACCCAGATCGTTAGCATGCATCAGGACCTGACCTATTGGGGCATGGGCGAAACCTCGGATCAGGTGACCGCCTGGCTGGCACTGTCCCCGGCCACAACCGCCAGCGGCTGCATGGATCTGGTGGCGGGCAGCCACAGGAACCCTATCCTGCCGCACAACGATACGTTCTCGGACACCAACCTGCTCTCGCGCGGGCAGGAGATCGCGGTTGAGGTCGCCGACAAGGACAAGACCCACATCGAACTGCAACCGGGGCAGATGTCGCTGCATCACGGCCTGACCATCCACGGCTCGGGCCCCAATGCCTCGGACGATCGGCGCATCGGAATGGCGATCCGCTATCTCAACCCCAACGCGCGCCAGCAGGTCGCCGATCGCGACTACGCGATGCTGGCGCGCGGCGCGGATCACAGCAGCAATTTCATCCATATCGACCCGCCCGAGACCCTGTTCGACCCCAAGGCGCTGGACCTGCATCAAAAGATCCGCACGGACCAGGCCAAAGCCCTGACCGAGGGCACCAACAAAACGGTGTCAATGTATCAGGCAGTGGCACCCTCCTCCTGACAAAGCGCGCGTCGGAAGGACCCGCGCCGCATAGATTTGCCCGGCCAATTCCCCTACGCTCCGCCAATGAGCTGGCAGGCGGATCACATATTCCCCTTCTCGGCGGCGCTTTCCACCGGCACCGAGACCACGCATGACGTGCATGTGGGCGGCGACGGCCCGCCCATTCTCATCCTCCAGGAACTTCCCGGCATCGGCCCCGAAACGCTGGCACTTGCCGAACGGCTGAACGCCGCCGGGTTCCGGGTCTACCTGCCCCACCTCTTCGGCACCTTCGGCAAGCTGACACCCAAGCGCAACCTGCTGAGACTGTTCTGCATCCGGCGCGAGTTCCAGATGTTCTGGAAGGGCCGCCAAAGCCCCATCGCCGACTGGATGCGGGCCCTGGTGCGCGACATCCAATCGCGCGAGGGCGGCCCCGGCCTCGGCGTCATCGGCATGTGCCTGACCGGCAGCTTCGCCCTGACCCTGATGGCCGAAGACGCTGTGCTAGGCGGTGTCGCCAGCCAGCCCGCGCTGCCGGTCTTTGGCGGCGACGAATTGCACATGAGCACCGACGACATCACCGCCGCCCGCTCGGGCATGGCGCGCAAGGGCCCGGGACTGGCCATGCGCTACCAAGGCGACCGCATGGCCCCAGCATGCCTGATGCGCTCGCTCGAAACCGCCTTCGGGTGCCACCTGACCACCGTGGAATTCCCCGGACGCGACCACTCGCTGCTGACGCTGGACTTCCTTGAACCGGCCTACCAGCGCGTTGAGGCCTATTTTCGCGACCGCTTCGCGCAAGCGGCCAGCTCCGGCTGATCTCTCCGCCGGAGCGGCATGCTTCCACCGCAGGACCTTGCGTATTTTCAGCAAGAAGAAGTAGGAGGGCGCACCCGGCCCCAAAGGTACAGCCGAAGCCGATCCAAGGCCGCCGGGCCGCTTCTCCTCGCGCGGTCATCGGCTCGCCAGCCTGTACCGCAGACACAGCTTGCAGCGGGCAGGGTTAACATGCGGTTACCCGCTTCTTCTTGCCCCAAATACGCAAATCCCGCGCCCTCCACCCACGCTGACCCGGGAAATGGGGACAAAGCCTTTCCCTTCCCGCGCCCATTCGCTATTGCAGGCGCTGACCACGGATATGATCACGCAGGAACAGCCCCATGGCGATGGACAAAACCTTCAACGCAGCCGAGGCCGAGACGCGCCTCTACAAGGCCTGGGAAGAGGCCGGTTGCTTCAAGGCGGGCGCGAACAAGTCGCGCGACGAAAGCTTTACCATCATGATCCCGCCGCCCAACGTGACGGGTGCGCTGCATGTGGGCCACGCCTTCAACAACACGCTGCAGGATATCATGATCCGCTGGCACCGGATGCGCGGGTTCGACACACTGTGGCAGCCGGGCCAGGACCACGCAGGCATCGCCACCCAGATGCAGGTGGAAAAGATGCTGACCACCACCCAACAGCCCGGTCGCCGTGAGCTGGGGCGCGAGAAATTCCTGGAAAAGGTCTGGGAATGGAAAGGCGAATACGGCGGCACGATCATCGAGCAGCTCAAGCGTCTCGGCTCCTCCTGCGACTGGTCGCGCAACGCGTTCACCATGGCCGGTGCGGCGGGCGATCCGCGCACGGGGCATGAGAATTCGGCCAACTTCCATGACGCGGTGATCAAGGTCTTCGTCGACATGTACGAAAAGGGCCTGATCTATCGCGGCAAGCGGTTGGTCAACTGGGACCCGCATTTCGAAACCGCGATTTCGGACCTCGAGGTCGAGAATATCGAAGTCGCGGGCCACATGTGGCACTTCAAATACCCGCTCGCGGGCGGCGCGACCTACACCTATGTCGAGAAGGACGAGGACGGGAACGTCACCCTCGAGGAAGAGCGCGACTATATCTCCATCGCCACCACCCGGCCCGAAACCATGCTGGGCGACGGCGCGGTTGCGGTTCATCCATCGGATGAACGTTACGCACCAATCGTCGGGAAACTCTGTGAAATCCCGGTTGGCCCGAAAGAGCATCGCCGCCAGATCCCGATCATCACCGACGACTACCCGGACCCGGATTTCGGCTCGGGCGCGGTCAAGATCACCGGCGCGCACGACTTCAACGACTACGCTGTGGCCAAGCGCGGCAATATCCCCTGCTACCGCCTGATGGACACCCGCGGCACGATGCGGGCCGACGGCGCGCCCTATGCCGACGAGGCGGGCAAGGCGCAGGACTACGCCCGCGGCAAGGACTTCACCGAGGGCGAAATCGACGCAATCAACCTGGTCCCCGATCACCTGCGCGGGCTCGACCGGTTCGAGGCGCGCGCGAAAGTGGTCGAAGAGATCACCTCCGAGGGTCTCGCCGTGATGACCCGCGCCGATGATCCGCGTCTGGGCGCGACCGCGCTGAAACCCAAGCACGAGGGCGCCGACAAAGCGGTTCCGCTGGTCGAGTCCAAACCGATCATGCAGCCCTTCGGTGACCGCTCGAAAGTTGTCATCGAACCGATGCTGACCGACCAGTGGTTCGTCGACGCCGAAAAGGTGGTCGGACCCGCGCTGGATGCGGTCAAGGACGGCACCGTCAGGATCATCCCCGAGTCGGGCGAAAAGACCTATTACCATTGGCTGGAAAACATCGAGCCCTGGTGCATCTCGCGCCAACTGTGGTGGGGGCATCAGATCCCGGTCTGGTATGGCCTCGATCTGTCGGCGGAGGATTTCAGGGACGAAAACGATGGCGACCTCGATCTGGTCGAACTCGGTCGTCTGCTGAACGAAGGTGGCATGCTGCACCGTGGCAATGTCATGGAATGTGCGTCGAGCTTTGACGCTGCGGTCGATAGATTTCTGGACGACAACGCCAACATCCCCAGCCCGCTGAGCCACGCAACCGTTGTCGAAGTTGCCGACAAGCATGAAGCGATCCACCAGTTCGCCGAAAGCCTCGCCCAGTATGCCGTCGAACAGGATCCGACCAAACTGGTCTATCCGGTGTGGCGCGACCCCGATGTGCTCGACACCTGGTTCTCGTCCGGCCTCTGGCCCATCGGCACGCTGGGCTGGCCGGACCAGACCGACGAGCTCGAACGCTATTTCCCGACGGATGTCCTGATCACCGGTTTCGACATCCTGTTCTTCTGGGTCGCCCGGATGATGATGATGCAACTGGCCGTGGTGGATCAGATCCCGTTCCACACGGTCTACCTGCACCAGCTCGTCCGCGACGAGAAGGGCAAGAAGATGTCCAAGACCACCGGCAACGTCATCGACCCGCTCGAGATCGTGGATGAGTTCGGCGCCGACGCGCTGCGCTTTACCAACGCCTCGATGGCGGCAATTGGCGGCGTGCTGAAACTCAGCCGCGAGCGCATCACCGGCTACCGCAACTTCGGCACCAAGCTCTGGAACGCGGTGCGCTTTGCCGAGATGAACGGCGTTTACGATGGTACAAGCCGGACAATCGGCGCGCTGGACGCCGTACAAAACGCACAATTCGCGGTGAACCGCTGGATCGTTGGCGAAACCGCCCGTGTCCGCGAAGAGGTTGACGCAGCGCTCGAAACCTACCGCTTCAACGACGCGGCGAATGCCCTCTACGCCTTTGTCTGGGGCAAGGTCTGCGACTGGTATGTGGAGCTCTCCAAGCCCCTCTTGCAGGGTGAGGACACCGCCGCGCAGGAGGAAACCCGCGCCACGATGGCCTGGGTCATGGACCAGTGCATGATCCTGCTGCACCCGATCATGCCCTTCATCACCGAAGAGCTTTGGGGCCTGACCGCCGGGCGCGCAAAGATGCTCGTCCACGCCGACTGGCCCGGCTACAAGGCGGCCGATCTGATCGATCCGGACGCCGACCGCGAGATGAACTGGGTCATTTCGGTGATCGAGAACACCCGCTCGGCCCGCGCCCAGATGCGTGTGCCCGCTGGCCTCTATGTCCCTATGATCGTTACGGAAATCGACGATCACGGCCAAGCCGCGTGGGACCGGAACGAAGTGCTGATCAAGCGCTTGGCCCGGATCGACAGCCTGACCAAGGCGGACGAGCTGCCCAAGGGCACCATCTCGATCACCGCCCCCGGTGCCTCTTTCGGTCTGCCGCTCGCGGACATCATCGACATCGGCGCCGAAAAGGAACGGCTGGAAAAGGCCAAAGGCAAGCTCGCCAAGGAACTCGGTGGCCTGCGCGGCCGCCTGGGCAACCCTAAATTCGTGGCCTCGGCCCCGGAGGAGGTGGTGGAAGAGGCCAAGGCCAACCTCGCCGCCCGCGAAGAGGAAGAGGCCAGGATCAACGAGGCGCTCGCCCGCCTGTCCGAAATCGCCTGACCGTTTCTTCTTGCCAAAAATACGCAAATCCCGAACCCCGCCGCCCTCGCAACCGGCGGGGTTTTTTGCTAGGTTCTGGCCATGCTGCGAAACCTTCAGAACCTCATCGAACGCCAGATCAGAAGGGCGCAGGCCGAAGGCCAGCTTGAGGGGCTCGAAGGCGAAGGGGCGCCGCTGCCCGACAGATCCTCCGAGGCGCTGAGCGATCCTGCCCTGACCGCCGGTCACAGGATCATGGCGCAGGCCGGAGTTCTGCCTGAAGATTTTGAAATCAAAAAGAAACTGGGCGCGGCCCGCACACACTATGTCAGCCTGACGGATCCCGAAGAGCGCAAGGCGGCCATGTCGCGCCTTGCCGATCTGGAAATGCGCTACAACATGGCCCGCGACGCCCGGCGGGCGTTCATGCGCTGAGTTCAACACCTGCCCCAAAGCCCTCTCCCCTCGGGGGAGAGGGTTGGGTGAGGGGCAAGCGCAACTGCGATCGAGACCCCGAAGCCTATTTGAACTCCGGCTTGCGTCCCTGCATCTGCGCAGCGATGACCTCCACCTGGTCTGGCTTGCCGATCAGTTGCACCTGCTCGCGCGATTCCGCCAGCAGCACCTCTTGCCGCCCCGCGCTTTCAGCCAGGTCGATCAGACGCTTGGCAGCGCGGATGGCGGACGGGCTCTTGTGCACAATCTCTTCAGCCAGCGCAATCGCCTCGGCCAGCGGATCGTCCGCCAGTTGCGTCACCAGCCCCCATTCCGCCGCCTGCGCCGCCCCAATGGGACGGGCGGTGTAGGTCAGCAGGCGCAGCACGTCCGAGCGGACCAATTCAGGCAGCAGCACCATGCCGCCCATATCCGGGATGATGCCCCATTTCATCTCCATCACCGCCAGCTTGCTGTCGGGATGGGCGATGCGGATATCCGCGCCCAGCGCGATCTGCAGACCGCCGCCATAGGCCACCCCCTGTATCGCGCAGATGACCGGCACCGGCACCCGGCGCCAGACCATGGCCAGTTCCTGCATCTCGTTGGCATCGCCATGGCTGCGCGTCATCAGCCACTCGGTCGGGTCCATATGCGCCATGCTGGCAAAGCTCGCCATGTCGAGCCCAGCGCAGAAGCTCTTGCCCTCACCCGATAACACCACCGCCCGCGCGTCCGAGGCCGCAACCTCCTGCCCCGCCGCGATGATCGCCTTGACCATCGCGTCATCCAGCGCGTTCATCTTGTCGCCCCGGGTCAGGGTGACATGGGCAATGTGGTCCTTGTACTCGACAGATACGCGCGCCATCTGGGCCTCCTGTTTCGCAGTCGGTTTCAGTCTGCCCGGAACAAGCCACCGGTGCCATCGGAACGTCGGGGCAGATCAGGGCATGGCCGCAACCGGCATCCGCCCAAACCACGGCGAATCGAGCGTCATCACGTAGAACTGGTCGCCCACGATCTTGCCACCGGTGGTGATCCCCAACCGCCCATCCGGGTCCTGCAACGTGCGCAGGATACGGCCCTGCCCGTCGAACTGCATGATCATGCCGCGATGGATCGGCGCCGGGCGCACCATCGGACCCAGCCGCCAGATCACCTTGCGCAGGAACGGGAACGGCATCAGCGCCTCGGACGGCACGCGGGGGCTGGCGAAGGCCAGCCAATAAGTGCCGTCGCCCTGCGCTTCGAGGTTGTCCGGATAGCCCGGCAGGTTGTCGAGGAACACTGCGCGTTGCCCCGCTTTCTCGCCCGTAAGCCACAGCCGGTGCACCCGCGCGCGTCCGGTTTCGGCGATCAGCAGAAAACTCTCATCCGGCGACAGCGCCACGCCGTTGGTATAGACAAAGCCCTCGGTCAGCTTTTCAACCGATCCATCCGGGTTACGGCGGGCAACATAACCGGTATCGGACTGCTCCCAGATGGTCAGAATCGAGGTCGGTTTGGTCCCGCCCATGGTTTCCGGATCGAACCGATCCGAGGAGTTCGAAAAATAGACGCTGCCATCGCGCCCAACGTCCAGCTGATTGGCATAGATCACCGGAGCGCCGCCGATCTCGGACACAAGACTTTCCAGCGTGCCCGGCCCGGTCCAGCGCATCGGCCCGCGATAACTGTCCGCGATATAGAGCGCCCCGTCCGGCCCGGCCCTGAGGCCCAGCGGGCGACCGCCCAACCGGTCCACCTCGACCGGCCGATCCCCGTCGATGCGGTAGAGATTGCCGGACAGGCTGGTGGTGTAGATCGTGCCATCGGGCATCACCGCCAGATCCTCGGGGCCGATCTCTTCGTTCGGGAGGCTGATGAGTTCGGCAGCATCCAGTGCATTGTTCTCGGCGAAATCGCCGGTAAAGCCCGGCGGCTCGGGCGGGTCATAAGCCACGGGCTGAACCGGCACCGGCCAGAACAGCAGATAGCCGAAACCGGCCAGCAATAGAACGAACAGAATGCGCATGGTGCCTCCGCGTGGGGTTTCAAGCGCAGCCTGCGGTTGAACGGGGCGGGACGCAAGCCTTGCGGCACGTCAATTCATAGGCTTATCTGCGGCCATGTCCGATCCGCGTTACACCCCGCTTGCCCAATCCCTGCCCGCCACCGTGCCCTTTGTCGGCCCCGAGACGCAGGAGCGTCAGCGCGGCGCGCCGTTTGACGCCCGGCTGGGCGCGAATGAGAGCGTGTTCGGCCCCTCCCCCCGCGCTATCGAGGCGATGCAGCGGGCAGCGGGCGAGATCTGGATGTATGGCGATCCGGAAAACCACGATCTGCGCCATGCGCTTGCCGCGCATCATGGGGTACAGCCGGAGAATATTATCGTCGGCGAGGGGATAGACGGCTTGCTCGGCTATCTGGTGCGGCTGCTCGTGGGGCCCGGCGATGCGGTGGTGACCTCGGACGGCGCCTATCCGACCTTCAACTACCATGTGGCTGGCTATGGCGGCGTGCTGCACAAGGTGCCTTACACTGGCGACCACGAGGACCCGGCAGCGCTGTTTGCGAAGGCGGCGGAGGTGGACGCGAAGCTGGTCTATCTCGCCAACCCGGATAACCCGATGGGCAGCTGGCACAGCGGCGCCGAGATCGTGGCGGCGATGGAGGCCCTGCCCGAGGGCGCGCTGCTGGTGCTTGACGAGGCCTATGTGGAATGTGCGCCTGAAGCAACGGCTGCTCCGGTCAGCGCCGACGATCCCCGCGTGATCCGCATGCGCACGTTCTCCAAGGTCTATGGCATGGCAGGCGCGCGTGTGGGCTATGGCATCGGCGCACCGGGGCTGATTTCGGCCTTCAACAAGGTGCGCAACCATTTCGGGATGAACCGCGCGGCGCAGGCGGGCGCTCTGGCGGCGCTGCATGACAACGAGTGGCTGGCCCATGTTCAGTCCGAAATCGCAGGCGCCCGCGACCGGATCGCCGACATCGCGCGGCAGAACGGGCTGGAGCCGCTGCCCTCGGCCACCAATTTCATGGCCATCGACTGCGGGCAGGACGGAGGTTTTGCCAAGGCGGTTCTGGATGCGTTGGTGAGCATGGGCATCTTTGTTCGCATGCCCTTTGCTGCCCCCCAGAACCGCTGCATCCGGGTGAGCTGCGGCCGTAGGGCGGACCTCGACGCCTTTGCCGAGGCGCTGCCCAGGGCTCTAGCGGCCGCCCGCACCTGATCGCGGCAGATTTACCTGACAATCCGGCATCTTGCGGTAAGATGGGACTCTGCAAACATGTCAGGAGGCCACAATGCGCGACCGCAAGATCGCACCGGCACCGGACTATACCCGCGCAGCGCTGACGATGTTGGGCGTGAACCTGCTCTGGATCTTTTTCGTGGTCTGGATGATTTGGGGATTTGCCGCCACGTTGGTGCTGGCCGTGATGATCGACTACGGCATCACCTGGTTGGCTGCGCGGCTGGATTGAGGACGGTCACCGCGAAAACGACAGAAACAGCGCCAGCCGGACGGAGGGCGTGACGGCTCCGCTTAAGCAGGCTCACTGCCTCACCGGGCAATCACTGCCGCCGCTGCCTCGAGCGCGCCCTTGCCGTGCGGGATGTCCAAAGCGGTCAGACCGGCCTCGACCCCGCCTAAAAGGCCCAGCACCATGTGGCCGTTCAGATGCCCCATATGGCCCAGCCGGAAATAGGCATCGCGGTTGGGATCGTCCGGCGCGGCCATGCCCAGCCCGATCCCCAGCGTCAGTCCAAGATGCGCGTCGGTCCATTCCCGCAGGGCCGTGCCCTTGCGGCTCTCCAGCCGCAGCGCGGTCACGGCATGGCTGCGATAGCTCCGATCCGCCACGTTCAGACACAGATCGCCCGTCTCGCCCCAGACCTCGCACGCGGCCCAGATCGCCTCGGCCAGTTGCTGATGTCGGGCCCAGATGTTTTCCACGCCCTCCGTGTGGATCATATCGAGCGCCGCCCGCAGGCCATAGAGGTGGTGGGTCGGGGCTGTACCGCCGAAATACTGGTAGAAATCGTCGGGGTGGGCGCGCGGCGCCCAGTCCCAATAGTGCGACACCCGTGGCATCGCCGCCCGTTTCGCTGCAGCCTTGTCGTTAAAGAAAACAAAGCTCACCCCGGGCGGCACCATCAGCCCCTTCTGACTGCCGGTGACCGTCACGTCAACGCCCCACGCATCCATCTCGAACCGTTCACAGCCGAGCGAGGCGATGCAATCGGCCATCAGCAGCGCCGGGTGGTCTAGTTCATCCAGCAGCGCCCGCAAGGCGGGGATGTCGTTGCGCACCGAGCTTGAGGTGTCTGTGTGCACCGCCAGTACCGCCTTGAACCGGTGCCCGGTATCGGCGCGAAGGGCCTGGGCGATGCGGTCCATGTCCCAAGGCGCGGATTTGCCGAAATCTATCAGCTCGGCCTCAGCGCCAATCCCACGCGCCATCTCGGCCCAGCCATGGGCGAACCGGCCCGAGGCCGGAACCAGCACCGTCTCACTCGGTGCGATCACATTGGCCAGCGCCGCCTCCCACGCGCCGTGGCCGTTGGCGATGTAAATCGCCACCTGATGCTGCGTCCGCGCCACCCGTTTCAGATCGGCGGTCAGCCCCGGCATCATCTCGACCAGCTCACCGGCATAGATGTTCGGTGCGGCGCGGTGCATGGCCTGCAGTACCGCATCCGGCATCACCGAAGGCCCCGGAATGGCAAGATAACCGCGCCCATGCGCCAGAGTTGGAGACCGTGTCATGAATTCCGTCCGTCAAACATATCCGCTCAACCTAGCGGCAGTGCAGATGGCGTCAATCCGCCTTGACCGCCACTCCGAAAGCCGGTGGTCAGCGTATACGTTCGGCTGCGCGCTACGCTGTGCCCGCCAGCGCTGCACGCCCGGTCGGCGGCGTCATAAGCTCAGGCACCGCCAGCGAAAAACACCCCGAAGCTTGCACCAACCCCCTGACCTGCTTAAATGGGCCGGCCATGACATATGATCTGTCCCTTCTCCCCCACATGAAAGCTGCCCTATGAGCACCAAACCCAAATCCTCAGCCGAGTTGATGGGCTGGCTCTGGCGCAACTATCTGCGCATGCGGATGGGATTGCTGGCGATCGCACTCTTGTTCATGGTGATCGAAGGCTCGATGGTCGGCGCAATCAGCTACATGATGCAGCCGATGTTCGACGAGATCTTCGTCAACGGGAACTCTTCTGCGCTCGGCTGGGTGAGTGTTGCCTTCTTTGTCATCTTCTCAGTCCGCGGTCTGGCGGGCGTCTGTCAGAAGGTGTTGTTGTCACGGATTTCGCAAGAGACGCAGGCGCATCTGCGCATGGACCTGCTGGGGCGTCTGATCCGGCAGGATACTTCGTTCCACCAGACCCACCCGCCCGGCTTTCTGATCCAGCGGGTACAGTCGGATGTGGGGGCGGTGAACCATGTCTGGCAGGTGATCATAACCGGGGCGGGCAAGGATCTTGTCTCGCTCGTCGTGTTGATCGGTGTCGCGGTGAATGTGGACTGGGTCTGGACCGCGATCATGCTGGTCGGCGTGCCGCTGATGTTCCTGCCCATCGGTGCGGCACAGCGGTATGTGCGCAAGAAGGCCGCCATAGCCCGCGATCTGGGGGCCACGCTGGCGACCCGGCTGGACGAGATTTTTCACGGCATCGTGCCGATCAAGCTGAACAATCTGGAGAAGTACCAAGCGGATCGATTCAAAGGCCACGTGGATGGATTTGTCCGATCCGAGGTGCGCGCCTCGTTCGGGACAGCATCGATCACTGGGCTGATCGATGTGATGGCAGGCCTGGGCTTCATGGGTGTGCTGCTCTATGGCGGCGCCGAGATAATTGCGGGGGAAAAGACCGTCGGCCAGTTCATGAGCTTTTTCACCGCCATCGGCCTGGCCTTCGACCCGATGCGGCGGCTGGCCTCAGTGTCGGGCACCTGGCAGGTGGCCGCGGCGGCGATGGAGCGGATCAAGGAGCTTTTGGATGCCCCCATCCTGCTGCAATCGCCAGAAAAACCTGTTTCGGCACCCGATGGCCTGCCGAGTATCCATCTACGCGACGTCCGGCTGGACTATGGCGATGCTCAGGTTCTGCGGGGCCTGACGCTGACCGCCGCGCCGGGCCAGACCACGGCGCTGGTGGGTGCCTCGGGGGCGGGGAAGTCGACGATCTTCAACCTTCTGACCCGGCTGGTCGACCCGCAGGAGGGCAGTGTCGAGGTCAATGGCGTGGCCGTGCGAGACATGGCCCTTCCCGATCTGCGCAACCTGTTCTCGGTGGTCACGCAGGAGGCGCTGCTGTTTGACGAAACCCTGCGCGAAAACATCCTGCTGGGCCGAAGCGATGTCTCGGATGCTGAGCTGCAAAAGGTGCTTGAGGCCGCGCATGTCTCGGATTTTTTGCTCAAGCTCGAAAACGGGCTCGATACGCTGGTCGGCCCGCGCGGCTCGGCCCTGTCGGGCGGTCAGCGGCAGCGGGTGGTGATTGCCCGCGCGCTGCTGCGCGATACGCCGATCCTGTTGCTGGATGAGGCCACGTCAGCGCTGGACGCCCAGTCCGAGAAGGTGGTGCAGGCGGCGCTGGACCGGCTCTCGGGCGGGCGCACGACGATCGTGATCGCGCACCGGCTGTCGACCATTCGCAACGCGGACAAGATCGTTGTGATGGATCGCGGACAGGTCGTGGACGAAGGCACCCATGACGAGCTGCTGTCGCGTGGTGGGATCTATTCCGATCTCTACCGGCTGCAATTCCAGGATGGGCTGACCGTTGTGGACCCGCAGGGCATGGCCGCACTGGCACCACAGCCGATCCAGACGGAAACTCAGCAGCAAGGATGGCTGCGGCGGGTCGTGACCCGGATGATCGGGAACAAATCCGCTTAGGCGCGAGACCTCGTGAGCCCAACAGAGGGCCGCGCCCTCCCTCGGGTGGGCGCCACAACGTACAAAATAAGCAGTTTATCTCAAAAGTCCCGACGACGTCCGATCTGCGCACAACGTTGCCAGTGCGCCCTCCCAAAGGGGAGGGAGGGCGCGGCCCGGCGGCACTACGTGCCTTGATTCCGGACCACGAGAAGAGCGATGAGCGGAACCCCGCGGCGCTCACCGCGCCAGTGTTGCAGCCTCGCGCGCCAGCGCTTCGATTCCGGCCCAATCGCCGGACTGCACCTTGTCCTTTGGCGCCACCCAGCTGCCTCCGGCGCAGACGACATTCAGCAGCGACAGGTAGTCTTGTGCGTTGGCTGGGGACACACCGCCGGTGGGGCAGAACGAAATCTGCGGCAGGGGCGCACCGATAGCCTTGAGGGCAGGAGCACCGCCCGAAGCCTCGGCAGGGAAGAACTTGAGCATGTCATAGCCGCGTGCCAGCAGCTGCATCGCCTCGCTGGCGGTGGCGGCACCGGGAAGAAGTGGCAGGTCTTCGGCTTCGCAGGCCGCGATCAACGCATCGGTCGCACCTGGAGACACACCGAACTGCGCTCCGGCTTCCTTGGCCGCTCGCACGTCGTCGGGCGTAACCAGCGTGCCCGCGCCTACAACCCCGCCCGGCACCTCGGCCATGGCGCGGATCGCATCCAATGCCGCCGGAGTTCGCAGGGTCACCTCAAGCGCGGGCAGACCGCCGGCCACCAGCGCTTCGGCCAGCGGGCGGGCCTGTGCGGCGTCCTCGATCACCAGTACCGGAACGATCGGGGCCAGCCCGCAGATGTCGCGCGCCCGCGCGGAATTCGATGTCATGTCTCAGCCTCCAAACACGCTTGCGCCGGCATCGGCCGATCCAACGGCCGCCCGGAATGTGGCGAAAAGCTCGCGCCCGACGCCATAGTGATTGCCCGACAGATCGGCCTGCGCTGGCACACTGTCCAGCACGCCGTCGGTCAGGATCTCGAGATCACCGTTCACCGCATCCACCCGCACCAGATCGCCGTCCCGCAGATAGGCGATCGGGCCGCCGTCCAGCGCTTCGGGGCAGACATGGATCGCGGCGGGCACCTTGCCTGACGCGCCCGACATGCGCCCGTCAGTGACCAGCGCCACCTTCTGCCCCTTGCCCTGCAGGATCGACAGGATGGGGGTCAGCGAGTGCAGCTCGGGCATGCCATTGGCCTTGGGACCCTGGAAGCGGACCACCACGATCACATCGCCAGTCAGCTCGCCCGCCTTGAACGCGGCCTTGACCTCATCCTGATCGTGGAACACGCGTACCGGCGCCTCCACCTGCCGATGCTCGGGCGCCACCGCCGAGACCTTCATCACCGCCGTGCCCAGCGATCCGGTCAGGCGCGACAGCCCTCCGGTCGGCTGGAACGGGTCCGAGGCCGGACGCAGGATCTTGTCGTTGAGGCTGTGGCCTGCGCCATCTTCCCAGACCAGCGCGCCATCCTTGATCTTGGGTTCCTGCGTGTAGTGGGCCAGCCCCTGCCCCGCCACCGTTTGGGTGTCGGGATGCAAAAGCCCCTCCTCCAGCAACGTGGCGATGGAGTAGCCGAGGCCGCCTGCGGCGTGGAAATGGTTCACATCTGCCAGCCCGTTGGGATAGACCCGCGCGACCAGAGGCACCACGGCGGAGACCTCGGAAAAGTCCTGCCAGTCCAGCACGATCCCCCCCGCCCGCGCCATCGCGATCAGGTGGATCAGCAGGTTGGTGGAGCCACCGGTGGCCATCAGCCCGACAATACCGTTCACAAAGGCCTTTTCGTCGAGCACATCGCAAACCGGCGTATAATGATTGCCCAGCGCGCTGAGCGACAGGGCGCGGCGGGCGCCCTCTTCGGTCAGCGCGTCGCGCAGGGGCGTGTTCGGGGTCACAAAGCTCGAGCCCGGCAGGTGCAGGCCCATGAACTCCATCAGCATTTGGTTGGTGTTGGCGGTGCCATAGAAGGTGCAGGTGCCGGGGCCATGATAGGCGGCCATCTCGGCGGCCATCAGTTCCGGGCGCCCGCATTCCCCTGCGGCGAATTGCTGGCGGACCTTGGCCTTTTCGTCATTGGCCAGCCCGCTGGTCATCGGTCCGGCGGGCAGGAAGACGGTCGGCAGATGCCCGAAGACCTGCGCGGCGATCACCAGACCCGGCACGATCTTGTCACAGACGCCCAGAAAGACGGCGGCGTCAAAGGTGTTGTGGCTGAGCGCCACGCCTGCGGCCATCGCGATCACGTCGCGCGAGAAGAGCGACAGCTCCATCCCCGCCGCACCCTGCGTGACTCCGTCACACATTGCGGGAACCCCGCCCGCCACCTGCGCCGTGCCTCCCGCGGCGCGGGCCGCCTGACGGATCAGTTCTGGGTAGCGTTCGAACGGTTGGTGGGCCGAGAGCATGTCGTTGTAGCTGGTCACGATGCCCAAATGCCCGGCGCTGCCGATGGCCAGCTTTTCCTGATCGGGCCCAGCCCCGGCATAGGCATGCGCCTGCCCGCTGCAGGACAGATGCGCCCGTGCCGGGCCCGCGGAACGGGCCTGTGCCATCCGCTCAAGATACGCGCCGCGCTCTGCCGCGCTGCGCTCGATAATGCGTTCAGTGACGTCAACAAGTACCTGATGAACCATCTCAACCCCCAATCTGGCGCCAGCGCCGCCCGTCGCGATGCATTAGCATCAGTGCATCCTCGGGTCCGGAACTGCCCGGGTCATAAGGCGCGGGCCGGTCGCGGCCGCCTTCCCAGCCCTGAATGATCGGATCGACCCAGGCCCATGCGGCCTCGGCCTCGTCCCCGCGCATGAAGAGCGTCTGGTCGCCGCGGATCACGTCCATCACCAGCCGCTCATAGGCATCCTGCGGCCGCACATCGGCGCCCAGCGCCTCGGCAAAGCTCATGTCCAGCGATACGTCCGCCAGACGGAAACCGCCCGGCCCCGGGTCCTTGATCGTGGTGCGCAGGGTGATCCCCTCATCCGGTTGCAGGCGGATCACCAACACGTTGCCGCGCAGATGCCCCACATTGGGAAAGATAGTGTGCGGCGGGTCGCGGAACACCACGGCGATCTCGGATTCGCGGGCGCGCAGCCGTTTCCCCGTGCGCAAGTAGAACGGCACCCCGGCCCAGCGCCAGTTGCCGACATGGACCTTGAGCGCAATGTAGCTCTCGGTGCGGCTGTTCGGATCGCCGACGTGATCGAGATAGCCGTCTTCGCCGTTCTGGGGCTTGTATTGCCCGCGTGCGATGTCTTGTTGCTCCACCGGTTCCAGCGCCTCGATCACCTTGACCTTTTCGTCGCGAACCGAGTTGGGCGTGAATTTCGAGGGTGGCTCCATCGCGGTCAGGCACAGAAGCTGCACAAGGTGGTTCTGGATCATGTCCCGCATGGCGCCGGACTGGTCGTAATAGGCGCCGCGCCCGTCCACGCCGATGCTTTCGGCTACGGTGATCTGCACGTGATCGACATGGGTGGCGTTCCACAGCGGCTCGAACAGCGAGTTGGCAAAGCGCAGCGCCATAAGGTTCTGGACCGTTTCCTTGCCCAGATAATGGTCGATCCGGTAGATCTGATGCTCTTCGAAACAGGCGCGCAGCCCGGCGTTCAGCGCCTTGGCCGTGGCCAGATCGCGGCCAAAGGGCTTTTCGACCACGATGCGGCTTTCGGGTGTGGCAAGACCGTGGTCATGCAGGCGCTGTGCGATGCCGGAGAACAGGGACGGCCCGACCGACAGGTAGAAGGCGCGCACCGCGTCGGGGCGCAGCTTTTTCTTCAACTCCGGCCAGCCCGCATCGCCGAGCGCATCGACCGGGATATATTCCACGCAGTCAAGGAAGCGGGCCAGAATGTCCGTTTTGTACTCGGGCGCGAACTGCTTTATGCCGTCTTGTACAACGGCCCGGAACGCCGCATCGTCCATATCGGACCGGGCGGTGCCGATGATCCGGGCGTCTTCGGGCATCTGCCCCACCTCGAACCGGTGGTAGAGCCCGGGCAGAATCTTGCGTTGGGCCAGATCCCCTGTCGCGCCGAACAGTACGAGATCGAACGGATCCACCGGAATCACGCGTGAGACCATGGCGGGGCTCCTCTTGGGCTCGGGTCCCGGTCAGGCTTACACCTGCCCGGGCGCGGAGTTGCTACGCTCAAATGTTATCGCTAACATTTATCTGGCGCCCTACATAAACGACTTGGCCGAAAACGCAAGTGTGCTGCTGAATGCTGCGCCGCGGCAAGCGTCAGGTCTGGTTGCGCAGCCACTCCATGACCGCCGGGCGCACGCTTTGCTCGCCCCGGTGACGGGCGTCCGAGATGATCTTACGGATCTCGCCCAGATCCGAGCGCAACAGCAGGCTTTTGACCGGACCGATGGAGGCAGGCCGCATCGACAGGGTGCGCATCCCCATGGCGGCCAGACACAAAGCCTCGACCGGGCGCCCGGCATCCTCGCCGCAGAAGCTGAGCGGGGTGCCGGAGATACTGCAACGCTCGACGATCCGTTCGATGAAGGTCAGGAAGCTGACATTCAGCGTGTCATAACGGCGGCGCACCAGCTCGTTTTCGCGGTCGGCGGCAAAGAAGAATTGTTTCAGGTCATTGCCGCCCACCGAGATGAACCCCACCTCGTCAAAGAATTTCTGCGGGGCAAAGGCCAGCGACGGCGTTTCCAGCATCGCGCCCACGTCCAGCGTTTCCGGCAACGCGTGACCCAGACGCTTTTCCCGGGCGATGGTCTTGTCGACCTCGAAGCGGGCGGCGTGGAATTCCTCGGCCTGCGCCACGAAGGGGAACATGATGGTCAGCGGGCGGCCATTGGCGGCGCGGATCAGCGCCTGCAATTGCATCCGCATCACGCCGCGCTTGTCCAGACCGACCCGGATCGCGCGCCAGCCCAGCGCCGGGTTCGGCTCGGCCACGTGTTTCATGTAGGGCAGCACCTTGTCCGAGCCGATATCCAGGGTGCGAAACACCACGCGTTTGCCCTTGGCCGCATCCAGCACCCGCGCATATTGCGCCACCAGCTCCTGCCGTTTCGGCATCTGGTTGCGGATCAGGAATTGCAGCTCGGTCCGGAACAGGCCAACTCCTTCGGCACCCGAGCTTTCCAGCGACGGCAAATCCGCCATCAGGCCCGCATTCATCACCAGATTGATGCGGTGACCGTCCCGCGTTTCGGTCAGGGTTTCGCGGATCGAGGCGTAGCGTTCCTGCGCCTTGGCCTGCATCGCCATCTTGTCGCGAAAGGCGCCGACAACGGTGTCCTCGGGCCGCAGATGCACCACGCCCTGATCGCCATCGACAAGGATATGATCGCCGTTCAGCGCCTCGGTGGTGATCCGCCCGGTATGGACCACCAGCGGGATCGCCAGCGCACGGGCGACGATGGTGGCATGCGAGCCGACCGAACCTTCCTCGAGCACGATCCCCTTGAGCGCCCGGCCATATTCCAGCAGATCGCCGGGGCCGATATTGCGCGCGACAAGAATGGGATCGGGCGGCAGTTCGGCGCCGATATTGTTGCCCTGCCCGGTCAGGATGCGCAGCAGCCGGTTGCTGAGATCGTCCAGATCCGCCAGCCGTTCGCGCAGATAGGGGTCCGAGACCTGGCTCATCCGAGCGCGCGCCTGCGACTGTTCCTTCTCAACCGCCGCCTCGGCGCTCAGCCCGCGGGAGATGTCCTCTTCCATGCGCCGCATCCAGCCGCGGGAGTTGGCGAACATCCGGTAGGCTTCAAGGACTTGCAGCTGTTCCTTGTCGCCGTCCTGGGACATTTCCAGCATCTTGTCGACGCCGACGCGCAGTTCCTCGACCGCCTCGCTCAGCCGCTCCAATTCGGTGTGCGGGTCTTCGGCGATGGGGTTGGTGACGACCACGCGGGGCTCGTGCAGCCAGACATGGCCCTCGGCCGACCCTTCCTGCGCCGGGCCGCCGGTCAGCACCACCGACTGCTGGTGCAGGGGCGACAGGGCCGCGCCCTCGCCCACAAAGGCACCCAGCTCAGCCATCTCTGCCAGCACCATCGCGACCACTTCCAGCGCATAGACCTCATCAGCGGAAAACTCGCGCGCCTCGCGCGACTGCACCACCAGCACGCCCAGCTTTTCACCCAGCCGCTGGATCGGAATGCCGAGAAACGAGGAATAGCGCTCTTCCCCGGTCTCGGGCATGTAGCGGAAGCCCTTGGCCGAGGGCGCGTCGGGCGTGTTGATCACCTTGCTGTACATGGCGACGCGGCCCACCAGCCCCTCGCCCATGCGCATCCGGGTCTTATGCACCGACTCGGGCGCCAGCCCTTCGGTGGCGCACAGTTCCAGCGTCTCGCTGTCGCGGAACAGGTAGATCGAGCACACTTCGGAGGCCATGCTGTCCGCGATCAGATGCGTGATGCGGTCCAGCCGTTCCTGACCAGCGGCCTCGCTGGCCATTTCCTCGCGCAGCCGCCGCAGCAGCTTGCGGGATTCCGATTCGGTTCCATCCGCCATGGGACCTATAGCCTTTGGGTGTCAGGCGGGCCCGAGATGGGGATGATCAGGCCGCCTTGTCCAGTTCAAACGCATCATGCAGCGCCTGAACGGCAAGTTCCATGTATTTCCGGTCCACAAGAACGGAAATCTTTATCTCGGAGGTTGTAATGACCTTGATGTTGATCCCCTCATCCGAGAGTACCTTGAACATCTTGGCCGCCACACCGGATTGCGAGCGCATGCCGATACCAACCACCGAGACCTTGCAGACATCGTTGTCGGCGACCAGTTCGGCATAGTTCAGTTCACCCGCTGCCTTGATGTCCAGCAGCGCCTTTTCCGCCCGCGCCACCTGTTCGGTGGGGCAGGAAAAGGTCATGTCGGTGCGGCCCTCGTCCGAGATGTTCTGCACGATCATGTCCACGTTCACGCCCGCATCGCTGAGCGTGGTAAAGATGGTGGCGGCGATGCCGGGGCGGTCGGCCACCGACAGAACTGTCATCTTGGCCTCATCCCGGGAATAGGCCACACCGGAGACTACATTGGATTCCATGATTTCCTCCTCGTCGACGACCAGCGTGCCGGCCTCGTCGGATTGTTCCTCGAAGCTTGAGAGAACGCGCAGTTTCACCTTGTAGCGCATCGCCAGCTCGACCGAGCGGGTTTGCAGCACCTTGGCCCCCAGCGAGGCCAGTTCGAGCATTTCCTCGAACGAGATCTTGTCCAGCTTGCGCGCCTTTTCGCAGATGCGCGGGTCGGTGGTGTAGACCCCGTCCACGTCCGTGTAGATATCGCAGCGCTCGGCACCGAAGGCGGCGGCAAAAGCGACGGCGGTGGTGTCCGAGCCGCCCCGGCCCAGCGTCGTGATGCGGCCTTCGGGGCTGATGCCCTGGAAGCCTGCCACCACGGCGACGCGCATGCCTTCGCCGAATTTCTGGTTGATGTTTTCGGTCGGGATCTCTTCGATCCGGGCCGCGGAATGGGCGCCATTGGTGATCAGCGGCACCTGCCAGCCCTGCCAGCTGCGGGCGGGGATATCCATTTCCTGCAGGGTCAGGGACATCAGCCCGGCGGTCACGTTTTCACCCGACGAGACAACCGCATCGTATTCGCGCGCGTCGTAGAGCGGCGAGATTTCGTCGACCCAGCCGACCAGCTCATTGGTCTTGCCCGACATGGCCGAGACGATGACGATCACGTCATAGCCCTTGGCCACTTCCACGCCGATGCGTTTCGCCACACGGCGAATGCGGTCGAGATTGGCGACCGAGGTGCCGCCGAATTTCATCACGAGTACGGGCATGGGTCCGAGTGTCTCCGCGCCTGGGAATTCCGGTCCCGTGCCTCATATGCGAGGGGGGCCGTAAGGGCAAGTGGCCAAAGGAGCCGCGCCGCCCGATGGGCGGCTTTACATTGTCCGGCGCCGGTGCCAGCGTGTGCGCGTCCTTTCAAATCAAGAGGTTCCGCATGTATCGTCTGATTCCCGCCCTTGCCCTGATCTCAACCCAGGCCGTGGCCCAGGCTCCGACGGTATCGGGAACGGACGGGCAGAATGTGCTTGGCACCGTGCCCTGCACCGCGCTGGCAGGCGATCCCGTGGGTGACTGCCCTGCCGAGCTGCGCCGCAAGGATGACGGGTCTGCCACGCTGGCGGTACAATTGAAGACCGGCGAGGTGCGGCGCATCTATTTCGAGGGTGGAGAGGCCACGTCATCCAGCTCGACGTCCAAGATGACCACCGAGATCCGGGGCGACATGCTAATCATCTTCATCGACCCCGGCGAGGTTTATGAAATCCCCAAGGCGGCGGTTGCCACTCAGTAAGGGTGCGTGCGGCCGTCCCAGGTCTCAAAGCAGCCGGTGGTGTCGAGGGAGAGCGTATCGAAGCGTTGGCTCAGCCCGTCCACGGCCTCATCCACGGTGATTTCGGCACCGCTGCCGCCCATGTCGGTCTTGACCCAGCCCGGATGATAGATGCCGACCGCGACCCCGTCGGGCCGCAGATCTACCGCCAGGTTCCGGCCCAGATTGAGCGAGGCGGCCTTGGACGCGCGGTAGATGTAGCTGCCGCCCGGCGCGCGGGTGTGCGAGGCCATCTGCGATGAGAGAATGGCGATCTTGCCCTGCGCGGCCTTCAGATTGGGCAGCAGCGCCTGCACGGTCAGAAACACACCGGTGACATTGGCGGCAAAGGTCTGGGCCCACATCTCGGCCGGATAGCCGTCCATGCCCTGCGTCTTGTCCAGATAGACACCCGCGTTGCAGACCAGCAAATCAACAGGTTTTCCGGCGAGCACCTTCGCCATATCGCTGTGCTGCGCGGGGTCGGTCACATCCAGCGGGATGGCTTCGCTGCCATCGCGGGCGGTGCCGGTCACCTCACAACCGGCAGCGCGATAGTGTTCCGCCAGGGCCCGGCCTATGCCGCGATTGGCCCCGGTGACAACCACGTGCATGGTCAGTTGGTCTTTCGGTTCGGCAGGAACGGCAGCGGCGCCACCGGTACGCCCTCTTCGATCAGGGCCTTGGCCTCATCCATCTTGGCCTCGCCGTAGATCGCGCGATCCGGCGCCTCGCCCAGATGGATCTTGCGGGCCTCGGTGGCGAAATCCTTGCCCACATAGTCGGAATTTTCTTCAACCTTGCGGCGCAACTCGGCCACTGCCTGCTCGGCGGCGGATGCAGGGGCGGTCAGGGGACGTTCCTCGCATGGCCGTTGCTCACCCTGTGCCTCACTCCGGGCCGGTCGCACCCGAGGCGTCATGACCGCCTTTTCAACATCGGTTCCGCCGCATACCGCACAGGACACAAGACCGGCGGCGGACAGCTTTTCGTAAGCCTCCGCCGACTGGAACCAGCTGTCAAAACTGTGGCCTTCGCTGCATTTAAGGGCGTATTGAATCATGGTCCGCTCAATGTGACAGGTCCATGAATAGATATCCAGTGACCCGACAAGATCAAGCCTTGTTCCGCATCTAGTGAAGCACCCGGGGGTGAAAGCTGCGCAGAATCCGCGACAATTCGGGCTCATCCACACGCATTGATGCTTTGTTGGGCGAAAACCACTTGCGCCGGCGCTGGCCGCTTTCGGGAAACTCGCGTGCAAGGCGGCGCACGAGCACCGGGTAGACCTGCACCATGATCGGCACATCCCCCTTGCTGGCGCGCATCTTTGTATAGACGAACTGCCCCAGACAACGCGGCTGAAAGGTGCCGACCACACCGGCCTCTTCCCAGGCTTCGCGGGCGGCGGTCCCGGCCCCGCCGAGCTGTTCCATGGGCCAGCCCTTGGGAACCACCCAGCGCCCCGTCCCGCGCGAGGTCACCAGCAAAATCTGGGGTTTGCGGTCATCTATGCGATAGCACAATGCGCCGTATTGGATGAGGGGTGGCGCCTTTCCGATCCCCTTGTGCATTCCGGCCGACGGTTTGGAACCCATGTCCACCTCCTGCACTCAAGATAGGCCATGTGCCGCAAAATGACAGGTCCGAACAAAGCCATACCGCAAGATATAGTGGCATTCGGGGAACACATGCGCCAAGGGCGCCCGCCGGTTCAGGGCAGTTTCGCATCCATCCGCCGGGCCAGTTGCCCGACCAGTTTCTCGTGCGGGATATCGGCGTCAATGGCCAGTCTGCGCAGGCCGAAATGCACCCGCGCCACCTGCTGATAATAGCGGGTATAGACATAGTTCGTCCCGCCTCCGGCGACCGCGCCCAGCACCGGCACCGCCTGCGCCGCCAGCTTCTGACCCAGGGCGGTTGCCAGGCGCGGGGCCACCTGGGCGATCAGGCGCTGCATCGCGCCGCCGGTCAGGGTCAACCGGACCGAGAAAAAGCCCAGATCGGCGCCGTCATCCTCGGCCAGAGGCCCGGCAGCGGAGAGCACGCGGATACAATCGAATTTCACGTTCTCGGCTGCGGGATCGAACCCTTCTTCCGCCGCCGCGCCCTGAATGGCGCGCAGCAGCATCGTCGTGGTGATCGGAAGCTCGACCAGCGAGGTGTGCAGCCCGCCAAAACCGCCAACTGCGCCCATCGCGGTCGTCGCCGCGGTGTTCACCCAGGGTTTCTGGTCGGGCACCGCCCGGCGCGACACATCCGCCGTGCGCATCGCGATCCACAGCGCCTGCTCGGTTGCCCCGGTCAGCCCGTCGCGCACCTGTGGCGGCAACTGATCCAGCAGGGATTCGGCCTTGCCGCCCAACCGGTTCAGCAGCCGCACACCTGCCCCGCCAGCCGCACGGTACTGCGCCGCCAGCCGGTCCAGCTCAGCCTCCGGATCCACCTGCTCTACCAGAACGATGTCTTGCATGGGGCTCCTCCTTGCATGAAAAGATCGGTACGCCCCGCGCCGGTTTCAATGGGTTAACGGTCAGGAAGCATTGATCCTAGCGGTCCCACCGGGTCACTGCACCGCACACGCGGTCCCATGCGCCGGGTGCCAATTCCATCCCCAGAACCCGCTCGGGGTTGGTCGGCGGCGGCATCTCGACACCGTCCAGACGGGCAAAGCCGAACCGTGCGTAGTAGGGCGCATCCCCCACCAGTATGACCCGCTGCCAGCCTCTGGTCCGGCCCGCCTCCAGCCCCTCGCGGATCAGGAAACCGCCCAGACCTTCGCCCTGATGGGTCGGGTGCACGGCCACGGGGCCCAAAAGCAGCGCGTCGGCGGCGCCGACATGGACCGGCCAGAAGCGGATGGCACCGGCCAGAATGCCCTCACCATCGCGCACCACCATCGACAGGCCCGCAACCGGCGGCACCTCGTCGCGCAGACGGTACGAGGACAGCGCTTCGCGCCCCGGCGCAAAGCACAGGTCGTAGAGGGCCTCGACCTCCCACCAATCGTCCGGTTCCTCCGGCCTGATCCCGAACCGCTGCACCCCTGCCCTCTTTTCATATGTGGCAATCGCCCTAGCACTTCGTTACGCCTTGGGCAAACGCTTGGAGACCGGAATGTTCTACCGCCCCGAAGACGGCCACGGCCTGCCACACAACCCGTTCAACGCGATCATCACGCCGCGGCCCATCGGCTGGATCTCGACCCGTGATGCAGACGGGGTCAACAACCTGGCGCCGTATTCCTTTTTCAATGGCGTCGCCTATACGCCGCCCCAGGTGATGTTTGCCTCGACCGGGGCCAAGCCCGATCAGAACGGCACCAAGGACAGCATGGCCAATATCGAGGCGACCGGCGTGTTCTGCGTCAATATCGTGGAATACGGCCAGCGCGATGCAATGAACGCCAGCTCGGCGACGCTGCCCAAGGGAACGGACGAGTTCGCCCATGCGGGCCTGACGCCCATCCAGTGCGAAACCATCCCCTGCGCCCGGATCGACGGCGCCCCGGCGGCGCTGGAATGCAGGCTGACACAGATCGTGACCCTGCCGGGCGAGGCCAACCGGGTGATGTTCGGAGAGGTCATCGGCATCCACCTGCGCGACGATTGCCTGCGCGACGGACGGTTCGACGTAACCACGTTTCAGCCTTTGGCGCGGCTGGGGTATCGCGACTACTCGGTGGTGACCGATCTGTTCTCACTCAAACGTCCAGACGACTGATGCATCGCGCATAGGGGGCTCTGCCCCCATCGCCGTTGGCGATTCCCCCGGGATATTTTCAAACAGAAGAAGGATTGCGCGCGCGCCTGCTTCTTCTGTTCATAAATATCCCGGAGCGCGAGGCAGAGCCTCGCAAAAAACAATCGAGCGTGCGCCGAATGGCGCACTCATTTTGGTAGCGGTTCAGTGCCCGCCCAGAATGCCGGTGCGGACCGAATAGTCCACCGCGAGCCCGTAATCCGGGTCGTCGTCGCTGTCGACCATAAGGTGGCCGGCCTTGTTCAGCAGCTTGTGGCAGTCCCGGCTCAGATGCCGCAGCATCACGCGCTTGCCCGCTGCCTCGTATTTCGCGGCAACGTTCTCGATGGCCTGCAAGGCGGATTGGTCCACCACGCGGCTCTCGGCGAAATCCACGATCACCGTTTCGGGGTCGGCCTCAACCTCGAACAGTTCCACGAACCCGTCCGACGAGCCAAAGAACAGCGGTCCCTGAATTTCGTACACCTTCGCCCCCTTTTCCGTCTCCGAGGCGCGGGTCACGGCATGGATGCGCTTGGCGTTGTTCCAGGCATAGGCCAGCGCCGAGACGATCACGCCGACGACCACGGCAACGGCGAGGTCTTCCATCACGGTCACGACGGTCACCAGCACGATGACAAAAGCGTCCATCAGCGGCACCTTGCGCATGATGTTGAACGAGTTCCATGCAAAGGTTCCGATCACCACCATGAACATCACGCCGACCAGGGCCGCCAGCGGGATCTGCTCGATCAGCGGTGCGGCGAACAGGATGAAGATCAGCAGGAACAGCGCCGCCGCGATCCCGGCCACACGGGTGCGGCCGCCGGATTTCACGTTGATCATCGACTGGCCGATCATCGCGCAGCCGCCCATGCCGCCGAAGAAGCCGGTGACGGTGTTGGCCACGCCCTGCGCGATACACTCCTGGCTGGCGCCGCCGCGCTTGCCGGTGATCTCACCCACAAGGTTGAGGGTCAGCAGCGATTCGATCAGGCCGATGGCGGCCAGAATGACCGAATAAGGCAGAATAATCTCGAAGGTCTCCCAGCTGAGCGGCACCATCGGGATATGGAGCGCAGGCAGCCCGCCCTCGATCGAGGCCAGATCGCCCACGCGCGGCACGTCCAGCCCCAGCCCGATCACCAGCGCCGCCACGACCACGATCCCGGCCAGCGGGGCGGGCACGATGCGGGTGACACGCGGCATCACCCAGATCACTGCCATGGTCAGCCCCACAAGCCCCAGCATGGTGTTTAGTTGCAGCCCCGACAGCCACTCGCCACCGCCCATGCCGTGCCCGGTGTTTTCCATCGACCCTGGCACCTTGAACTGCCCCAGCTGCGCCAGAAAGATCACGATGGCCAGACCATTGACAAAGCCCAGCATCACCGGATGTGGAACTAACCGGATGAACCGGCCCCAATGCATCGCGCCTGCGATGATCTGAATGATGCCCATCAGCACCACGGTCGCGAACAGGTATTCCACCCCGTGCTGAGCCACCAGCGCCACCATCACCACCGCCAGCGCGCCGGTCGCGCCCGAGATCATGCCGGGACGCCCGCCGATGAGCGCGGTGATCAGGCCCACCAGAAAGGCCGCGTAGAGCCCCACCAGCGGGTGCACCCCGGCAACAAAGGCAAAGGCCACCGCCTCGGGCACCAGCGCCAGCGCCACGGTCAGGCCGGACAGCAGCTCGATCCGCAGCCGCGAGAGTGTCAGCCCTTCGTCGGGCATCCAGCGCAGATCGGGAACGGCTAGGCGATTGGCAAAACTTGCCAGTATGGCTCGGGGCATGGATCGGTCCTGTCATGAGGATGTGTTCGCGCGATTGGGCTTTTTAACGACTTGTTCCCGCGCGAGCCACAGCAGCCAGCGGGACACTGCCATGCGACCACCGCATGGCTTGACGCTCGCGGCAACGTGACTTGCCTGAGCTAGAAGGCTGGGACAAGCCTGAATCATGCGATGGCTGATCCTTCTCATGCTGCTGGCCCACCCGGTGCTGGCGCAAGACCTGCAGGGCAATGACACGCCCGGCAACTGGCGCGTGACGCATCACCAGATCTTCGGCATCTGGAATTCGATGTGCGACGAGCGCGAAGAAGACGGCGCGCTGCGCCAGCGCTGTTACATCCGCCGGGTCGACGTGTTTTCCCCGCGCCCCGCCTTTGCCGCGCAGTTCCTGTTCATCACGCCCGAGACCGAGGGCTACAAGGTGGAATTCGGGATGGAGGCGGGCACGCTGTTTCACCCCTCGGGCTTTCGCATCGAAGGGGAGGCAGGCGAGGTCTGGCGCACCCGGCGGCCCGGATGCCTGACCGGGCTGAGCTGTGTCTTTGAGCGGAACGCGGCGCAGGGGCTGATCGACGCCATGCAGGGCGGCACCGCCTTTCGCTTCACCTTTCGCGACCGTCATGGGCAGGCGCAGGACCTGACCTGGCTGCTGGACGGCTTTGGCGACGCGTGGACGGATTTCAACACGCAATCCCGTGTGCGCAACCTGATCCCCGCCCGGAACTGACCCGCGTCGCGCTTGAAAAACCCTGCGCAAGCGCCCACAACATTCGCATAATTCCGACGCACAGGCAGGGAGAGCGCACGTGGCCAACACCAAAATCGCCGTCATCGGCGGATCGGGCATCTACGAGATCGACGGGCTGGAGCAGCCGGAATGGGTCACGGTGGAAGGCCCGTGGGGCGCACCCTCGGACCAGATCCTGACTGGCACGCTGGGTGGCGTCGAGATGGCGTTTCTGCCCCGCCACGGGCGCGGTCATGTGCATTCGCCGACCGAGGTGCCCTATCGCGCCAATATCGACGCGCTCAAGCGGCTGGGGGTGACGGATGTGATCTCGGTTTCCGCCTGCGGGTCGTTCCGCGAGCATATGGCGCCGGGGGATTTCGTCATCGTCGATCAGTTCATCGACCGCACCTTTGCCCGCGACAAGAGCTTTTTCGGCACCGGCTGCGTGGCGCATGTGAGCGTGGCGCATCCCACCTGCCCGCGCCTGGGTGACGCCTGCGAAACCGCGGGCCGCGCGGCAGGCATCAACATCCATCGCGGCGGCACTTATCTGGCGATGGAAGGCCCGCAATTCTCGACGCTGGCCGAATCGAAGATGTACCGCGAGCAGTGGGGGTGCGACGTGATCGGCATGACCAACATGCCCGAGGCGAAACTCGCCCGCGAGGCCGAGCTGTGTTACGCCTCGGTCGCCATGGTCACCGATTATGACAGCTGGCATCCCGATCATGGCGAGGTGGACGTGACCGCCATCATTGCCACGCTGACGGGCAATGCCGAGAGGGGCCGCGCGCTGGTCAAGGGCCTGCCTGCGCTGCTGGGGGCCGAGCGCGCGCCCTGCCCCCATGGCTGCGACCGGGCGCTGGAATACGCCATCCTGACCGCGCCCGAGAAACGCGATCCGGCACTGCTGGCCAAGCTGGATGCGGTGGCGGGCCGCATCTTGTGACACGTCTGCACGGGCTGGATGCGGGCGGTGTCTGGCCTTTTGCGGCATGGTGCTGGTCAATTTCCGCATCGCCGCCAATGTGCCCGATGGCTCCGATTGGGACTCGGTCCTGATCGGCAGCCTTGAGGGCCGCGCCGCCGCTGTTCGTGGTGCTGGCGGGGATCGGGGTGACGCTGGGCGCCCCGTCCGCGGGCCTGACGGCTCCGGGACGTCAAAGCCTGACGCTTTATGTGGCGCATATCCTGCTGGGCATGGGTATGCTGGAGCCGCTGGGGCTGCTGAACGGCGCGCTCACCGCGCGTCGGATCATGGTCATCGGGTTGGGATTTTGCGTGTTTCGTTCGCTCTACGCGATGATCTGGGGCCGTGCTTTCCGGCAGGGTCCGCTGGAGGCGGCGATGCGGAGGATATCCGGCTGACGCGCCTTGCAAAACGTGGCGCTGTAAATCAGGGTTGCCCGGAACAACCTGGAGCAACCGCATGTCCCTTGATCTTTGGCTGACCTTTGTCGCGGCCTCGACCGCTCTGCTGCTGATCCCCGGTCCGACCGTGCTGCTGGTGCTCAGCTATGCGCTGTCCAAGGGGCGCAGCGTTGCGGTGGCCTCTGCGTTCGGCGTGGCGCTTGGGGACCTGATCGCCATTTCCGCTTCGCTGCTGGGGCTGGGGGCGCTGGTGCTGGCCTCGGCCACGCTGTTTTCGGTGCTGAAATGGGTGGGGGCCGCCTATCTGGTCTGGCTGGGGGCCAAGTTGCTGCGCAGTGCGCCCAGCGAAGGGCTGGCCCCGGTTCGAACCGGGCGAGACGTCACCGCGCACAGCGTCTTTGGCCATGCCGCTGCCGTTACCGCGCTGAACCCGAAATCCATCGCCTTCTTCATCGCCTTCGTGCCGCAATTCCTACGCCCGGACCAGGCGCTGCTGCCGCAATTCGGCATTCTGATCGCCACCTTCGTGGGGCTGGCCTGGATCAATTCGCTGGCCTATGCGCTGCTGGCCGACCGGCTGCGGCGGCTGATCGGGCGCCAGGGCGTCATCACCGGGCTGACCCGGGCCGGAGGTGTGACCCTGATGGGGATGGGGGTTGCAACCGCCCTGCTGCGCCGCCCGGCCTGATCGGGCGGGTCGCATGGGGTCAAGTCGCAAGCGGCGCGAGGACCCAGTGATGCGAAAACGCTGACCTGTCGGAAAACCGATCCGGCGGCCCTTGCGTGCGCCAAGATGATGCGCGAAACCCTCGGGTGATCTGACCACCAAGGGGGCCCGAATGCCCAGAAACACCTCCGTCAAGGACTATATCCGCACCATCGTCGATTTCCCGCACGAAGGGATCATGTTCCGCGATGTGACCACGCTTTTTGCCGACCCGCGCGGGTTCCGCATGGCGATCGACCAGATGCTGCACCCATACGCGGGCGAGCGCATCGACAAGGTGGTGGGGCTTGAGGCGCGCGGGTTCATCCTGGGCGGCGCCATCGCGCATCAGTTGAGCGTCGGCTTTGTGCCGATCCGCAAGAAAGGCAAGCTGCCGGGCACCACGATCAGTCAGGACTACAAGCTGGAATATGGCGAGGCCATCGTCGAGATCCATGACGACGCCATTCAGCCCGGAGAGAAGATCCTGGTGGTGGACGATCTGCTGGCCACCGGCGGCACCGCGGCGGCCGGGATCAAGCTGATCCAGCGGCTGGGCGGCGAGATCGTTTCCTGCGCCTTCATCATCGACCTGCCGGATCTGGGCGGGCGCAAGGTGCTGGAAGATCTGGGCATGGACGTGCACGCGCTTTGCGCGTTCGAGGGTGCATAGCGGGCATTCGGCTGCGCGTCAGGCGCGCAGCACCGCACCGGGGTTCATGATCCCCGCCGGGTCGAGCGCGGCCTTGATCGCCCGCATGGCGGCCAGCCGCACCGGGTCGCCGTAGCGTTCCAGCTCACCCACCTTCATCCGGCCAATCCCGTGCTCGGCACTGACCGAGCCGCCCATTTCATGCACGAGATCGTGCACCGCCCGCTGCACGGCCTCGCGCTGATGGTCGTGATCGGCGCGGTTGCTGCCAGGCATGGGGAAGACGTTGTAATGCAGGTTGCCATCGCCCACATGGCCAAAGCTGTTGATCCGGAATTGGCCGATACCCGCCACCGCCTCAGCCCCGCGCCGGATGAATTCCGGGATGGCAGAGAGCGGGATGGAAATGTCGTGGCTGGATAGCGACCCGGTGAGGCGGTTCGCCTCGGGGATGCGTTCGCGCACGGACCAGAGGTCGGCCCGCTGCGCCTCGGACCGGGCAATCACCCCATCCAGCGCCAGCCCCTGCTCGGCCGCCTGTTCGAATATCGCCTCGAGCGCTGAGGTCGGGTCCAGCCCCCCGGCCAGACCGACCTCGATCAGGACGCACCATTCGGGCCGTTCCGCAAAGGGCTGCCGTACGTCCGGCAAGACCTCGTCAAGAAACCGCAGGCCCTGCCCGTGGATCAGTTCAAAGGCGCTCACCGCCTCGCCCACGCGGCTGCGGGCCAGTGCCAGCAGGCCCAGCGCCGCCTCAGGCGACGGCACCACGATCATCGCGGTGCCGATCCCGGAGGGCACCGAGCTGAGTTTCAGCGCCGCCGCCGTGATGATCCCCAACGTCCCCTCGGCCCCGATCAGCAGGTTGCGCAGATCGTAGCCGGTATTGTCCTTTCTCAGCCGGGTCAGCCCGCGCCAAATCCCGCCATCGGGCAGCACCGCCTCGAGCCCCAGACACAGATCGCGCGCATTGCCGTAGCGCAGCACATTCACGCCGCCCGCATTGGTGGAAAGGTTGCCGCCGATCCGGCAGGAGCCCTCGGCGGCCAGCGACAGCGGGAACAGGCGATCCACCTCAAGTGCGGCATCCTGCACGTCGGACAGGATGGCGCCGGCCTCGGCCACCAGCACGTTTTCGGCCGGGTACACGCCCCGGATCGCATTCATCCGCTCCAGCGAGATCAACAGCGGCGCGGGGCCTTGGGGCATCACCTGCCCGCCAACGAGCCCGGTGCCGCCGCTATAGGGCACCACCGGCACCCGCGCCTGAGAGGCCGCGCGCACCAGCGCCGAGACCTCCTCGACCTGCCGGGGCAGCGCCAGCAGGCCCGCCTGCCCCGCAAATCGCCCGCGCGGTTCGGAGAGGTACCGATCCTCGACCGGGCGCAGCACATCCTCGGGCAGCACGTCGCGCAGGCGCGCGGCAAAGCTCTCGTCAGCGGGGTTCAGGTCCATACCCGATCCATGCCGAAACCAGCCGCGCCCGGCAAGCGCTATTCCTGTTCGATGAGATATTGCGGTTCCAGCACCACCACCGTGGGCCGGTCTGGCAGCGTCCGCAGCGAGACTTCGATCTCGGACACCCCGTCACGCTGCACCGGGAACTCGTCCTGAATACCGACGGTGAACGCACCGAGCGAATAAGTCGAAAACCAGTGCATCGGAATGATGATCGAGCTTTTGAGCCGCTTCAGCACCTTAATCATATCCGGCAGCGGCATGGTGGTACCCCCATCCACCGCCGCCATCACCACGTCCAGCCGCCCCAGCGCGGCAAACTGCGCCTCGGTCGGCACGTGATGCAGATGGCCCAGATGGCCGATGCACAGCCCCTCGACCTCGAAGACGAAAATCGAGTTCCCCTTCTCCTCGACCCCGGCAAAGGAAGACCGGATATCGGTCGAGACATTGCGGATCAGCATTTCGCCGAGATCCAGATGGTGCTCGACCCCCTCGCCAAAGGGGCCCCAGCCCGGCAGCACATGGGGAATGGCGGGATCGGGATGCGCGGTCCAGTGGGTTTCATGCGCGTGGTTCATGGTCACCACGTCCGGGATCAGCGGGGCGCTGCCGATGAAGCCAGTGAAATCGGTGACGGCGGTGATCCCGCCGGGCGTCTGCAACAGGAACGAGGCATGGGCGATATAGCTCAGCCGCACGGAATAATCCGGCACCGGGTCCTGCCAGTTGGCCTTGTGCAGATACTCGATCCCGGGCGCGGCATCGGCCAGCGCGATGCAATGGCTCGGCCGCCGCTCCTGCGCCGCCGCCGAAGCGCCCCAGACCATCGCCACTGCCAGAACAATCCAACGCATTCCGCTAGTGTAGCCCAATAGCCTTACAAGTCACGCACCTGCCCTTCATCTTTTCAGAAATACTCCGGGGTTTGGGGCAGCGCCCCAATGGCGCCGAAGGGGCCATCTACCCCACATCCGTCCGGCCACGCCGGTCGGACCGCAGGCTGGCATAGAGCACATGTGTCCGCCACCGCCCGTTGATCTGCAGATAGGACTGCGCCACGCCTTCGTACTTGAACCCCGAGCTTTCCAGCAAGCCGCGCGAGGCGGCGTTCTCGGGCAGGCAGGCAGCCTCGATCCGGCTCAGGTCCAGCCGGGCAAAGGCATAGTGGACCAGCGCTCCGATGGCCTCGCGCATGTAGCCCTGCCGCGCATGGGCCTGCCCGGTCCAGTATCCCAGCGTCCCCGCCTGCGCCGGGCCGCGGCGGATGTTGTCCAGCGTGATCGCGCCCACCAGCACGTCATCCTCGCGCCGGAACAGAAACAGCGGGATGGCCGTGCCGTTGGCCACCGAGCGCTGCGCCCAGTAGACCCGGTTGGTGAACGCCTTGCGGCTCAGGTGATCCGAGGCCCAGCTCGGCTCCCACGGGGTCAGGAAATCCTTCGAGGTCCGGCGCAGCGCCGTCCAGTCGCGGAAATCGGAATGCACGGGCGGGCGCAGGCTGAGGCGCTCGGTCTCGAGTTTCAGCTTGCGCTTGCCCAGAAGCATCACGCCGCGCGCCTCTCCTGCAATTGGGCCAGGGTCGGTGCCGCCGCGATCGGACCATAGAGCGCCAACGCCGCCGGGGCCTTGACCGCCATGTCTTCGGCAAAGTCACGCACATCCGCCGTCGTCACCGCGTCGATCTTGGCCACGGTTTCCTCAAGCGAGGGCACCTTGCCCCAGATCTGTACCAGCCGCGCCAGACGTTCGGCCCGGTTCGAGGGGCTTTCCAGCCCCATCAGCATCCCGGCCTTCATCTGGGCACGGGCGCGGGCGACCTCTTCGGGGCTCATGTCCTCGGCGGCGCGCTTCATCTCGTCGATGGTGATGCCCGCAAGCTCTTCGACTTGCCCGGCGGAGGTTCCGGCATAGATCGTGGTCGAGCCGGTATCGGCATAGGCGCCGGTCTGCGCGAAGATCGTGTAGCAGAGGCCGCGCACCTCGCGCACCTCCTGGAACAGGCGCGAGGACATGCCGCCGCCCAGCGCGCTGGAATAGATCTGCGCGGTATAGATCGTGTCGTCGCGATAGCCGGGGCTTTCCAGAGCCAGCGCGAAATGGGCCTGCTCCAGTGCCTTTTCGCGCCGCGCCTCGCCGCCGGTGAAACGCGCGGGGTCGGCGATCAGGCCCTTGCGGGGCTGGAGGTGCCCGAACATCTCTTCGACCAGTTTCATCAGCTGCTCGTGATCGACGGCGCCTGCGGCGGACAGAATCATCTGCTCGGGGCCGTAATGCTCGGCCACGAACCCGGCCAGATCCTCGCGCGAAAAGGCGCTGACCCGTTCGGTCGGGCCCAGAATGGTGCGGCCCAGCGGCTGGTCGCGATAGCTCTCCTCCTGCAGCCAGTCGAATATCACGTCATCGGGGGTGTCGTGGGACTGGCCGATTTCCTGCAGGATCACGCCGCGCTCGACCTCGATCTCGCGCGGGTCGAAGACCGGGTTCATCACGATATCCCCGATCACGTCCATGGCCAGCGCCACGTCGTCCTTGAGCACGCGGGCGTAGTACGCCGTCACCTCGCGCGAGGTATAGGCGTTGATGTAGCCGCCCACATCCTCGATGGCCTCGGCAATTTCCAGCGCCGAGCGCCGCTCGGTGCCCTTGAACGCCATGTGTTCGAGGAAATGGGCAATCCCGTTCTGCTCGATCCGCTCGTGGCGGCCGCCTGCGGTTACCCAGATGCCGATGGCCGCCGATTGCAGCCCCGGCATGTGTTCACTGACGATACGAAAGCCGTTGGCCAGTTGGTCTTGTTTAACAGTCACGCAGTAATCTGCCCTCTGATGTGGTCCTGGATGGCGCCCAGATCGTTGGCGATGCGGGTCACCCGTTCCGGCCTGTCATACAGATCAGACATGCGGGGGGGAAGAGGCGGATGTATGCCGCTGGCCTGTTCCACCGCGGCGGGGAATTTCGCCGGGTGCGCGGTGGCGAGCGTGATCATCGGAATATCGCCCGCGCGGGCCTCTTCGGCCACTTTCACACCGACGGCGGAATGGGGACAAAGAAGCTCGGCGCCGGAGACCAGCGTGGCCTTGATGGTGGCCAGGGTCTCGTCCTCGGAGGCGCGGCCCGAATCGAAGTTTTCCCGCAAGCTCTCCATCGCGCCCTGGCTGACGTCAAAGCCGCCCTGTTTCAGCTCGTCCATCAACTGCGCCACGGCGCCCCCGTCCTCGCCATAGGCATAAAAGAGCGCGCGTTCGAAGTTGGAGCTGACCTGAATGTCCATCGACGGGCTGATCGAGGGGATGGTGTCGCCCTTGTAGTATCCCTCGCCCGAGAGACACCGGTGCAGGATGTCGTTCTGGTTGGTCGCCACCACCAGCCGGTCGATGGGCAGGCCCATGCGCTTGGCGATGTAGCCCGCAAAGATGTCGCCGAAATTGCCGGTGGGCACGGTAAAGCTGATCTTGCGGTGCGGTGCGCCGAGGCTGGCGGCGGCGGAGAAGTAGTAGACCACCTGCGCCAGCACCCGGGCGAAGTTGATCGAGTTCACGCCCGCCAGTTTGACCCCGTCGCGGAAGTCGAAATCGTTGAACATGTCCTTCACGGCGGCCTGGCAGTCGTCGAAATCGCCGTCGAGCGCCAGCGCGTGCACGTTGCTGTCGGCGGGTGTGGTCATCTGGCGGCGCTGGACCTCGGAGACGCGGCCATGGGGGAAGAGGATGAAGACATCCACCGCATCAAGCCCTCGGAATGCCTCGATCGCCGCCGAGCCGGTGTCGCCGCTGGTTGCGCCCACGATGGTCACCCGTTCGCCGCGCTTTTGCAAAGCCACCTGAAACAGCTGGCCGATCAGCTGCATGGCGAAATCCTTGAAGGCGAGCGTGGGGCCGTGGAACAGCTCGAGCAGGAAGTGGTTTTCGTTGAGCTGCTTCAGCGGCGCGCGGGCGGCGTGGCCGAAGCCCTCGTAGGCGCGGGCGATGATGCCTTTGAACTCATCCTCGGCAAAGGAGCCGCTGACATAGGGCCACATGACGCGGAACGCGATCTCCTCATAGGGCAGCCCGGCCAAAGCGGCGATCTCGTCCGGGCTCATCTGCGGGATTTCGGCGGGCAGGTAGAGGCCCCCGTCGCGGGCCAGACCGGTCAGCATGGCCTCTTCGAAAGTCAGCTCGGGCGCCTGCCCGCGGGTCGAGATGTATTTCATCGCTCTCAGCTTTCTGCTTTGGCGCGGCTGCGCCACAGGAAATAGGCGGTCATGGCGGCCCAGACCAGGGCCAGGCCAAACCAGGTGATGGCATAGTTCAGGTGATCGTTGGGAATACCGGCGGTGTCCACCGGCAAGGGCATGATGCCTGGGTCGGTCTGGTCGCGGGCGATCAGCAGAACCGGTTCGGTCTCAAGCGCCTCGGCCAGCGCGGGCACATCGCGGGCGAACCAGATATTGCCGCTGAGGTCCGGGTCGGGCGTGTAGCCGTCGATCTCATCGGGCCAGTGCAGGTTGCCTGCGATCTCCATCGCGCCCACGGCACGCGGGGAGGTTTTGGCCTCGGTCCGGACGAAGCCACGATCGACAAGGATCGTGCGCCCGTCCGTCCGGAACGGCGCGATGATGCGGTAGCCGGGGCCAACATGCTTGACCGAGACCAGAACGTGAATTTCGCCGGGCAGCATCTCTCCGGACATGGTGACCGGCAGGTAGCGGTCCTTGTCCGCATCGGGCGCGGCGGGCAAGGTCACCGGATCGCCGTTGATGCGGGTGTCGATCTCGGCCAGCAGCGCCTCCTTCCACGCCAGCCGCCGGACCTGCCACGTGCCCAGCGACAGCAGCACCGCCAGCCCGGCCAGACCGAAGATCAACAGAAACAGGATACGGCGCATGTCAGGTCCCGAATTCGAAGCGGTGCGAGGGGCGCCCCGCGAGCCGGCTTGTTGTTATGGTTGGAGCGCCCGGGATTGCAACCGTGCAATTGTAATGGTGGCAATTTGACGGGGTGCGGGAAAAGGAAAAGCCGCTTGGAAGCGGCTTAAGCGGTTTGAAAACCGCTTGGACAAGGCGTTTGCAAACGCCTTGTCGCTTGGTTCGACCGCCGGGGTCAGTGGAACAGCGGTGCCTGACCCCAGATGTAGACAGCGAAGAACAGGAACAGCCAGACCACATCGACGAAGTGCCAGTACCAGGCCGCGGCCTCGAAGCCGACGTGCTTTTCCGGGGTGAAATCGCCACGCATCGCGCGCACCAGGCAGACGGTCAGGAAGATGGTCCCGATGATCACATGCGCGCCGTGGAACCCGGTGGCCATGAAGAAGTTGGAATAGAACTGGTCACCGCCGAATTCCCAGCCTTCATGCGCCAGCAGCTCGGCGTATTCGTAGCCCTGCAGGAAGGTGAAGATCACACCGAGAACGATGCCGATGGCCAGCCCCTGAACCAGCGCCTTGCGGTCGTTTTCATGCACCAGCGCATGGTGCGCCCAGGTCACCGCACAGCCCGACAGCAGCAACACCAGCGTGTTGATCAGCGGCAGGTGGAACGGGTCGACCGCGTGGATGTCCGGCGCGATGTACTCGGTGCCCGCATAGTCCTGCATCGGGTACATGCGGTGCTTGAAGAAGGACCAGAACCAGGCGAAGAAGAACATCACTTCGGACATGATGAACAGGATGAAGCCGTAGCGCAGGCCGATCCGCACCACGGGCGTGTGATCGCCCACGCGGCTTTCGGCCACCACATCGGACCACCATGCGAACATGGTGTAGAGCACGGCCAGCAGCCCCGCCCAGAACATGTATGGCGTGATATCGTGCATCCACAGCACGGCGCCGCACAGCATGGTGAATCCGCCGGCGGCACCGATCAGCGGCCAGATCGACGGGTTCAGAATGTGGTAGTCATGGTCTTTCGCGTGTGCCATCAGCGTCCCTCACCTTGCGGCATTAGTTCGTGTTGTTTTCTGCCTGCGCTTCGAGGGCGGCATAGCCCTCCGGCAGGTCGATTTCGTAGAATGTATACGACAGCGTGATCGTATGCACATATTTCGCTTCGCGATCCTCGACGATTTCGGGATCGACAAAGAAGGTCACGGGCATCTGCACCCGTTCGCCCGGTTGCAGCACCTGCTCGTCAAAGCAGAAACAGGCGATTTTTTCGAAGAAGCCGCCTGCAGAGTATGGCGTCACGTTGTACGATGCCTGCCCGGCAATCGGGCGGTCGGTGGGGTTGTAGGCCTCGTAAAAGGCCAGCCCGGTTTCGCCGATGCGCATCTCCATCTCGCGCTCGACCGGCTTGAACTCCCACGGCATGCCGCGTTCCTTCGAGGCGTCGAAGCGTACCTTGATGGTCTTGTCCAGTATGGTGTCCGAGCCCTGCTCGGCCACGCCGGTGGCGCCGCCAAAGCCGGTCACGCGGCAGAACCAGTCGTAGAACGGCACCGAGGCCCAGGCGAGCCCGCCCATCAGCACGACCACGCCCACCAGCTGGATCACCGTCTTCTGAGGACCGCTGAGCGCCATCAGTTCTGCACCTCCGCGCCGCGGGGCGGCTCGAAATCGCCGCGGGTGACCTTGACCACTGTCAGACCGAAGATGATCACGATGAAGGCCGCCAGCGTGAGTGCCACGCCCAGATTGCGGCTGAACCGGCGCTCGTGCAGCTCATGCGACTTGCGCAGGCTCATGACCAGCCTCCCAGCCCGTAAGGCTTGAGCAGCGCTTCGGCCAGAATCGCGCCGAAATGCAGGAAGAGGTAGAGCAGCGACAGTTTGAAGAAGCCGCGTTCGACCTTGAAATTGTCGGCCTCGGCATCGTCCTCATCCCGGCGCGAGATGGTCCAGGCACCGCGCAGGAACAGCGCGTTCAGAACCAGCGAGACGGTCAGGTAGATCGGGCCGCCGACGCCCGAGAACGAGGTGCCCACGGCAAAGATTGCCAGTAATGCAGTGTAGACCAGGATGTGCACCCGCGTGGCGCGGCGGCCATGGGTCACCGTCAGCATCGGCACACCCGCATCGTCGTAATCCGAGCGCATGAAGAGCGCCAGCGCCCAGAAGTGCGGCGGCGTCCACATGAAGGTCAGCGCGAACATCAGCCACGGTTCGACCGCCATGGACCCGGTCGCGGCAATCCAGCCGATCACCGGCGGAAAGGCCCCGGCCGCGCCGCCGATCACGATGTTCTGCGGCGTCGAGCGCTTGAGCCACATCGTGTAGACAACGGCGTAGAAGAAAATCGTGAAGGCCAGGAAAGCCCCGGCAAAGATATTGGTGGCCAGCGCCAGCATGATCACCGACAGGCCCGACAGTGCCAGACCGATGGCCAGCGCCTCGCCCTCTTCCACCTTGCCTGTAGGGATCGGGCGGCCCTTGGTGCGCTTCATCACCCGGTCGATATCGGCGTCCCACCACATGTTCAGCGCACCCGAGGCACCGCCGCCGATGGCGATGAACAGGATGGCGCAGAAGCCGATGACGGGATGTACCGTGACCGGCGCGGCGACCAGCCCGACAAGAGCGGTAAACACCACCAGCGACATCACGCGCGGCTTCAGCAGGGCGAAATAATCGCCAAAGCTGGCCTCGTCCACGCGGCCCTTTTTCCGGGCTGGGCTGGCATTGATGCTTGCGTCGCTCATCTTTGGTCCTTTGGGCGCGAAAGGTGCGCGGAGACCACGCACCCTACATCATTTGCAAATGGGCGGGTTCGGCCCCGCCCCTAGTCAGATCAGTTCGATGCCACCTGATAGGTTTGCGGAATGCCGGCATACTCTTCCTTGGCGCCCGCCAGCCATTCGGCATAGGCCTCTTCGCTGACGACCTTGACGGTGATCGGCATATAGGCGTGGTCCTTGCCGCACAGTTCGGAGCACTGGCCGAAATAGATCCCTTCCTGATCAGCCTTGAACCACAGCTCAGCCAGACGGCCCGGCACGGCGTCCTGCTTCACACCGAACGAGGGGATGGTCCAGGAGTGGATCACGTCGGCACCGGTCACCTGCATCACGATGACCTTGTTCACCGGAACGACAACGGCGGTGTCGGTGGCCAGCAGATATTCATCCTTGCTGTAACCGTTATCCTCAAGCGCTTCGCGGCCCAGCATGAAGCTTTCGAACTCAAAGCCTTCGTCGACGTATTCATAGCCCCAGTACCACTGGTAGCCGGTCACCTTGATGGTGACCTCCCCCTCGGGAATTTCCTGCTGGTTGAACAGAACCGGCAGGGAGTAGGCGCCGATATAGACCAGGATCAGAATCGGCCCGATCGTCCAGGCAATCTCGACCGGAGTGAAATGCGAGAACTTAGCGGGCGTCGGATTGGTCCGGCTGTTGTAGCGCACGATGCAGTACACAAGCAGCCCGGCAACCAAAAGGCAGATGGCGGTGATGATGATCAGGATCCGACCATCGAGCGATTGGATCCCACGGGCCAGTTCGGTCGCGGCGGGCTGAAAGCCCATGGCACCGTCAACCGGCTTGCCGATGATCTCCAGGTCCTGCGCCATGGCGGGCAGGCTCGATAGGGCGGCAAAAAGCCCCGAAAGCGTCAAAGCATTCTTCATTTTCTGTCCTGATCGTTTGATCTTTGCGTCCCTGATCGGGCGGCGTGAATCAAGACGCACTCCACCCGTTGTCTTTGGCTGCGTTAAAAATCATATTCCGGAGACTAGATAAAGCAAAATGCTTGCGTCAAACGGACGCTATTTTTGATCTGGATCAAACCCGAAAGGTCCGCGCCATGCCCCAAGACCCGTTTCGCCCCCTCGAAACCGCGCTTCCGCGCGACGAAGCGCTTAACGTGCTAAGGGCAGCAACCGATGGAGCCGACGATGGCGAGCTGTTCGTCGAGCGCCGCAAATCCGAGGCGCTAGTCTTTGACGACGGGCGCCTGCGGAGCGCGTCGTATGACGCCTCCGAAGGGTTCGGGCTGCGCGCGGTGCAGGGTGAGGTGGCGGGCTATGCGCATTCCACCGAGGTTTCGATTCCCGCGCTGAAGCGCGCCGCCGAGACCGCCCGGCTGGCGGTGGGCGATGGCGGCGGCACGCTGGCCGATGCGCCGCGCGCCACCAATACCCGGCTTTATGCGGATGATGATCCGATCGAGTCGGCCAGCTTTCCGGTCAAGATCGACACGCTGCGCGAGATCGACGCCTTTGCCCGCGATCTGGATACGCGCGTGGTGCAGGTCAGCGCCTCGCTGGCCGCGTCGGTTCAGGAGGTCGAGATCCTGCGCCCCGACGGGGTGCAGATGCGCGACGTGCGGCCGATGACCCGCCTCAATGTTTCGGTGATCGTGGAACAGGACGGGCGGCGCGAAAGCGGCTCGGCAGGCGGCGGTGGTCGCGTCGGGCTCGACGGGCTGATCGACCCCGCCGACTGGCAGGCCAAGGCGCGCGAGGCGTTGCGGATCGCGCTGGTCAATCTCGACGCCGTTCCTGCCCCGGCGGGCGTGATGGAAGTGGCGCTTGGCCCCGGCTGGCCCGGTATCCTGCTGCACGAGGCCATCGGCCACGGGCTGGAGGGCGATTTCAACCGCAAGGGCAGCTCGGCCTTTGCAGGCCTCATGGGCCAGCAGATCGCGGCCAAGGGCGTGACGGTTGTGGATGACGGCACAATCCGCGACCGCCGGGGCTCGATCACCATCGACGACGAGGGCACGCCGAGTTCTCGCACAGTGCTGATCGAGGATGGCGTGCTGACCGGCTACATGCAGGACCGGCAGAACGCCCGCCTGATGGGCGCTGCACCCACCGGCAACGGGCGGCGGCAGAGCTTTGCGCACAAGCCGATGCCCCGGATGACCAACACGATCATGCTGAGCGGCGAGGCCGATCCGGCGGAACTGGTGGCCGAGATCAAGGACGGCATCTGGGCCGTGGGGTTTGGCGGCGGTCAGGTGGATATCACCAACGGCAAGTTCGTCTTTTCCTGCACCGAGGCCTACCGCGTGCAGAACGGCAAGATCGGCGCGCCGGTCAAGGGGGCGACACTGATCGGTGACGGCCCCTCGGCGCTCAAGCGCATCCGGGGGCTGGGAAACGATATGGCGCTGGACCCGGGCATGGGCAATTGCGGCAAGGACGGGCAATGGGTGCCAGTGGGGGTCGGCCAGCCGACGGTGCTGATGGACGGGCTGACCGTAGGCGGCTCGGCGGCCTGAGTCGCGATTCAAGGGTGGTTTTGCGGGCGCGGGTTAACCCTGCGCCCGGTTTGATTCGAGGGCCGGGTGATAATCCGGCATGGGAAAGCGTCACGGTGTAGGTGAAGAAATCAGTTTGTTTTCAATGGACTGTCCGTGATCTATGGATATTTCAGAGAGAATACGCGTCTAATTTTCAGCGATTCACGCGCTGTTAACTCCGACCCGCGTAAACCGGTTTGGCAAACAGGCGGAGCAACGGATGGCCGAGGAACAGCTTTCTTCCTATCACCCCCCACTCCCACCCACCACGGAAGAGGATCGGTTTTCGTGGCTTCGTCTTTTGCGCTCGCGCAAGGTCGGCCCGGCGACGTTCCGGCGGCTGATGCGCGAACACGGCACGGCGCAGAACGCGCTTGCCGCGCTGCCGGAAATGGCGCGTGCCGCCGGGATCGAGGGCTATGAAATCTGTCCGCCCGGTGTTGTGGAAGCTGAGCTCAAGGCCGCAAAAGCCGTGCGTGCGCGGCTTTTGTGCCTGGGCGATCCGGATTACCCGAAGCACCTGCTTGATCTGCAGGACACGCCCCCCGTTTTGTGGGCCATCGGTGACCCGGCGCTGTTGCGGCGCCCGGCGATTGCCCTGGTGGGCGCCCGCAATTGTTCCTCGCTGGGTACCCGGATGGCACGGGCGTTGGCCCATGATCTGGGAAAACAGGGCTATGTCATTGTGTCGGGCCTTGCGCGCGGCGTGGACACGGCGGCCCATCTGGCCGGGTTGAGTACCGGCACCATCGCGGTGATGGCGGGCGGGGTGGACGTGGTCTATCCGGCGGAAAACACCCATCTGGCCGCCGACATCGCCGCGCAAGGCCTGCGCCTGTCCGAACAACCGCCCCGCATGACACCGCAGGCGCGGCATTTCCCACGGCGCAACCGCATCATCTCGGGGCTGGCTCAGGCGGTGGTGGTGGTCGAGGCCGCCGCCAAGTCCGGCAGCCTCATCACCGCCCGCGATGCGCTGGATCAGGGGCGCGAGGTGCTTGCGGTGCCGGGCCATCCTTTCGATGCAAGGGCGGCAGGCTGCAACCTGCTGCTCCGCGACGGCGCGCGTCTGGTACGCAATGCGCAGGACGTGATCGAGGCCTTGCCGATGCAGACCGAGGCCGCGCCGCAGAAACCGGTGCAGGAGATCATGAAGGATCTGCCCCCGCCCCCGCCGCAGAAGCGCAGCCTGAAACAGACGGCCCGTCTGCACATGCGCATTCTCGACCGGCTTGGCCCCTCGCCGCTTGCCGAGGATCAGTTGATCCGCGATCTGTCCTCGAACGCCGGAGATGTCGGCCCCGCGTTGGTCGATTTGGAACTGGACGGAAAGATCCAAAGGCAGGCAGGCGGATTGCTGTCCCGTGTGGAGTGAGCGCAGCACGTCCGGATGGCCGTCGGTTCCGGACCAGTCGCGGCACCCGACCTGACATGCTCCCAAGGCCGGATTTCGATACCCGCTTGCCCCGTCCCCGGCCTGGCCTGACCCCCGTTTTCACGCAGCGTTTTCGCCCCCGAACGGAACGGATTGACAATCCGCCCTTGCGCTCCACATCTTGCACCGCCATAGAACGCGCCATGTCCGTCGAATGAGGTTTTCTCTTAAATGCCTGTAGTTGTTGTAGAATCCCCTGCCAAGGCGAAAACGATCAACAAATATCTCGGCCCCGACTACACGGTTCTGGCCTCATATGGCCATGTACGCGACCTTCCGGCCAAGGACGGATCGGTCGATCCCGACGATCAATTTGCCATGACCTGGGAGGTCGGCACCGACAGCCGGAAACACGTCAAGGCCATCGCCGACGCGCTCAAGGACGACAACGCCCTGATCCTCGCCACCGACCCCGACCGCGAGGGCGAGGCGATCAGCTGGCACCTGCAGGAGGCGCTGACCAAGCGCCGCTCGATCAAGAAGGACACCGCCGTCAGCCGGGTGACCTTCAACGCGATCACCAAGGATGCGGTGGCCGAGGCGATGCGGAACCCGCGCGAGGTGGACATGCCGCTGGTCGAGGCCTATCTGGCGCGCCGCGCGCTGGACTACCTGGTGGGCTTCAACCTCAGCCCCGTGCTGTGGCGCAAACTGCCGGGCGCCAAATCGGCGGGCCGGGTGCAATCGGTCTGCCTGCGCCTGATCGTCGAACGCGAGATGGAGATCGAGGCGTTCAAGCCGGTGGAATACTGGTCGATCAAGGCGCTGTTCGAAACCCCACGCAGCCAGAGCTATGAGGCGCGGCTGGTCAAGCTGGCGGGCAACAAGCTCGACAAGATGGACATTCGGAACGCCACGCAGGCCGAACTGGCGGTGCAGGCGATCACCAGCCGCGCGCTGTCCATCCAGTCGGTCGAGGCCAAGCCCGCGAACCGCAACCCTTCGGCACCGTTCATGACATCGACCCTCCAGCAGGAGGCCAGCCGCAAGTTCGGCATGGGCGCGCGCCAGACCATGAGCGCGGCGCAGCGGCTCTATGAGGCGGGTTACATTACCTATATGCGGACCGACGGCATCGACATGGCGCCCGAGGCGGTGATGGCCGCGCGCGACGCGATCAAGGATCGCTATGGCGCGGAGTATGTCCCCGACAGCCCGCGCATGTACAAGAACAAGGCCAAGAACGCGCAGGAAGCCCATGAGTGTATCCGCCCCACGGATATGACGCGCGATGCCAAGACGCTGAAACTCACCGATGACGATCAGCGTAAGCTTTATGATCTGATCTGGAAACGCACCATCTCGTGCCAGATGGCGGCGGCGCGGCTGGAACGCACCACGGTCGAGATCGGCAGCGATGACGGTCAGGTGGGCCTGCGCGCCACCGGTCAGGTGGTGCTGTTCGACGGGTTCATGCGCGTCTACGAAGAAGGCCGCGACGATGTGGCCGATGAGGATGAAAGGCGCCTGCCCCAGGTCATGCAGGGCGAACCGGCGGTCTTTGCCAAGGCCTCGCTGGCCGATCAGTTCACCAAGGCCACCGGCGAGGTGCAGGTGACCGAAGGTGCCAAGATCGGCAAAGAGGCGATCCTGTCCGAAAACGAGGCGGTTCTGGCCCTGCAGCACCACACCCAGCCGCCGCCGCGCTATACCGAGGCGACGCTGGTCAAGCGGATGGAAGAGTTGGGGATCGGGCGGCCGTCGACCTATGCCTCGATCGTGACCACGATTCAGGACCGCGAGTATGTGCGCAAGGACAAGAACCGGCTGATCCCCGAGGAGAAGGGCCGGATCGTCACCATCTTTCTGCTGAACTTCTTCCGGCAGTATGTCGGCTATGAGTTCACCGCCAATCTGGAAGAGCAGCTGGACGATGTCAGCGCCGGGGATCGCGACTACAAGGATCTGCTGGGCCGGTTCTGGCGCGATTTCTCGGCGGCGATTGGCGAGACGTCCGAGCTGCGCATCTCGGAAGTGCTGGACAAACTGGACAAGGCGCTGGCGCCGCAGCTTTATCCGCCGCGCGAAGACGGGTCCGATCCGCGTATCTGTCCCAAATGCGGCACCGGACAGCTGCATCTGAAGACCTCGCGCACCGGCGGGTTTGTTGGCTGCGGCAATTACCCGGAGTGCCGTTACACCCGGCCTCTCAATGGTGATACCGATGACAGCGGCGACCGGGTGTTGGGCGAGGATAATGGCGACGAGATCAGCCTGAAGAAGGGTCGGTTCGGGCCTTATGTCCAGCGCGGTGAGATCACCGAGGACAACAAGAAGCCCCAGCGCGCCAGCCTGCCGCGCGGCTGGTCTGCCGAGGATATGGATCTGGAAAAGGCGCTGGTGCTGCTGAGCCTGCCACGCGAGATCGGTCAGCATCCCGATGGCGGGTTGATCACCGCCAATTTCGGGCGCTTCGGACCGTATCTGCACCACAAAGCCCCGGATGAAGAGAAGGGCATCTATGCCAATCTCAAGGATCCGGCGGATGTGTTCGAGATCGGCATGAACCGCGCCGTGGAACTGCTGGCCGAAAAGCGCGCCAATCCCGGCGGGCGCGGACGGGCGGCAGCCAAACCGCTCAGGGAACTGGGCGAACATCCCGAAAGCGGCGGTCCGGTCAACGTGATGGACGGGCGGTATGGTCCGTATGTGAAGTGGGAAAAGGTCAATGCGACCCTGCCCAAGGGCATTGAACCTGCGGATGTGACCATGGAGATGGCCGTTCAGCTAATTGCTGAAAAGGCGGCCAAGAGAGGAACCAGGAAAAAGGCCCCTGCCAAGAAGAAGGCCACCAAAAAGGCCGCAACGGACTGAGCACGAAAGGCCCGGCATACCGCCGGGCTTTTTCATATTGTTGCGTGCCTGGAAAACTGGAATCGACAATAGCCTGCCGCGCTTCGCGCGCTCGGGATATTGGCCATCAATGATGTGGCAGGTGCTTCCCGAAACGCTTTAAGTAGAAATACCATTCCCCCTTGGTTTCATTGACTTCCCTGTGACGTGGCGGCACAACCGGCGCAATCACCAAGTCATTGGGGGAGTTTTCCATGAAGAAAGTCTATGCCAATGCCGCCGAGGCACTCGACGGGCTGCTGTTCGATGGCATGTTCATCGCCGCCGGCGGCTTCGGCCTGTGCGGCATTCCCGAACTGCTGCTCGACGCGATCAAGGATGCAGGCACCAAGGACCTGACCTTTGCGTCCAACAACGCGGGCGTGGATGATTTCGGCATCGGCATCCTGCTGCAGACGCGGCAGGTGAAAAAGATGATCAGCTCGTATGTAGGCGAGAACGCCGAGTTCATGCGCCAGTATCTGAGCGGCGAGCTGGAGCTGGAGTTCAACCCGCAGGGCACGCTGGCCGAGCGCATGCGCGCCGGTGGTGCGGGTATTCCGGGCTTTTATACCAAGACCGGCGTGGGCACCGTGATTGCAGAGGGCAAGGAGCATAAGGACTTCAATGGCGAGACCTATATCCTTGAAAACGGCATCTTTGCCGACCTCGCCATCGTCAAGGCGTGGAAGGCGGATGACACCGGCAACCTGATCTTTCGCAAGACCGCGCGCAACTTCAATGTCCCGGCGGCCACCTGTGGCAAGGTCTGCGTGGCAGAGGTTGAAGAGATCGTACCGCGCGGCTCGCTCGACCCCGATAACATCCACCTGCCAGGCATCTATGTGAATCGCATTATTCAGGGCGATCACGAAAAACGCATCGAACAGCGCACCACCCGTCAGAAGGAGGAAGCATAATGCCTTGGGACCGCAATCAGATGGCCGCGCGTGCGGCGGACGAACTGGAAGACGGCATGTATGTGAACCTCGGCATCGGTATTCCGACGCTGGTGGCGAACTATGTGGGCGACAAGGACATCACCTTACAATCCGAGAACGGTATGCTGGGCATGGGCCCTTTCCCTTATGAGGGTGAGGAAGACCCCGATCTGATCAACGCTGGCAAGCAGACGATCACCGAACTGGCCCGCACAGCGTATTTCGACAGCGCCACCTCGTTCGCGATGATCCGCGGCGGCAAGATTGCGGCGGCGATTCTGGGTGCGATGGAAGTGGCCGAAAACGGCGATCTGGCAAACTGGATGATCCCCGGCAAGCTGGTCAAGGGCATGGGCGGCGCTATGGATCTGGTTGCCGGTGTGGGCCGTGTGGTGGTGGTGATGGACCACACCAACAAGCATGGCGACTCGAAAGTGCTGAAGGAATGCACCCTGCCGCTGACCGGCAAGGGCGTGGTGGATCGCATCATCACCAATCTGGGCGTTCTGGATGTGGTCGAGGGCGGTCTGAAGATCGTGGAACTGGCCGACGGCGTCACCGAAGACGAGATGCGGGCGGCCACTCAGGCGACAGTGGTCAACTGATTTTCGCCAGAGACAAGCGCAAAGGCCCGCCTTAACGAGCGGGCCTTTCTTATTGAATGGAAGTGAAGACGCAGCCGTCCGAAACCAACTCCGGCGGCGTGGCACAGAGCGCCCGCGCGACTTTGAAGGCCGCGAGAACCTTGGGGACATAGTCTCGTGTCTCGGAATAAGGCGGCACGCCGCTGTGTTTGCGCACGGCCCCCTCTCCGGCGTTGTATCCGGCGAGGACGAGAATCGGGTCGTTGTTGAACTCTTTCATCAGCCAGTCGAGATATTTCACCCCTCCGGCGATGTTCTGATCCGCGGACAGGCTGTCTTCGACTCCGAACCGTTCGGCGGTCGCGGGCATGAGCTGCATCAGACCCTGAGCCCCGGCCGTGCTGACCGCATCCGTGCGCCCGGCCGATTCCACCGATATGACGGCCAGCACCAGCGCGGGCGACACCTTGGTGCCGATGGTCGAGCGCAGAATGGACACGCCCTGTGCGCGCGCGATGTCCTGAAGTGCCTGCAATCTGGGCGCGGCAACCTCCGCGCTCGAAACGGCTTGCATGGCCTGATCGAACTGCCGCGTTCCGGCGGATGTCAACTCGGGTGAGACCGCCTCCCAAAACCGGGTGTACTTGCCCGGTTTCGCCGGGGCGGGCTTGGGGGCCGGCTGTGGAAGCGCCGCAATCTCGGGTATGTCGAGCTCCTTGCCGGTGCTTCTGGCATAGGGGGCTGCCGCGTGTTCCTCGGCGCTGATCTGAACGGTGATTTTCGGGCGTGTCCCGGGCTTTGGCGCCTTGATCCGTTTGAACACAGGTTTGGCCGAGGGATCGGTTGCCTCGGTCGCCATTGCACCAGAGCAGGCCAGCGCCAGCGCGCCAGCGCATATTACTGCTATCCGGAGGTTCATCTGCCCGCCTCACGTTCTGTTTTGGAGAAATTTGTTAATGAAATCCGTCCATAAGGCCAGAAAAACCTGTCGAATTGGGGCAGTTTCGCCTCATTTGATACCAATCTGCATCGGTTGCGATCGGTGGCCCAGCGGATATCATATTTTTTTCCTTTAAAAATCAGTAAGATACGTAAATTCTAAGAAAAAAGTTAAGCTCAAAGCGAAAAATTCGCGTTTTGGCCCAATTCCTGCCACGGGTGAACGTCAAACATGTATCCATACCGCGACGGACAGGTACCAAACGAGAGAGAGATGGTTCCGGACGACGCCGAGGTAAGGAAGATGAGTTTTTAGATCCTGTAGGAGGGACATTACCATGATCAAGTTCTTCAAGAACTTCCGCAAAGACGAAGACGGCGCAGTAACCGTTGACTGGGTCGTGCTGACCGCAGCCGTTGTTGCTCTGGCCGCAGTTGCTTACACCCAGGTTCGTGCGGGTGCCAGCGATCTGGCCGGCAGCGTGGAAAGCGCGCTGAGCGGAGTGAGCGTTCTGACGCCGAACTTCAGCAACTAATAAAAAACTAGTTGCCAATCAAGTTAACCACGGGGCCACGCCTTTTAACCAAAGGCGTGGCTTCTTTTACAGTAACGGTTGAGTGACATGGCTAAAAAAGAACATGCGAATAATTTCTGGACGGACGAAAGCGGCGCTATCACCGTAGACTGGGTTGTTCTTACGGCTGGGATCGTGGGTCTTGCCGGAATCGTTTACACTTATCTGAGTGGGCCCGTCGACGGTATCGACGCCAAAACCGGAAGCGCGCTGTCGAGCGTCTCGGTGCCGAAGGTTTCCTTCGACTGAAGCTGCGCAAGCTGACGTACGCGACACTCCTTCGCGTCATTTGCTTTGATTTTCTCAGAATCGGCAACAATATCGCGGCTCTTGTCCCTCTTTTCGACACAATTCGCCATTAACCTGCCTACTGAACCGACGGCGTATTCAGTACGTACGCCGCATCCCGAAATAAGCTGAAAAAAGGTGTAACAATGCGAGTTGTTTTTGGCCTTGTCCTGCTCGTCGGCGTTGCTCTTGCAGGCGGCGCGGTAATGATGGCGCGGAACTACATCAACGCCTACCAGGCCGAGTTGGCTCGCGAACGCCAGGCGCGTGCTCAGATAGTTCCGACAACAGATGTCTTTGTTGCAAACAAAGCCTTACGATACGGCGTCCGCCTGACCAAGGACGATGTGCGCATCGTCAAATGGCCAGAAAACGCGATCCCCGAGGGCGCATTCACCGATGCCGCCGTACTGTTCCCCGAAGACCAGTCCGACAACCGATTTGTGCTGCGCGCCATGGAAAAAGACGAAGCCATCATGGCAATCAAGGTGACCAAGCCCGGAGAGGAAGCGGGTCTGACCTCCAGGTTGCAGCGCGGAATGCGCGCTTTTGCGATTCGGGTTGACGTGGCTTCCGGCGTGTCCGGTTTCCTGCGGCCCGGCGACTTGATTGACGTCTATTGGACCGGCGGCGGCATCGGAGATGCCGTAGAAGGCACCGCCAGCAAAGAAATCACGCGCCTGATTCAGACCAACATTCAGTTGATTGCCGTGGATCAGATTGCCGGTGGCGATGTGACGGGTACGACAATCGCCCGAACGGTGACCGTGGCCGCAACACCTGAACAAATCGCTTCTTTGGCGCAGGCGCAGAACACCGGGCGACTGTCTCTCGCTCTGGTTGGCGCAGAGGATGACACGATCGCGTCGGCGGTCGAGGTAAACCAACGGAAACTCTTGGGTTTGGGCGAAATCGAAGCTGCACCGGAACAGGCTGAGGAAAAAATCTGCACGATTCGAACCCGCCGGGGGGCCGAGGTGGCAGAAATTCCAATCCCCTGCACAAACTGATTGAAAACAGAGACTTAAGCTTGAGGGGCCGCGTAATCACGCGGCCCCATTTTTGTTATTGTTGCGCATTCCCCACATAAGGAACTGTCCGGAAACCATTGATTCTTGCAATAAATCCTGAACTCGCGCAGAGTGTCGGCAAGAATGGGCGCAAGACCCTAAAACGAGGCGTGATCGGAGAGGCAGGTCACATGAAAATCAGTTCCTGGCTAAAGCCGACCCTGCTGGGGTTGGCAATTGTATTGAGCCCGGTCGGCGAGTCCGCCTGGGCCCAAAATCTTCGCGTGGTTAAGAAGGGCGTGGCAGAAATGCTGGAAGTGCCCATGAACCGCGCCGTTGTGGTGGAAAGCGATGAGCCTTTCGCCGAGCTCAGCATCGCGAACGCGGGTATTGCGGATATTTCATCCCTGTCGGATCGCACGATCTACGTGTTGGGCAAGTCGCCTGGCCTGACGACGCTGACCCTGTTTGACGCGACCGGCAACCTGATCGCGAACGTCAAGGTGCGGGTCGCACCGGATGTCACCGAGTTCAAGGAGCGTCTGCGCCAGATTTTGCCCGGTGAGCAAGTCGAGGTTCGCACCGCCAACGACGGGATCGTGCTGTCGGGAATTGTTTCCAGCTCAGCTCGTTTGGCGCGCGCACTTGAACTTGCAGAGCGCTATGCGCCCGAGCGGGTTTCGAATCTGATGAGCGTTGGCGGCGTCCAGCAGGTCATGCTGAAAGTCCGCTTTGCTGAGATGGAGCGGTCCGTGCGGAAATCCCTGAGCTCATCTCTGGGCCTTGGCGGCCTTGGCGCTGGCGTGACGGCTGGAACCGGCACTTTAAGTGGCTCAGGCGCTTTGAATAACGCTTTGGGGCTATCATCATTCGGAGGGCCACCCGGTTTTGATGGGACGATTCCCGGCATTAATGATAACAACGGTGCAATTCTGTTTGGATTTGGCGTCGGTTCCACGCAAGTCAGACTCCTTCTGGAAGCACTGGAGCAAAAAGGCGCGGTCAGAACATTGGCTGAACCGAATCTATCGGCCCTCTCCGGGCAAGAGGCCAGCTTCCTTGCCGGTGGTGAATTCCCGATCCCGATTGCACAAGAAGACAATACGATCACGGTCGAGTTCAAGCCGTTCGGTGTCGAAATGAAATTCCGCCCACGCGTCGTCGATGGCGATGTGATCAATCTTGAACTGATAGCGGCCGTTTCGGAAATCGACCCGTCAAACAGTATTGTGATCGGTGGTCTGGAGCTTCCGGCATTTACACGCCGCGAAAGCCAAACAACCGTTGAGATGCGGGACGGAGAGAGCTTTGCCATCGCCGGTCTGATCCGGGATGACTTCCTTGATAGCAATTCTCAGATCCCATGGCTCGGTGACGTGCCAGTTCTCGGCACGTTGTTCCGCAGTGCCAACTATCAGCGCAGTCAATCCGAGCTCGTGATCATCGTTACGGCACATCTTGTGTCTCCGACTCGGGGAGAGGCGCTTGCCCTGCCCACGGATCGGGTCAAACCGCCGAGTGAAGCCGATTTGTTCCTGTTCGGACGCACAACTCGCACCGAGCGGCCGCGTAGCGGAGCAGCCTCGGACATCGCGAAGCAGGATTTCAGCGGCTCTTACGGCTACGTGCTGGAATGATTGGGAGGATGGGACCAATGCGAAAACTGATTGTCACGTTGGGTTTGACGGTCGCCGTCACCGCCTGTTCACGTGAGGCGGGTTATCAGATCGACGCCGGCACGTTCGGCAACGCGACGCTGAACAACGCCCAGATTCATAACGGGCAACTAAGTTATGCCCAGATCCTCGGAGAGCGTTTCGCCAACGAGGTTCCGAATCAGATCAACTTCGCGTTTGACAGCGCACAACTGGATGCGACCGCTCAGCAGATCCTGATCCAGCAGGCTGACTGGATCCGACAATTCCCCGAGGTTCGCTTCCGCGTCTACGGACACACGGACGCCGTGGGTTCCACGGGTTACAACAAGAGCCTCGGATTGCGCCGTGCACAGGCGGTCGTTGCCTTCTTTGCAAGTCAGGGCATTTCGCGGTCCCGCCTCGAAGCCGTTGTTTCTTTTGGGGAAACTCGGCCTTTGATCGCGACATCTGACCGCGAACGCCGCAACCGTCGCACCGTGACGGAAGTGTCCGGCTTTGTTGATCGTCATCGCACTGTTCTCGACGGCAAATATGCCGAGGTTATTTACCGCGAATATGTCCAAAGTGCGCGAACCCGTACCGACATTCGCACTGAGCGCCGTGCGACCGCAACAGAACAACAATAAACTGAATTGGGCGGCATCGTCGCCCAATTCCCTACAATTGGTTCTTTTCGGCCCAAATCTCGCCCAACTTCCCAGCGACGTTGTCTCCACTAGGTGACCTGCGGCCAGAATTGACCGCATCTGGGCAACGGTGGGCTGGAACACGGAAAACGCTGTTCAATCAATCCGCCGCGCCTTCGCAAAGAGGATTATGGTTATGAGCAGCGTTACGCCGCCCCCTGAAACGAGCCCCATTCTGGCCTGTACGGTCAGCCGGGATGTTCAGAATTTCGATCTTCTGATCGAGGACATGGAAGCAGCCCTGGGGGAACGATGGGGTGATCTCGGTTTTGCCGAGGCGCTGGCCTTTTTCGGCCAACCCGAGGCGGAAACGCTTGAATTCATTGCGCTTGCCATTGATGGCGAGGACGAAGACAACCTGGTTCTGATGAGCGAGATCATCACCCAGGCAAAATCCCGAAACATCAAGGTCGTCCTGATTGCCGAGGATGTTACCCCGGCATCCCTGCACCAGTTGCTGCGCAAAGGGGCGGACGAATTTGTCCCCTACCCGCTTCCTGAAAACGAGTTGCAGGAAGCGATCGACCGGCTCAACAAACCTGAGCCCGCACCGCAGGTTCAGCACAATACGGCACAGTTGGCGTCGGGCGAATCGAAAGAGGGCGCCCTATTTGTTGTTCAGGGACTGGCAGGCGGTGTCGGGTCGACCACACTGGCCGTGAACCTGGCCTGGGAACTGGCCACCGTTTCTGAAAAGGACGCGCCCAGTGTCTGTTTGCTGGATCTGGATCTGCAATACGGATCGGTGTCGACTTATCTGGATCTGCCGCGCCGCGAAGCCGTGCTTGAAATGCTGTCGGAAACCGATGCCATGGACGAAGAGGTGTTTGGCCAGGGCCTGCTGAGCTTTGAGGACAAGCTTCAGGTTCTCACGGCGCCGGCCGACATGGTGCCGCTGGATATTATCACTCCGGAAGATGTGCAGCGCGTGATCGACATGGCCCGCGCGCATTTCGACTATGTTGTCGTCGATATGCCCAACACCCTGGTGCACTGGTCGGAAACCGTGCTTCAGGCCGCGCATGTCTATTTTGCCCTGATCGAGCTGGATATGCGGTCGGCGCAGAATGCGCTGCGGCTGAAACGCGCGCTGCAGGCCGAGGACCTTCCGTTCAACAAGCTGCGGTTTGCGATGAATCGGGCGCCGAAGTTTACCGACCTGAGCGGCAAGGCCCGGGTGAAACGCATGGGCGAAAGCCTTGGCATTTCCATCGATCTGCAATTGCCGGATGGCGGCAAGCAGGTTCTGCAGGGCGCCGATCACGGAACTCCCCTGGCGTCTTCGGCACCCAAGAATCCGCTGCGCCGGGAAATTGCAAAGCTCGCCCAGTCGCTGCACGCACTGGGCAGCAGCGACGCTGAAGCCGCATAACTCTAGCCCGAGGGGGAGCACGTGTTTTCACGCTACAAAAAACAATCGGCCGTTGAGCCAGTCGCCGAAAAGGCGAAGGCGGCGGCCGCCGCCGAAGCTGCCGCTGCAGCCGCATCTGCTCCAAAACCAACTGTCTCGATGCGTAAACCGGTGCAGCAGCGCCCGGCCGAGCCGAAGATGGCGGACCGCGATCGCAAGCGCAAAGAGCGCTTGGGCGAGATCAAGGTCGAGCTGCATCGCGAATTGCTGGAAAATCTCAACCTTGCCGCCCTTGAGCATGCTGCCGAGGCCGAGTTGCGCACCGAGATCAGCTCCATCGCGAGCGAAATTCTCGAGCAGCGCGGTGTTATCCTCAATCGAGAGGATCGGACGCAGCTCAACAAAGAGCTGTACGATGAGGTGACGGGGCTTGGCCCGCTAGAGACCTTGCTCCGGGACGACTCGGTCAACGATATTCTCGTCAACGGCCCGCAGCAGATTTTTGTGGAACGGTTCGGCAAGCTGGAACTCAGCGACATCACGTTCAAGGACGAACGCCACCTGATGCGGATCATCGACAAGATCGTGTCCGCCGTGGGCCGTCGTGTCGATGAATCCAACCCTTATGTGGACGCCCGCCTCGCGGACGGCTCGCGTTTCAACGCGATGGTGCCGCCGATTGCGGTTGATGGCTCGCTCGTCTCTATTCGGAAATTCAAGAAGGACAAGCTGGGCATTGACGATCTGGTCAATTTCGGCGCATTCACCGAGGAGATGGCCGCCTTTCTTCAGGCCGCCGTGGCCACGCGGCTGAACATTATCGTCTCGGGCGGTACTGGTTCGGGTAAAACCACCACGCTCAACGCGCTGTCGAGCTTTATCGACAACGCCGAACGCATCCTGACCATCGAGGATACGGCGGAACTTCAGCTACAGCAGACCCATGTGGGCCGGATGGAAAGCCGTCCGCCCAACGTGGAAGGAAAAGGCGAAGTCAGCCCGCGCGACTGTCTGAAAAACGCCCTGCGGATGCGCCCCGACCGCATCATCGTGGGTGAGACGCGTGGCGCCGAGGTGATCGACATGCTGCAGGCCATGAACACGGGCCACGACGGGTCGATGACTACGATCCACGCCAACTCGGCCCGCGACGGGATTTCGCGTCTTGAGAACATGATTGCGATGGCGGGCATCGAAATGCCCATCAAGGCCGTGCGCAGCCAGATCTCATCCGCTGTGAACCTGATCGTTCAGGCCAGCCGCTTGCAGGACGGCTCGCGCCGCATGACCTCGGTGACCGAGATTACCGGGATGGAAGGCGATGTGATCTCGATGCAGGAAATCTTTCGTTTTCAACGCGTTGGCCTGACACCCGACAACAAGATCATCGGTCATTTCACCGCCACCGGCGTGCGCAGCCACTATTCCGAGCGCTTCCGCCTGTGGGGCTTCGATCTGCCGCCGACGATCTACGAACCCACAACCATGTAAGGCACGTGTTATGCAAATCAGCACCGAACCGCTTATCTACGGCCTTATATTTATCGGCGTCTACGCGTTGGTCGGCGGCATCTATCTGGTGGCGTTTGGGAAGTCGATCAGCCTGAACAGCCGCGTCAACCGGCGTCTGGACATGCTCGACAAGGGCGCCGGACGCGAGCAGGTCCTGGAACAGCTGCGCAAGGAAATGCAGCAGCACATGAAGTCCAAGTCCATTCCGCTCTATTCGCTGCTCGCGGAAAAGGCGCAAAAGGCAGCGATCGCCTTCTCCCCGGCCCAGTTGATCATGATCATGGGGCTGCTGTCCGTTCTGGCCTTTGTGGGGCTGAGCATCGGTACCAGCGCCGACACGCCGATACGTGTCGCGATTTCATGCGCAATCGGTGTCGGCGCCGTATACATGTGGGTCAACAACAAGGCCAAGAAGCGTATGGGCATGATCGAAGAGCAACTGCCGGACGCTGTTGAACTGATGGTCCGCTCGTTGCGCGTTGGACACCCGTTCGTGTCGGCGATCCAGATTGTCGCCAAGGAGGTCGAGGACCCGATCGCAACCGAGTTCGGCATCATCTCCGATGAAAGCGCCTATGGTCGCGATGTCGGTGAAGCCCTCAAGGAAATGGCCGAGCGTCTGGACATGCAGGACCTGCGCTTTCTTGCGGTTGCCGTTACGATCCAGCAGCAATCGGGTGGTAACCTGGCCGAGGTTCTGGCCGGATTGGCAAAGGTGATCCGCGCCCGCTTCCGTCTGTTCCGCCGGGTCAAAGCGATCACCGCCGAGGCACAGTGGTCAGGCAAGTTCCTGTCGGGCTTCCCGCTTGCCTGTCTGCTTTTCATCCTGGTCAACGACCCGAACTATTATGACGCCGTGCTTGACCATCCTTATTTCATTCCGGCCTGTTTCTTTGTCGGCATCATGCTGACCCTGAACCTGATCGTGATGCGCGTCCTGACCAACATCAAAGTCTGAGGAGATCAAGGTGGAGTTTCTGAACCAGATCAATGACTACCTGACCACTCACCTTGGCGAATTTGGCCCCCTGATCGTGGTCGGCGTGCTCGGGCTGTTCATGATTTTGCTGACCATTCCGATGCTGCTGAATCAGCCGGAAGATCCGCTGAAAAAGCTCAAGCGCAGCACGACGCCTACGAAGCAGACGAAAGACAAGAAAGAGCAGCTGCGTCAGGCCGGACGCAATGAAAAGTTGCATCGCTTTGCCACTTTCCTTGAGCCTCAGGACGCCGATCAGCTGTCGGCGATGCAGCTCAAGCTGCGCCAGGCCGGTTATCAATCCAAAGACGCCGTTCGGTTCTTTCACTTCGCCCAGTTCGCACTGGGGATCGCTGGGCTTTTGATCGGCGCCGCGTTTGTGACGATTTTGTCCGGCGGGCAGGAGTTGGACTCGACCCAAATCGCGATTCGCGTTCTGGGGCCTGGGTGTGCCGGTTATCTGTTGCCCAAATATTGGGTGACCCGTCGGGTCGCGACCCGAAAGGAAAACATCACCGCCGGATTTCCCGACGCGCTGGACATGATGCTGGTCTGTGTTGAAGCGGGTCAATCGCTGGATCAGGCCATCGTGCGCGTGGCCGCCGAAATGCACGCCTCGTATCCCGACATCGCAGAAGAGTTCGAAGTGGTCGCCTATGAACTGAAAGCGGGCAAGGAAAAGGACAAGGTGCTGCGCGACATGGGAACCCGTTGCGGCGTGCAGGATGTGTCGTCCTTTGTGACCGTGATGATCCAGTCGGCCACCTTTGGTACGTCGATCGCCGAAGCCCTTCGGGTTTACGCTGGCGAGATGCGCGATAAACGGGTGATGCGGGCCGAAGAAGCCGCGAACAAGTTGCCAACCAAAATGACACTTGCCACAATGATGCTGACGGTGCCGCCGCTGCTGCTCATTCTCGTTGGGCCTTCGGCAAAGGGCATCATGGATCTGGGCAACATGAGTAACTGACATATGTCCAAGCCGGGTAAGAGCAGACCCGCACGATTGAAAAAGATCGCCCAGGCCATCGCTGTTGTTGCAGCGGTGGCCTCTTGCACAACTGGACAGTTGCCCGACAACCCGGATGCGCCCGGCGTCAATCTTCGCGGCAAGGGCGTGGACCCGGCCGAGGTGGGTCACCGCCTTGTGGCCGCTGGCGAATATGAAGTCGCGCTCGACGCATTTACCCGCGCCGCTTTGGATCAGGGGATGACCGCGGAAATCATGACCGGGATCGGCACCGCCAACCTGGGTCTGGGGCGTCTGGGGCAGGCCGAGGAGATGCTGCGCCGCGCTGTCGAAGCGGACCCGGAATGGCCAGAAGCCTGGAACAATCTGGGCGTTCTGCTGGTCGAGCAAAACGAGATCTCCGAGGCGGCGCAGGTGTTCCGCAGGGCCTATGCGCTGGACAATGGCGAAAGTGACGCAATTCGCGACAATTTACGGTTTGCACTCGCAAAAATGGAAAATCCTGCTAATAATACTGTTCAAGAAGAAGACTATAAGTTGGTGCAACGCGGACAAGGCGAATACGTCATCCGCAAGACACCATGATCGAGGCAGAGCAGTAAAGGACGCACAAAATGCGCCATCCTATCCTGATTCCGGCTATGCTTACAGGCGGGCTGATCTTGTCGGCTTGTGGACAGAACGGGGACGAAACCGTCGAACGCGCGTTCCAGGATGTGAACGTCATCGACGAAACCAACCTCAACGACGTGATGCTGACCGTGGCCGACCCGAACGAAGGGGTGGCCTATTTCCAGCGCACCGCAGCCCAGCACCCCGAACGGGCCGATTTGCAACGTGGCCTTGCCATCTCGCTGACCCGCGCCAAACGCAATACCGAGGCCGTGGCAGCCTGGTCGAAACTGACCAAAATGAAGGACGCCACCACCGAGGATCGGGTTGATCTGGCCAGCGCCCTGATCCGCAACAATGAATGGGATCGCGCCGAAGAGGTGCTGGACAGTATTCCCCCGACGCATGAGACGTTCAAACGTTATCGGCTAGAAGCGATGGTGGCGGATTCCAACAAACAGTGGAAACGCGCCGACTCGTTTTACGAAACGGCCGTGGGCCTGACCACGCGGCCGGCCAGCGTGATGAACAACTGGGGTTATTCCAAGCTGACTCGCGGCAACTATTCCGAAGCCGAGCGGCTGTTCACCGAGGCCATCCGGCAGGACAAATCCTTGTTCACCGCCAAGAACAATCTGGTGCTGGCCCGCAGCGCGCAGAACAACTACGCCCTCCCGGTGATCCCGATGAGTCAGGCCGAGCGGGCGCAATTGTTGCACACGATGGCGTTGTCGGCGATCAAGCAAGGGGACGTCTCTACCGGCAAGACGCTGCTGCGCGAGGCGATCGCGACCCATCCGCAGCATTTCGAAGAAGCATCCCGCTCGCTTCAGGCGCTGGAGAACGCGTAACCCATGGCAATACCTGCGGCGGCAGCACAGTGGTTCCTGCCATTCGTGCTGCCCATTTGCTTTTACGTGGCGTTCACCGACCTGCGTGAAATGAAGATCAAGAACCAGGCGGTCGTCGCGCTGGCCGTTGTTTATGTTGTTATAGGTCTTGTCGTGTTCCCTCCGTGGAGCGGGGACTGGCCCTCAGGGATGATTGGCCCGTTCCCTGTCGCTCTGCCGGTCTATGTCTGGCAACTGATGCACCTGTTTGTTGTCCTGCTCATTGGCATCATCCTGAACGCGGCGGGTGCGGTCGGCGCCGGTGACGCCAAGTTCTCGGCAGCGGCCGCGCCGTTCATCTGGACCGCCGATTTTCGTCTGCTTCTGGCCGTTCTGATGGCCACCCTGCTGGCGGCATTTGCAGCGCACCGGATCGCCAAGTTTACCCCGCTTCGGCGCATCGCGCCCGATTGGAAAAGCTGGGATGCGGGCAAGGCCTTTCCCATGGGCCTCACGCTGGGTGGATGCCTGGCTATATATTTGATTCTTGGCGCATTTTTCGGATCGTAGCCCGACCACCTCCTGCCCAGTCTCTGCCTTTCTGCTGCCACATTGCTGGGCCATGTTCTGCCCATGCGGGTGAAACCGCAGATCAGTGACGCGCAACACGAACCAACGAGCACCGCTCATGAACATGCAGACCAGCACCGTAATGGCCCCACCTGCCCCGAAAGGGCTGGCGGAAATGCAGCTTCCTCTGGTGATGATGCGGGACATCCTGCTCAAGACCGTATTCCGCAAGACCGTGGACACGGTCACCGAGATTGCCGAGGCGGTCTGCCTGCCCTCGTCCGTTACGCAAGAACTAGTCGATATTGCCCGGGACCAAAAGTTGATCGAGGCGACGGGCACTCTGAACGCCAACAGCGGCAACGAAATGGGATATCAGCTCACCGATGCGGGCAAGGCCCGGGCGCTGGATGCGCTCAGCCAGTCGGAATATTTCGGCGCCATGCCGGTTCCGCTGGATGTCTATCGCGAACAGGTCAAGCGCCAGTCGATCCGCAACATTCAGGTCACCCGCGACCAGTTGGTCAACGCGATGGGGCATCTGGTGCTGCCGGACGAACTGCTCGACCATCTCGGCCCCGCTGTCAGTGCCGGGCGTTCGATCCTCATGTATGGCCCTCCGGGCAACGGTAAATCCTCGATCTCGAACGGTATCCGCGATGCGCTCGGCGACAAGGTCTATGTGCCGCGGGCAATCGAATATGCCGGTCAGGTCATCACCGTCTACGACCCGATTGTGCACAACGCCATCGAACTGGAACCGGATGACCCGACCCAACTGCGCCGCCGCAAGCGGTTCGACACCCGTTATGTGATGTGCGAGCGGCCCACGGTGATCACCGGTGGTGAATTGTCGCTCTCGATGCTCGATCTGGTCTACAACCCCACCGCGCGGACCTATCAGGCGCCGCTGCAGCTGAAATCCACCGGCGGCATCTTCATCGTCGACGACCTTGGCCGTCAGGCAGAGCCGCCGCAGGCGCTGATCAACCGCTGGATCGTGCCGCTGGAAGAAAGCAAGGACATCCTCGGCCTGCAATCGGGCGAGAAATTCGAGGTGCCGTTCGACACGCTCGTGATCTTCTCGACCAACTTCCACCCGAACGAGATCTTCGACCAGGCCGCGCTGCGCCGGATTTTCTTCAAGATCAAGATCGACGGCCCCAATCAAGAGAACTTCCTGAAGATCTTCGCGCTTGTGGCCCGCAAAAAGGGCATACCGCTGGACGAAAGCGCGCTGGTGCACCTGCTCAAGGTAAAATACCCAACGATCAACAACATATACGCCAACTATCAGCCGATCTTCCTGATCGAGCAGATGATCGCGATCTGTGAGTTTGAGGGCATCCCCTATCAGATGACCCCGGACCTGATCGACCGGGCCTGGGCGAACATGTTCGTGAAGGACGAAAAGATCGTCAAGTGATCGGTGTTGCGGGCTGTGGCCGGATGGGCGCGCCGATGCTGGCCGCCCTGCGCCGCGCCGGGTTTAACGCCAGGGGGTTCGACATCCGCCCGCCGCAGGAGTTCGGTGCACTTTCCAAGCATATGACAGACGATGCGGCGACCTTTGCCGCGGGTCTGGAAACCCTGCTGACCGTTGTGCGCGATGTCCCGCAGACCGAGGATGTGCTGTTCGGCGCACAGGGCTTTGCCCACGCCGCCTCATTGCGCCGCATCATTCTCTGCTCGACCCTGTCGCCGCGCTACGTGCTGGCACTGCGCGCGCGGGTGCCGGAACAGATCACCCTGATCGACGCGCCCATGTCCGGCGCCCAGATCGCCGCCGAAGAGGCGCGCCTGTCCTTCATGCTGGGTGGCGAGGACGCGGATCTCGACGCCGCCCAGCCGCTGTTCGCGGCGATGGGATCGCATTTTCATCGCATGGGCGGCTTCGGCACCGGGATGCAGGCCAAGGTGCTCAACAACCTGCTTGCCGCCTCGCACACCGCGATGACACGGCTGGTTCTGGACTGGGCGGAACAGGCGGGGCTGGATCAGCGCAAGCTGCTGGACCTGATCCACACCAGCTCGGGCCAGAACTGGTTCGCTTCCGGTTTCAATCAGATCGAATTCGCCCGTGACGGGATGGACGAGGACAACACCATCGGCATCCTGGTGAAGGATGTGGAAAGCGCGCTCGACGCCGTCCCGGAGGACACCGACACCGCCCTGCCCCGCACGGTGCAGGCCCTCCTCAGAACTCTCAGGCCCTATCCTTCCTCTTCTTGAGACTATCCTTGCGGCGTCGCGGCCCCGCCCCTCGGCCACTGCACGCAACGGCATTTGTTGATGCCGCTTGTCTGAGCAGCGCAAAACCGGTTCCCACTTTTGCGCGACATGCACTAGGCTCGCGCCATGCCGGCCATTCCAGCGCAGATCACAAACTGGTTTTCTTCCAAGGGCTGGTCCGTCCACCCGCATCAGCAAGCCATGTTCGACCGGGCGGGCGATCCGGCAACGCTGCTCATCGCCCCAACCGGCGGCGGCAAGACCATGGCCGGGTTCCTGCCGACGCTGGCGGATCTGGCGGACGGTGCGCATGAGGGGTTGCACACGCTCTATGTCTCGCCGCTCAAGGCGCTGGCGGCGGATATCAAGCGCAACCTGCGCACCCCAGTGGATGAGATCGGTCTGCCCATCCGTATCGAGGATCGCACCGACGACACCTCGGCCACGCAAAAGAAACGCCAGCGCGCAGACCCGCCCCATATCCTGCTGACCACACCGGAGAGCCTGGCCCTGCTCACCTCCTACGAGGACGCGCCACGCATGTTCGCCGGGCTGCGGCGGGTGGTGGTCGACGAGATTCACGCGCTTGCCGAAAGCAAGCGGGGGGATCAACTGATGCTGGCGCTCGCCCGGTTGCAGACCTTTTGCCCCGACCTGCGTCGCGTCGGCCTCTCGGCCACGGTCGAGGACCCGCAGGCCATCGCCCGGCTTCTGGCCAGACATCCCGACCCCTGCGACATCCTGCTGGCCGATCCCGGCCCCGATCCCTATATCGCGATGCTGGAAACCGAGGAGATGCCGCCCTGGTCCGGCGGCGGTGCGGTCTATTCCATCCCAGCGGTGCTGGACCAGGTTCGGCAACACAAGACCACGCTGATCTTCCACAACACGCGCGCGCAGGCCGAGATCTTTTTCCACAACCTGTGGCTCGCCAACGACGAGGGGCTGCCCATCGGTATCCATCACGGCTCGCTCGACCGGGGTCAGCGCGAGCGGGTCGAGGCGGCGATGGTGCGCGGCGATCTGCGGGCGATTGTCTGCACCGGCAGCCTCGATCTGGGGATCGACTGGGGCGATGTAGATCTGGTGATCCAGATCGGCGCACCCAAAAACGTCAAGCGGCTGGTGCAGCGGATCGGGCGCGCCAATCACCGCTACAACGCACCGTCCAAGGCGCTGCTGGTGCCTGCCAACCGGTTCGAAGTGGTGGAGTGCGTCGCGGCACTTGAGGCAGTGAAGGCGCATGATCTGGACGGCGATCCGCGCGGGCGCGGGCCACAGGACGTGCTGTGCCAGCACATCCTGATCGCTGCTGCAGCCGGGGCGTTTCATGCCGACGCGCTCTACACCGAGATGACCTCGGCCGGGCCCTTCGCCGATCTGAACCGCGACGAATTCGACGCCTGTCTCGATTTCTGCGCCACCGGCGGCTATGCCCTGCGCGCCTATGACCGGTGGCAGCGCCTGCAACAGCGCCCCGACGGCAAATGGCAGTTGCGCGACCCACGCGCGGCGCAGCGGATACGGATGAATCTGGGCACCATTCAGGACACCGACACGCTCAAGGTGCGACTGAAACGCAACCGGGGCGGCAAGCCGCTGGGCGAGGTCGAGGAAGGCTTTGCCGCCTCGCTCACCCCCGGCGACACGTTCCTGATTGGCGGGCAGATCGTGCGCTACGAGGGGCTGCGCGAGATGGTGGTCGAGGTCACTCGCCGTGCCGACAAGAAGCCCAAGATCGCCACTTTCATGGGCACGAAATTCGCCACCTCGACCCAGCTCAGCGCCCGCATCCTGGACATGTTCGCGCAAAAGGACTGGCCGCAACTGCCCCGCCACACCGCCGACTGGCTGGCGCTGCAGCGCGACGTCTCACGCCTGCCCGAACGGGGCCGGCTGCTGATCGAGAGCTTTCCGCATGACGGGCGCGAACATGTCTGCGTCTACGGCTTTGCCGGGCGCAACGCGCAGCAGACGCTGGGCCTGTTGCTGACCAAGCGGATGGAGGAGACGGGGCTCGCTCCACTGGGCTTTGTCTCGACCGACTATGCGACGCTGATCTGGGGGCTCGATGCGTTGACCGATCCGCGCCCGCTGTTCCAGATCGACGCGCTGCGGCACGGGCTGGACAGCTGGCTGGCGGGCAACGCGGTGATGAAGCGCACCTTTCGGGCCAGCGCCACCATCGCCGGGCTGATCGAGCGCAACCCCGGTGGGCAGCGCAAAAGCGGGCGGCAGGCGACGTTTTCTTCGGACATCCTCTATGACACCTTGCTGAAATACGATCCCGACCACCTGCTGATGCAGATCACCCGGGCCGAGGCGATGCGCGGGCTGGTAGATTTCGGCCGGATCGAAGAGATGATCACCCGAGTTGGCGACCGGATCGACCTTATGCGGCTGGACCGGGTCTCGCCCCTGGCCGCGCCGCTGTTCCTGGAGGTGGGCAAGGTGCCGGTGAAAGGGGCCGCCGAAGAGCGGCTGCTGGCCGAGGAAAGCGACCGGTTGCTGCGCGAGGCGGGGCTGAGCCCGGTATGATCCGCAAAAACGCGGCTTGCATCGCGCGCGTGTCTGGGCGAATGAACATATCATGAACGGATATGCCTTTTCCTTTTCCGGCCAGCGCCTGTGCGCGATGGGCTCGGGCGCGCTTTGGTGGCCGAATCAGGCGCTGCTCTGCGTCTCGGACCTGCATCTGGGAAAATCCGAGCGCATGGCCCGCCGCGGCGGATCGGCCCTGCCCCCTTACGAAACCCGCGATACGCTGAACCGGCTGGCGGCGGATCTGGATCGCACGCAGCCGCAGACCGTGATCTGCCTGGGCGACAGTTTCGATGATCTCGGCGCGGCGCTGAGCCTGCCGGAGCGGGACAGGTTGCAGATCGCGGCGCTTCAGGCGGGGCGGAACTGGATCTGGATCGAGGGTAATCACGATCCCGGCCCGGTCGAACTGGGTGGCACTCATCTGGCGGACGTCACCCGGTCGGACCTGACCTTTCGCCACATCGCGCAGCCGGGCGCGCAGCGGGAAATCTCGGGTCACTATCACCCGAAGGCGAGGGTGCAGACACGCGGCCGCACAATCTCGCGCCCTGCCTTTCTGGTGGACGAGCGACGTATCATCCTGCCTGCCTACGGGACCTATACCGGCGGGCTGCGCAGCAGCGACGCGGCTTTGTCAGAGTTGATGGCACCGGGCGCGCTGGCCATTCTGACCGGGCCGGACCCAAGGCCCGTGCCCATGCCACGCTGACGATCCGGAGCCATTCCGATGGCCAATCTGGGGTCCTCAGATAACGCCCGCTTCTTCCAGAACCGGCCTGTATTTACGGCTGACGGGCACCAGATCGCCATTGATCAGGCGAATGTGGATTTTTCCAGCCTCACGCTCGACGCTTTCGATCGCGTCTTCGGTCACCCAATGGGACCGGTGGGTGCAGTGCCCTTTCACGGGATCCATCTCGTCTATCGCGTCGCCAAACCGGGACCGGATGGTAATTGTGCCTTCGGTTGTCACCACGTCCACGTTGTGATCGCGGACCGTCAGGCGCAGAATCTGGCCGTCGAACGTATTTGGCAAACGCCGGCATAGCCTCGGGCGAGCCGGCGCGTCCTGGGTAACCGCCGGTTGCGGTTCGACTTCGGGAAAGGCGCGCCGGAGCACCAGAAGCCCCATGGCGAAAAGCGCGCCGAATTGGGACACTGTCAGAACGCCCGGCGCCTCAACCCCGTGATGCGCATGGAGAATCCAGGTCAGCAGCCACACAGATGGTGTGAACAGCGCGGCAATCAGGACGATGACAACCACGTCCAGAAGGGCCTGCTGAACCTGTGTGCAGCGGCTATGAACGAAATTGCCCGCCCAATGCGCGATCCCGCATGCCAACAGAATGACGAGTGACCAAAACAGAAACCTTTTGAGGAAAGACAGTTCGATACCGCCAAAAGGGTCGATCAAATGGGCGAGTAACGCGGCGAACAGGGTCCCCGGACCAATCAGTTTTGGATAATGCGAACCTGTGAACTCTCTAAACTCTGCTCTCATGCACCAATACTTGTACTCACCTGCCACACGGGCAGCTTGCCACAGCACGCCGCCCGCGCTCAATATCCAGACCACAATTGAAGAAAAAGTGATTTAGATTCAATTAATCAGATGGTGGACCGCCGCAAAAAAACCGCGTGAGCGTCGGGTGACGCACTGATTGATATCAGATTGATATTTGTGGACAGCCAAATGGCGCAAGCCGCACCCGGAGGCGCGGCCTGGCAAGGATTGTCAGGCGGTCAGGCCCTCGGGCTCGGGCAGACCATTTGCACGGCAGCAGGCCGTCAGCGTGTTGGCGAGCAGGCAGGCGATGGTCATGGGGCCGACACCGCCCGGTACCGGCGTGATTGCACCGGCAACGGCAGCGGCGCTTTCGTAATGCACGTCACCCACCAACCGGGTCTTGCCCTCGCCCTTTTCCGGCGCGTCGATGCGGTTGATGCCCACGTCGATCACGGTGGCGCCTTCCTTGATCCAGTCGCCCGGCACCATCTCGGGGCGGCCCACGGCGGCAACCACGATGTCGGCGCGGCGCACCACGTCGGGAAGATCCTTGGTGCGCGAATGCGCGATGGTCACGGTGCAGCTGTCACCCAGCAGCAGCTGCGCCATCGGCTTGCCCACGATGTTCGAGCGCCCGATTACCACGGCGTCGAGCCCCGACAGCGAGCCATGATGGTTGCGCAGCATCATCAGACAGCCCAGCGGCGTGCAGGGCACCATCGACTTCTGGCCGGTGCCCAGCAGGCCCACATTCGAGATATGGAACCCGTCCACATCCTTGGCCGGATCGATGGAGTTGATCACCAGATCCTCGTTCAGATGCTTGGGCAGAGGCAGTTGCACCAGGATGCCGTGGACGGCGGGATCGTTGTTCAGCGTGTCGATCAGCGCCAGCAGGTCCGACTCAGAGGTGTCGGCATCCAGCTTGTGCTCGAACGAGTTCATGCCAACCTCGACGGTCATCTTGCCCTTGGAGCGCACATAGACCTGAGATGCCGGATCTTCGCCCACCAGCACCACGGCCAGACCCGGAGTGATGCCGTTCTCTTCCTTCAGCCGGGCGACATGATCCGTCACCTGACCCCGCACAGTGGCCGCAAAGGCCTTACCGTCGATAACTTGCGCTACCATCCTTGGTCCTTTCCCTCAAACCTCATAAGGCCCGGGCGCTGCTGCCGGGCCGGTCAATCCGGGTCGAGCACCCGCTCTTCGCGGGCGATCGACCAGTCGATCAGAATGCGCCAAAGCCGTTCGGCCAGATCGGGGTCCATCCCCGTGGCATCCGCCTTGGCGCGGACGTTTCCAACCACCTCTTCCACCCGGGCCGGAATACGCGCGGGCAGGTCCTCGCCCGGTTTCAACTCGGCGGCGCGGTCGATATAGCCCGCGCGCGTTACCAGCATTTCGATCAGCTGCCGGTCAAGCCTGTCGATCTGGACCCGCAATTCCTGCATCGAGGCACAGTCTTGCGGCGGTGTCAGAGGGGGCATGAGAATCTCCTGCGGCCCGGGGTTCCTCCCGGGCCACGGGATGTCGTATTTGGCGGCTTAGAACAAGCCCTCGATCTCACCTGCGTCGTTGAGGCAGATGCTTTCGGCAGCCGGCTTGCGGGGCAGACCGGGCATTGTCATGATCTCGCCGCAGACCACCACGATGAAACCGGCACCCGCGCTCAGGCGCACCTCACGCACCGGAACCGAGTGGCCCGAGGGCGCACCGCGCAGCGACGGATCGGTCGAGAACGAGTACTGGGTCTTGGCCATGCAGACCGGCAGGTTGCCGTAACCGGCAGCTTCCCAGTCCTTCAGTTGGTTGCGGATCTTGGCGTCGGCCAGAACCTCGTCAGCGCGGTAGATGCGCTTGGCGATGGTTTCGATCTTTTCGAACAGCGGCATCTCGTCGGGGTAGATCGGCGCGAAGTTCGCGGTGCCGGCATCGGCGATTTCCACGACTTTCTTGGCCAGGTTTTCCGAACCTTCCGAGCCCAGTTCCCAGTGACGCGACAGAACCGCCTCGACCCCGTGATCCCCACAGTAGTCCTTGACCGCCTGCACTTCGGCATCGGTGTCGGTGACAAAGTGGTTGATGGCGACGACAACCGGCACGCCAAACGACTTCACGTTCTCGATGTGACGGCCCAGGTTTGCGCAGCCCGACTTCACGGCGTCGACGTTCTCGGCACCCAAGTCGGCCTTGGCCACACCGCCGTTCATCTTCATCGCGCGCACGGTGGCGACCAGCACCACGGCCGACGGGGCGATGCCCGCCTTGCGGCACTTGATGTTCATGAACTTCTCGGCACCCAGGTCGGCACCGAAGCCGGCCTCGGTCACGACGTAGTCGGCTACTTTCAGCGCGGTCTTGGTTGCGATGACCGAGTTACAGCCATGCGCGATGTTGGCAAACGGGCCGCCGTGCACGAAGGCCGGGTTGTTTTCCAGCGTCTGCACCAGGTTCGGCTGCATGGCGTCTTTCAGCAGAACGGTCATGGCGCCTTCGGCCTTGATGTCGCGGCAGTAGACCGGCGTACGGTCGCGGCGATAGGCCACGATGATGTCGCCCAGACGCTTTTCCAGATCCTTCAGGTCGGTGGCCAGGCAGAGGATCGCCATGACTTCCGACGCCACGGTGATGTCATAGCCTGCTTCGCGCGGGAAACCGTTCGACACACCGCCAAGCGAGCAGGTGATCTGACGCAGGGCGCGGTCGTTCATGTCGACCACACGGCGCCAGACGACGCGGCGCATGTCGATCTTCTGCTCGTTGCCCCAGTAGATGTGGTTGTCGATCATTGCCGACAGCAGCGAGTGGGCGCTGGTGATGGCGTGGAAGTCGCCGGTGAAGTGCAGGTTCATCTCTTCCATCGGAACGACCTGCGCGTAACCGCCACCCGCGGCACCGCCCTTCATGCCGAAGTTCGGGCCCAGCGAGGCCTCGCGGATACAGATCATCGCGTTCTTGCCGATGCGGTTCAGACCGTCGCCCAGACCCACGGTGGTGGTGGTCTTGCCCTCGCCCGCGGGGGTCGGGTTGATCGCGGTCACCAGGATCAGCTTGCCGTCCTCGCGGCCCTGCACCGAGTTGATGAAGTCCTGGCTGACCTTTGCCTTGTCATGGCCATAGGGCAGCAGGTCGTCGCTGGAGATTCCCAGCTTGGCGCCGATCTCCTGAATCGGCTTCTTGTTGGCCTCGCGGGCGATTTCGATGTCGGATTTGTAGCTCATTGGGCAGGGTCCCTGATAGAATTCCGTGCATACCGATGCACACGAGCATCGACGCTGTGACTTCATTAACGTCGCAAACCGATCGGAAGGCTATAGATTCCGACATAATCAAGCCGCGAAACGGCGTATGCCGAGAACAGACGTTTCAGATCGGAGACTGCACGCAGTTTATACGCAAATCACGGTGCCCATGGGCGCTGATCGGGTACAAAAAGCTCCATCCGGTCGCCGATGGCGAGCCCGCCGGGCCGTTCCACCCAGGCGGTGACCCCGCGCCGGTCGGTGGCAGAGGGCTTGAAGGCAGCACCATGGCCGGGCGATTCCTCCTCGACCTCGCGCCCCGGCAGAACGCAGGGGCGGTTCTCCATGTCGATGGTCAGCGTCACACCGGACGGCCCCCGCAGGCGCGAGGCGGGCGGGACGTGGGTGAAATCGGGAATGCCCCTGACCACCACATTCGCCCCCACCAGCGCCGGGTCCAACTCCTCCAGCTCCATCCCGGCGGCGATTTCGGTCAGTTCCTCATGCGACAGGATCGACAACTGCCGGACGTTCCGGATCTCGGTGCCCTCGGGATAGAGGTTGCGCACCCGCACGCATGAGGCGCGATTGGTCCCCTCATGCCGTTCGCCCGGCGCCCCGGCGAACCCCAGGCTCAGACGCTCGACCGGCGTGGCCCGCAGCGAGCCTCCGGCGGCGACGTGGCCTAGCCAGACAACCTCGCCCGCATATCCGCTTTCCCTCAGCACCGGCATCCCGTCCCTCCTGTCCGCTGCGGGGCGTTCCCCTTTGTTGCCGACAGAAGACCCCGAACGCGGTTTCTTGACAAGGCTCTACTGGCGGGCGCCGTTCTTGGGCGTCAGGGTTTTCGCAAAGTGAAGAACAGTCTGCGGAAGGGAAACAGCACCGATCCGTCGGACCGCAGGGGATAGGCCTGGCGCATCCGCTCTTCGTAAGCCGCCGTCAGGTGCAGGCGTTCAACCTCGTCCAGCACCTCAAGATACGGGCGGGCAAAGGTGCTTTCGGTAAAGAGCCGCACCGGATGCCCATGCTCTGCCGCGGGCAGGTGCTGGTGATACTCAGTTTCCCACAGGCGCGCCTCTCCCAACGGGGAGAGAAGCTCGAAATACTCCTCCGGAGCCATGACTTCGGATCGCCTGGCAAGGGGCCGGTCCTTGAAAAGCCCCGCGAATGCGTCCCGCCAGCCGGTGCTCGACGGGGCCGCCTGCTGATAGGGAACCTGAACTGCCAGAACGCCGCCCGGGGCCAGCCCGGCCAGCAGGCGCGGGATCAGGCGGGGATGATCAGGCAGCCATTGCAGGACAGCGTTCGAAAACATCAGCGCAGGCCGCCGGTCCGGCTGCCATGTGGCGATGTCCGCTTTTTCGAGAACCGCATAAGCCCCTGTTTCCTTGGCCTTTTCCAACATGGCAGGAGAGCTGTCGACCCCGATCAACCTGCGGCTCGGATAGCGCGCGCTCAGCGCTTCGCCCATGACGCCGGCGCCGCAGCCCAGATCGACAATCCCACCCTCCGGCAGCGACCCCACCGCATTCATCAGGTCAATGGCGGGCTGCAGGCGCACCCCGGCAAACTGTGCGTATTGATCCGGGTTCCAGTCCTCTCGGGTCATCACATCCCCCCTCTCAACTTGCGCAGAATGACGATCACGCAAGAAAAAGGCCGGGCAAATCCCGGCCTTTCCTTATGGGTCCCACAGCCTTCACGCGGTTGGTTCCGGCTCCATCCCGCCTTCGGGCGGCGACTTTTTGGGCTTGGTCTTGGGGATCGCGGTGACGCTGGGGGCGCTGCCCTCATCCGAGCTCTGATCCTCGTCATCGCCCGCACTCGGCGGCTCGCCATTCATCACCCGCTTGATCTCGTCCCCGGTCAGGGTCTCGTATTCCAGCAGGCCCTGGGCCAGACGCTCCCACTCCTCGCTCTTCTCGACAAGGATCTCATGGGCGCGCTCATAGCCAGCCTGAATGAAACCTTTGACCTCTTCCTCGATCATCTCCTTGGTATGCGCCGACACCGAGAACCCGGCGGTGTTGCCCTGATAGCCCTCATGCGCCTCGGCATAGTCGATATTGCCGACCTTGTCCGACATGCCCCAACGCATCACCATGGCGCGCGCCAGTTGGCTGGCCTGCATGATGTCGCCGGCGGGACCGTTCGAGACATGGTCCTCGCCATACTTGATCACCTCGGCGGCCTTGCCCGCCATCGTCATGGCCAGCTTCTGCTCGCATTCGTCGCGGTGATAGTTCAACTGGTCCATTTCGGGCAAGCTGACCACCATACCCAAGGCACCACCACGCGGGATGATCGTGGCCTTGTAGACCGGATCGCACAAGGGTAGCGTCATGCCGACCACGGCGTGACCGGCCTCGTGATAGGCGGTCTTTTCCTTCTGGTCCTGCGTCAGCACCATCGATCGGCGCTCGGCGCCCATCATCACCTTGTCCTTGGCGTTCTCGAAATCTTCCATCGTGACAAAGCGGCGGCCCACACGGGCGGCCATCAGCGCCGCCTCGTTCACGAGGTTCGCCAGATCGGCACCCGAGAAGCCCGGCGTACCACGCGCGATGATGCGCAGGTCCACATCGGGGCCCAGAGGCGTCTTGCGGGCATGCACGCCCAGAATTTTCTCGCGGCCCTTGATGTCGGGGTTGCCGACGGTGACCTGACGGTCGAACCGGCCCGGGCGCAACAGTGCGGGGTCCAGCACGTCCTTGCGGTTCGTGGCCGCCAGAATGATGACGCCCTCGTTGGCTTCGAACCCGTCCATCTCGACCAGCAACTGGTTGAGCGTCTGTTCGCGTTCGTCATTGCCGCCGCCGTAACCGGCACCACGATGGCGACCCACGGCGTCGATCTCGTCGATGAAGACGATACAGGGCGCGTTCTTCTTGGCCTGTTCGAACATGTCGCGGACACGGGACGCACCGACACCCACGAACATTTCCACGAAGTCGGACCCCGAGATGGTGAAGAACGGCACACCCGCCTCACCCGCAATCGCACGGGCCAGCAGCGTCTTACCGGTGCCCGGAGGACCGACCAGCAGCGCGCCCTTGGGGATCTTGCCGCCCAAGCGCGAGAATTTCTGCGGATTGCGCAGGAACTCCACGATCTCTTCCAGCTCTTCCTTGGCCTCGTCGATGCCCGCAACGTCGTCAAAGGTCACGCGGCCATGCTTTTCGGTCAGCATCTTGGCCTTGGACTTGCCAAAGCCCATCGCTCCGCCTTTGCCGCCGCCCTGCATCCGGTTCATGAAATAGACCCAGACACCGATCAGCAGCAGGAAGGGCAACAGCGTGATCAGGAAGGATTGGAACCCGGACTGCGTCTGTTTCTCGGCGCGGACGGGGATGTTCTTGTCGATCAGCAGCCGGGTCACCTCGGCATCGCCGGGCTTGATCGTCACATAGTCGCGGTTGTCGCTGGTCCGGTACCGGATCTGTTCGCCATCTAGCGTCACGTTCTTGACTTCACCCGCGTCTACGGCGCTGACGAATTCGGAATAGGTCTTCTCATGGCTCTGCAAAGTGCCGCCCGGTCCGCTGAACAGGTTGAACAGAGCGAGAATCAGCAGAAACAAGACGACCCAAAAGGCGATGTTGCGTGCGTTGCCCAAGGAAATACTCCCAAATCTTTCGGCATCGGAGGAAGTTGCCGGCTAGACAACTAAAATAGAGATGATTGAGGCAGGTTCAATGCGATAAAAGGGTTGCAAGGAACTCTTCCCATTCAACCAGCAGTCCCGTCTGCCAGCCGTTTGCATATCCGGCGATGGGCGCGGCCAGCAAGTCACCGTCTTTCCAGACCGCGGGCGAGGCGATCAGCGCGGCCTGAGGACGGTCCGTCGCGCGCCAGTCGGGCACTTGCGACAAGCCCTCTTCGCCCAGCGCGCGGACGGTTGCACCCTGGATCGTAGGGCCAGTCAGGCTCCAACGGTTGTCCCAGGGCTGGTCACCCGGCCCGGCGATGTCGCGGATGGCGTTGTATTCACGGCAGAACCGCGCCTCGTCGCCCGTCCGCAGGATCAGACAGCCACCCAGCGCGCCGGCCCGCCCCGCATGCAGGGCGGTCAGAGCTTCCTGCACGGCGGCACGGCGCGGCGGATAGGTATGCCCGGCGATCCAGCCGGTGATTACCAACAGAAGGCGGCGGGCGGTTTCCTCGGGCAGGGTGGAGAACCCACGCAGGTTCAAAAGAATGTCACCTTCGTCCGGCCGGGCCAGGTTCTGCGCGGATTTCAGCGTGTAGTGATCCAGCGCGTCCCGGGCCTGCGCCAGATTCTGCGCCACCGAGGCCAGCGACTCGGTCGTGATCCCCAGCGGACCGAGCTGAGCCAGGGCCTCGCGTGCCTTGATTCGATCAAAGCGGGTATCCTGATTCGACGGGTCCTCGATCCAGTTCAGACCGCGCGCACGCAGATGATCGCGCAGTCGGGCCCGGGTGATCCCCAGCATCGGGCGCCAGAGTGTCACCCCGTCCTGCACCCGCCGCGCGGGCATGGCCGACAACCCGGTGACACCGGCTGCGCGCCCAAGCCGCATCAGCACCGTTTCCGCCTGATCGTCCGCCGTGTGCCCGAGCGCCAGCAGGGTGATCCCGTTGCGCCTGGCCCATCCGGTCAGCAGGTGATACCGCGCCTGCCGCGCCTGATCCTGAAGGTTGCCGGACCCGTCCCAGCCCTCCCAACGCAGGGTCTCATGTGTGATACCCAGCCGCACAGCTAGGGCAGCCACCTGTGCCGCCTCCTTCGTCGCTTCGGGGCGCAGGCCATGATCCACGGTTGCGGCAGAGATGGCGACACCCTCGCCGTCCAATACATCAATCAGCAGATCGAGCAGCGCGACCGAATCTCCACCGCCCGAGACGGCCACACCCAGCCGGCGCGGCAGCTCAGACGGCAACTGCGCGCACAGATCGGCGCGCAGCCTGTCGGTCTCTTGCGTCAAGAACAGCCCAGCGCCGCCATTTCCCGGCTCGCCTCGGCGACCGCGGCAGATGCAGGAAAGCGCACGCCAACCTCGCCCAGCGTGATGCAGGCCTGGTCGGTCTGGCCCAGACGGCCCAACGCGGCGCCTAGTTCATAGAGCGCTTCCGGCGCCACGGGACCCTCGGAATCGCCGGTGAAACTAGCCAGAAAGGCCCGCGCCGCTTCGCGCGTATCGCCCAGCCCTTTCAGCGCGCGGCCGCGCTTTAGCTGAGCCTCGGGCGCCAGCGGGCTGCCGGGATACGAGCTGTCGAACTGGCCGAACATCTCGGCGGCCCGGCCAAAATCGCCCTCGTCGAGCGCCTTTGAGGCCGCATCGAACTCGGCGCGTTCGCCGACGGCAAGCTCGCTGTCATCCACGGTCGGGGTCGCGGGCTCAATCGCCGGGGCCGTCGTTTGGGTGCCGGTATCGCCGCCCAGCGTCGTGGTTTCTCCCAAGGTGCTGATGTCGCCGCCTTCCAGTTCGACCAAGCGGAACTCCAGATCGCCAATGCGGTTGGTGCCGTCGGCCACGATCCGCTCGATCCGCTGGTTGAGCTGTTCGGTCTGGCTGGTCAAGCGCTGCAACTCGGCCTCGATGGCATCCACACGCTCAAGCACCGAACTGCCGGACAGGTTCGGAGAGGGCGATCCGGTGGTCGAAAACTCACGCTTGAGCCGCTGTATCTCTACATGCAGGACGGTCAACTCCTGCCGGATATCCGCCAGTGTCTGCTGATCCTGCGCCCGGGCCATACCGGCCGTTGCCACGGCCGCCGCCAGAACCAAAGCCGCAATGCGCATCATCTTACCCCGTGGTTGCACCCGTCAGAACCGTCACGGCGCGGCGGTTCTTGGCATAACATGCCTCTTCGCTGCAGATCTCGATGGGGCGCTCCTTGCCGTAGGTCACGGTCTTGAGCCGGTTGCCCGCAACCCCGCGCGAAATCAGGAACTCGCGGGCGGCATTGGCCCGGCGCGCGCCCAGCGCAAGGTTGTATTCCCGCGTGCCCTGCTCATCCGCGTGACCTTCGATGGTGGCGGTGAAATCGACATTCCGCAGCAGCCAGTCGGCCTGCCCCTGCAGGATCGTCTGCGCCTCGGCGGTCAGGGTGGACTGGTCGACCGAGAACAGCACCCGGTCACCGATGGCCTGCTGGAAATAGGCCGGAGAGGTCGGGTCGCTGGCCACGCCAGCCCCGGCGCCGCCCGCGCCCGCTCCGCCAGCGCCTCCGCTGCCCCAGGCCGACGGGTCGGTGTTGGAACAGGCCGCCAGCGCCACCAGGGCGATGGGGGCCGCGATCTTGCCCAGTAGGTTCATCTCGATGCCTCACTCGTTCTTTTGTGTTCTGCGCCTGTCCTTACCACAAGCACCGTCTCATGTGAACGCAGCCGTTGGGCTGTGCCGATCACTTCTGCCCCGTTCCCTACTGCAACGGAGACCATGCCGGGTCACTGCCACCGTCCGGTGTACGGACCGGGCGCAGGTTGCGGCCCGAGATGTCCACCGAATAGAGCGCCGAGCGTCCGCTGGCGCCCTGGGTTTCACGGGTGAACATGATCACCCGGCCATTGGGCGCCCATGTCGGCCCCTCGTCCAGGAACGAGGCGGTCAGCAGCCGTTCCTCGCTGCCATCTGTGCGCATCACGCCGATATGGAACCGGCCCTTGTTCTGTTTGGTAAAGGCAATGTAATCGCCGCGCGGTGACCAGACAGGCGTACCATAGCGGCCCTTGCCGAAGCTGATCCGCCGCGCTTCGCCACCCCGCGCGGGCATGATGTAAAGCTGCGGCGTGCCCGACCGGTCGCTTTCGAACACGATCTGGCTGCCGTCCGGAGAATAGCTGGGCGCCGTCTCGATCGAGGGCGCGTTGGTCAGGCGCGCGCTCTGGCCCGAGCCGATATTCATCGACCACAGATCGGTATTGCCGCCCTGGGCCAGCGAATAGAGCACCGTCTGCCCGTCCGGCGAGAAGCGCGGCGCAAAGCTCATGGTGCCTTCCTGGCTTTGCAGGACGCGGCGCTGCACCCGGCCCACATCCAGCACGTAGATGCGCGGCGTGCCGCTCTCGTAGCTGGTATAGAGCACCCGATCCCCGGTCGGCGAAAACCGCGGCGCCAGCACGATGGCCGAGCTGTCGGTCAGGTACTGCACATTGGCGCCGTCGTAATCCATGATCGCCAGCCGCTTGCGCCGTTGGTTCTTGGGTCCGCTCTCGGACACGAAGGCCACCCGGCTGTCGAAGTAGCCAGTCTCGCCGGTGATCCGGCTATAGACCTGATCGGCCACCTTGTGTGCCATGCGCCGCCAGCCGTCGGTGGTGCCCGCGAATTGCAGCCCGTTGCCCAGTTCCGCGCCCGAGAACACGTCCCAGATCCGGAACCGCACCGTCAGCTGGTTGCCCGAGACGTTCACCGCCCCGGTCACCAGCGCCTGTGCATTGATCGCCTTCCAGTCGGCAAACTGCACCGGCGCCTCGAAACTGCTGACCTGACTGATATAGGCGTCCGAGCCGATCTCGCGAAACAGCCCCGTGCCGCTGAGGTCGGCAGCCACGACGCGGGCCAGTTGCGCCGAATACTCGGCAGCTGCCGGAGTGTCGGGCACGAAATTCGGAGCCGCAAACGGCAGGGGTTCGATCACGCCCTCGGTAATTTCGATCCGCAGCGGCTGGTTCTGCGCTTGAGCCGGGGCCACCAGCAGCGCCGTGCCCAGAAAGAGGCTGGTCAGAAATTTCATCATTTGATCCGCATCCTCTCGGGATTGAAGGTCATCTCAATATTCTGCCACTGACCGTATTTCTCGGTCGGCAGGTCGTATCCTTTGGCACCACAGCGAACGATGGCGCGGCGCGCGGCCTCAAAGGCCTGCTGCGCGGCTGCGGACGAGCCGCCCGAGCTGTCCAGCAGCCGCACGCTGTTGCTGATCGGTCTGCCGTCGGGTTGCATGGCGACGGACACCACAACGGTAGTGTTCAGCGCGTCCGTGGACAATGAGCCGACATTCCAACAGTTCGAAACCGCGATCCGCAGTGCGTCCTTTTCGCCACCGGTCAGGGGCGGGCCGCTGGGGGCCGGGGCCGCCTGCGCGCCGCCCAGGGCCTCGGCCAGCGCGTCTTCAACCGCATCCTGCGTGTTGGGGCTGGTGTCGGGTGGGTCTTCCTGTTCAGCCGTCTGCACCGGCTCGGGCTTGGGCCGTGACGGGCGCGATTTTGGACGGGGCGAGCTCTGGGCCGCCGGATCGGGGCTTTCCTCTGCCTCGGTCACGATCTGGTCGGTCGCCTCTTTCTGCGCCGTCTCTTCCTGCTCGGGTTGCTGCTCTTCGGCGCCCTCCTCGGCCGAGACCGGAGGCGTGTCCACATCGTCGGGTTTCACATCAGGGGGCGGCGGTGCAACCGGCTGCGGCGCGACCCGGTCGGCGGGCCGGGGCTGAGGGCGCGGGCCCGGAGGCAGCAGCGCCACCTCCTCGGGGTCGGGCTGCTCCAGGGTGGGCGTCTCCTCGACCACCTCGGGATCGGGGGGCTCGGCAACCACGTCGGGCTGCGGTTCCGGCTCAGGTTCCGGCTGGGCCACGGGTTCGGGAGGCGCCTGTTCCGGCTCGGGCTCGGCGGGCGCAGGTACCGCGACCTGATCGTCCGGCTGCTCGGGCTGTTGCAGGTCCGAGGGCGCATCTACAACCTCGGGCGCCTGTTTCGGCGCGGTTAGTGCTGCATATTCCTCAGCCGAGATCACCGACACATCCTGCACCTCGAACGGCAACGGCTCGGACCGGAAGGTACCGCCGAACAACGCCCACCCGACCAAGGTCACATGGAGGACGCCTGAGATCTTGGTGCCGGTCTGCAAACCGCTGCCTCACTCTCCGCCTTCGTCCAGCGTCGGCCCGCCGGTATCCGTCACAAGGCCTACATTCGAAAACCCGCCCGCGTTGAGCGCGCCCATGACCTGCATGACCTGCGCATAGGGAATGCCGCCATCGGCGCGCAGAAACACCCGGTCACTGCTCCGTTCTGCCGCAATCGCGCGCAGTTTTCCGATCAATTCCGCGCGAGCGACATCCGTCGTCTGGATCTGCACCCGGCCATCACCGGTCAAAGTGACGGTCAGCGGCTCTTCACTGTCCGAGGGCAGCGCGTTTGCGGCGGTCTTGGGCAGGTCCACCGGCACACCCACGGTCAGCAGGGGTGCGGCCACCATGAAGATGATCAAGAGCACCAGCATGACGTCGACAAAGGGCGTGACGTTGATCTCGGCCATCGGCTGCGCCCGGCCCCGCCGCCGCCCGCGCCTGCGGCCGCTGTCCGCGCTCTGCTGTACCGCCGCGCCCATGACTCAGCTGTCCAATTGCCGCGACAAGATGGTGGCGAACTCGTCGGCAAAGGCCTCATACCCGCCCACGATCCGGTCACTGTCCGCGCTCAGCTTGTTGTAGAAGATCACCGCCGGGATAGCCGCCAGCAAGCCCAGACCGGTGGCCAGCAGCGCCTCGGCAATCCCCGGCGCAACCACGGCCAGATTGGTGTTCTGCTGCTCGGCAATCTCGATAAAGGCGTTCATGATGCCCCAGACGGTGCCGAAAAGGCCCACAAACGGCGCGGTCGAGCCCACCGTGGCCAGCACCGGCAGCCCCTTTTGCAACCCTTCGGCCTCTTTCGCGATGGCCACATCCATCGACCGGTCGATCCGCGCCTGCGCGCCCGCGATCAGCCCGCCATCGGTCCGGTGCGAGCGTCGCCATTCGATCATGCCGGCGGCAAAGATCTTCTCCGAACTGCCGTTTGGCTGCGGCCCGATCCGTTCGAACAGCTCATCCAGCGGATTGCCCGACCAGAAGGATTCATCGAACACCTGCGCCTCGCCGCGCGCAGACCGATAGGTGATGAGTTTCTGAATGATGATCGACCACGCCCAGAACGAGGCGGCCAGCAGCATCAGCATCACCAGTTTCACGACAAGGGTTGCACGGGCAAACAGCCCCCACATGGAGAAATCGATCTCCTGCGCCAGCGCCAGCGTTTCAGCTTCCATGACCTGCTCTTTGTTGCCTGACAGCCCATTGGTTCGGGCTTGTTTTGCGAAACGCTAACGTAGATCGGGGTGAAATGCCAACAGAACCACCCCTGCCTGCAAAATTGTTACAGCAATGCGCGAATCTCTGCCGGAAGCCGCACCGGCTTGCCCTCGGCATTTATGCAGACGGCAGTGACGGTCGCCCGGAAGACCTCCGTGTCCCCCCGCCGCACAAGCTGCGCCATGGTCAGACGCGCGCCCGAGATCGCCGCCATCTCCGTCTCGATCACCAGCTCATCGTCGAACTTCGCGGTTGCAAGGTATTCCGCCTCGATCTTGCGCACGACCCAGACGATGCCCGCATCCCGCATCGCATTCTGGTCATTGCCCAGTTGCCGCACCCAGTCCGAACGCGCCCGTTCGATATAGCGCAGGTAATTGGCATGATAGACGATGCCCCCCATGTCGGTGTCTTCGTAATAGACCCGGACCGGGAAGACATGCTTCATGACGACTGCTCCAGACGGGCAAACAACCTGAGCGCATGAGAGCTGTCCCGCGCAGCCCCCGGCAGCACCGGATCATAGGCAGCCCGGATCAGCCCGGCAATGTCGGGCCGCAGGATCGTCGCCTCGCCCGCCAAGGCCAGCGGAGACTGGGTGCGGAACGCGGTGTCGGACCACAGCAGGACGGTCTGCACGACCTGGCTCAGCGCCAGTGTCTCGGCGGGCAACTTCGACATCTGCTCATCCATGCGCAGGAACACAAACGCCGCCTTGATGGCGCCATCCTCTTCGAACCGGAAGATGCGGTACTGGTTGGCATCACCCGCGATCAGACGCTCTACCAACGGGTTCAGATCCGGGATCAGCCGGTCGAGATCGGGGACCTCGGGCAACTCGGCCCAATCGCGAAAGAAAAACACCATGCAATTGGCGCCCAGTTCCGGATCGGTCTCGGCCATCTTGTGACCGGCCAGCGTCACCACCGCCTCGAACGCGCCCTTGACCACCGACAGGGTCTGATCCTCGACCCCGAACACGATGGGCACGATGGGCCGCCCCCAGCGGGCAAACACGAACTCACCGCTTTCGCGGGCAAACAGGGCTTCGATCTCTTCAGGTGTCACGCGCAGATCTTCATCTTTTTCCAAATACTCCCGCCGGAGGCATAAAATCTCCGGCGCGCGGCTTCAACCAAACAGATCGCTCTGCCGCTTCGGCATCGGCAGCCCCAGATGCGCCCAGGCCTTCTGTGCCAGCATCCGCCCGCGCGGTGTCCGCTGGATCAGCCCCTGCTGCAGCAAATAAGGCTCGATCACTTCCTCAAGCGAATCCCGGCTTTCCGACAGCGCCGCCGATAGCGTCTCGATCCCCACCGGGCCACCCGCATAATTCTCGGCAATCAGTTTCAGATACCGCCGGTCCGCTCCATCGAGCCCCAGATTGTCCACCCCCAGCCGCGTCAGCGCCCCATCCGCCAGACCGCGGGTGATGCGCCCGTCGCCTTCGACGACGGCAAAATCCACAACCCGGCGCAGCAGCCGCCCGGCAATCCGGGGCGTCCCGCGCGAGCGCCGCGCAATCTCGCGAGCACCTTCGTCGTCGGCGGGCGCCCCCAGCTTGCGGGCATTGCGGGTGACGATCTCGTGCAATTCCTCGACCGTATAAAACTGCAACCGGGTCGGGATGCCGAACCGGTCGCGCAGGGGTGTGGTCAGCAGGCCCATCCGGGTGGTCGCACCAACCAGCGTAAAGGGCTGCAACTCGATCCGCACGGTGCGCGCGGCAGGTCCCTCGCCGATCACCAGATCCAGCTCGAAATCCTCCATCGCGGGATATAGCACCTCTTCCACCGCCGGGTTCAGCCGATGAATCTCGTCGATGAACAGCACGTCGCGGGATTCCAAATTGGTCAGGATCGCCGCCAGATCCCCCGCCTTGGCCAGCACCGGGCCGGACGTCATGCGGAAGTTCACCCCCAGCTCGCGCGCCATGATCTGCGCCAGCGTGGTCTTGCCCAGCCCCGGGGGGCCATGAAACAGCGTATGATCCATCGCCTCGCCGCGCTGGCGGGCGGACTGGATGAAGATACGCAGATTGGCCCGAGCCTCAGCCTGACCGATGAACTCATCGAGCCCCTGCGGACGCAACGCGCGGTCATGATCCTCGGGCAGCGGCTCGGGCCGGATGGTGGGATCGGCGTCGATCATTTCTCACTCAGCCTTTCGGAGCCAGCAGTTTCAGCGCGGCGCGGATCAGGTCCGCTTCACCTGCGTCGGGGAAAGTAGCGGCCGCCTCGGCCACGGCAGCGGCGGCCTCGGACGGACCATAGCCCAGATTGGAGAGCGCCGACAGGGCGCCTGCCGACGCGGCAGCCGCCCCGGAGGACGCCTTTGCTTTCGGTTTGCGGACGGGCGCGGGCGCGGCCTCAAGCGGTTCGACCACCTCCAGCGCCGGGCCATCCATCGCCTCTGCCACGGTGCCGCCCATTGCCATCACGCCGGGCGCCTTGTCCTTGAGGTCCAGCACGATCCGCTGCGCCGTCTTGGGGCCGACCCCCTTGGCCGCCTTGACCGAGGCCCAGTCCCCTAGCGCAATCGCCCGGCTTACGCCATCGGGGCCCAGCGCGCCAAGAATGGCCAGCGAAACCTTGGCCCCCACGCCCTGCACCGAGCAGAGCAGCCGGTGCCATTCTTTCTCGACCAGCGACAGAAAGCCGTAAAGCTGCATCAGATCCTCGCGCACGACCATCTCGGTGTAAAGCGCGACCGCCTCGCCCACACCGGGCAGCGCGGCCATAGTCCGGTCCGAGCAATAGACGATGTAGCCGACGCCGCGTACGTCGATCAGGATGTGGTCCGCCGCGCGGTAGTCCAGCCGCCCCGTCAGTTTGCCGATCATGCCCGCACCTCTCTCACCCGCATCGGCGCCGCCCCACCGTAATAGGAATGGCAGATGGCAATCGCCAACGCATCCGCGGCGTCGGCCCCTTTCGGCTGACAGCCGGGCAGTTGCAGTTTGACCATGTGCAGAACCTGTTCTTTCTCGGCATGCCCTACCCCCACTACCGTCTTCTTCACCCGGTTGGGTGCATATTCCCCCACCGGCAGCCCGGCCTGCGCCAGCGTCAGCAGCGCCACGCCACGCGCTTGGCCCAGCTTGAGGGTGCCGGCGCCGTCCTTGTTCACGAAGGTCTGTTCGATGGCCGCCTGATCCGGCGCATGGGTCGCGATCACCTCGACGATCTGGTTGTGCAGCGACAGCAGCCGCTCCCCCAGATCATCACCATCGGAAACGCAATGCCCGTTGGCCACGTGACTCAATCGGCTGCCATGCGATTCGATGACGCCCCATCCCAGGGTTCTCAGCCCCGGATCAATGCCCAGAATCCGCATATATCGCCTCGGCCTGCTCGGGTTTTGTTGCCTTTTATCCGAACTAGCACGAAGCATGAACATTTTCCAAGCGCTTTGACCTCACGCCCGAAAGCGACACGGCTGTTCAACCCGCGACACCAAAGGCGAAAAACGACCCCAAACGGCCTGGAAGCGACCGTTTCGAGAGGCCGATAATCACCAACATTTCAAAGGGGTTACAGTGTTTTCGAGCATTGCAGAAACTGCATAGGACACATGCAATTTTCGTTCTTGCGCGGGCAATCGGGCGTTACTAGATGGCCGTCAGATCGAGAGATCATACTGAAAACGCAAACCAGAAGGACACAGGATATGGCTGCACTGGACACCACCCGCCCCACCATTGGCTCGTTCGGCCTCTTTGGCCGTATCGGCGCAACTTTCGCATCGGTCGTGAACGCCGTTGTTGATTGGAACGACGCCCGCGCCACCCGCAACGCGCTGTCGGATCTGTCGGATCGCGAACTGGAAGATATCGGCCTGTGCCGTGGCGACATCGACGCCGTGGCCGAGGGCAAGCGCTGAGCAAAGCCACTCACTCTCCCTGCCCCACTCCTCCCTAAGGGGCAAACAGAAACGCCGCGTGTCTCTGAAACACACGGCGTTTTCTTTTGTCCGGTAGGAGGTCGGGTTAGGGCAGGAACGGCCCAATCTGCTCGGCGATAAGCGCCGACAGGGGATCGGCTTGCATCACCCAGGCACCGGCTTTCTCGACCGACGTTCCCTCGTTCAGACGTTCAACACGCTGATCGTAGGATGTCGCACCCAGGGTCGCCAGCAAGAAGCCCTTGAACAGGAAGAAGGCGACAAGGGACAGCACCATCACCCTCAGCGGGGCAGCCGACCGGACCCGGCGGGGTTTCATCACCACCAGTCCGTCTGCACGCATCTGCGCGCGATACCCGCGTGTCATGGCACGATGCTTTTTGGTCAGACGCTGAATGCGCTGCTCAAAAGGCATCTGCCTGTTGGCCATGGTAGCCTCCATAACCGGTCCCTCCATAAAAACCTGACTGAGGCTACGTATGAAAAGCGCCAAAACCAAGGCAAAAGATCGTTGATGTTGGCAAATTGGCCTAAATTGCGCCTTCTTTGTGCAAAACAAGCGTCGTCCATTCACCAATCATATTCCTTGCGTGCAGATTGGTTCCATTCTGGACATAAACGGACAATACATCATCGGCTTGTTCGTTGAGAATCCCCGACAAAATCGCATATCCGCCCGGCCGCAGATTCTCTGTCAGATCCGGCGCCAGGGCGACCAGCGGGCCTTTCAGGATATTGGCAAAGATCAAATCGTAAGGCGCATGGGCCTTCAGATCGGGGTGATCGAAGCCGGCGGCCTCAAGGCACCGGATCGCGCCGTCCATCCCGTTGGCGCGCAGGTTCGCCTCGGCCACGTCGACGGCAACCTCGTCGATATCGCTGGCGAGAATGTCGCCCTGCCAGACCCGTGCCGCCGCCATGGCCAGCACCGCCGTGCCACATCCGATATCGGCCACTGTCCTGGCTTCGAACCCTTCCTCGATCAGCCGGTCCAGCGCCCGCAGGCAGCCCAGCGTGGTACCGTGATGGCCGGTGCCGAATGCCATCGCGGCCTCGATCAGCAGCGGGATCGACCCTTCGGGCACCTTGTCGGCATCGTGGCTGCCATAGACGAAGAACCGCCCGGCCTCGACCGGCGCCAGTTCGCGCCGCACATGGGCGACCCAGTCGGTTTCCGGCAGTTCCGAGACCACGAAAGGCTTGGCATCAAAGGCCGCAGCCAGCACTGCCAGCGCCGTGTCGTCCGGGGTTGCAGTGAAATAACCGCCCACCTCCCACAGGCCCGAACCGTCCTCGACCTCGAACACTCCGACGCCGGTCGGTTCGGGCGTCAGGCGTTCCATCGCCTCGCCAAGTCCTTCGGCGGCGGTCTTGCCGGTCAGTGTGGTCAGAGCGGTATAGGTGGGCATCAGCGTCTCCTGAATCTGTCCGCATGCGCGTAGGACCGGGAGGGCGCGAGGTCAAGCACCGGCAGGGCCTGCCGGCTCAGCGCGACCACATAGTGCCAGCCCCAGAGAACGGCAGCGAGCCCGACCAGAACGCTGCACAGCGCCTGCGCGTAGATTACGCCCGGCGCGCCAAAGGCGGCTGCCGTCCACAATGCGACCGGCAGGGTCAGCGCCCCGTCGCGGAACCAGTTGGTCAGCGTCGCGCGGCGCGGGCGGCCCAGCGCGTTGAACGCGGCGTTCGAGACAAAGAGCAAGGCGGCAAAGACGAAACCGCCCGCCCCCACCCGGGTAAAGGCCACCAGCACCTCGGCAGAGGGCCCCTCCAGGGCAAACCCCCGCGCGATGCCCGGCCCCGCCGCCGCCAGGACGGCCCACATCGCAAGCGTATACCCCAGTCCGAACAGAACCGCGTCGCGATAGGTGCACCGCACCCGCGCATAGTCCCGCGCGCCGTAGTTCTGGCCGAAGATGCCGCCAATGGCGCCGGCCAGCGAGAAGATGCCTCCGAACGCCACCACCGTCAGCCGCCCGACGACGGCCCAGCCCGCCATCGCCTGATCCCCGAACTGCGCCATGACCGAGGTCAGGACATAGTTGCCGACCGGCGCAGCCAGCTGCGTCAGGATCGCGGGCACGGCGATGAGCAGGTAGGGCCTGAGGCTGCCCAGGCAATCCCGTCGCCGTGGCCGCGCCAGCAGGTCGTGCGGCACCGTGGCGAAATAGATCGCCATGCCGAGCATCACGAAACGAAACAGCACCACGCCCAACGCCGCCCCGTCGAGGCCAAGACCCAGTCCGTAGATCAGGATCGGGTCGATCACCAGCGCCACACCGCCCGAGGTCAGCGTAACCGACATCGAGCGTACACCGTCCCCCTCGGCCCTCAGCGCTCCATTGGCGATCATCGCGGCCGCCATCACGCCCAGCGAGGGCACCGTCATCGCCAGATACCGCGCCGCCAGCATCGCCGTCTCGCCGGTGGCCCCCGACAAGGCCAGGATCTGGTGTCGAAAGATCAGGATCAGCAGGCCAACAGCGCTCTGGATCAGAAAGGCCAGCACCAGCGCCGAGGTCGCCTGCCGCCGGGCCAGCCTCCGCCGCCCCTGCCCGATCCCCTTCGAGATCAGGGCGGTGGCAGCGATCATCAGCCCGATCCCGGCGCTCACCGAAAGAAACTGGATGGCAAAGGCAAAGCCGATCGCGGCCATCAGCCGGGGCTGCTCCAGCTTCGATATCCAGAACAGGTTCGCCGCATCGACAAGAAAGACAAAGGTGATCCCCGTCGCCCCGGTCAGGGTCATGCGCACCACATGCCCCATGGTCGAGCCGGTCAGGAACCTTCCTTTTTCACTCATGCGCCCTCATTCCGCCGGGGCCGGAGCATATTTCGACAGAATGGTCTCATTGCCCGGCTCGGGATGGCGCGGTACCAGCAGCGACAGGCCCAGCGAGATCAGCGCCATGGCAGCGGCCAGACCAAAGACGGCGCCGGGTGAGATCACCCAGAGCAGTCCCAGAAGCGCGGGCAGGAACACCGCCGCGATATGGTTGATGGTGAACGCCACGGCCGCCGTGGGCGCGATATCCGCCGGGTCGGCGATCTTCTGGAAATACGTCTTCAGCGCCAGCGCCAGCGCAAACAGGATATGGTCGATCACGTAAAGCACCGCGGCCAGCAGCACGCCCCAGCCGAACCAGTAGATCCCGCCATAGGCCGCAAAGACCAGCGCCAGCCCGGCATATTCAAAGATCAGCGTCCGCCGCTCGCCGAACCGGGCCACAGCCTTGCCCAGCAGCGGCGCCACGGTCATGTTGATCATCAGGTTGATCATGTAGAGCCCGGTCAGCTCATGCACGTCGAACCCGAATTTTTCGACCATCATAAAGCCCGCAAAGACCACAAAGATTTGTCGCCGTGCACCCGCCATGAATTGCAGCAGGTAATAGAGCCAATAGCGGCGGCGCAGGATCAGCTTCTTGGTCTGCGGCGTGGGCGCGTCGAATTGCGGATAGGCCACCAGACAGAAAACCGCCAAAAACAGGGTCAGCCCCCCTGCGGCCATGAAGACGGTGTTATAGGCCAGATCGAACCGCTCCCATGTCAGCACGATCAGCCCGTAGACCACCAGCGTCGCGGCCGAGCCCATGGCCACCAGCCAGCCAAGGGTCTGCGGCGCCCGGTCCTTGGGCAGCCATTGCAGCTGCAGCGACTGGTTTACCGTCTCGTAGTAGTGAAAGCCGATCGAGCTGAAGAGCGTGACGAAGAGCAACCCGCCAAGGCTCGGGAACCATGCGGTCACAGCGGTAGCGACACCCAGCAGGGCCAGCGAGATCAGCCCCAGCACCTGCTCGCGCACAAAGATGATCACGGCGATCACGCCGACGGCCAGAAAGCCCGGGATCTCGCGCACCGTATGCAGCAGGCCGATATCCGCCCCGTCGAAATTCGCTACCTCGATGACGAAGTTGTTCAGCAGCGCACTCCACGCATTGAACGCAATCGGCATGGTCATCGCCATGACGAAAAGCAGCACGATGGGGCGCCGCCATAGGGGCAGGTTCTCTGCCTCGGACAGAGGGATCGGTTTCAACATGAGAGTCCTCTACGCCCATTGCGCCCGCTTGGCGAGGGGAAAGGTGCCCTTGCACATCTGATCTGCATCAATGCGCAGGGCGGATCGCAAAGATATATAGCAATTCGTGAATAGATGTGGAGCAGCACATGGACCTGATCAGCCTCGTCGAACGGATCGGAGAAGCCCCGACCGCCGCCCTGTTCGGTCTGGCGACTGGCATCACCTTCGGCGTGGCGGCACAGCGCTCGCGCTTTTGTCTCAGGGCCGCCACGGTGGAGTTTGCCCGGGGCCGGATGGAAGACAAGGTGGCGGTCTGGCTGCTGACCTTCTCGACGGCGTTGGTCTGGGTGCAGGCCGCACAGATGCTGGGACTTATGGATGCGGCGGACGCGCGGATGATGGCGGTGCCGGGTAGCTGGTCGGGGGCGATCATCGGCGGGCTGATGTTCGGCACCGGCATGGTGCTCGCGCGCGGCTGCTCGGGGCGGCTGCTGGTGCTGGCGGCCACGGGCAACCTGCGCTCGGTGGTGTCCGGGCTGATCTTTGCGGTGGTGGCGCAGATGAGCCTCTCGGGCCTGCTGTCTCCGGCCCGCGACCGGATCGCCGCGCTCTGGATCACCGAGGGCGGGCGCAACATGGACCTGCTCGCCGCAACCGGTCTGCCGCCTTATGCCGGGCTTGTCCTCGGCGCGCTGATCGCGGTGCTGGCCCTGGTGCTCGCCCGGCGCCACCGCATCGGCGCGGCACGGCTGGTCTTTGCCTCTGGTGTGGGGTTTGCCGTGGCTCTGGGCTGGGTGCTGACCTACGCGCTGCCGCAGGTCGCCTTTGACCCGGTCCAGATCGAAAGCGCCACCTTCACTGGCCCCTCGGCCCATACGCTGATGTTCTTCCTCGACCGGGACGCGGTGCTGGAGTTCGACATCGGGCTGGTGCCCGGCGTCTTCATCGGCGCCATGCTCGCCGCCTGGTTTGCCGGAGAAATGAGGCTGCAGGCCTTCGACGGTCCGGCCACCATGCGCAAGGCAATGATCGGGGCCGCACTGATGGGGTTTGGCGGCATGCTCGCCGGCGGCTGCGCCATCGGCGCTGGCGTGACCGGCGGCTCGATCTTCGTCGGTACCGCCTGGACTGCTCTGTTCTTCATGTGGGTGGGCGCGATGGCGACCGATTACCTGATCGACCAACGTTCCGAAGCTGTGACCGCCTGATGCTTCTTCTTGCTGAAAATACGCAGATACCCAACCGTTTCCACTCTTGGCGTCGGTCAGGCTATTCGCCTCCGGCGGGAGTATTTGGGAAAAGATGAAGAGCGCGATCAGTAAAAGCTTTGCGGGTCGATATCGACGCTCAGCCGCAGATCGCCCTTGAGCCTGAGCGGCGCGATCCAGCGGGCGATCGCCTCTTGCAGCGGCACACCCTTGGGCGCCTTCACCAACAGGCGCACTCGGTGGCGGCCCCTGATCCGGGCGATGGGGGCGGGGGCGGGGCCGAAGACCTGCGCGCCGATCTGGCGCAGTGGGGCGTCGTTGCGGGCCATGGCGTTGCCGAGGTCGAAGACCGGCCCGACCTCGGGGCCCGACAGGATGATCCCAGCCATACGGCCATAAGGCGGCACGCCCGCGACCTGCCGCTCGGCGGCTTCGGCCTTCCAGAACCCGATCTCGTCGCCGGATAGAATCGCGCGGATCACCGGGTGTTCGGGCTGAAAGGTCTGGAGCAGCGCCTGCCCCGGCCTCTCCGCCCGGCCCGCGCGCCCGGCCACCTGCCGCATCAATTGAAAGGTCCGCTCGGCCGCACGCAGGTCCGAGCCTTGCAGCCCCAGATCGGCATCGATCACTCCAACCAGCGTCAGCTTGGGAAAGTTGTGGCCCTTGGCCACCAGCTGCGTGCCGATGATGATATCCGCCTCACCTTCGGCAATCTCCTCGATCTTGGCCTTGAGCGCGCGGGCCGAGCCGAACATATCCGAACTCAGTACAGCGATGTTTGCATCTGGGAAGGCAGCCTCTGCCTCTTCCGCCAGCCTCTCAATCCCCGGTCCGACCGGGGCCAGCTTGCCCTCGACCTCGCAATGCGGACAGGTCTCAAGCACCGGTTTGGTTTCGCCGCATTGATGGCACATCAGGCGCTTGAGAAAGCGGTGTTCAACCATGCGCGCATCGCAATGATCGCAGCCGATCTGCTGCCCGCAGGCGCGGCAGAGCGTGACCGGGGCATAGCCGCGGCGGTTGATGAACAAGAGCGCCTGCTCGCCCTTCGCCATCCGGTCCAGCACGGCGCGGCGCAGGGTCGGCGATATCCAGGTGCCCGCCTGCATCTGCTCGGCGCGCATGTCGATGGCGTTCATCTCGGGCAACACTGCCGCACCGAACCGGGCCGTCAACTCCAGCCGGTCGTACTTACCCGCCTCGGCATTGGCCCAGCTTTCAAGTGATGGCGTGGCGCTCGCCAGTATTACCTGCGACCCGCAGATCGCCGCCCGCAGCACCGCCATGTCGCGGGCATTGTAGAGCACGCCGTCCTCCTGCTTGTAGGAGGTGTCGTGTTCCTCATCCACGATGATCAGGCCCAGATGGCGGAACGGCAGGAACAGGGCCGAACGAGCGCCGACCACCAGTTGCGCCTCACCCTGTCCCACCATCCGCCAGACCCGGCGCCGTTCGGTCATGGTGGCGCCCGAGTGCCATTCGGCGGGCCGCGCGCCAAAGCGGGCCTCGACCCGGGTCAGGAACTCGGCGGTCAGCGCGATCTCGGGCAACAGCACCAGCGCCTGTTTACCCAGCCGCAGCACCTCGGCCACCGCCTCCAGATAGACCTCGGTCTTGCCGGAGCCGGTCACACCCTTGAGCAGGGTGGTCCCGTACGTGTCCGAGCGCATCGCCGCGCGCAGGGTGGCGGCGGCGGCGGCCTGATCGTCGGTCAGATCCTTGCCGGACAGGTCCGGGTCAAGCCGCGGGAAAGGCAGATCACGGGGACTGTCCTCCTCCCGCACGGCGCCCTGTTTCACCAGCCCCTTGATGACCGAGGAGGTTACCCCGGCCATTTCGGCCAGCTCTTTCAGCGTGAATGCCAGCCCGCCATAGTCGCGCAGCACCTCCAAAACCCGGGTGCGGGCATCGGTCATCCGGTCTGGCGCCCGGTCGCCCAGCCGGTAGATCTTGCGCATCGACGGCGGATCGCCCAGCCCCGGCGCGCGGGTTGCCAGCCGCAGCATCGCGGGCATCGGTGTCAGAGTGTAATCGGCGGCGCGCCCGAGAAAGCTGCGCATCTCCTCCCGCATCGGCGCCACATCCAGCACCCGGATCACCGACCGGATCTTGGCGCGGTCAAAATCGCCCCTCCCCGGTCCCCAGACCACGCCCAGCACCTTGCGCGGCCCCAGCGGCACCTCGACAAAGGCGCCGGGGAAACAGCCGCCCTCGGACGCCTTGTAGTCCAGCAACCGGTCCAGCGGCTGCGTCGTCAGCACCGCCACCAGTTCGCCGTGATCGAAAAATTCCGGATCGCTCACCTGTCACCTTTCATCGCCGGGGGTTTCGGCAGAGGTTCCTTTGAGGTAAAGGCAAGCGCGACAGAGGCCAACCCATCAAAGGACTGCCCCATGAAATTCTTCGTAGACACCGCCGAGATCGACGCGATTGCCGAGCTTAACGATCTGGGCATGGTGGACGGCGTGACCACCAACCCCTCGCTGATTCTGAAATCGGGCCGCGATATTCTGGAAGTGACCAAGGAGATCTGCGATCTGGTCGACGGGCCGGTCTCGGCCGAGGTCGTGGCCACCGAAGCCGAGGACATGATTGCCGAGGGTCGCAAGCTGGCAAAGATCGCCCCGAATATCGCGGTCAAGGTACCGCTGACATGGGCTGGGCTGAAAGCCTGCAAGACGCTCACGGACGAAGGCCAGATGGTGAATGTGACGCTCTGCTTCTCGGTCAATCAGGCGCTGCTGGCGGCCAAGGCGGGCGCGACCTTCATCTCGCCTTTCATCGGGCGGCTGGACGACATCAACCTCGACGGCATGGACCTGATCGCCGATATCCGCCAGGTCTATGACAATTACGGGTTCGAAACCGAGATCCTGGCCGCCTCGATCCGCAGCGTGAACCACGTGGCCGACAGTGCCCGCATCGGTGCCGATGTGATCACCGCACCGCCGAGCGTGATCAAGAAGCTGGCCGACCATCCGCTGACGGACAAGGGCCTGGACGCCTTCCTGTCGGATTGGGCCAAAACCGGTCAGAAGATCCTGTAACTGCCCCGGGACCAAAGGGCGCAGGGCTCCCGCGTCCGAGACCGCCCGGCTTCGCCGGACGTATAGGGACTTGGGCCCGGCAGCGCGCCAAGGGCGCGCTGCGGTACCGCTTTAACGGATAGCGCACATCCCGCTGCGCCGGCAGGCGCAGCGCCCGGCCCAACTGCTGATGCCTGATCTTTGATCAGGCGGCCGCAGGCGGGAGCGCCACCGGCCTCTCAAACGCCACAAACCCGTGGCCGGTTTTCGCCATCTGTCGCTTTTCACGAGTCAAACCCGTCAGGCCATGCTATAACTTTCGCAAAACCAATAATGGAACCGAGATGAGCAGCAGCCCCAAACTGGAAGACAGCCTGCGCGCGGCGATTCTGGCCAAACCCGATGCCGTGCTGGAAGACAAGGACCTGATGCAAGCGTTGGTGGCCGCCAATGAGCGGGCAATGGGCGCAAACATCATCGACCTGCGCGGTATCGCCATGGAACGGCTCGAGGCGCGGTTCGACCGGCTCGAGGACACCCACCGCTCGGTCATCGCCGCGGCCTATGAGAACCTCGCCGGAACCAATCAGATCCACCGCGCGATCCTGAGCCTGCTGGAACCGACCGAGTTCGAACCATTCCTGCGTCTGCTGGGCGGAGAGATTGCGGATATCCTGCGGGTGGACGTGATCACGCTGGTTCTGGAATCCGCACAGCACGATCCCGATCCCGCGGTGCAGCGCCTGCAAGGTGTGCTGACCGTAGCAGAGCCCGGCTTTATCGCGGCGTACCTCTCGGACCGCAACCCGGCGCGTCCGGTCACGCTGCGCCAGCTGCAACAGGCCGAGGCCCGCATCTATAGCGATCGTGCCCCCCGCATCCGGTCCGAGGCCTGTCTGACGCTGGATCTGGGCCCGGGCCGCTTGCCCGGCATGCTGGTCATGGGCGCCGAAGACCCGCGCCATTTCTCACCGCAACTCGGCACCGACCTTCTGTCCTTTTTTGCCGGCGTGTTCGAACGCTCGATGCGCCACTGGCTGTCGTGAGCCTGATTTCTCCAGCCTGCCGGGACGCGCTCCAGCACTGGCTGGAGAGCCAGAAGGCCCTGTCTGGCCGCACCAAAAACACCCTTGTCGCCTATCGCGGCGATGTCACCGATTTCCTGTCGTTCATGACGCTGCATCACGGAGCACTCCACGGGCTGGCGGCGCTGGAACGGATCTCGGTCTCGGACATGCGCGCCTGGATGGCCCAGCAGCGCGGCGACGGTGTGGGCGCCCGGTCGCTTGCGCGCAAGCTGTCGGCGGTCAAGACCTTCTACCGCTGGCTGGCCGAGCGCGAGGGGTTCGAGCCCACTGCGGTCCTGTCAACCCGCGCGCCCAAGTTCCGCAAGAAACTCCCCCGCCCGCTGGCCGAGGACGCCGCCCGCGCCATGATCGACACGGTCGAGCTGCAATCCACCACCGACTGGGTCGCCGCGCGCGATGTCGCTGTGGTGACCCTGCTCTATGGCTGCGGCCTGCGGATCTCTGAAGCGCTGTCGCTGACCGGCGCCGACGCGCCGCTGCCCGCATCGCTGCGCATCATCGGCAAGGGCGGCAAGGAACGGGTGGTTCCCGTCATCCCCGCCGCGCAACAGGCGGTAGAGGGCTATCTGCGGCTCTGCCCGCACCCGCAGGAGGCCCAATCGCCGCTCTTTCGCGGCGTGCGTGGCGGCGCGCTCAGCCCGCGCGCGATCCAGGGGGCCATGGCCAAGGCGCGGATGCAGCTTGGCCTGCCATCGTCGGCCACGCCGCACGCGATGCGGCACAGTTTTGCAACCCATCTGCTGGCCGCCGGGGGCGATCTGCGCGCGATCCAGGAACTGCTGGGCCATGCGTCGCTGTCGACCACGCAGGCCTATACGGCGGTGGATACCGCCCATCTGATGGATGTCTACAACCGCGCCCACCCCAAGGCCTGAGGCACCCGGCATTCCGCGCCACAAATGGGTGCAGCAACAGTTTGCAGTTCGCGCGCTTTTCCGTCATGACAGGGCCATGACACCCCGGATCCAAGCGCTCTCCGTCCATCTGCTCACCGCTACCGGCGCCGTTTTCGCAATGCTGGCCATGCTGGCCGCCGTCGAATCCAAGTGGAGCCTGATGTTCCTGTGGCTGGTCGTGGCCTTCATGGTCGATGGCGTCGACGGCCCTCTGGCACGACACTATCACGTCAAGAAGAACGCGCCCGAGTTCGACGGCGTACTGCTGGACCTGATCATCGACTACCTGACTTATGTCTTCATCCCCGCCTTCGCCCTGTTCAAATCGGGGCTGATGGATGGCTGGACCGGCTGGTTCGCGATCATCGTCATCACCTTTGCCAGCGCGATGTACTTTGCCGACACGCGGATGAAGACCAAGGACAACTCGTTTTCCGGCTTTCCCGGCTGCTGGAACATGCTGGTGCTGGTGATCTTCGCGTTGGAACCCAATTTCTGGATCAGCCTGGTGCTGGTCACCCTGCTGGCCATCGCCATGTTCCTGCCGCTGAAATTCATCCATCCCGTGCGGACCGAGCGCTGGCGGATGCTGTCACTGCCGATGGCCTTTGCCTGGACCTTCTTTGCCGGCTGGGCGGCCTGGGTCGATTTCCACCCCGAAAGCTGGGCGCACTGGGGTCTGGTGATCACCAGCCTCTACCTGACCGGTGCGGGCATCGCCCAGCAACTGATCCCGGAACGCACGCGCAGCAAACGCGTCGAAAAGGTCTGAACGCTCCGGTCAGAGGACGTCCTCGACCTCATGCTCCGTGCCGTTGTGGGTAAAGCTGTCGCCGGCCTGCAGCCCCGCCATCGCCTTGTAGATCGGGCTTTGGGTCGAGATACCCATGTAAGTCTCGCCATCCACGTCAAAGCGCGAGGTCGAGACGCACACGACTAACCTGCGATCGTCAAAGATGACAACGGCCCCGGGGCCCACGGTATCGGTCAGGCTGAAATCGGTGTTCTCGATGACGTCGATCTTGGCGTGATGCGCCTGCACCGGCGTGTCGAAGGCCGCCGCCAGATCGGCATTCTCGCGTGAGGCGGCGATGTCATCCTTGTCATGGCCTTCCCGGTCATCCAGCCGCGAGTCCTTCATGAAGGCTTCGTAATGGGCCTTGGCCGTGGCCAGCTCCTCGGCTTCAAGCGACATCAGGCCGTCATGGATGGCCTTTTTGCGGGCGGCGCGGTCTTGTTCGGAACTCATTCAATGGCGTCCTCAAATTCGATCTTCAGCATAGGTTGGGACGCAAAAGGCATAAATGCAATGGTTTTCGCGGCTCAGATGAGCAGACCGGCAGCGCCTTCGTGACGCAGCAGCGCCACCTTGGTCTCGATCCCGCCGTCACCCGAAAAGCCGCCCAGGCTGGTGGCGCCCAGCACCCGGTGGCAGGGGATGATGACCGGGATCGGGTTGCCGCCGCAGGCCTGACCCACCGATTGCGCGGAATACCCAAGCTCACTGGCAATGTCGCCATAGGTCAGGGTGTCGCCGAAAGGGATCGCAAACATCGCATCGCAGACCCGGCGCTGCATCTCGGATCCGTTCACCCGCAGCGGCAAATCGAACTGACGCAACTGTCCCGCATCATAAGCCCTGAGCTGCGCCGCCGCCTCTTGCAACAGCGGCGTGTCCGGTTCGTCATCCTCGCCCTCCCAGACCAGCCGGGTGATGGCCCCGTCCTCTTCCAACAGGCCAAGGCGGCCAAACTGCGTATCGACTGCGATCATCGGCATGATCCCACGCTCGCAGACCATCGCGCGGCGCGCAAGCGTGCGTTTGCCGTCACCTCGATACATTCATATCAATTGTTGCCGCATTTGATCTTTGCACTTACCGTTGGCGCCGGAAACGCGACATCCGTGACTTTAGCAACAGAGATTTGGGATCATGCAGCCATATTCTTATCGCGTTTGCGGGGGGCTTTTGGTGCTTTCAGCAAGCGTGGCGTTCGCCGAAATTCCGCAGCCGGTCGACCAGATGGAGCTTATGCGCCGTCTCGATGAGGACCGGCTGGGCTGTTTCAACCACGCCTTCGAGGCCGGGGACGAGATAACCGAGGCAACCTATACGATGGCGCGCGGCGTCGGTGCGCGGGTGGCCGAGGGGCAATACTTCACCCGCCTGCCCCGCGCCGATCTGGCCGATACGGGCGACTGGGCCCAACACGAGCCACAGCGCGAGGGCGGTCCGCAGGCGCATTCCTGCATCTCCTGCCACTCGTCCCCGCTGGCCAACGGCGCCGGGCCGCTGGCGATGAACGTGGCCATCGACCCGCTGCATTCGGGTGAGCCGGGCCAGTTTCTGGAGCGCAACACGCTGCACCTGTTCGGCCTTGGCGCAGTGCAGCGGATTGCCGAGGAAATGACGCAGGAACTCAAGGCGCAAGAGGCGCTGGTGGCGGAACAGGCCTGCGCCAAACAGGAACCTGTCACTCTGGCGCTGACCGCCAAGGGCATTTCCTTTGGCGATCTTACGGCGACGCCAGATGCGCAGGGAGAAAGCTGCACGGGCCAGATCGACTATGAACAGCTCTACGGCGTTGCCGATGATCTGATCATCCGCGCTTTTGGCTGGAAAGGCACCCACATCACCTTGCGCAGTTTCGCCCGGGGTGCAGCCCATAACGAGATGGGCATGCAGGCTGTGGAACTGGTCGGCGACGCCGATGGCGATCATGATGGGGTGACCGGTGAACTCAGCATTGGCGATCTGACCGCCGTGACCCTCTACATGGCCGCCTTGGAACGCCCGACCTCGAAACTGGAACTGGCCGATCTGGGCCTGACCGAACTCACCGACGACGAACGCGCGCGGATCGAGCGCGGCGAGGCGCGGCTGGCCGAGGCCGCCTGTACCTCATGCCATGTTCCGTCTCTTGAGCTTGAAAAGGCGGTCTTTTCCGAACCCAGCGCCGTGCCCGGCTTTGCCGAAGAGGAATTGCCCAGCGGCGCCGACGCGCGGGCCCTGGGGCTCGACCCCGACCGCCCGCTCTGGTTTGACCTGACCAAGGATCAACCGAACAACCGCATCACGCTGGCCAGCGGCGAAGAGGTTCTGCTCGGTGCCTTTGCCCCATCCGGTGAACAGGGCGCCACGGTCACCTGGTATTCCGATTTCCGCCGTCACGACATGGGTCCGGCGCTGGCCGATCCGGTCGACGCCTATGGCATGGGTGCCTCGGTCTGGCCCACCCGCTCGCTGGCGGGTGTGGGCTCCACCGGCCCGTGGCTGCACCACGGCCACGCCACGACCCTGCGCGAGGCGATCCTGGCCCATGGCGGCGAGGCCGAGGCCAGCAAGGCCGTGTTTGCAGCCATGCCGGAGGAGCAGCAGGCGGAACTGATTGCCTTCCTCGAAAACCTCGTGATCGAGAATTTCGATCCCGAGGAAGAGGATCACTGACCGCATCAGTTCCGATCCCGCGCCCACGCACGGGATCGGAACATGTTTAGCCAAGCGCCTCATCGCAGCGCCCGCAGGCGCCGGGATGCGCGTGCCGTCCGACATCGGGCAGGATCTTCCAGCAGCGCTGGCATTTCTCGCCCTCGGCCTTCTCGAATACGACACCCACGCCTTCGACCTCGGGCAGGCGGAATGCCTCGGCCGGGGCCGGATCGCCGGTCAGTATCAGGCCAGAGGTGATGCACAGATCGTCCATGTCGATCTGACCCAACAGCGCGCGCACGTCGGCATCCTCGACATGCACCACCGGCGCGGCCTCAAGGCTCGACCCGATCACCTTGTCCCGGCGCTGGATTTCCAGCGCCGCCGTCACCACCCGGCGCACGCGGCGCACCTTGGCCACGTTTTCCTCGTTCTGCGGGTTGCGCCAGCTGGCGGGCGTTTCCGGGATATCGACCAGATGCACCGAACTCTCGTCACCCGGGAACCGCTCCAGCCACACCTCCTCCATGGTAAAGACCAGGATCGGCGCCAGCCAGGTGGTCAGCCGGTGGAACAGGATATCCAGAACCGAGCGCGCGGCGCGGCGGCGCGGACTGTCGCCGTCGCAGTACAGAACGTCCTTGCGGATGTCGAAATAGAAGGCCGACAGATCCACGGTGGCAAAGTTGAACACCGCGCTGAACACGCCTTGGAAGTCGAAATTGGCATAGCCCTTGCGCACCTGCTCATCCAGATCGACCAGCCGGCTCAGCACCCAGCGTTCAAGCGGGGGCATGTCGGCGGGGTCCTCGATCCGGTCGGCCTCGGTGAAATCGGCCAGCGAGCCCAGCATGAACCGCATGGTGTTGCGCAGGCGGCGATAGCTGTCGGCGACCCCTTTCAGGATCTCCGGCCCGATCCGCTGGTCGGCGGTATAGTCGGTCTGCGCCACCCAGAGCCGCAGGATATCGGCGCCGTACTGCTTGACCACCTCTTCCGGCACGATGGTGTTGCCGAGCGATTTGGACATCTTCATGCCCTTCTCGTCCAGCGTGAAGCCATGCGTCACCACGTTGCGATAGGGCGCACGCCCCTTAGTGCCGCAGGCCTGCAGCAGCGACGAGTGGAACCAGCCACGGTGCTGATCGGTGCCTTCCAGATAGACGTCGGCGATACCGTCGGGCGCACCGTCCTCACGGTCGCGCAGCACGAAGGCGTGGGTCGAACCGCTGTCAAACCACACATCCAGCACGTCAAAGACCTGCTCCCACTCATCCGCGTTGTAGTCGTTGCCAAGGAACCGTTCCTTGGCCCCGTCCTCGTACCAGCAATCGGCGCCTTCCTGTTCAAAGGCCGCCTTGACACGCGCGTTCACCGCCGGATCACGCAGCAGGAAATCGGGATCGGTGGGCAGCGCCCCCTTCCTCGTGAAACAGGTGAGTGGTACGCCCCAGGCCCGCTGACGCGACAGCACCCAGTCGGGCCGCGCCTCGATCATCGAGTGCAGGCGGTTGCGCCCGGTCCTGGGCGTCCACTTCACCAGTTCGTCGATCGAGCGCAGGGCGCGTTCGCGGATGGTATCTCCCATCCCGCCCATGCCGTCGTCCAGTTTGCGGTCGACGCTTGCAAACCATTGCGGCGTGTTGCGGTAGATGATCGGCGCCTTCGACCGCCAGCTATGCGGGTAGGAATGCTTGATCTTGCCGCGTGCCAGCAGCCCGCCAACCTCGGCCAGCTTGTCGATCACCGCCTTGTTGGCGTCACCCTCGCCGCCCTTGCGGGACAGGATGTAGGTGCCGCCAAAGAACGGCAGATCGGCGCGGAAAGAGCCATCGTCCATCACGTTATAGGTGATGACCTGTTCCAGCATGCCCAGATCGCGGTAGAGCTCGAATTCCTCCATCCCGTGGGACGGCGCGCAATGCACGAACCCGGTACCCTCGGTGTCGGTCACGAACTCGGCGGCGCGGAAGTCGCGGATGTCGTCCCATTCGCCATTGCCGCCCTCGGCCCCAGCCAGAGGGTGTTGCAGTTTGACCTTCGCCAGGTCGTCCAGCGTCACATCGCACAAACGGCGGTACATGTCCGGCTGCAGCCGCGCACGCTTCATCACGTCATCGGCCAGATTGTCTGCCAGCAGATACCGCTCACCGATCCGGGCCCAGCATTCCTCGGGCCGCCCGATCACTTCATATAGACCGTATGAGACACCCTCGCCATAGACCACCGCCTTGTTCGACGGGATGGTCCAGGGGGTGGTGGTCCAGATCACCACATGCGCGTTGTCCAGCGTCACGTCGCCGGTATCCACAACGCGGAACTTCACCCAGATGGTGAAGCTTTCCTTGTCGTGATACTCGACCTCGGCCTCGGCCAGCGCGGTCTTCTCGATGGGCGACCACATCACCGGTTTCGAGCCCTGATAGAGCGTGCCGTTCATCAGGAACTTCATGAACTCATCCGCGATCACCGCCTCGGCGTGATAGTCCATGGTGATGTAAGGATCGGCCCAGTTGCCGGTGATGCCCAGACGCTTGAACTCGTCGCGTTGGATGTCGATCCAGCCCTCGGCGAACTTGCGGCATTCCTGACGGAAATCGACCACGTTCACCTCGTCCTTGTTGCGGCCCTTCTTGCGGTACTGTTCCTCGATCTTCCACTCGATGGGCAGGCCGTGGCAGTCCCAGCCGGGCACATAGCGCGAGTCGTACCCCATCATCTGGTGCGAGCGCACAACCATGTCCTTGATCGTCTTGTTCAGCGCGTGGCCGATATGCAGGTGACCGTTGGCGTAAGGCGGGCCGTCATGCAGGATGAACGGCGTGCGCTCTTCTTTCTCGCGCAGGCGGTCATAGACCCCGATCTTCTCCCACCGCTCCAGCCAGGCAGGCTCGCGCTTGGGCAGACCCGCGCGCATGGGAAAATCGGTCTTCGGCAGGTTCAGCGTGTCTTTGTAGTCAGGTGTTTCGGCGCACATGTCAGGCGTCCCTTGGATGATCTGGTCTTGATTGGATCGAAGCGGTCGGTGCGAAGTATCCAACACCTTTGCCCGGCGTCTCGGTTATTTCAGAGCGCCGGGGATATAATTCGAATAATGATGGCCAGCCGGTCAAACATAGCTGGCTTATAGGGTGCCTGTTTCTATTGGTCCAGAGCTTCCGATGGCTGCGGCGATTGGCGCATGAGCGCCCAGCGGTTCAGCCAGGCCAGACCGGCCAGCGCCAGGCCCAGCGCCAACAGCGAAAACACCCGGATCAGCCCGCCCAGACCGGAGATGTCGATCAGGAACACCTTGGCCACGGCCAGCCCGATCACCGCCAGCCCGGCCTTGCGCATCATGTCGGATTGACGCGCCAGAGACTGGTAGAACAGCAGCGCGCCGATCGCCAGCAACGTCATCGTATAGGTATAAAGCTCGGGCTGGGTGACGCCGTTGTCGACATACATGCCCGCCGCACCCTGCCAGAAATGACGAATGGTCATGCCCAGCCAGAAGGCGGACAGGGCCAATACGGCAACCTGACAAGCCTGCTTTACCATCGGCTGCATGGAGCGAATGCGCCAGAGGGCGAAACCGATGACCAGAGCCGGAAGCAAATAGGCCACCGTCAGCGTGTTGAAAACCGCCGGGCCAAGCACCGGGGCGGCCCCGAACTGAACCAACGGGTTGGCATCGGACAGGCCCGCCACCAATGCCAGCACCCCGATGAAGCCGAACGCCGCAGCAAGGAACACACGGACCGTCTTCATCGCGCCGCCCAGCTCAAGCCGCAGCACCTGCGCGAAAGCCAGACCCAGCCAGATCACTGACGCCAGCCCCAGCCCCCAATGACTGTCCTCTGCACCAACTTCTCCGATGCTCTCCAGCCAACGCAGGAGCAACAGCGACAGCAGAATACCGGCGGTCGACCACGCGGCGCTTTCCAGCATCAGCCGCGCCATCGGCCGGTCCATCGGACGCAGGAACCACAGCGACAGGACAAAGCCCGCCAGCGTCCCGCAATAGGCCAGCAGCATTTCCGGCAACGGCGCCCAGCTGGCCCAGTCCAGCCCCGGGTCCACCACCAGACGGAACCCCAGTGTCGCAATGCCCACCGCGATGAACCAGCTCATCGGCGGTAGTGAGAACTTGCGGTCCAGCGCAGCCGCAGCCACCACGGTCACGGCCAGCGCCACTGTCAGGGCGGCGGAGCTCAGCACGATGATGCAGGCAAAGGCGAGGCAGGACAGCGCCGATAACGTCACCAGCGCCACCCGCATTCGGTCCACGCCATCCACCCGCGCGAAACGCTCCGCCAGAACCACCATCAGCGCACCCAGCGCCAGCGCGTGCAGCGCCCAGGGGTATGCCCCGATCACCTCGGCGGGTCGCCAGCTGACCTCAAGCACGATCGCCATTGCCGGGGCCAGCACGGCTGCGGCGCCGGCCCAGACCGCCGCATAGTCTCCACCACGGAACGACCGCCACGCGGCCAGAACCGAAAGCAACGCACCCAGCGCCACCAGAACCGTGACGGCCATCGGATAATCCGCTTCGTTCGTCTCAGCGTAGGTCGCCGCAAATCTGAGGTAGAGGACACCGTCAAAGCCCTGATGGAACACCAGATACAGCAACCCCGCCGCCGGAAAGAGCGTGGCATCCTGCAACGCCCGCGCGTTGCTGGCCCATGTCATCAATGCAATTGCCAGCCCTGCCAGCAACAGCGATATCAGCCAGAACATGGCCTCGGTGTCTATCCAATGCACGCTGGCGAAAACGGCACTGACCAGAACCGCGCCGAAGGCCATCCGGGTGGGAAATTCGGGCCACGGATCGCCTTTCTTGCGGTGGATCACCTCGGTGATCATCTGGCCCGCATGGTCCGGGATCAGGCGGCGACCCGGTATCACGATCGCAGCCACGGCAATCGCCATCAGGTAGGTCACGAAACCGGCACCGCTTGCGGGCCCGGCCCCAATCAACCCGGCCGCACTGTAAGCTCCGATCAATGTCAGCACCGAAATCCAGGCCCTCCGGCGCACGGTGTCGATCCCGAGCCCGAGCACCGCAACGATCAGGAAATACCCATAAAGCCACGAGGGATCCTCCGAGGACCCGCCCACCAGAAACGGCGCGGCAAACGCGCCCATCAGTCCGACGGCGGCCAGCAGTGGCCCATGATACCAGCCCAGAACCAAACCGAGCATAGCAATGGTAACCATCGCGCCCAGCGCCGTTTCCGGGCCGATCAGGTCGTACATCTGCCGCGCTGCGAGGATGCCGCCAAACAGGGTGACCAGCCCGGCGCCCGAAAACACCGATGGCAGATAGGCTGTGGCCGAGGTCTCATCGTCCCCGAACCGGCGGCGCACGACCTCGCCCGCGACGATCAGTACAGCGCCAAACGCCAAGGCGGCAGCAACCCGCGCCGCAGGGGGCAACAGCCCGTTCTCAACCCCGTACTGCACCAGAAAGATACCCGCCAGCGCCAGGGACAGGGCGGAAACCGCGTAAAACCAGTTCTCGCGGAACCACTTGCCCAGCGCCTGCATCCGGTCCTGACGGAACACGACGGCCCGTGGCGGAGATGGCGGAGCATCGCTCTCGCCTGCGGGTTCCAGGGCGACGTCCTCGGTCGAAGCATCCGACGGTTTTGCCGCGCGCGCCCACGGGGCGGGTTTGCGAACCGTTTCGTCCGCCTCGGGCTCTTGTCTGGCTGGCGCCGAACGCCTTGTTTTCTCTGGCTGATCCGCCGTTTCATCCGGCGCCCGGGCGTCCAGATCCACGCCCGCCAGCCGTTTCTCCAGATCGTCCACCCGCCGCCGCAGGCGGGACTGGCCCACCAGCAAAACGACAATCGTGACCGGAATTGCCAGTACAATCAGACCAATCAGAACAAGCACCGGTTCCACGGGTAACCTCCAGATGACTCGCCGGCGATGCTACCTTCTGATGCAACCGGCAAATAGTCCGGTATTCCGGACAGCACATTGAGGCATCAACCAGATCGTCGGCAGGTGCGCAACAAGCGCACCGCGTTAGAAACCTGCAAACGGGACCGAAATATCCGGTCGTGCCAGCATCAGCCAGATAATCCCCAGCACCGCGAGAAAAGCCGGGAACCCACAGGCAAACCACACGCGAAACAGAGCGAAATACCTCGGTGGCAGGCCCGTGCCCTCAGCCACAGCCACCCGCGCCAGATCCCGCATCCGCAGTTGGATCCACACCACCGGCAACCAAAACGCGCCGGTGAAAATGTAAAGCACGAGCGACCAGAGCAACCAGCCCTCAGTCAGGCTCCACCCCAGCCGCCAGGCCAGCAACGTGCCGGTGATCGGCTGAACGATCACGGCGGTGGTGGTAAAAAGCAGATCGGCCAGAACCACGATCCCGGCGGTATGGGCGACGATCTGCGCGCTCCGGCTGCGATGCGCCATCAGCATGAAAAAGGCGATGCCCGCACCGGTGCCCAGCAGCACGCAGGCGCCGATCACATGAAGCCAGCGCAGGATCAGGTCGGGATCGGTCATCGGCTTTCCAGCATCTGATGAGCGACAAGCGACAGCATGAGCGCAGGCAGGATCTTGATCAGCGGCCCCAGCGGGTCGGCCCACAGCGCGGGCACCGCCCAAGTCGCGGCGGTCAGATAGAGGAGCGCGACCGCGATCTGCGCCAGACAGGCCCGCGCCGCCCATGGCCGCCACAGCACCGCAGCGCCCAGCACGATATCCACCAGCGACCAGAAGATCACGCTCGCCACGGCCATTACCGCCGGCCAGCCCACCGCGGTCAAAAGCGCAGCGGCCTGCGGCAACCGGATCAACCCGACAAGCCCCGAAAGCAGCCAGAACAGGCTGAGCATGGCGATCACCAGCGGCATCAGCAGCGACATCCGCGCCGCCAGCCGGTGTTCGCGCGCCGCAACCAGCTCCGCATAAACCTGCGGCAGCGGCGCCACCCCTTGCCCGCTCGCCTGCCGGTAGGGCTCCGGGTCGCCCAGCACTCCGTCCTGCATCACGGTCAGCGCGGTGCTGCGCAGCGGCGAGCGCCAGCCCAGCGCGCCAAGCCCATCGGCGCAGCGACCGATCAGCCACGTTGCCCATCGCGGCACCGCTACCGTTACCCGCGCCGGGGCGAATCCCAGCCAGCGTCGCGTCTCGGCCACCACCTCGGCCAGTGATTGCGGCTGATCTTCGACAAGGTCATAGGTCCCCTCGGGCAGTTCCCCGCTCACCGCCGAGGCAACCGCCCGGCACAGATCGTCCATACCCACACATTGCACCGGGGTGCGCGGCAGGGCCAGCGGCTGCAGCACCGGCACCGCCGCCAGCATCCGGATGAGCCCGGTGCCGCCATAAGCCGTCTGCCCGATCACCAGCCCCGGCTTGAGCACCCACAGCCGCGCGCCAGACCCGCACAAGGCCGCATCGCCCTCGGCCTTGGTGCGCATGAAGGCGGTGTTGGCCGAAGGTTCCGCCCCGATGGCCGAGATCTGAACGACAGCCACACCGCGTTGCGCACAGGCCTGCCCCAAGGCGGCGATGGCGTGATGATGGACCGCCGCAAGATCGTCCTGCCGGCCATCCTGCAGCGCGCCGGCGCAATTCACCACGACGTCGACCGTGTCGAGATAGGCCCGCCACGCCCCGGTCCCGGTCATCTGGCGCAAATCGCCGTCAATGACATCGATACCGGGCAGCACGCGGCCCGCCATCGGCACATCGCGCGCAAGCCCCGTAACCCGATGCCCCCCGGCCACCAAGGCCCGCGCAACCGAAGCGCCGATAAACCCGTAAGCGCCCAGAACCAACACATGTTTCGCTGCTGTCATGCCTTGCCCGTATCCCGTACCAAGTGCTGCCACTCTACGCGCAACCGGGCCGCTGACCAGACCGGACGGGAATTCTGCGACAATCCTCGCCGCTCACGGATGAAACAGTGTCCCGACCGCATAGGCGATGGCCGCGGCCGCTCCACCGATCGCCAGCGTCTCGCCGCCGGACCGCCACCAAGGCGCCAGCGACCAGCGGCTTTTCAGCGCGCCGATGGCAAAGAACACGCTCGCCGTCATCCAGGCCGAGACCGCAAAGGCCCCGTCGAGCCCCGCCAGAAACGGAAGCAAGGGGATCATGCCCGCGATCAGAAAGGCCAGAAAAGTCGCCGTCGCAGCTTTCATCGGATGCGGATCGACACTGCCCAGCCCATATTCGCCCTCAAGCATCAAACCGATCCAGTTCTCACGATTGGCGGTGATCGCATCGGTCGCTTCCTCCAGAACCGGGCCCGAGAGCCCCTTCTGCGCCAAGATCTCGCGCACCTCGCGCCGCTCGCCCTCGGGATAGAGCGCGATGTGGCGTTCCTCGATGGCACGGATGCGGCGGATATTGTCCAGCTCGGCCTTGGTGCCCGAATAGTTCCCCGCCGCCATGGAAAACCCGTCGGCCAGCACATTGGCCAGCCCCAGCGCCACGATGACAAAGGGCGACAGCCCCGCGCCCGCTACGCCCGCGACAATGGCAAAGGTTGTGACCGAGCCGTCGATGCCGCCATAGACCACGTCGCGCAGCACTCCGCGCCCGGGCGGGGCGTTGATCCTGCGGGCGACCTCCTGCTGGCTGTGGCCGTGATCGGTCATGGCTGGACCCTCCTGCATCCGATCCTGCGCGATGCGGCGGGCGGCGGCCTTGCGTCAGATCAACCCTTCGAGAACAGCCCGGCCAGCGCCCGTTTCACCATGCCCCGTGTCGACGGTTTGTGGCGTTTCGAGAATGGCAGCGGGCGGCACACTTCCATCGCCGCCACGCCGACCCGCGCGCTGAGCGCGCCGTTGACCAGCCCCTCGCCAAAGCGGCGGGACAGTTTGCTCAGGATCGAGCCGCCCAGAACCGGCTCCAGCAGGTCATCGCCAACCGCCACGGCGCCGGTCGCCACCAGATGCACGAACACCGCCCGGGTCAGGCGCCAGCTGCCCAAGACCCCGGCCCGCCCGCCATAGATTTCCGCCACCCGCCGGATCATCCGCAGCGAGGCCGTCAGCGCCGTCACCACATCCGCCAGCGCCAGCGGCACCAGTGCGGTGACGGTGGCCACCTGCCGTGCCGCCGCCTCGACCTCGCGGCTGGCGGCAGCGTCGAGCGGCGCCAGCAGTTCATCCTCGGCCAGCGCCAGAAGGGCGGCGGCATCGAATTGCTCGCCCGCCCGCTCGGCCAGCCGCTCACGGCCCCAGCGGGTCTCATCCCGGCCCTTGTAGAAGGCGGTCAACCGGTCGGTGACGGCACGCGCCTGCGCCAGATCCTCAGCGGCCAGCGCCTCATCCGCCGCCCGCCGCAACCCGTCCACGCGCGACAGGCGGGCCACGGCGGCAATCTCGCGCAGGGCGATGATCAGAGCGACCAGCACCAAGGCACCGATCAGGCCGGTGACGGTCCACCCCAGGATTGGCGATCGCGCAACCAGCGCTGTGGCGAAGTCCCACGCCGCGACCGAGACCGCCGCCCCGACCACTGCCAGCGCCAGCCCCCAGAACCACTTGGCCAACGCCGATGGCCGGTGCGTGACAACCCGCGCCGCGGCCTGCATCGCCTGTCCCTGCGGCTGCGCCACATCGGGCACCGGCGGCGCCTCGGCCACGCTTTCGGCTGGCAGGTCATCGTCTTCGAGGTCGATCAGAACCGGGCCCTTGGCCATCCTCAGTCCTCCTTGCGCCAGACATAGGCAATGTCGGGCAGATTTTCTTCGTTACTCGTCCCGTCACCCCGGGCAACCTCCCGGAACCCTTCGCGCAGATAGAAGCGCCGCGCGCCGGTATTGGCGGCAAAGGTATGCAGGCGGAGGAGGTCACGCCCGGCCTTGGCCTCGTCCAACAGGCGTTTGCCGATCCCGCGCCCCTGCGCCGGGCCGGCCAGATACAGCGCGCAGACATGTTCGCCGTCGCGCGCCAGAAACCCGGCGACACCCGTGCCATTCTCGGCCACTGTCACCCATCCCCGGTCGATCATCGTGCCGCAAAAGGCGATGGTCTCGGCCCGCGAATAGAGCTTGGGCATCCAGTCGTTGTCGCGAGTGAAGGCGTACAGGATCTCCCCGGTGGCACCGGCATCCAGACTGCGGGCGGGGCGCAACAAGACGTTCACAGCCGGTCTCCGATCAGAAACTGGGTGGCCCGGTCCAGCCGGATATGCGGCGGGCCATCGCCGGGGGCGAGAGTCAGGGACGCAGGCGCAAAGGCCATGAAACCGTAATCTGCATCCAGCCACCCCTCCGCCCCGTTCCGCGCAGGCCCGAGCAGCTGCGACGGGTCCTCGGGCAGGGTGCCGGGATAAAAAGCCGCCTGTTTGCCGCTCTCCAACAGGCTGCCCCGGACGCAGGGCAGGTCCTGCCCGTCATGGGCACGCATCTCTTCGGTCGTGGCGCGCAAAGCCGCCAGCGACAGCGCCGCCGTTTCCGCCCCGGCAAAACGGGCCCGGTCGCGGGCCTCACGGGTCAACGCCTCCATGATCGCGGTCAGGCGGGGGTGCTGCAGGTGGTGCAGATGATCGGCCTTGGTAGCGGCAAACAGGATCTTCTCGACCCGCTTGCCCAGCAACAACTGGCTCAGCCAGGCATTCCGCCCCGGTCGGAACGCCGCGAGAATATCGGCCATCGCCCGGCGCATATCCTCGACCGCCTTCGGCCCCTTGTGGATCGCGCCCAGCGCATCCACCAGCACCACCTGCCGGTCGATGCGCGAGAAGTGGTCACGGAAGAACGGCTTGACGACGCGCGACTTATAGGCCTCGAACCGCCGCTCCATCTCGCGATGCAGCGAGCGGCGGCGCGAGGGCGCCTCGACCGGGATCGGCGCAAAGGTCAGCGCGGGCGACCCGGCCAGATCGCCGGGCAGCAGGAACCGGCCCGGGGTGCAGTCGTAATAACCCTGCGCCCGCGCGGCTTTCAGGTAGGCGGCAAAACTCTTCGCCAGATCCTGCGCCTGCGCCTCGTCATGTGCGGATGTCGGGTCCACTTCACGAACCCGTCCCATGAACGCCTGCGCGGTCTCGCGCCCGGCGATCCGCCCAAGCACCTCTTTCGACCAGTCATCATAGCTCTTGTCGAGCAAGGCCAGATCCAGCAGCCACTCGCCCGGATAATCCACGATGTCCAGATGCACCGTGCGCGGCCCCTGTAACCCGCTCAGCAGGCCCGAGGGCCGCACCCTGAGCGACAGGCGCAACTCCGAGACCGCGCGGGTGCTGTCGGGCCAGTGTGGCGCGGTGCCGGTCAGCGCCCCCAGATGCGCCTCGTAATCGAAACGCGGCACGGTATCGTCGGGCTGGGGCTGCAGATAAGCGACCTCGATCCGCCCCTCCTGCGCCGCAACCAGTCCGGGCATCCGCCCGCGGTCGAGCAGATTGGCCACCAGCGAGGTTATGAACACCGTCTTGCCGGATCGCGCCAGACCGGTGACGCCAAGGCGGATCACGGGTTCAAAGAGTGCCCCGGAAATCGTGTCGCCCACGCTTTCGGCGCTGCGCACCAATGTGTCGGCGATGGAGGATATGACCAAACTGCTGCCCCTGATTGTTTGCAACAAGATAGGCAGCGGCCAAGGAACTTGCCAGCCTCCACGCACCTGATGCGCCAGCCCCGGCTTTTTGCGAGGCTCTGCCTCGCGCTCCGGGATATTTGTGAACAGAAGAAGCAAGGGGCGCCCTGCCCTTCTTCTTCTGTTTAATAAATATCCCGGGGGAGTCGCGGCTTGCCGCGGCGGGGGCAGCGCCCCCTTCCAGCGCTGGACTTGCAGGCAGCCACGCGATACCAGCGCCGCCATGCCACGTTATGCATTGAAAGTCGAATATCAGGGGGCGCCCTTTGCGGGCTGGCAGCGGCAGAAGGAACTGCCGTCGGTTCAGGGCGCCATCGAGGATGCGCTGGCGCGTCTCGAACCCGGGCCCCACACAATCGCGGCGGCCGGGCGGACCGATGCAGGCGTGCATGCGCTGGGTCAGGTGGCCCATTGCAATCTGGCCAGGGACTGGGACCCATTCCGCCTGTCCGAGGCGCTGAATTATCACCTGAAACCGCAGCCGGTGGCCATCGTCGCGGCAGCGCAGGTCGCCGAGGACTGGCACGCGCGGTTTTCGGCGGTCGAGCGTCAATACCTGTTCCGCATCCTGATGCGCAGGGCGCCCGCGACGCATGATCAGGGACAGGTCTGGCGGATCAGTCACCGGCTGGACGCGGCAGCGATGCAGGAGGCCGCCGACAGGCTGATCGGGCGGCATGATTTCACCACCTTCCGCTCGTCGATCTGTCAAGCCGCCAGCCCGGTCAAGACGCTGGACGAGTTGCGGGTGGAAGAGATGGCGGGCTTTTCCGGCCCCGAGATCCATTTCCACGTCCGCGCGCGGTCCTTCCTGCACAATCAGGTGCGCAGCTTTGTCGGCACGCTTGAACGGGTCGGCGCAGGCGCCTGGACGCCGGGCGACGTCCGGGACGCACTGGAAGCGGCGGATCGCGCCGCCTGCGGTCCTGTCTGCCCACCGCAAGGCCTCTATCTGGCACAGGTGGGGTATCCGGAGCCGGTTTTCGACTATAGCACTTCGCAAAATACCAGAATCACCTAACGCTGCCTGAAATCAAAGATTTCAACGCGTTAGGTGACGCTTAGTTCATCAAGTTTTTCGCGAAGTGCTTTAAAGCGCCCGCAGCAATAGCCCCGTTGCAATGACCGCAATCAACAGCCCGGCCACAAGCTCGATCGCCGGGGCCAGAATGACCGCATAGCGCGCCGCCGGGGCCGAGGCAAACAGCCCGCCCCGCAGCCCCAGAGACGTCCACCCCACCAGCGTGGTGACGGTTGCGGTGCCCAGCGCCATCGCAAAGGCGCCCGCGACCCCGATCAGGGCGATCCCCATCTGCCAGGTGAGGATCAACACGAACAGGGCCCCGGTACAGGGCCGCGCCGCGATGCTGGCGATCAGCACGACAGCCTCGCGCAACGAGCTTACCCGCGCAACATCCTCCGACGCCGGCCCATGGGCGTGCCCACAGCTTGAGCAGGCCTCGGCATGATCGGGGCTATCGGTCCGCGCTGCGAACCCACGCAGCGCCCGGACCATCAGCCAGATGCCGATGGCCGCGATTGCCCCATAGCTGACCGGCGCCATCACCTGCTCGGTTGTCTCCACCAGCCGGGCGCGGGACAGCTCAAAGATCAGAACACCCGCATAAACCAGCACCACCGCCGTTACCGCCTGGCCGAGGCTCGACAGCAGGCTGATCAGCGTCAGGCGCAGAAACGGCACCCGCCGCCCCAGCCCGTAACCACCGATCAGCACCTTGCCATGGCCCGGCCCGATGGCGTGAAAGAACCCATAGGCGAAACAGACCGACAGCAGCAGCGCCACCGCCTCGGGCTGCCCGGCCCGGACCGCACGCAGGGCGCGGGCGATCTGGTTCTGAAACTCCCGCTGCTCGCCTGCGGCCCAAACCGCCAGTTGATCGAACCCGCCGCTGGCCCACAGCCACAGCAGCAGAGTAAAAGCCAAAGCAACCGGAACGATCAGGAACCGGGACATGAAATGCGGATCTCGGTGGCGAATTCGGCGCCGATCAGGGGAATGTCGTTCTCTTCCAGATCGGCATTGGCGTCGATGGTCAGCAGAAACGCCTGCATCTCGGCCAGACGCGCGTCGATATCCGGCTCGATCCGTTCCAGCGCGCAGGATACCGGCCCCGACACGACGACCGGGCGGGCGACCTCATAGGCCGTGTAAAAGCTTGCGTCATAGGCCTTGACCGACAGGTCGCTGGCGATGACCGGCTCTGCCGTCACCTCCCGCAGATGCGTCGTCACGATCCGACCCTGTTCGACGGTGGCGGTCGGCTCCTGCGGGCCTGAAAGCGGCACGCGCAGACCCTCATTCGTGACCACCAGGTCGCCGTCATAACCCTCGATCCACTGTGCGTCAAACCCGGCGAGAGCATTTGCCTCTTCCCCGGTCAGAACCCCATCGCCGTCCTTGTCGAGCCCCATGTCTTCGAGGATCAGCAGAGAGTAAAACTCGTCATAGGCCCAGGTCACCCGAACATGGGTCAGCCGGGCCTCATCGTCGAAGATCAACTCGAACCCGGTGTCGATGAAGACATGCGGATGGGCCATGGCCGAGAGGGGCAGGCAGCAGGTCGCGAGGATGGGCAAGATGCGCATGGGGTGAAGATAAGCCGCGCGATCCGGATCGGCAATCGCAACCGGAGTATTGGCCGCAGAAACCCGCCGGTCACGGGGCGCTTGCGCCGGGCCCACCTAACGATTGAGCGGATGCAGAACCAGCGTCTGAAGCGCGGTGGCCACCGGCCCTTGGGTGTCATGCAGGATCGATTGCGACATCCCCACCCCGGTGCCGTGCCAATGCGACAGCGATTCCGACGCCAGCCAGTCGCTTTCCGGCTCACGATGCACCTGCAGCGTCAGGTCGGTGTTCATGAAGCCCAGCCGCGTGGGCGGCTCGTTCCACGAGATCCCGTTGCCGCAATCGGCCAGCGCGCACATCGACTGGATCGGCGACGGCACCTCATCGGCCAGCAGGGGCGGCACCCGCATCCAGATGGTCTTGGGGCCCGGTTTCAGCTCCTGCCCCTTGGGATATGCCATCTCGATGAAACTCCCGAAGGCCGGTTTGTCATGCAGGCTGCCGATCAGCAGCGGATCGCCCGGCTCGGCATCCTCGAACCGCAGAGGCGTCACCGGCGCGGTCGGCACATCACCCAGCTCCTTGCGGGTCAGATGCATCGAGGTTGCGGCGATGCATAAGGTCCCGTCGAGGTCATGCACCTCAACCTTCGTGGTGGCCAGCGTCCGGGTGTTGCGGACGGTTTCGGAGCTGACCCGAAGCCCGGCCAGGGGCAGCGGGCGCAGCACATCCAGCGTCAGCCGGGTCAGCATCTTGTCCGGGCCGACGGCGGCCTCAGCCGCGCGTGCAACAAGGCCGGTCACCGGCCCGGCATGGCAATGATCCACAGACCACGGGCCGCGCGCCGGATCGTTGCCCAGAAACAGCCCGTCCCGGGTTTCGGTGAAATAGGCCAGCCCGGTCATGCGCCTCAGACCTTCTCCTGTGTGTGTTTCTTCAACTCGACCCGGGCCACCTGCCGGCGGTGCACCGCATCGGGCCCATCGGCCAGCCGCAACGTGCGCACATGGGTCCAGGCGATGGCCAGCGGCGTGTCCTGACTGACGCCCTGCCCACCGAACATCTGCACCGCCTCGTCGATGACCTTCAGCGCCACCCGCGGCGCCACCACCTTGATCTGGCTGATCCAGGGTGCTGCTGCCCGCGCATCGCCCTGATCCATGTACCACGCCGCCTTGAGGCACAGCAGGCGGGCCATCTCGATCTCCATCCGGCACTCGGCGATGATGTCGTAATTGGCGCCCAGCTGCGCCAGCTTCTTGCCGAACGCCTCGCGCTGCATCGCGCGTTTGCACATCCGCTCCAGCGCGATCTCGGCCTGACCGATGGCGCGCATGCAGTGGTGGATACGCCCCGGCCCCAGACGGCCCTGCGCGATCTCGAACCCGCGCCCCTCGCCCAGCAGGATGTATTCGGCGGGCACGCGCACGTCCGTAAACCGGATATGCATGTGCCCGTGCGGGGCGTCGTCGTGGCCGTAAACCTCCATCGGGCGCAGCACCTCGATACCGGGCGTATCGGCAGGCACCACGATCATCGACTGCCGCTTGTGCTTGGGCAGCTCCTCGCCGCCCGTCTTGACCATCACGATATAGACCTTGCAGCGCGGATCGCCCGCGCCCGAGGACCACCATTTCTCGCCATTCAGAACATACTCATCCCCGTCCCGCACGCAGGACATCGAGATATTGGTGGCGTCCGAGCTGGCCACATCCGGTTCGGTCATCAGATAGGCTGAGCGGATCTCACCCTCCAACAGCGGCTTCAGCCACTCGTCCTTCATCTTCTCCGAGCCATAACGCTCGAACACCTCCATGTTGCCGGTATCGGGCGCCGAGCAGTTGAACACCTCGGCCCCCAGCGGCGTCTTGCCCATCTCTTCGGCGAAATAGGCGTATTCGACCGTCGTCAGACCGAACCCCTTGTCGCTATCGGTCAGCCAGAAATTCCACAGCCCCTGTGACTTGGCCTTGGCCTTCAGCCCCTCCAATATCTCCGCCTGCCGCTCGGTATACTGCCAGCGGTCGCCCTTGCCGATCTCGGCCTGATATTCCTCCTCCAGCGGCATGACCTCATCCCGCACCATCGCGGCCACCCGGTCGAGCAGTTTGCGGTTCTCGTCCCGCATTCCGAAAGTCAAGTTCATGAAAACGCCTCCCTTGCCCGCCGAACAGGGCTTTACCTTGGGCAAAAGGATGACTTAGCTGCGCCGGTAAAGTCCAGTTGCGTGACGGAACGTAACGCAGGGAATATGAGGGAGGGTTCAATGGCATTGCTGATCGATGGCGGGCTGTCGGGATGGATGACCGACGCAGAGATTGCCGATCAGGTGCGGGCACAACTGCCCGGGGCGGATGTGCGCACGCCGGATACGCTTGGCAACGCGGATGAGATCACCATGGTCGCGGTGGTCACGCTGCGCGACGGCCAGCCTGCGAAGCTGCCGAACCTGCAACTGGTGCAAAAGCTGGGGGCAGGCGTCGAGACCATCGTGAAGCATCCGGCCCTGCCCGACCATGTCCGGGTCGCGCGGCTGAAACCCGATGCCCCGGCGCGCGAGATTGCCGAGTGGTTCCTCGCCTACATCCTGCGCGCCCACCGCAACATGCCGGTTCACGAGACCGAACAGGCGAAATCAACCTGGACCCCGGTCGAACCGCGCTATACCCCCGACACCGTGGTCGGCGTTCTGGGGCTGGGCCATATCGGCGGCCGTACTGCGCGGATGCTGCGGGATATCGGGTTGCAGGTAAAGGGGTGGAGCCGCACGCCAAAGGAGATCGACGGCGTCGACTGCCGCCACGGTTACGACAGCCTGCCGGACCTGCTGGGCGAATGCGATCATGTCTGCGCGATCCTGCCGTCCACCCCGGAAACCGTGGGCCTGTTCAACGCGGACCTGCTCTCGTCCATGAAACCGGGCAGCCAGTTGCTGAACGCGGGCCGCGGCGACCTGATCGACGAAACGGCACTGATGCAGGCGCTCGATGCCGGGACACCGGGCCATGCGGTGCTCGACGTGGTCAGCCAGGAGCCGCTGCCCGCCGACAACCCGCTCTGGTCGCACCCGCGTGTCACCATCACCCCGCATGTTTCGGGCTGGCATCTGGGCGACGCGCTTAATGACGTGGCCGAGAACTACCGCCGGCTGACCGCAGGCGAGCCGCTGCTGCACGAGGTCGACCGCGCACGCGGGTACTGATCCCTCAGCTCAGGTGACGGCCAAAGAAGTCCATCGTCCGGGCCCAGGCGAGTTCCGCCGCCGCCGCGTCATAGCGGGGCGTGGTGTCGTTGTGGAACCCGTGGTTCACCTCGGGATAGAAATGCACCGAGAACGCTTTCCGGTTTGCCTTCAGCGCCTCGGAATAGGCGGGCCAGCCCGCATTGATGCGGTCGTCCAGCCCGGCATAGTGGATCATCAGCGGCGCCTCGATTGACGGCACATCCTCGGCCACCGGCTGCCGGCCATAGAACGGTACCGAACCCGCGAGATCGGGATAGGCGACCGCCAGTGCGTTGCAGACCCCGCCGCCATAGCAGAACCCGACCGCACCGACCTTGCCCGTCGACCCGTCATGGTCGCGCAGGAATTCGAAAGCGGCAAAGAAATCCTCCATCAGCTTGCCGCCATCCAGCGTTTTCTGCATCGCGCGGCCTTCATCGTCGGTGCCGGGATACCCGCCCAGCGGCGTCAGCCCGTCCGGCCCAAGGGCCAGATACCCGGCCTTGGCGCAGCGGCGGACAACGTCCTCGATATAAGGGTTCAGCCCCCGGTTCTCGTGCACCACGAGTATGGCGGGCAGCGGTCCGGTCTGCCCCGCAGGCCGGGCCAGCAGCCCCTTGATCTGTCCATGCCCGTTCGGGCTGTCGAACTCGGCGATTTCCGTTTCGATTTCGGGGTCGTCCGGCGCCACCTGCTGGGCCAGCGCATAATCGGGCTGCAACTGCTCCAGCAGCATCGCCCCCGTCACCCCGGCAGCGGCATACCGCCCTGCCTGCGTGATGAATTCCCGTTTGGACAATGTTCCATGCACATAGCCGTCAAAGATTTCCAGAATGCGCTGGTCAAAGTCGCTCGCCGATTTCCGGCGCTCGGTGCGAGGATTCCCGTCCATGGTCAATCTCCCTGTTGCCCGTCAATTCTACCACGGGACGGCCGGAAACAGGGTAAATAATGCGGGAAGCAGGGGCGGCGGTCACTCAATGCCGCCCGCCCGAAAACGGCAGGCCGCCGCCATGCCCGGCGGCCGCTTCATCAAAACTCAGCCGATGAAATCGTTGTACCCGGCCTCGTCCATATAGTCGTCCATCTGCGACAGGTCCGAGGCCTTGACCTTGAAGAACCACGCATCCCCCGTCGGGTCGTCATTGACCATGCCCGGGTTGTCGACCAACACCTCGTTCACCTCGACGATCTCTCCGTCGAGCGGCGCCAGAATGTCCGAGGCCGCCTTGACCGACTCGATCACCACGATCTCGTCATCCTTGCTGACCTCGTCGCCCACATCCGGCAGTTCCACGAACACCACATCGCCCAATTGCTCGGCAGCATGCGCGGTGATCCCCACCGTCACCACATCGCCATCGGCCACCAGCCATTCGTGTTCCTCGGTATATTTCATGTCCCTCTTCCCCTTGGACTTCGCATTGATCTTATGTGTTCAGCGGCGGCGGGCCACACGTTCCGGTTCCGTCCCCCGTACCGCAGGCTCAGGGCGTCAGCACCCAATTGCCGCTGGCATCCCGGCACCGGCGGGTGCGCACCTGGTTCGAGGTGTCGGCCCCCTTGGGCAGGATAAAATGCTGAAGATGGGCACAATTGTCCCGCATCTCGCGCACCCGCACCGTGCCCTTGGCACCGGTCGCCTCGTTCTGCCACTCCACCTCCTGGCCCGCGCTCGGCGCCCCGTCGGCAAACAGCGAATTCGAGGCCGCGTTCACCAGCTCGAAATCCGCCGGGCTCAACCCCATTTCCGCGATGATTCGCGACAACGGCTTGGCCTCGGCCACAACAGCGGCCCCGGCCAGTGCCGACGCCGCCAAAACCGCAGTGATCAACCTTTTCATGACTGCCTCACCCATCTGAAATCCATTTACCGACAAGGTTATACTGCCTGCCCCGGCTTATCCAAGCCCCGCACAGCAATCTTCAAATTATCCCGAACAAACCTATCCGGGCCTCGCCGCTAGGACCGCCCCGCCTTTGCCCCCATAGTGCCCGGGAAACGACAAGAGGCACCCGATGGCACATCCGACCTATTTCGCGCCCACCGGCGGGCACCCGGGGCAGGACCAACTGCTGACCGACCGCGCCATGTTTACCGAGGCCTACGCGGTGATCCCCAAAGGCACCATGCGCGACATCGTGACCAGCGCCCTGCCCTTCTGGAAAGGAACGCGGCTCTGGGTGCTGTCGCGCCCGCTCAGCGGATTTGCCGAGACGTTTTCGCAATACATCATGGAGGTGCAGCCCGGCGGCGGCAGCGACCGCCCCGAGACCGACCCCGCGGCCGAAGGCGTGCTGTTCGTGGTCGAGGGCGCGGTGACCCTGACCCTTGGCGGTGCGGACCATGTGCTGGAACCCGGCGGCTACGCCTATATCCCGGCGGGCAGCGACTGGAGCCTGCACAACCGCGCCGGTCCCGTGGCCCGCTTCCACTGGATCCGCAAGGCTTATGAGGCCGTGCCCGGCCTGCCCGCCCCCGACCCGATCATCACCAACGAGCGCGACGTCGCCCCCATCCCGATGCCCGGCACCGAGGGCCGCTGGGCCACCACCCGTTTTGCCGACCCCGAAGACCTGCGCCACGACATGCATGTCAACATCGTCACCTTCGAACCCGGCGGCGTGATCCCCTTTGCCGAAACCCACGTGATGGAACACGGGCTCTACGTGCTCGAAGGCAAGGCCGTCTACCGCCTCAACCAGGACTGGGTCGAGGTCGAGGCCGGCGACTACATGTGGCTCCGCGCCTTCTGCCCGCAAGCCTGCTACGCAGGCGGACCGGGCCGGTTCCGCTACCTGCTCTACAAGGACGTGAACCGCCATATGCCGCTGTCGCTGGCGGGGCGGTGAACAGGCGCCCCAAGCTGCGGTGCGCTGATTTGGGCGTTCAACCAGAGCCGACTTTGGGAAACCTCGAACCCTTGATAGGACAAGCTATGGAGATCAAGGATCCAGACGAAAAGGCAGAGGCCCGAGCGGTCGGGATCTGGCTTGCCCGGGGTTTTGTCCTCACGCTGATTGGAGGTATTCTTTGGGCCTTTCCAATTGGAAATCAGTGGGTTCGGTTTCTGGCAGCGACCGTGGCAGTCGTCCTCACCATCCTTGCGTTTTCACTCGCAAGCCTGTCCGCAACAGTAACCAGAAACATCGTTGGAAGACTTCTCAAACTTCACGCGCACCCTCGTTTAGTGCTCGGTATGGGGTTGGCGATCCTTGCCTGTTACATAGCTCTTATGATTGCGGTTTTTCTCTTTGGGACGTCCCTGTTCCCGGTCACCCCGTAATTCAACTCAAGGCTCACAGAGACGCCGTGAGCGCTACGGTGGCATTCAAGCTAACGGATCGGAGGGGACGCCGACATCTGTTCACCTGGATCGATTGCGGCCTGCGCTTCTCTCGTAAGAACCGGCATCAACCGGGAACTCCAATCAGCAGATCGTCACTTCGCGACGAGATACGAAAGAACGCCGTTTGAATCCCTGACCAAAGCATTGCCGTTTTCGCTCGACACGTCTTCGCTTTGCCAGATGACGGACCCGTCCATCTCTCGCACCCGGTGCAGCGCGTCGGAGAGTTGCTCAACGCGGATGCTGGGGATCCATGACGCGTTCTGATCGGATTGACATTCGACCGCGGATCGAAACCCAACCTGCAGTCCCGCACGGCGGATCGACTGGGTGGCTTTGTCCGGGCGATCCGACGGCAGGATGCCCCAATCGAACAGGGTGCGATAAAACTCCTCGGGATATTCGCCCACCCGCACGTGATAGGCTTCGGGGCCAAACTGCCTTGTCGGCGCAGGAAAGCCGTGCCGGGACAGGGAAATACCGACAAGAGCTCCGTTCGGATCGCGCAGGAGGCAGTTGCGCCCCACACCCGGAACCTCGAACGGGGCTTTCTCGACAATGCCACCCAGGCCAACGGCAATCTCGGCAGCTGAATCGACATCCTGCACTTCGACATAAGGAATCCAGCCGAGGAATTGCGCGCTATCGGTCGGCACGAATCCGGCCCCGGCCTCATCACCGCAAAGAGCCAGAATGAAATCTCTCTCACCTCCGCCCCAGGCGAAATCCGTTGCGTGTTCGATCACGTAGTGCCAGCCGGCAACCCTTTCATAGAATGATCGGGACCGGAGCGGATTGTCGGTGAACAGATCGTGCCAAACGATCCGGCCTGTCTTGTCTGAGGTCATCGCGTTTTCCCAAGGAACGCAGGATGGCTAGCGTTCATCCGCTTTGCGTTCGTTGACCTGGGTCAATGATATCGGACACGGCGGAACGCGGCGGCCTCCCGCTCCCAGGAAAGCCGCCCGACATGGGCGCCCCACGTCAGTGACGCGGTACCCAACCGCTCACCGCTAGTCCTGCATCCACGGCAGGCCCTCCGCCTTCCATCCGCTGATCTTGCCACGATGGCCGCTCTCGTCTTTCTCACCCTCGAACCCGCTGCGAATATTGGTGCAATGCAGGTTTATCCCACGAGACTGCATCTGCCGCGAGAACTCCTGCGCCGCCATGAATGACCGATCACCGGTGCGGCACAGAAAGAAAAAGCGTTCGGGCATTTCCCCGATAAGCATTTCTTCCAGATCGGATAGAAACCCGAGGTTCGGGGCCATCTGCGGCCAGATCTTCCACTCCACACACAAAAGGCGGCGGTCGATCGAGGTCAGATCCGGCTTGCCGGAAAAGGACCATTCAGGCCGCGAACGGACGTCGACGACCACGGCGCTGCCTTGCGTTTTCAACCCGGCCCACGCCTCTCGCGGGGATACTTCATCAACAACACTGTTTTGAATTCCAAGCTTCGAAGACATTCCAGACTCCACCACTAATCTGCATTGCGCCTCGACATAGAGGGGGTATTCTGACCTACAAGCGACCTCACCTAACGGCTCCCGCCAACGTGATCACCCCGATAGGTCGAGCACTTTTTGTGCAACTTGACCAAATGAATTGAATTGCGGCCCCGAAAGTCGTCGGAGCCGCAGATTTCTTACCAAAAACATATTCGGATCAGCACGTTATTCGGTGATCACCGATACTAATAAACCAGAAGGCAATCCGCATTGCGCTTCTTGAAATCAGAATATCTGCTCTCCCAAACACGTACGAATAAAATGAAATTGAGGTCACGTTTTTGTCTTTGAATAATTCCATGAGGGTCGGTGTTCCATCTCCTTGCCGCCTGAGCTGTTCCGTCACACCGCCAAGGCGCCCTTCGGAACACACCTGCCTGCCGGGGCTTCTCAGACACCCCTTAATTTGCTCAAATCACACCAATGGTTCGAGTCATTCGGGAAGTCACATTATGAAAACACGTAACGCATTTGCGGCACTGGCCGCCGTAACCGTCATCGCCATGCTCGGGGCAACCGTCGCCGCCGCGCAGGATCAGACCCGCACGGTTCACGTCCTCAGCCGCACCTGGGCGGTGACGCAGGTTTCCGAGGAACCGGTGATCTACCGCGCCACGCGCGACCGCAACAACCTCAACCCGTATGGGCCCCCGGCACGTCTGCGCACCACGCAGGCCATCGCCGCCATCCAAAAGGCCACCGGCTGCCGGGTGATCCGGTCCAGCATGTATCAGAACATCTCGGGCCAGTTCTTCTCGCAGGTCAGCTGCGGCTAACGCGGGCGGGAAACGGGCATTGAGGTCCCCCATCCCTCCTGCCATAGCTTGGCCCATGAAACTCGCGATCAACGGATTCGGCCGCATCGGCCGCACGATCCTGCGGCAGCTTCTGGCCCTGCCGCAGGGCTCGGATGTCGAGCTGGTGCAGATCAACGACATCGCCCCGCTCGAAACCTGCGCCTATCTGTTCAAATACGACAGCACCTTTGGCCCTTATCCGGGCACGGTTCAGGCCGGGGACGAGGCGCTGGAAATCAATGGCCACACCATCCCGATGACCCACAGCCCCGACATGACCCGCGTGGATCTGTCCGGGATTGACGTGCTGCTCGACTGCACCGGCATCGCACGCAGCTCGGATGTGGCCAGCCGGGGCCTGACGGCGGGGGCGAGCAAGGTGCTGATCTCCGGGCCTTCTCCAGCGGCTGAGGTGACCATCGTGCTGGGCGCCAACGAGGATCAGCTGGGCAATGCCCGCATCGTCTCGAACGCGTCCTGCACCACCAATGGGCTGGCGCCGCTGGTCAAGGTGATCGACGGGATCGCGGGCATCGCCTCGGCCCACATGACCACGATCCACTGCTACACCAACAGCCAGCCGATGGTGGACGCCCCGCGCGGCGATCTCGCCCGCTCACGCGCGGGCGCGCTGTCGATGGTGCCGACCACCTCCAGCGCCACCCACCTGATCGACACGGTGCTGCCGCATCTGGCAGGCCGCATCTCCGGCGCCGCCGTGCGGGTGCCGACCGCCAGCGTGTCGGCGGTGGACCTGATCGTGCACCTGGACCGGAGCATGAGCGCCGAGAGCTTCGACGCAGCACTCCGCGACGCGGTAACCGCCTCGCCGGTTCTCGGCTGGACCGATCAACCGCTGGTCTCCTCCGACCTGCGCACCCGGCCTGAGTCGCTGGTCATAGCCGGGCCGGAAACCCGCATGGTGGGCGAGAATCAGGTGCGGGTCTTCGGCTGGTACGACAACGAATGGGGCTTCTCGGCCCGCATGCTCGACGTCGCCCGCCTGATGGCACCGGACGTCTGAGGCGCTACCGCCCCGGCAAACTGCCCGAACCGTGACCGGCCATGCCGCCCGAAACCTCCTCGGTCGACTCGTCCGCCAACTCCTCGGGCAGGACCAGGTTCAGCACGATGGCGATCAGTGCCGCAGGCAACAGACCGCTGGTCATCAGGATGCGCACCGTGTCCGGCAGATGCTGCACCGCGCCGGGTTCAAGCTGCAGACCCAGACCGATGGAGAGCGAAATGGCGAAGATCACCATATTGCGACGGTTCCAATTCACGTCCGACAGCATCGAGATACCGGCAGCCACCACCATGCCGAACATCACGATCACGCCGCCACCCAGCACCTCGATGGGCACCGTGCGGATGATCGCGCCCACCTTGGGCACCAGCCCGCACAGGATCAGGAACAGCGCACCGCAGGTCACCACATGGCGGCTCATCACCCCGGTCATGGCGATCAGGCCGACATTCTGGCTGAACGAGGTATTCGGAAACGCCCCGAACAGGCCGGCAACAGCCGAGCCCAGACCATCGGCATAGGTCGCGCCCGCGATCTCGGTATCGGTGGCCTCGCGCCCCGCGCCACCCTTGGTGATGCCCGAGACATCGCCCACGGTCTCGACCGCCGACACAAACGCCATCAGGCAGAACCCGATCACTGCCGCAGCCGAGAACTCGAACCCGTATTTGAACGGCACCGGCAGGGCAAAGGCAGCGGCCCGGCCCCAGCTACTGCCGATGGCCTCAAAGGTCACCATGCCCACCATCAGCGCGTAGACATACCCGACCACCAGCCCGATCAGCACCGCCGATACCGACAACATTCCCTTGGTGAAGAATTTCAGCCCCAGTGTCGCCAGCACCACCACCAGCGCCGCCGACCAGTTGAGCAATGAGCCATATTCCGGCGTCCCGATGGCAGGCACGCCGCCTGCGGCATACTGAATACCCACCTTGACCAGCGCCAGACCGATCATGGTGACAACCAGCCCGGTCACCAGCGGTGGCAGCGCGAAACGGATCTTGCCGATCACCGCGCCGAGGCAGGCGTGAAACAGCCCGCCAATGATGACACCGCCGAACAGCGCGCCCAGCGCATCGACGCCCTTGCCCGCAACCAGCGGGATCATGATCGGCAAAAAGGCAAAGCTCGTCCCCTGCACGATGGGCAGCGCGGCACCCACCGGCCCCACCGTGATGGTCTGCAACAGCGTGGCGACACCGGCAAACAGCATCGACATCTGGATCAGATACAAAAGCTCCGGGAAATCCGGCGAGTTCGAGCCGAACCCGAACCCGGCGGCCCCGGCCACGATGATGGCGGGCGTCACGTTGGAAACGAACATCGCCAGCACGTGCTGGATGCCCAGCGGCACCGCCTTGTGCAGCGCAGGCGTGTAATTCGGATCGCGGAGCTGCTCCGGCGTTCCTATCGAAGTGTCGGCCATGATCTCACTGTCCTCCCTGTTGGATCTCATGGGGTTCTTGCCGCTTCTTGCCCGGCGGCTTCATCTATTCGGCCACAACCTCATAAGGGTCGTCGAACCAAAACTCTTCCAGATTGGCGCCATCACCGATCCGGTCCACCACCGCGAACAGGCCCGGCCCATGCAACGGTGTCAGCACCCCGTGCCAGGTGCCGCGATGGTAATTCACCGCCTGCCCCGCTTCGGTGACAAAGGCGCGCGGGCGGCCCGGCCTGCCGCCCTCATCCGGCGCCACGATCACCAGAAACGGCTGATGCGTCATCGGGATGAAGGCCTGACTGCCCTCGGGGTGCCGCTCGACCATGTCCAGCCGATAAGGCAGCACGCGCGGATTGGCGTTGAACAGGCTGATCCCGGCGCGGCCCTCGGCGAAATCCAGCGACGCGCGGTCGTGATAGCGGCCACACTGCCCCTGATTGATGATCTTGTCTGGCTCCCCGGCACAGTCGATCAGGTCGCCAAAAGGCGTAAAACCCGCCGCCGAGATCGGCTCGATGAGAATCCGGCTCATGACGGCAGCAGGTCGCGCAGACGAAACGCGGCGATACGCTCGACCTGACGGCAGGCCTCGGCAAACTCCGTGTCGCGGTCCTGTTCGACCCGGCGCTGGAACGCGGCCAGAATCGAGGCCTTGTCATGATCCCGCACCGCAATGATGAAGGGAAAACCGAACTTCTCCGTGTAACGCTGGTTAAGTGCGGTGAATGTCTCCCGTTCCTCATCCGTCAGCGCGTCGAGCCCGGCCGAGGCCTGCTCGGACGTGCTCTCGGCGGTCAGCCGCTTGGCCTGCGCAAGCTTGCCCGCCAGATCCGGATGCGCTGTCAACACGCCCAGCCGTTCGTCCCCGGACGCGGACCGGAACATGCGTGCCAGCGCGTTGTGCAGCCCGCCAGCGGTATCATGCGCGGGTCCGAGCTCCAACTCATATGCGCGCTCGGCAATCCAGGCGGAATGCTCGAACACGCCACCATAGGCTGCCACGAACGCATTGCGATCCATCTGCGACGGGCGCGGATGGGCAACTGGCGGATGCTCCGCCGCCCAATGCTCGGCAATCTGGAGACGCGTGGCAAACCACACGTCCTGATGCCCCTGCGCGTAGTCGAGGAAGCGCTTCAGCGCCATCACCCGCCCCGGACGCCCGATCAGGCGGCAATGCAGCCCGACCGACATCATCTTCGGCGCCCCCGCCTCGCCCTCGGCATAAAGCGCGTCGAACGTGTCCTTGAGATAGGCATAGAACTGATCGCCCGAGTTGAACCCCTGCGGCGTGGCAAAGCGCATGTCGTTGCAGTCGAGCGTGTAGGGAACGATCAACTGATCCCGCCCGCCCATCCGCTCCCAATAGGGCAGATCGTCGGCATAGGTGTCGGCGATGTAGTCGAACCCGCCCTCTTCAGCCGCCAGCCGCACCGTGTTGACCGAGCAGCGCCCGGTATACCAGCCGCGCGGGCGCTCCCCGACCACCTCGGTATGCAGCCGGATCGCCTCATCCATATCGGCGCGCTCGTCCTCCTCGGCGGCGTCCTTGTATTCGATCCATTTCAGCCCATGGGACGCGATCTCCCACCCGGCCTCCTTCATCGCCGCCACTTGATCCGGAGACCGCGCCAGCGCCGAGGCAACGCCGTAAACAGTGACGGGAATATCCTTCATCAACCGGTGCAACCGCCAGAACCCGGCCCGCGCGCCGTATTCATAGATCGATTCCATGTTCCAGTGCCGCTGGCCAGGCCATTGCGCCGCGCCGACGATCTCGGACAGGAACGCCTCGGAGGCCGCATCGCCATGCAGGATGCAGTTCTCGCCCCCCTCTTCATAGTTCAGCACGATCTGCACGGCGATCTTGGCACCGTTCGGCCAGCGCGCCTGCGGCGGCCGGGCGCCGTAACCGATCATGTCGCGGGGATAGCGGGGGGGCTGCATGGTGGTGTCCGTCTCCGGGGTTGATGTTGTCCTGACGAGCAATAGCGCGTTTCGGACCGAAAGATTTTCAAATCAAACAGAACGCTGTTTCCGATTCTTCTTATAATCCCATAGAAACAGGCCGCTCGGCTGAGAGTTTCAAAAACTTCCTGAGACTGTGTCAAATGGTTCGCGTTTGCCAAGCCGCGCCGCTTGCGGCACATCTGATGGTCAAGGCAGGAGGATTGGACCATGGCAGGATATCTGACGACCCACGTTCTGGACACCGCAACCGGCGTGCCCGCTGCGGGAATGAAGATCGTGCTCTATCGGCTCGAAGGCGAGGACCGGACCAAGCTGGCCGAGCGGGTGACCAACGAGGATGGGCGAACCGACACCCCGATCCTGCCACAGGACGCGTTCCAAACCGGAGAGTATGAGCTGGTGTTCTTCGCCGGAGACTACCTGCGTGCCGGATCGCTGGATGCATCCGAGCCCCTGTTTCTCGACCAGATCCCCATCCGCTTCGGCATGTCGGACACCGAGGCGCATTACCACGTGCCCCTGCTTCTCTCGCCCTACGGCTATTCCACCTACCGAGGCAGCTGAACCGGACCAATAGGGGCTCCCGCCCGTCGGACTGGCCTGAAAGGCCAGCCTCCCGTTGGGCCGGACGCCGCGCCTTGCAGGCGCGGCGGGATTGCGCCAGCTCTCATCGTACCACCCTATGGATCAGGCCCCGCCGGGCCCGTCAGGGCACGGCGCCCGGCCCAACGCTGTGCCGCGCCCGTAGGGCGCAAACAGGGGCTGGAGCGCCCCGGCTCCTCAGCCTGCTTGCTTTTCCGCCTCGCGCACGGACACGCCGATGCGGGCGGTCATGAATTCCATGAACAACCGCGTTTTCGGGTCCTGATGCCTGCGGTGGGTATAGAGGCACGCCATCTGCACCGGCACCGGCGGTGTCTGCGTGGCCACCGGCACCAGGCTCCCGGATTTCAGATGCGCCGCGATCTCGAACACCGGCTTCAGCGCGATCCCCTGACCCGACAGTGCCCAATCCGTCAGCACGTCTCCATCGTCGCATTCGAACCGGCCCGAGACCGCAAAGCGTTTCGGTCCGTCCGCCGTCTGCAACACCCACTGGAACTCGGTTGCCCCGGGAAAGCGCAGGTTCAGGCACTCGTGGCCGTCTGCGATCAGCGCCTCGCCAGACGCGGGCATACCCCTGCGCTCGACATAATCCGGCGCCGCGCACAGCACCCGCTGGCAATCGGCGATCTTGCGGATACGCAGCGTGCTGTCCTCAGGCTGACCGATGAAGAACGCCAGATCCAGCCCCTCGGTCGTCAGATCCACCGAGCGGTCTGTCAGCCGCAATCGCACGTCGATCTCGGGGTATTCCGCCAGAAACTCCGGCACCTGTGGCGCCAGCAACCGCCGCCCGACCCCGAAGGGGGCGGCCACGAACAGCGAGCCGCGCGGCGCCTCGGTCAGGTGCATCACCTTGGCCTCGGCGTCATCCACCGCCTCAAGCACCGCCACCGCGCCGGGATAAAAGGCCTGCCCCTGCTCGGTCGGCGTCAGGTTGCGCGTGGTACGCTGGAACAGCCGCACGCTCAGATGATCCTCAAGCTGCGAAATGCGCGCCGAGGTCACCGCCGGCGAGATCCGCAGATCGCGCCCCGCCGCGGACATGCTGCCCAGCTCGTAGACCCGGACAAAGGTGCGTATGTTGTCGAGATAGGACATCTTTTCGGAAATTTTTGATACAGCTTGGCAATATACGGGAATACCGAAGAAAACCCGGCTTGCCTAGTGTGGCGCCAATCAAGCGGAGACTGCCCCTATGTACGACCTTGCCGCCTTCTGGGACTGGATCGCCTTTGCGGTGCGCTGGCTGCACGTGATCACGGCAATCGCCTGGATCGGATCGTCCTTCTATTTCATCGCGCTGGACCTGGGCCTGCGCCAAGCCCCCGATCTGCCGCCCGGCGCCCATGGCGAGGAATGGCAGGTGCATGGCGGCGGATTCTATCACATCCGCAAATACCTGGTGGCGCCCGAGCAGATGCCCGAGCATCTGACCTGGTTCAAATGGGAAAGCTATGCGACCTGGCTGAGCGGCGCGGCACTCCTGATGATCGTCTACTGGGTGGGCGGCGAGCTGTATCTGATCGACGCCTCCAAGGCCGATCTGGCGCTGTGGCAGGGCATCCTGATCTCGGCCGCTTCGCTGAGCATCGGCTGGCTGGTCTACGACTTCCTGTGCAAATCGGGCCTGGGCGAACGCCCGACCCTGCTGATGGTGCTGCTCTTCGTGCTGCTGGTCATCATGGGCTGGGGCTATAACCAGATCTTCACCGGCCGCGCCATGATGCTGCATCTGGGCGCCTTCACCGCCACGATCATGACCGCGAATGTGTTCTTCATCATCATGCCGAACCAGCGCGTCGTGGTCGACGACCTCAAGGCCGGGCGTACGCCCGATCCGAAATACGGCAAGATCGCCAAGCTGCGCTCGACCCACAACAACTACCTGACGCTGCCGGTGTTGTTCCTGATGCTCTCCAACCACTACCCGCTGGCCTTTGCCACCGAGTACAACTGGATCATCGCCAGCCTCGTCTTCCTGATGGGCGTGACCATCCGGCACTATTTCAACACGATGCACGCCCGCACCGGCAACCCCACCTGGACCTGGCTGGCCACCGCGCTGCTGTTTCTCGCCATCATCTGGCTGTCTACCGCGCCCATGCACCAGACCCTGGAAGAGGCCGAGGCGCAGCCCCTGACCGCTTACGAACAGCGCTATGCCGCAGCCCCCGGCTTTTCCGAGGCACATGACGTGGTGCTGGGCCGCTGCTCGATGTGCCACGCGCGCGAGCCGGTGTGGGAAGGCATGCTCTGGGCGCCCAAGGGCGTGCTCCTGGAAACCGAGGCCGATGTCGCCCGCAACGCGCAGGCGATCTATCTGCAGGCCGGCATCAGCCACGCGATGCCGCCCGCCAACGTGACCTTCATGGAGCCCGAAGACCGCGCCGCCATCATCCGATGGTTCAGGGGCGCAAACGGCTGACCGCGGCGGGCCCCACCAGACCCCGCGACCCAAGATAGACGCCAAGGCTCTTTTCATCCCGGCGCCCGGATGATCTAACTGACGGATATTGAGCCGCGAGTCAGTTGCGCGGCAGCGGATATTCGCGAGTTGGGGCAGTTTGGAGCCGTGCCATGACATCGAAAAGGCCGTGGAATGCCTTGAAGCGCGGGCTGTTCATACTCTGCGTTCTGGCAACGGCTGACTCGGCAGGCGCACTGGAAACAACCCTGTCCACGCCCGGCGCATCCAGCGACCTGCGGGACCGGATCGCCGAGACCTCCTCGGTCCTGACCGCCGAGGCGCGCGGCCTCGAAACCCCGCTCGAACTGTTGTCGGCGTCGCTGTCCGATTACCGGACACTGGTGCAGATCCTCTATGACGAAGGGTATTTCAGCCCGGTCGTCAGCATCCGCCTCGACGGGCGCGAGGCCGCCAATATCGACCCGCTCAACTCGCCCGCACAGGTGAACCGGATCGACATCGCGGTACAGACCGGCCCGGCCTTCCGCTTCGGCACCGCCCGGATTGCACCGCTCGCACGCGGCACCGAACTTCCCGACGGGTTTGCCCGGGGCGCCCCCGCCAATACCAGCATCATTCAGGATGCCGCGCGCGCCGGGGTGCTGGGCTGGAAGAATGTGGGCCACGCCAAGGCCGATATCGGCGACCAGAGGATCACCGCCCGCCACAGCCAGGCAACGCTGGACACCGATATCGAGCTTCTGCCGGGTCCGAAACTGACCTTCGGCAGGATGTTCATACAGGGCGACAGCGACGTGCGCGCCCGGTCCATCGAACGCATCGCGGGCTTTCCCACCGGCGAGATCTATTCGCCGGACAAGGTGCAACGAGTGGGCACCCGCCTGCGCCGCACCGGCACGTTCAGCGTGGTTTCGCTGCAGGAACGCGAAACCCCCAACCCCGACGGCTCGCTGGATTTCGACGCCACGTTCGAGGATATGCCCAAAAGGCGGTTCACCTTCGGGGTCGAAATCTCATCGCGCGAGGGGCTGGATGTCAGCACCACCTGGCTGCACCGCAATCTCTTTGGCGGCGCCGAACGGCTGCGGTTCGAGGCCAGCATACGCAATATCGGCGGGACCGAGGATATCGATGGCCGGATCGGTCTGCGTCTGGATCAGCCCGACCGGCTGGGACCGGATGACAGCACCTTCTACGTCGCCGAGATCGAGCGCCGCAACCGCACCCATTACAACGTCACCCGCGCCGCACTGGGCTATGGTGCGCGCCGCACCTTTTCCGACCGGCTCTACGCCGAGGCGTCGGTGGCCTTCGCCTACGCGGATGCCGATGACGCCTATGGCGAGGGGCGCAAGTTCCGCTACCTGGTGCTACCGCTGCGTTCGGAATGGGATGAGCGCGACAGCAAGGTCAGCGCCACACGCGGCTTCTACCTGGACGCGCAGGCACAGCCGTTCCTTGGCCTCTCCGACAGCGACTCGGGCCTGCGCCTTTATCTGGACGGGCGCGGCTATTGGGATATCGGCACCGCCGGGCGGCTGGTTCTGGCCGGACGGGTGCAGGTCGGCTCGGTCATCGGGCCATCGGCAGACAATGTCAGCCCCGATTTCTTATTCTTCTCGGGCGGCGCCGGAACCGTGCGCGGTCAGGCCTTCGAAAGCCTCGGCATCCCCGTGAACGGTCAGACTGCCGGCGGGCGCTCTTTTCTCGGCCTCTCCGCCGAGGTACGCGGCCGCGTGACCGATGCGCTGTCGCTGGTAGGGTTCTATGACTACGGCGCAGTGGACAGCTCCTCGTTCGTCAGCGGCGATTCCGCTCATCATTCCGGCGCCGGTCTGGGTGTCCGCTACGATCTGGGCGGCTTCGGCCCACTGCGCTTCGATCTGGCCTATCCGGTGCAGGGCCCGGATGATGACGGGCTGCAATTCTATATCGGCATAGGACAGGCCTTCTGATGCGGCGCGCGGCTCTCCCCCTGATGATGGTCGCCATGACCGGAGCCTTTCCGGCAGGCGTGCAAGCGCAGGACAGCGGCGGCCTGCTGGTCGATTTCCTCGAAAGCAACCTGTCGGGCGACAACCGCAACATAAAGGTGCGCGGGCTGTCCGGTGCGCTCAGCTCGCAGGCCACCATCGAGCAGATCACAGTGGCCGATGACGAGGGCATCTGGCTGACCATCAACAACGCAGAGCTGGACTGGAACCGTCTCGGCCTGCTGCGCGGTCGGTTCTCGGTCAACGCGCTGACGGCCGAGGAAATCCTGATCGACCGTCCCCCCGGGGTGACCACGACCGACGAGCCGCTGCCGACGCCCGAGGCACAGCCGTTCCAACTGCCCGAATTGCCGGTGGCGGTCGAACTGGGCGAGATCCGTGTGGACAGGCTGGCGCTCGGCGAGCCGCTGATCGGCCTGGCCGCCGAACTGGAGGTCAACGGCGCCCTGTCGCTGGCCGATGGCGCGCTGGACACCGATCTGGGCGTCACCCGTCTGGACCGCCCCGGCGACGCGATCACGCTCAAGGCCCAGTTCCAGAACGAAGGCAGCCAGATCGGGCTCGACCTGCAAGTGGCCGAGGATTCGGGTGGCCTGATCTCGACCGCGCTGAAACTGCCGGGCCAGCCGCCGTTGCTGCTGTCGGCCAAGGGATCCGGGCCGATCACCGATTTCACCGCCGACATCTCGCTGATCAGCGAGGATACCGAGCGGGTCACCGGTCAGGTCCGCCTGCGCGAGGCCGAAATCCCCGACAGCGAAACCGCCGCCAAGGGCATCGCCTTCACCGCCGACCTGGGCGGCGATGTCACCCCCTTCCTGACGCAGGAATTCGCCCCCTTCTTCGGCGTCCGCACCCGGCTCTATCTCGACGGGCGCAGCGACCCGGACGGCCGGCTGGAGGTTTCCGCGTTCGAGGTCACCTCGAACGCCCTGCGGATGAAAGGCGAACTGGCGCTGGCCGCCGGTGGCGATCTGGAAAAGGCCGCGCTGCAGGGCCGTATCCTGCCGCCGGACGGCAAGCGGGTGGTGCTGCCCGCGGGTGACGGAAACACGACACTGGCGGCGGCACAGGTATCGGCGCTCTTCGACCAGACAAACGGCAATATCTGGGACCTGAGCCTGACCGCCGACGGGCTTGAAACGCCGAACCTGCAACTGGACCGGGCCCGGCTGACCGCGCAGGGGGTGCTGGAACAGGGCACGGCTCTCCAGCTTGACGGCGACCTGCAATCGGTGCTCGACGGGCTCGTCTTTGCCGACCCGGCCCTGAACCAGGCCGTTGGTCGCCGCATCACGCTCGACGGGCTGTTCGGCCTGCGCCAGGACAACGCGCTGGAGCTCTCCGGGTTCGAACTGGTGGGCTCGGACTACACGGTCAGCGCCGATGCTGTGATCGACGGGCTGAACAGCGGCTTCGACATGGATGGCACCGTGGCGCTGCTGGCCTCGGACCTGTCCCGCTTTTCCAGCCTGGCGCAGATGGATCTGGCCGGGGCCGTGTCGGCGGAACTGACCGGCAGCGGCGCGCCACTGGGCGGCAGCTTCGACGGCCAGCTCTCGGTCGAAGGCCGCGATCTGGCCACCGGGCGCGCCGATATCGACCCGCTGATCACCGGCGAAACCACGATTTTTCTGGATGCGGTGCGCGACGAAGAGGGCCTGACCATCCGCAAGGCCACGCTCGACGGCACCGCCCTCAAGGCCGAGGCCTCGGCCAAGGCGTCCAGCCCCGGCGGCGTCCTGACGCTGGACGGCAACGCCAAGGTCGACGCGCCGGATCTGGCGGTTTTCTCGGCACTGGCCGGACAGGATCTGGGCGGCACCCTTCAGGCCTCGGTCGAGGGCAAGGGCGCCGTCGAAACACTGGAATTCGACGCCCGGGCCGAAATCACCGGACGCGACCTGAAAACCGGAATGGCCGAGATCGATCCGCTGATCTCGGGCCGCACCTCCATCTCGCTCGACGCCGCCCGGACGCCCACACAGATCATCCTGCGCAAGGCCATCCTCAACGGCACCGCGCTCAAGGCCGATGTGGCCGCAACCGTGACCGACCCCGAGGGCTCCCCCTCGGTCGAGGGCCGGGCCAAGATCGACGCCCCCGACCTGTCGCTGTTCTCCGCACTGGCAGGGCGCGAGCTGGGTGGCACGGTCAGCGCCAATGCGGACGGGCGCGGCGCGGTCGAGGGGCGGAACTTCGACCTGCGCCTGAACATGGATGCCACCGACCTGCAAGCCGGTCTCGCCCAGGTCGACCGCCTGATCGAAGGCCGCACGACACTCAAACTCGATGCCGCCAACGATCAAAGCGGGCTGAATGTCCGCAATTTCGCCCTGAACGGCACCGCGCTCACCGCACAAGCACGCGGGTTGCTGAGCCAACAGGAGGGCGCACTGAACTTCTCTGCCGCGCTGGATGAACTGTCGCGCATCTCGCCCAGCCTGTCGGGGCCGCTGCAACTCGATGGAAACGTGTCCCCCACCGGCTCCGGGTACGAGGGCGATCTGCGCCTGAAAGGCCCCGACAGCTCCTACGCCAATCTGGTGGGACATGTGAACACCGACGGCACCGCCGATCTAGATTTCGACGCACGGATGGACCGGCTGGAACGCTTCGTGCCCGACTTCCCCGGCACCGTCACCGCCAGCGGCAACGCCAAGCGAAATGACGGCATCTGGACCATCGACACCAGCGCCAGGGGCCCTGCCGAGATCGACGCCAACGTCGGCGGCACCTTCGACGAGGGCGCGGGTGAGGCCGACTTGGCGGCAAGGGGCACGATCAACCTCGGGGTGGCGAACAAATACATCTCGCCCAACAAGATCGGCGGCACCGCCCGCTTCGATCTCGCCCTGCGGGGGGCGCCCGGTCTGGACGCGGTCAGCGGCACGATCACGACCTCGGGAACGGCGATGGCCATCCCCGGCGCGGGACAGACCATCGAGGGGATCGGCGGCACAGTCACACTGGCAAACGGCCGGGCCACTATCGCGCTGAACGGCGGGCTGCGCGCGGGGGGCGGGTTCACGGTCGCCGGTCCGTTCGATCTGACGCCGCCCTTCAACGGCCGGATCACCACCACGCTGAACGAGCTGATCCTGACCGACCAGATCCTCTACGAAACCTCGCTCAACGGCCAGATCGTGATGTCCGGCCCGCTGGCGGGCAACAGCACGCTGGCCGGGCAGATCCGCTTCGGCGAAACCAATATCAACCTCGCCGCCGCCACCGGCGCGGTCGGCGCCGCCCCGATCCCGCCAATCCGCCATGTGGGCGAGCCGCGCCCGGTCTATGTCACGCGTGAGCGGGCCAAGCTGGTCGACACCGGCGACGGCAATGGCAAACAATCGCGGATCGCGCTGGATATCTCGCTGCTGGCGCCGCAGCAGGTCTTCGTGCGCGGGCGCGGCCTGAATGCCGAACTGGGCGGAAACATCCGCATCCGCGGCACCACCGCCGCAGTCGTGCCCTCGGGCCAGATCGAGCTGATCCGGGGCGTTTTTAACATTCTGGGCCGCAGGCTGGACCTGACCCGCGGCACCGTCACGCTACAGGGCGACCTGACGCCCTATGTCGATTTCGCCTCGACCAACAGCACCTCGGAAGGTACCGCCACCATCTCCATCGAAGGGCCTCTTGACGGCCCCGAGGTCAAGGTAACCTCCGACCCCGAACGCCCGTCGGAAGAGGCACTCGCCCTCCTGCTCTTCGGCAATCAGTTCACCGAGCTTTCGCCCTTCGTCATCGCCCAGATGGCCGCGTCACTGGCACAGCTCAGCGGTGTGGGCGGGGATTCGACCAAGGGCCTGCGCGACTCCACCGGCGCCGACACCATTGACGTCGGCGCGGATTCCGGCGGCGCGGGCCGGCTCGGCGCCGGGGCCTATCTGGGCGAGAACCTCTACACCGATTTCACCGTCAACACCCAGGGCGATACCGAGGTGAACCTGAACCTGGACGTGACCGACAATTTCACTCTCAAAGGCACCGTGGACGGAACCGGCAGCACGGGTCTGGGCATCTTCTTCGAACGGGATTACTGACAGGCCACGGGTTGCTAGCGGCGGATGCCGATGGGGCGGCCGATCTGGGGCGCGGGCTCCAGCCCGTTGTGGTCCCTCAGCATCCGCGCCAGCCGCGCCACGGCCCAGTCCGGATACGGGGCCGAGCGTCCGGTGTCGTGGCTGACATTCATGAACAGCCCCTCCTGCGTGGCACAGAGCGCACCGTCCGCCTCCGCAAACATCTGCGCAAAGTAATGCCCGCGCTTGTGATCGTGATCGAGCAGCCGGATATGGTAATTGAACCGCTCGCCCTGCCGCACCTCGCGCAGGAACTGCAGGTGCGACTGCAGGATGTACGGCCCCTGACCGGAATGCGTGACCATGTCCCCGCCCATGCCCAGATGGTCGGTCAGCATCACCTCGAACGCCATATCGAAAGCGACACCGTAATAGCCCACATTCATATGGCCGTTATAGTCGATCCACTCCGGCCTCACGTCGAAACCGGGCACCACCACGGGTGCCGGATAAGGGCCGTCATGGCCGCCGGCCGGGGTCTGAGTCATCGCTCCCTCCTGTCGTTCACCTTCAGCTTGCCCGTCTCTTCTCCGGTGTCCAGAGGCACTAAAGAAATAGGCGACCCCAGTGGGACCGCCTCAAACCGGTGGCAAGCCTCACGAAACCGAAGGTTCCACGCGCCGGTCGAATAGATGTGACAAGGGCCGCGCCCGACCCTGGGTGGGCGCTTGCACAACGCAGGAACAGAGCGGACCGCTCAAAACATGCGACCTCGGCAGAGATTAACACGACGTCACAAATGCGCCCTCCCGGGGGAGGGGTGAGGAGCGAAGCCGGCATCCTTCCAGTGGAAGGATGCCGGTGACGAACGGGCGGAGCCCCGGCGGGCGCGGCCTAGGCTGACGCCCGTGCCAAACAGAAGGGAGATGGTGGTTTGGAATAGCTTCCCAGATTTTGCGGCCGGGTCCCACGAGCCGAGTGACTGTCAACGCTCAAGGGCGGCCCCATTGGGACCGCCTCAACAACGTTCATCACCCGAACGCCTATTCCGCCGCGATGGCTTCGATCTTTTCCACCCGGATCGCCGAGAACTTGAACTCGGGGATCTTGCCATAGGGGTCGATGGCCGGGTTGGTCAGGATATTTGCCGCCGCCTCGACATAGGCAAACGGTATAAACACCATATTCTCGGCAATCGCCCGGTCGGCCCGGGCCATGATCTCGATCGAGCCCCGCCGCGTGGTCAGACGCACCATGTCGCCCGGCTCGATCCCCATCAGCTTGAGCGTCCGGGGGTTCATCGAACAGTTCGCTTCCGGCTCGACGGCATCCAGAACGTTGGACCGGCGGGTCATCGACCCGGTATGCCAATGCTCCAGCTGACGGCCCGTGGTGGCGATCATCGGATATTCGTCGTCCGGCGCCTCATCCGGCGGGATCACGCTGGCCGGCGTGAACTTCGCCCGGCCCCCGGCACGCGGGAACCCGTCCCCGAACACGATTGCCTGACCGGGATCGGTCTCGCTCAGCGACGGATAGGTGATGGTCTCGGTTTCCAGCCGCTCCCAGGTGATGTTGTCGAGCGATTCCATCGTCAGCTTCATCTCGGCAAAGACCTGGGAGACATCCGTGTACGCCCAGTTCAGCCCGATCCGCTGCGCCAGCTCGACCGTGATCGCCCAATCCTCGCGCGCCTCACCCGGAGGCGACACCGCGGGCCGCACCCGCTGCACCTGACGGTTGGTGTTCGACACGGTGCCGTTCTTTTCATAGAGCGCCGAGGCCGGCAGGATGATGTCGGCATAGTTCGCCGTCTCGGTCAGGAAGATGTCCTGAACGATCATCAGGTCCAGCTTGGCCAGCGCCTCACGCGCATGGTTCACATCCGGATCGGACATCGCCGGGTTTTCGCCCAGAATATACATGCCCTTGATATTGCGGGCATAAATCTGGTCGATGATCTCGGTGACGGTCAGGCCTTTCTCGTTCGAGAAATCCTCGGAACCCCAGACACCGGTGAACTGTGCGCGAATACCGTCATCGGTGACCGACTTGTAATCCGGCAGGAACATCGGGATCAGGCCCGCATCGGACGCGCCCTGCACGTTGTTCTGCCCCCGCAGCGGGTGCAGACCCGCACCCGGTTTGCCGACATTGCCGGTCATAAGCGCAAGGCTGATCAGGCAGCGCGAGTTATCCGTGCCATGGATATGCTGCGACACGCCCATGCCCCAGAAGATCAGACCGGCCTCGGCATTCGCAAAGATGCGGGCCACGCGGCGCAGCTGATCCGGTTCGATGCCGCAAATCTCGGACATTTTCTCGGGCGTGAAGGCGCGCAGATGCTCTTTCTCGGCCTCCCAGTTCTCGGTCCAGCGGTGGATGTACTGGCTGTCATACAGCTCTTCCTCGACGATCACGTTCATGATCGCGTTCAGCATCGAGACATCGGCACCCGGGCGGAACTGCAGCATCTCGGTCGCGAATTTGCGCATGCCGACGCCGCGCGGGTCCATCACGATCAGCTTGCCGCCGCGCTTGGTGAACTGCTTGAAGAAGGTGGCCGCAACCGGGTGGTTCTCGATCGGGTTAGCCCCGATGATGATCGCCACATCCGCGTTTTCAATCTCGTTGAAGGTCGCGGTCACAGCGCCCGAACCCACATTCTCGATCAATGCCGCCACAGACGACGCATGGCACAGGCGGGTGCAGTGATCGACATTGTTGTGCTTGAAACCCTGCCGGATGAATTTCTGGAACAGGTACGCCTCTTCGTTGGTGCACTTGGCCGAGCCAAAGCCCGCAACGCTGCGCGGATCTTCGTCGCGCAAGGCCATCAGCCTGGTGGCCGCCAGATCCATCGCCTCTTCCCAGGTCGCTTCGCGGAAATGGGTCGAGAGGTTGCCCGGATCGACGTTCAGCCCCTTCTCAGGCGCATCCTCACGCCGGATCAGCGGCTTGGTCAGGCGGTGTGGGTGGTGGATGTAATCGAACCCGAAGCGGCCTTTGACACACAGACGGCCTTCGTTGGCGGGGCCATTGATGCCCTCGACATACTTGACCTTGCCGTCCTTGACCTTCAGCGAGACCTTGCAGCCCACGCCGCAGAACGGGCAGACGCTTTCGGTCTCGGTATCGTAGTCCTTGCTGTCGCCAAGCTGCTGATCGTCCAGCACGGTGGCGGGCATCAGAGCACCCGTCGGACAGGCCTGAACACATTCGCCGCAGGCCACACAGGTCGAGGCCCCCATCGGGTCGTTCTGATCGAACACCACCTGAGCGGTATGCCCGCGACCGGCCATGCCGATCACATCATTGACCTGCACGTCGCGGCAGGCGCGGACGCAGAGGTTGCAATTGATGCAGGCATCCAGATTGACGCGCATCGCAACGTGGCTGTCATCCAACAGCGGGATCTTCTCGGGCTCCTTCGCCGGAAACCGGCTCTCCGAGACGTTGTTCATCCCGGCCATGTCCCAGAAATGGCTGGACACGTCATGCGGCTGCTCGGGCTGATCCGCCACCAGCAGTTCCATCACCATCGCGCGCGACTTCTCGGCGCGGTCGGTGTCGGTCTTGACCACCATCCCGTCTGCCGCCGGGCGGATGCACGAGGCGACCAGCGTGCGTTCGCCTTCCACCTCGACCATACAGGCCCGGCAGTTGCCGTCGGGTGTATAGCCTGGCGCAGGCTTGTGGCACAGATGCGGGATCACCAGACCCCGGCCATTGGCCGCGTCCCAGATCGTGGTGCCCTCGGGCACGGTGACGTCATCGCCGTTCAGGTTGAAGGTGACGGTCTTGGTTGGGCTTGCGTCAAGCATGGCGCACCTCCGTGGCGAACGTGAAAATGAGGGCGGCGCCCGGCCCGAGGGGTGGGCGAGAAGCGCCCGCCCCATGGGGGCGGGTCGGGCGCTGCCCGGCGGTACCCGCCGGGCTAGAGATCGGATCGAAGCGCATCCTCAGATCTCCTCCGCAAAATGCTTCATCACCAGACGGATCGGATTCGGCGCTGCCTGCCCCAGACCGCAGATCGAGGCATCACCCATGACCTGACACAGATCCTCCAGCAGCTCCTGATCCCAGCGCTCGGCCTCCATCAGCTTCACCGCCTTTTCGCAGCCCGCCCGGCAGGGCGTACACTGGCCACAGCTTTCGTCCTCGAAGAACCGCAGCATGTTCAGCGCCGCATCGCGGGCGGTGTCCTGATCGGACAGAACCACCACCGCCGCCGACCCGATAAATGTGCCCAGCGGTTGCAAGGTGTCAAAATCCAGCGGGACATCGTCGATCGACGCGGGCAGCAGGCCCGAGGACGGCCCGCCCGGCTGATATGCCTTGAACGCATGGCCCTCGGCCATGCCCCCGGCGGCATCAATCACATCCAGAATGGTCGAACCCGCCGGCAGCAGGTAGACCCCCGGCTTGGCCACGCGGCCCGAGACCGAATAGCTGCGCAGACCGGTACGGCCGTTCTTTTCAACCGAATTCAGGACCTCCGGCCCCTCCCGGCACACCTTGGCGACCCAATAGAGCGTCTCGACATTGTGCACGAGCGTCGGGCGATCAAAGACCCCCACCTGCGCCACGAACGGAGGACGATGACGCGGCAGACCCTTCTTGCCCTCGATCGACTCGATCATCGCGGATTCTTCGCCGCAGATATAGGCACCGGCCCCCCGGCGCAGGTCGATATAGCCCTTGGCGACGATACCGGCTTCTTCCAGCGCGGCAATCTCACGGCGCAGGATCTCCAGCACCGCCGGATATTCGTCGCGCATATAGATAAAGCAGGTCTCGGCCTCGACCGCCCAGGCGGCGATCAGCATGCCCTCCAGAAAGACATGCGGCGTGCGCTCCAGATAGTAGCGATCCTTGAAGGTCCCCGGTTCGCCCTCGTCGCCATTCACGGCCAGATAGCGCGGACCATCGTTCATCCGGACAAAGCCCCATTTCTTGCCCGACGGGAAACCGGCCCCGCCGAGCCCCCGCAGCCCCGAGGCCAAAACCTGTTCCTGCACCTGCTCCCAATCGCCACCCTCGCGCAGCTCTCTCAGCTTGGCATAGCCGCCGTTCTCAGAATAACGGGCAAAACCCTCATACTCGGGCAGATGCGCATGGGTATCCCCCGCCGCGATGGCGGCATCGACCTTTTCCGGGGTGGCATGGTCGATATGGTTATGCCCGATCTCCAGCACCGGCGCCGTGTCGCAACGGCCCATGCAGGGCGCCCGCAGCACACGCACTTGTGAGGCATCCAGCCCCTCCTCAAGCGCCTTTTTCAACTGCTGGGCGCCGGCCATCTCACAAGACAGGGAGTCACAGACCCGGATGGTCAGCGCGGGCGGCGGCACCTCATCCTCTTTCACCACGTCGAAATGGGCATAGAAGGTGGCGGTCTCATAGATCTCGGCCTGCCCGATCCGCATCTCAACCGCCAGTGCGGCGATGTGATCGGCGCTGATATGACCGTGGGCATCCTGGATCAGGTGCAGGAACTCGATCAGCAGGTCACGCCGGCGCGGACGGTCGCCCAGCAGACGCTGCACTTCGGCCTGCGCCTCATCCGTGAACTGACGGCCCTTGGGCGTGCGCCGCCCCTTGCCTTTACCTGACTTCCAGACGCCCTTTGGCGCGCCTGATGGCTTGGTATCCAATGGTGCCATGATGCCCTCCGATTGAGATCCCCGTCTCTCATCAGCTCATCATATCGTCAAATCGCAAAACTCAATCGCACGATAACGACAAATTATCACCTTAAAGAGGATACCACACGCCGCAACGCCGCCACGGTCGGCAGCTCCGGATCGCGATCCAGGGTCGCCAGACAGATCGGTTTCGACACCTCCGGCTCGACCAGCGGCAACACCGTCGTCCCCGCCGGATCGCCCAGCGCCCGGATCAGCACGCGCGGCACCACCGCCGCGGCCAGCCCCTCACGCGCCATCACCATGGCGGCGGTAAACCCGCTGGTCTCGGCCACCACCCGCGGATGCAGGCCCAGCTCGGCAAAGATCCGGTCCAGAATGCGGCGGTTCTGCATCTGCGGCTCCAGCAGGCACAGCGGAAACTCGGCCACCCGCGCCCAGGGAATCGGGCCGGTCTCGTCGGTCATATGCGACGGCACCAACAGGACATAGCTTTCCTCATACAGCGGCTGCACATGCCGCAGATCGGTGCCGATACTGTCGCCATAGGTGACGCCCGCGTCGATCGTGCCATCGTCCAGACCCTGCTGGATCGCGGTCGAGGACATCGAATCGATCCGCGCCACGATCTTGGGATGCGCCTGATGCAGCCGGCGCACCAGCCGTCCGGTAAAGGCCAGCGCCGTCGGGATCACCCCAAGGATGAGCGCGCCGGAAATCTCGCCCCGGATCGACGCCACCTCCTGCTCCAGCGCCTTGGTGTCCCCCAGAATGCGGCGGGCGCGGCGCACGATCATCTCGCCCTCTTCGGTCAGGCCCTGAAACCGGTTGGCGCGGCGCACGATGGACAGGCCCAGCCGATCCTCCAGATTGCGGATACGCATTGAAAACGCAGGCTGCGAAATACCGCATTCCTCGGCCGCCTTGGCGAAATGGCGATGCCGCGCCAGGGCGCTGAGCAGTTGCAGGTCACGCAGTTCGATCACTTGGGTAGTCCTCGGGCCGGGTCCGGCCTTACAATAGCGATGGCGGCACCGGGTGAAACCCCTGTTGCCGCAGGGCGGCGAAGCCCGCCGTTGACAGAAATGCGATTCGATCAATATCATTCGCATACTAACGAGATTGACCTTTGGGGGGAGATCGGACGTTTGCACTATTTCGCGCCGACCGAGTTGGACGAAGCACTGGACCGCCTGTCCGCGGGTCAGGTCCGGATCGTCGCCGGAGGCACCGATTTCTACCCCTCGCGCAGGGATGGCGCGCGCCAGACCGACCTGCTGGACATCACCCGCATCGCCGGGCTGCGCGGTATCACCCGCAACGACACGGGCTGGTGCATCGGCGCCGCGACCCGATGGAGCGACATTGCCCAGGCCAACCTGCCCCGCGCCTTTGCCGGGCTTCAGGCCGCCGCGCGCGAAGTGGGCGGTATCCAGATCCAGAACGCCGGAACCGTGGTGGGCAATCTCTGCAACGCCTCACCCGCCGCCGACGGGGTGCCGCCGCTCCTGACGCTCGGGGCGCAGGTCGAGATCGCCTCGGCCAAGGGTCTACGCACCCTGCCCCTGACCGATTTCATCACCGGCGTGCGCCGCACTGCGCTCACCGGGGATGAGATGGTGACCGCGCTCGTGCTGCCCGAACCGCCCGCCGGGGCGGTCGGCAGCTTCGAAAAGCTGGGCGCGCGGCGATATCTGGTGATTTCGATCACGATGACGGCGGCTCTGATCGCACTCGAAGATGCCGGGCGGATTGCCCACGCCCGGGTGGCGGTCGGCGCCTGTTCGGCAACCGCCCAGCGCCTGCACCGGTTGGAGTCGGAACTGACCGGCGTGACACCCGACGCGGCTGTTGTGACCCCGGACCATCTGCGCCCGCTCAGCCCCATCGACGATGTGCGGGCCAGCGGTGCCTACCGGCTGGACGCGGTGGCCGAGCAATGCCTGCGGGCCATCAAAACGGCGGGAGGGTCTGATGGACCGGCGGGTTGAGAACGACACTGTCGGTTTCTCGCTGAACGGCCTGCCCGTCAGCCCCCGCCCCCGCGTGGGCGAACGCCTCTCCGAAACCCTGCGCGAACGGCTGGATGCGCGCGACGTCAAGATCGGCTGCAACGCAGGTGATTGCGGCGCCTGCACCGTCCTGGTCGACGGCGATCCGGTCTGCGCCTGCCTGATGCCCGCGCATCAGGCCGAGGGGCGCGCGGTGGAGACCTTGGCCGGGTTCATGCAGAGCGACCCCCTTATGCAGCAACTGGCCGACAGCTTTCAGGCCCATGGGGCGGCGCAATGCGGGATCTGCACGCCGGGCATGATGGTCGCCGCACTGGCCCTCCTGCGCCGCACGCCTGACCCAGACAAGCTCGCGGTCAAGGACGCCCTCGGAGGCGTGCTCTGCCGCTGCACCGGATACCGCAAGATCATCCGCGCGGTGATGGAGGTCGGGAACACTCCGCCAGTTCCGCCCAGCGGCGAGGTCGGCGCCGCCATCCCGCGTCTGGACGGGCTGGCCAAGGTCGCAGGGAATGAGCTCTACGGCGACGACGTGGCGCCCGCCGGAACATTGGAGGTTCGGCTGATCCGCTCTCCCTACCCCCGCGCCGGGTTCACACTCGGCGATCTCGACGCCTATGTCGCCGCCACCGATGGCATCGAAACCGTCCTGACCGCCGCCGATATCCCGGGCCGCAACCTGTTCGGCACCATCCCCGATTTCATCGACCAGCCGGTCTTTGCCGAGACCGAGGCGCGATTCCGCGGCGACCCGGTCGCCGCCATCGTCGGCACTCCCGAGGCGATCGCCACATTCGACCCGGCCCGGTTCCCGGTCACCTGGGACGAACGCCCCCCGGTCGACGATGTGGCCGAAGCCATGGCCCCCGAAGCCCCTCTCCTGCACGGCGGGCGCGAGGGCAACCTGATGTGCGCCGGGCTGGTGCAATGCGGCGATCCCGAGGCCGCGCTGGCGCAGGCGGACACGGTGGTCGAAGGCCATTACCACAGCGGTTTCGTCGAACACGCCTATATCGAGCCCGAGGCAGGTTTCGCCCAAATGGCCAACGGACGGGTCGAAGTCCATGCCTGCACCCAGGCCCCGGTGATGGATCAGGAATCACTCGCCGATATCCTCGGGACGGACCGCTCTCAGGTCCGCATCATCCCCACGGCGGTGGGCGGCGGCTTCGGCGCCAAGCTCGATCTGTCGGTGCAGCCCTATCTGGCGCTCGCCACGCTCAAAACCGGCAAGCCGGTGCGCCTGACCTATTCGCGCACCGAGTCGATGCAGGCCACCACCAAGCGGCACCCTTCCGATCTCCGCCTCCGCATCGGCGCGACCCGGAACGGCCAGCTCAGCGGGTTCACCTTCGACGGCCTCTTCAACACCGGCGCCTATTCCAGCTGGGGACCGACCGTGGCCAACCGCGTGCCCGTCCACGCCTCGGGCCCCTACCGCGTAGCTGATTATCGCGCCGAGGCCAAAGGCATCCACACCCACAACCCGCCCGCCGGCGCCTTCCGCGGCTTCGGCGTGCCACAGGCCGCCATCGCACAGGAAGGCCTGTTCGACGAACTGGCCGACACGCTGGGCATCGACCGGCTGGACTTCCGCATCCGCAATGCGCTGGAAAACGGCACCCAGACCGTCTGCGGGCAGGTGTTCGACCAGGGTGTCGGCATCCGCGCCTGCCTCGAAGCGTTACGCCACGCCTGGGACCGCGAACGCACCGCCACCGCCGCATTCAACGCGCAGAACAGCACAATCAAACGCGGTGTCGGCGTGGCGGCGGGTTGGTACGGCTGCGGCAACACCTCGCTGCCCAACCCCTCGACCATCAAGTCCGGCATCCGCGCCGACGGCACCGTCATGCTGCACCAGGGCGCCATGGATATCGGCCAGGGCGCCAACACCGTCATCGCCCAGATCTTCGCCACCGCGCTCGGAGTGCCCGTGGACACCCTGCACCTGATCGGCCCCGACACCGACGTCACCCCGGATGGCGGCAAAACCTCGGCCTCGCGCCAGACCTATGTCTCGGGTAACGCCGCGCGGCTCTCGGGCGAAGCGCTCCGGGCGCAAATCCTCTCCCGCGTCAATGCCAGCACAGGCGCGCAACTGAACATCCACACCGGCACGATCCGCATCACCGACCGGGGCGACTCCCACGACATCGACCTGACCGCCCTGCCCCGGAACAGCGAAGGCTACGTCCTGCGCGCCGAGGAAACCTATGACCCGCCCACCAGACCGCTCGACGAAAACGGACAGGGCATTCCCTACGCCCAGTTCGGCTATGCCGCGCATCTGGCGGTGATCGAGGTCGATACCCGCATGGGCACCGTCACACCGCTCCGCTTCACCGCCGCCCATGACGTCGGCCGCGCCATCAACCCGCTGCTGGTCGAGGGCCAGGTCGAAGGCGGCATCGCCCAGGGCCTCGGCATGGCACTGATGGAGGAATACCTCCCCGGCACCACCGAGAACCTGCATGACTACCTGATCCCCACCATCGGGGACATCCCGCCCATCGACACCATCATCATCGAGGAACCGGACGCCCACGGCCCCTATGGCGCCAAGGGGCTGGGCGAACATGCACTGATCCCGACCGCCCCGGCCCTGCTCAACGCCATTCGCGATGCCTGCGGCGTGCAGATCACCGAGGTTCCCGCCACGCCCGCGCGCCTGCGGGCCGCTATCCGAGAGCAAAGCCATGACCGCTGAGCGCATGAAACCGGAAAAGATCCGCTGCGACGCCTGCCCGGTGCTCTGCTACATCGCCGAAGGCCGCTCGGGCGCCTGCGACCGCTACGCCAATCACGGCGGCACGCTGGTAAGGCTCGACGCGCTGACGGTGATCGAACACACCGACCAGAAACTTGTCCCCTTCATGAAGGACGCCCGCCCCGACGAATGGGATGGCGACATCCTGCAAGGCAGCCGCCCCTTCGTCACCGCCGTGGGCGCAGGCACCACCTATCCCGACTACAAACCGGCCCCCTTCATCGTCAGCCAGGAGGTCGCGGGCGTCGACATGGTCACCGTCGTGACCGAGGGCATCTTCTCCTATTGCGGGGTCAAGGTGAAGATCGACACCGACCGCCATATAGGCCACGAACGCGACGTGGTGCGGGTCGAGGGCGAGCCCATCGGCCATGTGATGACCTCGGAATACGGTTCCAAGATGCTGTCGCTCGGCGGGGTCGAGCACCTGACGGGCGGCTCCAAGAAAGAGGGCCGCGTGACCTGCGACGCTCTGCTCCGGCTCTGCAACCGCGAGGCGGTTGAGATGGTGATCGGTGAGCCCGAACATGAAACGACTGTGATCGTGCAGGCGGGCCAGGCCCCGATCATAAACGGGATCGAGGAAAAGCTGATGCGCGTCGGCTGCGGCTCTGCCGCCATCGGCATGTTCGCCAAGCAATGGATGGGCCACGCGGACGAGGTGGTGGTGGTCGACGATCACATCACCGGCGTGCTCAGCGAACATCAGGCGGGCAAGATGCTGGACGTGCCGCCCACCGGCATCCGCATCAAGGGCCGCCGCTCCACCCCGGGGCGTTACTTTCAGGTGGCCGAGCCGGGCACCGGCTGGGGCGGCACCGACATCACCGACCCGCTGGTGATCCTGAACACGTTCAAGCCCGAGGTCGCCTGGCCCGGCCTGCGCCTGCTAATGGTATCGACCACGGGTGAGCAATATGCCTATTTCGAACTGGACGCCGACCTGACCCCGCAACCGGCAGAGGTTCCGCAAGCGCTCAAGGCCTCCGCCGACCTGATCGCCGAAAACTGCGAACCCTCGGTCTGTTCGGTCCTGTTCATGGGCGGCGCGGGCGGGTCGCTGCGCGCGGGCGTCACCGAGAACCCGGTGCGCCTGACCCGCTCGGTCAAGGATTCGCTGGCCTATGTCTCCTGCGGCGGCGCCGACAGCTATGTCTGGCCCGGCGGCGGCATCACGGTGATGGTGGATGTGCTGGACATGCCCACGCAATCCTTCGGCTACGTCCCCACCCCGGCGCTGGTCGCCCCCATCGAGTTCACCATGCGGGTCAGCGACTATCAGGCGCTCGGCGGGCATATGGATCAGATCACGCCGGTCGCGCAGGTGGTCTCGGACAGCGACCGCAAGGTGACGCCCGAGGACACGAAGTCCGACCCGATGGACCGCAAGAACTACCGCTGGGCGAGGTGACATGGGACCGGTGGCCGCCATATTGCCCTGCGGGACCCGGCTGCATCTGCAGCACGGGCCGATCGACCTGATCATCGGGGCAGACGGGAACCGCGCCCGCGCTTTCGAGGCCGCCCGCGCCCGGTTCGACACCATCCTGCAGGAACTGGTTGACGAGCTGCAAACGCTGCGCGCACCGATGACACCGGACGCACCGGAACCGTCAGGCCGCGTCGCGCGCCGGATGGACCGAGCCACCCGCTCTCATGCCGCCAGTTTCGTCACCCGCATGGCCGCCGTCGCCGGAGCCGTCGCCGATGAGGTGCTGGATGTCATGACACAGGCCACCCCCCTGCGCCGCGCCTATGTGAACAACGGCGGCGACATCGCCATTCATCTGACCGGAGACGAGACATTCTCGATGGCGATGCGCGATCTCGGCGGTAGGGACCTTGGCCGCATCGCCCTCCACGCCTCGGACGGGATCAAAGGCCTCGCCACCTCGGGCCTCGGCGGGCGCAGCCTCAGCCTCGGCATCGCCGACAGCGTCACGGTCCTCGCCCGCAACGCGGCAGCGGCGGATGTGGCCGCCACGTTCATCGCCAACGCGGTGGACCTGCCCGGCCATCCGGCGATCCGGCGCGTCGCCGCCAACGAGCTGCGCGACGACAGCGATCTGGGCAGTCGGCCGGTCGTGACCCATTGCGGCGATCTGACCGAAAACGAGGTTTGGCGGGCTGTACAAAACGGACATAAGGTGGCGCAGGACATGTACAAAACGAACACAATACGCGCCGCGCACCTGACCCTGCGCGGCCAGTCCTGCCAGGCAGGAGGCCGCGACATGGTCGCCCCGAACCGAACGGAGATTGCCGAACATGCCTGATGTCGTGCTGCGAAAAACCGTCTCCTCGCTCGAAGAAATCTACCACGAGGGCGGCCCGGTCTCCGACACACCGCTGCGCCGCGCCTCGGTTCTGGCCATCATATCCAACCCGTTCGCCGGGGGTTATGTGACTGAAATTCAATCGTTTATGGAAGACCTCAAACCCCTCGGCCTGCAAATGGCACAAAAGCTGCTCGACATGCTGGGCGGGCCTGAGACCGTCGAAGGCTACGGCAAGGGCTCCCTGATCGGCGAGGGCGGGGAGCTGGAACACGGCGCGCTGTGGCACGCGCCGGGCGGATACGCCATGCGCCAGCTTCTGGGCAAGGCCAATGCGATCGTGCCTTCTTCAAAGAAAGTCAGTGGGTTAGGCGCGCGCCTCGATGTGCCGATCACCCATATCAACGCCGCCTACGTGCGCAGCCATTTCGACAGTATGGAGGTCGGCTGCAACGACGCCCCGCGCGCCGATGAGCTTGCTTTCGCTCTGGTGATGACGACCGGCCCGCGCATCCATTCCCGCTCGGGCGGGCTCGAGGCCTGGCAGATCAAGGGAGAGGACGGACTGAGATGACCAAGATTCGCAAGATCGCCGTGAATGTCGAGGAAACCCATATCGAGGCGGGCCGCGACATCGCCCCGCCCACCCGCAAGGCCGTCGCCGTGGCGGTGATCGAAAATCCCTGCGCCGGGCGTTATGTCGACGACCTGTCCGAGCTGATGGAAACCGGCGCCGAGCTGGGTGCCCTGCTGGGCCGCCGCTGTGTCGAGGCATTGGGCATCGCCCCGGAACAGGCTGAAAGTTATGGGAAATCCGCCATGGTGGGCGAGAATGGCGAGTTGGAACATGCGGCCGCAATCCTGCATCCCAAGCTTGGCGCACCGCTGCGCAAAGAAGTCGAGAAAGGCGCGGCACTGGTGCCGTCGTCCAAGAAGATGGGCAGCTCCGGGCAGGTGCTGGACGTGCCGCTGGGCCACAAGGACGCCGCTTATGTCCGCAGCCATTTCGACGGCATCGAGGTACGCCTGAACGACGCGCCGCGCGCAGGTGAAATCATGGTTGCCGTGGCCGTCACCGACAGCGGCCGCCCCCTGCCCCGCGTCGGCGGGCTGACGACGGATGAGGCCGAGGGGAAGGACGGTTTGCGCTAACCGCATGACCTTGCGTCACTTTGGCACTGACAACCACGCAGAAGCCGGGCACAACTGGCCGCGAAACAAGATCAACAGGAGGACATGACATGACCCTGATCAGACGCACCGTGCTGGGTGCACTCGCCGCCCTTCCCCTTGCGGCACTAACCCCGCAGGCCCACGCGGCGGACACCATCGTGCTGGGCGAAGTAAACAGCTACACCCGCCTCCCAGCCTTCACAGAGCCCTACAAAAAAGGCTGGCAACTGGCGGTCGAACAGATCAACGCGGCAGGTGGCGTCGGCGGCAAGCAGCTTGAGGTGATCAGCCGCGACGACACCGGCGACCCGGCCACCGCGATCCGGATTGCCGAGGAACTGGTCTCGAAAGAAGGCGCAGTGCTGATCTTTGGCACCTTCCTGTCGAACATTGGCCTGGCAGTCTCGGACTTCGCCAAGCAGAAAGAGGTGCTGTTTCTGGCCTCGGAACCGCTGTCGGATGCCATCGTTTGGTCCAAGGGCAACAAATACACCTATCGCCTGCGCCCCTCGACCCATATGCAGGCTGCGATGCTGGCCGAGCAGGCCGCCAAGCTGGACGCAGTGAAATGGGCCACCGTGGCGCCGAACTATGCCTACGGGCAGGACGCCGTGGCCGCCTTCAAGCGCGAGCTCAGCAAGCTGCGCCCTGATGTGGAATTTGTCGAGGAACAATGGCCTCCGGTCTTCAAGATCGACGCGGGCAGCACCGTGCGGGCGCTTGAGGCCTCGAAGCCTGATGCGATCTTCAACGTGACCTTCGGCGGCGATCTGGCCAAGTTCGTCCGCGAAGGCTCGCTGCGCTTCCTGTTCGAAGATCGCGATGTGGTCTCGCTGCTGACCGGTGAGCCGGAGTATCTGCAACCGCTGGCAGGCGAGGCGCCCAAGGGCTGGATCGTCACCGGCTACCCGGCCACCGATATCGCCACCGACGAGCACAAAGCCTTTGCCGAAGCCTATATCGAGAAGTTCGGGGAAGAGCCCAAGACCGGCTCGATCGTGGGCTACAACTCGGTGCTGGCCATCGCTGCCGCGCTGGAAAAAGCGGGCTCGACCGAGACCGAGGCGCTGCTGGCCGCGATGGAGGGTCTGACCGTCGAGAGCAGTCCGACCGGCCCCTTCACCTTCCGCGCCGCCGATCACCAGTCGACCATGGGCGCCTATGTGGGCAAGACCGGGCTGGTCGATGGCAACCCGGTGATGGTGGATTGGTCCTATGCCGATGGCGCGGATTACCTGCCGTCCGAAGAAGAAGCCGCCGGGATGCGGCCCGCGGAATAAAGCCCCTGCGGCGGGGTGCACAGAGCCTCGCCGCCGGACAAATGAAACGGGGACCAAGACCGAATGGGCTTTTACTTCGCGCAGTTGCTGACCGGGCTGGCCAACGCCTCGTCCCTGTTTCTGATCGCCTCGGGGCTGTCGATCATCTTCGGCGTCACCCGGATCGTGAATTTCGCCCATGGCTCGTTCTACATGGTGGGCGCCTACCTGACCTACACGCTGGTGACGATGTGGAGCGGCAGTGTGCTGGGCTTCTGGGGCGGCGTGATCCTTGCTGCCGCTGCCGTGGGGCTGCTGGGGCTGGTGATCGAGCTGACCATCCTGCGCCGTATCTACAAGGCGCCGGAGCTGTTCCAACTGGTCGCCACGTTCGGGGTAGTTCTGATCGTGCAGGACGTTACCTTGGCGATCTGGGGCGCCGAGGACCTGCTGGGCCCACGCGCACCGGGGCTCGACCGCGCGGTGCGGATCATGGGCGAGCCGATCCCAGAATATGACCTTGCCCTGATCGCCATCGGCCCCGCCGTGCTGCTGGCGATCTGGCTTCTGTTCCACCGCACCCGCTGGGGCGTGCTGGTCCGCGCCGCCACACAAGACCGCGAGATGGTGGGCGCGCTGGGTGTCAATCAGGCGTGGCTTTTCTCTGCCGCCTTTGTGCTGGGCGCGTTCCTTGCCGGTCTCGGCGGCGCGCTGCAAATCCCGCGCGAGGCGGTATCGCTGCAGATGGACCTCTCGATCATCGGCGAGGCTTTCGTCGTTGTGGTGATCGGCGGCATGGGCAGCGTCTCGGGCGCCTTCGTGGCCGCCGTCCTGATCTCGGTCCTGAATGCCTTTGCCATTCTGGTCTTTCCGCAAATCTCCATCGTGCTGCCCTTTGTCGTCATGGCGGTGGTGCTGATCGTGCGCCCCTATGGCCTGTTCGGCAAACCGGGCAGTGAGCATGGGGCGCCGGAAGAGCCTGACCAGCCGCTGACGCTGATGAGCCAGCGCTCGGCCATGGTGCTGGCCACTGCCGTCGCCCTGCTGGCGCTGAGCCCGGCGGTCGCTGCAGACTTCACCATGATCCTGCTGGTCGATGTGATGGTCGCCACGCTCTTTGCCGTATCGCTGCATTTCATGATGGGCATCGGCGGCATGGTGAGTTTCGGCCACGCCGCTTATTTCGGCGTCGGCGCCTATGGGGCGGCGATGGCGGTTAAATTCTTCGACTTCGGTATGCTTCCGGCAATGGTCTTCGGCCCCGTCTGCGCGGCGACGGCGGCGATCTTCTTCGGCTGGTTCTGTGTCCGCCTTTCCGGCGTGTATCTGGCAATGCTGACGCTGGCAGCGGCACAAATCCTCTGGGGTGTCACCTTTCAGTGGCAGGATTTCACCGGCGGGGATGACGGCATCCTCGGGGTGTGGCCCGCGAAATGGGCAAGCTCGGATCAGGTCTATTTCTACGTGGCTTTCGTGCTTTGCATCGGCGGCATCTGGTTTCTGCGCCGCGCCGCGCATTCGCCCTTTGGCTATACCCTGCGCGGCATCCGCGACAGTCAGACCCGGGCCGAGGCCATAGGCATCAACACAAATCTTCATCAATGGATGGGCTTTGCGCTGGCCGGAGGGTTTGCCGGGCTCGCGGGCGTGGTCTTTGCCTTCTCCAAGGGCAGCGTCTTTCCCGACAGCCTCGGCATAGCGCAGAGCATCGACGGGCTGATCATGGTGCTTCTGGGCGGTATACACGCGCTGGCCGGGCCGATCTTTGGCGCGGTCGCCTTTGTGATGATCGAGGATTGGGTGACGCGGCTGGATTATTGGCGGTTCATCTTCGGCGCCATCATCCTGATCGTCGTGCTGCTGGCCCCGGACGGCATCGCGGGCGGGGTCCGGCGCCTGTTGCGCGCCGTGAAAGGGGGTGCCGCATGACCCATGTTCTGGAGGTGCGGGGCCTGTCCAAGAGCTTTGATGGCGTGCATGCGGTTAGGGGCGTGGATTTCGACCTGACCGAGGGTGAGTTCCTGGCCCTGATCGGCCCCAACGGCGCGGGCAAGACCACCTGTTTCAACATGCTCAACGGCTACCTGCGGCCGGATGCGGGCTCGGTCCGGCTGCGCGGGGCCGAGCTGATTGGACGCCCACCGCGCAAGATATGGCGGATGGGGGTCGGGCGGACCTTTCAGATCACGGCGACCTTTCTGTCGATGACGGTGCTGGAGAATGTGCAGATGGCGCTGATCTCGCATCATCACCGCGTCTTTGACCTGTTCTCGCGCGCAACGCGGCTCTATGTCGAGCAGGCGATGGCACTGCTGGAGCTGGTGTCAATGCAGGATCAGGCGCGGCGGGCCTGTTCGGAACTGGCCTATGGCGATCTGAAACGGCTGGAACTGGCCATCGCGCTGGCGCATGAGCCCGCGCTTTTGCTGATGGACGAACCCACCGCCGGGATGGCGCCCTCGGAACGGATCGCGCTGATGGCGCTGACCGCCGAGATCGTGGCCAAGGGCGGTGTCAGCGTGGTCTTCACCGAACACGACATGGACGTGGTCTTTGCCCATGCCCACCGCATTCTGGTGCTGAACCGGGGCGAGCTGATTGCCGAAGGCAGCGGTGCTGAAATCCGCGCCAACCCGCTGGTGCAGGAGGTCTATCTGGGCGGCGGCACATCCTTTGTGCAGGAGGGCGCCCATGCTTGAGGTCACCGACCTGAACGCCCGCTATGGCCGCGCGCAGATCCTGAACGGTGTGTCGCTGAGCCTTGGCGAGAACGAGGTGGTGGCGCTGCTGGGCCGCAACGGCGCGGGCAAGTCCACGACGATCAAGTCGATCATGGGGTTGGTGCAGCAGACCGAGGGGCACGTCACCTATGACGGGCAGGAGATTTTGGGCAAGCCCTCACACGTCATCTGCCGCACCGGTCTTGGCTACGTGCCCGAGGACCGGCGGGTGTTCGGCGATCTGACGGTCGAGGAAAATCTTGAGGTCGGCCGCCGCGCCCCGCGCCCGGATGCGCCGGAATGGACGCTGGACCATCTTTACGAGCTGTTCCCGAACCTGCGCGAGCGCCGTCGCAATCTGGGCAAGCAGCTTTCGGGCGGCGAGCAGCAGATGCTGAGCATTGCCCGCACCCTGATGGGCAATCCGAAACTGGTGCTGCTGGACGAACCCTCGGAAGGGATCGCGCCGGTGATTGTCGAGCAGATGGCGCAGGTTATCGCCGAGTTGAAACGCGAGGGGTTGTCGGTGCTCTTGTCCGAGCAGAACCTGCATTTTGCCCGCGCCGTCTCGGATCGGGCGTATATCATCGAAAAGGGCGCCATGCGGTATGAGGGCAGCTTTGCCGATCTTGACGCCAAGCCCGAAGTTTCGAACGCCTATCTTGCGGTTTGACCGAGGAACAGAGAATGACCGACAACAGCGCGACTTATGTTCTGGACGATCAGGTGGGGTATCTTTTGCGGCTGGCCAGTCAGCGGCACGCCGCGATCTTTCAGGCCCACACGCTTGAGGGGCTGACGGCCACGCAGTTCGCCGCCATGGTGCGGATTTCCGAGCAGGGCAAGTGCTCGCAAAACCGCCTGGGGCGGCTTGCGGCGATGGATGTGGCGACCATCAAGGGGGTGGTCGACCGGCTGCGCGACAAGGGGCTGACGCTCAGCGAACCGGACCCGGACGACAAACGCCGCACGCTGATTTCGCTCTCAGCCGCTGGAGAGGCACTGCTGGCGCGGATGCTTGAGGCCGGGCATACGATCACCGCCGATACGCTCGCCCCGCTCAGCGCCTCGGAGCAGCGCAGTCTGGTGCGGCTGCTGCGCAAGATCACCTGAGGTCGGGACCTAAGACACGATCTCGGGCAGACGGGTGGCAGGTGGCGTGTTGCGGCTGCGCTCGGACCGGATGACACCGTCGATGACGGTCATGCCGACCCCGGGCAGATTGCCCAGTTGCACCGACTCGAGCAGCGTCGCGCCCGGTGCGTGCTGCGCCTGATCCATCAGAACGAAATCGGCACAATAGCCGCGCTCGATCAGACCGGTATCCAGCTCACGCTGCCGCGCCGTGTTGCCATTGGCAAAGCAGAACGCGATCTCGGCCGGGACATCACCCAGTGAAGACAGCATCGCCACCATCCGCAGGATGCCCAGCGGCTGCACGCCAGAGCCCGCAGGCCCGTCGGTGCCCAGAATGATCCGGTCCATCTGCTTGAGTTCCCGCGCGGTGTTCAGGGTCAGAAGCGCCGCGCGTTCGTTGCCGTTATGCACGATCTCAAGACCCGCCGTGCAGCTTTCGCACAGGCACATGATCTGATCGTCCGGCAAGGCGGAATGACCACCATTGATGTGGCCGATCACATCTGTTCCGGTCTCAAGCACCATATCCGCGTCGATGAGGCCCGAGCCCGGAATCGACGGCCCGCCGGTGTGAATCGTGGATTGGATGCCATATTTGCGCGCCCAGTCGACCATTTGCCGCGCGGTCTTGCCATCCTTTACGGTGCCCAGGCCGACCTCGCCCAGCAGCTTGACACCGGCATCGGCCAGCTCCTTGAAGTCCTGCTCGACCATGCCGTGTTCGATCACCGGCGCCCCGGCATGAACCTTGACGCCCGAGGGGCGGAGATTCTCATACCAGCGCTGCGCCGCGATCGCCATCGCCTTGAGGCCAACAACGTCCTTGGGCCGCCCGGGCATATGCACCTCGCCAGCAGAGATCAGTGTCGTCACGCCGCCATGCAGGGTCGAGTCGATCCAGTGCAGCTGCTGCTGGCGCGGCGTGTAGTCGCCCACCACCGGATGTACATGGCTGTCGATCAGGCCCGACGCGAGCGTCACGCCATGGGCATCGACCAGCGTATCCGCCTCTTCGGTATCCAGGTCGCTCTCATACCCCCAGTCGGCAATCTTGCCATCCACCGCGATCACGCAATCGCCGTCATGGATCGGCTGTTCCATCTTGCCTGACAGGATCAGGCCAATATTCCTGATGACTAGCTTACCGGACATCGCACCCTCCCCTGACGGCATGCCGCTGTCGTTAGCATACCAACAGGTACGGCCAGCCCGTCAAGCGTCGCGGGGGGATTTCAGCAAAGGAGCCGAGAAACCGGGTTAGGTGTTGAAGAGGAAATGCATCACGTCGCCATCCTTGACGACATAGCCCTTGCCTTCGGCACGCATCTTGCCCGCCTCTTTCGCGCCCTGCTCGCCATTGCACGAGACATAATCGTGATAGGCGATGGTTTCGGCACGGATGAAACCCTTTTCAAAATCACCATGGATAACCCCTGCGGCTGCCGGTGCGGCTGTGCCGGTGCGGATGGTCCAAGCGCGGGCCTCTTTCGGGCCGACGGTGAAATAGGTTTCCAGCTTGAGCAGGTCGTAGCCCGCGCGGATCAGACGGTCGAGGCCGGGCTCGGAGAGGCCCATTTCCTCGAGGAACATCTGCGCTTCGTCCTCTTCGAGCAGGCTGATCTCTTCCTCGATCTTGGCGCTAATGATGACATGCGCGTTTCCTTGCGATGCTGCCATTTCGGCCACGCGGGCGGAGTATTCGTTGCCCTCGGCGGCCTCTTCCTCGGACACGTTGCAGACATAGAGCACCGGCTTGGTGGTCAGCAGCTGCAGCATCTTCCAGGCCTTGGCGTCCTCATCGCTGACCTCGACCATGCGGGCGGGTTTGCCGTCCTCAAGCATCGCCTGCGCGGTGGCCAGCAGACGCTCCTGCTGCTGCGCCTCCTTGTCGTTGCCCTTCAGCTTGCGCACCAGATTGGCGCGGCGCTTTTCGATGCTTTCCAGATCAGCCAGCATCAGCTCGGTCTCGATGGTCTCAGCGTCGGCCACCGGATCGACGCGGCCATCGACATGGGTCACATCGCCATCCTCGAAACAGCGCAGCACATGGGCGATGGCATCGGTCTCACGGATATTGGCCAGGAACTGGTTGCCCAGCCCCTCGCCCTTGCTCGCGCCCTTCACCAGACCGGCGATGTCGACAAATGTCATGCGCGTGGGGATGACCTGGCGCGAGCTGGCAATCGCGGCCAGCTTGTCCAGCCGGTCATCGGGCACCGCAACATCACCGACATTCGGCTCGATGGTGCAAAAGGGGAAATTGGCCGCCTGCGCCGCAGCCGTCTTGGTCAGCGCGTTGAACAGGGTCGACTTGCCCACATTCGGCAGACCCACGATTCCCATTTTAAAGCCCATCCCGGCCTCCTGCATTCCAATCGACGGCTGCTTCTATGCAGCTTGGTGTTGATGCGCAAGCCACACTGCCGCTTAGTTTCATCCGCTCAAATTGACAGCTCACTTATTTGTGCAGACACTGTGCGTCCGTGAACATTGAAATCCATGGGACCGCGTAACCAGTTAACTACCTGATTTTTCCAGTTGAAGCTCATGACAATGAAACACCTCTTCACTTCACTTGCCATCCTTGCCGGTGCAACCTCCGTACAGGCCCAAACCCTGATCGTGGGTGCGGGTTATGCCGATTTCTCCTTTAGCCAGTCCTTGGACCAGGGACTGATATCGCTTGAATACCAGCACAGGCCGTTCCATCAGGGCGAGCGTCTCAGCGCCGGTCTGGGCGGCGCCCTGTCCGTGCACGAAAACGGCGACGTGCATGTCGGGGCAGGCGTCTACGGCATCTATTCCTTCAACCGGCGCTGGTTTGTGGAAGGCAGCGTGATGCCCGGCTTCTTTTCCGAGGCCGATGAAATCAACAACCTTGGTGGCAGCTTCCAAATCCGGAGCCTGCTGGGTTTGGGATACACGTTCGACAATGGCAATCGCTTGTCGGTGGCGATTACCCACAAATCGAATGCCAGCACGAACGATTCCAATCCGGGGGTAAATGCGGCCTTGCTGCGGTATCACTTCGCATTCTAATCCAGGAAAGACGGCGGGCGGGATTGATTTTCCCGGTCAGTTTCTGCACATCGGGTCGAAAGCTGATCGCAAGGAACTCCGATGACCCGTATCGACGCCAAATTCGCCGCCCTGCAAGCCCAAGGGAAAAAGGCCTTTGTCGCCTATGTGATGGCGGGGGATCCGGACTATTACACGTCGCTTGAGGTGATCAAAGGTCTGCCCGGGGCAGGCGTGGATGTCATCGAGCTGGGATTGCCGTTCACCGATCCGATGGCGGATGGCCCCACGATTCAGGCCGCCGGTCAGCGCGCGCTGGATGCCGGGATGACGCTGGACCGGACACTGGAACTGGCGCGCAGCTTTCGCGAGGCCGATGACACCACGCCGATCGTTCTGATGGGTTACTACAACCCGATCTACAGTTGTGGGGTGGATGCGTTTCTGGAAAGGGCCAAGGCTGCGGGCATCGACGGGCTGATCGTGGTCGACCTGCCCCCAGAAGAGGATGACGAGCTGTGCCTGCCCGCGCAGGCGGCGGGGCTGAACTTCATCCGCCTTGCCACGCCGACGACCGACGACAAACGCCTGCCGCGCGTGCTGCAGAATACCTCCGGCTTTGTCTACTATGTGTCGATCACCGGCATCACCGGCGCCGCCGAGGCGAAGGCGGGCGATGTCGGCCCCGAGGTGGCCCGGATCAAGGCGGCAACCGATCTGCCCGTGATCGTGGGCTTCGGCATCAACACGCCGGAAAAATCGCGTGCCATCGCGACTATTGCAGATGGTGCCGTGGTCGGTTCGGCCATTGTCAGCCAAATCGGCGCGCGTAAGCCTGTGGGCGAGGTGCTGGACTTTGTAAAAACCCTGGCCGATGGCGCACATTCGGTCTGATCCGGACCGAGAAAACCCTTCACAACCGCATCGGCAGGGGCCCTTCAGTGCAAGGGCCACGGCGCTGCGCGCGTGCTCAGGGGCCTGCCCGGCGACGTTTCCTGGGCCATAACCACCTGAAAACCTGACGATAAGTCCTCAATCACCCGATGCGGCAAATATCCGCATGGTGCTTTCTTGCACCCAATCTCAAGAATTGGTAAAAAAGATTAACCAATTTTAGGGGAGCTGCCGCGCAATGCCCGTCATCACCAATATCGAAGACCTCAGACGTATCTATGAACGCCGGGTGCCCCGGATGTTCTACGATTACGCCGAAAGCGGCAGCTGGACCGAGCAGACCTTTCGCGAGAACAGCTCGGATTTCGAACAGATCCGGCTGCGACAACGGGTTGCCGTCGATATGACCGGGCGCTCCACGGCATCGACGATGATCGGAGAGGACGTGGCGATGCCGGTGGCGCTGGCCCCGGTGGGCCTGATGGGCATGCAGCACGCGGATGGCGAGATGAAGGCCGCCAAGGCCGCCGAAGAGTTCGGTGTGCCCTTCACACTTTCCACCATGTCGATCAACTCGATCGAGGATGTGGCCGAACACACCTCCGCCCCGTTCTGGTTTCAGCTCTACACCATGAAGGACGAGGATTACGTCAGCCGCCTGATCCAGCGCGCCAAGGATGCCAAATGCTCGGCACTGGTGATCACGCTCGACCTGCAGATCCTCGGTCAGCGGCACAAGGATCTGAAGAACGGCCTGTCAGCGCCACCAAAGCTGACCGCCAGCACCATCGCCAACCTGATGACCAAATGGTCATGGGGCCTTGAGATGCTGCGCGCCAAGCGGCGGGAATTCGGCAATATCGTCGGGCATGTCGAGGGCATCTCGGACTCCTCCTCGCTGGGGGCCTGGACGGCAGAACAATTCGATCCGTCGCTCGACTGGAAGAAGATCGAAAAGCTGATGGAGCAATGGGGCGGCAAGGTGATCCTCAAGGGGATACTGGACGCCGACGATGCCAAGATGGCCGCAAAGCTCGGAGCAGACGCCATCGTTGTGTCGAACCATGGCGGGCGGCAACTTGACGGCGCGCTCAGCTCGATCCGGATGCTGCCGCAGATCATGGATGCGGTGGGCGGCGATATCGAGGTGCACCTCGACAGCGGCATCCGCTCGGGCCAGGACGTACTCAAGGCGCTCAGCCTGGGCGCGCAGGGCACCTATATCGGGCGTGCCTTCGTCTATGGGCTGGGTGCGATGGGGCAGAAGGGCGTGACCGCTGCTCTGGAGGTGATCCAGAAGGAGCTGGATACCACCATGGCGCTGTGTGGTGAGAAGAACGTCGCCGGTCTGGGCCGCCATAACCTGCTCGTCCCGGAAGATTTTGAGGGGCGGTGGCAAGCCTGAACCCGGCGACCGGAGACATTATGGGGGGTCAGGACCGGAGATGCCTGCCCGGATACTGGCCCGCGAGCAATCGGGCCCAAAGCGGCACAAGCACCGCCGCAACCGCGAACATTATGGTGGCGATCACATAAAACGATACGCGCAGCCCAAACCCTTCGGCCACATAGCCCATCATCACCGGCCCGAGGAAGAACGCTGCATAGCCCAGGGCCGCCGCCTGTGAGATCGCGGCCAGCCGCAACCGCGGCGGCACCGCCTGACCGACCAGTCCCAGGGCCAGCGGACCAACGACCGAAACCCCCAGACCGCCCAGCAGGAACCCTGCGTAGGCGACCGGGATATCCGGCGCGATCCCGGACAGTGCAAGCCCTACACCAGCGATGCAGGACGCGATCACCATCGTCCGGATCGGCGGCCAGCCCGCGCCGATTATGTGACCACCAAGCCGCCCGACCGCCATACCGGTTGCCAGCAGCGCCGGACCCATCGCCCCCTCGGCGGGGCCGCCGCCCAGGGTACGTTCCACATGCAGGGCCGACCATCCTTCCGAAGCCGCCTCGCCCAGAAACGCGGCAAGCACCACCAGCCCACCGACCCAGACAAGCCCATATGGCATGCCTGCCGCCTCAGCCCGTTCATCTTCATGCTCCGGGCGATCCGGTAGCTTCATCCAGATCATGAGGACCGCTATGGCCGCCGCTGTTCCCGCGAAAATCGCCACTGGACCAAACCCGGCCTCGCGCGCGCCACCCACGCAGACGGCAGCCATGGCGTAGATCAGCGAAAAACAACCATGGTTGAGGTTCATCAGGCTCCGGCCCGTCTCGGCCTCGGCCTCGCTGACCTCGGAGTTGGCAAGCACGTCGGCCACGCCCGACCCGCCCGCCGCCAGAAACAGCGCCAGCCCCAGCACAACAGGGCTCTGTGCCACCCCGACCAATATGAACCCGCCCGCCATCACGGCGGCGCCGGCGATCATCGCCCATGTCCCGAGCAGCCGGTAGACCAGCGGCGCCAGCCACATCGCCATCAGCGCCCCGGTCGAGCCCATCAGCACCAGCGTGCCCCAGAACCCATCGCTTACGCCCACCTGCGCCTTGACCACTGGCATCTGGGCCGAGAAACTCGCCCAGCCCAGCCCGATCACGACAAAGCCGGCAAGCGCCCGGCGTGAGGAATAGAGATCGTCCCAAATCCGCATATGCCACCGCTGACACAGCCAATTGCGCCCGTCTAGCCAAAAGCGGCGCATTTTAGGCCTTTTCAACCTCATCAATCCGGTCTAAACGGCAGCCTTCACGCGGGGTGACAGCCTTGGAGGCACCCTGCCCTAACATTGGAGATTTATCATGGCTGGTGAGATTCCTGATCTCGTAGCTCTGGAACGGACGGGGACAGGCAAGGGCGCCGCTCGTCAGGCACGCCGCGACGGCATGGTTCCGGGCATTGTGTTTGGTGGCGACAAAGATCCGCTGCCGATCCAGATCCCGTTCAACGAACTGTTCAAGCGCCTGAAGGCAGGCCGGTTCAAGTCGACCCTGTTCAACCTGAAGGTCGAAGGCCAGGAAGACGTCCGCGTCATCTGCCGCGACGTGCAGCGTGACGTGGTCAAGGACCTGCCCACGCATCTGGATCTGATGCGCCTGCGCCGGACCACCAAGATCGCGCTGTTCATTCCGGTTGAGTTCCTCAACGAGGCCGACGCGCCCGGCATCAAGAAGGGTGGCGTTCTGACCGTTGTCCGCCCCGAGGTGGAACTGGTCTGCACCGCCGGTGACATCCCCGAGAAGATCACCGTCGATCTGACCGGCATGAACATCAACGATGTCGCAACCATCTCGTCGGTGGAGCTGCCCGCAGGCACCAAGCCGACCATCGACCGCGACTTCGTGATCGCCAACATCTCGGCACCGACTGGCCTGACCACCAGCGAAGAAGAGGAAGAAGGCGGCGAAGAGGCCGAAGTCGAAGCAGTGGAAGTCGAGGAAGAGGCCGAAGAATAATCTCTTCACCGATCCGCACGATTACGAAACGGGGTCCTTCGGGGCCCCGTTTTGTTATTGCGGAGGCACCCATGACCCGATGCACCTGTCTGGATTTTTGCGCGAATCCGGTGCATTGAGACGCGGGAAAGAAAGATCATGCGAAGGACCGCACCATGAAACTCTTTGTCGGACTGGGAAATCCCGGCGGGAAATACGCCCGCAACCGGCACAATATCGGGTTCATGGCCGTGGACCGGATCGCCGGGGATCACGGGTTCGGGCCGTGGAAGTCCAAGTTTCAGGGTCAGATCGCCGAAGGGCGGTTGGGCAGCGAAAAGGTGTTGCTGCTGAAACCCGGCACCTTCATGAACCGCTCCGGCCAGTCGGTGGGCGAGGCGATGCGGTTCTACAAGCTGGATTCAACGGATGTGACCGTGCTGCATGACGAGCTGGACCTGGCCCCCGGCAAGGTGCGGGTCAAGGCCGGTGGCGGGCATGCCGGGCATAACGGGTTGCGCTCGGTCCATGATCATATCGGTGCCGCATATGACCGGGTGCGGCTGGGCATCGGCCATCCGGGCCGCAAAGAGCTGGTCTCGGGCTATGTCCTGCACGATTTCGCTCGCGCGGATGAGGACTGGCTCGAGGATGTGCTGCGGGGCGTCTCGGACGGTGCGCCGCATCTGGCGGCGGGCGATGGCGGCAAGTTCATGAATGCCGTGGCGCTGCGCACCGCGCCGCCGCGTTCGTCGACCACACCGAAGGCAAAGGCGCCTGCGGGAGCCGCGGGGCGTCCCACTGCGCCGGAAGCCGAGCCCGACACGCGTTCGGCCATGCAGAAGCTTCTGGACAAGTTTCGTTGAGCCTCAGGGACGCGCTGCGGCATCAGGCCCGGGCTTGTGCGTCGCTGGGCTCGCCCTTCATGGAACGGTTGTTGACCGGTCTGTCCGAACATTGGCCCGAGGCCAGCGCGCTGGCCCACGCCTGCGCGGCGTGGGACGGGGAGGATCTTGGCCCCAGCGGCGCCTCGCTGCCCCTGCGCATTGCCGCCGGGCTGCACGCGCTGGTTCTGCGCGGAAGCGATCCGGCACTGGCGACGGTCTATCCGCCGAACTCGGTCCCGGACACTGACCTCGTTGAGGCCGTGTTGAAGGCCATCGACGCGCAGGCCGACTTCCTATGCGACTGGATACAATCGCCACCACAGACCAACGAAGTGCGGCGCAGCGCGGCCTTGATCCCCGCCGCCCATTGGATCTCCGCGCATCACCCGTTGCCCATGATGGTGTCCGAGCTTGGCGCCAGCGCCGGGCTCAACCTGATGTGGGACCGGTTTGCGGTCGCAACGCCCGACGGCCGGCTTGGCGCAGAGCAGCCCACCCTTGTGCTGTCACCCGACTGGACCGGCCTGGCTCCTGCCGCACAGGCCATCTCGGTTCGGGACCGGCGCGGGGTCGATCTGAATCCGATCGACCCGCATGATGCGGATGGTGCGCTGCGGCTTAGGGCCTATCTCTGGCCGGATCAGCCGGAGCGTATGCGCCTGACCGACGCGGCAATTGCCGTGCAGGACGCCACCGTGGACCGGGGCGACGCCATCGACTGGCTGGCCGACCGCCTGCCGCAGCAACCCGAGGGCACGCTGCATCTGATCTATCACACCGTTGCCTGGCAGTATTTCCCGCCCGAGGCTCAGACCCTGGGCACCGCATTGATCGAACAGGCGGGCGCGTCGGCCACGCCCTCAACTCCGGTTGTCTGGTTGAGGATGGAAGCGGATGGCCAAAGCCCCGGTGCATCGCTGACCCTGCGCCTGTGGCCCGGCGATCACCATGTCACGCTCGCCCGTGTCGATTTTCATGGCCGGTGGATCACATGGACCGCACCGGCCGCAATTTCCGCAACGTAGCGATTGCACCGAGCCATGTCCCGCGCTCATCTATGCTGGCAGTGAGGGAGGGCACATAATGCGCACATTCGGCAAATGGCTGGGCCGCATTCTGCTGGCGCTGGTTTTGGCCGCCACCGTTGTCGGGGTTTGGAAACGGGACGAGATCCGGCGGCTGATGGCTGTGAACTCGCTGTTTTCCGAGGATAAGATCGTCTTCAACTTCTCCAACATGAACGCCGCCTTTCTGACCGCAGACCTGCCCCGCGGCGACGGGCAGACCTCGGACCTGCGCCATGGGGCCGAATTCGTTCTTCCGTCGGGCGCTGGCGACTGGATCACCGAGCGGGCGGTGACCTCGCTTCTGGTGATGCAAGGCGGCGAGATCCGGTACGAGGAATATTTTCTCGGCACCGGACCCGATGATCGCCGCATCTCGTGGTCCATCGCCAAAAGCTACCTGTCGGCCCTGTTCGGCATCCTGCTCGACGAAGGTGCCATCGCCTCGCTGGACGATCCGGTGGTCAAATATGCCCCCAAGCTCAAGGGCAGCGCCTATGAGACCGCGACGATCCGCAACGTGCTGAACATGGCCAGTGGGGTGACCTTCGACGAAGACTACCTGGACTACAATTCCGACATCAACCGGATGGGCCGGGTGGTGGCTCTTGGTGGAGAGCTGGACGACTTCGCCGCCTCGCTCAAAGACAGTTTTGCGACGCCGGGCGAGACCTGGCAATACGTTTCCATCGACACCCACGTGATTGGCATGGTGATCCGGGGCGCTACCGGGCGCAGCGTTGCTGAACTGATGGCGGAAAAGATCATCGCGCCGTTGGGGCTGGAGCAGGACGGGTACTACATCACCGATGGCGCCGGTGTGGCCTTCGTTCTGGGCGGGCTCAACTTCACCACCCGCGACTACGCCCGATTCGGCCAGATGATCCTGCAGAATGGGCGCTATGGCGGGCAGCAGATCGTCCACGCCGACTGGATCGCCCAGTCCACCGCACCCAGCGCCCCCACCGCGCCCGGCAAGATCGGCTACGGGTTTCAGTGGTGGATCCCGGTGGGCGCCCATGAGGGCGAGTTCATGGGGCGCGGCGTCTATGGCCAATACCTCTATCTGGACCAGTCCCGGGACGTGCTGATCGTTACCACTGGGGCGGATCGGAAGTTCCGCGAAAAGGGCGTGAACAGAGCAAATATCGAGATGTTTCGCAAGATCGCGCAAAGCCTGTAGACTGGCGGCATGAAAAAAGACGACAGCGTCAACGTTCTGGGCAAGGTTCTGGCCCCCTGCTCGACCAACCCGCTGACCGGGTTCTTTCGCGACGGTCAGTGCAATACCTGCGCCGAGGATCAGGGCAGCCACACCGTCTGCGCGGTGATGACGGCAGAGTTTCTGGCCTATTCCAAATATGTCGGCAACGATTTGAGTACCCCGCGCCCCGAGTTTCACTTTCCCGGCCTGAACCCCGGCGACCACTGGTGCCTTTGCGCCGCCCGCTTCCTTCAGGCCCATGATGAGGGCTGCGCGCCGCAGGTGGACCTGAAGGCCACGCATCGGCGCGCGCTGGAAATCGTACCGCTGGAGATTCTGAAACGTTATGCCGAGGAAGACACCTGATCGCTCTCGGGCTCACGCTCCTGCAGGTCGTCCGCCATCAGATTGTCGATGAACAGCCCCAATAGCTGCGACCGGCCATGAACGCCCGCCTTGCGGTAGATCGCGTTGGTCTGCGCCTTGACCGTCCCCTCGGAGGTGTTGCGCAGGGCGGCGATCTCGGCGGTTGTCATTCCCTTGATGGCAAAGAGCGCCACATCGCGTTCAGCCGGGGTCAGATGCCAGGCGGTGAAGCTCTCCTCCAGTAGATCGGAAAATGCGCTTTGCGCCGCTTTCAGGCGGGTTTTCATCCGTGCGGTCTCGGCCACGGATTGGCGCAGCACGACGAAGCCCACAACGATCCCCAGGATAAGGCCCAGAGCCGCCCCGATCTCGATGATCTCGCGCGCGTGCCAGTTGATCGGCCCGATCGGCAGGCCCAGGACACTAGACAGAATATCGAACACGAAGAACAGGGCGCAAAACACCTGAACAACAAGCAGCGCGATCACGAGGAGATTGCGCGTCATGGCGACGATCTCCGATGCGTATCAATCGTCATCGTCATCATCATCGTCGTCATCGCCGCCGCCCGGGCCGGAATTGCCTCCGCCAGACCCGGAGTTGCCGCTGCCCGAGCCGGAGTTGCCACTTCCGGATCCCGAATTGCCGCTCCCCGAGCCCGAATTACTGCTGCCCCGGCCCGAGTTGCCGCTGCCGGAGCCCGAATTCTGGCTGCCCGGGCCGGAATTGTCGCTGCCAGAACCGGAATTTCCACTCCCCGACCCCGAGTTGCTTCCGCTTGAGCCGCTGCCGGGCGAAAAGATGCTGGACTCGCCCTTGTCGCGACGTACCCAATAGTCGCGCAGGATCTCGCCTGTGGCCGGGTTGACGATGATCTCGCGCTCGATGGCCCTGCCCGATGCCTTGATCCGGCTGCGCCCCAGGAATGTTCTCGACACGGAGATCCGGTCGAACCCCTGATCATGCAATTGCCGGACGATGCTGTCCTCGACCGGGCCCGCAACCGCAGTTCCGGCAAGCGCCAATCCCAGCACAATGACGTAAACTGAGGTTCTCATTCCGCCGTCCACATGGGGAAACCGCCCATGTGGCGGTTTCCTGTCTCTCTCACCATGCCAGAGACCGGGCGCTTTGCGAAGCACCGGCGGGACCCTCAATCATCATTGCTGCCCGGGCCGGAATTGTCGTCATCGTCGTCATCATCGTCGTCGTCGCGATCATCGTCCCCACCGCCGCGCCCACTGCGGTCGTTATCATCGTCGTCGCCGCCACGGCGCCCGCTGCGATCATCATCATCGTCGTCATCATCATCCCGACCACCACGCCGACCCCGATTGTCGTCGTCGTCATCGTCGTCCCGGCGGGCGTCCCTGGCGAAGTCGCGATCCCTGGTGGAAATCTCGATACCGCCACCCTGCAGGTCTCGGGCGGTGGCAGGCTCGGTCTCCTGCTTGACGATCTGGCCGGTGGACCGGTCATAGACAACTTCCAGCTTGGTCGTTCCCCTGATGGCCTCGACCTTGGTCTGGGTCGGGCCGTTCTTGACTTCGGTTGTCCTGAACCCCTGCTGCGCCAGCGTGTCGATCACACGGTCGGCGAAGGTCTGTGCATTCGCTGGCAAAACGGCGGCAAGTGCCATCGCGGCGGTCAAGGCATATATACGCTTCATCCCGGTCTCCATCCTCGCATTGCCCGCCGGGGAAAACCGAGCGGGTCCCGCGTCGATGGGACCACGAAGGGGCGGTTAGGCCCATCTGCATGAGGTTTATTCCGGGCCGCATAAACCTGCAGCCCGATGCGCCTAAACCAAAGTTACATGCGGCTCAGATGGCCTCGCGGCCCTCGGTGCCGCACTTGCAACGCTTGGGACCGAAAATGACCGGTTGGGGTTCAAGCGACCCACTTGGTTCAAGTGCAGAGAGCAGCAGGAGGAGCCCTTGTTGCCTCATGCCATTCGCAATTGGGACAGCATTGGGCAGGAGGTGTTTCCGCTATCACAGTTGGCGGTAAGCTCGCCCAGAGCTGCTTCCAGGCGTCTCAACTCGTTAATTTTGCCACGTACCTCTGAGATGTGAAGCTCAGCCATTCGTTTGACGGATTGGCAATCCTTGCCGCCGCACTCAGACAGATCAAGGAGTGTCTTCGCATCTGCAAGCGGGAAGCCCAGGTCGCGGCATTTTTTCAGGAAACGAAGCCTGCCAACGTCATTTGCGGAGTATAGGCGCTGATTGTTGGATGCTCGCATTGGTTTCGGCACAATCCCTTCCCGCTCATAGTAGCGGATGGTTTCGATCCCGACCCCGCTTTGGCGGGAAGCCTCTCCAATCGCAATCATGTGAGCTTATCCGTCTTGATCCTGTAGCGACTACAGAAGCTATAAGCGCGATTGGTTGCCGCTTCAACGCCGAGAAAAGACGGCTAGTGGAGGAGAGGAATGCAGAAATACCTTGGCCTCAGCTATCTGGGTTCGCTGTCAGCGCTCGGGGTAGCGACCTGCTGTGTTTTACCCATGGCTATGATGTTGCTGGGATTGGGCGGCAGTTGGCTGGCGATTTTTGGACGAATTGCGGCAGCAAGCTACTACGTGCTTGCAGTATCGACGGTCTTGGTCGCGATATCGTGGTGGGTTTCCCACCGACGTAGGTCGATCGAAAAGTTAATGTGGTGGTTGGTGGGAAGCACAGCCATGACGGGATTGGCATGGGTAATCGTGTTCAACGAAGCCCGGATCAACGACTATCTATTCATGCAGATGTGAGACACTGACAGAACAACGCGTGGTGCTGAAAAGCACGCTAACATGCCCTGAATGTGGTCATGTTGAAACCGAGAAGATGCCGACCGACGCCTGCCAGTGGTTCTATGAATGCAAGTCGTGTGAAGCCGTGCTGAAACCTTTGGAAGGTGACTGCTGCGTGTATTGTTCGTATGGCAATGTGCCGTGCCCACCCATACAGTTGGGTGATAGCTGTTGCGGGTAAAATCTATGGGCAAATCCCCCGCGAAGCTGATGAGGTCTTTGAAGAGAGCGGACACATAGCAACGCCACTTCGGCCATTCGTTCAGGGTGCACCTGACGGCGGTGGAGGGCTTCACTTTGTCGGATGCTGCGCTTTGAATAAACCGCAGCACGGCGGCCAGCGTTGCATGGGTGCGCGGAAGGTAACATGGGGCGAAGGTCTGCCGCTCCAGATTGACGGTGCGCTGATGGGTGGCATTGACATCGGAGGCGCTCCAGGAGGTCACTTGGATGAGGCTTGCGCTCGTGCCGGGCTCGACCTGATCGAGGCCGGGTGACTCACAATCGCGGCCTTATGTTGAGGCACGCGGGCCGAAGAACTAATTTCGGAGTTAAAGAGGAGATCGCTATGACCCGCTTTGCCATCATGGCCGCATTGGTCGGTCTGGCCACCTCCGCCTCCGCCCAAACTGCGCCGTCGGCGCGCGAGGTGGCTGCCTATGATGGATTGTTCCGCGCAGCACACGAGGGCGGTGTCGGCGCGATACGTTCGCTTGTCGCCGATGGTGCAGATGTAAATGCGCGAGATTCCAGGGGCCGCACACCGATCCATGTCGCTGCGTTCGCCTCGGAGGACGACGCGTTGAATGCCCTTGCCGAGGCCGGGGCCGACATGAACGCATTGGAAGGGCGCGCTTACGACGTTGTGACAATCGCCGCCGTTGCGGACGATCCCGAATTGATGTCTTTAGCCATCGAATTGGGGAACGGTCCCGGTCTGACGACAAGCCCCTATGACGGTACAGCGTTGATCGCGGCCGCTCATCTCGGCCATGTCGAAGTTGTGCGGCGCCTGATCGACGCCGGTGCACCGCTCAATCATATTAACAATCTGCATTGGACGGCCGTGATGGAGGCGATTGTGCTTGGTGATGGTGGGCCAAACCATCAGGCGGTTCTCGACGCGCTGCTGGACGCCGGGGCTGACAGAACACTGGCAGATCGCGAGGGTATTACTCCGCTTCAGCACGCCGAAATGCGCGGGTTTACCGAGATGGTGGAGCGTCTTCGCTCACAGGATTGACCCGGGTCGGCGGTTATCGCGGAACAGGAGGTCGCCAGAAAGCAAACGTTCGCTGTGTCAGAGAGAGCACGGTTCCTCGAATACTTGAGTCGGCATTCGCGCAACTCTTCTGCCGAACCTAGGTGTTCGTTGAGCGACCGGTTTGGGTCGTCCTCCCGAATGGCCGAATTGTCGGTTTCATTTTGCACCGTTATTTTCTTAGGTCACGTCAGCTCTTATCTCTTAACTGGCGTAACCCTTCAAGATTGGCGTCGCTGAAACCGCCTGACGGGTCCGTAGTAAGGGAAATGATCACGCCTTCTACGTCGTGCACCGGGTCTACAGGGGTCGCGTGAACTTCGTCCCTGTTCCCGGACATCGGGGTAATTTATCCCTGTCCACGAAAGGAGCATGGAATGGGACAATCGAGGCGGACGTTTACGGATGAGTTCAAAGCCGCAGCTGTTGGTCGGCTTTATGAGCCTGGTGCCACACAAACCGGTGTTGCCAAGGAGCTGGGTGTGACGAGCTCGCAGTTGAAGACGTGGCGCTTGGAGATCGAAGCAGCAGGATCAATGGCGGCACTGCGCAGGCAACAGGCGGATGCGGCGGAACTGGATCGTCTGCGGAAGGAAAGCGACTGAAACAGTAATCTGACAGGAAAACAGGCGTCACCGCGCACTATTGTGAAATTCGCGTTTAGCCCAAGGTGTTGCCGGTGATGAACGTGTACGAACTTTCGACCAGATCGATGACGACGTCCAATTCTTCTGGTGTGGTCGGTGTATAGATCATGACAAAGCCACTCCACCCGGGACGTTTATTGGCCCAAGGGTGTGCTATGGCCCAGCCAGCCTCAATTGCCCTTTGCGCCAAAGCGGGTTCCAGCGAAGCGTGCAGGCTGCCATCGGGGTGCATATGCGCAAACTCAAGACCACCGACAATAGAACCCGGTTGAGACAGCAGCATGTCGCGGTCAAGCTGAAAACCAATCGCGCCAGGCAGTGATATGCGTGTCGGGCCAAGTGTGACCCCTGGGAATTGCGCGACACGCTCCAGCAACAGCCGGGCCAATTCGGCATCAATTTCAACACCAATCTGGGTATGGGGTACGCCGCTTGTTGTTTCGGGGCGAGGCGATGTGCGCTCCGGCAAGGCGCGCACTTGCGCAGATGCCATCGGGCACATCAATGCCGTCACCGCTGCGATTGCCAATACTCTCAGGGATGCATTCATTGTCGTGGCCCGTCAAAAGTTACGAAAGGGCGCTCGGCGCTGCGTCAGCAGCCCTCGCACCGCGTCACTCAGCCTTCAACGCTTCGATATTGATCAGAAGCCTTATTTCGTCGCTCACCGCAGGGGCAAACGCCCCAAGTTCGAATTCAGACCGCACGACAGTCGCTTTGGCTGCAAGCCCCAAAGTCGGCGTGCCCTCTTTCGGGCCAAACGGGTATGGTGCTGATTTGTTGAGCGTCGTTTCCAAAACGACAGGTTTGGTGATGCCATTCATGGTCAGGTCGCCCGAAATATTCGCGGTATTGTCCCCGGTTACTTCGATGCTGGTTGAGGCGAATGTGACCACATCACTGTCTTTCGCGCCAAAAAAGTCGTCGGACATAAAGTGTTGCAGGCGGGCGTCCCAGCCCGTGATCATGGATTTGACCGGCATGGAAACTGTGACCGACGACGCAGAGGGGTCATCTTCGTTAAACTCAATCTCACCGCTAAAGCCCGAGAACATGCCAAATGTCTCTGAAAACCCGATGTGATTATAACTGAACATCACCTGGCTATGTCCGGGATCCAGTTTGTAGGTCCCACTTTCGGCCAGTGCTGCAGAGGCGCCCATCGACAAGAGTACCGCCAGCGCGGTTGCTGCCGTTTTAAACATTGATACGCTCCCATTCAGATAAGATGTGTTGGCAGAATTTTGTTTGGGCTTTAGGTTCTGAGCCCGGTCAGACTTTTAGAACAAAATGTTCTACTATGCAACAACGTGTTCTACAGGAGGGGCGATTGAAAGAAGATCCAAGACTGATCGCGACACGGCAGACCGCGCTTGATGCCGCGCAAAAGATCCTGATGGATGAGGGCGTGTTGCACGTGACACATGGCGCAGTTTCAAATGCGACGGGCATTTCACGCAGCACGCTTTACAGGCACTGGCCAGATGCGCGCAGACTCCGTGATGCCGCGTTCAGGCGCATCGCGACACCGCCGAACATTCCGCCCAAAACCGATGGCCCGCTGCGATCTGACCTGCGCTGGTTGCTCGGTGTTCTGATGGGCGCTTTGAATGACACGCCATGGGGCCAAATCGCGCCCCAGGTGGTCGCTGCTGCGTCCACCGATGCAGAAGCGCGGTTGGTGATCACGGAATTCATGAAAGACAGATTCGCAAGCGTTGAAGCTGTCTTTTCAGCCGCAATAGACCGCGGTGAGATCGCCGCCGATGTTCCGGTTGAACAGCTGATAGAGCTGGCAATCGCTGCACCCTATTTTCGCAGACTCATACGTCACGAGGCGCTTGACGCAGATTGGCTGGATCAGCACGTCGATCTGCTTTGCAGTATCGCGAAAAGCAATTCGGGACATTGGGGTTGATTCAGGCTGGGTGCAGAATAGGGCGGTAAAGAACTTTCCGAATAGGTAGGTTTGAAACCGACCCTTCGCTGCGCCTCTTTTGAACTGGCGAGATGCGCAACCAAAGCCCCAATTCGCTGCGTTTGCACCTGCGGCAGTTTTGTGCGCATTGCCAACGTTGGAGCATGAGTGAGAATTGTATCTTTTCTCACTTGAGCTGAGATACGTTCGAAGAAAACAATACAGAAAAATTACCTTGGTTCCGGCTGCCTTGTTGGGTCTGCTCCTGGGCGTGGGCCCGAATGCCCACTGACCGAGACAGGCAGATCGGTCTATGCGCGAATGGGGCTATGAAGCCAGGCTCGGCGTAAACTGCGGCGGCCGAGCCTTAGATGTTCATTGAGGTCGGGTGACCTTTGAGATATGACACTTGCCTCTAACTCTATGGTGTGGATCTTGCGCAAGCCACACGCTCAACCGCAACAAACACTTTTGGTCTTCAGGGGGTACATCGGCTTAACCTTCCGATTTCACGCCAGTGTAGTCTGGCAGAAAACGCGGTGGCATCGGTCCTTTGTTCCGGCCGCCCTGCTGCATCTGTTCCCAGCCATGAGACAAGACGCCAACCGAGCGGGAGAGACAGAACAGACCACGCGAGAGCGGTGGTGGAAAACCCAGCTCGCAAAAGATAACAGCCGTGGCCCCATCGATATTCATTGCGATCTCAGTACCGCGCTTTCGTCCGATTTCCGCCTGAACCGCCTCACCGATATCGGCAAACCGACCATCCACCGTACCAGACTTTGCGGCCTCGCGTACCAACGCCATCAACCGCGGTGCGCGGGGATCGACGGGCTTGTGGAAGCGGTGGCCAAAGCCCGAGACAACCTTGCCATTTTCCTCACACCAGGCGGTGATACCGTCGCGGACGGCAGCTTCCTGTTCAGCGCCGTCATCGATCCGTTTGGCGACGTCGAAATAAAGCTCGGCGCATTGTTCACCGGCGCCGCCATGCACGTCTCCCAGCATGTTGACCCCGGTGGCCATGACGTTGTTGAGCCCCAGCCCGCAGGTCGCGGCCATGCGGGCGGCGGCAATCGAAGGCGCCTGCGGACCATGATCCACGCCCGCCACCAGCGCACATTCAAAAAGTGCCGCCTGTTCTGACGTTGGCATATCGCCCCGCACCATGAGCCAGATCATCTGAGCAAAGCTTACAGAACCTATCAGGTCCTGGATCGGGTGGCCACGAAAGGCAATCCGTCCTGGAGCCATGTCGATAATTGCGGTGCGCCACCAGTGGCGAATATCATCGGCATCTTTGTGTCCCGAGAGGTCCGTCATATCGCGCCTTCCTTTTTCAGGTCCGCAATCTGGGCATTATCGTAGCCAAGTTCGCTCAGGATATCGTATGTATGTGCGCCCAATGTCGGGGGCGGCGAACCGACACCAGGGGCCACACCATCAAGCTTGGCACCGATCCCGACCAGTTGCAGATCCTCAGCGCCAATGCGGTGGGTTTGCAGCAGGCCCCGGTCGACAAGTTGCGGATGTGCCAGCGCCTCGGGCACCGACCAGACAGGTCCTGCGGGAACGCCCCGAGCTGTCA
>NZ_WPZY01000146.1 GCF_013031405.1 Ruegeria sp. HKCCD8929 | reverse complement strand
GCTGAGCCTCGCCAAGACCGAGCTTGCCGCCTCTTCGAACGCGATCTTTGCCAACGTCATCACCAGTTCCGGAGGCCAGAAGTAATGCCGGAATTCGAGATCTACACCGTCGGCGGTGGGGCCGAGCTGTTCGGCATCTTCAACTATCTCGCCGCCTTCACCGGGTCGGGCAATTTCGAGACGCTGATCACCATCGGCCTGATGATCGGTGTCATTGCCGCTGCCTTCAAGCTGGGGGTGTTCGGGGGCGGGAAGGAAACCGCGATGTATGCGGTGGGCGTTGTCATCGTCCTTGGTCTCGGCGTGGGCCCGAAAGCCCGGGTGATCATCATGGACAGCACCCAGCCGCTGGGGATCTACGGCATTGTCGACAACGTGCCCTGGTCGGTGGCCTTTGTCGGATCGGTGACCTCGAGCACCGGGTATCAGGTGACCCGCACGATGGAGACCCTGCTGGCGGCGCCAAACGATCTCTCCTACCAGCGCTCCGGCATGATGTTCGGCTCAACCATCGTCAGTCAGGCGGCGCGCTGGCGGGCCGTCACACCGGTTGTTCACCGCAGCCTGGTGAACTTCATGGAGAACTGCATGGTCGATGGCTCCAATATCGGGATCGTCGATGTCAACGAGCTGGTCTATGCGGGCAATTTGGCCAACTTCATCACCTCGAACGTGCCGCAGTCGCTGGCCTATTACGACCCGGTTCTGGATGCCACCACCACCTGTGCCCAGGGCTGGCCGCAGATCCAGACCCGGATGACGCAGGAGGTTCAGAACATCCTCTACCAAAAGGCCGCGGCCCAATATGGCAGCGCGCCGACGGTCAACCTGCCGGCCGCCGCCACCCAGATGAGCAACACGCTGGCCGAGTTCCAGACCCTGATTGGCATGACCTCGGCCAGCGCGGCCGACACCATACGCCAGTCGATGCTGACCATTGCGATGGACGATTCAATTCAGCGGCTGATTTCCTCGTCCGGCAACAACGCGGCCATGACCGCCTACCAGGCAGCGCGGTCCGAGGCGCAGACCTCGGCGAGCTACAGCACGATCGGGGTGAACGCAC
>NZ_WPZY01000019.1 GCF_013031405.1 Ruegeria sp. HKCCD8929 | reverse complement strand
ATTCAAAGGTGGAAAATTCCAGTTCGCAATGGCCCGAAAATCGGGGGGAAGGTCACGCTGACTTGCTCTTGGTGTGAGCCGCCGCGAACGTCCGGTCCCTCCCGCACGCAGAGTTGTTGAATGCGCGTAGCAGGAAATTCTGCGCTGTCGAGAACGACCGGAATCGGCATAACTCCCCGTTCGTGCGGACCGCAGCATTCGTGACTTTGGGCTCGAGGCGGTCATCTGGCGGCTTCGCCCAGTCGGTTCCTGTGCTGGCCTGCGCCCGAGATCGGCAACGGGTCGGCTGTCCGGACATTCGCTGCGCTTGCCTGAATGCCGGTTTTCACCGCCTCGGCAAAAGCCTGCGATCATCAGGGCTTTGGCGTGTGACACACCGCTTCAATGTTATGTCCATCGGGATCGAGAACGAAGGCCGCGTAGTAGTCCGGGTGATAGTGCGGGCGGAGACCCGGCGGCCCGTTGTCTGTTCCGCCCGCACGGATTGCCGCCGCGTGAAACGCATCTACGTCCGCCCGGCTCCTTGCCTGCAAGGCGATGTGCATCAATCCGGTGGTCGCCCGTTCCTCGGCCAGCCAAAACCATGGGCGGTCGTCGCCGTACCCGGTCACCCTCACCCCGTCGGAATGCTCTTCGGGTACATCGAACAAGCGGCGGACACCCAGAGGGGCAAAGGCCTGATCGTAGAAGGCCGTAGAGCGAGCGAAATCGGTGACACCAAAACTGATGTGATCAATCATCTCCTGTCCTCCGCTGGAAAGAGTGTTTCCCGGTGTCTCGCCAGACACTAAACGATGCAGAAACTGACACCTACGTCCGTCAACCGCAATGCGAAGTTCTCCGAACGCCGGCATTGATGCGAAGCGCAGCATCAAGCGGGTTGTGCTCCGGAGCTGGCTTTGGACAGTTCGGAAACAAAGGAGAGCTTCCCGGCCAGTTTGGAGAGCAAGGCCCGCACCAACGGCCCGGGATGCCTCTCAGGGCAGCTTGAAATTGCGAATTTTGTTGAGTGCCGCCTTCACCGTATCCTTGTGCGCCGCAAATCGCTCGATGCCCGGATACTCGGCGGTAAGCGCTTCTATCTTTGCGAGAATTTGGTCGATTTTCGACTGAATGACCTTCACACGCGCAGGGTCGCGAAAGGCTCCGGCGTCGAACTCAGCGACCAGTTTTTCGGACGAGGCTTGAAGTGCGAATACCTTTTTCCACATCGCCTCGCTCCCCTTCATGGTGGTCAGAAGGCCGCTTTCTTCTGACTTGCAGGTGTTCCCGAAGGTGGCGGCGGCGGTTCCGGCGCTCTGGATAGACTTCTGGATCAGCTTTGACTGTTTGCGGTCATGATCACGGTATTTGATGAGCTCTTTCGGGGACAGCCAGTCGGGAATTTTGAGATCCGGTTTCTTCCCGCCCTTAAGCTCGAACTCGATGGCGGCCCAGGTGTCGGTGCCGACCTTGCCGTCAGGCTTGAGCGGGGGTTTGAGCCGTTTCTGGAACTTCTTGACCTCGCCATCGGTGAGCGGACCGAAGATGCCGTCGACCTCCAACTCGGGCCGGGCGCCGAGCTTGTTGAGCTTGGTCTGGAGCGTTTCGACGGCAGAACCGGTGGAGCCGCGAACGAGAGTGGGCTGTGCCATAGGATTTATCCTTACCTTTCGAGTAAGGTCTGTCAGCGGGCAGAGTAGCGTCTTGCCCCTTCGTTTTCCAAGTGATTTCCGCCGTACGGTCTGGTTGAGCGACCGCTCGCTGGGTCGAACTTATTCTGGGTTTGGCGGCGCCTGCGGGATTTTAAGCACCAGCCTCCTCGCCACGCGACTTACTAAATGAACCTTGTGCGGTAGGTGGATGCGGCAGGCTCGGTCGGATCACGCGGTCTTCAGGCGGCCTCGCGTCGTTGCGGTTGTTGTATCGGAGACTGGATTGCTCTCGCCCCCTGTGTTCCGCCGCGATCCGCCTACCGCGCCAGGTTCAAGCGGAAGCGCATCTTGGTGCGTTGGGCGGCGGGGAGGTGGCGGTTGAGGTGTTTGTTGACGCGGCCGAATACCCATACGATCACCAGCGTCAGCAGGATGAAATAGAAGGCCAGGATCGGGTAGGGGATGAACGGGTTGAAGGTCTTGTCCGCGAAATAGTTCGCGTAATAGAGCGCGTCGCCCTTTTGGCGCCAGGCCGGGAAGCCCGAGAAATAGACCAGCGTGGTGGCGTGGAACAGAAAGATTGCCTCGTTAGTATAGGCGGGCCATGCGAGCCGCAGCATTGTGGGCCAGACGATCCGCCGGAACCGGGGCCAGCCGGACATGCCGTAGGCGTCCGCCGCCTCGACATCGCCCTTGGGGACCGAGCGCAGGGCGCCGAAGAAGATCTCGCCCGTATAGGCCGCCGTGTTCAAAAACAGCACGATCAGCGCGCCGAGCCACGCGGCGGTGAAGGGGTCGAAGACCGGGTGCACGTTCTTGAGATTCAAGAACAGGAAATAGGCGAAGAAGAACTGGATGAAGAGGGGCGAGCCCCTGAACAGGAAGACGAACCACTCAGCCGGTTTGCGCAGCATCCGGTTGGGTGAGGCCTTGCCCAGTGCCACAGCGGTCGCGAGAAAAAAGCCGGTGGCCAGTGCCAGCAGGCCGAAATAGATGTTCCAGATCATGCCCGAGCCGATCAGGGTGAAGTGCTCGCACAGGGTATATTCGCCCTTGGGCAGCAGGCGTTCGCCGATGCCGATGGCGCGCAGGCCGTAGTCCTGGATGGTCTGCAGACAGCTCATGCCGCGGCCTTTCTTTGCGCTTCGCCGCCGGTGGTGGCCTGTCCGTGCGAGAGGCGCTGCATCAGCCGTTCGAGCCCGACCTCGGAGACCTTGGTCATGGCGAGGTAGAAGACCAGCAGGAACAGGAAGTACCACATGCGCCAGTCGCCATGGGGGTAGCTGGTGAATTGCGAGGTCTTGGTGCCGCCCAGTTCGCGGGCCCAGTAGACGATATCCTCGATCCCCAGCAGGAACAGCAGCGGGGTGGCCTTGATCAGCACCATCCAGAGGTTGGAGAGGCCGGGCAGGGCGTAAACCCACATCTGCGGCACGAGGATGCGCCAGAAGGTCTGGCGACGGGTCATGCCATAGGCCTCGGCGGTTTCCAGTTGCGCGTGCGGGACGGCGCGCATGCCGCCGAAGAGGACGTTGGCGGCGAAGGCGCCGAAGACGATCGAGAAGGTGATCACGGCGAGGAAGAAGCCGTAGGTTTCATGCATCCATTCCGGCGCGGTGCCCAGCGGCAGTTTGGCCTGGGCGCAGACGATGAAGTCCGACCCCTGCCGGATCGGGTCGGTCCATTCCGGGCACAGCACCTTGTGGCGGGTCCATTCCAGCGCCTGATCCAGCGCGATCACGAAGAACAGGAAGAACGCGATGTCCGGGACGCCGCGGACGATGGCGATATAGCCTTTGCCCAGCCAGCTGAGCGGCGGGAAATGCGAGCGGGCCGCCATGGCGCCGATGAACCCGAAGCCCAGCGCCACCGGGGCGGTGATGGCGAGCAGCAGCAGCACCTTCACGAAGGACAGGTAGAACGACATATGCACGCCGTTCGTGAGGTAACACGAAAACCAGCGGAACGTGCTCAGCGTGTCGGGTTCGGCGCAGTAGGAAAACATGGGACGGCTTTCGCGAGGCGGCAGCGGCCCCGCGGGGCCGCTTTCGGACCGGACCCGGCGCCAATGGCAGCGGGTCCGGCACCCGTTGCTTAGTTGGTGACGACGGTGCCGTCTGTGCCGTAGGTCTGGGTCCCTTCGCCGAACCACTTCTTGAGCATGTCGTTCAGCGTGCCGTCCTCTTTCATCGAGGTGATGGCCGCGTCGAACTTGCCGCGCAGTTCGCCGTCGCTTTCACGCAGGCCCATGCCGACACCGCCGCCCAGCGGGACCGGATCGCCGATGAAGACCAGCGAGCCCGAGGATTCCGCAACCAGCGGCACCAGATAGTCGCGGTCGGCCAGAACCGCGTCAGCCTCACCGTTGCGCACGGCGGCGATGGTTTCTTCCGGGGTGGCGAATTCGACCAGGGTGGCACCGGACTCGGCCACGTGGCCGGCCTGGATGGTGCCGGTTTGTGCCGCGACGACACCGCCGGTCACGTCAACGCCTTCGGCAGCCGCGACATAGGCCGAGGCGGTGGGCGGGTAGTAGTCCTGGGTGAAGTCGATGACCTCATCCCGCTCGGCGGTAATCGACATGCCGGCGATGATGGTGTCGTAGTTGCCCGAAACCAGGTTCGGAATGATCGAATCCCAGTCGTTCTTGACCCATTCGCAGGTCAGGCCGGCGCGCTTGCACAGCTCGTCGCCCACTTCACGCTCGAAGCCGTCGATCTCACCGGCATCGTTGATGAAGTTGTACGGAGGGTAGGCGCCCTCGGTGCCCATGCGGACGGTTTCAGCCATGGCCATACCGGCGCTGAGCGCCAGTGCGGCAGTGGTCAGGATGATTTTTTTCATGTGTACTCCCCTGTTTCTTAGGTTGTGTTGTGAAGTTTTATGCCGCCTGGGTGGCGGAAAGAAAGCCCTGAAGGCGGGCGGATTCAGGCGCAGTGAAGATGTCCTCGGGCGAGCCCTCTTCCTCGATCAGCCCCTGGTGCAGGAACACCACGTGGCTGGAGATGTCGGCGGCCATCTTCATGTCGTGGGTGACGATGATCATGGTGCGGCCCTCGGCGGCCAGATCCTTGATCACCCGGATCACTTCCTGTTCCAGTTCCGGGTCGAGCGCCGAGGTGGGTTCGTCGAACAGGAGCGCCTCGGGCTCCATGCAGAGGCCGCGCGCGATGGCGGCGCGCTGTTGCTGGCCGCCCGACAGTTGCGCCGGATAGACGTCGCACTTGTCGCCGATGCCGACCTTTTGCAGGTATTTGCGGGCGCTTTCCTCGACCTCTGCCCTGTCGCGGCCCAGCACGGTGACGGGCGCCTCCATCACGTTTTGCAGGATGGTCATATGGGCCCAAAGGTTGAACTGCTGGAACACCATCGAGAGGTTGGTGCGGATGCGCAGCACCTGTTTGGCGTCCGCGGGGCGGCGGCCGTGGCCATTACCGGTCCAGTGCACCGGTTCGCCCTTGAACAAGATCTCGCCCTGCTGGCTGTCCTCAAGCAGGTTGCAGCAGCGCAGAAGCGTGGATTTGCCCGATCCTGACGATCCGATCAGCGAGACGACGTCGCCCCTGTGCGCGGTAATATCGACCCCTTTGAGTACCTCAAGCTGTCCAAAGCTCTTGTGCAGGTTTTTGATCTCGATGACGGGTGCGGTCTCTGTCACGGGCTGTCCGGTGTTGTGAGTGTTATTGGTCCGGTACTAGGGCCGAATTTTCGGTGCAATGCAATGCGCAAAAAGGAAGTTCCGGGCACGAATGGGGCGAATTGACCATAGGGAATGGTCAAAACGGCTATTTGGCAGCGCCCAGCGCGTCCGGTCCCGGAGGCGTCGGGACGGCCAGATAGACCTCGGCGGGGATCTCTGTCAGCCCGTGCAGGTGCAGGGCCTCACGGTCCTGTGGCGTCAGATCGGCGATGGCGGCGCGGGTGGCGGCGGTGACGGCCTGCGCGTCGCGGGAATTGGCGGTGATATAAGGCAGGGTCGGGGTTGGCGTGGTCCGGGCGACCTCGCGCAGGGTCCGGCCCAGATCGGTATGGGTTTTCAGCAGCTCCCATGTCAGGGCGTCGAGCGATGCCAGATCGGCGCGACTTTCAGCCACCGCCTGTGCCGAGAGCGCATGGCCGCCCGATTGCAGCAGCGCGCCGGGGGTCAGGCCCAGCTCGGTCAGGTGGGTGATCGGCGCGGCCCAGCCGGATTGCGACAGCGCCTCGTTATAGGCGAAGGTGCCCTGCGCCAGCGCCTCGAGCGGGCGGTCGTCTTCGGCGCGGGCCACGAAGACCGAGCAGTAATGGCCGGGCGGGCAGCCGGGCAGGGCGTAATCGGGCGTGCCGACCAGTTGCACGGCGCCGTGCAGGCGGGTGCGATAGGGCATGCCGCAGGTCTGCGCGAAAACCAGCCCAGGGTCCTGCCAGACCTCCCAGAAGTCCCGATCGCGGGTCAGATGCGCGGGGCCGTCGCCCAGATGGGCTCGAATCAGCGCCCAGAACCGGTCATTGGCGGGTTGCAGTGCGGGCATGTCGTACATGCCCAGCATCGCGGTCATGAGCGGGCGGCCTTTTGCCGGGCCAGCGCCGAGTCGCGGTCGTTCACGCCCAGCAGGTTGGCGACGAGGCGCAGCAGCGCGTCCTCTTCCTGGGCGCGCTCGCCATCGGCCAGCACCACCGACCACAGCGCCTCGACCACGGCGCGGCGATCCTCATAGGGCACTGCGTCCTTGATGGCGCGGGTGAAGCGGACGGTATCGGGGGCCTCGGCCTCGAGATCCTCGGCGCGGGCGCGCAGGGCGGCGGCCTCGAACGGGCCGAGCCCGTAGCGAGCGGCGGTGATCCGGTCGATCCGAGACATTTCGGTATCGGCGTAATCGTTGTCGGAGCGGGCGATGCGCACCAGCAGGGCGGTCAGCGCTAGCCGCGCGTCCTCATCGGCCAGCGGATCGGGATCGGCCTGGGTCAGGCGAGAGAGAAAATCACGAAACATGGACGGGTTATAGGCCGGGATTACAGCTCGTCCAAGCGGGATTCCATCTTGTGTTCCACCCGTTCGCGCGAGGCCTTGCTATCATTGTAGCTGAGCCCCATGGCGATGCGTGCTTCTTCGAGGATTTTCAGCTCGCCCTCCTTGGTCTCGCCATCGGCCAACACCACCTCCCACAGGGCGTCCATGGCGGCGAGGCGTTCTTCGAGCCCCGTCGTCTCGCGGATCAGCTTGCCGAAGGTGTCGGTTTCGGGCGCGGCGGCGTGCAGTTTCTCGCAGGTTGCGCGCACTTTCGCGGCCTCGATGGCGTTGTGCTGATAGAGGCGGGCGAGGATCTTGTCGATCAGGCTGATTTCCTCGACCTGATAATCGCGGTCGGCCTGGGCCACTCGCACCATCAGCGCACCCAGGGCCAGCTCGGCATCCGGGTCGGGCAGGGTGGTGTGTTGCGGCGGGCGGAGGGCCTGAAAGAACTTTTTCAGCATGGGATGAGAATATGCCAGATTTAGTGGGCCGCCAAGCGGGAACTACCCGTCATAGCCCCTGATGATCACTAAGTCGCCGGTCGAGACCGGATCGCGCAGCGCCTTGGCCGCCTGATAGACGTCGCTTTCATAGCAGGCCAGAGCATCCTCGTAAGAGGGGAATTCGATGACCACGGTGCGGGCGCGGGCCGTGCCCTCGCGCAGCTCGCGCTCGCCGCCGCGGACCAGAAACCTGGCGCCGTATTCGGCGAAGGCGGCCCCGTTGGCGGCGATGTAGTTCTTATAGGCATCCATGTCGTCCACGTCGACATGGGCGACCCAATATCCCTTGGCCATGGCCAGCGCTCCCTCACTGGTTGAGTAGCGCCCAGAGTGGCGTGGAATGGGCGCGGTGGCAAGCAGTTCCGGTGCGGGATGCGATCAGAGTGTCGAGGGCGGTTCGAACGTGATCGAGCCCAGCGCCTTGATCCGGGTCAGGAACATCGAGAAATGGTCGGCGGTGGTTTTCTGGATGTCATGGGCCAGAACCACGTTCGAGCTGCGGTTGCGGATCTGGTCGATGCCGTGCTGGATCCAGCCGTCGGGTTTGTAGCGCTTGTTCCAGTCCAGCGTGTCCACGTTCCACAGGATCAGGCGGTAGCCCAGCTCGCGCGCGGCCAGTTCCACATTGGCGTTCGAGGCGCCATAGGGCGGGCGGAAGAGGGGGGATTTGCCCTCGTAGGGTTCGGTCAGCTTCTTGGCCCGGCTCAGCTCGCGCCGGATGCTGGTCAGCGACAGGCGGGTGAGGTCGGGATGGGTGTAGGTGTGGTTGGCGATGCCGTGGCCCTGATCGTGAATGGCCTTGATGATGTCAGGATGGGCCTTGGCGTTCTGGCCGATGACGAAGAAGGTCGCCTTGACCTTGTGGGCGGCCAGCGCCCGGAGGATCTTGGGCGTGCGCCGGGGGTGGGGGCCGTCGTCGAGGGTGATCCAGACGCGCTTGGAGGCGACGGATTCGTAGTTCGGCTGAAGAAATGAGGGTTTTGGCATAATAAAAGTCCCGAAATTGAATATCCCGGGACTCTATCATCTTTTTGCCTTGCGCCCAAATCAGACCAGTCGCGAGGTCTCTTTGGCGGCGCGCACGAAGTCGCGGAACAGGGGATGCGGCTCGAAGGGTTTGGATTTCAGTTCCGGGTGGTACTGGACGCCGATGAACCACGGGTGGTCCGACCATTCCACGATCTCGGGCAGGCGGCCGTCGGGGCTCATGCCCGAGAAGTTCAGGCCCGCCTCTTCCAGCTTGTCGCGGTATTTGATGTCAACCTCGTAGCGGTGGCGGTGGCGTTCCTCGATATTGGCGCCGCCATAGACCTCGGCCACCTTGGAGCCGTCGGCCAGCACCGCGTCATAGGCGCCCAGGCGCATGGTGCCGCCCTTGTCGTCATCGACGCCGCGCTGGACCTTGTAGTTGCCCTGCACCCATTCCTTGAGGTGATAGACCACTGGCTCGAACCGTTTCTTGCCGGCCTCGTGGTCGAATTCCTCGGATCCCGCCTCTTTGATGCCCGCCGCGTTGCGGGCGGCCTCGATCACGGCCATCTGCATGCCGAGGCAGATGCCCAGATAGGGCACTTTATGCTCGCGCGCGTATTGAGCGGCCTTGATCTTGCCCTCGGTGCCGCGCTCGCCGAAGCCGCCGGGGACGAGGATGGCGTGGAAGCCTTCGAGATGGGGGGCGGCGTCCTCGGTGTCGAAAATCTCGGCATCGACCCATTCGACTTTCACCTTTACCCGGTTGGCCATGCCGCCATGGGTCAGCGCCTCGGCGATGGATTTGTAGGCGTCTTCGAGTTGGGTGTATTTGCCAACGATGGCGACTTTCACTTCGCCTTCGGCGTTGTGGATGCGGTCGCTGACGTCCTCCCATTTGGCCAGATCGGGTTTCGGCGCGGGGCTGATCTGGAACGCGTCCAGAACCGCCTGATCCAGACCTTCGCGGTGATAGGCCAGCGGGGCGTCATAGATGGTCGAGAGGTCTTGTGCCGCGATCACCGAATCCGCGCGCACGTTGCAGAAGAGTGCCAGTTTCTCGCGTTCCTTGGTCGGGATCGGCCCTTCCGAACGGCAGACCAGAATGTCGGGGGCCAGACCGATCGAGCGCAACTCCTTGACCGAGTGCTGGGTCGGCTTGGTTTTCAACTCGCCCGATGCCTTGATGTAGGGCAGCAGCGTCAGGTGCATGAAGATGCACTGGCCGCGCGGTTTGTCCTGAGAGAACTGACGGATGGCCTCGAAAAAGGGCAGGCCCTCGATATCGCCGACGGTGCCGCCAATCTCGCAGAGCATGAAATCGACCTCATCCTCGCCAATGGCGATGAAATCCTTGATCTCGTTGGTGACGTGCGGAATCACCTGAATGGTCTTGCCGAGGTAGTCTCCACGGCGTTCCTTTTCGAGCACGTTGGAATAGATCCGGCCCGAGCTGACCGAGTCGGTCTTGCGGGCGGCCACCCCGGTGAAGCGCTCGTAGTGCCCGAGGTCCAGATCGGTTTCGGCGCCGTCATCGGTCACGAACACTTCGCCATGTTCAAACGGTGACATGGTGCCCGGATCGACGTTCAAATAGGGGTCGAGCTTGCGCAGGCGGACCGAGTAGCCCCGCGCCTGCAGCAGAGCGCCGAGCGCGGCCGAGGCCAGCCCTTTGCCCAAGGATGAAACCACACCACCAGTGATGAAGATAAAACGCGCCATGTTGTTCGGCTGCTCCCGTGAGACGTCATTATTCGGCTGCCCGGCGGCCTTGAAAAACCGCTGCATCACGGGACTTCACATATAGAGGATTCGCGCGAAAGGCGCAAGAGAACCGCAAGATGCTGTTGCCGTTCTCTTAAGAATTTCTAGGTTTTGTGGCTTAGTCCGCTTGGGGAATCAGCGGAGCGTTGTCGCCCTGGGCCGGGGGCAGCAGGTCGTCGGCGGCCGGAACCGCCGGTGCGCTCTGCTCGGTTTCGGCAGGCGCCGGAACGCCCAGACGGTCGATCACCGAGGTGCCTGCGGATTTCTGCGCCGCGATAATGGTCAGGGTGAGCGAGGTCACGATGAAGCAGATCGCCAGGATCCAGGTCAGTTTGCCCAGTGCGGTTGCCGCCGAGCGGCCCGACATGACGCCGCCGCCGCCGCCACCCATGCCAAGCCCGCCGCCTTCGGACCGCTGCATCAGAACGACGGCGATCAGGCCCAGGGCCAGAAGAAGGTGAATGATGAGAACGACGTTTTCCATGGGGGTCCTGCGGAGCGTGGCGTGTATCGCGTGGTATCTATGCAAGTTTGGCCGGGGGGGCAAGGGAGGAGTTGGCATCAAACCCCGTGATCGGGGCGATCACTGCAAAGGGACTGGACAGATTGCGTTTCGCTCGCGCACCCTGCGGCCATGCCACATGATCACCATGACCACCCGCATGCATTGCTGCCGCCCGATCCCGCGCTCCGCGTCAAGGCGCTGGAGACGATTCTCACCCGCAAGGGGCTGATCGATCCGGCAGCGCTCGATGAGATCATCGACACCTATCAGAACCGGATCGGCCCGCAGAACGGCGCGCGGGTCGTTGCGAAGGCGTGGAGTGATCCCGCGTTCAGGGCGGCGCTCTTGGAGGACGCCACGCCGGTGGTGGCCGATCTGGGCTATTACGGGCGGCAGGGCGAGCACATGGTGGTGGTCGAGAATACGCCCGCGCGGCACAACATGGTCGTCTGCACCTTGTGCAGTTGCTACCCATGGCCTTTGCTGGGCATCCCGCCCGGCTGGTACAAATCCGACGCCTACCGCGCCCGCGCCGTGCGCGAGCCGCGCAAGGTGCTAGCCGAGTTCGGCGTGACCTTGCCCGAGGGCACCGCCGTGCGGGTCTGGGATTCGACCGCCGAGGTCCGCTATCTGGTGCTGCCGATGCAGCCCGAGGGCACCGAGGGGATGAGCGAGGACGAGCTGGCCGCTTTGGTCACCCGCGACAGCATGATCGGCACCGGCCTGCCCAAGGTGCCGGCATGACCCGGGTGCATGACATGGGCGGGCGGTTCGGCGACGGCCCGGTGGTGCCCGAGGGTGAGGATGCGCCGGTCTTTGCCGAGGACTGGCATGCGCGGGCCTTGGCGGTGACGCTGGCGGCGGGCGCCTTGGGGCAGTGGAACATCGACGTGTCGCGGCATGCGCGAGAGCGGCTGTCGCCAAGGGATTACACCCGGTTTTCCTATTACGAGAAATGGCTCTCGGGCCTGGCCGATCTGCTGGTCGAGACCGGCGTGCTGACCGAGGAGGATCTGCGCGGGGCCGGGAATGACGAACCGCATGCCCTGGCGCAACGCGCGCTGAAGGCTGACGCGGTGCCGGGGGTTTTGACCAAGGGGGGGCCGGCGGATCGGGACGAAGGTCCGGCACCGCTGTTTTCGGCAGGGCAGGCGGTGCGCACGCATATTCCGTCCGACAACGCGTTGGTGACGGGCGGGCACACCCGCCTGCCGCATTACGCCGCCGGTGCGCTGGGATATGTCGAGCGTCTGCACGGCAATCACGTGTTTCCCGACAGTAACGCGCATGGTCTGGGCGAGGCGCCCGAGCCGCTCTATGCCGTGCGGTTTCACGCGCGCGAGCTGTGGGCGCATCCCGAACACCCCGAAGATGAGGTCGTGCTGGACCTTTGGCAAAGCTATCTGGCGCCGGCATGAGCAGCTGTCCCGAGCATTCCGCGCCGGAACCGGCCTTCGAGCAGCCATGGCACGCGCAGGTCTTTGCCCTGACGGTGGCGCTGAACGAGGCGGGGCGGTTCGACTGGCCCGACTGGGCGGCGCGGTTTTCCGAGACGTTGAAACGGCACGGGCTGAGCCGTGAACTGGACGGGGGCGACGATTATTTCCACGCCTGGCTGGAGACGCTCGAGGCGCTGCTGGCCGAAAACGGCGCCGCGGACCCCGACGAGGTCACCGCCATCCGCCGCGCCTGGGAGGACGCCTATCTCGGCACCCCGCATGGACAGCCCGTGCATCTGCCCTCATCGCGGTAACACCGCCTTTGAGGCGGATACGCTCTTCCTCTTGCCAAAAATATCCCCGCCAGAGGCCTCGCGCGGCACGCGCGATATGACCTGAACTGCGTCGAATTACCGGTTTCCCTGCCCCTCACGCCCCGCTATACGGGCCCGGGTTTGATATTACCGAGCTAAAAGGACCGGATATGGCCAACGTGGTTGTTGTCGGCGCCCAGTGGGGCGACGAGGGGAAAGGCAAGATCGTCGACTGGCTCAGCGAGCGGGCGGACGTGATCGCGCGCTTTCAGGGCGGGCACAATGCCGGTCATACGCTGGTCATCGACGGTGAGGTCTATAAGCTGCACGCGCTGCCCTCGGGCGTGGTGCGGGGCGGCAAGCTGAGCGTTATCGGCAACGGCGTGGTGCTGGACCCGTGGCATCTGATCAACGAGATCGGCACGATCCGGGCGCAGGGTGTGGATATCACTCCCGAGACGCTGATGATCGCCGAGAACACGCCGCTGATCCTGCCCTTCCACGGTGAGCTGGACCGGGCGCGGGAAGAGGCCGCAAGCAAGGGTACCAAGATCGGGACCACCGGGCGCGGTATTGGCCCGGCCTATGAGGACAAGGTGGGCCGCCGGTCGGTCCGCGTGGCCGATCTGGCGGACCCCGCCACGCTTGAGGCGCGCGTGGACCGGGCGCTGCAGCATCACGACCCGCTGCGCAAGGGGTTGGGGATCGAGGCCATCGACCGCGACGTGCTGCTGGCGCAGCTCAAAGAGATCGCACCGCAGATCCTGCCCTTTGCGGCGCCGGTCTGGAAGGTGCTGAACGAGAAACGCAAGGCGGGCAAGCGCATCCTGTTCGAGGGCGCGCAGGGCGCGCTGCTGGATATCGATTTTGGCACGTACCCTTATGTGACCTCGTCGAACGTGATCGCCGGGCAGGCGGCCACCGGGGTGGGAATCGGGCCGGGCTCGATCGATTTCGTCCTCGGCATCGTCAAGGCCTACACCACCCGCGTGGGCGAGGGGCCGTTCCCGTCCGAGCTGCATGATGCGGACGGCCAGCGGCTGGGTGAGCGCGGGCATGAGTTCGGCACCACCACCGGGCGCAAGCGCCGCTGCGGCTGGTTCGACGCGGTTCTGGTGCGCCAGACCTGCGCCACCAGCGGGGTGAACGGTATCTCGCTGACCAAGCTCGACGTGCTGGACGGGTTCGAGACGCTGAAAATCTGCGTGGGCTATGAGCTGGATGGCGAGCGGCTGGATTACCTGCCCACCGCCGCCGACCAACAGGCGCGCTGCAAACCGATCTACGAGGAAATGCCGGGCTGGAGCGAGTCGACCGAAGGCGCGCGCAGCTGGGCCGATCTGCCCGCCAATGCGATCAAATACGTGCGCCGGGTCGAGGAGCTGATCGAATGCCCGGTGGCGCTCTTGTCCACCAGCCCGGAGCGGGACGACACCATTCTGGTGACCGACCCGTTTGCCGACTGATGGGCGAGGGAAAGAAACCCGGGCTCAGCTACAAGGCCCGCCGCCGCTGGTCGCTGGTGATCCTGCTGGTGGGGCTGCCGCTTTACATCGTGGCGGTGGTCACGGTGCTGAACCTGCTTGAGCGTCCGCCGATCTGGCTGGAACTGCTGGTCTATATCGGCCTTGGCATCCTGTGGGCTCTGCCCTTCAAATATGTGTTCCGGGGCGTGGGGCAGGCGGATCCGGACGACGGGGGATAAGCCGCGCCCTTGCGGGGAAGCGCATGACCTTTGCACCCTTATAGTGCGATGGGGGAAATCCCGCCTGCAAAGGCCGCCAGGATCGGCGCCGTCAGGGCGAACCCCGCGCGGATGTATTCGCTGGCCCCGTCTTTCAGCCCGTGTGAGGCCCGCCAGCCGATGATATCGAGCGGCTCGCCGGCCGGCGCGCTTTGCCCCGCCTTTTCGGCGAGCAGTCTGACCCGCTCGTCCAATATCAAGGCAACGGGCAGGTAAAAGCTCAGGAGCAGCAGGCTGAAATAGGTGCCGGTGAACAGGGCCGAGGCCAGTACGATCGAGCCGTACGGTCCCCGTTCCGCCTCGGACACCATGGGCAGGGGCCAGTGCATCCAGCTGGTTGCGAAGAGCATGCCGAAGGTGAGGATCAGGCTGGAGAGGTAAAGCTGCTGCCGCATCTGGCGCAGGTTCTGGGCGAGCTGTGCGGCGGCTTCCTCAAAATCGTCGCTGTGGCGCGTTTCCAGGCACAGGATCATTCCGACGATCAATGCGCCCACGGCGAGGCCGGCCAGGACGGTGACGATATCCATCAGGCGGTTGAAGAGCGAGACGACCGGGATATCGCCGCATCGGCCCAGCAGCCAGAGGTCGTCCGGTCCGACGCATCCCGGCAAGTTGCCCCGAGCAAGGGCGGTCTCAAAGACAGCCGCTCCGAGGCGGTGATAGAGCCGCGTCCCGTCCGGGTTCAGGTTCTGCTGAATCACCGGGGTGACGGCGAGCAGGAAGATGACGACCATGGTGGCGACAGCCGCAAGACGTGTCTGGCGGGCTGTCGGGCGCATCAGAGTGCGCACCAGCACCGCCACCGCGAGCACCGCCAGAGCGGCGAAGAACCAGGTGGCGGCGAGGAACCGGTAGCGGCCCACCGCCTCGAGCCAGTGGCGCCCGTCCTGCAGGATGTCGGGGGGCACATCGAGGTCCGAGGCCATCAGATGCTTGCTGATCAGGGCGTTCAGCCAGAAAATGACGATGGGAACCAAGGCTATGGTAAAATGGCGTAATTTCACGTGACGGGTGGCCACATCAGACCTCGTGGGCTGGTTCGAACGGACTGGTGCAACCGTAGCACGAAAGCGGCGGCGGCACATATCGGTGACTGTCTAAGGCGTTTCGGAGCGTGTCGTTTCAGGGGCAGATTGGTGCAAAACCGCAGCCCTCACGGCACCTGACGGACCGGTCACAAGTTGTTGCGAACCGTATTATGGCCACATTCCAAACTATATTTCGGCGGCTTTTTCTGGTCTTCTGACGGCGGCGCACAAATAAGAATTCGAGCCGGAAGACCAAGGCTCAGGTGCGCCATGAATTCATGAATACCGGGGTACACTTTCTGTTTAGTGGGTAAACACATGAAAAAAATCACAATTACACTGGCACTGGCGGCGCTGAGTATCGTCGCCATCAACTGGCCTGCCGGAGACTCGGCAACGGCCATGGCGGCCGTGGAAACGGCCAAGAAAGAGGAAGGGGACAAGCTTAAATGCACCGGCAAGCACGGGCGCTTTGTTCTCGACGGCAAGGTCGACTGGGAACTGACCGGCAAGATCTTTGACACGGTCATTCCCTGCCTGGAGGGCGGATACGCGCAGGAGATCGTCATCAACTCGCCCGGCGGCAGCCCGACCACGGCCCATGGCGTCTATGAGGCGCTGCGGATCGCGGATACCGAGAACCGGCTGACCACGACCATCTATGGCAACAGCCATTCGGCGGCGGTCTATGTGTTCCTGGCGGGTTCCGAGCGGCGGATCAGCTGCAGCAGCACGATGCAGATCCATCCCGTCACGCTGACGGTGGTGGCCAGTTCGAACGACCGGACCGAACTCAACAGCTTTCCGCAGCGCTGGGAAAAGACCGAGGAACGGTCGATCAGCATTCTGGCCCAGCGCTCGAAGCTGACCCGCGACGAAGTGCGCGAGCTGAAGCTGGGGCACCGGCTGCTGTCGTCCGACGAAGCGCTGGGGCACGGGATCGCAACCGAGATCATCGGCTGCGATCTGGGGAGCTGACCGGGGGCTGGGGCTGTCAGTCATACGGCCCCAGTTCGGGTTCGGGTTTTTCGTTTTGTGGTCGCGCCCCTGTGCGGCGCGGCACCGCTCAGATTTCGAGCACAAGCGGGCAGTGATCGGATACCTCGGGCTGGTGGACCACATCAAAGCGGGTAACCTCGCTTTCGTGGTTCACCAGCATGTAATCCGCGAACCGGCCCGGTTTGGTGTAATGCGAGGTGCGGGTGCCGTCGAAGCCCCGGCGCGTGACAAGCTCGGTCAGTCCGGCGTCTTGTAGCAGCCCCAGCGTCTCGCTATCCGGTTTGACATTGAAATCCCCGCATATGACCACAACGCCATCGGGGTCGGAGACCCGGTTCGACAGGTCCAGAAGCCGCTGCGCCTGTGCCAGCCGGTCGGGCGTGTCCAACTTTCCATTCAGATCGCGCAGACCGTGCATGTGGGTGACGCTCACCGGGCGGTCGCGCTGATGATCGTAGACCCGGATGCCGTGGGCGCTGCGGGATCTGGGGTGGGGGCCGTAGCCGTGCGGTGAGTAGTTTTTGTGGACGAAATCCTGTGCCTGCGCGATGACGGGCAGGGATTTGTGCACAAAGGTGGCGAGCCCCCATTGCGACGGCACTGTTTTCTCGCCATCCCACAGCACGCCTTGTGCGGCCGGGCAGAAGGTGGCGACGTGGTCCGGCAGCGCCTGACAAACATCGCGGAAGAAATTGGCCCGTTGCGGCAGAACATGGTCGCCGTCCCGGTAGGTGAGCCAGTCCTTGCCGGTTTGCGGGCTGTGCACCACCTCTTGCAGGCACAGGATGTCGGGGCGGTCCGCTGCCAGGTAAGGCAGCAGATCATCGTGGAGTTTTCCACCCCATCCGTTCAGGCACATCAGTCGCATTGTCATATCCGAAAATAGGTTACGGTGGTTTCTTAAAGTGTTTTCTGCTTGCGCAGAGCCGGCCCCTCTGCCTCTCTTCGTCAGTTGGAACGTGGAGAAGGAAGCTGCGCCCGCAAACAGGTAAGTGTTCGCGCAGTTTTGGGGCGAATGAAACCCGTTGGCCTCCTGGCCGGGGACTAAAATAGCGGGATCGCCAACGGCGCTGTCGTTGCGGCAGGACGAGGCTCAAAAAAAGAAAACGCCCCGCCGGGATGTCCGGCAGGGCGTTTTTCCGTGAGATGACGAGGGGTTCAGCCCACGGCGCGTTCTCCGTTGGGACGATAGCCGATCTGGCTGGAGGCGGCGAAACGACCGCCACCGGCTTTTTCGATTTTCCCTTCGCGCAGAAGCTGGCCGAAAAAGCGCAGGCTGTCTTCGCGGTTGAACTCGTCCAGGTTCAGCGCGCGGACCTTGTTCATCAGCTGCGGGCGCGAAAATTGCTCCTGCCCTTCGACGAAGGACAGGTAGGCGGCAGCGGCCTCCAGCAGTTCGGCCAGCGACTGGGCGCCTTTTTCCTCGGCAAAGCTGGCAAATCCGCTGTCGGGTGCGGTGACATCCGCCTTGACCACGCTGGCCACCCGGCGCGGGCGGACGGGGCCGGCATTCGTGGGCGAGGATTCGTCGATGCGCTGCTCGGCAACCAGTTTCAGCGGGCCGGGCTTGTCGACCTCGGGCCGGGGTGTTGCGCCTTCGGCGGTGGGGCGGCGCGGGTTCACGACCGAGGCCAGGTCCTCGCGATAGTCCTCGGCATCCGCGCCGGTCTTGGCTTCGGCACCGACAGTCCGATCCGCCTCGGTCGCCGCAACGGCAGCGCGAAGGTGGGTGTAGGCCTCGCGGTTATGCGATGCGCCGGGCTCGCCCAGCTTTTCGTCGGCCGCGTCCATCAGGCGGGACACGTCGGCGTCATCGTCGATGCCGCCGCTCATGTCCGGGCGATCTTCGCGGCGCGAGGTCAGTTCGGCCTCGACCCCGGCAAGCTCGCGCATCAGGTCGGCCTCGTCCTCGGCGGTCAGGGCGCCATCGGGCGTCTGCTGATCCTCTGCCGCAGCCGGGGTCGGCATCTCGATAACGGACTCGGCTGCCGGTGCGATCTGCTCGGGCGCGGTATCGGTGTCGTCGTCGAGGATATTGCGGAAATCGCCATCCTCTTCGGGCTCATCGGCGTCGTCATCGAGATTGGCGAACAGGATGTCGTCGCTCTCGTCTTCCTGAGCGGGTTCGGCACCGGCGATGATGGTTTCGAGGGTCTGGACAACCGGGGGCAGGTCGGCTGCCGTTTCGGTTTCTGCGTCAAAGGCCGACGAGATCGCGTCCTGATCTTCCTCGGCTCCGCCGGCCATGAGATCGGCATGCTCATCTTCCGAGTAGGAGCCAACCTCGTCCTCGGAACGCGACACCACGGCGCGGATGCGCTGCAGTTTCGCGGCGATGCTGTTTGCGGCGGGCACGGTTTCGGGGTCGACCGGCTCGGCCTCGAGGATCGGGGCCTCTTCCGCTTCCATTTCCGGTTCTGCGGCTTCGGGTGCCGGGGCGGGCGTCGGTTCGGGTACATCCGTCTTGACCGCTTCCAGCACGACCGGCTTGCGCTCGGCAACCGGCTCGGGCGCGGGTTGCGGCGCCTCGGCCTGGACGGGGGCGGGCGGTTCGGAGTTTGCAGGTTCGGGCGTGGTTGCGGCGGGCTGGACGGGTTCGGCCGGGACTGGTGCGATGCTGGGGGCGGGGTCCGCCTGGACGGGTTGCTGCGGCGCGGCCGGCGTCGGATCGGCTGCGGGCTGCGGCTGGGCGGCGATGGCCGGGGCCTCGGCCTCGGTTGCGCGCAAAACGATTCCGGTCTCGCTCTGGCGGGCCTCGACCTGACGGGCGATGTCGCGCTGGGCGATCCGGGTCAGCATTTCTGCATCAGGTTGCGGCGGTTCCGATCCGAAATAGCGGTCGTCCGCTGCCAGGTCCCGAAAATACTCGGCGATGGATTTCATGGTCTCAAAGGAGTCATCGAACCCTTCGAGGGTGCATGAAAACGTCCCATAGGAGACGGTCAATACCTTGTTGTTGTGTACCATACGACGCTCGTCCTCTACAAACTTATGACACCAAGCTAACAAACGCCGGGCGTCAAATTCGGCGCGAATCTGTGTAAATCAACGTATCATTTTGTGGTCAGAATGTGTCGAAACCTAGAAAAAGTGGCCAATACGTCTAAAAGTGGCGCAATTGTTTGCTCGGAAACCCCAATTTTACTGGTTGGAGGGGGGCAAATCGGCCCAGACGACATGAATCTGGCGCTGAATCGCGTCAAAACGCTGGTTGCGGCGGATAGCGGTGGGGCGGCCATTCTGGCCGAAGGACGGGTTCCGGACGCCGTTATCGGCGATTTCGACTCACTTGAGCGGGTATCGCGGGAGCTGATTCCCCCCGAACGGCTGTTCCCGATTCGCGAGCAGGACAGCACCGATTTTGACAAGGCTTTGCGGAACATAGAGGCGCCGCTGGTGCTGGGGCTGGGGTTTCTGGGCGCGCGGGTGGATCATCAGCTGGCGGTGTTCAACGCGCTGGTCCGGCATGCGGACCGGCCCTGCCTGCTGCTGGGCGAGCGTGAGGTGATCTTTCACGCGCCGCCACGGATCCGGCTGGAGCTGGAGCCCGGCAGCGTGGTGTCGTTGTTCCCGTTGGCGCGGGTGACCGGGCGCAGCGAGGGGTTGGAGTGGCCGATCGAGGGGCTGGTGTTCGAGCCCGACGGGCAGGTCGGGACCTCGAACCGGGCGACGGGTGCGGTTAGGCTCGAGGTCGACGCGCCGGGGCTGCTGGTGATGGTGCCGCGCGGGGCGTTGGATCAGGTCATGCGGGCGTTTCTGTCGGGCCGGATCGGGCGCTGGCCCGTTCGCGCAGGATGACGTAGAGCCCGGCGGCGATGGTGATGCAGATGCCCAATGCGGCCAGACCGTTGGGCAGGTCGCTGAAGATGATCCAGCCGATCAGCGTGGCGATGGGAATCTCCAGATATTGCATGGGCGCCAGCGTGGCCGAGGGCGCATAGCGCAGCGCCCAGGTCATCAGTAGATGCGCGCCGGTGCCCAGAAGGCCGATGGCCAGTAGCAGCCAGGTGGTGCGGGCGTCGGGGAGGATCAGCGTAAGCTGGTCCAGACCGGCGCGGTTGCCCAGCAGCAGGGCGGGGAGCAGCACTGCCGAGGCCATCACGCCGGAGACCGCCTGCAAGCCGACCGGATCGGTTTCCTTGGCGATCTGGCGGGTGACCAGCATGAAGAGCGCGAAGATCACCGCGACCAGCAGCGGCCAGAGGGCGGGCAGGCCGACCTCGGCAAAGCTGGGCTGGATCACCATCAGGGTGCCGATGAAGCCGACGATGCAGGCGCCGAGGCGGCGATGGCCGACCTCTTCGCCGAGGATGTATTTGCCCAGAAGCAGCATGATGAAGGGCATGACGAAGGCGATGGCGACGGCGTCGGCGAGCGGCAGGTATTGCAGCCCGGTGAACATCGCGCCGATGCCCACGATGTGCAGCCCGGTGCGGATCATGGTCAGCCGCAGGACACGCCCGCGCATCCGCCACGGCCTGCCGGTCAGCGCGATCAGCGGGATCAGCACGGCGGCCTGCACCGCAAAGCGGCCCAGCAGGAGCAGGCCGATGGGCGCGGTTTGTCCCAGCAGCTTGGCCAGCGCATCGCCCATCGGGGCGAGCACGCAGAAGCCGAGCATCAGGAGGATGCCGAGGACGGGGCGGTCATGGGTCATGCGCGCCACGCTAGGGCATGGCGCGCAGTTGCAAAAGGCGGAAAAGCTGCCTGCAGGCGGCTTGCAAACCTCACGAAGCGGGAGGGGCAGCGAAGTTGTTTCGCGCGCGGGTTGAATGGGTGTGGCAAGGGCCGCGCCCGACCCTGGGTGGGCGCTTGCGCAACGCAGGAAGAGTGCGGACCGCTTGAAACACAAAACCTCGTCAGAGATTTGTACGACGTCACAAATGCGCCCTCCCGGGGGGAGGGTCGGGCGCGGCCCGGGCTGACGCCCGTGCCAAACGGATGGGAAATAGTGTTGCGGAATAGCATCCCGGGTATTGAGGACGGTTTACAGGAGCTTGGGCCCGTCAACGCTCCGAAAGCCGCTTGCAAGCGGCTTGGTCCATCGGGGGTGCCGAGGGATGACCTCAGCAGTTGGGGACGTTGACCGCCAGACCGCCCAGCGAGGTCTCCTTGTAGCGCTCATGCATGTCGTGGCCGGTCTGGCGCATGGTCTCGATGGCCGAATCGAGCGGCACGAAGTGCTGGCCGTCACCGCGCAGGGCCAGCGAGGCGGCCGACACCGCCTTGATTGCGGCCAGACCGTTGCGTTCGATGCAGGGCACCTGCACCAGCCCGGCGACCGGGTCGCAGGTCATGCCCAGATGGTGCTCCAGCGCGATCTCGGCGGCGTTTTCCACCTGTTCCGGCGTGCCGCCCATCACCGCGCAGAGACCAGCGGCGGCCATGGCCGAGGCGGAGCCGACCTCGGCCTGACAGCCCGCTTCGGCGCCCGAGATCGAGGCGTTGTACTTGATCAGCCCGCCGATGGCGGCGGCGGTCAGCAGGAAATCCTCGATATGGCTTTCCGAGGCGCCGGGGACGTGATCGAGATAGTAGCGCAGCACCGCCGGCATGGTGCCCGCCGCGCCGTTGGTGGGGGCGGTGACGACCTGGCCTCCGGCAGCGTTTTCCTCATTTACCGCCATGGCATAGACGCTCATCCAGTCGTTGATCGTGTGCGGCGCGTTCAGGTTCATGCCGCGCTCGGCCATGAGCGCGTCGTGGATGCCCTTGGCGCGGCGGCGGACCTTGAGACCGCCGGGCAGGATGCCATCGGTGGCCAGCCCGCGCTCGATACAGTTGTTCATTACCTCCCAGATCCGGGCGGTGCCCTTGGTGAAACTGTCGGCGCAGCCGCGCGCGACCTCGTTGGCGCGTTTCATGTCGGCGATGGTCTTGCCGCTGGCGTTGGCCATTTCCAGCATTTCGGCGGCTGTGTGGAACGGGTAGGGCACGGGCGCGCCATCGTTGGAGTCCTTGCCCTCGGCCAGTTCCTCTTCGGTCAGCACGAAGCCGCCGCCGATGGAGTAGTAGACCTGCCGCAGGATCACGTCGCCCTGCGCGTCGGTGGCCATCAGGATCATGCCGTTAGCGTGACCGGGCAGGGTGTTGTCGTAGTCGAAGAGCAGGTCGGCCTTGGGGTCGAATTTCAACGTCGGCAGGCCCTCGGGCGTGACCGTGTGGGTGTCGGCGATGGCGGCCAGCGCGGCCTCGGCCTTGTCGTGGTCGTAGCTGTCGGGGGTAAAGCCAGCGAGGCCGAGGATGGTGGCGCGGTCGGTGGCGTGGCCAACGCCGGTAAAGGCCAGCGAACCGTGCAGCGAGCCGCGCAGGCCCGAAAACTCGAACGGCGAGGCGCGCATCAGGTCGAGGAACCGTGCGGCGGCCACCATCGGCCCCATGGTGTGCGAAGACGATGGGCCGACGCCCACTTTGAACATATCGAAGACGGAGAGAAACATCTTAGGTTGCTGAGCCTTCTGGAGGGTTGGCGTAGGTGGGCGAGGTAAACGGGGTGACCCCCAGCCCCTCGGCCCTGATGGCGGCGCGGGTGGCGGGGCGGAGTTCGAGCTGCATCAGGACCTTCTGCAGATATGGGGTATCGGCCAGTTGATACCAGCTGCGGTCGGTGCCGGCCGGATAAAGCGCCATCCAGCGCATCATGCAGGCGAGATAGTAGCTGAGAACCGAGGGCTGCTGCGGGCTGAGCCAAGTGGGGGCCTGTGCCGCCTCGGCCTCCAGTATTTGCAGATGCTGGCGCAGGCGCGGGCGGATCCCGGCGCGCAGGGTCTCGGTCTGGGCGGCGTCGATGTATTTTCCGGCGTAGAACAGGATGCGCAGATCGGCATGCAGCGTGTTCGAGGCGAAGAACAGCCATTTGAGGAAGGGCGCGCGCTCGGCGCTGTCCGGTGCCGGGACGAGTTGCCCGTGGGTGTCGGCCAGCCAGAGCAGGATGGCGGCGGTCTCGAAGATCGGGCCCTGCGGGGTCTCCAGAACCGGGATCAGCCCGTTTGGATTGAGCGCCCGGTAGGCTGCGCTGTCCTGCGCCTTGCCCGGGCGGTCGACCAGGGTCGTGTCGTAGGGCAGGCCCATCTCTTCCAGCGCCAGCCGGATCACCAGCGAGGCATTGTCGGGGGCGTAGTGCAGGCGGTACGGCGATTCCATGCCGCCTGTTTAGAGGCTGTGGAGAATTCAGAAAGCCTTGATTCCGACGTTTCCTATCGGAAACGCGTATTTTGAGGGTATCTTTGGCGGATTGCCGCGCCTCACCGCGCCTATGAGCTGGTCTGCGCGCTGGCTTTTGCGCGGGCCTTGCGGCGGCGGTTCAGTGCCAGCCCGTCGCGCAGGTTGAGCGAGAGCAGGGTGATGTTGGTGGCGCCCGCGATCAATTCAAGCGCTTGCACCGCGTAGAAGGTAGTGTCGAACTGCCCGGCCTGCGCGCGCATTGCGAGGAAGACGGCGGAGGGCAGCAGGATCAGTAGGCCGTTGGTGGCGATGATCTTCATCCGGCGCGATTTGGCCGCCACCTGCGGCAGTTTCCATCCCTTGCCGAGGCTGGCCCCGGTGGCGCCCGCCGTGGCCATGGCCGGGATCAGCAGCGCCATGCCGTAGAGGATGGCGGTTTTGACGGTGGCAATGGCCGCGTGCGAGGCGAAGAGTTCCGAGATCAGGGTCGAGACCCAGAAGGTCGAGATCGTGGCGAGGGCGAGGGTTCCGGCGATGGCGTGGATGGCATTCTTCATGGCGGTCACGTTTCGATTTAACATAGCATGCTATGTAAATAGAGTTGCATAGCGTGCTATTCAAGTGTTTTTTGCGGCCATGTCGGATTTTCAGGAAAACTCGGCCGGGTATCTGGCCAATCACATGGCGCGGCTGTTCGCGGCGGGGTTGCAGAAGCGGATACAGCCCCTGGGCGTGGCGCCGGCGCAGTTCATGGTGCTGCTGGAACTGTGGACGCGGGACGGACGCACCCAGGCCGATCTGGTGGGGGCGCTGGATGTGGAACAGGCGACCATGGCCAACACGCTGAACCGGATGCAGCGGGACGGGCTGATCGAGCGGCGCGCCTCGGACACCGACAGGCGCTCGCGGCTGGTGTTTCTGACGGACCGAGCGCGGGGGCTGGAGGCAGAAGCTAAGGCGGCGGCCCGGGCACAGAACGCGCAGGCGCTGGCCGGGATCGACGAGGCGGATCGCGCGCGGTTTCTGGCGCTCATGCGGCGCGCCATCGCCAACATGCAGCGCGGCTGAGCGGTTACCAAATTGAGCGTGCTGCGCACGCGCTCGGGTGTTTTGATGCGCGCCTCATGGCGGGGTTGCGCGCTTGTCCGGGCCGTCCCGATTGTTGGGCGGGCAATTTGGCCTCGCAGTCGGGCAGGGCATTCCGTATAAGTCCGGCAACGCAAACAAGGGATGCTGCCATGACCGGAGAGTTGTCGCCCATCGACAAGGCCAAATTCGTTGCTGCAAGACGCGCCGCCGATATGGTGGAAGACGGGATGCGGGTGGGGCTGGGAACCGGCTCGACCGCGGCCTGGCTGGTGCGGTGCCTGGGCGAGATGGTGCGGGACAATGGCCTGCGGATCAAGGGCGTGCCGACCTCGACCCGGACCGCCGAGCTGGCGCGGGAAGTGGGGATCGAGGTGGTCTCGTTGGATCAGGCGGGCTGGCTGGACCTGACCATTGATGGCGCGGACGAGTTCGACGGCGATCTGAACCTGATCAAGGGCGGCGGGGCCGCTTTGTTGCAGGAAAAGATCGTGGCCACGGCGAGTGACCAGATGGTGGTGATTGCGGACGCGGGCAAGGAGGTCGAGACGCTGGGGGCGTTTCCGTTGCCGGTCGAGGTCATTCCGTTCGGCTGGCAGACTACGCGTTCGCTGATCGAGGAAACGCTGGTGGCGATGGATGTGCTGGGCCGTTCGGTCACGCTGCGGATGAAGGGCGAGGCGCCTGCGATCACCGACGAGGGCAATCACATTCTGGACCTGCATCTGCAGCGTATCGGCAACCCGAGGCAACTGGCGCTGGTGCTGAACCAGATCCCGGGCGTGGTTGAAAACGGTTTGTTCATCGATATCTGTGACAGGGTCGTGATCGGCTTTGGCGATGGCCGGGTCGAGACGCGCGACATCAATGAGGGCACGATTGAGCAGGATCGGATGGAGTTCGCAGAAAGCGACAACCTGTTCTCCGATCTGACGGATTGAGGAATATTCCATGAGCTTTGACTATGATCTGTTCGTCATCGGCGGCGGCTCTGGCGGTGTGCGGGCAGCGCGCGTTGCGGCAGGTGAGACCGGAGCCAAGGTGGCGCTGGCCGAAGAGGACCGCTATGGCGGGACCTGCGTGATCCGGGGCTGCGTGCCCAAGAAGCTGATGGTGTTTGCCAGTGAATATGCCGACATGGTCGAGGACGCGCAGGCCTATGGCTGGGACGTCAAGCCGGGCGCGTTTGACTGGGACGCTTTTAAGGCCAAGCTGCATGCCGAGCTGGACCGGCTGGAAGGCGTCTATCGCGGCATTCTGAAAAACAACGGGGTCGAGAGCTTTGACCAGCGCGCCCGCGTCGTCGATCCACATACGGTCGAGCTGGCCGATGGCACCCGCAAATCCGCCAAGCATATCCTGATCGCCACCGGCGGGCGTCCGGTGGTGCCGGAGTTTCCGGGCTCGGAACTGGCGATCACCTCGAACGAGATATTCCATCTGGAAAAGCTGCCCGAGACCATGCTGATCGTTGGCGGTGGATATATCGCCTGCGAGTTTGCCGGGATCATGAACGGGATGGGCGTGAAGACCACGCAGTTCTATCGTGGTGCGCAGATCCTGCGGGGCTTCGACGAAGAGGCGCGCGGGCTGATCTGCGAGGAGATGTGCCAGAACGGCGTCGATGTGCATCTGGGCACCAATGTGATCGAGATGGCCAAGGATGGCGATAAGATCCGGGTCAAGGCGACCAATGGAACCGAGCGCCTGTTCGACGTGGTGATGTATGCCACGGGCCGCGCGCCCAATGCCGGCGACATGGGGCTGGAAGATCTGGGCGTCGAGCGGGGCCGCAAGGGCGAGATCGTGGTGGATGAGTACAGCCAGACCGGCGTGCCCTCGATCTATGCCATCGGCGATGTGACCGATCGGGTGAACCTGACCCCGGTGGCGATCCGCGAGGGAATGGCCTTTGTCGAGACCGTGTTCAAGGCCAACCCGACGCCGGTGGATCATGAACTGATTCCGACCGCCATCTTTACCCAGCCCGAAATGGGCACCGTGGGCTTGAGCGAGGAACAGGCGGCGGCGCAGGAGCCGATCGAGGTTTATGCGACCTCGTTCAAGCCGATGCAGCAGGCCTTTGCGGGCCGCTCGCAGCGGGTGCTGATGAAGCTGATCGTGTCCAGGGCCACCCGCAAGGTGCTGGGCTGTCATATCGTGGCGCCAGGTGCGGGCGAGATGATCCAGATGGCGGGCATCGCCGTCAAGATGGGCGCGACCAAGGAAGATTTCGACCGCACCGTGGCCGTACACCCGGTGATGGCCGAGGAACTGGTGACGATGCGGCATCCGGTCCGCAGCGCTTGATTTGCACGCGGGCGCATACAGGTTAGAACTGACGCCGTGATCAAGACGGCACCACACAAGGGATGAAAAACACATGGCGGGCAACAGCGGTGGCCCCTGGGGGGGCGGAGGCTCTTCCGGCGGCGGCGGAAATCGGGGAAACAACGGTGACGGGCGGCGGCCGCCCGAAGGCGACGGCCCGCAGATCCCCGAGATTGATGAATTGATGAAAAAGGGTCAGGAGCAGCTGCGCGTGCTGATGGGCGGGCGCGGCGGCGGCGGTGGCCGGGGCGGCGATGGCCGTGGCCCGGGCGGCGGCGGTCCGGTCTTTACCCGCGGCACCGTGGGGCTGGGCGTGCTGATCGCCGCCGGTCTGTGGGCGGCGGCCAGTTTCTACACCGTCAAACCCGAAGAACAGTCGGTCGAGCTGTTTCTGGGCGAGTTCTCGGCCGTCGGCAATCCGGGCCTGAACTTTGCCCCCTGGCCGCTGGTCACCGCCGAGGTGATCCCAGTCACCCGCGAACAGACCGAGGATATGGGCGGCACGCGGGGCAGCGAAGACGGGCTGATGCTGACCGGTGACGAGAACGTGGTCGATATCGATTATCAGGTGGTGTGGAACATCAACGACCCGGCCAAGTTCCTGTTCAACCTGCGCGATCCGCGCCCGACCATCCGGGCGGTGTCCGAATCGGCGATGCGCGAGATCATCGCGCAGTCGGAGCTGGCGCCGATCCTGAACCGGGATCGCGGCATCATCGCCGACCGGCTGCAGGAGCTGATCCAGCTGACGCTCGACAGCTACGATTCGGGTGTGAACATCATCCGCGTGAACTTTGACAAGGCCGACCCGCCGCAGGACGTGATCGCCGCCTTCCGCGACGTTCAGGCGGCCGCACAGGAGCGGGACCGCTTGCAGAATGTGGCCGACGCCTATGCCAACAAGGTGCTGGCCGAGGCGCGCGGTGAAGCGGCGCAGATCCTGGAAGAGGCCGAAGGCTATCGCGCCCAGCAGGTAAACGAGGCCCAGGGTGAGGCGAGCCGGTTCAGCGCGGTTCTGGAGGAATACGCCAAGGCGCCCGACGTGACCCGCAAACGCCTCTATCTGGAACGGATGGAGCAGGTGCTGGGAGATCTGGACAAGGTCATTCTGGATGAAAGTTCCGGCGGAACGGGGCAGGGCGTCGTGCCTTACCTGCCGCTTAACGAGCTGCGCCGCAATTCCGGTGGGGAGAATCAGTGATGCGGAAAACCAATTTCATTCTGCCGGTTTTGGTTCTCGCCGTGGTCGGCGTGCTGTCGGCGATCTTCATCGTGGACGAGCGCGAAAAGGCGCTGGTGCTGCAGTTCGGGCGCGTGGTGGCGGTGAAGGAAGAGCCGGGGCTGGCCTTCAAGATCCCGCTCATTCAGGAAGTGGTGCGCTATGACGACCGCATCCTGTCCATCGACGTGCAGCCGTTGGAAGTGACCCCGCTGGATGACCGCCGTCTGGTGGTCGATGCCTTTGCCCGGTACCGCATCGCGGATGTGGAGCGGTTCCGTCAGGCCGTCGGTGTCGGCGGTCTTGCCGTCGCCGAGGACCGGCTGGACCGCATCCTGCGCGCCGAGACGCGCGAGGTGTTGGGTTCGGTCAGCTCCAAGGACATCCTGAGCTCGGACCGGGCGGCGCTGATGCTGCGCATCCGCAACAGCGCCATTGCCGAGGCGTTGGCGCTGGGGGTCAGCGTGATCGACGTGCGCCTGAAAGCGACCGACTTGCCGCAGGCCAACCTGGAAGCCACGTTCGATCGGATGAAGGCTGAGCGGGAACGTGAAGCGACCGACGAACGCGCCCGCGGTAACGAGGCGGCGCAACGCGTGCGCGCGCAGGCCGACCGGACCGTGGTCGAGCTGGTGTCGGAGGCCAAGCGCGAGGCTGAGATCATCCGTGGTGAGGCCGATGCCGAGCGCAACGCGATCTTTGCCCAGGCCTTTGGCAAGGACCCGGAATTCTTCGAGTTCTACCGCTCGCTGACCGCCTATGGCCGCGCGCTTCAGGGCAATAACAGCTCGATGGTGATGAGCCCGGATTCCGAGTTCTTCAACTATCTCAAATCGCCCAACGGAAAACCCGCGAGCGGGGCCGAATAATGGGCATGATCTTTCTGGCCTTCGGGCTGGTGCTGATCGTCGAGGGGCTGGCCTATGCGCTGGCCCCTTCGCTTGTTGAACGCATGCTGGAAGTGTTGCGGGCGTTGCCCGAAAGCGCCCGGCGTCAGGTCGGGCTGATTTGCGTCGTCACCGGTCTGATCCTGCTGTGGATTGCGCATCGGTTCGGCTTTTGACAGCCTGACCCTGTCCAAAGCAGAAATCGAAAAATCTGAATCAAAATTCTCCGCCTCTCAATCAGCATACTGCTGCTTTCGAACGCGAATTTTGATGCTCAATCGTACAGAATAATTCGATTTCGCTATAACTGGCATGAGGCACTGCCATGCATCCGATCTATGCGCTCTGGTCGCATCCCCGTTCCATGTCCACCGCCATCGAGCGGATCATGCGCGAGCGTGGCGATCTGGACTGTGCGCATGAGCCCTTCATGTATGACTATTACGTGCATCGGCGCGTGCGCGAGATGCCGCATTTCGAGGTCGCGCCCGGTCATCCCCGCAGCTATGGCGAGATCCGTGACATGCTGCTGGATCGTGCTGCGGTGCAGCCGGTCTTCATCAAGGACATGAGCTATTACGTGATGCCGCATATCCTGGAGGATGCGGTGTTTTTGGCCCGGCTGCGCAACATGTTCCTGATCCGCCGCCCGCGCGCGGCGATCGTGTCCTACCACAAGCTGGATCCGGAGGTGACCGACGAAGAGATCGGCATCACGGCGCAGGCGGCGCAGTTTCGGGCGCTGGAGGCGCGCGGCGCGCGCGCCGTGGTGATCCGGGCCGAGGATGTGCGGGCCGATCCGCGCGGCATGATCGGCGCGCTGTGGCGGGCGGTGGGGCTGGCCCCGGCGGATCATGCCTTTGACTGGCAGAACGAGGTGCCGCAGGACTGGCAGCAGGTCGAAGGCTGGCATGGCCGCGTGCTGCAAAGCGCGGGCATCGCACCGCCCGATCCGCAGGCCGAGACGCGCGAGGCCGAGCGGTTCGATGCGCTCTGCGCGCGTGCCCCGCATGTGCGGTCCCTGCTGGACCGGCACGAGCCGCATTACCGCCATCTCAGCGCCCATGCGCTTGCGCCTGGCGTGTGATTGCGCCTCAATTGCCGGTGAATTCCCCGCGATCCCGAGTTGCGGGCTTGGCCAAACTGACTACATTGATCCCTGACAGACCGGTTTCCGCCATGGGACCGGGCGAAACAGGTTGGTGACAAGGAGACGTCCAGTGCAGGCAAAGGCACGCAGTATTCCCCTCAGGCAGGACGGTATGATCACGAATGTGCGGCTGATGTGGCTGGCATTCCTGACCGTGCTGTTCGCCCTTGCTCAGGCCGTCATGGCGCAGGCGCGCCCCGAAAGCCTGGCGCCGCTGGCCGAACAGATCAGCCCGGCGGTCGTCAACATCACCACCTCGACCCTGATCGAGGGCCGTACCGGTCCGCAGGGGATCGTGCCCGAGGGCTCTCCGTTCGAGGATTTCTTTCGCGAATTTCAGGATCGCAACGGGGACAATGAAAACCGTCCGCGCCGCAGCAACGCGCTGGGCTCGGGGTTCGTGATCTCGGAGGACGGGTTCATCGTCACCAACAACCACGTGATTGCCGAGGCCGACGAGATCCTGATTGAGTTCTTTCCCGGCGACGGCCAGCCCAAAAAGGAGCTGCCCGCCAAGGTGATCGGTACGGATGAGAAAACCGATATCGCGCTTCTTAAGGTCGAGGCGCAAGGTCCTCTGAAATATGTCAAATTCGGTGACAGCGATACTGCCCGTGTGGGCGATTGGGTCATTGCCATGGGCAACCCGCTTGGGCAGGGTTTTTCGGTCAGTGCAGGGATCGTCTCGGCCCGCAACCGGGCGCTGAGCGGATCTTATGACGACTACATTCAGACCGATGCGGCGATCAACCGTGGCAACTCGGGCGGGCCGCTCTTCAACATGGAAGGTGAGGTGGTCGGCGTGAACACCGCGATCCTGTCGCCCAATGGCGGCTCGATCGGGATCGGGTTCTCGATGGCGTCGAACGTGGTCATCAAGGTGGTCGATCAGCTGCGCGAGTTTGGCGAGACCCGCCGCGGCTGGCTGGGCGTGCGTATTCAGGACGTGACCGAGGACATGGCCGAGGCGATGGGTCTGGACAAGCCGGGCGGCGCGCTGATCAGCGATGTGCCGGACGGCCCCGCCAAGGAGGCCGGGTTGCTGGCCGGTGACGTGATCATCAATTTCGACGGGGTCGAGGTCAAGGACACCCGCACGCTGGTGCGGCAGGTGGGTGAGACCACGGTTGGAAAATCGGTACGTGTGGTGGTGTTCAGGGACGGCAGCACCCAGACCGTTCTTGTCACGTTGGGCCGCCGCGAGGATGCCGAGCGGGCCGAGAATGGCGAGAGTTCCTCGACCGCGAAGCCCGAAACGGCTGAAAAAGAGCTGATGGGCCTGGTCGTCTCACCGCTGACGGATGCCGAGCGGACCGAGCTTGGACTGGACGAGGATGTGGCCGGTCTGGTGGTGAAAAGCGTCGATGAATCCTCAGAGGCGTTCGAGAAGGGCCTGCGCACCGGGGACGTGATCACCGAGGCGGGCCAGCAAAAGGTCACCTCGCTGGCCGATCTGGACGCGCGGATCGCCGAGGCACAGGAAGCCGGGCGCAAGTCGCTGCTGCTGCTGGTGCGCCGGGGTGGCGAGCCGCGATTCGTCGCGCTGAGCCTGGCGAAGTAAGAACGCCCTTTGGATATGGATGCTGCGGCCGGGCCACATGCCCGGCCGTTTGCTTTGACAGGATGTCAGATCCGTTCCCGGCTGCAAGCCTTTGGGAACCGTCACATTATCGCTTTGTCGGTTCGGGTGGGATCGGTGTCAGCGCGCGCTGGTACGGCTGCAAAAGTAAAGAGCCATATGCCGAGGGGGGCATATGGCTCTGTCACTTAGAAGAGACCTTCGGACAGACCTTGGGGAGAAACATCCGGTCTCTCGCGGTAACCAAGGACACATTAACCCGGCAGGCGGCCCCGTGTCTGTGAAGCGGGTCACACCCCGGTATGGCTCAGATCATGTCGGTTTCGGCCAGCGTCCCGAGGGCGTCGAAATCGAGGATCACCAGCCCGCCGCGCGACACTTCGATCACGCCTTCGCGGCGCCAGCCGGACAGGGTTTTCGAGACCGCCTCGCGCGTGGCGCCGACGAATTCCGCCAGTTCGCTTTGCGACAGGGTGATCTTGCCATCGCCTTCGTCGCGCGCGCGCACAAGATGCAGCAGCCAGCGGGCCAGCCGCGCGGGCATCGGCAGAAAGACCTGTTCGTTGAGCTGGGTGCCCATCCAGCGCATCCGCAGCCCGGCCAGCCGGATCATGTCCGCGGCAAGATCGGGATGCTGCTTGATCTGGGCCATCACGTCCCGGCTGCGCACCCGCATCACGCGCGAGGGTTCCGCAGCGGATACAGTGGCGGTGCGGGGGCCGGCGTCGAACAGCGCGATCTCGCCAAACACTTCGCCCGGACGCATGAGGTTGAGCGACAGCTTGCGCCCGCTCATTGCCAGCACGGATACCTCGAGCGATCCGTCCAGCAGGGCATAGAGCGCATCGCCGGCATCGCCCTGTTCGAACAGAACCTCGCCGCGCTCAAGCTCAACCTCCGAGGCTTGGGCGGACAGCATGGCCTTGAGCCGGTCCGACGCTTCGGACAGGAATTCGGTGTCGGGAAAGGCCGTCATGGATCGAGCGGCGCTCCTATGTGGACTTGAGTGGTACTTACCTGTTTTTCACAGCTTGACCATTATTCCAAGAGAAATGGTCAGAATCGTGAGGCCATTGCGGCGCTGGCGCGGCAGGTTGGAGCGCCGGGCGGCCTTGCCGCACGGCGCCGGGCGCAACGGGAAGAGGGCTGCGCGCAGCGCGGCCCGATGACGGGCGGGAGCGCCCCTGGGTTTGTTGCGCGGCCTCAGTTGCCGTCGGGGTCGTCCATGTAGCGTTGCAGCAAGCTGAATTGCATCATCAGGAACGCCATCAGTGCCAGCGGAAACCCAAAGGTTTCGATCTTGACCCAGAGGTCGGTGGACATCGTCCGCCACACCAGCTCATTGGCCGCCGCCAGAATGGCGAATCCGGCGCACAGGCGGCGGGTCAGGATCATCCAGCCCTCCATCCGCATGGGCAGCATGTCGTCGAGCACATAGGCCAGATAGGATTTGCCCTGCAACAGCCCGATCCCCAGCATGGCCGAGAAGAACCCATAGACCAGCGTCGTCTTCATCTTGAAGAACCGCTCGTCGTTGAACCAGGCGGTCAGGCCGCCGAAGAAGATCACCATGATGGCGGTGAAGATCTGCATCCGGCTGAGCTTACCCGTAAGCCACCACAGGATGCCCATCGCCGCCAGCATGATCGGCACGAACAGGATGGTGGCGATGATGAAGCCGGAATATTCGGTTCCGGCGATGGTGAAATCCTGATCGCGCAGGCGCAGGTAGATGAAGAAGAAGGCCAGCGGGGGCCCAAGCTCCAATACCTGTTTCAGCAGCGGGTTGATCTCTTTCTTGTTCGTCATGCGCGTGTCCTGAGTACTTACCCGCCCATTTCAACTATTACGGCGCCGAGTGCAATCAATGCCATCAGGGCAATCCGGCGCGGCCCGACGGTTTCCTTCAATACCAGCCAGCCGATCAGTGCGGCAAAGACCGTCGAGGTTTCGCGCAGCACGGCGGCCTCGCCCACCTTGTCGAGCCGGGTGGCCAGCATGATGGAGCCAAAGGACAGGAAGGCCACGATCCCGCCCACGAACCCGCGCAGCATTAGCGGCCCGGGCGCGGGGCGGTTCACCATGGCCCGCCAGCGCAGGAAGGCGTAGATCGGCATGGTGGCCCCGTCGATCATGAAGAACCAGGCCAGAAAGGTGAACGGGTCGGCGGTGGCGCGGATGCCATAGGCGTCATAGGTGGTGTAGAGCGCCACGAAGAGCCCGGTGATCACCGCCAGTGTCAGGGCCACGCCCAGCGTGTCGCGCTCGGCGGTCAGGTGGCGGAGATTGTAGGCCGCGAGCCCATAGATGCCCGCCAGCAGCACGGCTACGCCAAACCATTGGGTGGGCGAGAAGGTCTCGGCAAACAGCAGGTAGGCGCCGATCACCGTGAACAGCGGCCCCGTTCCGCGCACCACCGGGTAGACGACGGTGTAGGAGCCCTTGGTATAGGCCAGCGCCTGCAGGCATTTGTAGAGGATGTGGATGAGCCAGACCGTGGCGAAGATCGGCCACATATGCGCCTCGGGCCAAGGCACCACGAACAGTGCAAAGGGTGCGGCCATCAGCCCGTAGGAGGCGTCGATCGCCCCACGCGACAGCCACGGGTCATGGCGTCCCTTTTGCAGTGCACCGAACACCGCGTGCAGGAAGGCGGCCATCAGCGCCAGTCCCAGGGCGAGGTGGTGGCCGGATTCGGTGCCTTCTAGGGAGATCAGCCAGTCGCTCAAATCCGGACCTTGCGCTTGGTGGAGAGGCTGAGGGGCTGTCTGCCCCCCAGACCCCCCGAGGATATTTGTGAACAGAAGAAGGAGGGATTAGCGGGTCTCCAGGCCGGTCAGGGCGGCGGCGAATTCTTCGGGGTCGAAGGGGGCGAGGTCGTCGATCTGCTCACCCACACCGATGGCGTGAATCGGCAGACCGAACTTGTCGGCCAGCGCCACCAGCACGCCGCCCTTGGCGGTGCCGTCGAGCTTGGTCATCACCAGGCCGGAGACATCGGCGAGCTTCTGGAAGGTATCCACCTGGCTCAGTGCGTTCTGGCCGGTGGTGGCGTCGAGCACGAGCAGCGTGTTGTGCGGGGCGGTGTCGTCCTTCTTGCGGATGACGCGGACGATCTTGGCCAGTTCCTCCATCAGGTCGGCGCGGTTCTGCAGACGGCCCGCGGTGTCGATCATCAAGAGGTCGGCACCGTCCTCCTGCGCGCGGGTCATGGCATCGAAGGCCAGCGAAGCGGGGTCCGAGCCTTCGGGCGCGGTCAGCACCGGCACGCCGGCGCGCTCACCCCAGACCTGAAGCTGTTCCACGGCGGCGGCGCGGAAGGTGTCGCCAGCGGCGATGACCACTTTCTTGCCTGCCGATTTGAACTGGCTGGCAAGCTTGCCGATGGTGGTGGTCTTGCCCGAGCCGTTCACCCCTACCACCAGCACCACCTGCGGGCGTTTGGGATAGATCGGCAATGGTTTGGCGACCGGGTCCATGATGCGGGCGACCTCCTGAGCCAGCACCTGCTTGATCTCGTCGGTCGAGAGCTTCTTGCCATAGCGCCCCTCGGCCATGTTGGCGGTGACCCGCAGGGCGGTGTCGACGCCCATATCGGCGGCGATCAGCAACTCTTCGAGCTGTTCCAGCATGTCGTCATCCAGCGTGCGGCGGATGACGGGCGCGGCGTCGGCGCGCGAGAACAGGCGGCCCAGCAGGCCCTTTTGCGCCGGGGTTTCAGGTTCTTCCGGCGGTGTGGGTGCAGGGACCGGATCGGCCGGGATCGGTTCGGGCACCTCGACCGGCTGCGGCGCGGGCACCGGTTCGGGGATTTCCGGGACCGGTTGCGGCTCGGGGTCGGGCTCGGGGATGAACGGGTCCTGTGCGGCGGGGGTTTCCTCGCCGCCATCCTCAACGATCGCGTCCAGCCCCTGTTCGAGCCGGGAAGAGGATTTGAACAGCCGGTCCTTGAGCTTTGAGAAAAACGCCATAATCGGTCTCCGCGAGGTCTTCCCCTCACCTAATGCGGATTGACGCCGGTTGCAAAGGGTCAGGAGAACGCAAGGAGCAGCCCGGCCTGTGCCCCCCAGTAGAGCGTCCAGATCAGATAGGGGGTCAGGCGCAGGGCCGGGTGGCCATACGGCAGTAGGAACTTCTCGGCGGCCAGGATCAGGTCAGAGGCGATGAAGGCCAGCGCGGCGGGAAAGGCCCAATCGAGCGGCGAGTCCTTGGGCAGCGCCAGCACGGTGATCCCCATGCCGAGGATGATCGGGATATAGGCCAGAACCGGGCCTCTGAGCTCTCCGGCGCGGGGGGCGAGCAGGATGGCCATGACGACGCCCAGAAGCACCAGTGCCACGACCACACCCGGTTGTGTGGCGATGCGGGCGGGATCGCTGGCCGGGTGGCTGAGGAACAGGGCGATATAGGCGATGTGCCCGGCGGCAAACGCGCCGATGCCTGCCATGAAGGTGCTGTCGGTTTCACGCGAGAGCAGAGCGTCGCCCAGCGCGCAGAGGCCAAGCGCGCCGGTCAGCAGCAACGGCGCGCCACTCTGCCACGCGATCAGGGCGAGCAGGGCCACCGATCCGGTCTTGAGCACGGTGCGCAGCAGGCTTGCCGGACGCGCGGTGCGCGGCAGGTAGGCCAATGCGCAGGCGGCGGCGCCGAAAAACAGAAACGGCATCATCGGGTTGTCCTTTCGTCAGCCTGTCCAGAGGGGCAAAAATCCGGCCGCTTTTCAACCGGCAAGGTTTGACAGGGCCTCGGGGTGACGCGATGTTATGCACCGGTTTTGGTGCCCCGAAGGTTGGATTAGATGCTCTGGTACGCGATTGCGAGCTTGTTGCCCGCAGGTCTGATTCTGATGGCCTGCCTGTTGGGCGGCGTCTGGATCTGGCTGTCGCTGCTGGTCATGACGGCGCATGTCTGGGTGATGGACCGGCTTTGGGACGGTGTGCTGCCGGTGCAGGATGGGAGCGCCTGGGCGCGGTGGCTGTCGGTCGTGCTGGGGCTCGGGCATTTCGCGGTTCTGGTTCTGTCGGTCGCGGTTCTGGGTCAGGGAGAGCTGACGGTGGCGCAGGGGCTGGGCCTTGGGCTGGCTGCTGGGTTGTTTCTGGGGCAGGTGTCGAACTCGAACGCGCATGAGCTGATCCACCGCGCTGCCCGTTGGGAGCGGGCGCTGGGGGTGGCGGTCTATGTCTCGTTGCTGTTCGGGCACCATGCCTCGGCCCATCGGCGGGTGCATCATGTGCATGTGGCGACCGGGCGGGATCCGAACTCGGCCCGGCTGGGGGAGAGTTACTGGCATTTCCTGCCGCGTGCCTGGGTGGGCTCGTTTGTGGCCGGGTTCCGGGCGGAGACCGCGTTGCGGCGGGGTGTGGGGCCGGGACATCCTTACGTGATCTATGTCGGCGGGGCGGTGGTTGCGCTCTGGATGGCTTGGGCCTTGGCGGGGTCTGGCGGCGCGCTGGCACTGCTGGCGCTTGCGGGATATGCGCAGGCGCAGCTGCTGTTGGCCGATTATGTGCAGCATTACGGGTTGCGGCGGCGCGTGGATGCGCAGGGACGGGCGGAACCGGCGGGGCCTCAGCACGCGTGGAACGCACCGCACTGGTATAGCGGGGCGATGATGCTGAACGCGCCGCGTCATTCGGATCATCACATGAACCCGAGCCGGATTTATCCGGCGCTGCGGCTGGAGGACGGGATGCCGGTCTGGCCACGCTCGATGCCGGTGATGGCGTTGCTGGCCCTGATCCCGCCGCTCTGGCGCCGGGTGATGGACCACCGTGTCGCCATCGTGAGTGGCCGCGCGGGCAGCGATCTGCCACAATCGGGCCATGCTGAAGCGATCCGTGATTCTGCTGCTGCTGTCGGTTCAGGCGGCGTGGGCCCAGGGCCCGATGTCGGCTGACGAGTTCGACAGCTATACCCGCGGCAAGACCCTGTTTTATGGCTTCGATGGCGTGGCCTACGGGGTCGAGCGCTATATGCCGAACCGCCGGGTGCTGTGGTCCTTTCTGGACGGGGACTGCAAGGAGGGGATCTGGTATGAGCGGGAAGAGCAGATCTGTTTTATCTACGAGGACCGGCTGGACCCTCAATGCTGGGTGTTCAACCGCACGCCCGGCGGGCTGATCGCGCGGTTTCAGGGGGACCCGGAAGCGACCGAGTTGTATGAGGCTGAGGATATCGGGGAAGAGATGCTGTGTTACGGGCCCGAGGTCGGGGTCTGACGCGGCACCCGGTGGCATCTGCGGGATTTGCGTATTTTGGGCAAGAAGAAGCGGGCTGGAGTCAGTCTGCTTTCAGTTCGTCGTAGGATAGCATGACGTGTTCGCGATAGGTGGGGCGGTCTGTCAGGTTTTGGTGGTAGCGGGCGAGGTTGGGCAGCGGCGCGCGGTCGATGTCTATGTTGTAATAGCGGTAGAGCACGTGGCCAAGCTGGATGTCGGCCAGCGTGAAGGTGTCTCCGGCGAGGTATGGGTGTAGGCCAAGCCGGGTGTCGGCGATGGTGAGCTTGGTTTCCAACGCGTCGATTGCCGCGCGAATGGCGGCTGGGTCGCGGTCCGCAGGGGTGGTGCGGACCACGCGCCAGAACACCGGAACGGTAAAGGCCATCGCGACGTTGAGCTTGGCCCATTCGGCCCATTTGTCGGTTTCAGCGCGGCGCAGGGGATCGCGCGGCCAGAATTGGTCATCGCCGTACCGCGCCGCCAGATAGCGCAGGATGGCGCCGGTTTCCCAAAGCGGTGGGTTATCGCCGTCCCGCAGCACCGGAATGGTGCGGTTGGGATTCAGGGCGGCGAAGGCGTCGGTGTCGAGGCCGCCGAAACGGTGGCCGGCGTCGTGGCGCCGGTAGGGCAGGCGCAGCTCGCCGACGCACCACATCAGGGCCTGCACGTTCGAGGATGTCTTGCGGCCCCAGATCGTCAGCATGCGCTTAGAACAGCGAGCCCTGGCTGGGCGGTTGGGGCTTGGGTTTCTTAGGGGTTGGTTTCGGCGTGGCGCCACCGGTGCTCAGGCGGCCATCGGCGAATTCGATTTCCAGCGTGCCGTGTTTGGCGGCCTGAGACTTGGTGGTGACGACCTCTCCCTCGGCGCGGACCACGGCATAACCGCGCTCGAGCGTGGCCTTGTAGCTGAGGGTTTCGCGCAGCCGGTCGGTGGCGTCGAGTTGCTGGCGCAGTCGGTCGATACGGGCGGTTTGGGCGGCGTCGAGACGTTCGGATAGACGGGTGAGCGCGTCGCGCTGGGCCTGCATCTCGCGCTGGATCGGGCGCAGCGACAGGCGTGAGGCGAGGTTGCGGCAGCGGTCACGGCGGGTTTCGACCAGACCGCGCAGGGTGGACGGGCGCAGATGCGCCGAGATGTCGAGCAGTTTCACCCGCCGGTTCTGCACGCCCCGGATCAGGGCGTTGGGCAGGCGCTCGGCCACCTGATCGAGCCTCTGGCGCGGAGTGTCCAGCAGGGTTTCGGCGCGCGGCAGGGCGCGGCTGAGATCGCTGAGACGCTGGGCGCGGCGCTGCACCGTGTCGGTGGCGGCGCGGGCGAGGCGGGCGCCCTGTTCGCCGGTCCAGGCCAGCAGTTCCATCCGCACCGGGACGGCCAGTTCGGCGGCAGCGGTGGGCGTGGGGGCGCGGCGGTCGGAGACGTAGTCGATCAGCGTGGTATCGGTCTCGTGCCCCACTGCCGAGATCAGCGGGATTTGCGAGGCTGCCGCCGCGCGGGCGACGATTTCCTCGTTGAAGCCCCAGAGATCTTCGATGGAGCCGCCGCCGCGCGCGACGATGATCAGGTCGGGCCGGGGCAGGGCGCCGCCGGGGGTGAGCTTGTTGAATCCTTCGATGGCGCGGGCGACCTCGGGGGCGCAATTGCTGCCCTGCACGGCCACCGGCCAGATCAGCACCTTGCGTGGGAACCGGTCGCGCAGGCGGTGCAGGATATCGCGGATCACCGCGCCCGAGGGCGAGGTCACCACGCCGATGATCTGCGGCAGGTAGGGCAGGGGGCGCTTGCGCTCGGGCGCGAACAGCCCTTCGGCTTCGAGCTGTTTCTTGCGTTTTTCCAAGAGTGCCATCAGCGCGCCCTGGCCCGCAACCGCGACCTCATCCACGTTCATGTTGTACTTGGACTGCGCGCCGAATGCGGTGAGGCGGCCCGTGACGACGACCTCCAACCCTTCTTCCGGCACGACCGACAGCCCGGCGACCTGACCCTTCCAAGTGGTGCAGGCCAGCACGTTCCGGTCGTCCTTGACGTCATAGTAGAGATGGCCCGAACGGGCCTTGAACACCCGCCCCACCTCGCCGCGCACGCGGATGCGGCCAAAGGAGCCTTCCAGCGTGCGCTTCACCTCACCGGAGAGTTCCGAGACGGTGTATTCGGGCATGTTCTGCCCGGGAACGGGATCGTCGAGGAGGTCGGACATTTCATCGCCTTGTTTAGACTGCCCGCGCAGCTTAGAACGCCGCGCAGGCGAGGCCAAGCAGATCGGAGACCTTCATGAACATCCTCATTCTCGGCAGCGGCGGGCGCGAACATGCGCTGGCCTGGGCGGTGATGCAGAACCCCAAATGCGACCGTCTGATCGTGGCGCCGGGAAATGCCGGGATCGCGCAGATCGCCGATTGTGCGTCGTTTGACATCGAGAACGGTGGCGCAGTGGTCAGTTTTGCCGAGGAAAACGCCATCGACTTCGTGATCGTGGGGCCCGAGGCGCCTTTGGCCGCCGGGGTCGCGGACCGGCTGCGTGAGGCGGGGATACTCGTCTTTGGCCCCTCCGAGGGCGCGGCGCGGCTGGAGGCGTCGAAGAGCTTCACCAAGGAGATCTGCGATGCGGCGAGGGCGCCGACGGCGGCTTATGCGCGGTTCACCGAAGCCGAACCAGCCAAGGCCTATGTCCGGGCGCATGGTGCGCCGATCGTGGTCAAGGCGGACGGGCTGGCCGCGGGCAAGGGCGTGATCGTGGCGATGGACGAGGCCACCGCGCTGGAGGCCGTCGATGACATGTTCGGCGGCGCCTTTGGTGGCGCCGGCGCCGAAGTGGTGATCGAGGAGTTCATGGAGGGAGAAGAGGCCTCGCTTTTCGTGCTGTGCGACGGCACCGACATCCTGTCGATCGGCACTGCGCAGGACCACAAGCGGGTGGGCGAGGGCGATACCGGGCTGAACACTGGCGGCATGGGGGCTTATTCTCCCGCACCGGTACTGAGCGTCGAGGTCGAGGCGCGTGCGATGGATCAGATCGTGCGTCCGACCATGGCCGAGATGGCCCGGCGCGGGGTGCCGTTTCAGGGTGTGCTATATGCCGGGCTGATGATTCAGGATGGCCAGCCGCGTCTGGTGGAATACAACGTGCGCTTTGGCGATCCGGAATGTCAGGTGCTGATGATGCGGCTGGGCGCGCAGGCGATGGACCTGATGCATGCGGCGGCCGAGGGACGCCTGGCCGAGGCCCGGGTGAACTGGGCCGACGATCATGCGATGACGGTGGTGATGGCGGCCAATGGCTATCCCGGATCATATGAGAAGGGGACCGAGATCAAGGGGCTGGACGCGCTGCCCGAGGACAGCCGCAACATGGTGTTTCATGCCGGAACCAAGGCCGAAGGCGGGGCTGTGCTGGCGTCCGGAGGCCGGGTTCTGAACGTGACCGCGCGGGGCGATACGTTGCAGGAGGCGCGCGACCGGGCTTATGCGATGGTCGGGGCGGTGGACTGGCCCGGCGGGTTCTTCCGCCGCGATATCGGCTGGCGGGCGCTGTAGGACATCGTGTCGGCTGAGGATCGGGAACCGGGAGGCTCCCGCCCGTCGGCTACGCCTGCGGCATTGCCTCCCGTTGGGCCCGGCGCCGCGCGCTAGGCGCGCGGCGGGGTGGTTCCACCGGGGATCAGATCAAGAGAGTTTTCTGTTGAGATGATGTGAACGTGCTAACCGCACTCCATCGTCTGGACCATGCGGTCTCGGCCATATGCTCCGAGGTCTTGTGTCACCCAGCCCTCGTCGAACCGGACTGATACGAGACGGCGCCAATCGCCGCTGGCCAGGATAAGTTCGGGGCCGGTGCCGCAGTCGCGCAGGCCGCCTGAGATGAAATCCTCGCCGATGCGGTGATTGGTGAGGCCGGGCAGAGCGGCGATTTCGGTCAGTTCCCCGTCCCGGTACCGCCAGATGCGGAGCGTTTTGGCGAGGTGCGGGCGGTCGACATAGGCGATCTCGACATATCCATCCCCATCCAGATCGGCGGCTCCCGCGGGGGCCAGCCAGCGGTTCTTTCTTCCGATATAAGGAGTTGCGGCGACAAGTTGAAGGTCATACCCGCCCCGGTCGGCGTAGATTGCGAGCTGTGCGCCTTTCTCGGCGTGGCTGCGCACGGTGATGATTTCCGCGCTTTGATCCCGGTCCAGATCCACGAGCCGCGGGGCGATGTCTTCGAACACGTGAAGATCGTCCAGCTGTGCGGATTTTGTTCCGCACGTGTCCGCGAGGGGGTCGCTGGAGTGGACAGTGAGCTGAGTGTATTCGATGGCATCTCCGAGAACGCCATGCGCATAGCGGCTGGTTTCGTGGCTATACCAAGCCGAGGAGATGGTTTGCCCCGGACAGGTTGTGAACTGACCGCCTTTGCAACCCGGTGCGGCAACATATGAGCCGTTGGAAATCCCCCAATGACGGGGGGAGGTTCGGCAGGCCTCGGCTGCGCTCGACAAACCCAGCCACAGGCTCAACGCCAGCCCTGCGCCGCGGGCATATGCGTGCCACGGGCGGGCAGGCAGGCGCGGCGCCTGCCTTGGCATCAGATCTGCTTTTCCGGCATCTGCACGACCAGACCGTCCAGCGCGTCGGTGACCTTGATCTGGCAGGTCAGGCGCGAGCGCGAGGGGTCGGGCTCGTAGGCAAAGTCGAGCATGTCCTCTTCCATGTCGTCCTTGGTGGGCAGCTTCTCAACCCAGTCGGGATGCACATAGACGTGGCAGGTTGAGCAGGCGCAGGCGCCGCCGCAATCGGCCTCGATGCCGGGGATATTGTTGTCGCGGGCACCTTCCATCACGGTCAGGCCGTTGGCGACATCGACAGTGTGCTCGGTCCCGCCATGCTCGATATAGGTAATCTTTGCCATTGCTCGCGTCTTCCTTCTGCGATGTTCCGCATCTTCCTTAGTCAAGCTGTTGGAACGATTCTAGCCTCAATTGCGACGCACCGGGCCGCGTCTGGACATTCGTTACACATGTTCTATATTTGTTCTCATGCATGTGATCCCCGTTCCCACCCCGGCCCCGGGCCGCGACTGGCCGCGCCCGCCCGCCTGCCTGCCCGCCGCCCGGCTGGGCGACCCGCCCGAGGGCGCGCGGGTGGCCGTGGCGGGGTTGGTCATCCTGCGGCAGCGGCCGGGAACGGCCAAGGGCGTGATCTTTGTCACGCTCGAGGACGAGACCGGCGTGGTCAACGTGATCGTCTGGCGCAAGGTGTTCGAACGCTTCCGCCGCGCGGTGATCGCGGGGCGGCTCTTGCGCATCACCGGGCAGATGCAGCGGGCGGATTCGGTGACCCATGTGATCGCCGAGGAGGTCGAGGATATCTCGGGCATGCTGGATCTGCTGGTGCAGGGGGAAGAGGTTCGGAGCGCAGTGTAGATGGGTGATTTCACCCATCCTTTGCCAATCTTCATAGAACGCAGCCACTGGGAAAGGTGGACAAGCCCCATCACACGCATGCGTGTTACCGAGGCTTGGCGTGCGCAGTTTTCCGTATCAAATTCAATAAGTGGAATGCGAAATCTGACAAACTGCCGGAAGTGTGATAGGGACTAAAGACTCCGTGCGGCCAAACCATGCGCGGGCCAATTGTTTTGTGGGTCACAAACGTCTGAACTGTTCCGGGGGGCATAATGGAAGCTCTGCAATTCACGAATGAAATGGCGGTCGTCCTGGGCCTTTTGGGATTTACGGTCTTCCTGTTCGTCTCCGAGATTATCCGAATTGACCTGGCCGCGCTGCTCGTTCTCGTGATTGTCGGCATCCTGAGCTATCTGCCGGGGCTGGAAAACCTGGCCGATGTGACGCATCTGTTCGATGGCTTTGCATCCAACGCGGTCATATCCATTATCGCCGTGATGATCGTCGGGGCAGGGCTGGACCGGACCGGGATCATGAACAAGGTGGCTTCGTCCATCCTCAAACATGGCGGCACCACCGAGGCGCGGATTCTTCCGATCGTGTCGGGGACGGTGGGCTTCATCTCGAGCTTTCTGCAGAATGTGGGTGCGGCGGCACTGTTTCTGCCGGTTGTCAGCCGGATCTCGGTGCGCTCGGGAATAGCGATCAGCCGCCTGCTGATGCCGATGGGCTTTTGCGCGATCCTTGGCGGCACCATGACGATGGTGGGATCGTCGCCGCTGATCCTGCTGAACGATCTGATCCTAACAGCAAATGCCGGGTTGCCCGACGATGCCAAGATACCGCCCTTCGGGTTGTTTTCCGTGACACCCATCGGAGCCGCGCTTGTCGGCACCGGCATCCTGTATTTCCTGCTTCTCGGACGCTGGGTGCTGCCGGGAACGGCGGACGCGGCCGAAGTGTCGGCCGGAGGCGGGACCGCGGAATATCTGGAGCGTATCTACGGGCTGCATGCGGATGTCTTCGAGGTGGACGTGCCCGCCGACAGCGCGCTGGTGGGGCAGATCCTGGCCGACATCAACAACGAGAACAATCTCTACATCATCTCCACCTTCTACCGCGGCAAAGTGTCTATGATCCAGATTCTGACCGCCGAGATCGCGGCGCCGTGCCGGTTGGCCATTATCGGCAACAGGTACGTGGTCCAGAACTTTGCAAAGAAGTACGGGCTGACCGTTCGGCCCGAACTGGATGTCTTTGTTGAGGAGTTTGCCCCCACAAATGCCGGTGTGGCCGAACTGGTGATCCCGCCGGATTCCAAGCTGATCGGCAAAAGCCCCCGCCAGTTGCTGCTGCGCAAGACCTATGGCCTGAGCCTGATGGCCATTCACCGGGGTGAAGAGACCCTGAGCCATGTGAAAACCGAAGAGCATGAGCCGACCCAGATCGGGCTGGTTCCGTTTCAGGCCGGGGACATGCTGGTTGCGCATACCCGCTGGGACAACCTGATGCGTATCAAGCGGGATCAGGATTTCATCGTGGTGACCACCGATTTTCCGCAAGAGGAGCTGCGCCCGCACAAGGTCGGCTGGGCGCTCTTGTTCTTTGCCGTCTCGCTGTCGCTGATCCTGTTCACCGACGTGCGCCTGTCGCTCTGCCTGCTGACCGGCGCGGTCGGGATGCTGCTCAGCCGTGTCCTGAGCATTGACGAGGCCTATCGCGCCGTGGGGTGGAACACCGTCTTTTTGCTGGCCAGTCTGATCCCGCTGGGGCAGGCTGTTCAGAATACCGGAACCGCGGAGTGGATCGCTCAGCAAATTCTGGCGATACTCGATGGTTGGCCGGTGTGGTCGCTGCAGCTGGGTGTCGCCGTCCTGGCCACCGTGTTCTCGCTGGTGATGTCGAATGTGGGTGCAACCGTGCTGCTGGTGCCGCTGGCGGTCTCGATCGCCGTCGCCGCCGACGCAAGCCCGGCGCTGTTTGCGCTGACGGTCGCGATCTCGACGTCGAACTCGTTCATCATACCGACCCACCAGGTAAACGCGCTGATCATGGGGCCGGCGGGCTACAAGGTCACGGATTTCCTGAAGAGCGGCGGCATCATGACGGTGCTGTTCCTCATCGTGTCGATGGTGATGCTGAACGTGGTGTTCTAGGCGCTACGGAAGCCGACGTTGGGGCAAATTTGCTTGCCTGTTTGCAGGCGTGCGGTGAGGTCGAGTTGATGCCCGGCGCGTTTGGGCGCTTGAGTCCATCGGGCCCAGTCTCAACGCCTGAACGCGGGCGTGAAGCTAATCCAGCAGGGCCCGCATGTCTCCGTTTTCCAGCACTGCGGAGTGCCGAGGGTCGTTCGTTGCCGTTTTCAGCATCGAAATGGCCAGTTCGTTGGATGTAACACCAATCGACGGCATGAGCCGTTGCACGGGCACAAACAGGTAATCGGCCAGCTTCCAGCCGCCCCGCGATCCGGAGGGTGCGATGTAACCCGGCCGGAACGCGAATTTCCGGGCGATGTTTGACTTGAACAAGGCGGTCTCTGCCTTGCCTTTGGTCTTGAGCGCGAAAGACATTCCGCCGCCATCCGGTCGCGCGCCCTGAGCCGAAAACAGGCAGAACGTCATCGAGGGCGACACCGTCTCGCAGGCGTGCAGAAGCGCGCCCAGCCAGTCGACCGTTATCTCTTCGTAAGCCTCGCGGCTGACGCGGCTGGAATAGGTGGCGAGGCAGTGGAACACCGTGTCGACGCCCGCGACATGCGGCGTGATGGCCTCGGCATCGCCAAACGCCGCGAAGGTGATTTCGGTCAGCTTGTGGTGTTGGCGCCCGGATGGTCTGCGACCCAGGGAAATGACTTCAGAGACGCTGTCCGCATCCAGCAGCGCCGACAGCACGGAAGAGCCAACCATGCCGGTGCCCCCGGTCAGCAGGACGCGTCCGAGCGCCTTGGGGGTTGGTTCATTTTGCATGAGCACGGCGTTCAGCTTCGGCTTTCAGGCCACGATTGAAGGCCTGATACCCGTCCTCATATATCTTCGCCAATCGGCCACCCATCAGCCAGGTGATCCCGCCCATGATCTCGTCAGATTGGATGAACCGGGTTTTCCCCTCGGCGGCGGGTTCGACCCTGAAATGGTGATTGTCGCGGACGCCGCCTGGACCCTTTTCAGCCCAGAAAAACGTCTCTCCGTCCACGACCGTTATTCTGTGGTCGATGGTCGTCAGCTTCTCTTTTGCCGGATCGACCTGAAACACCGTCGTTATTTGGGCACCGTCCCTTATCTCGCCCTTGATATCGACCAGAAAGGCCGCCCAGTCGCCATAGCTGCCTGTGTCGGCCAACACCGACCAGACCACATCCGGAGAGGCATCGATGAGGATCTCGGTGTAGATCTTGTGATGTGCCAGGCTGACTTTTTCGGATCTTGCGGTTTCCATGATTTTCCTTTCCGGGGCACCCATTAAGCACTTTGCGGCAAGGTTTGCGTAGCACCTACGCTCGTGATTTGGCCGAACCGCTCGCGCATCCGCTCCGACCGGAAGAGGTAGATCGAGATGACGACGTAGTTGATGCATTCATGAGCGAAATTCCTGTAGCGGTCCGGGTTTTCGAGAAAGTCGAAGGTCTGGATGGCGCACATCGTAGCCAGCGATGCGAACAGCACCAGCATGGCCACGGGCGTGTAGCGCCAGCGCAGAAAAAACCCGGCCAGAAAAGTGGCACCGGACAGTGTGATCAGCACCCAATGGACAGTTTGTGTCCCGCCCGGGAATGTCGGGTTCTGCAAGGGCATCAGCGGGGCCAGCCCGGTGAAATATTCCAGAAAGCCCAAAAGACCCCATCCCAGCATTACGGCTGCGGCGATGACGATCAGATAGCTGAATGCCTGAGACGACATGTTCACAAATCCCGTCATTCACTTCCTCCAGATGGTTCGTTTCATTCCGATCGGTTTTGCAAGGGAAGGGCTCAGAGCGAGAATGTCTTGCCCGTCAGTTCCTCGGACACGCTCCAAAGCCGCCCTGCGACGTCAAGATCGCCAGTGATCGGATCGCGTGTGGCGTGACCAACTTCGCCGCTCATTTCCTGCGCGCCGGTTGGTCCGTAATAGTCTCCGCCCTTGACGTCCGGCGACAATGCTGCGTGCAAGGCGGGTTTGGCTGCCGACGCGTTGGAGTGAAGGAACTGTTCGACCTGCGCCTTCAGCTTGCTTCGTTGCGCGTCGCTCATGTCGGTGAATAGCCCGGAGTCAGAGCCGCCGGGATGGACCGAGAGCGCCTTGATCTTCCTGCCCGAGGCCCGCAGGCGGCGGTCCAATTCATCGCCAAACAGGAGGCAGGCGAGTTTCGACTGCCCATAGGCGATACCGCCGTCCCCACCACAGGTCAGGTCATCGAAATGGATGCTGGCACCCTTGTGGCCAAGGCTCGACAGCGCGACGATCCTTGATGCGGGATCATCGGGCATCAGGTCAATCAGAAGGGCGGTCAGCAGGAAATGCCCCAGATGGTTGGTGGCAAACTGAAGCTCAATGCCGCCGCCATTGGTTTGGGCCGAGTAAAGCAGGATGCCGGCATTGTTGATCAGCACGTCGAGCTTTTCGTAGCGTGCACGAAAGTCTTCGGCAAAACGCTGAACAGAAGAGAAATCGCCCAGATCCAGCAGGATGATATCGAGCGATGCCGAGGGCAGTTTTGCGATCAGTTCATCACGGGCGGCTTCCGCTTTCGCCAGGCTTCGGCAGGCCATGACGACGTGATACCCGGCCTCGGCCATGCCTGCGGCCGTTTCGAAGCCGATGCCGTTATTGGCCCCGGTGACGATGGCGATTTTCTGAGGCTGCGTGTTCATGGCTCGCTTCCTGACGATTGGACATTTTACGTATGAGTGTCAATATTGACATACGGCGCCCGTTTGTCAATATGTAAAAATGAACGAACGCGAAATACGCATCATCGAGGCCGCCATGCGGCTGTTCATCCGTTACGGGGTGAAGCGCACCGGTATGAACGACATTGCGTCAGAGGCCGGCATATCGCGGCAAACGCTGTACAACGCCTTTGCAAACAAGGACGCGGTGCTGCAGGCGACAATTCGGTTGCTGGCCGACAAGGTGATTGCCGATATCGAGGCCGGTTTGAAAAAGGCGGATGGTCTCGGCGATCAGTTGGACGTCATCTTCAAGCACATCGCGATCGAGCATTTCGATCTGATGCACACGTCCCCCAACGCCGAAGACATCGTCGCGGGGTTCAATGCATCCAGCCAGAATGAGCTGGAGGAGGGGGCTCAGCGGAACATTGAGGTCATCTCAAGGGTCATTGGTCCTTATGCGAGCGAGATCGAAGAGAACGGTCTGACGGTCGCGCAGTTTGCAGACTTCGTTCAACGCTCGGCCACGGCCGCAAAATACAATGCCAAAAGCAGGAAACACCTGCTGGATCTGCTTGGGGCGCTGCGGGTCTCTGTGTTGAAAGTGACCGGTGGGACGTGAGCCGTTCCGGCGTTGGAGGGAAAGCTGCTTTTGCTCACGCCGCTTCATCCGCAAGTATGACCTCTAACCAGCCGTCTGCTGCACTTGATCCAACAGACAGAGGCTGCCCGGAAAGAGGGGGCGTTAAGCTGGTCCCGAGCCACCGGTCACCAACTTTTGAAATCCTCAAGCGCATGGGCCAACAGCGGGTCGTGCAACATCAATCTGATAGGCCCGGCTGGGGTCAAGCCATCCATTTCGGGCCTGATAAAAAGGCGGAAAACGCTGGCCCGCCGGGAGGGGCGAGATCCCGGCTTGTTGACAGATCGTGGGCGGCGGCTGTGCCACGTGTTTGGGGCGCAGGTTTGTTTGCTTTTCTTCGGCCATGTGTTATACACAGACCGAATTTTGATAAAGCAAATGTATTGAGTGTCATGGATGATCATCGCGCGAATGTCGCCGTTGAAGTTGGGTCGGAACGCAGCTTTGGCATTGTTTTCGCCCTAGTATTCACCATCATCGGACTATGGCCGTTGTGGAGCGGATCGGGGTCGGTGCGCCTTGTGCCGCTGCTGATTGCTGGCGTGATTCTGGGGATTGCCTTTGTGGCGCCGCATCTGCTGCGCGAACCCAACCGGCTGTGGTTCAAGTTCGGAATGCTTTTGGGGGCGATCGTGGCGCCGATTGTGATGGCGCTGGTTTTTGTCACGACTTTTGTTCCGATCGGGCTAGTTATGCGACTGCTGGGTAAGGATTTGTTATCCTTGCGCCAAGACAGGGATGCGGAAAGCTATTGGATCAAGCGCGAGGAACAGCCGCGCAGTATGAAGTATCAGTTTTAGGTTTTTTGGGGGTATCGGATGGTTTCGTTTGTTTCCGAGATGTGGATGTTCATGAGGGTGAGAAAGAAGTACTGGTTGCTTCCGATCCTGATCGTATTGGCCGTGTTCGGCGGTCTGATCGTGGCGAGCCAGGGCTCGGCCATCGCACCTTTCGTCTACACGCTATTCTAAAGCCATGGCGTATCTTCTGGGTGTGTCGGCACTCTATCATGACAGTGCGGCAGCGCTGATGCGTGACGGCCAGATCGTGGCCGCCGCGCAGGAGGAAAGGTTTACCCGCCGCAAACACGACCCCGGATTTCCCGCCAAAGCCATCCAGTATGTCCTGGAGGCGGGCGGGATCACCCTGGATGACGTGGAAGGTGTGGTGTTCTACGACAAGCCGTTCCTCAAGTTCGAACGGCTGATGGAGACCTATCTGGCCGCAGCCCCGCGCGGGTTCAACTCGTTTCGCATGGCGATGCCGGTCTGGCTGCGCGAGAAACTGTTTCTCAAGGATCTTCTGACCAAGCAACTCCGCCAGATCGCCCCGGAGTTTTCCGGCGACAAGCTGTTGTTTGCCGAACACCACATGAGCCACGCGGCCAGTGCGTTTTATCCCTCGCCGTTTGACGAGGCCATCGTGCTGACCGTGGACGGGGTGGGCGAATGGGCGACGACGACGGTGGGTATCGGGCGTGGCAGTGAGCTGACGATGGTGAAGGAACTGCACTTTCCGCACTCGCTGGGTCTGCTCTATTCCGCCTTCACCTATTTCACCGGCTTCAAGGTGAATTCCGGCGAATACAAGGTGATGGGGCTGGCGCCCTATGGCATGCCGAAATACCGCGACCTGATCCTGGACAATGTGGTCGATCTGAAACCGGATGGCTCGTTTCGCCTGAACCAGAAATATTTCAACTATGTCTCCGGTCTGACCATGACCAGCAAGGCGATGGAGCAGCTGTTCGGTCAAAAGGTACGCAAACCGGAAACCGATCCGCTGACCCAGTTCCATATGGATGTGGCGGCATCGGTGCAGGCGGTGACCGAAGAGATCATTCTGAGAATCACGCGGTCACTGGCCGAGGAGAACGGTATTTCCAATTTGTGCATGGCCGGGGGTGTGGCGCTGAATTGTGTCGCAAATGGAAAAATTCTGCGCGATGGCGCGTTCAAAAACCTGTGGGTTCAGCCCGCAGCCGGGGACGCCGGCGGCGCACTGGGGGCCGCCTACGCCGCCTGGCACCAGGAAATGGGCCAGCCCCGGCAGGCGACCGGCACCGATCAGATGTCGGGGGCCTATCTGGGGCCTGAGTTCGGAACCGACGCCATCACGACCGAACTGACCGATGCCGGCGCCGTCTTTAGCGCGCATGAGGATGGCGAAGTGACCGAACTGGCGGCGCAGGCACTGGCCGATGGCAAGGCGGTCGGCTGGTTTCAGGGGCGGATGGAGTTTGGCCCGCGGGCCTTGGGGGCGCGGTCGATTCTGGGCGATCCGCGCTCGGAGACCATGCAGAAGACCCTGAACCTCAAGGTCAAATACCGCGAGAGCTTTCGCCCCTTTGCACCGTCAGTGCTGCGTGAGGACGTCGCCGACTGGTTCGAACTGGACGGCGACAGCCCCTATATGCTGATCGTGGCGGATGTGCAGCCCGAGAAGCGCCGTCAGATGACGGAAGACGAAGAAGCGCTGTTCGGTATCGACAAGCTGAACATCAAGCGCTCGGACATTCCGGCCGTCACCCATGTGGATTACTCGGCGCGGGTGCAGACGGTTCACAAGGAAACCAACCCGAAATACCACGCCCTGATCTCACGCTTCAAAGAGCTGACCGGCTGCCCGATCGTAGTGAACACCTCGTTCAACGTCAGGGGAGAACCGATTGTGTGTACCCCCACGGACGCGTTTCGTTGTTTCATGGGCACCGAGATCGAAGTTCTGGTCGTCGGCAATTGCCTGCTGCGGAAAGAGGATCAGAACCCCGAACTTAGAATTAATTACGAAAGCAAATTTGAGCTGGACTAGTCGCCCCATCGTCGGGGCCAAAGTGTATTGTTGATTGTGAGCCGGTGCTGCCGAAAGATGGTGGCAGGCGGCAGACCGACCGAATTGAAAGGGAGCAACGAGATGACCACAGCAAAGCGCGCCAATCGGATTGGCCTGATCCTGTGTTTGCTGCCGGCGTTGTACTGTTTCGTCACCGTCGTTTACGCACTTGTCAAATCGGCCGAATACGCGCACGGCACCCCGTTGGTGATCCGGTATGTCGTGGCCCCGGCGCTGATCGGCCTGTTTTTTCTGTGCGCCGCCTTCTTCCTTTCGCGGGAAACGCGGCTGATGGTCGGCATATACGCAACCGCCCTTTGGATCGGGCTGTTTGCGTTCGAGGCCTATGTCACGATCAAGGTGCTGCCCGGGCGTCTGGGACTGGTCGGGGTCGTGGGCGAGGATGTGAGCGTCGCGCAATATCAGCAGAACCTGCCGCCGGCCTTCACCATCAAGCATCTGAACAACGTCATGGAAATCACCGATCTGGAGGATGCGATCCTTGCACCGATCCCCGGGCGCGAGATGTTGATGTGTTCGGTCTACGGCGATCCGGTGACGTATCGGCCAGACCGCTACGGGTTCAGAAACCCGGATTCGGTCTACAACGACGACATCGAGGTCATGTTGCTGGGCGATTCCTTTGTCGAGGGGTTTTGCCTGGATGACGGCCGGGACATGGCCAGCCATCTGCGCACGGAAATTCCCCAGCTTGTCAACACCGGACATCGCGGGGCAGGGCCCATGCTGGAACTGGCAACGTTGGGGCGTTATGGCCCGGAGCTCAAACCCGACGTGACGGTGTTTGCGTTTTTTGCGGGAAACGACTGGCGGAACCTGTACCGGGAAAAAGAGATATCGTGGCTGACACCCGTGCTTGACCCGGGAACCAAATTCGGTCCCGCCAAACACTCACCCGAACAGGTCGAGATCGCGTCGCAGGTGGTGCAGGACTGGTGGAAGACCACCACGTTGTCCTACAAGGACTTCCTTCGCAAGCAGCGGATCATTCGCAACTTCTTTGCGCTGCAAAAAACCTCGGAGATCATCGGAATACACTATGCGCGGGCAACCAAGCCGACGCCGGTCTATGCGCAGGTACTGGAGCGCGCGGCCGATATCGTCACACAATGGGACGGCGAACTGGTGGTCGTTTTCATACCGCCTGCCCGCCGGTTCCAGGGCCTCGTGTCGCAGGATTTCATTCATGATCCGTTGCGGGTCATGGTGAAAGAGGCGGCGGATCAGGCGGGGCTGAGGCTGATTGACCTGACGGATGCGTTTGAGGCGACCGATGATCCCAAATCTCTGTTTGCCGCGGATTCTCATTTCAATGAAGAGGGGGCAAAGCTGGCAGCTTCGACCATTGCAAAGGGATTGCGTAACCAGGGTCTGATGAACTGAGTTGCCGTATCGCATTCGCAGCGTTGTGGTCTTGCGGATGGTGCTGCAGGGTGTCGGGCGGGGGATAGCGACATGAAGATTCTGTCATTCAAATCGGGACATGACGGCAGCGTTGCAGGGGTCGATGCGGCAAAGGGTGAGCTGCTGTTTTCCTATGAATCCGAAAAAGACAGCTTTCCCCGCTATACCTCGGTGACACCGGACACGTTCATCGATTCAGGCCTCTGGTTCCGGGACCTGCCGGATGTGCTGGCGCTCAGCGGTTGGTCCACCGCGGGGGCACAGCATGTCACCACCTCCGGGGCGGGGTATTTCGGGATCGGTGACGGATCGCAGAATGTCGGCAAACGCACGTTCTTTGGCAAGGTTGTCGACTATTTTTCGTCCACCCATGAACGGGCGCATATCTGGGGCGCCTACGCGATGTCTCCATTCAAACAGGGTGAGCCGTGCTATGTTCTGGTTTGGGAAGGCGTTCTGGGCGACTTTTACGAGATCGACGCGCACCTGAACCTGCATCATCTGGGGCGGGTGATGGAGGCCCCGGGCCAACGCTATTCGTTTCTCTACGCGCTGGCCGATCCAAAGTTTCCCGATACCGCCCGGAGGATGCGCCGCGAGGATCCCGGCCGCCTGATGGCGGCCTGTGCGTTCGGGGAAAACGGAACAACCAACCCGAATGAGCAGTCGCTGATCGACTATCTGCTGTCGCCCGAACCGACGGCAGAGCTCTTGTGCAAGGACAAGCTGACCGGATCGCCCTTCTACAATATCGGGGTCGACGATCCGCGCCTGTGCAACGTTGCGGTCAAACTGTCGGATGCCATTTTCGACCGGTTTCACGCCGCGGCAGAGCAAAAGCTGACCAAGGGATATCCGCTGATCATCACCGGTGGGTGCGGGCTGAATTGCGACTGGAACACTAAGTGGATGCGCAGCGGTCTGTTCAGCGATGTCTTCGTACCGCCCTGCACCAGCGACTCGGGCTGTGCGATAGGCACCGCGGTGGACGCGATGCGCCACTATACCGGGCAAGCCAAACTGACCTGGAGCGTTTATGCCGGTCAGTCCTTTTGCGACGACAGGATCGACCATGAGGGGCTGACCATGTCCGAGCAGAATCCGCGCGACGTGGCTCAGGCGCTGATGGAGGGTCAGATCATCGGGTGGGCACGCGGTAACTGCGAAATCGGACCGCGCGCCTTGGGCAACCGGTCCATCCTGGCCTCCCCGTTCTCAGCCGAGGCGCGGGTGCGTTTGAACCGGGCCAAGAACCGCGCTGACATCAGCCCGGTTGCGCCGTCCTGCCTTGAGGAAGATGTGGGTCGGCATTTCGATTCCACCCGCCCGTCGCCGCACATGCTGTATTTTCAGAAGGTCACCGATCCAGCGCTCGAAGCGATCACCCATGTTGACGGATCGGCGCGGGTGCAGACGGTCGCGCGCAATCAGAACCCGATGTTCTACGACTTGCTGATCGAGTTTCGGGCAATTTCCGGAAGCGGGGTTCTGTGCAACACCTCCCTGAACTTCCGGGGGGCAGGCTTTATCAACAAAACCAGCGACCTCTGCCACTATGCGCGGTCGGCAGGGCTGGATGGGTTCGTGGCCGGAAACTCGTTTTACCGGTTTGTCTGAGTGACCCTCACCCGCATTTCGAATGCCCGCAGCTGCGGCAGGTCATGCAGCCCTCGATCATCACCATGTCGTATTGGCCACAGGACGGACAGGCCTTGCCGCGCGGGGCGTCGGTGTTGACCACTTGCGCCTGCGGGTCGGATTTGAGGCCCATTCCCTCGCCTTCCAGAAACCCGATGGCGATCATGTGGTGCTCGATCACGCCGCCGATGGCAGCCAGAATAGATGGGATGTACTTGCCCTTGACCCAGGCGCCGCCGCGTGGGTCGAACACGGCTTTCAGCTCTTCGACCACAAAGGACACGTCTCCCCCCCGCCGGAACACGGCCGAGATCATGCGGGTCAGTGCCAGCGTCCAGGCGTAGTGCTCCATGTTCTTGGAGTTTATGAACACCTCGAATGGGCGGCGGCGGCCGGCGATGACGATATCGTTGATGGTCAGATAGATCGCATGCTCGCTGTCGGGCCATTTCAGCTTGTAGGTCGAGCCCTCGAGCGCCTGCGGGCGGTCCAGCGGTTCGGACATGTAGATCACGTCGCCGCCTTCGACCTCCTGCGGTGCATCGGCGCTTTCGCCCGGCACCTTGTCTGAGCTTTCCGAGACCGTCAGCACCGACCCCGTGACATCGTTCGGGCGGTAGGTCGTGCAGCCCTTGCAGCCCTGATCCCAAGCCTGCATGTAGACATCCTTGAACTCGTCGAACGAGATATCTTCGGGGCAGTTGATCGTCTTCGAGATCGAGCTGTCGATCCATTTCTGTGCTGCCGCCTGCATCTTGACGTGATCCAGTGGCGTCAGCGTCTGGGCGTTGACGAAAAACTCTGGCAGCTCGGTGTCCCCGAATTTGTCGCGCCAGAGCTGCACGGCGTAATCCACCACTTCCTCCTCGGTACGCGAGCCATCCTTTTGCAATACCTTGCGGGTGTAGGCGTAGGCAAAGACCGGCTCGATCCCGGATGAGACATTGCCAGCATAAAGCGAGATCGTCCCGGTTGGCGCGATCGAGGTCAGCAAGGCATTTCGGATGCCATGTTCGCGGATTGCATCGCGCACATCCTCGTCCATCGCCTGCATCGTGCCGCTGGACAGATAGGCGTCGGCGTCGAACAGGGGGAACGCCCCTTTCTCCTTCGCCAATTGCACCGACGCCAGATATGCGGCGCGGGCGATGGCGTGCAACCAGCGCTCGGTTTGGCGCGCCGCCTCGTCCGAGCCATAGCGCAGGCCCAGCATCAGCAGCGCATCGGCCAGACCGGTGACGCCGAGGCCGATCCGGCGTTTGTTCTGCGCCTCTGCCGCCTGTTCCGGCAGCGGGAACTTCGAGGCGTCGACTACGTTATCCATCATCCGGATGGCGGTGGCGACAAGCTCCTGCAGCGCGTCTTCATCGAGATGGGCTGCCTCTTCGAACGGCTCCGACACCAGCCGCGCCAGATTGACCGAACCCAGCAGGCAGGCGCCATAAGGCGGCAGGGGTTGTTCGCCGCAGGGGTTGGTGGCTGCGATGGTCTCCACGTAGCTCAGATTGTTGGCCGCGTTGATCCGGTCGATGAAGATCACACCCGGTTCGGCATAGTCATAAGTGGCCTGCATGATCTTGTTCCACAGATCGCGGGCCTGCACCGTATGATAGACCTTGCCGTCGAATTGCAACTCCCACGGGCCGTCGGCCTTGACCGCCTCCATGAAGGCATCCGTCACCAGCACCGACATGTTGAACATGCGCAGGCGGGCCGGGTCGGATTTGGCGGTGATGAACTGTTCGATATCCGGGTGATCGCAGCGCATGGTGGCCATCATCGCCCCCCGGCGCGAGCCTGCGGACATGATCGTGCGGCACATCGCGTCCCACACATCCATGAAGCTGAGCGGCCCCGAGGCATCCGCCGCCACCCCATGCACATCCGCGCCGCGCGGGCGGATGGTCGAGAAATCATAGCCGATGCCGCCGCCCTGCTGCATGGTCAGCGCCGCCTCTTTCAACATGTCGAAGATGCCGGCCATGCTGTCGGGGATCGTGCCCATGACGAAACAGTTGAACAGGGTCACCTGCCGCGCGGTGCCCGCGCCTGCGGTGATGCGCCCGGCGGGGAGGTATCTGAAATCCTCAAGTGCTTCGTAGAATTTCTGTTCCCAATGCGCCGGATCATCCTCAACCTTCGCCAGATCGCGGGCAATGCGCCGCCAGGTGTCCTCGACAGTCTGGTCGATGGGTGTGCCGTCCGCCTGTTTGAAGCGGTACTTCATGTCCCAGATCTGCTCGGCAATGGGGGCGGCAAAGCGGCTCATCGGTTGATTCCCTGTCCAGAAAGAGGCGCCCAGATTAAACCAATTGTGATGTTCGCCACAATAGGTTGATGAAAGCTGTCTGTGAGCTACAATATCAAGTCAGGCCTCTGGACGACTCTGTGGGGGAGTTGTGGATAAGTATGTGAACCTCATAAAACTTTCGGTCGGCTCGGAAAGCGTCGATACGCTGGCCGACTGGCAGCGCACCCGTGCCGCCCAGGCCGAGGACGGGCTGCCGCGCCACGTCACCCGGATGTGGCCCAAGCGCGAGGCCGAGATTCTGAGTGGCGGTTCGATCTACTGGGTGATCAAGGGGCTGGTGCAATGCCGCCAGCGCATCCTGCGGCTGGACGAGGTGATCGGACAGGACGGCATCCGCCGCTGCGCCATCGTGCTCGACCCCGAACTGCACCGCACTCAGAGCGCACAAAAGCGGCCTTTCCAGGGCTGGCGCTATCTGAAACCTGAGGACACCCCGCCCGATCTGCCCAAAACCCGGGTACAGGACGACGCACTGCCGGACGATCTGAACCGGGCGCTGGCCGAGATCGGCGTTCTCTAGTCGCAGCTAACGAACAATCAGCCTATTTCAGGTAATCGGCGCAGATCGCGTTGGTTTTCTTGCGCTCCGACGAGGTGTCGATCTTTTTCTTGGACTCGTCACCGATCTTCTTGCCGTATTTCTGCACCGCATCCGCCAGCGCCTTGTCGATCCGCTTGAAGGCTTCCTCCCGCACCTTGGCAGCGGCCTTGTCCTTGACCTCGACCGGTTTGCCCAGTTTGGGCGTCGTCACCGCGTCAACCGCCTTGATGATGTCCTTGGCGTATTTCTTGACGCCCGCCTGCCACACTTTGACATGGCGTTTCTCGTGTTCGAACACGTGCTTGTAGCAGTCGTGTTTCTTGCCGATTGCCTTGTCGATCCAGACCCGCGTGCTGTAGACGACCTTGGCGCTGACCTCCTTGATCGCCAGCGTCTTGGTTTTGTTGATAGGGTCCGTGACCTCATCCCAATGCAGCACCGGGGATTCGACGGCTGCCGATGGCTTGGTCACCCCGAGGGTCTTGGTGGTTTTCAGACCGTCTTTCTCTTTCTGCAGCTTACCGCTCGCCACGTGGCTCAGTTTGACCTTCTTGTCAAAGGACACATCGATACTGATCTTTGTCTTGTCGGCCACAGCACTCTCCATTCGTCATGAAATACACGTAAACAAAGGCGCATCTTATCAGATGCGCCCCGATCATGACAAATGAGGGGGCTCAGGCGACCCGGTGCAGCCGATCCAGCAGGTCGTCCAAAACAGCTTTGTCCGCGTCCGCGCAGCGCGCCACGCGGCTGCGCCACAGCGTCGCCTGCGAGCGCAGGATCAGCCCGTCTTCGAGTATCTTGAGGTGATTGGCCCTGAGCGTTTCCCCGGTCGAAGTGATGTCGGCAATCGCCTCGGCGGTTTCGTTCTTGACCGTGCCTTCGGTCGCGCCCTGGCTGTCGACCAGCGCATAATCGGCAACCCCGCTGTCGGTCAGAAACTCGCGCACCAGCCGGTGATACTTGGTCGCGATGCGCAGCCGGTGGCCATGCCGCGCCCGGAACGCTGCCGAGGCCGCGTCCAGATCGTCGAGCGTGTCAACATCGACCCAGCAGGCCGGCACCGCGATGATCAGATCGGCCTGACCGAAGCCCAGCGGCGCCACCTGTTCCGCCTGCTGTTCCCAGCGCGGCAGTTTCTCATGCACCAGATCGGTGCCGGTCACGCCCAGGTGGATACGCCCAGCGGCCAGCTCGCGCGGGATCTCTCCCGCCGACAACAGCACCAGAGACATGCCGTCGATGCCGTCCACCCGGCCCGCATATTCCCGATCCGACCCGGTCCGGCTGAGCGTGATGCCCCGCTTTTCGAACCAGGCAAAGGTCTTTTCCATCAGCCGCCCTTTCGAGGGCACGCCCAGCTTCAGGCTCATTGCGCGCCCTCCTCAAGCTCGAGCATCAGGCCGGGGCGCAGCACACCGCCGATGGCCGGGATCTCGGCGCCATTGCCCAACTGCCGGGTCAGCGCGTCATAACGCCCGCCGGTGGCGATGGGGGGCAGGTCCGGACGGGTTTCGGCATAAAACCCAAAGACGAAGCCGTCATAATACTCCATCGAGGTGCGGCCATACGAGGCCTCAAAATCGAGCCCCGCAACATCCACCCCGCGCGCCTTCAGTGCCTCGATCCGCGCCTCGAGCCGGTCGAGTGCCGGGGTGATCTGCGGCAGATCCACGGCCACGTCGCGAAGCTGCTCCAGCGCAAAAGGCATGGTCTCGCGCACGGCCAGCAATGTCTCCAGCCCCACCAACTCGTTGTCGGAAATCGGCGCGGCCTGGGCATCGGCCCGCAGGGCGTCGATGCGGTCGGCAATCTCGGCACCTGTGCGCTTGCCGATCTTCGGCGTATCGCCCGCCAAAGGCTCGGCGGCCTCAAGCAGCGCGGCCCGGGTCGGTGGCACCGGCGCACGCCCCGCAAACCGGTCGAGTAACGCCCGGAACCGGCGCGGGCGCCAGATATGGCGCATCAGCGCAGTCTTGCGGCGGTCGGTGGTTTTCAGCCCCCGCACCGCATCCATCAGAATGCCGATATCCCCGGTCGCGGCGCGCAGATGCAGCCCGTTCAGTGCCTCGGCAATCAGCGCAAACACCTCGGCATCGGCGGCGGCGGGGTTTTCGCGGTCAAAGACCTCATACCCCACCTGGATATACTCGTTGGCCCGGTCCGGGTCGTGCTCCTGCCGCCGGAACACCTCACCGGCATAGGTATAGCGCGCGGGCTCGGCGCCGTGCTCCATATGTTTCTGCACCACCGGCACCGTGTAGTCCGGGCGCAGCATCTGCTCGCCCCTCAGCGCGTCCGAGGTCACATAGGCGCGGCCCCGGATATCCTCGCCGTAAAGGTCCAGCAAGGTTTCCGCCGGTTGCAGGACCGGCGTTTCCACCGGCTCGGCCCCGGCGGCCTCGAAATAGCTCCGCAGGCGCGCGGCCCGCTCCAGCGTCTGGGCGCGGCTGGGCATCAGCCTTGTCCGCTTTGCGAGGCGAGGATTTCCCGCACCTTGGCCACCAGATTGTCGCGCGGCACTTCGAACTGGCTGGGGCGTTCCTTCCACTCTTCCAGCGTGGCGCTTTCGGCAATCTTGGCACCGAGGATCAGGTCCTTGATCTGCACGATCCCCTTGGCCTTTTCGTCCCCGCCCTCGATGATCGCGACCGGAGAGTTGCGACGGTCGGCATATTTGAGCTGGTTGCCGAAGTTCTTGGGATTTCCCAGATAAACCTCGGCCCGAATGCCCGCGTTGCGCAGCTCGGCCACCATCGCCTGATAATCGGCCATACGGTCGCGATCCATGACGGTGACAACGACGGGGCCATGTTCAACGGCCTGAACGCGGCCCTTCTCGCGCAGCGCGGCGAGCAGGCGGTCGACACCGATGGAGATACCGGTCGCGGGCACCTCCTGTCCGGTGAAGCGCTTGACCAGATCGTCATAGCGTCCACCGCCCGCAACCGAGCCAAACTGGCGCTTGCGCCCCTTTTCGTCGAAGATTTCAAAGGTCAGTTCAGCCTCGTAGACCGGACCGGTGTAGTACCCGAGACCGCGCACGACCGAGGGGTCGATCTCGATCCGATCCGCACCGTAGCCGCCTGCGTCGAGCAGTTCTCCGATCTGTTCCAGCTCGGCAATGCCGTCAGCACCGGTCTTGTTGTCGCCCGCAGCGGCGCGCAAATTGGCTAGCGTTCCGGCAGTATCGGCAGCCTTGGAGGTCAGGAAAGCGATGACCGGCTCGGCCTGATTGTCGCTCAATCCTACACCGTCGATAAACGCGCCCGAGGCATCCAGACGGCCCTTGGTCAGCAGCTCACGCACGCCCTGCTCGCCCACCTTGTCGAATTTGTCGATGGTGCGCAGCACGTTGTCGCGAGCGCTCGCGTCCTCACCCAGCCCCATCGCCTCAAGCACACCGTTCAGCACTTTGCGGTTATTGACGCGCACCAGATAGTCGCCGCGCGGGATACCCACGGTCTCCAACGTGTCGCTGAGCATTGCGCAAATCTCGGCATCAGCCGCCATCGAGGCCGTGCCGACCGTATCCGCGTCGCACTGATAGAACTGACGATATCGCCCCGGTCCCGGCTTTTCGTTGCGCCAGACCGGCCCCATCGCATAGCGGCGATAGGGCGTGGGCAGGTCATTCCGATGCTGCGCATAGACCCGGGCCAGAGGCGCAGTCAGGTCATAGCGCAGCGCCATCCAGTCGCCGTTTCCGCCCTCGTCGAACTCCTGCCAGGCAAAGACCCCCTCATTCGGGCGGTCCACATCCGGCAGGAACTTCCCCAGCGCCTCGACCGTCTCGACCGCGCTGCTCTCTAGCGCATCGAAGCCGTAGCGATGATAGACGCCAGCGATGGTCCGCAGCATCTCGGTGCGCTGCGTGACTTCCGAGCCGAAATAGTCGCGGAACCCTTTCGGCGTGATCGCCTTGGGGCGGGGCTGTTTCTTGGGCTTGGCCATGATGGGCGTCCTCAGGGGATTGCAGTCGGGGCGGGGTCTAGCCGAAGGCCCGCGTAGGGGCAAGGCTGCGAGGGTCGCAACCGCCTGAGATACACGCACTTCCGGCCGCCAAATTTGTGAACGGGAAGAAGAACGCGCACCCCCTCGCTTCTTCTTGCCAAAAATACGCATGGCCGGACAGGGCGGCCCGGAGATGCCTCAGATATCCGAGAAATCCCCGCCGCGTCCTTTCCCGGCCGCAAACCGCGCCGCACCTTCACGGCCCTCGGCGACAAAGGCGGCGGCCGATTGCCATTCGCGGCGCAGCGCGGCCGCCAGCGCCTCGGGTGGCATGCGGGCCGACAGGTGATCGGCAAGCATGCATGCCTGCGGAAACCGCGTCAAATCGCGCGCCAGAGCGGTTGCGGTGGCCAGCGCCGCCCCCTTGGGACAAACGCGATTGGCAAAGCCCAGGGACAACGCCTCGTCCGTTTCGACTGGGCGCCCGGTGAGGATCAGATCATTGGCCCGGCCCCGTCCCAGAATGCCCGGCAGCCGCCCGGTGCCGCCATCGATCAGCGGCACGCCCCAGCGGCGGCAGAAGACGCCGGTGACCGCCCCCTCGGCCATCACCCGCAGATCGCACCACGCCGCCAGTTCCATCCCACCCGCCACCGCAGGCCCCTCAATTGCGGCGATCACCGGCTTGGACAGCATCAGACGCGTCGGTCCCATCGGCCCGGGGCGCGGATCGGCGATCGGATCTGACCAGCCCTCAGGGATGCTGAGCCCCGCCAGCCAGCTGTCCGACGCGCCCGAGCCCGCCGCCTTCAGGTCGAAGCCCGCGCAGAAATAGCCGTCCGCGCCGGTCAGGATGGCAACACGCTGGGTTTCATCCATCTCAAAGGCCACAAAGGCCCCGTAAAGCGCCCGCGCCGTGGCCGGGTCCACCGCATTGCGGGTTTCGGGGCGGTTGATGGTGACGGTGGTGATGCCGTCTTGGCTCTCGGTGATGACGGTCATGGTCTCCTCCCATGCGCCCAGCCTCGGCGCTGCAGGCAGGGCTGGCAAGCGTGACGTTGCGCATGTATGACGCTGGCACGCATAGATCAGGAGTCGCGCCCATGCAGCATCTTGAGGAACAGATCGCCCATCTGACCAAAACGGTGGACGAGTTGAGCGCGGAAACGGCACGGCAGCAGGACGAAATCGACCGGCTCACCCGGAAGGTCGAGATGCTGATGCAGCGCGAGGCGGCTCGGGAACAGGAAGGTACCGGCGGAGTGGTGCTCGGAGACGAGCGCCCGCCGCACTACTGAGCACCGGCAGTCCAAGTGCTGGAGTGGCCTGTGTAATTCGAAAGCACCACGGGCTTTGTGCCGCACCTGCATGCCCTGCACGCTAAGTCTTTGACTTGGTTGTAAATGGAGGCGAGTACCGGAATCGAACCGGTGTACACGGATTTGCAATCCGCTGCGTCACCACTCCGCCAACTCGCCTTATCAAGTGAAATCAAGCACTTGCCGTGGTGTGCATCGGGTTCTACCAACTTTCCGGAGTGGCGTCCAGAGGGGACCTCTCGAAATTCATGCGAATTGCGCGAATTGCTGGTCCGGTCCGGACCCGCGACGCCTTTTCGCGCGATGGGACGTTGCCGGTGTCACGGGGATGTGGCAAAAGCCGGGTGACACACGGAAATGAAGAGCGATGAGATGACAGATTTCGCAGCCCGGCGCCGCATGATGGTCGACACCCAGATCCGGCCTTCCGACGTGACCAAGTTTCCCATCATCGACGCGATGCTGACGGTTGCGCGGGAACAGTTCGTGCCCGACGCGCAGCGCGAAGCGGCCTATGCCGGCGATCTGATGAATCTGGGCGAGGGGCGCTGTCTGCTCGAGCCACGTACGCTGGCCAAGATACTGGACGCGCTGAACATTTCCAAGGATGAGATGGTGCTGGATGTGGCCCCGGCACTGGGCTATTCGACCGCCGTGACCGCGCGTATGGCGCAGCTCGTCGTTGCCGTGGAAGAGGATGAGCAACTGGCCGAAGAGGCGCAGACGCTGCTGATGGATGCGGGTGCGGACAATGCGGTTGTGCATACCGGCCCGCTGGCCGAGGGCGCCGCTGAGCACGGGCCCTATGACGTGATCATGGTGCAGGGCGGGGTCGAAGAGGTGCCGCAGGCGCTGCTGGATCAGCTCAAGGATCACGGCCGGATTGCCTGCGTGTTCATGGAAGGCGACCTGGGTACCGTGCGCATCGGCCATAAGGCCGCAGGGCGCGTAACCTGGCGCTATGCGTTCAATGCAGGCGCCCCGGTGTTGCCCGGATTCACCGGTGCCCGTGCATTTGCGCTATAGTTCATAGCCAGAACTTTCCGTTGCCTTGCCATGACCTGCGCAAACGCGCAAACTGTGCGCAGAGCAATTAAAAAATTTTATGAGGCACGCGATGCGCAGAGTGGTTCGTGGAAAACTGACCAGAATGCTGGTTCTCACCGCCGGGGTTTCGCTGGCCGTGCTGGCGCCACGCCAGGGCTGGGCGGACAATCTGACGGATGCCCTGATCGGGGCGTATAACACCAGCGGGCTGCTGGAGCAAAACCGGGCGCTGCTGCGCGCCGCGGACGAGGATGTGGCGATTGCGCTGTCGGCGCTGCGCCCGATCATCGATTGGACCGCGCGCATTCAGCAGGACTACAACCGGACCCGCACCGGCGCTCTGGTCACCGACAACGAGCCTGCGACCTTTTTCACCGGGCTGACCCTGCAGCAGTTGATCTACGATGGCGGCGCCTCGCTCCTGGGCAAGCAATCGGCGCAAGAGACGGTTCTGGCCACCCGGCAGACGCTGATACAGATCGAACAGCAGGTGCTGTTCCGGGCGGTGACGGCCTATCTCGGCGTTCTGCTGCAGGAAGAAACCGTCGCCATCCGTCAGAACAACGTGCGCCTTCTGGGCGAGGAACTGCGCGCCTCACAGGATCGGTTCGAGGTGGGTGAGGTCACCCGTACCGACGTGGCACTGTCGGAGTCGCGTCTCGCCAATGCGCGGGCCAACCTGGCCGATGCGCAGGGCGCGCTGAGCACCGCGCAGGCCGAATACGTCAACGCAGTGGGCCGTCAGCCGGGCCGCACCGCCGGTCAGCCGCGCCTGCCGCAGCAGCCCCGCTCGCTGGGGGACGCCGTGAACCTGGCCAACCGCAACCACCCGTCGATCCTATCCGCGCAGCATCAGGTGCGGGCGCTGGATCTGACTGTCGAGCAACAGCGCGCCGGACTGGGCCCTACCGTCCGGTTCCAGGCTGACGTCGGTATCACGGAAAACTTCCGCAACGACGACAATAGCAACACGGCCAGCGGGGCGCTGATCTACAGCCAGCCGATCTATGCCGGTGGCCGTCTGGCCGCCGTTGTGCGCCGGGCGATGGCCACCCGCGATGCCTCGCGCTCCAACCTGCTGAATGTGCAAAAGGACATCCGGCAAGGCGTCAACGACGCCTATGTACGGTTCCAGACCGCCAACGCCAGCCTGACCGCCTCGAACGAGCGTGTCCGGGCGGCGCAGGTGGCCTTTGACGGCATCCGCGAAGAGGCGACGCTGGGCGCACGCACAACGCTGGATGTTCTGACGGCTGAGCAGGACCTGCTGGATGCGCAGCTCGCGCAGGTTTCCGCCCGGACCGAGCGGTCTCTTGCCGCCTATCAGGTGCTGCAGGCACAGGGTCTGCTGACCGCCGAACGGCTGGGTCTGGCGGTGCAAATCTATGATCCCACGCTCTATTACAACCTGGTCAAGGGCGCCCCGGCGCAGGTCAGCAAACAGAGCCGCGATCTGGATCGTGTCCTCAAGGCATTGGGGAAACAGTGAATTGCCATACTATCTGTTGTGAGGTGGCCTGACATTCGCTACACTCAAACCCGAGGGCAAGAGTGGTAGAAAAAAATGATATCAGAACCTGTCGCACAAGTTGAGATCGAGGATGTGTTGTCCTCGATTCGCCGTCTGGTCAGCGAAGAGGGCCGCAAGGAACCGCGCCCCACGCCCCGGACCTCACAGCAAAAGCCGGATCGTCTGATCCTGACCCCGGCACTGCGTATTGCTACGCCAGCCGATGCCAACCCGCATTGCGCCGCCAATCTAGCGGACCGCGATGTGCCGGGGAAGGCAGTCGCAAACGCCGAGGACAAGGATACGGGCCGGGCGTTTGACATGGACCTGTCCAAGCCGATGCTGTTGCGCCCGGTGGATGCGGTCTGGATCGAAGGGCGGGACGTCACGCCCGCCAATTCTCCGCTGGAAATCAAGCCCGCGGCGGAGGCGGAAGAGACCGCCGAAGACGCAGGCTGGCAACCTGAACCCGCGATCGAACTCAGCCAGAAGCATCTGGCCGACAGCCTCAGCGCCAAGATCGAGGCGCTTGAGGCGGCAATTGCCCAGACCGAGGATCAGTGGGAACCAGATGGCGAAAGCGACGATGACTATTCCGGAACCTGGACCCGCAGCCTGAATTGGCAGGACGGCGACATGGCCGCCAAGCTTGAGGCTGAAATCCGCGCCGAGCTTGAGGCCAGTATGGCAGAACCGGTGGCCGACCTGATGCCCGAGCTGACGGATGAGCCCGAGCAGGTTCAGAGCGATGAGCCCGAGGTGATCGAGGCGCAGGCCGACCCCGTTGTTGAATCTGCGGAAGCTGAGGACACCAGCGAGCCTGCAGCCAGCCATACACCGGCAGAGGAGGCAGTGCTGGACGAGGAAACTCTGCGCCTGATGGTGGCCGATATCGTCCGTCAGGAATTGCAGGGGGCGCTAGGCGAGCGCATCACCCGCAATGTGCGCAAACTGGTCCGGCGTGAGGTTCACCGCGCGCTGACGGCGAAGGAACTAGAATAGCACACTAGCCGCGCCCCAGGCGCAGTTCAGAAATCACAGCGGCACGCCGGAGTCACATCCGGGTGCCGCTTTTGGGTTTTTCAGCCAGCGACAGCAGCAGATCCAGATCCATATGCTGCTCAAGATGATCCGCCAGCGCGTCCAGTGTCTGGTCCACACCGTCCTCATAGGCTACCGATGACCTGACGCCCAACCCGGCCAGATAACTGGCGCGGAAGGCGTCCGAGGTGAAGAGCCCGTGCAGGTAGCTGCCCCTGATACGGCCATCGGCGCTGGCCGCACCTTCGGGCCGCCCCTCGACCTCGAGCCAGGCCCGCGCGCAATCCGGCCCCTCGGTCCGGCCCATATGGATCTCATAGCCCGTAACAGGCTCGCCACCGGGCAGGGCCTTGGCCGCGCGCAGCGTGACCTGCTTTTGCCCCGCCATAACTGTCTCGACCTCGAGCAGGCCCAGACCGTTGACCGTGCCGGGGCGGCCATCCACCCCGTCGGGGTCCGCGATGGTCCGGCCCAGCATCTGATAACCGCCACAGAGACCCAGAACATGCCCGCCACGCCGCACATGGGCATAAAGGTCAATGTCCCAGCCCTGCGCCCGGAAATAGGCCAGATCGCCGATGGTGGATTTGCTGCCGGGCAGCAGCACCAGATCGGCATCGCCGGGCAGGGGGCGGCCGGCGGGGATGACCTCGACCGTCAGGCCGGGCTCGGCGGCCAGCGGGTCGAGATCGTCGAAATTCGCCATCCGCTCCAACTGCGGTACTGCAACCTTGCAGGCGCCGCCCGTATGCGAGCGGATGTCCATCATGTCCTCGGCCGGCAGGCGCCAGGCATCGTTGAACCACGGCACCACGCCCAGACAGCGCCAGCCGGTGCGCGCGGCGATATCGTCGCGGCCCTCGTCGAACAGCGCCACGTCGCCCTTGAACCGGTTCACCGCAAAGCCCCGGATCGTCGCCAGGTCATCCGGGTCCAGCACCGCCTGCGTGCCCACCAGCTGTGCGATCACGCCGCCCCGGTGAATGTCACCCACCAGCACCACCGGCACACCTGCCGCGCAGGCAAAGCCCATATTGGCGATGTCGCCCTGGCGCAGATTGGTCTCGGCCGGGCTGCCCGCGCCCTCGATCAGCACCAGATCGGCATCGGCGCACAGCCGGTCAAAGCTTTCCAGCGCCGCCCCCAGAAGCTTGGACTTGTCCTTGCGGTAGTCGCCCGCCTTCATCGTGCCCGCCCGCTGGCCCTGCACGATGATCTGCGCGCCGGTATCGGTCTCGGGCTTGAGCAGGATCGGGTTCATATCCGTGTGGGTGGGCCGCATGGCGGCGCGCGCCTGAAGCGCCTGCGCCCGCCCGATCTCGCCGCCGTTTTCGGTCACGGCGGCGTTGTTGGACATGTTCTGCGGCTTGAACGGCGCCACCCGCAACCCGCGCCGGGTGTAGGCCCGCGCCAGACCGGCGACCAGAACCGACTTGCCGACATTGCTGCCGGTGCCCTGAATCATGATGGACCGAACCATGGCCTGCCTCCTATGCTGAGGCGCAGATGACCCGATTTGGGGACAAAGGAAAAGGCCCGTGAACACGCCCGCGCATCTTTTGATCGGCGCCGCCGCCTTTGGCACGCCCGGCGAGCGGCGTACCATGGCAGCCGCGCTGGCCGGGGCGCTGCTGCCGGACCTGTCGCTCTATCTGATGGCGGGCACGTCGCTGTATGTCCTGAACATCCCCGAGCACGTGGTGTTCGACAGGTTGTACTTTTCATCCGCCTGGCAGACCGTCTTTGCCATCGACAACTCGTTCCTGCTGTGGGGGGCGGTTCTGCTGGTGGCGATCCGGCTGGGCTGGGCGCCGATGATGGCGTTTGCAAGCGCGGGGCTCTTGCATCTGGCCACGGATTTCGTGCTGCACGCGGGCGATGGCAGGCCGCATTTCTGGCCGCTGTCGGACTGGGTATTTGACAGCCCGCTCAGTTATTGGGACCGAACGCATTACGCCTTGTGGATCGCGCCGGTGGCGGCGCTGGCCTGTCTGGCGGCCTACACTGTTCTCTGGCGCAAGGGGATCGGCCTCTGGGGCAGGCTGGGCTTTGGTGCGCTGCTGGCGGCCGAGCTATGGGTGGCCCGTCAGTGGATCCTGTATTTCTGAGGGCTCAAAAAAACACGCTCCCGTTCTGGGAGCGCGTTTTTTCCAATCTAGGGCGGGCTGGTTCAGGCGGCTTCGGCCTGTTGCGCGGCGTTGCGCCGTTCGCTTTCCTCGCGCGACAGCGCGACCGAGGTCCGCACCCCGCGGCCCACGAATTCCATCAGGCCGCTCACGACCCGCTCATTGGGGTCGATACCGGCACAGCTCAGCACTTCGCGCCCATCACGCGAACGTGCCCAACGGGCGATCTGCTCGGGCCCGTTGCCGTATTTCTTGTCGTCCGCAATGGCATCATCCAATGCGGCCAGCACAACAGCCGCAAACAGCTTGCGAGCGCGGTTGCCCTGCTCGTTGTTAAAGGCGGTGCCGTCAACGAAATCTCTCATCTCGTCTTCCTTGTTGTTCTTGCTCTTGCAATTTTCGGCGTGGCGATCCTTATGACCGATCCGGCTCGATTCGGATACAGTAGAAATGCATAATTGTGTTGCAAATTTTGCATAGCTTGCTGCAAGTGCAGCACTAGGTGTCGTTGTCTTGCCAGCATCGGTCACGCCAGATATAGGGGCAACGAATGGTGCATCAACCATGTGTGAAGGAATAATGTCATGCCCAAGATCAACGGGAACGAGATTCGCCCAGGCAATGTTCTGGAGCATAACGATGGCCTGTGGGCCGCAGTTAAGGTTGACCACGTAAAACCCGGAAAGGGTGGCGCTTTTGCCCAGGTCGAGCTGCGCAACCTGCGCAACGGGTCCAAGCTGAACGAACGTTTCCGCTCGGCGGACAAGGTCGAGCGGGTGCGGCTGGAACAGAAGGATCAGCAGTTCCTCTATGAAAATGACGGGATGCTGGTCTTCATGGACACCGAGACCTACGAACAGATCGAACTGCCTGCCGATCTCTTGGGTGATCGCCGCCCGTTTCTGCAGGACGGCATGACCATCGTGGTCGAGTTCTACGAGGCCGAGGCGCTGAACGCCACGCTGCCCCAGAAAGTCACCTGCAAGATCGTCGAGACCGAACCGGTGGTCAAAGGCCAGACCGCGGCCAACTCGTTCAAGCCCGCGATCCTCGACAACGGCGTCAAGGTCATGGTGCCGCCCTTCATCGGGCAGGACGAGATGATCGTGGTGAACACCGAAACCATGGAATATTCCGAGCGCGCGTGACGTTGCGTTCCGGAACAGGGCGCTTGATCCGAGATCTGAGGCCGCTCCGACCGGGGCGGCATTTTTCATGAAAACCGGGGTAGAAACTATGCCCGCTGCCTGGTGTCGGCAGGCCCGAAAATCTCAAGCAGCAATTCATATTTGATCCGGTTGGCGCTGACCTGCCGGTAGAACGCGATCAGGAACGCCGTTGGCCCCTGAATACGCGCCAGACCGCTGGTCGCGGCCACCACGGTGCCCACATCCGTCCGCCCGTTCAGAACCAGCCAGCCGCCCAGCATCAGCACCGCCACCGTGCCCGCGCCGTTAATCATGCTGAGCAGGAATTTGGCCGACAGTTTCCACAGAAACATCTGCCGCCGCGTCTCGAATATGGCGTCGAACCGGTCGGTCACCTCCTGCGTCACCGCCTCGATCTGTTCTGCCGTCAGCCGGTCGGTGGCGGCTCTCAGAACCCGCACCCGCTCGGCCACGAAAACGTTCACCTTGCGCTGCGAGATCAGGACGATGGCGATCTGCGGCAGGATCATCGACAGCGCGATCAGGCCCAGCCCCGGCTGGGTCGATGAGATATAGCCGATCACGCTGATCAGCGTACCGATCTGCACCACCGGCTCGGAAAAGGCGGCACCGGAGAATTTGCCAAGCTCTTCGGCCTCGGCGGAAATGGCGGTGGTCAGCGTGCCCCGGCGCACGTCTTCTCCGCTTTCATCCGCATCCACCGCGCGGGTCAGCAGCCGCTGCCGGATCAGGCGGATCACATCCTCGCCCAGCGTGCCGCTGCGAAAGCCCAGCAGCCATTTCAGAAACAGGCTCAGCCCGATCACCGCCATCATGCCCGCGCCCAGCAGATAGAGCTGCGCGGTGTCCAGACCGCCTTTGGTCAGCAGGTTGATGATATTGCGCTGAAACTCCAGCGGGGCAGCGGCCAGCGCGGCGATGGCGATGGAGAGCACAATCAGGACGACCTGACGCCCGGCGCTGACACGCCAGATTGCGGCATAGAGTTGAAACATGAGCGCATCCCGGTCCAGTGGATGGCGCAAGTCTGGGGCGGCGGCGCCCGGAGTTCAAACCGTGCAGGCCGCGCCGGGGCCGCGTCGTGCCCCAATGGCCACAGCCCGTTTAAAGCATCCCGCCGAAAACTTGAATCGGGGGATTCCCAAATGGTTGTCAGTGTG
>NZ_WPZY01000145.1 GCF_013031405.1 Ruegeria sp. HKCCD8929 | reverse complement strand
AACTGTGTTGCATGGATCAAGGCTGAGTTGGATCTGCCCCTTACCCTATCACTTCAGACGACGCGTTCATACGCCGCACGACCGAGAGACGTCATGCGATTGAGCGCATTTGATGCAATCTTCGCTTCGGAGATTTGACGGTCTAGATCACGCGCCCGCAGGCGATCGCCGATAACCTGTTTCCATCTGCCGATCTGGGCTTCAATCTGTGATCGCTGGTTGTATCCCGTCTCACTTTGCCAGTTCATTCTGCCATGTTGAGCGATGGCATCGATGTGTCGATTGCGATGTGCATTCTCGCCGCGAACCGCGTTCTTCGGCGGAGGGATAATGATCTCTATCCCGGGCCCGAATTTGTCCTCCAGGCAGTCCACGACACCCTGACCGTCATACGCACCATCCGCCAGAAACCGGCTCACATCATCATCAATGTCAGTGAGCAACGCTGGCAGTGCTGATTCATCACCCACATGTTCAGTGGTCAGCTCTGCTGCAGCGATGTCGCCCGTTTCCGGATCAAGGGCGATGTGGAGTTTGCGCCATGTCTTGCGGGCTTTCCTAGTGCCGTGCTTTTCTTCATGCCAGTCGTTTCCGCCATGCACTTTCAGACCCGTGCTGTCCACAACGAGGGTGATTGGCTTACTTGCAGCTGGCCGGTTTGGGGTGATCTTCAGCCCTTTACCACGCCGCGACAAGGTCGAGAAATCCGGTACCACAAGGTTCATGCCCATCAGCCTGGCAATCGACCGCACGAAACCCTGAGTTTGCCTGAGTGGAAGTCGAGTCACGACCCGCAGAGTGAGGCAGATCTCGATTGCCAGATCGGAGTAGCGCGCCTGTCCACCGCGTGTCTTGCGGCGTGGCGATGCCCAGTTCTCCACTACATCATCAGAATCCCAGATCGTCACATCGCCCCGCTGCCGGAGACTTTCATTGTATTCCGAGCAGTTCGTGACCCGGTACTTAGCTTTGGGAAACTTGTCGCGACGGGCATCATTGAATTTGTGGGGCATCGACCGTCGCTCGCGTCGCAGAAAACGCTGAGAGTACTTTGAGCGTCCGATCCCTG
>NZ_WPZY01000018.1 GCF_013031405.1 Ruegeria sp. HKCCD8929 | reverse complement strand
TCCATGTCTGTCTTCGCCTCGCCAGCAGGTGGGCCAATCTACTCCCCCTCCGAGCACCGGGCCGGTGGGCGTCCTGCGCTGGTTTGGCCAGACTCCGTCAACGATTACGGATTGGAATTGCCCGCAGATGCGTCGTGTTCTGAGATTTTCATCGTTATGCAGTATAAGGACGGTATCGATGAGGCCTGGGACAATTACATCACGTTGATCACCGACAAAGCGGGTATCACCAGCAATGGGGTCCGCACCGTCGGAAACTACAACGGCACGAACCTGTATGCAGGTGGTTCCAGCGCCATTTCCTGGCTTCGAAAAGATGGTGGTTCAGCAACTCGAACTCTACTCCCGATGCCTCTGAGCGTCATTCGCTTCACGTCGAAAGACCAAAGCATCCCGGGTACTCCCATCAATATCGCGTCCCTCGGCGGTCCGAACAAAGGCGGGGCGAACCGCGCTTGGCAGGGGATCATGTGCCAGCTCGTTGCCGTCTCCGCTCAGGTCACCTGGACTGAAGCGCAGGCTGCTGAGATGACAGACTTTCTTATGCAGAAATGGGGTATCTCGTGAAAAACAGTCGGTAGGCCCGCTCGCCAAGTCAGGCGCGCTGCGATAAATCTGTCCGACAAATCGCACCTCTTTGTCCGAAAGCCGCCGCCGCGCTACACTTGGTTGTGGACAGCGACTTGAGCGTCGAATCCGTGAACTTAATCTGCGGCATACCATGTCCTTGTAATGACCGTTTCGTTACAAGGTTCATGATACGTTCTAACCATAGTCAAACCCAACCAAAGATTAAGAATGCGCCTCAAGTAATTAAGAAAACATCTTATTTTGCCGGTGTTTGACTGGGTTTTGAGTGGTGCCCCCACACGGACTCGAACCGCGGACCTACTGATTACAAATCAGTTGCTCTACCAGCTGAGCTATAGGGGCGCCGGGCTTTGGATTACTGTTTCAGCCACGCGACTGCAAGCCACAAATCGGCCTTGGGTCCGGAAATCCTGAGGCTCGGTTCGTGCTGGCGGAGCGGGCCACCGGCGTGCGGGTTTGACTGCCGGGATGCGAGGCTGTAACCCGAACCCGATTTGCCGGTTTTGGGATGACAGAAGGTACGATGCAGCTGGTTTTCCATACCGGAGCCCATTTTTCCGACGAAGGGCGGCTGTTCAAAAGCCTTGTGGGCAACAAGGAGGCATTCGGCAGGCAGGGGATTTCGGTGCCCGGACCCAGCCGCTATCGCAGGCTGTTCAAGGAGACCTTTGCCGCACTGGAGACCGCGCCGTCAGCGCCGGATGCCGCGGAAATACTGATCGACGCCATTCTCGATGACGAGGTGGCCGAGCGCGTGGTGCTGTCCAGCGAGCACTTCTTCGGAACCCACTGGTCGGCGATCCTTGGGGGGCAATTCTACCCCCTGGCCGCGCCGCGTATGGCGCAGCTTTGCGAGATCTTTCGTGGCAACCAGATCGAGATGTTCATGGCCATCCGCAATCCGGCCAGTTTCATTCCCAAGGTGCTGCTGTCCATACCGGATAACCGGCGCGCCGAAATCATGGGTGCGGTCGATCCGGGCGAGTTGAGCTGGTCCAACATGATCCGGCAGATCCGGCTGATGGCCCCGGGCGTGAAACTCACGGTCTGGTGCAACGAGGATACGCCGCTGATCTGGGGGCGGATCCTGCGTGCATTGGCGGGGCCGGGCTATGAAGGCCCGCTGAACGGAGAGCAGGCGCTGCTTTGGGGGCTGATGTCCCGCGCTGGGATCGTGCGGCTGCGGGACTATCTGGCCCGCAATCCGGGGCTGACCGACCATGAGATCAGCGAGGTCACCTTAAGCTTTCTGGACAAATACGCCATCGATGGCGCCGATGAGGAAGAGCTGGAGCTGCCCGGTTGGGATGAGGATGCCGTCGACGTCTATAGCGAGCTTTACAACGCGGATATCGACGCCATCGAGGCGATGTCCGATGTCACGTTCATCGCCCCTTGACACCCTGCCGTTTCAGCCCGGGCCCGCCTGAGGGCACGCCCGGATGAAAGTCACATGCCCAGCGCTTCCTTATACATTTCCAGCACCGCCTCTTCCTCGGCGATGTCGTCCTTGTCGCGCTTGCGCAGCGCGATCACCTTGCGCATGATCTTGGTGTCGTAGCCGCGTGCCTTGGCTTCGGCCATGACTTCCTTCTGCTGGTCCGCGATGTCCTTTTTCTCGGCTTCCAGGCGCTCGAAGCGCTCGATGAACTGACGCAACTCACCTGCGGTCACACGGTAACTGTCGGCGGCTTGGGTTTCGGTCATGTCGTCCATCTGCAACTCTCTCTGTCTCGAAATCAGGCAGAGGGCGGGATACATCGGCGGCGGCCCAGCCGCAAGCGGGCAATGGCGTAAATCGGCCACCGCTTGCACGCCGGGCAGCGATCCGCTAACCGCAGACCGACCGGAACGGCAAGAGCAGGAGTGCCATGTTCGAAACCATCATCTGGGGCGGGGCCGCCCTGTCGCTGATTGGCCTTGCGGGTCTGGTCTGGTGCATCCTGCGCGTGGTCAGGGCACGCCGGGCGAACCTGAGCGACGACGAGCTGCGCGCCGCGGTTCAGGCGGTGCTGCCGTGGAACCTCGCCGCGCTGTTTGTGTCGGTGATCGGCCTGATGATGGTGATCGTCGGTATTTCGCTGGGGTGACCCTGCCGGTCAGACCGGCATGTTGTCGAACCGCGCCTCGATCGCCTCGTCGCACAGCGTCGAATCCAGGCGCCGCAGATGTGCGGGCACCGTGGCCCCCTGGGCGCGCAGCTTTCGGACCACAACGCTCAGCGCGGGCTGAATCTCCAGCCGCTTGTCGAGGCTGGCCCCGGCCAGCTTGCGTTCCAACCGTTCCGCTTCCTGAAACAAGTCCCGAGTCGTCATCGCATCCCTCCCCATGGCGTGCGAGCAATAGCAGCCCAACGTAACAGCCGCGCAAAACCGTGGCCAGTGGGCTCTGCAAGACGGGCCGGACACCGCGCAATCCGGGCCTTGCAGACTCCTAGTATTGCCACAACCCTACCGCGTGCGCTCTGATTCAGATCAACTGGTCCTTCGGCAGGCGAAAGCCCGCCGAAACCTTGCCTCACATTCGCATTTCACTATATGATTCAGGAAACCATGCGGAGACCGAGATGACGCCCTTTGTGAAAGCCTTTTTCGACGAGACCACCTTTACGGTGTCCTATGTGGTTCGTGAGCCCGACGGCCATACCTGCGCGATCATCGACAGCGTTCTCGATTTCGATCATGCCTCGGGGCGGACCAACACGACATCGGCCGACGCCATCGTCGAGTATATCCGGTCGGAGGAGCTGAAGACCGAGTGGATTCTGGAAAGCCATGTGCATGCGGATCATCTGTCGGCAGCGCCTTATTTGCAGGAGAAGCTGGGCGGCAAGATCGGCATCGGCGCCAATATCACCGTGGTTCAGGATACGTTCGGCAAGGTCTTCAACGAAGGCACCGAGTTTCAGCGGGACGGCAGCCAGTTCGACCAGCTCTTTCGGCAGGGCGACAGTTTCTTTGTCGGCCAGATGCGGGGCGATGTGCTGCACACGCCGGGGCATACGCCGGCGTGTCTGACCTATGTGATCGGGGATGCGGCCTTTGTGGGCGATACGCTTTTTATGCCCGATTTCGGCACCGCGCGCTGCGATTTTCCGGGCGGTTCGTCGGCGATGCTTTACGATTCGATCCAGAAGATCCTGTCGCTGCCGGACGAGACGCGGATTTTCGTTGGCCATGACTACAAGGCACCGGGCCGCGATGAATATGCGTGGGAGACCACGGTGGGCGAGCAGAAGGCGCTCAACATCCATATCGGTCAGGGCCGCAGCATCGAGGAGTTCGTGCAGATGCGGGATGCCCGCGATGCCACGCTTGCCATGCCCCGGCTGATCCTGCCGTCGCTGCAGGTCAACATGCGGGCCGGGCAGATGCCGCCCGAGGACGAACAGGGGGACGTCTTTCTCAAGCTGCCGGTCAACAAGCTCTGACCGGACGGCAAAGGCGCGAACAGGAAGGAAGACGGTATCATGGAAATGGACTGGATCTGGGGTCTGGTCGGCGGGTTGCTGATCGGGCTCGGCGGCGCGGTCTATCTGCTGGGCAACGGGCGGATCATGGGGGCCAGCGGCATTCTGGGCGGGCTGGTGGATGGCACGGGCCGGGGCTCGGCGGGCGAGCGGGCGGCGTTCATTCTGGGCCTCGTGGCAACGCCGCTGGTGCTGTCTGCCCTGTTTCGCCCGGACATTACCACGCATCTGACTGATGATTATGCGGTGGTGATCGCCGCGGGGCTGCTGGTTGGAGTTGGGACAAGGATCGCCAATGGCTGCACCTCGGGGCACGGAGTTTGCGGCATCTCGCGGCTGTCGCTGCGCGGGATCGTGGCGACGGTGTTTTACATTCTGGCGGGCGGTCTGATGCTGGTGCTGTTCCGCCATCTGCTGGGGGTGATCTGATGCGGTTTCTTCTGGCATTGATCGCCGGGGCGCTGTTCGGTGCGGGGCTGTTTCTGTCCGGCATGACAGACACCACCAAGGTTCAGGGCTGGCTGGATGTGTTCGGCAACTGGGACCCGACGCTGGCCTTCGTCATGGGGGGCGCGATCCTTCCCATGGCCGTGGCGTGGAAGTTGACGGCGGCGCGCAAGCCCCTGACCGGAGGCGCCTTTCCCACGCCGTCCCACCCCGAGCTGGATCACCGCCTGATCACGGGTTCGGTCCTCTTTGGCATGGGCTGGGGGCTGGCGGGGCTGTGCCCGGGGCCGGCCATGGCATCACTGTCCTATGGCGGGCTGGGCGGTGTGATCTTTCTGGTGTCGATGATGGTGGGTATGGCGCTGGCGCCCGGGATCGGCGGCAAACTGGACAGGCTGGCAAGCGCGGCATAAGGAATTGGCATGGAGATTCGTCCGATCACGCCCCGCTACGCCGTCTCGCCACAGATCTCAGTCGAGGATGTGCCCGCCATCGCTGCCGCCGGGTTCGTCAAGGTCATCTGCAACCGGCCCAATGTCGAGGTGCCCCCGTCGCAGCAATCCGACGCGATCGGGGACGCGGTCCGTGCCGCCGGGATGGAATACGAGGTGCTGGAACTGACCCACCAGACCATGACACCCGAGAACGTGGCGCGGCAGGTGGAACTCGCCGACTGCGCCGATGGTCCGGTGCTGGCCTATTGCGCGTCGGGCACCCGTTGTTCGGTGGTCTGGGCACTGGGGCAGTGTGAGGAGCTGAGCCCCGACGAGATCCTCGGCAAGACCAGCGCTGCCGGGTATCAGCTGGACGGGCTGCGCCCGACCCTCGAACAGCTTTGCAACAAGAGCCGCTAAAGCAGCCGCGTGACGCTGCCATTCCCGCTCTCGCACGGAAAGCGGCCCGGCGCCCTACTCCTCCGACCCTGACAAACCGGCCAATTCGGTGATCTCTGCTGCTGCCTGATCCGGGCTCCACGCGGCCAACGCCCCTTCGATATCGGGCTCGGGTGGAGAGGGCCGGTCTGTTGCCGGCTCCGGCCCGGGCTGCACCTGCGGGATGTCGCTGTGGTCGATCACGTGCGGGTCTGACAGCGCCGGGCCCGGCTTGTCCCCGGCAGGCGATGCCTGATGTTCGGTAAACTCGGCCTCGACCGTCTGCGGCACTTGCGGCTCGGGCAACCTTTCGTTCAGACGAACCGCCCGCATGCCGCGGCATTGTCCGAGGCGGCAGGTCGAGAGTTTCTGGCCGTCGATGGCAATAAGCTCGGTCCGGTCCAGCTGGTCTCCGATCAATGGCAGCAGATCGCCCGGCTTCATCGCCGCGAAAACCGCCAGCGGCAGTTGCACCCGGCTGATGACTGCCGTCAGATCCGCCCGCATCACGCCGGCGGCCTGATCCAGCCGGCGTCCCAACGATAGCGCGGCATCATCCGCTGTCTCCTCCTCCGGCTCGGGCCGGTCGGGCAGGACCAGAGTAATGGCCCCCTGCCGCGTTCCGCTCGCGATCTCGACCGTGAGGTCGAAGACGCGATAGACGTCCGCCTCAAACATCAGCAGCAGGCTGCGCAGATCCTCGATGCGCGAGCAGAACTCGTACCCGGCCAGACAGGCGCGATCCGCCGGAGCCTCGGCCAGATCCTGCGCGCGGCTCAGCGACGCCTCGATCACCGGGGCGATCATGGCGGCGTCGGTGCCGGTATAGGGCCGCTCGGCCACCACGCCGGGCAGCACCTGCCCCATCGTCTGCTGCTGGATGACGGAAGAGACGCAGGACAGGTCCACACAAGCCGCACCGAGCTGATCGTCGGGCGCGGCAAAGACCAGATACAGGCGATCCTCGGCCAGAGTGCCGGGCAACTCGTCCTGTGTGCGGCGCATCTGGGTGGCACCGATCACCGACATCGCCAGATCCAGCGTGTCGTCGGCCACCCGCGCCAGCCCCAGCCGCAGCGCCCGCAGGATCGAGCGCGGCTTGCTGCCCGAATCGTCCTGCGCCAGCGCCAGTTTCCGCGCCAGGGCCGATTGTGTTTCCGCTTCTGTCTGCATCACCCGTTGACCTGCCGCCTGGGCATTCCTTCGCCCTCAGGTCTAGCGCAGCGACGGTTACGATTGTCTTTACGCGCGCCTCATTGCGCGGCCTGTTTGTAGGCCAGCGGCAGGCTGACGCGAAACGCTCCGCCCTCTTGCCCCGCCAGATAGCTGACCTCACCGCCCAGCCGCTGCATGATCTCGCGGCAGATCGCCAGCCCCAGCCCGGCGCCGCCGGCCTTGTCGGACCCGACGCGGGCGAACTTCTCGAAGATCATCGACTGGGCATCCGCCGGAATGCCGCTGCCGTTGTCGATGAAATCGACCACCACCTGCCCACCCACATCATGCACCGAGATGGTCAGCGACGGCTCGGCCGCGTCGCAGTATTTCTGCGCGTTGGCGATCAGGTTGATGAAGACCTGCCCCAGCCGGTCCAGGTCGGTGTGCAGCGGGATCCGCTCGGATCCCCGGTGCCGCCGCACCCGCAGCGGCCGGTCCGAGCCGGTCAGCGCCGCCGAGATCGCGCGGTCGAGAACCTCGCGCAGGCTGCCGTCGCCCATGTTCAGGTTGACCTGACCGTTTTCCAGCACGCTCAGATCCAGCAGATCGTCGAGCAGGCGGGTCAGCCGCAGCGCCTCGTCATGGATGATGGCGGCATAGCGTGTCTGTTCCTCGGGCTGCAGCCCCTCGGTGTCGCGCAGAATCTCGGAAAACGCCCGGATCGAGGTCATCGGCGTGCGTAGCTCATGGCTGACCTGGCTGAGGAAGGCGTCCTTTTGCAGCGAGATCTGGGTCAGCTTCTCATTGGCCTCGCGCAGCTTGCGGGCGGTGTGGCTGAGTTCCGAGGATTTCTCCTCGAGCTGGCCGGAATATTCCAGCAGTTGCGCGGATTCGTCCGCCACCGCCAGCAGATCCTCGACCGAGACCGACGAGCCGCCGACGATCTGGCCGATCATCGCATGTGCCGTGGCCGCGCCCACCGAGCCGCTGAGCTCGCGTTCCAGCCGTTCCAGGAAGGTCGGGGTCGGTTCGGGCAGGTAGCCACGCCCGCCTTGCCGCTCGGCCTCGGCATGGAAGAATTCCTGCGCCTCGCGCGCGCCGAGGATACGCTGCGACATGATCATCAGGTCTTCGCTTTGGGCCACCGAGCCGGTCCAGCCGCGCGGACCGGCGGAATGGTCGAAGACGTTGACGAATTGCGCGCCCTGCAGCCGTTCCAGCGGGCTGGGGAAGCTGGCGAGCGAGCCGATGCAGAAGGCCGCGGTGTTCAGCGACAGCGACCACATCACCGAATGCACCATCGGGTCTATGCCGTCGATGCCAAAGAGCGCCTGCGGGCGCAGCCAGCCGAGGCCCAGCGGGCCATATGTCATCACAGCCTCGGACATGAACGATCCGCCCATGCCGGGCAGCAGCAGGGTGTAGACCCAGAGCGCGAAGCCCACGGTCAGCCCGGCCAGCGCGCCGATCCGGGTGGCACCGCGCCAGAACAGGCCGCCGACCAGCGCGGGCAGGATCTGGGCGATCCCGGCAAAGGCGATCAGACCGATCGAGGCCAGCGCCGCGCCGCCGCCGGACAGGCGGTAGTAGAAGTAACCCAGCGCCATGATCACCGCGATGGATACCCGGCGCGAGAACAGGACGATGTCGCGCACGTCGCCCGACACCGATACGCCGCCGCCCTGAGAGCTGAGCCAGATCGGCATCACGATATGGTTCGACACCATGGTCGACAGCGCCATCGCCGCGACGATGACCATGGATGTGGCCGAGGAGAACCCGCCGAGGAAGGAGAACATCGCCAGCCCCTCCTGCCCCTGCGCCAGCGGGATGGTCAGCACGAAGAGGTCGGGGTTGGTGCCCTCGGGCATCAGGTCCAGCCCCACCACGGCGATGGGCACAACGAAGAGGCTCATCAGCAGCAGGTAGAGCGGAAAGGCCCAGGCGGCGGCGCGCAGGTGGCGTTCGTCATCATTCTCGACCACCATCACCTGGAACATGCGCGGCAGGCAGACAAAGGCGGCTGCAGACAGGAAAGTGATTGCGGCCCAGCGGCCCCGGTCCACGCCCCACGTCCCGATCTCGGAGGCGTCGATGCGCGCCATGGTCGGGCCGATGCCGCCAGCGATGCCCCAGACCACGAAGATGCCGACGGCGAGCAGCGCCAGCAGTTTGACAACCGCCTCGATGGCCACCGCCGTCACCACCCCGTGGTGGCGTTCGTTGGCGTCCAGATTGCGGGTGCCGAACAGGATCGCGAAGACCGCGAGCCCGGCGGCGACCCAGAACACGCTGGCGCCCTCGTTATAGATGCCCGAGGGGTCGGCCTCGGCAAAGATGCTGAAGGACAGCGTGATCGACTGCAATTGCAGCGCGATATAAGGCGTGACGCCCAGCACCGCGAGGATGGTGACGCAGATCGCCAGCGTGTTGGACTTGCCGTAGCGGGATGAGATCAGGTCGGCAATCGAGGTCACCCTCTGGCTGCGCCCGACGCGCACCAGCTTGCGCAGACCCCACCACCAACCGATCATGACCAGCGTGGGGCCGAGATAGATGGTGACGAATTCCAGCCCCGACCGCGCCGCATAGCCGACGGCGCCATAGAAGGTCCAGGCGGTGCAGTAGATCGACAGCGACAGGGTGTAGACCAAGGGCGAGCGCAGCCATGTGCTGCGCCCGGTGGCGGCCAGCCGGTCGGCGGCAAAGGCCACGCCGAACAGCAGGACGACATAGCCCAGACAGACCAGGATCAGCACGTTCAGCGTCGCCATCAGTCGCGCTCCGGCCCTTGCGTGTCGGACCCGCCATGGGTGCGGGCGGCCAGTCCGAAACCGGCGCTGGCCAGGATCAGAAGCACCCAGATGCAGAAGATGTAGACGATGGCCGAGGACATCGACACCGCGCCCGCCTCTTCCGGCTCGGACGGCCACAGCAGCGGCACCGCGAACAGCCCGGCGCCGAGGATCGGCAGCAGGCGCGCCGCATCCGACAAGCGGCGGCGGCGATAGCTTTGGCGTTCAAGAAAGACCGGCGGTGGCGCCACCGCCCGCTCGGGCTCGGTATCCGGCCCGGCGCTCATGTCCGCGAGGCCTGGGCGTGCAGGTCGCGCACCGCCGTCAGGACCTCGGTGTTTGAGAACGGCTTGGTCATGAACCGGCTCACGCCTGCCTTTTCGGCCATGTCGCGGTCGCGCGACTGGCCGCGCGCGGTCAGCATCAGCACCGGCAGGTCGCGCATCTCGTCGCGGTCGCGCAGGTCGCGCAGGATGTCCATGCCGCTCTTGCCCGGCAGCATCACGTCGAGAATGACCAGATCGGGCTGCGTGGCGCGGATCACGTCCACCGCATCGGTGCCCTCGGCATGGGTTTCCACCTGCCAGCCCTCGCGGGTCAGCAGAAACCGTATCGCCTCGGTGATGTTGGGTTCATCCTCGATCAGCAGAACCTTACGGCTCATCCTTGCCCTTCCTCCCCCCGGGAACCGGCGGCCCCGGTCCGCCCGTCATGCGGCTCAGCTTAGACCCGCTGTCACGGAACTGTCAAAACCCTTCGCTCAGGATCGATGGCTCGCGCCGTGCGCCGCAGTCGCGGCGCGGGCAGACCCGGCAGCTGCTGCCGACGGGCTGCACCTCGGCCTGCCCGTGTTCGGCACTGTCCACCGGCAGGATCAGCATGACCGAGCGGTAAACCGGATCGCGGTCGAGCGCAGGCATCCCCTGTGGCCAGGCGATGGCGTAACATTCGAACTCGGCCGCCGTGCGGCCCATCTGCGACACCCGCCGCCGGATCGGCACCAGCGGGCGGTTGAGCGCGGTGAAGAGCGGCCAGAGCGGACAGGATTCGCCATGGCGCGGCAGGGCAAAGCCCGAGACCTGCTTGCGGAACAGGATACTGCCCGAGGCGTCGCAGATCACCAGCCCCGCCTCGCGCGCCAGCGCCCCTTCGGGCAGGCAGGCCAGCCGGCGCAGCACGGTGGGCATATCGGTGCGGAAGCGTTGCGCCAGCGCCAGCGGCTCCAGCCCCAGCTCGTCCAGTGCTCCGCGAAACGCTTTCAGTGGCAGCGCGCGGGCGTCGGCGGCATAGACCTCGAGCATTTCGCGCCCGATGGCCCGCGCGGCCCCCGAGCCCAGATCGTCCAGCGAGACCTTGGCCGCATCCCGGCCCGCCTCGATCTCGGGGAAATGATGGTTGCGGGCGGCGAGAAAGGCCTCGACCTCTTCCAGTGGCACGCCGTGGGTGTCGTCCGAGGTCTCGCTTTCGTCCAGATAGCCCACCAGCGCCTTGGAACTGTCGGCCAGCCGCTCGGCATCCTGATTGAGGTTGCGGTGGAAGCGGTCGCGCCACTCGGGCTCCAACTCGCCGGGCTCGGCGAGGATGGCGGCGGTCGAGCGGATGGCGGCGGCGGTCGACAGCACCTCGTGCAGTGAAGCGGCCAGATGCGGATCGTGGGTCAGCCGGTCCGAGAGGGTTTCCACCATCCGCTCGAGCGAGCCCACGCGGCGGTGCATCTGCGCCAGCACCCCCGCCCAGCCGGGAAAGCGCCCGGCGAACTCGTCGACGCGGTCGGTCTCGGCCGACAGGTTTGCCGCATCCGCCGCCGCCTCGCGCAACGCGGCGATCAGCGCGGCCTCGGCGCCTTCGGTCAGCATCGAGGGTTCGACCTCAAGCATCGCGGCGATATCGACCAGCAATTTGCCGCCGATTCTGCGCCGGTTATGCTCGATGAGGTTGAGGTAGGAGGCGGAAATTCCCACTTTGCGTGCCAGATCGGCCTGACGCAGCCCCGCAATCAGTCGCCTTTCGCGGATGCGGCTGCCTGTCAGTGTGTCCCGGGCCATGGCCTGTCCTTTTCCTTTTCGGCACGATTTCAACGGCTTTCTGCGCCGCGACATAAGGATTTTTACAAACTTCTGCCTGTGTTTGTACACTTATTTACAGAATAATCTTGCGTTTAAAAGGGTTTATTGCAGAGTTTTCGATCCCTCGCCCATAGTTGCTTTGCACATATAGTGCCTGCGCCCGGCGGAAGAGGAGCCAACGGGCGCATTCAGGGAAATTGGGAGGAATGAATGTCCAACAAATCCGTCACGCGTCGCGGCGTGCTGAAAACCGGGGCCGTTGCCGGGGCCGGTGTCGCCCTGCCGACGATCTTCACCGCCTCGTCCGCAGCCGCCTACACCAACGAACCGACCGGAGGCTCGGTCACCCTTGGCTTCAACGTGCCGCAGACCGGCCCCTATGCCGACGAGGGCAACGACGAGCTGCTGGCGCAGCAACTGGCCGTCGAGCACCTGAACGGTGAAGGCGATGGCGGCTGCCTGAACACCTTCACCTCGAAGGCGCTGCAGGGGAACGGCATCCTGGGCAAGAAGGTCGAGTTCGTCACCGGCGACACCCAGACCAAATCCGACGCCGCGCGCGCATCGGCCAAGTCGATGATCGAGAAGGATGGCGCGATCATGATCAACGGCGGCTCGTCCTCGGGCGTGGCGGTTGCGGTTCAGGGTCTTTGCCAGGAGGCGGGCGTGATCTTCATGGCCGGTCTGACCCATGCCAATGACACGACGGGCAAGGACAAGAAGGCCAACGGTTTCCGCCACTTCTTCAACGCCTACATGTCCGGCGCCGCGCTGGCACCGGTGCTGGCGAACGCCTATGGCAAGGAGCGCCGCGCCTATCACCTGACCGCCGACTACAACTGGGGCTGGACCCAGGAAGAGTCGATCGTCGCCTCGACCGAGGCTCTGGGCTGGGAAACGGTCAACACCGTCAAGACCCCGCTCGCCTCGACCGACTTCTCGTCCTATATCGCGCCGGTTCTGAACTCGGGCGCGGACGTGCTGGTTCTGAACCACTATGGCGGCAACATGGTCAACTCGCTGACCAACGCCATCCAGTTCGGGCTGCTCGACAAGCAGGCGAACGGCAAAGACTTTGCCATCGTGGTTCCGCTCTACTCCGAGCTGATGGCCGCGGGTGCGGGTGAGAACATCAAGGGCGTTCTGGGCTCGATGAACTGGAACTGGCAGCTGCAGGACGAAGGCTCGAAAGCGTTCGTGAAGTCGTTCGGCGAGAAATACGGCAAGCCGCCCTCGAACTCGGCCCAGACCTGCTATGCGCAGGTGCTGCTCTATGCTGATGCCTGCGAGCGCGCCGGAACCTTCAACCCCTGCGGTGTGGTCGAAGCGCTGGAAGGGTTCGAGTTCGACGGTCTGGGCAACGGACCGACGCTGTATCGCGCCGACGATCACCAGTGCTTCAAGGACGTTCTGGTCGTGAAGGGCAACGAAAGCCCGACCAACGCCTATGACACGCTGGAAATCGTGGAAGTGACTCCGGTGGAGCAGGTGACCTATGCGCCGGATCACCCGATGTTCTCGGGCGGCGATCTGGGTCAGTGCAACCCGGGCGCCTGATCTGCCCCTGACCGGCTGCGCCGCGCGCGCGGCCGGTCCCCGCGCTTACGGGCTGACCAGTCCAAAGGCCGGACCGCACGACTTCCACACTGATCAATTCCAAGGTGGGGACAATGGACGCCTTCCTTCTGCAAATCCTGAACGGGCTGGACAAGGGCTCAGCCTATGCGCTGATCGCGCTGGGGCTTACGCTGATCTTCGGCACGCTCGGCGTTGTGAACTTTGCCCATGGTGCGCTGTTCATGATCGGTGCCTTTTGCGCCGTTACGCTGCAACGCATCCTGAACCTGAGCTATGAGACCGTCGATGAGACCCAGACCGACTTTCTGGGGAACCCGCTGAAGGTGAAGACGCCTTATGTCGAAAGCTGGTTCGGACCCGAGGCGGGGGCGGCCATCATCGACTGGTCGGTGCCGCTGGCGGTGCTGTTCGCGATCCCGATCATGCTGGCCGTCGGCTACGTGATGGAGCGCGGGCTGATCAAGCATTTCTACAAGCGGCCGCATGCCGACCAGATCCTCGTGACCTTCGGCCTGGCCATCGTGCTGCAAGAGGTCATCAAGTATTTCTTCGGCGCCAACCCGATCCAGACCCCGCCGCCCGAGGCGCTGCGCGGGTCGCTGGATATCGGCGTCATGTTCGGGTTCGACCCGAACGCGATCATCTACCCGATCTGGCGGCTGGTCTATTTCGCGTTCTCCGCCGTCATCATCGGGGGCATCTTCGCCTTCCTGCAATTCACCACCTTCGGCATGGTGGTGCGCGCGGGCATGGCGGATCGCGAGACCGTGGGCCTGCTGGGCATCAACATCGACCGCCGCTTTACCATCATGTTCGGCATCGCCGCCGCCGTGGCGGGCCTTGCCGGCGTGATGTACGGGCCGCTCAACCCGCCGAATTACCATATGGGCATGGATTTCCTCGTGCTCAGCTTCGTGGTGGTTGTCGTCGGCGGCATGGGCTCGTTGCCCGGGGCGGTGCTGGCCGGGTTCCTGCTGGGCATTCTGGAGAGCTTTGCCTCGACCACCTGGGCCACGACCACGATCCCCGGCATCAACCAGATCATCATTTACCTTGTCGCCATCATCGTTCTTCTGACCCGCCCGCGGGGTCTGATGGGCCGCAAAGGCGTGATGGAGGAATAACCCATGTTGGGATTGAACAAGAAAGATACCAGCCTGCTGATCATCGTCGCCATCCTGACGTTGCTGGCACCCTTCATCCTGAACCCGTTCCCGGCGGGCAGCGCCATGGCGCAGTTCAACGCCGGATATCCGGACCTGATGCAACGGTTCGTGATCTTCGGCATCTTCGCCATCGGGTTCAACATCCTGTTCGGCCTGACCGGCTACCTGTCCTTCGGCCACGCAGCCTTTCTGGGCGTGGGGTCCTACTCGGCGGTGTGGATGTTCAAGCTGCTCAGCTACAACGTCATTCCGGCCATAGCGCTCAGTGTCGTCGTGGCCGGGCTGTTCTCGCTGCTGATCGGATATGTCAGTCTGCGCCGGTCGGGAATCTATTTCTCGATCCTCACTCTGGCCTTCGCGCAGATGAGCTTTGCGCTGGCCTATTCGGTGCTGTCGAACCCCAAGTTCAACCTGACCAACGGGGAAACCGGCCTGCAGGTTTATGCGGATGACCCGCAAATTCTGCAAGGCGCCAATTCCCCGGACCTGCCGCACTTGTTCGGGTTGCCCATGCGGTCGACCTATACTCTGGAAGTGGGCGCATGGAGTTTCGACTTCAACGCAGGCTACTACTTGTGCGCGGTGATCATGATGGCGGTGTTCTATCTGGCGATCCGCATCTTCCGCTCGCCGTTTGGCATGATGCTGCGGGCGGTGAAGTCGAACCAGCAGCGGATGAACTATACCGGGCTGAACTCGAAGCCCTATACGCTGGCGGCCTTTGTGATCTCGGGCATGTATGCCGGTCTGGCCGGGGGCCTGATGGCGGCGATGGACCCGCTGGCGGGCGCCGAGCGGATGCAGTGGACGGCAAGCGGAGAAGTGGTGCTGATGACCATCCTCGGCGGCACCGGCACCCTGATCGGGCCGGTTCTGGGCGCGGGCTTCATCAAGTATTTCGAGAACATCTTTTCGAAGATCAACGACAACGTCCTGCATGGCTGGTTCAGCTTCCTGCCTGACGGGATGGAGGATGCGATGGTGTTTATCGTGCATCCCTTCATCGGCAAGGGCTGGCACCTGACGCTGGGCATCCTGTTCATGCTGGTGGTGATCTTCCTGCCCGGCGGTCTGGTCGAAGGCGGCCAGCGGCTGCTGAACTGGGTGCGCGGCAGGCGGTCCGGCGCTGACGACAAGACCGCCGGCAAAACCGAGCCTGCGGAATAAGGAGGGCGACCGATGGGTATTCTCGAAGTCAAGGACGTGGGCAAGCGGTTCGGCGGTCTGCAGGCGCTGAGCGACGTCAACCTCAGTGTCAAGGAAAACACCGTCCACGCGATCATCGGCCCCAACGGGGCGGGCAAGTCCACCCTGCTCAACTGTCTGGTGGGCAAGCTGATCCCGGACAGCGGCTCGGTCATGTTCGACGGGCAGTCGGTGCTGGGCCGGGCGCCGTTCGAAATCAACCAGATGGGCATATCCCGCGTGTTTCAAACACCTGAGATCTTTGGCGATCTGACGGTGATGGAGAACATGCTGATCCCGATCTTCGCCAAGCGCGACGGGGCGTTCCGGATGCATGCCTATGAGACGGTCGCGAACGAGAAAGGCATCGTCGAGCAGGCCGAGCAGATGCTGGAAGAAATGAACATGGCCGACAAGCGCCACATGCATGCCGCCGCTCTGTCACGCGGCGACAAGCGGCGGCTTGAGATCGGCATGTGCCTCAGCCAGCAGCCGCGCCTTTTGCTGCTGGATGAACCCACAGCGGGCATGGCGCGGGCCGATACCAACAACACCATCGACCTGCTCAAACAGATCAACGAAGAGCGGGATATCACCATCACGATCATCGAACACGACATGCATGTTGTGTTCAGCCTTGCCAACCGGATCACCGTGCTGGCGCAAGGTACGCCGCTGGTCGAGGACGACCCGCAGAACATCCGCGGCAATCCGAAGGTCCGTGAGGCCTATCTGGGCGAAAGCGCATAAGGAGAAGACCAGATGAACGTCAAACCGGACTTTTCCAAGAACGCCAATGTGGCCACCACCGCCCCGGCCTTTCTGTCGGTCTGGGACATGCATTCCTATTACGGCGAAAGCTATATCGTGCAGGGCATCGGCTTTAACGTGCATGAGGGCGAGATCCTGGCGCTGTTGGGCCGCAACGGGGCGGGCAAGACCTCGACCCTGCGCTCGATCGCGCGGCTGGGCGATCCAGAGGTGCGCCATGGCGAGATCTGGCTGGATCATCAGCCGCTGCACAAGATGGCCAGCCACGAGGCCGCCACCGCCGGTCTGGGGCTGGTGCCCGAGGATCGGCGCATCATTCCGGGCCTGACGGTCGAGGAGAACCTGCAGCTGGCCCAGATCGCCCCGCCCGTCGGCTGGTCGCTGGAGCGGCTCTATGACCTGTTCCCCCGACTGGGCGAGCGGCGCAAGCAGGAAGGTGTGACCCTGTCGGGCGGCGAGCAGCAGATGCTGGCCATCGCACGCGCACTGGCGCGGGACATCAAGGTGCTGCTTCTGGACGAGCCTTACGAGGGGCTGGCGCCGGTGATCGTGGACGAGATCGAAAAGACCCTCATCCACATCAAGGAGCAGGGCATGACCACCATCATCGTGGAACAGAACGCGGTGCGTGCGCTGGAACTGGCCGACCGCGCGGTCATCCTGGACACCGGTGGCATCGTGTTCGACGGCACCGCCGCCGAAGTGCTGGAGAACGAGGAACTGCGGGCCGAATATCTGGCCATCTGAGAACACTCCCCGTCGCACGGCCGGATTGCCGTGCAGACCACCTGCAGGGCCGGTCCGTGTCTGGGGCCGGCTCTTTTTTCCTGGGTCTCAACGGTCGGGAGCGCCCCGGGCTCAGTCGCGCACCAGCGCCTGATCCAGCACCTTCGAGAGATGCCCCAGCGCGATGGCCGCGCCCTTGGGGATGAGGCGTGGCGGCTGGGTCGACAGCAGAAATTCCGAGCGGGTAAAGCCATTTGCGTCCAGCAGATCCGGCGCCATCGGCACGTAGAGGGCTCCCCATTCGTCGAGCTGGTCCTGAATGATCCCCTGCGCGGCCTCGAAAGGTTGCGGTTCCACATCATCCGGCGCCGCGGGCATGCACCCGCTCTGCACCAGCACCGGCGCCTCTGTCAGGGCCCGCAATTGCGTCAACACGTGACGCGCCGCCGCATGTTCCCACAAATCGTCGCACCCGGCCCGCCGGAACTGCTCCGATGCGGACATGGCCAGGACCTCGGCATAATCCGCCAGCGTCGGCATTCCCCCGGAGATCACGAACACATCGTGGCCTTCGGTATCGAGCACCCGCCCATACCCGCCTTCCAGCGGCGGCAGCCCGCCCAGCCCCTCTTCGGTCGCGATCAGCCGGAACAGCCCGGCCTGCTGGTCGTACCAATCGGGAACCGCGTGAAAGGTAAATTCACGATCCTTCGGCAGCTTGGCAAGCTCGCGCCCGCCGGACAGCGTGGTCACGCTGTGATCCCCGATGATGCAGATTTTCATGGCCATGCCTCCAGAACCCGCTGGGTATCCTCCTGATCCTGAAAGGCAACCCGATGCGAGACCGGGCTTGGCGGGCCGACATCGACCCCGTAGGCGTGATGCAGCGCCCGGAAGAAGTAGTTTATCGCCATTTCCATCCCGCTCGGGCTGACCCGGCGCAGATCGGGCTCGAAGAAAGTGCCGCGCGCGCCCGGGTGATTCACCAGTTCATAGAGCGGCACGTAATCGACAAAACCGCGCTTCTCCACCATCTGGCTGGCCACCGCCCGCAGAACCGCCTTGGAATAGGTGTTTGCCGTCAGCACATTCCGCCGGCGCGCGGTCACGGGCAGCGGCTCGGGCGACAAAGCCAGCAATACCCGAAGTCCCGGATTGATTTGGCGCAGCCTGTCGGTGACATCAGCCATGTGCCGCCGGCAGCCCTCGAAATGAAAGGCCCTGAGATTGCAGTCAGCAGCATTGCCAAACCCCGGCAAGACATCGGGATATAGCGGAACTTCCCACCCGTACCGGCCCGATATCCAAGCCTCGATACTGGACACCGTCAGCATGAGAACCTCGGCGGTCGTGATTACCTCGGAAAACGCCTGCAGAGTGGCGGCCCGGGACTGCAATCCCTCCTCTTGGCTGGCAAAGCCATCCGGTTCGATCAACGGGCGGTAGGGGTCATAGAAACGCCCTTGGTGTTCCCACATCTCGGCCGGGGGCCGGGTGCTGCCATCGGCCCAGCTTAGCCATTGATTAAACATCGAGATCGTGTTGAACGTGCCCAACCGGCAGGACTGCGTGCGATACCCGAACCTGCGGCAGAACGCATCGCTCAGCGCGGCAGGCGCCGGTTCCGCATCGATCCAGTTGAAACCGCGCGCCCTGAGCGCCAATCCCAGATGTTGTGAGAACCCGGTGCCGAACGTGGCAATCCGGGTATCGGAGTCGATCCTGAACCTGGGAATCCACAGTTCTTCGATATCATGGGCGGTGCGGTCCACGACCGCGCTCTGCCAGAATATCTTGTCTTCGTTGTCTCGGAAAAATGTATTGTCCTGCGTCATCTTATCAAAAGAGTGCCCTGATTACCCGACAGCAAAAGAGTGTGTTCGGCCTACCGGACCCGGGCCGAAAACGCAATCTCATAGGAGTAATGCGCACGGGATCATGCCGATGGACGGCTTGCGTGTCACCGCCCCTGCCCCAGCATCCGGCGCAGTTCGGTCTTGAGAACCTTGCCGTAGTTGTTCTTGGGCAGTTCATCCAGGCGGACATAGTCTTTGGGCCTTTTGAACCGGGCGATGTTTAGGATGCAGAGCTGGTCCAGTTCGTCCGGCGATGCGTCGCCGACGATGAAGGCCACCACCTCTTCCCCCCACTCCGTATGCGGGCGCCCGACGACGGAGGCCTCGGAGATTTTGGGATGGGTCAGCAGCACCTCTTCCACCTCGCGCGGATAGACGTTCGAGCCGCCGGTGATGATCAGGTCCTTGGACCGGTCCTGCAGGGTCACGTAGCCATCGGTATCCATGAAGCCGACATCGCCCGTCATCAGCCAGCCGTCTTTCAGGGTTTTGGCGGTGGCCTCGGGGTTCTGCCAGTAGCCGGGCATCACCACGTCGCCGCGGACCATGATCTCGCCATGGCTGCCCTCGGGCAGAAGTTTGCCATCGGCGTCGCCGATGCGCAGCTCGACCGGGGATTGCGCGCGGCCCACGCTGGCCAGCCTCTCACTCCAGCGGGGATGGGTCCGGTCCGTCACGTCGCGGCGCGAGAGCGCGGTGATCCCCATCGGGCATTCGCCCTGCCCGTAGATCTGCACGAAGACTGACCCAAAATGATCGACCGCTTCGATGATATCGGCCAGGTACATCGGCCCGCCTGCATAGACGACGGTGCGCAGCCCCTCGCCGGTTTCGCCGGTCGCCCTGGCCACATCGGTCATTCGCTTCACCATGGTCGGGGCGGCGAACATCTGCACCCTACCGAAACGGCGGGCGAGGTCGAAGATTTCGGCCTCGTCGAACCCGCCGGAGACCGGGCAGACATGGCGCGCGCCGGCCAGCACATGGACCATGTTGTAGAGCCCTGCCCCGTGGCTCATCGGCGCGGCGTAGAGGATCGTATCCTCGGGCGAGACCCGATCCACATCCGTGCCATAGGCCAGCGATACGCCCATCAGCATCCGGTGGGTGATCATCACGCCCTTGGATTTGCCGGTCGTACCGGAGGTGTAGAAAAGCCAGGCCAGATCGCCCGGATCGCGCTGAACGGGTGCCGCCACCGGGTCATGCTCCAAGGCGGCCGCATAATCGGCACCGGTGATGTCCACCACCTGTCCCTGCACTCCGGCGTCATGCAGCGCCGCAGTCAGGCCCGGAGAGGTGAACGTGATCCGGGTGCCGGAATTGCCGAGAATGTAAGCCGCCTCGCGCCCGTGCAGCTTGGCATTGATCGGAACTGCGGCGGCTCCGGCATACCAGATCGCGTATTTGACGATCAGATAATCCGGGCAGTTCTTCATGAAGATCGCCACCCGGTCGTCCGACTGCACGCCCTGCGCGATCAGCCAGCCCGCCACCCGCGCGGCGTGGCCATGGAACGCGGCGTAATCGGCCACCAATTCGCGGCCCAGAAACAGGGCCGGAGAGCCGCCGTTCAATTGCGCCTGCCGGGCCAGCCACAGACCGATATTCATTGCCTCTCCCCCTCATCAGGCGCGCATTTGCCCCTGCCCGCCCGCGAAACCCTATGTTCCCGGTACAGCCCCCTTCAATTCCGTAGAAATACCCGGCACCATGAGGGCATGAGCGATCCCGCCTTCGAATACGCGCCCATCGGCCTTGTCGAGCTTGAAAACCGGATCATCCGGCGCTGCAACCTGCAGTTCGCGCGTACATTCGGCGGTGAGGAGGAAGAGTATCGCAACATGCCGCTGTTGCAACTCTACCCCTCGGTCGCCGATTGGGAGCGGATCGGGGCGCGCGGCCTGCAAGCCATGCGCGAGACCGGATATTACACCGACGAGCGGGTCATGCGGCGGCGCAATGGCGATCTGTTCTGGTGCCGGGCGCGCGGGCGCTCGCTGACCCCGGACGACCCGTTCCGCCATGGCATCTGGAGCTTTTCCGACATCTCCGAGGAACGCCCGCTGGTCGAGCTGACCCCGCGCGAACGCGACGTGGCAATCCTGTCCTGCCGGGGCTTCTCGGCCAAGGAGATCGGCGCCGAGCTTGGCCTCAGTTACCGCACCATCGAGGCGCACCGCGCCCGGCTGCTGGAAAAGTTCGGGGCGCGGAAACTGCCGGAACTGGTGGCCAAGCTCTCGGGCATGCCGCTTTGACGCCCGAGGCCTCGTAATCGGCGGCCCCCTTCCCCATATGGCGACGCGAGACTGCGCTTTTCATGGCCGGTCGCTTGGCGTATAACGCCGCGTAATTTACCAAAGCCCGCAGCGACAGACGGGCCAAAGGGGAACCGTCGAGGACACTCATGACAGACAGCAAACACGAAGCGGATGTGGCGTTCATCAAGGCTCTGGCCGAATTGCTGCGCGAGAACGATCTGACCGAGCTGCAGGTGAAACGCGAATATGGCGACGACGACAGCCTGAACGTGCGCGTCAGCCGCGCCGCGCCCGTGGCCGCTCCGGTCCAGGTGGCGGTTCCTGCCGCCGCCCCGGTGGCAGCACCGGCCGCAGCCCCTGCAGCCGCACCCGCCGAGGCCCCCGCTGCCGCGCCGGCCGAAGACCCGGCCAGCCATCCCGGCGCCGTGACCTCGCCCATGGTGGGTACCGTCTACATGCAGCCCGAACCGGGCGCTCCCGCCTTCATCACCGTCGGCGCCAATGTCTCCGAGGGCGACACGCTGCTGATCGTCGAGGCGATGAAGACCATGAACCACATCCACGCGCCCAAGTCGGGCACCGTCAAGCGCGTCCTCGTGGGCGACGGCGACGCGGTCGAGTTCGGCACCCCTCTGGTCATCATCGAGTAAGGATCGGCGCATGTTCGACAAGATCCTGATTGCCAACCGAGGCGAGATCGCCCTGCGCGTGATCCGCGCCGCGCGCGAGATGGGGATTGCCACGGTCGCCGTGCATTCGACCGCCGACAGTGACGCGATGCATGTGCGCATGGCCGACGAATCGGTGTGCATCGGCCCGGCCCCCAGCCCGCAGAGCTATCTGTCGGTGCCCGCGATCATCTCGGCCTGCGAGATCACCGGCGCGCAGGCGATCCATCCCGGCTATGGCTTTCTGTCCGAAAACGCCGATTTCGTGCAGATCGTCGAAGATCATGGCATCACCTTCATCGGCCCCACCGCCGAACACATCCGCATCATGGGCGACAAGATCACCGCCAAGGACACGATGAAGGAACTGGGCGTGCCTTGCGTTCCGGGCTCGGACGGAGGCGTGCCGGATCTGGCGGCGGCCAGGAAGATCGGGGACGAGATCGGCTATCCCGTCATCATCAAGGCCACTGCCGGCGGCGGCGGACGCGGCATGAAAGTCGCCCAGAACGCCGGCGAGATGGAAAGCGCCTTCATGACCGCGCGGGCCGAGGGCAAGGCCGCCTTTGGCAATGACGAGGTCTACATCGAGAAGTACCTGACCACGCCGCGCCATATCGAGATCCAGGTCTTTGGCGACGGCAAGGGCGGCGCCGTGCATCTGGGTGAGCGCGACTGCTCGTTGCAGCGCCGCCACCAGAAGGTGTTCGAAGAGGCGCCCGGCCCCTGCATCAGCCCCGAAGAGCGCGCCCAGATCGGCAAGGTTTGCGCCGACGCGGTGGCCAAGATCAACTATATCGGCGCGGGCACCATCGAGTTCCTCTATGAAAACGGCGAGTTCTATTTCATCGAGATGAACACCCGCCTGCAGGTGGAACACCCGGTGACCGAAGGTATCTTTGGCGTCGATCTGGTGCGCGAGCAGATCCTGGTCGCCGCCAGTGAGCCGATGTCATTCGGCCAGGACGACCTGCGGATCAATGGCCACGCCATCGAGGTGCGGATCAATGCCGAGCGGCTGCCGAACTTTGCCCCCTGCCCGGGCAAGATCTCGGCCTATCACGCGCCCGGCGGTTTGGGCGTGCGGATGGATTCGGCGCTCTACAATGGCTACTCGATCCCGCCCTATTACGATTCGCTCATCGGCAAGCTGATTGTGCAGGGCCGCGACCGCTCCGAGGCGCTGGCGCGTCTGAACCGCGCGCTGGGTGAGCTGATCGTGGACGGGATCGACACCACCGTGCCTCTGTTTCACGCCCTTCTGCAAGAGCCCGACATCCACAGTGGTGACTACAACATCCACTGGCTGGAGCGCTGGCTTGCGGAGAACATGGCCGAGTGAGAAAACAGGCCAGGCCTTGCGCCCGGCCCCTGGTTTGTTGTCATGAGCCTGTCCCCAGATCTGCTGCTGCACGGCTATTCCATCGGCATCTTCCCGATGGCCGAAAACCGGGACGACCCGGATCTGTTCTGGGTCGATCCAAAATTTCGCGGCGTCTTCCCGCTGAATGGCTTTCACATCTCGCGCACGCTGGCGCGCCGCATCCGCCGAGGCGGCTATACCATCACCATCGACCGCGATTTCCTTGGCGTGGTGGACGGTTGCGCCGACCGGTCCGAGACCTGGATCAACGACGAACTTCGCCGTCTTTACAAGACGTTGCACCAGCGTGGCGATGCCCACTCACTGGAAGTCTGGGAGGGCGAAGAGCTGGTCGGCGGCGTTTATGGCGTGGTGCTGGGAGCGGCGTTTTTCGGCGAGAGCATGTTCTCGCGCCGCGCCGATGCCTCGAAAATCGCGCTGGCGTATCTGGTTGACCGGCTGCAACAGACCGGGTTCCGGCTGTTCGATACGCAGTTCCTTACCGCGCATCTGGCCTCGATGGGGGCGATCGAGATCCCGCGGGAGCAGTATCAGGCGCAACTGGCCGAGGCGATTGCGCAAGGCGCCGATTTCACCGCGTCGCTCAGCCAGACCCCTCAGGGGGTCATACAGCGGATCACCCAAACATCGTAACGGGCGTGATCCAGCGCGTTGAGGGCTGGCGAGGTGGCGATCATCCAGCCGTCGAACAACTGCTGCGACCGGCCCTGTTCCCAGATGGTGAGATAGGCAAAGGCATCGCCGGTCGGGTTGTCCGCGGGATAGCGGCAATCGCCCAACGCCACATCCAGACCAAAGACTGAAGCCGTGTCGCCGCTGCGCAACTCGACATCGACGGTCTGTCCGTTCACCTTGTCGAGACCGCGCAGGATCGCGCCCGGACCGGAGTCCACCGTGTCCTGCGCCATCGCGGCACCGCCCGTCAGGGCAAGGATCAGCGACAGGGCCCGGATCACTCGCTGCTGCTCCCGTCGCCGGCCACGAATTTGACCAACAGCGAAATCAGGCTGACCGCGCCTTGCGTGTCCTCGACCTCGTCGCCCGCTTCGAAGAAGAAGGGCGAGCCGCCCGGCATCACTTCGACGAAATTGCCGCCCAGCAGCCCCTCGGACGAGATCACCACGGCACTGTCATCGGGTATCTGAATGCCGTCGGCCACGGAAAAGGTGGTATCCGCCCGGTAGCTTTCGGGGTTCAGCGTGACGCCGGTGACGGTGCCGATCTTGACCCCGGCCAGCCGGACGTCGGTGCCAACGGTCACCCCCTCGAGGGACCGGAAGGACGCGCCGAGCTGATAGCCGGTGCCAGTCTGCGACAGGCCGGTGGACTGGCTGGCATAGACGCCAAAGGCGACGGCAAAGGCCAGTACGGCGCCGCCGACCAGAACTTCGGTCGTGGTATGGGTAGACATCGGGTTGCCTCGCTTATTCGGGGCTCTTACTCAGGGCTCCAGGCCTCGTAATCGCTGCGCTCGACCGGGTCGGGCCGGCGGATCGAGCCAGCGGGCGCATAGGCCAATGCGGTGCCGGTCAGGTTCTCCTGATGCGGCTTTTCCCACTGCTTGTGCGGGAGCGGTTTGTCGGTCGGCGGCTCGTCCCAGGTGCGGTGCAGCCAGCCATGCCAGTTGGGGTCGATGCGGCTGGCCTCGACCTCGCCGTTGAACATGACCCAGCGCTGGCTGTCATCGGCGTTGCGATAGAACACGTTGCCCTGCTCATCCTCGCCAACCTTGATGCCCTTGCGCGCGGTGTAGAGCTGGGTGTTCAGGGTCGACCCGCTCCACCAGGTCACGGCGCGCAATAGAGTGTTCAGGATTCCCATCGACAGCCTCCGGCATTTCGTTATCCGCAGATATGGACCATCTGCGCCCCGAGGTCCAGAGACCGGATGCCGCGCGCCATGCCTGCGCGATTGCCAGCTATGAATAAACGCTGTGTTTGGTCGAAAGGGATCGCCCGGCGGCGGTTGATCCATTAGGGTTACATTCAGAACATCGAATGCCGGACCGGGATGCGGGCCTCCTGCGCAAGGGTGCGGGCCATCGCGGGACACTGATCGAGCAACTGAGGCAAAGTCGTTTGAAGACCCGAGTATGAAAGTTATTGTTTTCCTCCTTTCCGTCGTCTCAACGATTGTCGTGACCCTGTCTTTGACTGAACTGCAATCGCACATGGTCACGCTGCTCAGAAGCGCCGAGGACAAGCCGCAACACCGCACCATCTCATTGAAACCAAAGGAGGAACCGAGCCTTTGGGACAAGGGGATAGATGGCATCGCCACGATGTTCGGCTTTGAGGCTCCTAAACCCAAAAGCAATATACAGAAGTTGATGGATCGGCGGCGGCGCGAGATCGCCGAGGAAAAGGCGCGGGAGAGCTGGCGTCAGGGTTACTGAGCGGTTGCGCCCGGCAGGTAGGCCGTGACCTCGATCTCGATGCGGTATTTCGGGTCGATCAGACCGCATTCGATCATGGTGGCAGCGGGCGGATTGGCGCCGAAGGTTTCGGCGAGGATTGGCCAGCAGGGTTCGAACTCGTGCCGGTCGGGCAGCATGTAGGTGACGCGCACGACATCCGCGAAGGATGCGCCCGCCTCGGCCAGCGCCGTTTCTATGATCGTCAGGGCGGACCGGCATTGCTCGACCGCGTTCTCGCCTTCACCGACGGTGCCGGCCACATGGACAAAGCCTCCGGCCACCACAGCGCGGCAATAGCCGACCTTGGTTTCGAAGGCCCCGCCGGATGAGATGCGTTTGATGGTCATCTTACTCTCGTGGAATGGTGGTTCTGGTTGGCTGGCTGGCGCTTTTGCGAGGCTCTGCCTGGCGCTCCGGGATATTTACGCCAAGAGGAAGATAGGGGCGAGCGCTGGGGGGATGGCTCCGGGGCGGACGGATTACCCAAACGGAAAACGGCGCAGTGAGGTCCGCGCCGTTTGGTTCCGTTGCAAGGGAAATCACCCGGCCGAGGCCGATTCCTTGTCCGCATCGGCATAGATGATCAGCGGTTGGGAATCCGAGACGACGGCCTCTTCGTTCACCACCACTTTGGTCACGTTCTTCATGCCGGGCAGCTCGAACATGGTGTCGAGCAGGATGTCCTCGAGGATCGAGCGCAGCCCGCGCGCGCCGGTCTTGCGCTCGATGGCGCGGCGGGCGATGGCGTTGAGCGCGTCGTCGGTAAAGTCCAGTTCCGCGTCTTCCAGTTCGAACAGGCGCTGGTATTGCTTGACCAGCGCGTTCTTGGGTTTGGTCAGGATGGTGACCAGCGCGTCCTCGTCCAGATCCTCGAGCGTTGCCAGCACCGGCAGGCGGCCGACGAATTCCGGGATCAGGCCGAATTTCAGCAGATCCTCGGGCTCAAGCTCCTTGAAGATCTCGCCCACGCCGCGCTCGTCATTGTCACGCACATCGGCGCCAAAGCCCATGGCCGAGCCCTTGCCGCGCTGCGCGATGATCTTGTCGAGACCGGCAAAGGCGCCGCCGCAGATGAACAGGATGTTGGTGGTGTCGACCTGCAGGAATTCCTGCTGCGGATGCTTGCGGCCGCCCTGCGGCGGAACACTGGCGACAGTGCCTTCCATCAATTTCAGCAGCGCCTGCTGCACGCCCTCGCCCGAGACGTCACGGGTGATCGACGGGTTTTCGGACTTACGGGTGATCTTGTCGACTTCGTCGATATAGACGATGCCGCGCTGCGCTCGTTCGACATTGTATTCGCTGGCCTGCAACAGCTTGAGGATGATGTTTTCCACATCCTCGCCCACGTAACCGGCCTCGGTCAGCGTGGTGGCATCGGCCATGGTGAAAGGCACATCGAGAATCCGCGCCAGCGTCTGCGCCAGCAGGGTCTTGCCGCAGCCGGTGGGGCCGATCAACAGGATGTTGGACTTGGCCAGTTCGATATCGCCGCCGGCCTTTTGCGCGTGGTTCAGGCGCTTGTAGTGGTTGTGGACCGCGACCGAGAGTACCCGCTTGGCAGTGGCCTGTCCGATCACGTAATCGTCCAGCACTTCGCAGATATCCTTGGGCGTGGGCACGCCGTCGGCGGATTTCAGGCCGCTGGCCTTGGTCTCCTCGCGGATGATGTCCATGCACAGCTCGACGCACTCGTCGCAGATGAACACGGTCGGGCCCGCGATCAGCTTGCGCACCTCGTGCTGACTTTTGCCGCAGAAACTGCAGTAGAGCGTGTTTTTGCTGTCACCGCCTGAATTCGTCGCCATGGTCTACCTTTCGGGCTCCGTCTCTGCGACCCCCGCATCGGGACCGCGCTCTGCCGCCTGTTCACGCAGCTTAGGCCAGCACTCCGGCCGCTACAATCCAAAACATGTCCCGGCTGAACCGGCCGGGACAGGCCGTGTTGTCCGGTTCAGGCGTCGTCCTCGCCGCCCACCTTGATCCGGTTTTCGACGATCTCGTCGATGTGACCCCATTCCTTGGCCTCGTCCGGGCTCATGAAATTGTCACGGTCGAGCGCCTTTTCAACGCTCTTTTTCGTCTGCCCGGTGTGCCTGACGTAGATGTCATAAAGCCGGTCCTTGAGCTTTTGCGTCTCGGCGGCGTGGATCATGATGTCGCTGGCCTGGCCCTGATAGCCGCCCGAGGGCTGGTGCACCATGATGCGGCTGTTGGGCAGCGAGAAGCGCATGCCCGCCTCACCGCCGGCCAGAAGAACGGAGCCCATCGAGGCCGCCTGACCGATCACCAGCGTCGAACATTTCGGTTTGATGTACTGCATTGTGTCGTAGATCGACAGGCCGCTGGTCACCACACCGCCGGGCGAGTTGATGTAGATCGAGATTTCCTTGTTGGGATTCTCGGCCTCGAGATGCAGCAGCTGGGCCACCACCAGATGGCTCATCCCGTCATGGATCGGGCCGTTGATGAAAATGATCCGCTCCTTCAGCAGGCGCGAGAAGATATCGTAGGCGCGCTCACCCCGGCTGGTCTGTTCGACGACCATGGGGACGAGGGTATTCATGTAGGTGTCAACTGGATCGTACATACGGGGACCTGCCTGCTCGTTTCAGATGGATCGGGACCATACCCGATGAGGGGTTACACGAGTCTTAGTGTCGGCCCGGGGGGGCTGCAAGGGGGCGCGCGCCGTTCTGTGACGGGCGTTGCGGGCCGGGTGGTCGGTTTGGTGCGCAACGGCAGGCGCCCGCGCCCGTGGCACAGGGCGCGGATTGCGTACTTTCAGCAAGAAGAAGCGGGAGATTCACGCCCTGCCGTCCGGGATCGGACCGAGGGCAGGTCAGGCCTGGGGCGCGCGGGTGGCGCCCCAGGGCCGTGGCGTTATTCGGGGAAGGATTTCAGATAGGCGATGACCGCCTCGATATCCGCATCCTTCTTGAGCCCGGCAAAGGACATCCGCGTGCCCTTCATGTAGCCTTTGGGCTTGGCGAGAAAGGCAGTCAGCTCGGTTTCGTCCCAGATCAGCCCGTCCTCGGCGGCGGCTTTCATGACCTTGGAATACTTGAACCCGTGTACCTGACCGGCGGCGGCCCCGACGATGCCGTTGAGCGTCGGGCCGGTCTTGTTCTTGGCGCCGTTACCGACCTGATGGCAGGCCTTGCATTTCTTGAAGGTCTTTTCGCCCTTGGCCACCAGTTCCGGGTCCAGCGCGGCGGTTTGCTCGGGCGCGGGCGCGGGCTCGGCCTTGACGTCCTGCACCGGGGCGGGCTCGGCGGCTGCGTCACCCTCGTCCGGGGTCACGTCCAGAACCATCGCGCGCATGGTGATCTCGACACTGTCCTTACAGTTTTCCATACACGGGGCGTCGGTCCAGAAATGCGCCTCGGTCTGCTCGCGGTCATCGAGGATGAAGCCATCCGCGTTGGGCATCTCGACCGAGAGGAAGTTCTCGTTCGAGAGCACAAAGTTATCCTCGACCAGATCGTTGGAATAGAGGATGTAGGCGACGATGGCGTAGGTGTCGTCGGCGCTGAGGGTCTGGGCATCGCCGAAGGGCATCGAGCGGTGAACATAATCCCACGCGGTCGAGAGATACGGCCAGTAGGAACCCACGGTCTTGAGCGGGTCCTTGTCGGCCAGCGTCCCCTCGCCCCCGGCCAGTTTGGGCCAGTTGTCCACGCCCTCGGCGAAATCGCCGTGGCAGATGGAGCAGGCCTCGGCGAAGAGCATCTCGCCATCCTCGACCGAGCCCGACCCGGCGGGCAGGCCGGTACCGTCGGGTGAGACGTCCAGATCCCATGCGGCGATCTCCTCGGGCAGCGCGGGGCGGCCCAGGCCAAACACATTGGCCAGCGCTGGCCCCGCGACCAGAGCCGAGGCCAGCGCGGCGGCAGTCAGAAATTCAGGACACTTCGACATTCTCGGCCTCTCCGTTTGCCTTGACCCACCAGGTCTGGATGCAGTTGTTGTGATAGATCGAGTTCTCGCCCCGCACCTCGCGCAGTTGCGCCTTACTGGGCTGGACATAGCCCGAGCCATCCCGGGCGCGGCTTTGCAGCAGCATTTCCGAGCCGTCCCAGTCGTAGTCCAGATAGAACCGGGTCAGCGCCTTGTCGGTGCCGGGGGCGGCCAGCCGCGCGGGCATCCAAGTCTTGCCGCCATCGACCGAAACGTCGACACCGGTGATGGCGCCGCGCCCCGACCAGGCCAGACCGGTGATGACCAGCGGGCCAGGACCATGGGTGATCGGTGCCTGCGGGCTGGGTGACGTGACCACAGACTTGGCGTCCATCACCCAGGTCCATTTGCGGCTGGTGCCGTCGGCCAGCGTGTCGGTGTATTTCGAGGTCTCCTCGCGGCTTTCCACCGGGCCTTCCATCACCTCGACCCGGCGCAGCCATTTGACCCACATGTTGCCTTCCCAGCCGGGCACGACGAGGCGGACGGGATAGCCGTGTTCCTTGCGCAGCGCCTCGCCATTGGCCTTGAAGGCGACCAGCACGTCGTCCATCGCCTTTTCCAGCGGGATCGAGCGTCCGTTCGAGCTGGCATCGGCGCCCTCGACATAGACCCATTTGCCCTGCGCCTGAACTCCGGCCTCTTCCAGCAGGGTGCGCAGGGGCACGCCGGAATATTCCATGTTGTGGATCATGCCATGGGTGAACTGCGCGCCGTTGAGTTGCGATCCGGCCCATTCCATGCCGGTATTGGCGGCGCATTCGCAGAAATAGATGCGGTTTTCGCGGGGGAAGCGTTCCAGATCCTCGTAGGTGAAGACCAGCGGCTGATCGACCAGACCGTTGATCATCAGCCGGTAATCCTGCTTGCGCAGTTCGATGGCGCCCGAGTGGTGCCGCTCGAACGCGCAGCCCTGCGGGGTGATGGTGCCATCGAGCGCATGGATCGGGGTGAAGTTGATCGAGCTGATCGTGTCGGCGGTCAGCCATTCCACGTTGCGGCGCACCACGTCCGATTCGTACTGGATCGGCAGGCCATAGGGCGTGGCATCCACCCCGTCGCCAGTGGCGCGGGCCCAGTCCTGCACCTCGGTAATCAGCGGATCGGGACCTGTGGCCCCGGCCGCCCCGCCGGCAACGGCCCCTGCTCCGGCTGCCGCCGCCCCGGTCAGGAACTGGCGGCGCGACGGGGCGTTTTTCGGGGAGCTTTCACTCATTTTGAACTAGCCTCCTTGAGCATCAAGACATTCGTCCGCGCGAATGTGTAAGCATAAAAATTTTTGACGGCGGGCGTTCAGACGCCCACCACATTGACCGAGTTGTTCGGGTTGACCGTCACCGTGCCCTGCTTGCGGATATGGCTTTCGACCACATCCCAGATCATCGGGCCTTCGGTGCCCTCGTTGACGCTGGCCCAGCCTGCGACCACGTAGGTCTTGGCCGGGTCGATGGCCTCGCCCGTCTTGAGCAGGGTCATCTCGCTGATCCGCGCGCCCTGCGGCTGGGTGATGTCGATGCGATAGCCCAGACCGCCGACGCGCACCATGTCGCCGCCCTGCTGATAATAGGGATCGGGGTTGAAGATGTTGTCGGCCACATCTTCGAGGATCACCTTGATGAATTCGCCGGTCATTTCCGTGCGATAGGCCTGACCGTAGCTCATCGAAGTGACGTTCCAGATATCCTCGCGGGTGATGTCGTCTCCGGGCCGCAAGCTGGGGCCCCAGCGCACGCCGGGAGACATAGCGATGTCGGCCTCACGTTCCGAGATCAGCGCGTCGCAGATAAGGTCGTCCCAGGTGCCGTTGAAATTGCCTCGGCGATAGAGCAGCGAGTCGGTTCGGCCGATCACCTCTGCCAACTCGGTGGCATAAGGTGCGCGCTGTTCGTCGATCAGCGCAGTCATGGCCGGATCGGGCGCGATCACGTCCGAAAAGATCGGGATCAGCTTGTGCTTCAGCCCCATCATCTGGCCGCCCCGCACGTCGAGATCGACGCGGCTGACGAATTTGCCGTTGGAGCCGGAGGCGATGATGTGGGTCTGGCCGATCAGCACCGGCTCGGGCAGCGCGTCATGAGTGTGGCCCGACAGGATGACGTCGATGCCGCTGACCTTGCCCGCCATCTTCTTGTCGACGTCAAAGCCGTTATGGGACAGGATCACGACCACATCGGCGCCCGCCGCGCGGACCTCATCGACCATGGCCTGCATGTTCTCGTCCCGGATGCCGAACGAGTATTCCGGGAACATCCAGCCGGGGTTGGCGATGGGCATGTAGGGAAAGGCCTGACCGATCACCGCGACCTTGGCGCCGCCCCGGTCGAAGAACTTGTAGGGCTTGAACATCTCCGCCGGTTCGTCCCATTCGGCGTCAAAGATGTTCTGGCCCAGCGCGGCGAAGGGCAGCCCCTCGACAATCTCGTTCACCCGGTCGCTGCCCAGCGTGAATTCCCAATGGAAGGTCATCGCATCCGGTTTGAGCGCGTTCATCACGTTGACCATGTCCTGCCCTGCCGTGTGATGGCAGGTGTAGGAGCCGTGCCAGGTGTCGCCGCCATCCAGCAGCAACGCATCGGGCCGGTCAGCGCGGATCGCGTTCACCACCGTGGCCACCCGGTCCAGCCCGCCGACGCGGCCATATGTCTGCGCCAGCGCCGAAAAATCATCATGGGTCAGCGCGTAGGCCGTAGGAGAGCCGTCGGCGATGCCGTAAGCCTTGCGGAAATCGGCGCCGGTGATATGGGGCACGAAGCCCTTGTTGGCGCCGACACCCAGATTGACCTCGGGCTCGCGGAAGTAGATCGGTTTCAGTTGGGCGTGAATGTCGGTGATGTGGATCAGGCTGATATTGCCGAAGGTATCGAACTCCAGAAGCTGGTCCTGGCTCAGCGCCTGCTGCGCCGCCAGCCGTGCCCAGTTGCCGAAGCCCGACGCGCCCACAAGGGCCGAGGCTGCCATTGAAACCTGAAGGAAGTCACGACGCGAGATCATTTGGATCAGCTTTCCCGTTTGAACACATGATACATTCACATGTTTGAATTCAATTGAAGCGATGCACCCCGCATCCGGACAGGACGCGGGGCGCGCATTCAGGTTAGTTGCGGACCGAGGGTCCCTCGACCGACAGGCCGTTGCCGCGCGAGGCAACGTAAAGCTCCAGCGCCACGAACTCCGGGCTGCCGGGGCTGAAGGTCTCGGCGCGGGTGTCGCGCACGCAGCCCTTGAACCGGGCATGGGCGTTGTTCAGCTTGGCGTTCTTGAGCCGGTAGGTGGGAAACCCGTTGATCTGGCCCTGGCTCAGATGGTCGGCGCGGATCATGTTGCCATAGTTCTGCTCATGGCAATTGGCACAGCTCAGCTCCAGCTGGCCGTAGCGGGTGTAGTAGATCTCTTTCCCCATCTCCCAGGTCTCCTGTGCCGGGCCGTCGAAGGCCACGTTGACCGGCAGACCGCGCGACTGGACCGAGATCAGGGCCTCCATCGCCGCCATCTCGCCGCCGGTGTATTTCCACTTTTCGGCGCCCATCTGGTTAACGCGGCAATCGTTGATCTGGGTCACAAGAGTGCGCACCTCGCCCGCCTCGTCGTTCCATTTCGGATAGACGGCACGGACACCGGCCATACTCTCATCAACCGCGCCGTGGCAGGTGGAGCACGACTTGCCCTCGGTCCCGTCGACGGTGCCCCACGCGTCCTGCGCCTGATCGACGAAGACCAGCGCGGGGTTGTCGAAATCGTCCATCTGCAGCGACTGGGTCTCGTCCGAACGAAAGCGCCAGCCGGAATAGATCTCGTCCAGCGCATCGGACAGATGCGCGGGGGCGGCGGTCTGGGTGACCATTTCGATCTCTTCATTGACGACCAGAGCGTCCTCGTCGGGCCCGGCCACCGCTGACAGTGGTGTTGCCACCACTGCAACAATCGCGGTCAGTGCCTTGAAATTCATCCAGTATCCTCCCTTGGGTGGTTGGCCTCGCCATGCCGGTTGGCGGCGGGGCTCATTATCTGCCGGGGTCGCCGCTCAGGCGATGGAGATCGATTTTGACTCGTCGTAGACCGAGCCGTCATCGTCATACCAGGTGAACACGAACTCGCCCGCCTCGGGCACGGTCGCGTCGAACTGGAAATAGGGGTTGGTCGAGATCGCGGGCTCCATCGTCACGTCGATCACCATCTCGCCGTTGAAGGCGCAGGTGAAGCGGTTGATGATCGAGCGCGGGATGATGTTGCCCTCTTTGTCCTTGCGCTGACCGCTTTCCATCTTGTGGCTGATCAGGGTCTTGATCGTCACCGCCTCGCCTGCGGCGGCGGTTTTCGGGACCTTCACGCGGGGTTTCACACCAGATGCCATGTCGTATTCTCCTGTCTCTGCGGATGGGCGGGCTTAGCCGCCGCAACCCCCGATGGTCACTTTCACGGTGGCGCTGGCCTTGGCGAACGAGCCGTCGGCCAGTTTGGCGATGGCCACCACGTCCTGCGTGCCGGCCAGCCGGATACGGGTCGAGGCCGACTGTACCGCCGCCAGCGGGCCGAAATTGAAGGTCGCCACGCCCGGTTCGGGGTTGCCGGTCGCCAGCACCATGATCGCGGCGGCACCGGGTGCGCTGACCTCGATCGGTACGGTGTTGCCGTTCTCGGCAATCTCGGGCGCGGTCAGGGTGACCCCGCCTTCGGCCATGTCGGCGCCGCCGGTGAACTCGGCAATCGCATCCTCGGCCGCCGCGTTGGCGCGGAACGGCAGGACGGTCAGGGCCGCTGCGCCCAGGGCCAGGCCCAGGGTGTCACGACGTGTGAACTCCATCGTCTTTCTCCTTTGCATCATGCAAGGCACGCGGGGGCGGCCTTATTCTTCCTTCAGGGTCGCAAGAAACGCGACCACGTCTTCGATTTCCTGAGCCGTCAGGATCGGTGCCAGCGGCCCTGTGGGGGCGTCACCGGTATAGGCGTCGCCCGGGCGGGTGAAGCCGTCGACCTTGTAGAAGGCGGGCATGACCGTGCCCTCGAAGGTCATCTTGGCGTTGCTGACCAGCCCGCGCAGCTCGGCCTCGGTCCAGCGGTCCCCGGCCCCGTCCAGCGACGGGCCGACCTCACCATGAAACGGCACATCGGCCAGTGCGGTTACCTGATGGCAGGCCACGCAGTTGCCCTTGGATTTCTCGCCCACGATGACCGCGCCACTGGTCGCATCGCCCGCAGCACCGCTGAGCGAGGCATCGATCGCGCCATCCTCGGTGAACGCAACCTCGCCGGGGCCGACCTCACCGGCCTGCGCCGCACCGCCGATCAGCGCGGCGGCCAGTGTCAGAGATGTAAGTTTCATGTGCCCTCCCATTGGCTGCCACGCTTGCCGCGCGGCGAAATTGGCTTGGCATACCGTAGGGCACAGTCCGCCCTTAACGCAACATCAAATTCATTATTGTGAATTATTAAATGTTTTCGGAGAACCCCGATCAGTCGAAAGACCCGTTGTTGCGTTCCTGAATCCGGCGGGCATGGTAACGCTGGAAATCTTCCCCGTTATCAAGCGCATAGCGCTTTTCGCGAACCCAGGTGAACATGTCGATCGTGGTGCCCCCGCCAAAGGCCCCCGGCATGACCGCCACCGCGGCCTGCTGGGCGGTTTGCCCCTCGCTCACCTCTTCCGGCAGGAACAGAATCGTCGGCGTGAACATCACGCCCCACTTGCGCGCCATATCCTTTTCGGCCAGCGTCTCGCCGTCGAAATCGGTGACCTCGACATCGCCATAGAGGTTGAGCTGCACCACGAAATAGTTGTCGGCGATGTACTGGCCGATCTCGGGGCGCGGAAACACCTCCTGATGCATCTTGGTGCAGTAGATGCAGCCGCGCTGCTCGAAGAACAGAACCAGCCTTTTGCCCTCGGCATTGGCCTCGTCCAGATCCTCGCGCAGGTCCTTGAAGGTGTCGCGCATCCACTCGGTCTTGTGCAGGCCATCATCGCCCAGTTCTGCGGCCCAGAGCGGGGCGGCAAGGATAAGGGCGGCGAGCCCGGCAAGCAGTTGTTTCATGGTTAAGTCCTCCCTGTTCAGCCCAGGCTTGTCAGGCCCGGCATCCATCGGATCATCGCATCGGCAATCAGGCGCACGCCGCCGGTTGCGATGAGCACGGCAAAAACGATCAGCATCGCCCCCATCCCCTTTTCCACCCGGGCAAAAGCCGCGCGGTGGCGCTGGACCCAGCCGAGGAAGGGTTTGGCGAAAAACGCAGCGATTACAAAAGGCGCGGTCATACCAAGGCCGTAGACAAACAGCAGAAACGCACCGCGCCAGAGCTCTCCCATGCCCGAGGCGATCATCAGGATCGAGGCCAGCGCGGGCCCCACGCAGGGCGTCCAGCCGAAGCCGAAGGCCAGCCCCATGAGATACGCGCCCAGCGCGGTCGAGGCCTCGGCCTGGCTCTCCATCCGCGCCTCTCGATAGAGCAGCGGCACCCGGATCACGCCCAGAAAATGCAGCCCGAACACCACCAGCACCGCCGCCGCCGCATAGGACAGCGTTTGCAGGTACTGACCGAACAACCGCCCCAGCGCCGTGGCCCCCATGCCCAGCAGCATGAAGACCGTGATCACCCCCGCCGCGAACATGACCGACGAGGCCAGCAACCGCCGCTGCGCCCCCGCCGCTATGGCGCCATCCCCGCGCAGCTCGGCCATGCTGAGCCCGCCCATATAGGACAGGTAGAACGGCACCATCGGCAGAATGCAGGGCGTGAAAAAGCTCAGCAGACCGGCGATCAGCGCCCCAAACAGGGAAATCTCAAGCATTCACTCCCCCGTTTCGGGCGGCCAGGTCGGGTCGCTTGTAAAATTCACACATTCAAATTATATTGAGCGAATAGCAAAGGTCAACGGCCACATGTCAGCACTTCGCCCTCTTCTGTCCGCGCTTTTTGCGGCACTGTTTGCCCTGCCCGCTCTGGCGGCGGAACTGGTGATGGTCGAGCAGGCGGGCTGTTCCTGGTGCACCCGCTGGAACGCCGAGATCGCTCCTGCCTATCCCAAGACACCCGAGGGCCGCTTTGCCCCGCTGCGCCGCGTCGATCTGCACGCCTTGCCCGCGGATCTTGAGCTGCAGCGCCGGGTCGTTTTCACCCCGACCTTCCTGATCGTCGAGGACGGGCAAGAGGTTGGGCGGCTTGAAGGCTACCCGGGGCAGGACTTTTTCTGGCCGGTGCTGGATCAGTTGCTCGAGGCGCATACGGAGTTCGAACTGACCCCGGCCAACGACGATAGCGCAGCCGTGACACCGCTCGCGCGTTTTTGATTCGAGCCGGTAGCATTGTTCGCGCAATAGGTGTATCGGGAAAAGTCACCCGGCGAAGGATGCCCGGTACAGGAGACGGCCCCGGATATCCGGGACGATGAGGAACGAAACAAATGGCACTGCCCAAGTTTTCGACGGATATGGACGAACAGGAACTCGACAGGATGGTCGGCAACGCCACCCGTGCGTCGAACTTCCTCAAGGCGATCAGCCATGAGGGGCGCCTGATGATCCTGTGCCACCTGGTCTCGGGCGAGAAATCGGTGACCGAGCTGGAAGAGCTGTTGTCCGCTCGGCAGGCCGCCGTGTCCCAGCAGCTGTCGCGGCTGCGCCTTGAAGGGCTGGTGATCCCGCGCCGCGAGGGCAAGGCGATCTATTACCGGCTGGCCGACGACCGCCCGCGCCGGATGCTGGAACTGGTTTATGATCTGTTCTGCAACGCGGACGACTGATCCTTCCGCTCGCGCACAGCGCCGCTTGCACTCGCATAACAGTTTTTGCATATTTCATCGCCAGTAGCCCGTCCTTGGGGAGGAGATGGCGCAGATGCTTGAGATGCTCACCGACCACCAGATCGCCGCCCTGTTCGGAGTTGGCGGAGGCATCCTGTTGGGGCTCGCCGCGCGGCTAGGCCGGTTTTGCACGCTCGGCGCCATCGAGGACCTGCTCTATGGCGGCTCGGACCTGCGCCTGCGCATGTGGGCGCTGGCCATCGGCAGCGGCATACTCGGCAGTTTTGCCCTGATCGCGATGGGCGTTCTGGATCCCGGTGACAGCTTCTATCTGTCGATCCGCTGGATGCCGATGGCGTCGATCCTCGGCGGGCTGATGTTCGGCTATGGCATGGCGCTGTCGGGAAATTGCGGCTACGGCGCCATCGCGCGGCTGGGCGGCGGCGATCTGAGGGCCTTTGTCATCGTGCTGGTGATGGGCGTCTTTACCTATGTGACGCTCAGCGGCCCCCTCGCCCCGCTGCGCAACGCCCTGTTCCCGCAAATCGCCGTCACCTCGGACACGCCGCCAGGGCTGGCTCATCACGCCGCCACCCTGACCGGCCTGCCGCTGGGCGTCATCGGCCTGAGCATCGGCGCGCTGATCTGTGTCGGAGCGCTGAGCGGCGCATCCCTGCGGCGCACGCCGGGGGCGATCTTGTGGTCGCTGGTGGTCGGGCTGGCCATCGTCTCGGGCTGGGCCGGAACCGCATGGCTGGCTGAAACGGGTTTCGAGGCGCTTCCCGTTGTCTCGCACAGCTTCTCTGCCCCGCTCGGCGAGACCATCCTCTTTGCCATGACCGGCAGCCTGCGCCCGCTGTCCTTTGCCGTGGGCTCGGTCGCAGGGGTCTGGGTAGGCGCCTTCGTCGGGTCGATGATCCGCGGCCATTTCCGGTGGGAGGCGTGCGAGGACCCGCGCGAGTTGCGCCGCCAGATCCTGGGCGCCGCGATCATGGGCGTAGGTGCGGTGCTGGCCATGGGCTGCACCGTCGGTCAGGGGCTGAGCGCCTTCAGCCTGCTGTCGATCAGCGCACCGGTCACCTTCCTTGCCATCTTCGCGGGCGCCGCTTTGGGCCTGCGCCAGTTGATCGAAGGATTTCGCCCGGCCGGTTAGGGCACCTCACTGCCCCTCGGCAAAGGCTGTAATTTCACCTCTCATTCCCGCAACGGCGCAAGATAGAGAAACGACAGGGTGATGGCGCGCTTCGGGACGTTGATGACGAAAAAGCCCGGCTAGACTGGGCAAAACGCAAAAGCGTGTCGAACACTTTGCTAGGCCCGGACCTCTGGCGCGTATTGGGGATCGGTGCTAGGGGAATCCCAAACGAGCAGAGACGGAGAACACCATGATCCGAGCATTTCTGATTGGCCTGAGCCTCATCACGCTGACCGCCTGTGAAACCGCCAAAGGTGCGGGCCGGGATATCCAGAAAGCGGGCGACGCAATCGAAGGCGCGGCGTCGGATATTCAGCAAAAAATCTAAGCCGCGGGCCGGATCGCGCCTATCGCAGGTGTTGTGTTTAGGCCGCAAATCTTGCCCACCACCGCAAAACAGACGCAATATATAGTTGATCTTGTGCCAGGGCCGGTGTATCCATCCCTTACAGGTGCATAGACGCGGTGATGCATCAGCTGACGCTGACAACGGGGTTCGACTGTCCATGACAGATGAGCCCCGTTTTTCTTTGCGTGAGCGGTGAGATTGCGCAGCTTTTCCGAAAAAGGAAAAGGCGTCAGGTGCTCAGACGCGGTCCTTGCATGCATCCTTGCGGACACTCCCTGACGCCTTACCGAACCGATCCGCCCGAGGGCCGTCCGATTCAGATGCTCCAGCCCCGAAGGACCTTCGCAGCCGCTCCATGTCCGAGGACATGTCACGACCCGCACCGGCCTTTTAAAACCGACCCTTCGCCATGGGTCCGAAAACCCGTCGCGACCGGCCTGTCCTTGGTAAACCTCTGACTTCTCGGGATAAAACTGAAAGTCTCATCCGATCCGTCTTGGCCACCTGACCTGTGCGTCCCGCTCAAGTTCCTAAGAACCTTTGCGATGTCCTGACTGTTACACCAGGCGAAAAAAGGGGCAAGAAAATAGCACTGCAGCATAAAAATTAGCCGGGGATAAGGTGTTGATATCCGCCGGGAAAGCGATGTGGATAAGTCGAGAAATCGCGCAACTCGGGCGGGTTGTTTGGGGATAAAATTCGCGGGGCCCCGGCGGCGGATTTTGGCGCAGTTTCTGCAGGTGCGAAGGGATGCGGACGCCCCGACAGGGGTGAATTAACCGGATTGTACAAGGCTGAGAGGCCGATCTTTCGAATCGTACAACGGAGATTCGCCGATGCGCTACACAATCTCTCAGGCCCGCGCGCAGCTCGGGCAACTGGTCACCCGGGCCCAGGACCCGCGCGAGGTGATCGTGCTGACCCGGAACGGACGCCCCCTGGCGGCGCTGGTCTCGATCCCCGAGGCCGAGCGGATCTGGGACCTGTCCGACAGCGACACAATCGGCTGGCGACACCCCCTGAGCGGGCTGCGCGGCTGGTGGTCCCGGGGCAAGGGCATCCCCGGACTGGAGCCGGGACCGGACGGCAGCTATGTCACCGCGCGCGAGGCGGCGCTGCAGATGCGCGAGATCCAAAGGACGCGGGCCGAGGAACGGCGCATCCTGGCGCGCGGCGGGCTGGACCCGGTCGAGGGCGGCGAGGTGGTCCGGCGGCAGGACACCCCCTGGTGGAGCCGGCTGTTCGGACGGGCGGGCAGCCCCGCGCGCTAGGGCGCCGGTTCGGAATTGCGCGCCTTTGCGGTATGATCCGCCGGATCAGGGAGGACGTGAGATGGCGGACACGGACTATAAGAAACGGATTGCCGACATCAAGAAATGGAACAAGGACCAGAAGGGGGTCGAGAAACGGCGGACCGGATATATCGAGACGACGCGCAAGAAACTGATCTCGCTCGAGGACAAGCTGCGCAAGGACAGCATCGTCTGGAAGGGGTATTTCAAGCACCTCTATCAGTTGAACGACCAATACGTGAAACTCGCCGAACCGCTGGTCAAGGCGCAGGCGGATCTGAAGGCGGCGACCAAGGCCAAGAATGCGGCGAAGGTGGCCGAGATCAAGAAGCAGATCGGCGAGACCGAGAAAAAGCTGAAGCCGGTCGAGAAGAAGTTCCAGAAGAACTATGACGAGATGAAAAAGCTGGACGATGCGATCAAGAAATTGGTCGTGACGGTGGAGAAGCTGTAGGGAAGATGGGGTGGAACCCCATCCTACGGGCGGTTGCAAGGTGCGGGTGGGGGTTTGCCCCTCCGGTTGGTGCGGACGGTTGGGACCGGATGATGGGGTGAAACCCCATCCCACGTTTTTCGAGAGTCGCGCAGGTGGCGTAGGGCGGGTTTCAGCCCGCCAATTGGTGCCGCCAATGCCTCGGACCGGTGCCCGTGGTCAGGTTGGTTGTCGGGCTGAGCCCGCCCTACGGGGATAGATGCAACGGCTGATCTGCACAGGTGATGGGTTGAAAACCCATCCTACGCTTGCTAACCCACTTTACTCTCGTAGTTGCCTCTACCGAGGGTAGCCTCAATACGATAGAGAAGTTTTTCTCGGAACTCGTTCAGGTCAGCGTTCCATCTAATTTGATTGAACTGCCTTATGTCAAAATGAACGACATTTTCGACGTCCGCGATATCGGCTTTCACTGTCCAAATTACGGGAAGGCCAAGACCTTTCGCAAAACCCGCCTCGTAAAACACACCTCCACGCGGGCTTCCTACCAATTCAGACGTCGACCAGCCTTCCGGTTTGGCCAAACCACACGTCAGATCGACGATTACTGCTTTAGATTTTCGAATTTCGGCAATAATTTGATCGTCGATCTTTTCATTGTGTTCTGTATTGTCAATTCTAACGGGCAGGTATCCCGCATTCTGGATCGCAGGAGCGATTGCATCATGATAGAGAGTAGTTTGTTCATGTGAGCCAAACCACATCGCTACAAAGATTTTGTCACTCTTGGAGAGAGTCACGCCAAGTTCTGAGGCATAGAGGTGGCCGGTATAACTTAAGCGAAAGACCTGCTCTTTTGGCTGGAATAGTTGAATATGGCCCTGTTGGTTTGCTTCATTTATTAGAAGACTAATTTCTTCGCGTTCCCCGCCATCTATTGCTTTTTGTGAACCGAGCGCAGCTTGAATAATCCAACTGCTTTCACCTTTCCACAATGAGCTTGTCGCACAGTCTTTACCCAATTTTGGAAACAGATGAGCGATGCATGCTATGAAACGATCGTATTTTTCAGGAACTGGAACGTTTTCGTCAATGTGCGCCCGAGCAATTTCCGCACTGGTTATGTTGGGCGTTTCACCGCGATAGTTGAACTCAAAAATTGTTCGAGAAAGAGACGCTTGTTTTCGGTGTTTATCCGTTGAAGCAGCGGAGCCGCTGATCTGAAACTTACCCCCAGCACGGGGTGAGTAGATTTCGTCAACATCACCCAAAACTGACGGGTTGCGGTGCGCTGGAGTGCCCCAAATAGGGCACTGGCATAGCTCCCATCCCCTCAAGTCAACCATCAATATCCAACGCTGAAGCGCCTCCTAGTTATCCCACCGTGTGGGCACGCAGTTGGCTGCGCCAACCGCTTTCGACCACCGTCACTCAAAATGGACAGCTTAACTGTCCATTTTGAGTGCTGAAATAAACGCCTCCTGCGGGATGTCGACCTTCCCGAACTGGCGCATCTTTTTCTTACCGGCCTTCTGCTTGTCCAGCAGTTTGCGTTTCCGCGTGGCGTCGCCGCCGTAGCATTTCGCGGTCACGTCCTTGCGGAGCGCGGAGAGGGTCTCGCGCGCGATGACCTTGCCGCCGATAGCCGCCTGGATCGGGATCTTGAACATGTGGCGCGGGATCAGGTCCTTGAGCTTTTCGCACATGGCGCGGCCGCGCATCTCGGCCCGGTCGCGGTGGACCATGATGGAGAGTGCGTCGACGGGTTCGTCATTCACCAGGATCGACATCTTGACCAGCGCGTCCTCGCGGTAGTCGGTCATCTGGTAGTCGAAGCTGGCGTAGCCTTTGGTGACGGATTTGAGCCTGTCGTAGAAGTCGAAGACGACCTCGTTCAGCGGCAGGTCATAGACGACCATGGCGCGGGAGCCGGCATAGGTCAGGTCCATCTGGATGCCGCGGCGGTCCTGGCAGAGTTTCAGCACGTCGCCGAGATATTCATCCGGCACGAGGATGGTGGCCTTGATGCGGGGTTCTTCGAGGTGGTCGACCTTGGAGAGGTCGGGCATGTCGGCGGGGTTGTGCAGCTCGATCATCTCGCCGTCTTTCATGAAGACGTGGTAGATCACCGACGGCGCGGTGGTGATGAGCTCGATATCGTATTCGCGTTCGATGCGGTCGCGGATGACCTCGAGGTGGAGGAGGCCCAGGAAGCCGCAGCGGAAGCCGAAGCCGAGGGCGGCGGAGGTTTCCATTTCGTAAGAGAAGGAGGCGTCGTTCAGGGCCAGTTTGTCGATGGCGTCGCGGAGGTCTTCGAATTCGGCGGAGTCCACGGGGAAGAGGCCGCAGAACACCACCGGCTGCGCGGGTTTGAAGCCCGGCAGGGCCACTTCGGTGCCGTTACGGTCATTGGTGATGGTGTCGCCGACGCGGGTGTCGCGGACCTGTTTGATCGAGGCGGTGAGGAAGCCGATTTCGCCGGGACCGAGGCTGTCCACCATCTCCATCTCGGGGCGGAAGACGCCCACGCGGTCGACATGGTGAAGGGTGCCGTTCGACATGAACTTGACCCGCATCCCCTTTTTCAGCGTTCCGTCCATGATGCGGACGAGGACGATGACACCGAGATAGGCGTCGTACCACGAATCGACCAGCATCGCCTTGAGTGGGGCGTCGAGGGTGCCTTGCGGGGCGGGCAACAGGTTGACGATGGATTCCAGCGTTTGGTGGATGCCCTGCCCGGTTTTGGCGCTGACCTGGATGGCGTCGGTCGCGTCGATGCCGATCACGTCCTCGATCTGTTCGGCCACGCGGTCGCAGTCGGAGGCGGGCAGGTCGATCTTGTTCAGCACCGGCACGATCTCATGATCGGCGTCGATGGCCTGATAGACATTGGCCAGCGTCTGCGCCTCGACCCCTTGGGTGCTGTCGACGACCAGCAGAGATCCCTCGACAGCGCGCATGGAGCGGGAGACCTCATAAGCGAAGTCCACGTGGCCGGGGGTGTCGATCAGGTTCAGCACATAGGCCTCGCCGTTGTCGGCGGTGTAGTCGATGCGGACGGTGTTGGCCTTGATGGTGATGCCACGCTCGCGCTCGATATCCATGCTGTCGAGCAGCTGTTCCTTCATGTCGCGATCCTTGACCGTTCCGGTCTCTTGAATGAGCCGGTCGGCAAGGGTGGATTTACCATGGTCGATATGGGCGACGATGGAGAAATTGCGGATATGAGCGAGGTCTGTCATGGGTTGGGGATATGGTTAGGTTTTACAACGCGGTCAAGCGTAGTCAGAGTATATCCAAGGTAATTCTGGGTGAAAACAAACATGGCGGCAGAAACACGCGGAACTGCCGAATGGTCCGAGCTTCAGAACTGGCTGACCAGACAAAATCAACGGATGAACCAAGCGATCGCTGCGCGTTCAAGCCTGTGAAGTCTCGCGGCGCTCATGTAGGAAATGAGATCGCATCGGCAACCACATAATGCTTCCCTCGCACTTCATATTGCTTCCCTCGTGCTTAAGGTCAGCAATCGCGTCGGTTGCCTGAGCTACTTCGACACTCCTGACGCAGTGATCGCCCACTAAGCAACCCGATTTGTAGACCGAAACCTGAACGCAGCCAGCTGCTCGGAGGAGGTTAAGACGCTTGTCGAAGCCGTTGAGGGGTGGCTTGCGTTCCTGCCGTGAGGGGTGCCGGGCTGAAAGCCCGGCCTACGGGTTTGTCTTAGGGCCGGTGTTTGGCTGTGGTGATTTCGCTACTGCGCGGGGGCTTGCCGGTGTCCTCTGAGCAGAAACAGTTTGATGCACTTTTCGTGAATTGATCGGACGATTCCCTTGCGGCATACTGCGCGCGACGCTGAGAGGGGCGGCAAGATCTCTCCGGCCGGGCAAGACGAGGCATAGAGATGAAACAGTTCCTGACAATGGCCCTGTGTATGCTGGCTCTGGCGGCTCCGCTGCCTGCGGCGGCGGCCGGGGGCAAGATCAAGCGGGCCTGCATGGCCAGCGACCGGCCAGCCGCCACGCGGGCGCGGTGCGGTTGCATTCAGCGGGTGGCCAATGACGCGCTCAGCCGGTCCGACCGGGTCAAGGTCGCCGAGTGGTTCACCGACCCGCATCAGGCGCAGGTGGTGAAGATGTCGCGCACCGCCCGTGACGATGCGCTGTGGGACCGCTACGAGGCGTTCGGCCAGCTGGCGCAGGCGGTCTGCAGGTAAGATCTCCGTTCTTCGATGTCGCTTCCCGGGCGCTTCGCCGCCGCCCGGCCTGTCCGTGCTTGACCTGAGCCGTCGCGGCACCCAGAACGGGTGAAACGGCAAGGGACATCGGTATGGTGATGAAAGGTCTGACCCTGCGCGGGGTTGAGGTGTTCGAAGCGCTGGCGCGCACCGGCTCGGTGGCGCAGGCGGCCGAGATCACCGGCCTGAGCCAGCCCTCGATCAGCCAGCAGCTGCGCAATCTGGAGAACGCGCTGGGGACCGAGCTGGTCGATCACGGGCGCCGTCCGATGCGGCTGACCCAAGCCGGGCGCAGCTTTCTGGCCCGGGCCGAGGCGGTGTTGGCCGAGCTGCGGCTGGCGCAGAGTGAGCTGATGGTGATGGACCTGACCCATCTGAGCACGCTGTCGATCGGGCTGATCGACGATTTCGACAATGACCTGACACCGCGGCTGGCGACGTTGCTGGCCGACAGTCTGACCAAGTCGAGATTCAAGCTGATCACCTTGCCCAGCCTTGAGATCTTTGAGGCCATCGAGACGCAGAAGCTGCATCTGGCGGTGTCGGCCACCAGCGGTGAGGTTCTGGAAGGGGTGGTCGAGTACCCTCTGGTCCGGGACCCGTTCATTCTGGTGGCGCCGCGCGGTGCGGTGCCCGATGGTGCCGATATCATGGCCGCGCTGCGCGATCTGCCGTTTCTGCGCTATGCGCGCGAGCAGTTGATCAGCCGCCAGATCGAGGGGCATCTGGCGCGCGAGCAGCTGGAATTCGAGGAGCGCTTCGAGATCGGCTCGCATCTGGCGCTGATGGCGATGGTGGCGCGGCGGCTGGGCTGGGCGCTGACCACGCCGCTGGGATACATGCGGGCGGGGCGGTTTCACGATCAGATCGACGCGTTCGAGGTGCCGTTTGGCGCGTTCTCGCGGACGATCTCGCTGTTCACCCGGATGGACTGGTCCGATCAGGTGCCCCGCGACGTGGCCGAGATGATCCGGCGGCTGGCGCAGAGCCAGATCATCGACCCGGCGGTGGCGCGGCTGCCGTGGCTGAGCGGTCAGTTGGCGGTGATCGAGCCTTAGAGCGCACTCCGAAAAGCGGGGGCCGGTTTTCGGATCAAACTGCGCGATTTGACAAAAGACAGAGCGGCGCATTCGATTCAGATTTGTCTGTGCCGCTCTAGGCGAGGTGGCGTTTGAGCCCGGCGGCTGCCGCCTCGATCAGGTCCAGGGCGCCGTCGAAATCGCGGGTGTAGTACGGGTCGGGGACGTGATCGGCGCCGGTTTCGGGGGCGAAGTCGGTCAGCAGGCGGACCGGGGTGGCGTTGCCCGCGGGCCGCAGGTGCTCGATATCCGCGATATTGCTGTCGTCCATGCCGAGGATCAGGTCGAACCGGTCGAAATCGCCGGCGGTGAACTGCCGCGCGCGCAGGTCCGAGAGGTCGACGCCGCGCGCCTTGGCCGCCTGCCGCATCGGGCCATAGGGCGGGTCGCCCGCATGCCAGCCAGCGGTGCCGGCGCTGTCGGTTGCGGTCTCGGGGCTGAGCGCGCGGAAGACGCCTTCGGCGGCGGGTGAGCGGCAGATATTGCCGAGGCAGACAAAGAGGATTCGATGGGTCATGATGACCCCGTTTTAAAGCGCTTTGCGTTTGATTTGAATCGGAATACGCCTCGGATTGAACGCAAAGCGCTGCAAAGGCTGGAGCGGATATGCAAAAGATCGTCATTCTGACCGGCGCCGGGATATCGGCGGAAAGCGGGCTGGGCACGTTTCGGGATGAGGGGGGCCTGTGGGCACAGCACCGGATCGAGGATGTGGCGACGCCCGAGGGGTTTGCCCGCGATCCGGCGCTGGTGCACGGGTTCTACAACGCGCGCCGGATGCAGGCGGCGAAGGCCCGGCCCAACACGGCGCATGCGGCCCTGGCACGGCTGCAGCGGGACTGGCCGGGTGAGGTGGTCATCGTGACCCAGAATGTGGACGGGCTGCACGAGGCCGGGGGCGCCGAGGAGGTGATCCACATGCACGGCGTGCTGGCGGGCGCCTTATGCGCCGCCTGCGGTCATCGCTGGCCCGCGCCCGAAGAGATGGCGGTGGGAGAGCCCTGCCCCGCCTGCAACGGCCCCACGGCGCGGCCGGATGTGGTGTGGTTCGGCGAGATGCCGTACCGGATGGACGAAATCTATGATCACCTGGCCGGGGCCGCGATCTTTGCCGCCATCGGCACCTCGGGTCAGGTCTATCCGGCGGCAGCCTTCGTGCATGAGGCCATTGCCGCGGGGGCACGGACGGTGGAGCTGAACCTCGATCCCTCGGACACGGTGTCAAGCTTTGACGAGACCCGCTTTGGCCCCGCGACCCAGACCGTGCCCGCCTGGGTCACGGAATTGCTCGGGCAGTCGGAATAGGCACAGGCCGGGGCAACGCCCGGCCTGACGCATGGATGAGGGCCGCAGAGCGGCCTGAAGGCAGGCGTGGCCCTCAGTTCGAGTGTTTCTGGTGTCCTGCGCCTTCGCCCGGCTTGCGCTCCAGATCGACGGGGATTTCGATCTGTACTTCGCCCGCTTTCTCGAAGATCAGCGTCACCGGGATCATCGCGCCCTGCTCGAAGGGCTGGGTGAGGCCCATGAACATCACGTGATCGCCTCCTCGGGCCAGCGGGTGCGCCGCGCCCGCGGGGATGGCAAAGCCCTCGGGCACATGCAGCATCTGGGCGACCCCGTCGGCATTGACCTTGTGGGTGTGCAACTCGACCCGGGCGGCGGCGTCGGATTTTGCGTCGATCAGGCGGTCGGCCTCATCGCCGTGGTTCATGATCGTCATGAACGCGGCCCCGGCCTTGGCGGATTTGCCGGCGGCGCGGGCATAGGCGTCTTCGATCATGATGGCCCCGTCGGCCAGGGCGGCGCCGGCCACTGTCAGGGTTGCCGTGGCGGCGAGCAGGATGGATTTGAGCGACATTGCGTCTCTCCTCACTTGTGTCTGATGTTCCTTGGAATTCTGTGGGGTCAGACACGCCGGGGCGGTGCCCGGGCCGAGGCGCGGAGCGTGGCCGGGGAGATCAGATTGCGGGCGGTGCGCTGCGGTGCCGGCTGAATGGCCTCGGGCGCTGGAGGCAGCGGGGCCGCGTCCGGCGCGATGGCGCCCAGCAGGGTAAGCGCGAAGTCCGGGCAGTAATGCAGAGCCTGTGTCGGCTGACCCTCGGCATCCACATAGACGATGACCGGGCCGGTGCCGGTGCAGATCTCCACTTGCCCCACGGCGGCATCCAGCCCGCGCGAGGCGGCAAGGCTCTGCCCGGTCAGGGCCAGAAGCGCCGACAGCGCAAGCGCCAGATATGTGCGGAGACAGGTCTGCATCGCGGCTTTGGTATAGGTCCGCAGCCGGGACCGCTTCAAGCGCAATCGGCAGCCTGCGACAGCAAGGCTGCCATGGCCGCATCTGGTCCGCCGGTCACATTGCAATGGGCGATGCCGGTCTCGGCTGTGAAACTCTTGCCCTTCCCAGCCCGGCGCAACCCACTGACATCATGCGGCGAACCAGGGGCGCGGTGACCGGGGCGCGCAAAACAGATGTGCCACAGTCGGCCACAACAGAAAAACCGCCAATTTGATGCATCCCGGGATCATGTATACGTTGCGGTGTAGGTTGTCTCAGACCTTACACTTGAATTCGGGTCGGCCGCCGCCGGTCTGACCCGGCAAACTGGAACCTTCGGTCATGCCCAATATCAACGGGACAGGATCCGCCGACAACATCGACGTCACCGATGACAACGGCACATTGAACGGCACGCCACAAGGCACGCCGATCAATAATATTCGCGCCCGGGGCGGCAACGACACGGTAACGGTGACCAACAGCACCATTTCCGGCACGGTTCGTGGAAACGGCGGCGCCGACGACATTACCGTGACCGGAAGCACGGTTGGCGGCAGCGTCAATGCGGGCTCGGGCAGCGATACGGTTTCGATCCAGGGCTCGGATGTCGGCAACATCCGGCAGGGCGGCGGCAACGATACGCTGGACCTCATCAGCACCACCGTCACCGGCGATGTGCAGGGCGGCAACGGCACCGATACGCTGAACCTGCCGACGGGGACGGTGGTGAACGATGCCACCTTCGGGACGTTCACTGTGTCGGCGGGGGTCGGTTATTCCCTGTCGAGCGGCACCTTCACCCTGCCCTCGGGAACGGTCATTACCTATTCCGCTTTCGAAAACGGCACCGGTTTTCCGTGTTTCACCCGCGACACGCTGATCCGGTCCGGCGGCAGAGCAATCAGCGTGCAGAACCTGCAGGTGGGCGATCAGGTTGCGACCGCAGGCAACGGACCGCAGCCCATTCGCTGGATCGGCAGGCGGCGTTTCGAGCTGCGTGATCTTGAGGAGAACCCCAAGCTCAGACCGGTTCGGATTCTGGAAGGCGCATTGGGTCATGGCCTTCCGGAGCGCGATCTTCTGGTATCGCGCCAGCATCGCATGCTGGTCCGGTCAAAGATCGCGCAGCGGATGTTCGGCGCCTTCGAGGTTCTGATCCCCGCGATCAAGCTGACCGCCCTGCCCGGCGTTTTCATCGACGAGAGCGTCGAGAGCGTCGAATACTATCACCTGCTGTTCGACCGGCATGAGATCGTCTTTGCCGAGGGCGCGCCCAGCGAGAGCCTCTACACCGGGCCGGAAGCGCTGGATGCGATCAGTAGCGAGGCCCGACGCGAGATTTTCGGGATTTTCCCCGAATTGGTCGATCTGAACTATGAACCTCCGGCGGCGCGCTATATCCCGCGCGGGCGGCAGCAGGCGCAGCTGGTCGCGCGGCATCTCAAGAACAACAAGCCGCTTCTGAGCTTCGGGTGATCCGGGCCGGGGCCGGCCTTGATCCGGGGCATCGAGCGGCGGTGGTGCGCACGCAAAGACCCCGCACCTTGGGGCGCGGGGTCCGAAATCCGGTGATCGGAAAGTGTGGGATCAGGCCGAGGCTTGGGCCTTGGCGATCTCTTTCTTCACTTTCAGGGCGTTGGCCGACAGATCCTCGTCCTTGGCTTTGGCCAGGAACGCGTCCAGACCACCGCGGTGGTCGACCGAGCGCAGGGCGGCTGCCGAGATGCGCAGCTTGACGCCGCGGCCCAGGGTTTCCGACTGCAGTGTGACGTCGTTCAGGTTGGGCAGAAAACGACGCTTGGTCTTGTTGTTGGCGTGGCTGACATTGTTGCCAGTCATCGGGCCTTTTCCGGTCAGTTCGCAACGGCGCGACATGGTTTCTTCCTTTGTTTCTGGTGGCAGGGCATCGGGCCGTCTGCCAAATCACAAGGGGCGCGGCCGGTGGACGCGCCCGAAAACTGGTTGGATGCGTTTAGGAGGAATCGCCGGAAGGGTCAAGACGGGTGGTGTGAAATCTTTGGATTCGCGGACCTCGCATATTGAGGCGCATGTATGGCCCGTGCCGGGCCGTGCCGCTGGCAGGAGTATTTAGAAAAAGATGAAGCGAGGAGCTCGAGGAGGTCAGGCGGTTTTCAGGGCGGCCAGCATCTGTTCGGCGGCGGCGGTGGGGCCGAGACGCCCTTGGGCCACGTCACCGCTGAGCCGGTCCATTTCCGAGCGAGCCTCGGGCGTGTTGAGGCGGGCGAGCAGGGCGTGGCGGACCTCCTGGTCGAACCAGTAGCGGGCCTGGGTGGCGCGGTTGGCGTCCCAGTGGCCGTTTTCCTTGCGCCAGTCGGTGAGCGCCTGCATTTCGCTCCAGGCGTCGGCGAGGCCCTCGTGCTCGACCGCCGAGACCATCATCGCCTTGGGGAAATCCGCCGGGTCCTGCGGGCGTTTGCGCAAAAGCCGTAGGGCGCCCATGTAATCGGCGCAGGTGCGGGTGGCGGCGGGTTTCAGGTCTCCGTCGGCCTTGTTGATCAGGATCAGGTCGGCCATCTCCATGATGCCGCGTTTGACGCCCTGCAGTTCATCTCCGCCGGCGGGCGCGAGCAGCAGCAAGAAGAGGTCGGACATCTCGGCCACCACGGTTTCGGATTGCCCCACCCCAACGGTTTCGATCAGCACCACGTCGAAGCATGCGGCCTCGCACAGCGCCACCGCCTCGCGGGTGCGGCGGGCGACGCCGCCGAGATGGGTCTGGCTGGGTGACGGGCGGATGAAGGCGTTTTTCTCGCGGCTGAGGCGCTCCATCCTTGTCTTGTCGCCCAGGATCGAGCCGCCGGAGCGGGCCGAGCTGGGATCAACGGCGAGTACGGCGACCCGCAGGTCCTGCCCGGTCAGCAGCATCCCGAAGGCCTCGATGAACGTGGATTTGCCCACCCCTGGCGTGCCCGAGAGGCCGACGCGCAGGGCCTGGCGGCGGGCTTTGGACAGGTGTTCGAGCAGCTCGCCCGCCTGCGCCCGGTGATCGGCGCGCTGGCTTTCCACCAGCGTGATGGCGCGGGCCAGTGCGCGGCGGTCGCCGGTCAGGATGCGGTCTGCAAGCTCGGTGATGTCCATGGGGCACCTTTCGGGAATTTTGCCTAGATGACGCAGGGGCGGCTGGTTTGTCCAGAGGGGCGTGCGGCAAGTGGTTGCGCCGGATTGTCCCGATGCACCCGCGCTGGACCTGCGAGCGCGCTTTGGCGATAAGGCGGGGATGAGCAGGTTACCGATAGAGGATGTCCTTCCGGAACTGATCGCGGCGCTGAGGGCGCGCGGGCGGGCGGTGTTGCAGGCCCCGCCCGGGGCGGGCAAGACCACGCGGGTGCCGCTGGCGATGCTGGAGGCGGGGCTGTGCGACGGCCGGATCGTCATGCTGGAGCCGCGGAGGCTGGCAGCGCGGGCCGCTGCCGAGCGGATGGCCGAGACGCTGGGCGAGCGGGCGGGCGAGACCGTGGGGTACCGCGTGCGCGGTGAGGCCAACGTGTCCAAGGCCACGCGGATCGAGGTGGTGACCGAGGGGATCCTCACCCGGATGCTGCAGTCCGAGCCGGATTTGCCGGGCGTGGGTGCGGTGATTTTCGATGAATTCCACGAGCGGTCGCTGAATGCCGATCTGGGGCTGGCCTTGTGTCTGGAGGTCGCGGGCGCGCTGCGCGAGGATCTGATCCTGCTGGCGATGTCGGCGACGCTGGATGCGGGGCCGGCGGGCGAGTTGATGGATGCGCCGCTGGTGACGTCGGAGGGGCGGAGCTATCCGGTGGAGATGCGCTGGCTGGAGCGCCCCTTGGGGGCGCAGGCGCGGCGGCTGGATGCTCTGGTCGATCTGGTGGAACGGGCGGTGCGCGAGACGCGGGGCGTTGGCGGCGGGGTGCTGGTGTTTCTGCCCGGCGAGGGCGAGATACGGCGGGCCGAGGCGGTGCTGGCCGGGCGGCTTCCGGAGGGCTGCGTTGTGCGTCCGCTGTTCGGGGCGATGCCCTTTGCCGCCCAGCGCGCGGCGATTGCACCGATGGAGCGGGGGCGCAAGGTGGTGTTGGCCACATCCATTGCCGAGACCTCGCTGACCATTCCCGACATTCGCGTGGTGGTGGATATGGGTCAGGCACGGCGGGCGCGGTTTGATCCGGGATCCGGCATGTCGCGGCTGGTGACGGAACGGGTGACGCGGGCGGAGGCGACGCAGCGGGCGGGGCGCGCGGGGCGGGTGGCCGAGGGCGTGTGTTACCGGCTGTGGTCGAAGGGCGAAGATGGGGCGCTGGCCGCGTTTCCGCCTGCCGAGATCGAGGCGGCGGATCTGACCGGGCTGGCGCTGGAACTGGCGCTCTGGGGCGCGGAGCCGGAGGAGCTGGCGTTTCTGACGCCGCCGCCCGAAGGGGCCCTGGCCGAAGCGCGGGCGTTGTTGGCGATGCTGGGGGCGCTCGACGGCAAGGGGCGGATCACGGACCACGGGCGGGCACTGGCCGCCCTGCCCCTGCATCCGCGTCTGAGGCATATGCTGGTGACGGCGGGGGCCGAGGCCGCGCCTCTGGCGGCGTTGATGGCCGAGCGCGATCCGCTGCGCGGGGCGCCGGTGGATCTGGCGCTGCGGCTGGAGGCGCTGCGCGATCCCAAGCGGTTTCAGCGTAACCGGCCCTATCAGGTGAATATGGGTGTGCTGGACCGGATCAAGGGAGAGGTTCGGCGGTTGCGGGCGCAGGCCAAGGGCACGGGAGCCGGGCTGAGCCCGGCGGCAATGGCGGCGCTGGCCTATCCCGACCGGATCGGACAGCGGCGCAAGGGCGATGCGGCGCGCTATGTGCTGTCAGGCGGCAAGGGCGCGGTGCTGGAGGCAGGAGACGGGCTGGCAAGCGCGCCCTATCTGGTGGCCATCGACACGGACGGGAACCCGCGCGAGGCGAAGATCCGGCTGGCAGCGCAGATTTCGGAGCGGGAGATACGGGATCTGTTTGGCGATCAGATTGCTTGGGTCGATCTCTGCGAGTGGTCGAAACGCGAGCGCCGGGTGGTGGCGCGGCGGCAGGAGCGGTTCGGAGCGATCACGCTGGATGACCGGATCTGGAAGGATGTGCCGCCCGAGGCGGTGGCCCGCGCTATGCTGGACGGGGTGCGCGATCTGGCGCTGCGGCTAGAGGGGGCGAGCGCCCGGCTGGCGGCGCGGGTGGAACTGGTGCGGGCCGAAGGGGGTGATCTGCCGGATTTCTCGGTCGCCGGGCTGATGGACACGTTGGAAGGCTGGCTGCTGCCGATGCTGACAGGCGTGAAAAGCGCCGAGGACTGGAAGCGGTTCGATCCGTTGCCCGCGCTCAGGACAGCGCTGAGTTGGGAACAGATGCAGGAGCTGGACCGCCGGGCGCCGGGCGCGTTCGTCACCCCGCTGGGGCGCAAGGTGCCCATCGGCTATGGCAGCGAGGTGCCAGAGATCTCGGTGCGCCTGCAGGAGATGTTCGGAGTGACCCGGCATCCGGTGGTGGGCGGGGTGCCGCTGAAGATCACCCTGCTGTCCCCGGCGCAGCGGCCGATTCAGATCACCCGCGATCTGCCGGGGTTCTGGGCCGGGTCCTATGCGGATGTGCGCAAGGACATGCGGGCGCAATATCCCAAGCATCCCTGGCCCGAGGACCCGACCGAGGCGGACCCGACCCTGCGGGCAAAGCCCCGCCGATAGACCCAACCTTCGCAGCGACTGCCTAAGCGTCGCACATGTTTGGCGGATTGGTTATGCTACTATCGGCAAAACGATCCGCAAAACCGGGTGTTACGCGTTGGGCCAGCTTCAGAAACTCATCCACGAGAAACTCGACCCCAGTGACCGGACCGACCGGGTGGGCCGGTATCTGGACCTGTTCCTGATCACCCTCATTGCGATCAACGTGGCCGCCGTGGTCCTGGAAACCGTGGGCAGTATCAACGCGCGCTTTCACACGGCGTTCTGGGTGATCGAGGTGATCTCGGTCGTGGTGTTCAGCGTCGAGTATATCGCGCGGGTATGGGCCAGCCCCGAACACCCGGAGTTTCAGGACAAGGCGCATCCCCGGCTGGCCTACATGCTGTCTCCGCTGGCACTGATCGACCTGCTGGCGATCCTGCCGTTCTACCTCGGCTTCATCGTCGATATGGACCTGCGGTTCCTGCGGGTGCTGCGGCTGCTGCGCATCCTCAAGCTGACCCGGTATTCCTCGGCCATGTCGATGCTGCTGGATGTGTTCCGGGAGGAGGCCAATGCGTTCTTTGCGGGGTTCTTCATCCTGATCGTGCTGCTGGTTCTGGCCGCGAGCGGCGCCTATCTGGCCGAGCATGAGGTGCAGCCGGACAAGTTCGGCTCGATCCCCGCGGCGATGTGGTGGGCGATGGCGACGCTGACGACCGTTGGGTATGGCGATGTCACGCCGATCACGCCCGCCGGGCAGATCTTCGGGTCTCTGGTCGGCGTGGTGGGCATCGGCATCGCCGCCCTGCCCGCCGGTATTCTGGCCAGCGGCATGGCGGATCTGCTGCGGCGCCGGCGGGCGGAGCTGACCAAGCAGCTGCGGGTCGCTCTGGAGGACGGAGTGATCGATGCCAATGAGGAAGAGGAGCTGGAGCAGATCCGGCGGGATCTGGGGCTGAGCAAGCGGGTTGCCGAGGAGATCCGGGACGATGTGCAGAGGTCGCGCAAACATGCCGGACTGGGCCAGTGTCCGCATTGCGGCAGAAACCTGGGTTAGGGCGGGGTTTTCCGCGTGATTTGCCGTTGGCCCTTGGGGCGGTCAGGCGGACGAGCGGATCATGTCGGCGGCTTTCTCGGCGATCATGATGACCGGTGAGGCGGTATTGCCGGAGGTGATTTTCGGCATGATCGAGGCGTCGATGACGCGCAGGCCGTCCACGCCGTGGACGCGCAGCTCGGGCGTCACCACCGCCATAGGGTCGGTGCCCATCTTGCAGGTGCCCACCGGGTGAAAGATCGTGGTGGCGATGTTGCCCGTCTCGGCCAGCAGATCGGCATCGGATTGGGCCTTTGGCCCCGGCAGAAACTCCTGCGGCTGATAGGGGCGCAGCGCCTTGGCCGTCATGATCATGCGGGCCTGTTTGACGGCGGTAACGGCGACCTGCTTGTCGCGCTCCGCGCTGAGGTAGTTGAGACGGATATCGGGCTGCGGGTCGGGTTGGTTGGTGGTGATATGGCTGTGGCCCACGCTTTCGGGACGCAGGTTGCAGACCGAGACGGTGATGGCCGGGAACGGGTGCAGCGGGTCGCCGAGCCTGTCGGTGGAGAGCGGCTGGACATGGTATTCCAGGTCCGGGGTGGCGAGCGCGGGATCGGATTTGGTGAAGAGGCCGAACTGACTGGGCGCCATCGACAGGGGCCCTGAGCGGGTGAGCGCGTATTTCAGCGCGATTCCGATGCGGCCGGTCAGGGAGTTGGCCTTTTCGTTGAGCGTCTCGGTGCCTGAGACCTTGAACACGGTGCGGATTTGCAGGTGGTCCTGCAGGTTCTCTCCGACACCGGGCAGGTCGTGGACCGGGGTGATGCCCAGCGGCGAGAGGCGGTCAGGCCGGCCGATGCCGGACAGCTCCAGCAGCTTGGGCGAGTTGAGGGAACCGGCGGCCAGCAGCACCTCGCGCCGGGCTGTCACCGTCAGGGGTTTGCCGTTGTGGCGGAGGGCGACGCCGGTGACGCGCTTGCCGTCGAGGATCAGCCGGTCGGTCATGGCATGGGTCAGCACCCGCAGGTTGGGGCGTTTCATGGCCGGGCGGAGAAAGGCCTTGGTGGTGTTCCAGCGCAGGCCGTTCCTCTGGTTCACTTCGAAGAAGCCCGAGCCCTCGTTGCTGCCCGAGTTGAAATCCTCGGTGGGACCGTAGCCGAACTCGCGGGCGCCCTCCTGAAAGGCGCGCAGGATGTCCCAACTGAGGCGCTGGGTGGTCACCTTCCATTCGCCCCCTGCCCCGTGCAGATCGGTCTCGCCCTTGTGGTGATCCTCGGATTTGCGGAACCAGGGCAGCACGTCGTCCCAGCCCCAGCCCGCATTGCCCATCTGCCGCCAGCCGTCATAGTCGGCGGCCTGCCCGCGCATGTAGATCATGCCGTTGATCGAGGTGCAGCCGCCCAGCACCTTGCCGCGGGGATAGACCAGCGACCGGCCGTTGAGGCCGGGTTCGGACGCGGTCTTCATCATCCAGTCGACGCGCGGATTGCCGATGCAGTAGAGGTAGCCGACCGGGATATCCACCCAGTGGTAGCGGTCATTGCCGCCTGCTTCTAGCAGCAGGACGTTTGTGTTCGGATCCTCGCTCAGGCGATTGGCCAGCACGCAGCCGGCGGTGCCGCCACCGACGATGACGTAGTCATAGTCGCCTGTTAGCTGTTCGGTCATATGGCTCTCCCTCGCCCGCCAGCTTGCCGATTGGTGCGGGAGTTGCAATGGGGTGCAAGGGGGCAGCGCAGGGTTGGCGTGCCGGTAGCTCAACAGAGGGCCGCGGCCTCCCTCGGGTGGGCGCACGCAACGCGTGTGGTCGGCGGTTTATCTCAAAAGCTCCGGACGACGGGCGAGCGGCGTGGGGCATCGCCAATGCGCCCTCCCATGCGGGAGCGAGGGCGCGGCCCGGCGGGCTACGCCCTTGATTCCGGGCCCGGGGTTGGTTGAGGACGTTCGATAGAGAGTTCAGGCCAACTATCCGAGCCTCATCCCCAGTCAGCATGGGTCTTGCCAGGCCGGTCAGTGCGTTCGAAACCGTGACGGCCGAAGACGTCCCGCTGGGCCTGGATCAGGTTGGCGGTGCCCACGCCCTGCCGCGCGGTGTCGTACCATGCGAGCGCGGCGGAGAGTGACGGAACCGGCAGGCCCAGGGTGGCGGCGCCTGCCACGGTGCGGCGCAGGGCGGGCAAGGTAGGGGCCAGCAGGTCGGCAATGCCGGGGGCCAGATAGGACGGACGGTCGGGCGTGGCGCGCAGGATCGGGGCGAGGTCGCTCAGCAGCGCCGAGCGGATGATGCAGCCCGCCCGCCAGATCTCGGCAATCCGGGCGCGGTCGAGGGACCAGCCGAATTCGGCGGAGGCGGCGCGCAGGATGTCGAAACCTTGTAGGTGGGCCAGCAGGCGGCCCGCATAGAGGGCTTCGGCAAGGTCCAACGGTGGCGGGAGGTCGGCGGGTGCGGTTCCGGCGGGCAGTTGCGTGGCCGCCGCGAGCCGGGCAGATTTGGCCGCGGACCAGGAGCGGGCACCCACCGCGGCCTCGATGGCCGAGGCGGATTGGCCGAGTTTGAGCGCCTCGATCACCGTCCAGCGGCCGGTGCCCTTTTGCCCGGCCTGATCGCGGATCATGTCCACCATCGGCCTGCCTGAAAGCGGGTCGGTGACCAGCAGGATGCGGGCGGTGGTCTCGATGAGGAACGAGGCGAGCGGGCCGTCCTCCCAGCTTTGGAACAGGGCACCGATGCGGGGGGCGTCCCACCCTGCCCCGTCGCGCAGCAGGCCGTAAACCTCGGCGATCATCTGCATGTCGGCATATTCGATGCCGTTATGCACCGTCTTCACGAAGTGACCGGCGCCGTCGGGACCAAGATGGGCGATGCAGGGATCGCCCTCGAATTTCGCTGCTATGGGCTCGAGCACCGGTTGCAGTTGCGTCCAGCTATCGGCCGAGCCCCCGACCATCATCGACGGGCCGGTGCGCGCGCCCTCTTCGCCGCCCGAAACCCCGATGCCGACGAAATACAGACCAGCCTCGGCCAGTTCAGCGGCGCGGCGGATGGTGTCGTTGAAATCGGCATTGCCGGCGTCGATCAGCGTGTCGCCGGGGGCGAGCAGCGGGCGGAACGCCTCGATCATCGCGTCGACCGGCGCGCCCGAGGGGATCATCAGCAGGATCAGGCGCGGGGTGGCGAGGGCAGCGACGAAATCCGCAAGCGTTTCCGCACCGGTGATACGGTCGGCCAGCGGTCCGGCCTTGGCCAGAAACGGGGCAATCCAGTCGGCTTCACGGTTGGTGACGGCGACCGGGATCCCCTTGTCGGCGAAGTTCTGCGCAAGCGCGCTGCCCATGGTTCCCAGACCAAAAACGCCGATCCGTGCCTTGCCCATCGCTCACCTCGTTACCATTTAAAGATGCAGGATGCGTCATGCGGGCGGGGGGCGCAAGCGGGGCGTTGCCGATTGAAAACAAAGGGAAACCATTGAAATTCGCAGGATAATGCATATTAAGCAGACATATTTAACAATGCGCGCGACAGAAACGAACCGAATGACATGACCAACGCATTGCGAAAAGCCTGGGAAGAGGTGGTGCGGCCTCTGATCCTGCGCCCCAGACGGGTGCAGGTGGCGGCGCTGTGCGTGCGGCGGGGTGAGGACGGGCCCGAAGTGCTGTTGGTCACCAGCCGCGATACCGGGCGCTGGATCGTGCCCAAGGGCTGGCCCATCGACGGGCTGGACGGGGCCGAGGCGGCGGCGCGCGAGGCGTGGGAAGAGGCCGGGGTGAGACCGGCCGGGTTCAGCCGGAAACCGGTCGGGACCTATAAATACGACAAGATCCTGAGCAATGGCGTGCCCGAACCGATCCTGACCAATGTCTACCGGATCAAGGTCGAGGGGTTGGCCGAGGATTATCCCGAACGCGACCAGCGGCAGCGGCGCTGGGTTCCGGCCACCGAGGCGGCGGGTCTGGTGCGTGAGCCGGAATTGCAGGATTTGCTGCGCGGTTTGCAATAACTTTACTCAAACCGGTTTCAATCACCCTTGCAGTGTGCGGCGGGGACCTGTAGGCGGTTCTGCCACCTGCGCTGACGGAAACCGCGACGATGGCGAACGCCCCGAATGGCAATCAATGGGCCCGGCTGGACCGGGATTTGCACCGGATCTCGCGGATCGAGATCGCGGTGGCCCATACGTCGCGCCCGCTAGTCGGAACCGGTGTGGCGCTGGCCTTTCTGGTGCTGGCGGCGCTGCTGGCCGAGCTGGTTCTGGGCTTTCCGCCCGGCGGTGTGCTGGTGGCTGCGGCAGCAGTGTTCGGGGCCTATATGGCGCTGAATATCGGCGCCAACGACGTGGCCAACAACATGGGGCCAGTGGTGGGCGCGCGGGCGCTGCGGATGTCCACAGCCATCGTGATCGCCGCGCTGGCCGAGATTGCCGGGGCGCTGCTGGCGGGGTCGGACGTGGTGTCGACCATCTCGGTGGGCATCGTCGATCCGCAATCGGTGCCGCAGGGGCCTCCGCTGCTGGCGATGATGATGGCCGCGCTGATGGCCGCCGCCCTGTTCATCAACTTTGCGACCCTGATCGGCGCGCCGGTCTCGACCACCCACTCGATCGTGGGCGGGGTGATGGGCGCCGGGATCGCAGCGGCCGGGTACGAGGCGCTGAACTGGCCGATGATGGGGCGGATCACCGCCAGCTGGATCGTCTCACCGCTGATGGGCGGTGCCATCGCGGCGGCGGTGCTGGCGCTGATCCGCAACCGGATTTCGCGGCGCGAGGACAAGATGGCCGCCGCACGGCGCTGGGTGCCGATCCTGGTGGGATTCATGGGCGGCACCTTTGCCGCCTATCTGGGCATCAAGGGGCTGGGCCGGATCGTGACGCTGAGCGGGTCCGAGGCGCTGGTGCTGGGCGTGGTGTCCGGTCTGCTGCTGTGGGGCGCCACGATCCCGGTGATCCGGCGGCAATCGGCGGGGATGGAGAACCGCATGCGCTCGGTCAAGGCACTGTTCGCCCTGCCGTTGGTGATCGCCGCGACGCTGCTGAGCTTTGCCCATGGCGCCAATGACGTGGCCAATGCGGTGGGGCCGCTGGCGGCCATCGTGCACGCCGCTGAGCATGGCGCGCTGGCCGAAGGGATCGCGGTGCCCAACTGGGTGATGCTGATCGGGGCCTTCGGCATCGCCTTTGGCCTGTTCCTATTTGGCCCGCGTCTGATCCGGCGCGTCGGCAGCCAGATCACTAAGCTGAACCCGATGCGGTCCTATTGCGTCGCGCTATCGGCGGCGGTCACCGTCATTCTGGCCAGTTGGCTTGGCCTGCCGGTCAGTTCCACCCATATCGCCGTGGGCGGCGTGTTCGGCATCGGATTTTACCGCGAGTGGGAGGCCGGGCGGCGGCAGTACAGCACCTCGCAACGGCTGGCGCGCGAGGAGCGGCGGCGGCGCAAGCTGGTGCGGCGGTCGCATTTCCTGACCATCGTCGCGGCCTGGGTGGTGACGGTGCCTTTGGCCGGGTCCCTGGCGGCGGGCATTTTCTGGATGCTGATGCTGATCGTCTGACCGCTGTTTCAGGGCCGGATCTGGGCGGGGCTGAGGGAGGGGTTGTGCTCTGCCGCCTCGGTTGCTGCGGTGACGCGGTCGTGGATGGCGGTGCAGAGGGGCGTGGGAACACCATGGCGCTGGCCCAGCCGGATGATCTCACCCTGCAGGCTGTCGATTTCGGTGGGACGCCCGCCCATCAGATCATAGGCCATCGAGGTGCGGGCCGTGGGGTCGATGGTCAGCATCTGCGCGGCGATGCGGGTGAAGAGCGGCGTCGGCAGGCGCAGGATATGCGGCCCGGCCCAGGCGGGCAGCGGCGTGGTCGAAGCGACGGGGACATGCGCCGCGCGCAGCACGCCCAGCGCCTCGGCCATCTGGTCGGCCATCAACCGGCGCCAGTTGCGGTTCAGCAACTGCTCCTGCAAGGTCAGGCCCGAGAGCGCGTTGAGCGCGTTGTTGAGGTTGATTACCAGCTTGCCCCATTGCACCGCCTCGATCCGGTCGCTCTCGGTGACCGGCAGAGGCGGCGACGTGAGGTGCCGCGCCAGATCGCCGGGGCCGGACTGGATCACGATGTCGCCCGAGGTGGCGCGGTGATAGGTGGCCGGGCCGGTGGGCACCACGTTGAACGGCACCATCCCGGCGCGGATGTCGCGGTCGGGCAACAGCTCGAGCAGGGTGGCGGCGTTTGCCATACCGTTCTGCCAGGACAGCACCGGCGCGCTCGCAGGCGCATGTTCGGCGATCAGCCCGGCCATTTCGATGGTCGCCGGGGTCTTGACGGTGACGATCACGACCTGCGTCCCGGCAAGACAGACGGGCTCTTCCGAGAGTGTCAGGCGACTGGCGGGAACGGTCTGCGTGAGCCCGGCGAAATCCGTGCAGGTCAGGCCGTGCGCGCGGATCTCGTCCAGCACCCGGGCGCGGCCGAGCAGGGTCACGTCATGGCCCGCGGCGGCCAGAAGGCCACCGGTAAAGCAGCCGATACTGCCCGCGCCTGCAATGGCTATGCGCATTCCGTCTCCCTCCGTTGCTTTCGCTGCGTCATCCCGCCGGGCGGCCACGGCGGGATTTCAACCGCTCATGCGCCTTGGGCGTGCCGTCGTGAAACGTGCCGAACCAGGCATCCCACGGCATTTCCAGATTACCGTAATTCACCTCAAAATACCGGTGATGCATCTGGTGGTGGAAGGTGCCCAGCGCCAGCCGGTTGCGGTCCTTGACCAGCAGGCCCTCGTAGCCGGTATGCGAGCTGGCCGCCGTCAGCGACTGGTGCTGCAGGTGGAACAGGATGTGCAGCGGATGGGCCGGGACCACCAGATGGATCAGGATCGAGCTGAAGAACAGCAGGTGTTCGACAGGATGCATCGACAGTCCGGACCAGGGACCCACGTTGATGTTGCGGTGATGCAGCGCGTGGGCAAGCCGGTAGAGCGGCGGCCAGTGCAGCGCGCGGTGGATCCAGTAGAAGTGGAACGAGATCCAGACTGGGGTCAGCAGCAGGATCAGTACCGTCCAGACCGGATGCGCCGCCGGATCGAGCCAGGGCACCCAGCCGCGTGCCGCCCCGTGCAGCATCAGCACCTCATAGGCGGTCCAGAACCCGACGCCGCTGGTCAGGCTCCAGAACATGTTGTCATGCACCTGGTTGGAGAAGGTGAACTGCCGCCCCTTGCGCATCAGTTGGCGCGGGTCGAATTTCAGCCGCGCGCCCTGCAGGCTGACGCCGTGGAAATAGAGGTGCAGCCCGCCCGCGACCAGCAGCATCAGGCCGAGATTGCGCAGCCAGATCAGGGCGATCCAGTCCAGCGACAGGCTCTGCATCCGTTCCAGCGACGGGGTGAGCCAGACCCAGCTGATCAGGGCCAGCGCCAGTACGATGACATTCTCGGCACAACTCAGCCAGCGCGCGGCGACCCAGCGCCACATGGCGGCGGGATCGGGCGGCCAGCGGAAAAACGGCGACGTTGCAATCGGCACGGCGGGCATATGCGCCCAGCCGGGCAGTTGGATGTCGGGATCGGGTTTCCGGGCACGCTGTTGGTCGGTCATCGCGGTGAAACTGACACAGGGATGACCGTCCGGGCAAACGTTTTGTGGCGCACAGAACAGGGTGCCGGGTGTCAGACATCGGAACATCGGGTGCGTGCCGGCATTTGATATGGGCGGGGTGTCGGTACGGTCGACGATCGCGCGGTTGTGGCTGTTGGTTGCTCAACGAACGCCCTCTCCTGATGACGGGCAAACAGGTTGCTGGCCGGTCCTTCAAGCATTCAATCTACTGGGCGGAAAGTCGGCGCTGAGCCCATGGGAGACCTGCCAAAACCTTGATGCGAGCGCGGCGCGAACTCGCATGCAAACGGCGCGACATCGTGCTATTCAACGTTGCAATCTACAGCAGTTTATGCGGTTGCGATCTTGTGAGGCTCAAAGTGACCGACCTGGTCAGCAGCGACCGCGTGCGCGAGTGTGTCCCGGTTATTCGGAGGAAAGCCGAGCAGCCGTTACAGGTCGAGCGCACCGAGAATACTCACGGTTCAGTGAAAAACTGGGTGGGTTGGCAAGAAATGATCGGGTGCGCTTTCATGTTTCTCAGTCGGTTTCGCGACCGCCCGGACATCTCCACACGCCACTATGGTCGGCTGGTCCGCGACCGGGTGGCGATCGGGCTTAAGCTGAGCAGATCGACATGTGAACGAAAGTGGCGACGGGTGGGCGCCGTTTGCAATACCTTTTTGCCAGGACAGCATTGGGGCACTCGCAAGCGCGTGTTTGGCATCTCGATGGTCGGCGGGGTCTTGAGGGGACGATCACGACCTACGTTCCGGACAGGCAGACGGGTTCTCGGGAAAGTGTCAGGCAACCGGCGGGACCGGTCTGCCCGCGCCTGCACTCGCGATCTTCACGGCTGGCCCTCACCAAGCCGGATACCCGCTGCACACATGTTCACCCTGCCAGAGGCGCACCCGGACGGAAGGCACCCAGCGATTTCGCCAGATCTGTATAGCCGTCCACGCTGGAGAAGTAGGTCTTGAGATTGCTACCGATGGAATTGGATTTGTAGAACTTCCCAAACTCTTCGATCTTGACGTTGAACGCCTTCAACTCGGCGATCAGTGACTTTCCGCTATTCATGATGGAAAACGCTTTCTCAAGATCCTTGGCGATCACTTCGGCTTCGTCTTTCAGCTTGAAGCAGTTGTCGATCTGTTTCTTGATGACCTTGTCGCCCAGCATTTCCGATATGCTCTTTTCGGTGTGAATTTTGCGCAGGGCCTTGATCTCGGAATCGATCTGCGTCCGCGTCTTCTTCATTTCCATAGACAGTTTCTGAATCTCGGAACTGCGCTGCTTGATGACCACGTCAAGCTCGGAGACGTGCTTGCCGATCGAGCTCTTTTCGAAGGGCGCCATCGCCGCCTTGATGTTCTTCAATTCGCCTTCGACATTCTTGAGGATCTTCTTTTCGAGGTCCTTGTCCCTGATTACGTTCTTGGCAAATCCGACGATCCCGGCGCCGCCCGAAAGCGCGGCGGTGGCAATGCCAAGCCCGAGAACCAGCGGCGCGGCGGTGCCCGCGCTGAGGACCAGGGCGGCGACGCCCACGGCGATGGCCGAGACAAGCAGGATGCCCTTGACCACCTTGCCCAGCGTCATGCGGGCTTTCTTGTCTTTCAGCAGCTTGGATCCGGCCTGTTTCTTGGCCGCCGCCAGGGCAACATAGCCCTGCTGTTCCATCACGTTGTCGGCCCAGCCGTCGATGAGTTTCTGGAAATCCTTCTGCAGACTGTCGGCGGAAAAACTCAATTTGGCTAATTTGTCCAGTTCACTAGCCAGTTTCTTGCAGCCGGCGTCGTCTTTTGGCATGCCCATCTTGCGGATGTTCTTGTCGAGCGCTTTGGCATCGTCGATGTTTTTCTGTTTCTCCTTCAGCCAGGTTTCCAGATGGCTGATCTGTGCCTTCACCAGCTTTTCGAATTCCTTCTTGAAATTCGTTTCGATCTTCTTGGCGAGCGAGACTTCGGAACCGTCGAGCGGAATGGTGAAGTCGATCTTGGCGTTGAGCGTGGGCGTGAGGTCCGCCGTGCTTTTAATGCTGAACTTCTTATCGAATTTGAACTTATGAGTCGCTTCGGGCATTGATCCCTCCTGAGTGTTCGCGTTCGGATTAAGACGGGGTGGGCAACCATCGCAGCGGGTTGCCTTACGCAAGGTTAAGTTGAACCCGAAAATCTGGCAACGCTTTTGCGATTATATCGCGGGTGCGCCACCGATGCGGCGGGATCGCAAAGGACATGCGCGCGCCGGACAGAGGTCGACACGGCGGCAGACAAGAAACCGGAGAAGACGTCAGGGCAGAGGCGCGTGGCGGGCTTCTTGCAAGCTCAGGTTGTCGTGACCGAATCGAGCCGTGATCGGACCAGCCTTGTCGCGGCGCCTTGGGGCCGCTTGCCTCTGCCATTTAGCCGCAGGCCATGGTGTTTCTCACCGCTGGCGACGCCGTCGGGGTATAGAGATGTTTGCGAGTCGCCGATGGGTATTTCGCCGCCGATCACGCCTCCATCTCAGGGGCGAGGGTGGGGTGGACCGAATACGAATGGTTCAATCTCACCACATTTCCCGATGCCCAAGTCGTTCAATCAGAAAGTCGATGAAGAGACGTGTCTTCGGGGTCAGAACGTTGGACCGGGGATAGACCAGCCAAAGTACAGATTGGTCATGCAACTGCCAGTCGGGGAGAACATGGACGAGTCGTCCCGAACGGATTTCGTGTGAAACGCTCCAAAGCGAGTTGATCGACAGACCGGCCCCGGCGATGGTCGCCTCTCGCTGCGCATCGCCGTCATCCACGATGGTGCGGCAGATCATGTCGGCAGGGTCCAGTACGGCCCGTTCGCCTGCGGCATTGGTCAATTCGCGCGTGTCCTGATTGCTCCAGGCGATGAAATGGTGCCCGGCAAGATCTGACGCGGCCTCGGGCGTTCCGTGAACCTCGAGATAGCCGGGAGAGGCGCAGAGAACGCGGGTATCGTCTGCAAGCTTGCGCCCCTTGAGGCTGCTGTCGGTGAGCGGCGCGCTGCGCAGCGCGAGGTCGAAGCTGCCCTCGATTGCGTCGAAGCGCGTGTCGGAGAGGCGGAGATCCAGCGTGAGATCGGGATAGAGGGTTTGGAACTCCGGCAGGAGCGGCATGACATGCAATTGCGCGAAACTGCTGGGCGCCGCGAAGCGCAATGTTCCTTTTGCCCCGGAATCCGATCCACCAAGCGCGGCGCGCGCAGCATCCGCCTGCGCGAGGATTTCGCGGGCGTAGGGCAGGAAATCCGACCCCTCGAGCGACAAGGACACCTTGCGGGTAGTGCGGCGCAGGAGTTCGACCCCGAGTTCGGTCTCAAGCTTGGCGAGGCGCGCGCTGGCAACCGCCGGCGCCAATCCAAGCGCGCGACCGGCGCCGCTGATATTTAGCCGTTCGGCGGCCATGACGAAAAGGCGCAGGCTGTCTATGTTCATCTCGATTATCTTTAAAATACGAAAACTGAACTCACAATTGAGCCGATTTTATGCGTCACAGCAAGTGATATCTCGCTTCCCAGACAACACAACGTCCCATGGAGCGACACATGAACGCGATCACCCAGGTTATCACCGATGTACAGGCGCAGATCCTCGACGCCTTCAACTTTCGCCATGCCACAAAGGTCTTCGATCCCGAACGCAGAATCAGTGACGGCGAATTCGAAACAATTCTCGAAGCCGGGCGCTTGTCGCCGACTTCTTTCGGGCACGAGCCGTTCCGGATCCTGATGATCCAGGACCCGGAGAACCGTGAGCTTTTCCGCGACTTTAGCTGGGGCGCCAACGGTATGATGAACGGCACCACCGGCCAGTTGGGCACGGCCAGCCATTTTGGCATCATCCTCGCCAGCACCTCTGAGACGATGACAGCCGGGTCAGAGTATCTCCAAGACCATTATCGCACCGTCAAGCATCTGCCCGACGAGGTGATCGAGATCTTCAACGGGGCCTATGGCAAGTTCCAGACGACCGATCACGGCATCACCACCGACCGCGAGATCGCAGACTGGTCCGGCAAGCAGGCTTATATCGTTCTGGCCAACATGATGACGGCGGGTGCGCTGATGGGCATCGATTCCTGCCCCATCGAGGGCTTCGACATGGCGCGGACCACCGAAACCCTGGCACAGCATTTCGCCATCGAAACGAACAAGTGGAAGCCCGCGGTCATGTTCGCCTTTGGGTATCGCGCGAAGGACCCCGAATTTCCAAAAACCCGACGCGCCATGTCGGACACCGTCAGCTGGTTCTGACCGGCACCTTCAACAACGATCAAAGAAAGGAGTTCTCCAATGGCTTACTATTCCGTCCTCGACGTCACTCCGTCCAGCGAAGACTGGATCCCCGGCTATCTGCCCACCGCCAATGAGCGCGTGGCGGCACATGGCGGCAAGTATCTCGCCCGCACCGCAAGCCACGAGCAGGTGGAAGGGGACGAGCAGCCCGCCGCGCTGCGGATCATCATCGAGTGGCCGGCGAAGGAAAATGCCGAGGCCTTCATGGCCGACGAGGCCTATGCGCCGCACCTTGCAGCCCGCATCGCGGGGTCCGTCAGCCATCACTATATGATCGAAGGCAAGGACGACCTCGCCTGAACCACTTGACCGGTCCGCATCAAGATGGGCGGGCCGGTCTTGCCAGTGAAAGGAGCCTCCGATGTCGAGCACCGGAATGGTCAACTACCACGTCCACAAACCCGAGCGTCAAGCGTTCGAGATCGATGCAGGCGGGATCGAAGGCAATCTCGCTTCGCCTGAACTGATCGCTACCGAGGTCGCGCTGACCGACCTGCGCGCGGGAAGGTCAACCGCCAGCTTTGAGGCCGATGGCTTCGCCTTTGCCAGGGTGCCGACGCAGGTCGCCCAATTTGGCGCGGAAGCCGGCTGGCAGGGCGTTTACGACCGCGAACTGGCGAAAATGCTGCGCCAGTCCATCGGCGCGCGGGACGTTGTCGTTTTCGATCACACCCTGCGTGTCGACGATCCGGACGCCAAGCGGCGACCTGCGCGCAATGTTCACAGCGACTACAGCCAGGAGGGCGCGGAAAAGCGTCTGATCGGCATTCTGGGCAAGGAACGGGCGGCGGAATGGTCGGCCGGGCACTACGCTTTCATCAATGTGTGGCGGCCGGTCGAGAACCCGATCAACAGCGCGCCACTCGGCTTCGTGCGGCCCTCGACCGTGGCCGGGGAAGACTGGATCCTGATCGACCTGATCTACCCGGACCGTCGCGGTCACATCATGGGGTTGGCCGCGAACGACCGGCACGAGTGGGTTTATCTTTCGCGGATGACCCCGGACGAGGTGGTGTATTTCAACATCTACGACAGCAAGGGCGGCCCGTCGGTCGGCCACAGCGCCATCGACCGCGTCGAGGACCCGGACGTCGCGACGGTTCGCAAGAGCATCGAAAGCCGGACGCTGGTACTGTTCTGACACGGGCGGGAGAGACGACATGCTGGACAAGACCGAGACAACCAGTTTTCCAAGGATGAACCGCGCCTACAATGCGGTCTTCCGCCCCGGGCATATGAGCATCGGCCTGGTGGTGCCGTTGGAGAGCTACATGCGAAGCGCCGTGCCGGACATGACGCGCCATATCGCGCGCGCGCAACTGGCCGATGCGCTCGGGTTCTCGGCGCTCTGGCTGCGAGACGTGCCGTTCAACGTGCCCTCGTTCGGCGATGCCGGGCAGGTCTTCGATCCGTTCGTCTATCTGGGCGCGCTGGCCATGACAACACGCGACATCGCCCTTTGCGTGGCCAGCATCGTGCTGCCCCTGCGCCATCCCGCGCATGTGGCCAAGGCCGCCGCCTCGGCTGATGTCCTGTCTGGTGGGCGGCTTCTGCTGGGCATCGCGTCGGGCGACCGGCCCGAGGAATACCCGGCGCTCAACATGTCCTTCCCGGATCGCGGCGCGCGGTTCCGCGAGAGCGTCGATTACATCCGCGCTCTGGCCCGGGATTTTCCCCAGCTGGAAACGGCGCAAGGCACGCTTGCCGGCGGGATCGACATGCTGCCGAAACCCAGCGCCGGGCGCCTGCCGCTGCTGATCACCGGCGGCAGTTAGCAGGCGCCCGACTGGGTGGCGCAAAATGGCGACGGCTGGATGACCTATCCGCGCGATGCCGCCGCGCAGGGACGGGTAGTCGCCGACTATCGCCGTCGCGTCAGCAAGGCTGGACTGCCGGACAAGCCGGTCATGCAATCGCTTTATGTCGATCTGCTTGACTGTCGGGACGCGCCGCCGCGTCCGATCCACCTCGGGTTCCAGTCCGGCACCGACTTCCTGCGGAGTTACCTGTCGGAGTTGCGGGCGCTCGGCATCAACCACGTCGCGCTGAACCTGCGCTTCAATCGCGCGGATATTGAAACCACCATGCAGCGGATCGCTGACGAGATCCTGCCAGACTTAACGAACTGAGGAGCTTTTCCATGACCAAGACCATTCTGATCACCGGCGCGACCGACGGCATCGGCCTCTTGACCGTAAAGAATCTCGCCGCTGAGGGGCACACGATCCTGCTGCACGGCCGCAGCGCCGAAAAGCTGGAAGCGGCCGCGCGTCAGGTGGGCGGCGATCCCGAGACCTTCCGTGCCGACCTGTCGCGGCTGAGCGAGGTTCGTGCGCTGGTCGAGGCGGTCCTGTCACGCCATGACCGGCTCGACGTGCTGATCAACAACGCGGGCGTCTACAAGACGCCGCGAACCCACACGCCCGAGGGTCTCGACGTGCGTTTCATGGTCAATACAATCGCCCCCTATCTGCTGACCCGTCAGTTGCTGCCGATTATTCCCGCGACAGGCCGCGTGGTGAACCTGTCGTCTGCGGCGCAGGCGCCGGTTGATGTACGTGCGATGCGCGGCCAGAGAACCCTGGACGACATGGGCGCTTATGCGCAAAGCAAACTGGCCATCACGATCTGGACCCGGGAGATGGCGAAGGAACACCCGGATGGGCCTGTCTTCATTGCAGTCAATCCCGGTTCTTTGCTGGCGTCGAAGATGGTCAAGGAAGGCTTTGGTGTCGCGGGAAATGATCTGCAGATCGGAGCCGACATCCTGCGCCGCACCGCTTTGTCCGACGCGTTTTCGGACGCGTCGGGGAAGTATTTCGATAACGACAGCGGTGGGTTTGCATCGTCTCACGCAGGGGCGCTCGACCCGCATAGCGTCGCGGATGTCATGTCGGCCATTGAGGAGGCTGCGGAGGTCACCGCGCGCGAATGACAAAAGCCTTGATAGGGTTTCAAAACTTGGTACCACCTGGGCCTTGAGGAAAGAGCGTTCGACGCCGGTCGCGTCTCCTCTCGCGAAGCCCTATCAAGCGGCGACCCATTGCCGACCGCGGAGACAACCACGCATCCGGCTGGCGAGCATTCGGGTGTGCAGGATTGGACGAGACAAAAGCGATTAGACAAACCCATCTGCATCTCGATTGCTGAAACCGATCTCAGCGAAGGGGTGGTAGGAGTTACATCGGTCTCAATCGGTCTGGATGACGCTCTGGAGAGAACTTACTGCGCCGCCGAATAGCCACCGCTGCAAGTGCGGGTGTCGGCTCCAACTTTGCGCACGTGTTGTCACAGCAAGGGTGAAAGCCGGTTCCCTCCCGCGTTGAGGTCGAAGCAGTCCGAAGTGTCACGTCGGTGGCGGCTTTGCCTGTGCCAGAGGCGCCGTTCATTGCGGCGCCGGATCGAAAGTTCCAAGCGTCACCTGAGACGCTTGGTGGCATCAAGGTATCTCGGGCTGCGTCCCTGCGCCGGTCTCGCCGCAGCCCGAACACATCCGGCCCTAGTTGGTCGGCGTCATGTCGACGATTGTGGGTTCGCGGTCGCCGCTGGTCGGAAAGACGATCATCTCGTTGCCCATACCGTCGAAATCGATCTGCTTGAGATCGACCATGTGCACGGTCCGGTCGTACATCGTGTGGTAGTAATAGGCGAGGTTCAGGGAGTCGCTGGCGGTGGTGACCTGCGTGGCGCTGTAGAGCAGGTCCTCTGATTGGACATCATCCTCGGCACCCTCGGCGGCATCGGCCGGAATGTTGAAATTGTCGAGGATCCGAAACGCCTCACGCACCGTATCGTAGCCGCCCTCGGTGTCGCGTGCGGTTTGCGAAAACGCAACCGCGCGGACAAAGCGCGATGGCGGGGTGAAATCGCCCGGCAGGCCGATCATGCCGCTGCCCGCTCCGAGCGGAGCGAAGGTGACGCCGCTGGCTTCGACCGATGGCAGGCCGATGGCCGACAGGTTGACGTAATTGTTGAGGTTGGTCATGTGCCAGTCGTAGTTCGGCGAATTGGTAATGACGCCAAGCGGGGCCTCAAAGATCGTCAGTTCGCCGTCGATATACTCGATCACGATCCGCCCGCCGAAGCGGTCCGCCACCAGCATGTGAAACGGAAACGGGAAGCCAAGCGTCTCGTCCACGACGCCGACGACGCGAATGTCCGCGAGACCGGCCTGCGCCTCTTCAACGGTTTCGAACATCGACAGGACATAGCTGGCCAGCAGATCCCCGGGGATGGTGTTGTCCGCGAGATCGGGTTGGTATTCCTGATATTCGGTAAAGCCCGGCAGGTAGAACAGTCCGGCGGTCAGCCCGGCCTCGTTGATCCCATCGGCAGGCGCGCCGTGGTCCAGCATGCTGATGCCGACCATGCCGAAACGGCCGGTCCAAGAGGCGCCCTGTTTTCCGTCCGGCATCTCGCCGGCAGTATAGGCGTAGCCCCTTGGGATAACGTTGATCTTGGTCTCAAGATCGAACGGACCCCACTCTGCGGTTCTTGCGCGGATGATACTCCCGTCGGAACCGGTCAGCATGATCCCGGTGCATGCCCATGTCAGTGAGACCGACGCAATCAGCGCAACTCCGGCTTTGGCGGCAATCTTGAGAGTTTGTTTCAATATCATCAGCTTTCTCCGAGTCGTAAGGCCCAAGACTAATACCGCACGCTTGCATGACAGCCCGATGTCAGCGGAGTCCGATGCAGGCGCGCACTATTCTAAAGCATCCCGCCGAAAACTTGAATCGGGGGATTCCCAAATGGTTGTCAGTGTG
>NZ_WPZY01000144.1 GCF_013031405.1 Ruegeria sp. HKCCD8929 | reverse complement strand
CGGATGAGGCGAGCGGTGCGCAGCTCTGCGATCTCCTGTCCGCCATGTGTTTCCGTAAGGAACGGCGGCATGTCAGCAAATCGGTCGAGCTGTGGCGGCAAGGCGCGGTCAATATCGTGGTGAACACGGAAAAGGATGGGTTTGCGCATTCGGCCTTTCTGGGCCACGGCCCATCGGTTTGTGACATGGGTTTGCGCGTCAAAGACGCGGAACAGACGGTTCAGCGTGCGACTAAGTTGGGTGCGCCGAACTTTTCGCAGCCGGTAGGAACAGGCGAACTGGATATCCCGGCGATCCGCGGCGTCGGGGGCAACGTTGTCCATTTCATCGACGAGAAATCCGATCTGCACCGGGTATGGGATATCGAGTTCGAGCCGGTCGCCAAAACCAAAGCGACCCAGCCTGCCGGTCTGCGCCGGATCGACCATCTGGCGCAGACCATGCGCCTCGATGAGATGCAAAGTTGGCTGCTCTACTACATCTCTACCTTCGACATGGCGAAGTCCCCTATCGTGAATGTTGCCGACCCCTCGGGCGTCGTGCAAAGCCAGGCCATTGAAAGCCCCGAAGGTGAGGTCCGGCTGAACCTGAACGGTGCCGTCGGACGCCGGACATTAGCGGCTTCATTCCTTGAAGACGGTTTTGGTGCGGGCGTTCAGCACATCGCTTTTCGGACGGATGATATCTTTGAAACGTCGGATCACCTTATGAAATCCGGCTTTCCCAGCCTGTCCATCCCCGAAAACTACTACACCGATCTGCAGGCGAGTTTCGGGTTGGATGACGGTCTGGTGACCCAATTGCGCGAGGGTAACATCCTCTACGACCGAACGGCAGGCGCAGAGTATTTTCAAATTTACAGTCACCCAATTTTTAACGGCTTCTTTTTTGAAATCGTTGAGCGCCGCGCGGGCTATGCTGGCTATGGCGCGCGCAACGCCTCCATTCGCCTCGCCGCGCAAAGGAAAACCCGGCCAGCGAAAGAGGTTCAAACACAATGACCGCGCCAGATGGACAAATGACCAGCGATGAGCAAGCCGTACGCCAGTGGTGGCGCACATCCATAATCAATATGAAACCGGGCCACATCGCGTTTCGCGGGCATCCGGTCGAAGAATTGATCGGCA
>NZ_WPZY01000143.1 GCF_013031405.1 Ruegeria sp. HKCCD8929 | reverse complement strand
CGCTCTGAAGCTGGCGGGCGATCCACTGTTTACTGGCTGAACTACTGATCAGCCAATGTCCTGAAAGCCTAAGAAGGGTAGGGGCCGTTTCTGAAGGTCGCACCAATGAACTCATCTGGTTATTCACTCTGGCTGTGTTGTGACCGGGATGTGTTTGCAAGATTGCAAGGGCTCGCGGTCGCCAACCCCGCTGCGCCATTGCTCCTCGTTGTTGCAGCCCCAGGGGTGGCGCCTTGGGTTTTGCCCAAGGTACCCTACACAAGGAGAGAACGATGGAGAAAATTCGGAAAATAGCATCGGCGACACTGGGCATCGTAACATTGTTCGTTTTGTTGAGGCGCGATGAGATCGAAGTCGTCAAGGGCACTGATCTTTTGGCGTTTCTATCCGGAATTCTATCGATACTCATTGGGAACTACTTGTCGCACGGCCTCTTATCTACGGAGATCGTTTCCGGAACGATGGTCCAGTGGGTGTCTCAGTTGGCGCGCGTGACGGGTATTATCGTGATGTCCGTCGCTGCAATTGCGATCGTCTTGCAATTGCTTTCCTGAGGCAAACCATCCGGGAGTTGTCGACGGTGCTGCCGCCACGATTGAGCTATCGCTCATTGTGGTCTTGCCAGGCTGGGGAAAGGGTTGCGGCTCTTCCCAGCTGACCAAGCCACTAGATCGGTTCCGGGGATCATTACCGGCATTTGAACCCATGGTCATCCACATGCACATGAAACACACGACATGCACTTGCGCATTTGCTGACACCGATCTCAGCGGCGCGGTTTGCTCGAATGGTAGCGGCGTCTGGTTGCTCAACCTGACCGACGCTCCCAATGCTGTAACCGGCGCGCCCGACGCCATCTCAAACCCGCAATGAGCAGTCACATGTCCATGACCGACCTGCGCGAAGAAAACGCAGGCGAAATCCCGCTTGCCTGGTTTGGCCAGACCCTCTGGAAGTTCACGCCGCTCTATCTCGAGCTGGTCTTCCTGGCCATCTGCCTGCGTCTGATCGGGCTGGTGGAGCCGTTTGTCTTCCAAGTCATCATAGACCGCATCCTGCCGTTCCAGCGGGAAGCGTCCCTCATCGGGTTTTGTTGCGAAGTTTCTTTCTGACCGAAGAGGTCACGCCGGACTATCGGGCT
>NZ_WPZY01000142.1 GCF_013031405.1 Ruegeria sp. HKCCD8929 | reverse complement strand
ATCTGATCGCCATCGGTTATTACGATCCGCCAGTGAACAAGCCGAAGGACACCGTCTCTGCCCTGATCCGCATCCACGTGGTGTTCTCCGACCTACAAAACCTCATCCTGCAAGTGCAGGGCACGGATGCTTATGTGCCGGTCGAGCGAAAGGTCTCGCCTGGGGTCGGAATGACCGGCGGTGGGGATATGTCCCTGGACCGGGTGCTGACGGTGGACTTCGCCACCAAGGCTGAGGCCGAAGCCGGGGTGTCCGAGACCAAGGTCATCTCGCCGAAGCGCCTGAGCGAAGCCCTCGCCGCCGCAGGCAGCGTCGTGTTGAGCGCTGACGGCTACCAGATATTGCCCTCGGGCCTGATCATCCAGTGGCGAAGTGTGGAAGTGAACGGGGAGGAAACAGTCACCCTGCCGATAACGTTCCCGAACGGTATCTTTCATGCCTACGTGTCGGATCACATCACGGACGGTTCTGTTGGGAACGCCCACTATCTCGGCACCAACACGCTCACAAACAGCAGCGTCAACGTGGTCAGCCTGCGACACAGCGATCTGACGGCAAGCGGCTCGACCGTGCGTCTGCTGGCATTCGGCTACTGAGGATCGGACAATGACGAAATACGCACATTATGACGCCACCGATGGCCGCATTCTGGGCTTCTATGACTCAGCCCTGCACAAGGTGATCCCCGCGCCAAAGATCGAGATCGGCGAGGAAGACTGGCCGGAGCGGTTCGACAAGCGGGTGGATGTTACCGGGGCCACGCCAGCGCTCTACGCCTACACGCCGCCGCCGCCCTCGGCTGCTGAATTGGCCGATGCCCGGCTGGCAGACGTGAAGCAGGAATGCCGCCGCCGCATCTACGCCGAAGCCTCGGCGGAAACCCAGATGAACATGGCCACCGCTGCGGCGGTGATCGCGGGCAAAGATGTTGGTGACCGGACTAGCGACGAAACCACCATCCTCGCCGGTGCGCAAGCGGCGCTCGGCTGGGTAACGGCGATGAAGGAACAGGTGCAGATACTGGCCGTGGATGCCGACGCAGATTTCACGGCTGATGCCGCGTGGCCGCCGCTGCCGGATATCGTGCGGGTAGTTGTCATCCGGTTTTGAAGTTGAATCTGTTGGAGCCTGAACATGTGCCGCCCCTCGTTTCAC
>NZ_WPZY01000017.1 GCF_013031405.1 Ruegeria sp. HKCCD8929 | reverse complement strand
GCTCGTCAGGCTCATAACCTGAAGGTCGCAGGTTCAAATCCTGCTCCCGCAACCAAATCCTCCCTGATAAATCAAAACCTACACGCCAGCTTCGGGTGGTTTCCTGTTTGCGGCAAAAGCCGGTGGACCAGTGCAACACAAAATACTAGCAATCGAATTGGGCCGCCCGTCCCTTGACGGGCGGGGCGACCATGTCGCTTTGGATGAGAAGGCTGGAGCCAGGAACCTGCCGTGTTTTCAACACAGACTGTCGTGAACACCGAAGAGTGTATATCACGATCCTGGAATTTGGCGTCGTGCTTGCAGCCCTTTGCGGCGAAATCAAACTGGAGACAACCGATGCAGCTTGAGGCCCCGCGCCGCGGGTTTAGAGACGCGGAATTTCAAAACCGCACCGCAAAGGCGCAGGCACAAATGGCCAAGGCCGATCTCGCCGGCCTGCTTCTGACCACCGAACCGGACGTGCGCTATTTCACCGGCTTTCACACGCTGTTCTGGCAAAGCCCGACTCGGCCCTGGTTCCTGTTCGTGCCCGCCGAAGGTAAACCCGTTGCCGTAATCCCCGAGATCGGCGCCGAACTGATGCGTCGGAGTTGGCTGGACGACATCCGCACATGGAGCGCACCGGCGCCCGAGGATGACGGGATCAGCCTTTTGACCGAACTTCTGGCGCCTCTGGCGGCAAGTGGCGCGCGGCTGGGTGTGATGAAGGGACATGAGACCCACCTGCGAATGCCGCTGGGGGACTGGGAGCGGCTGATGGCGGCTCTGCCGGGTCTGGACGTTGCCGACGCGACCGGGCTGATGCAGGGGCTGCGCATGGTCAAGACGCCGGCAGAGATCGAGAAGCTCGGCCATATCTGCGCCATCGGCTCGGCGGCTTTTGCCGAGGTGCCTGGGTTCATCGCCGAAGGCACGCCGCTGGAAGAGGTCTTTCGCACGTTTCGGCGCACGGCGATCGGGCTGGGCGCCGATGATGTGCCTTATCTCGTGGGGGCCGCCGATCAGGGGGGCTATGCCGATGTGATCTCGCCCCCCTCGCGCCGTCCTCTGCAAACCGGCGATGTACTGATGCTGGACACGGGATGCACCTGGGACGGGTATTTCTGCGACTTCGACCGAAACTGGGCGATCGGGCGCGCGAATGACACAGCCCGGCGGGCCTATGACGTGCTATGGCGCGCGACCCAGGCGGGGATCGAGGCCGCAAGGCCGGGCAACACCTGCCGCGATCTGTTCCATGCGATGTCGGCGGTGATTGCCGAGATGGATGACAGCGGCGGCGATATCGGGCGGCTTGGCCATGGGCTGGGAATGCAACTGACCGAACAGCCGTCGCATGCGGATTTTGACGAAACCGTGCTGGCCGAGAATATGGTGCTGACCATTGAGCCCTCGCTCTCTTACGGCGACGGGCTGATGATGGTGCATGAGGAAAACATCGTGGTGCGAAGCGGAGCCGCGGAGCTGTTGACCACCCGCGCTACGCCGGAACTGCCGGTGATCGGGTGACGGGTTCAGACCAGGCGCCCTCACACCTTTCCCCGTCCGCGCCGACCGCTGGCCTCGACCAGCTTACCCCGGTTCTCCGAAGCCGATGGGGCGGTGGGGCTGAGGCAGCAGATCAGGCCTCACCCCAGGAAATGACCGGCAGGGCCTTGAACCACGGCAAAGGCATGTCATTTCTCTCTTGTCAGACCGCGCTGCCCCCTGTATAGCGCGCGAGTTCTCGACGAGAACACCAAGGCGGGGTGATTCCCGCCTTTTGGGTTCGATGAGGGTTGGCGATGCGCGTCTGTCCTCCTCTCAACCCCAACGCCTGATAAAAGGCTGTTAATATGCAAAGCCAAAACATCCGTATTCGGCTCAAGGCATTTGACTATCGCGTTCTGGATGCCAGCACGCAAGAGATCGTCAACACTGCCAAGCGGACCGGCGCGCAGGTGCGTGGCCCGATCCCGCTGCCGAACAAGATCGAGAAGTTCACGGTTCTCCGTGGCCCTCACGTTGACAAGAAATCCCGCGACCAGTTCGAGATCCGCACGCACAAGCGTCTCTTGGACATCGTTGATCCGACCCCCCAGACCGTTGACGCGCTGATGAAGCTCGACCTCGCTGCTGGTGTGGACGTCGAGATCAAGCTGCAGTCGTAAGATCGGAGGGTATAGATTATGCGCTCTGGTATTATCGCAAAAAAAGTTGGCATGACCCGCCTGTTCATGGAAGACGGCAAGCAGATCCCTGTGACCGTTCTTCACCTGGACAACCTGCAGGTCGTTGCACAGCGCACCGCTGACAAAGACGGCTACACCGCCGTTCAGCTGGGCGCCGGTGCTGCCAAGGCAAAACGCACCTCGAAGGCCATGCGCGGTCACTATGCCGCTGCAAAGGTTGAGCCCAAGCGTAAGCTGGCCGAGTTCCGCGTCTCCGAAGATGGCCTGATCGATGTGGGCGCCGAGATTTCGGCAGAACACTTCCTGGAAGGTCAAAAGGTTGACGTTTCGGGCACCTCGATCGGTAAAGGCTTTGCCGGTGCGATGAAGCGCCACAACTTCGGTGGTCTTCGCGCTTCGCACGGTGTTTCGATCAGCCACCGTTCGCACGGTTCGACCGGTCAGTGTCAGGATCCGGGCAAGGTTTTCAAAGGCAAGAAGATGGCCGGTCACATGGGTGCTGCCCGTGTTACCACCCAGAACCTGGAGGTTGTCAAAACCGACGCCGACCGTGGTCTGGTCTTCATCAAAGGCGCCGTTCCCGGACCGAAATCGGGCTGGGTCACCGTCAAGGACGCCGTCAAGAAGAAAGCACCGGAAGGCCTGCCTTTCCCGGCTGCTGTGAAATCGGCTGTATCCGAGGCAATCGAAGCACCTGCGGAAGAAGCACCCGCGGAAGGTGGTGAAGCATGAAACTTGATGTAATCAAACTGGATGGCGGCAAAGCCGGCAACATCGAGCTGGATGCGGACCTGTTCGGCCTCGAGCCGCGCGCGGACATCCTGCACCGTGTGGTCCGTTGGCAGCGCAACAACGCGCAGGCCGGCACCCACAAGGTCAAGACCCGCTCGGAAACCAGCTACTCGACCAAGAAGATCTACCGCCAGAAGGGCACCGGTGGCGCACGCCATGGTGACCGCAACGCGCCGATCTTCCGCAAGGGTGGTATATACAAGGGCCCGACCCCTCGTTCGCACGGCCACGACCTGCCCAAGAAGTTCCGCAAGCTTGGCCTGCGCCACGCTCTGTCGGCAAAAGCCAAGGCAGGTGAACTGGTCGTGATCGAAGACGCCGCAGCAGAAGGCAAGACCGCCGCTCTGGCCAAGCAGGTTGCAAACCTGGGCTGGAAACGCGCTCTGGTCATCGACGGCGCCACCGTGAACGAAGGGTTCGCCCGCGCAGCCCGCAACATCGAAGGTCTGGACATCCTGCCGTCGATGGGCGCAAACGTCTATGACATCCTCAAGCGTGACACCCTGGTGCTCACCAAGGCGGGTGTCGAAGCACTGGAGGCTCGTCTGAAATGAGCGCGAAGGCAGAACATTACGACGTGATCCGCAAGCCGGTCATCACCGAAAAGTCGACCATGGCCTCCGAGGCCGGCGCGGTTGTCTTCGAAGTGGCGATCGACAGCAACAAGCCGCAGATCAAAGAGGCCGTCGAGGCGCTGTTTGGTGTCAAGGTCAAGGCGGTCAACACCACCGTGACCAAAGGCAAGGTCAAGCGGTTCCGCGGCCGTCTGGGCAAGCGGAAAGACGTCAAGAAAGCATACGTGACCCTGGAAGAGGGCAACACCATCGACGTGACCACCGGTCTCTGATCGGACCCGTCCTGGGAGAGAGATAAAGGCCCCCGCGCAAGCGGGGGTTTTTCTTTTGGCCCACTCGAAAGCCGCCCCAGCGACTGCCCGTGGGATGGCGCCCCAACATTTGAACAGCACGCTTTATGGCGCCAAATGCATCCGAACTCCCAGCGAGGCGCAAACCTCCCCAAAGCGCCAGCCCGCCGGAACGGGCAGTCGCTGGCGCGGCGGCCTCCGGCCTTGATTCCGCGCCTTTACATCCAAGAGTTGAGTTGCAATCCTGAACTTGGTCACGCTGTGTTTCTGGAGAATTCGTTGCCCTCATTGAGAGTCCTCGGTCGAGCAATTCTGCTGTTCTTGGGCGTAGCGGTTGCTTTGGTAATTCTCTTCGTCGGGTTTATTTTCGTTCAGTATCAATACTACTACCCTTGGAAACACGACCGTAATCTGAGGTCTACCAAAGAGTGGAATGATAGACACTGGGAAACTGGCGAGGCAGCTTTTCTTACTTATGTGATCCCGGTTGAAACGGAGCATGGAGTGTCCGCACTCAATCAGCAAATCATGTGCTACAGCAAGCAGGACGCGCGGCCAGGTAATATAAAGGAGCCTCCAATCAAACGCACTGTATCGTACGGTGAAGGCGCATTCTGGCCGAAAATTCCTGTCAGCGAGGACCTCACCCTCGAAATCGATTTCCGATTTATCTGCACTCAGGCTCTGCGTATTGCCGACGATTGGCACGTGACTGACATATCCGATGAGAGCCGGTTCGTTTTCGGAGACGGCAAGTATAGCTGTTTTCTTGGACGGTTGACGGCAGACGGGTTGGACATGGCGGCGTTTAGGATACTGCCACCGGAAATCCAGGCGCTGGAAAAGGTGCCTCTTCGTGACGTGGTTACAAAAGCCACTATGGTTCCGTCGGAGCGATACTATTCTCCACCTCGGCGCGAACGAGGGAAAAAACTCTACTGGGATTCGATCAGAAGTTGTTGGGCAGGATCGACGAAAGAAGCCTGCATCCCTGATGCGGCTCGGGTCTGCAGCACACCGATCGAGTAGTTTATTCCCCTATAGACACCCACCCCCAAGGCTGCTACACGCACCCAATCTTGCGGCCTCGGATTCGTTCCGGGGCCTCTGATATTTGAAACCGGGGACCTTCGGGGCCCTTTACCCTTGGCACCTACGGGGGCCTATCACATAGCGGGGAACCTCCTCGCACTGCTAAACGGAAGACAGAAAGCATGGCACTCAAGTCGTACAAGCCGACGACGCCGGGCCAGCGCGGGCTGGTGCTGATCGACCGTTCGGAGCTTTGGAAAGGACGTCCGGTCAAGTCTCTCACTGAGGGTCTGACCAAATCGGGCGGCCGGAACAACACCGGACGGATCACTTCACGCCGCCGCGGCGGTGGCGCAAAGCGTCTCTACCGGATCGTTGACTTCAAACGGAACAAAATGGATGTGGCGGCAACCGTCGAGCGGATCGAATACGATCCGAACCGGACCGCGTTCATCGCACTGATCAAATACGAAGACGGCGAGCGGGCCTATATCCTGGCTCCGCAGCGCCTGGCCGTTGGTGATCAGGTCGTGGCATCCGCCAAGGCCGACATCAAGCCGGGCAACGCAATGCCGTTCTCGGGCATGCCGATCGGTACCATCGTGCACAATATCGAGATGAAGCCCGGCAAGGGCGGTCAGATCGCACGGGCCGCCGGCACCTACGCCCAGTTCGTGGGCCGCGACGGCGGTTACGCCCAGATCCGTCTGAGCTCGGGCGAGCTGCGCATGGTTCGTCAGGAATGCATGGCCACCATCGGTGCCGTGTCGAACCCCGACAACTCGAACCAGAACTACGGTAAAGCCGGCCGTATGCGCCACAAGGGCGTGCGTCCGTCGGTTCGTGGTGTTGCCATGAACCCGATCGACCACCCCCACGGTGGTGGCGAGGGCCGGACTTCGGGCGGCCGTACACCGGTCACGCCCTGGGGCAAGGACACCAAGGGCTCCCGTACCCGCAACAAAAACAAAGCGTCCCAGAAGCTGATCATTCGCTCGCGGCACGCCAAGAAGAAAGGGCGTTAACAGATGTCTCGCTCTGTTTGGAAGGGTCCTTTCGTCGATGCTTACGTGCTGAAAAAAGCCGAAGCGTCGCGTGAATCGGGCCGCAACGAAGTCATCAAGATCTGGTCGCGTCGTTCCACCATCCTGCCCCAGTTCGTGGGTCTGACCTTTGGTGTATACAACGGCCACAAGCATATCCCCGTCAACGTCTCGGAAGACATGATCGGTCAGAAGTTCGGTGAATACTCGCCGACCCGGACCTATTACGGTCACGCCGCGGACAAAAAAGCGAAGCGGAAGTAAGTCATGGGCAAGGCAAAGAACCCCCGCCGCGTGGCCGAAAACGAAGCAATGGCGAAAACCCGCATGCTTCGCACCAGCCCGCAGAAACTGAACCTGGTTGCAGCGATGATCCGCGGCAAGAAAGTCGAGAAGGCGCTGACCGACCTGACTTTCTCGAACAAGCGTGTCGCGCAGGACGTAAAGAAGTGCCTTCAGTCCGCAATCGCCAACGCCGAGAACAACCACAACCTGGACGTCGACGAGCTGATCGTCGCCGAGGCCTGGGTCGGCAAGAACCTGGTCATGAAGCGCGGTCGCCCCCGTGCCCGTGGCCGCTTCGGCAAGATCCTGAAGCCGTTCTCGGAGATCACCATCAAGGTGCGTCAAGTTGAGGAGCAAGCCTAATGGGACATAAAGTCAATCCGATCGGCATGCGCCTGCAGGTGAACCGCACCTGGGACAGCCGCTGGTACGCTGATACCAAGGACTACGGTGATCTTCTGCTGGAAGACCTCAAGATCCGCGAGTTCATCAAGCAGGAATGCAAGCAGGCCGGCGTGGCCCGTGTGATCATCGAGCGTCCGCACAAGAAGTGCCGCGTGACGATCCACACCGCACGTCCGGGTGTCATCATCGGCAAGAAAGGCGCAGACATCGAAGTGCTGCGCAAGAAGCTGGCCACGATGACCGACAGCGAACTGCACCTGAACATCGTCGAAGTGCGCAAGCCCGAGCTTGACGCGCAGCTGGTTGCCGAGTCCATCGCTCAGCAGCTCGAGCGCCGCGTCTCGTTCCGTCGCGCAATGAAGCGCTCGGTTCAGAACGCCATGCGCATGGGCGCCCTGGGTATCCGGGTGAACGTCGCGGGCCGTCTGGGCGGTGCCGAGATCGCACGGACCGAGTGGTACCGCGAAGGCCGCGTGCCTCTGCACACCCTGCGTGCCGACATCGATTACGCACATGCCGAAGCGATGACTCCTTACGGGATCATCGGGATCAAGGTCTGGATCTTCAAAGGTGAGATCATGGAGCACGATCCGCAGGCACGTGACCGTAAAGCACAGGAACTCCAGGACGGTCCGGCGCCTCGCGGTGCAGGCGGCCGTCGTTAAGGAGGAATTGAGATGCTTCAACCAAAGCGTACAAAATTCCGCAAGATGCACAAAGGCAGGATCAAGGGCGAAGCCAAGGGCGGCTCTGATCTGAACTTTGGCACCTACGGTCTGAAAGCACTGCAGCCCGAACGCGTCACCGCGCGCCAGATCGAAGCTGCACGTCGTGCCATGACCCGTCACATGAAGCGTCAGGGCCGCGTCTGGATCCGGATCTTCCCGGATACTCCCGTGACCTCGAAGCCGACCGAAGTCCGTATGGGTAAAGGTAAAGGCTCCGTTGACTTCTGGGCAGCGAAAGTAAAGCCCGGTCGTGTGATGTTCGAGATCGACGGCGTCAATGACGAAATCGCCCGCGAGGCCCTGCGCCTGGCCGCGATGAAACTGCCGATCAAGACCCGCGTCGTGGTCCGCGAAGACTGGTAAGCGATGGGGTGAAACCCCATCCTACGACATGACAGCCCTCGCTGGGACACCGGCGGGGGTTTTCTATTTGGGGGCGCTGCCCCCGTCCTCCGGAGCGCGAGGCAGCGCCTCGCAAAAACGCCTCTCGCCCTGAGTGCAGGGCTGAGATAAGAGGGCGCCATGCCACAGATTGAATCGCTCTTCGTCACCCGCCTCTATCGCGCCGCCTTGTCGGAATTCGCTCCAAAGATCGACGCGGAGGAACTGGAAAACTCCTGCCTTGTCATCGCCGAGGATGATGAGGCCGGGCAGGACTGGTGCGAACAGAACGGCTATCCCGGCTATACCAGCTATGCCTCGCTGACCGATCTGCCCTGGCGGTTCCCGATCTTCGCCGATCTCGTCAAGGTGCTGGACAGCCATGTCGCTGCCTTTGCCCAAGATCTCGAATTCGATCTGGATGATCGCGAACTGAAGCTCGAAGACCTGTGGATCAACATCCTGCCCGAGGGCGGCATGCACGCCTCTCACCTGCACCCGCACAGCGTCATTTCAGGCACCACCTATGTGGCGATGCCCGACGGGGCGAGCGCGCTCAAGCTCGAAGACCCGCGCTCAGGCCGGATGATGGCCGCGCCCACACGCCGGAAAGAGGCGCGGCGCGATTTGCAGCCGTTCATCTACATGAAACCCGCGGTGGGCGATGTCCTGCTGTGGGAAAGCTGGCTGCGCCACGAGGTGCCGATGAACATGGCCGAAGACGAACGGATCAGCGTCAGTTTCAATTACCGGTGGGATTAGGACGGCGGGCTGCTTGGATTTGATCCCTACAACGCACGACCGGGGTTTCTGACATATCCAAACGGTTTGTGTCCGGCGGATTGCCCCGTAGGGTGGGGATGGTCGCGTCGTTGGCCTGTCTACAAGCCGATCCAATCCTTGGCCTGATCCATCAAGTTTAGAAATGCCATCGCCGCGACGGCAAGGCCCAATGCGCCGGGGTCGCCTTTGTTGGCGACAAAAAGATACCACGCGTACCAGACAAGATAGATAATGCTCGCTGCGTTCAGGAAGACAAGAATATCGAGCGTTGTGGAAAAATCCATTCAGTATGCTTTCGTCATTGAATCGTGCAGCGCGTCATCGCCACGTCTCTTCGTTAACTGCTATACTTTGAGATCAACGTAAAGGTGAGTATGAGGTGCCTGAGACCATTTGATTTGAACTGCTGTTGCGCGACGGGTGAAGTCACCAAAACTCTCCCTTGTTCCCTACCACCACCCTTGCAAATGGTATCCTGCAGAGACCTGCCGCGAGCGCGGCATCCCCTCGTCTGCACCCACACGGCATCATTTCCGGCACCACCCGTGAGGCGATGCCGGACCGAGCGAGCCCCTCAGGCTCGAAGACCCGCGCTCTGGCCGAATGACGGCTCTACCCACGCGTCGGCACGAGGCGCGGCGCGAGGTTCAGCCGCTGATCTACATGATCGGTCGGGCGGGCCACCATGGGCCCGTGCGCAGACCGGACTCATCCTCCGTCGCGAAGGATGCCCGGGGATGGATTAACCCTCAGGCTGAAGCGGGCCAGACAAATTCCGGGCGCAGGCTGTCGTAGACCGGCCGGCCGTCGGACGGCTTGGCGTAGCCTTTGCTCTCGTCATAAAACGCGTGATAGGTCGCTGCAGGGAAACCGCTGTCATCATATCCCATCACATTGGGCACGGCGACGCGGATACGTTTTTCCCTGTCATCCAGCATCAGCGCCGCCCCGCATTCGCCGCAGGTGCACAGTTCAAGCGGGCCATCGGGATTGTCGGCGTTGAACGGCTGCCGGTTCATCCTGTCTTCATGATCCGCCGTCACATCGGCGTAGTTGAAGAACGCGACATGGGTGTATTGTTGCCCGGTCACGGACTTGCAGACGTTGCAATGGCACTCGTGATTGTCAATCGGTTCAGCGCTGGCCACGACCTTGACGTGGTCACATCCTCCTGAGTAGGGGCTGGACATCTCGAATCCTCCTCTGCAGGTTTTGGGCGCTGGCGGCGCCCATGTTTCATGGGACGCCGAACCCGGCTGAATGGCAATACAGACCTTCGCCTGAGTTTTGTCGGGGCATTCCGGCGCGGCGCGCGCGGTGGCAGTTTTCTACTGCCGGACATGGGCCAGTTGGTTGCGCCACGAAGGACCGATGTGCATGGTCGATGAGGGTCAGATCAGCGTCAGTTTCAACTGCCTGTGGGGCAAAGGCCGGGTTTCAGTCAAACACAATCTGGATCGGCAACCCGGCCAGCATCTCTCCCAGATTTGCAACCTGCGTCGCCCTGTCGAAGCGGCCGTGGTTGTTCAGCCCGACGCCAAGCAACTGCACGATCTCCGGCGAGCCGGCAAACTTGGAATGGCTGCCCGAGCTCGAGTCGTCGATCTCGGTCAGATCAATGGCCACGACCCCAAGCTCGGCCAGCTCTTCGCTGTTGCTTGCGCCGACACGCGGCACCCCACCGGCCAGCCGCCGCGAGAAGTTGAGCGCGCTGTCATCCTGCGAGAGCAGCACAAAGATTTCCTGCTCCTGCTCACCGATCTCCTGCAGCTGGATCCGAAACAGGTCCATGTCGATGTCGGGCGAGGCTAGGATCACGGTTTGCAGCCGCCTGGCATAGTGCAGCCGTCCCCGTTTCGAGGCATCCACCATCGCCTCCATGGTCAGGAACGCGCCCATCGAATGGGCAAACACATCGTAGCCGCTGGCATTGGTGCGCGACAGGATGGCGCCGATTTCCTCGACCTTCGGGCGCGCGATCAATGCGCTGTTCAGGTCGTAGACATATTTCGTCAGCTTCGCGGCCGAGGCCCAGTCAAACAGGATCGGGACACCGACATAGCCCGAGTCCTCGACGAACTGCGCAAGGCGCAGAACGGCGTCACTGGTCGTGTTGTTGTAACCGTGCACAAAAAATAGAATGTCCCGGTTGCCGGGCGGCAGTTTGGCAAGCTCGGCATTCACCGCGCGAATAAAGGCTTCGTCCGAGCCATAAATCTTGGGCTCAACGATGGCGAATTCGGTCCGAGGGTCCGGCGGCAGTCTCTTGGCCCGCTCAAGATGCCCGGTCTCGTGGTTCGGGGGGACCGATACCTCGACCGATGCCAGCCCCAGTTCGGGTGCGCGTCTCTCTGAATACAGGGCACCGACGGCCTCGGTTGCCTGGCGGGTGGACGCGATGAACACCTGATGCCTCGTTGCGCTGGCGACCGACGCGGTCGGATAGGCGGGGTTGTCGACACCGATAAGTTCCGGTGCGCGCGAGCAGCCTATCACCACCGCGACCGCCGCGACCACACCCAGAAATTTGAGATATTTCACGACCCTCATACTCCCAAATTTGTGGTCAGCAACTCGCAGTTTCGGCGTATTTGTTTAACAGGTTCGTCAAGTTGGCCTCAAAACCCAGTGTGTTCCGTTGGTAAAGGGTCTGAGCCCAACAGGCAATGTTAGTCCTGAAGCCAACAGTTTTTGCCGAAGAAAAGCAGGCGCTATGAAATTCTGACGGTAGTGCCAACGAAGGGCGGATCAGCGTAAGGTCAAGCTACACGCGGGATTAAGATTTTATGGGTCATGACTTTGTCATGGATCGCGTTCCAAACTGAAATTTAACTATTTGGCTGCTAGCTGCAAGAAGCTTGCGAATACACTTGGCACCGTCCATATTGTTGGTGCATTGAGGAAATATTAGATGACCATCAGGGCAAACAAAACCACAGTTAAGGGCGGCTACATCGCGCGCAGCGCGAAAAGTGGGCGCTTTGTGGAAGTCGGTTCCTCGTCGGGTGTTTTCAAGGCAACGACCAAGACGGTTTCTGTGGTGAAGGGGGCTTCGGAAAAACGCAAATCCGCACTGAAGCGGCTGGCCGATAGGTAGGGGCCACTACAGGGTCACGCTTGCCGATGCGATTGCGGCGCACGACGAAGCGTTAACTTATGGTGGCCGCGACGGCGTTACCAGCCTCGATCTCATCGAGTCAGCCTTGGGCCGTCCCTACTCCGGATACCATCGTGCGATTTCAAGGAAGGCTGCCGCCCTTCTGCAAAGCATGGTAGGCAATCATGGCTTTGTCGATGGCAACAAACGAACAGCTTGGCTGTTGATTGAGGTTCTGGTCCAGAGAAGCGGATACCGACTCGACATCGATGATGATGAACCGATCGACGACTTGGTTGTTGCTGTGGCCGCTGGCCAAATGGGATTTGATGAATTGCACGTTTGGTTCAAGGCTCGTTTGAGCAAAGTTGAGCAAGGTGTTTGACTAACGGCGCCGACGAAAACTTTCCCTTGCCACCCACCCCCGAACCCCCTATAGAGCGGCATCCTGCGATCACCTGCCCCGGCGGGGGATTCGTATGTCTATCATTCATCCACCAGGTCCAAGGTGACCCTGTCAGGGGGCCTTCTGGTGTTTTGAGCAAAGGAAAAAGGCGATGAACGCCCAAGAACTGCGTGACAAGACCCCGGACCAGCTCCGCGAGGAACTGGCCAACCTGAAGAAAGAAAGCTTTAACCTGCGCTTTCAACAGGCAACCGGTCAGCTGGAAAACACTGCCGGCATCAAAGCGGCCCGCCGCAACGCTGCCCGCGTCAAAACCATTCTGAACGAAAAGGCCGCTGCCGCGGCATCCGAGGAGTAATCAGATGCCCAAGCGTATCCTGCAAGGCACCGTGACCAGCGACGCCAACGAACAGACAGTAACCGTGCTGGTGGAGCGCCGCTTCAAGCACCCGCTGCTGCACAAGACCGTCCGTAAGTCCAAGAAATACCGGGCTCACGACGAAAAGAACGCCTTCAAGGTCGGCGATACAGTCCGCATCATCGAATGCGCGCCGAAATCGAAGACGAAACGCTGGGAGGTTCTGGAGGCGTAAGCCACCAGGACTTTTCCTTTTGTCGAAACCCTGGGGGAACTAACAAGACCAGCCCCCACAGGTCGGGAGAAACCACATGATCCAGATGCAGACCAATCTGGATGTCGCTGACAACTCCGGCGCCCGCCGAGTTCAGTGCATCAAGGTCCTGGGTGGTTCCAAGCGTAAATACGCCTCCGTCGGCGACATCATTGTCGTCTCGGTGAAGGAAGCCATCCCGCGCGGCCGCGTAAAGAAAGGGGACGTCCGCAAGGCCGTCGTCGTGCGCACCGCCAAGGAAGTCCGCCGCGAAGACGGCACCGCGATCCGCTTCGATCGCAACGCCGCCGTTATCCTGAACAACAACAACGAGCCGATCGGTACCCGTATCTTTGGCCCCGTTGTTCGTGAACTGCGCGGCAAGAACTTCATGAAAATCATCTCGCTGGCTCCGGAGGTGCTGTAATCATGGCTGCTAAACTCCGCAAAGGCGACAAGGTCGTCGTGCTGGCCGGCAAGGACAAGGGCAAAGAGGGCACCATTACCTCGGTTGACCCGAAAGCCGGCAAAGCTGTTGTCGACGGCATCAACATCGCCATCCGCCACACCCGCCAGACCCAGAACAGCCAGGGTGGCCGCCTGCCTCAGGCAAACCCGATCGAGCTGTCGAACCTGGCACTGCTGGACAAGAACGGCAAGGCAACCCGCGTCGGCTTCCGCATGGAAGGCGACAAGAAGGTTCGCTTCGCCAAGACCACGGGGGACGTGATCGATGCCTGAAGCTGCAACCTATACCCCGCGTCTGAAAGCTCAGTACGCCAACAAGATCCGCGCCGCTCTGAAAGAAGAGTTCGGTTACACGAACGACATGCAGCTGCCCAAGCTGGAAAAAATCGTTCTGAACATCGGCTGCGGCTCCGAGGCGGTCAAGGATTCCAAGAAAGCCAAGTCGGCTGTCGAGGATCTGACGGCCATCGCCGGTCAGAAGGCCGTTGCGACCAAGGCGAAGAAGTCCATCGCAGGCTTCCGCGTCCGTGAAGAAATGCCGCTGGGTGCCAAGGTGACCCTGCGCGGCGACCGGATGTACGAATTCCTGGATCGCCTGATCACCATCGCGATGCCGCGTGTGCGTGACTTCCGCGGTGTGAAACCCTCGTTCGATGGCCGCGGCAACTTTGCCATGGGCATGAAAGAGCACATCGTGTTCCCGGAAATCGACTTCGACAAGGTCGACGAGGTCTGGGGCATGGACATCGTAATTGCCACCACAGCGAAAACCGACGCTGAAGGCAAGGCACTGTTGAAGCAATTCAACATGCCCTTCAACGCCTGAGCGACGGGAGGATTAAGACATGGCTAAAAAAGCAATGATCGAGCGCGAGAAGAAGCGCGAGCGCCTGGTGGCAAAATACGCCGCAAAGCGCGCCGAGCTGAAAGAGATCGCGAATGACGAGAGCCGCCCGATGGAAGAGCGCTTCAAGGCGCGTCTGAAACTGGCGAAACTGCCGCGCAACAGCTCGGCAACCCGTCTGCACAACCGCTGCCAGCTCACCGGCCGTCCGCACGCTTACTACCGTAAGCTCAAGGTCAGCCGTATTGCGCTGCGCGAGCTGGGCTCTGCTGGTCAGATCCCCGGCATGGTGAAATCGAGCTGGTAAGGGAGAGACAGATATGAACGATCCTATCGGCGATATGCTCACCCGTATCCGCAACGCGCAAATGCGCGGCAAGTCCACCGTGAACACTCCGGCGTCGAAACTGCGCGCCTGGGTTCTGGACGTGCTGGCGGACGAAGGCTACATCCGTGGCTATGAAAAGACGACCGGTGCAAACGGTCATCCGGCCATCGAAATCAGCCTGAAATACTACGAAGGCACCCCTGTCATTCGCGAACTCAAGCGGGTCTCCAAGCCCGGCCGTCGCGTGTACATGGGCGTCAATGACATCCCACAGGTCCGTCAGGGCCTGGGCGTGTCGATTGTCAGCACTCCGAAAGGTGTGATGTCGGACGCAAACGCGCGCTCCAACAATGTTGGCGGCGAAGTGCTCTGCACCGTCTTCTAAGGAGGTCTGCAATGTCTCGTATTGGTAAGAAACCGGTCGAGCTGCCCAGCGGCGTTACCGCCTCTGTGTCCGGCCAGACCATCGAAGTCAAAGGTCCGAAAGGCACCCGCAGCTTCACCGCAACCGATGACGTAACGCTGTCGGTCGAAGACAACGTTGTGCAGATCAACCCTCGCGGGATGTCCAAGCGCGCGCGCCAGCAGTGGGGCATGAGCCGCACCATGGTTGCCAATCTGGTTGAAGGCGTGACCAACGGCTTCAAGAAAGAGCTTGAGATCCAGGGTGTGGGTTACCGGGCGCAGATGCAGGGCAACACCCTGAAGCTGAACCTGGGCTACAGCCACGACGTCGATTTCACCGCTCCGGAAGGTGTCACCATCACCGCGCCGAAGCAGACCGAGATCGTTGTGGAAGGTATCGACCAGCAGCAGGTGGGCGAAGTTGCGGCCAAAATCCGCGAATGGCGCCGTCCCGAGCCGTACAAAGGCAAGGGCATCCGCTACAAGGGCGAGTTCATCTTCCGCAAGGAAGGCAAGAAGAAGTAAGGACGCTAGATATGGCAAACAGCAAACGTACCCTGTTTCTGAAGCGCCGCCTGCGCGTTCGGAACAAACTTCGCAAGGTCAACGCGGGTCGCCCGCGTCTGTCCGTACACCGGTCGAACAAGAACATCTCTGTTCAGCTGATCGACGACGTGCGTGGCGTGACCCTGGCCTCGGCCTCGACCCTGGAAAAGGATCTGGGTGTTGTCGGCAAGAACAACGTCGAAGCGGCCATCAAGGTGGGCGCGGCCATCGCCGAGCGTGCCAAGAAGGCAGGCGTCGAAGAGGCCTATTTCGATCGGGGCGGCTTCCTGTTCCACGGCAAGGTGAAGGCTCTGGCCGACGCCGCGCGTGAAGGCGGTCTGAAGATCTGATGTGGCGATGGGTGCAAGCACCCATCCTACATGCAAAAGAACCGTAGGATGGGTGCTTGCACCCATCTTGCTTTGAAGGCGGGTCCGCCCGCCTCGATGATCGGGGCCCTCGTAACATCCGGGGCACTTCGATTGGACAACAGGCGCCGAGAGCGCCATGAGAGAAAGGGATGCCAAAATGGCAGAACGTGAACAGCGTCGGGGCCGGGGCCGCGACCGCGAGGAAGCACCGGAATTTGCAGATCGCCTGGTTGCGATCAACCGCGTGTCGAAAACCGTAAAAGGTGGTAAGCGCTTTGGCTTCGCCGCTCTGGTGGTTGTCGGCGATCAGAAAGGCCGTGTCGGCTTTGGCAAGGGCAAGGCGAAAGAAGTGCCCGAGGCCATCCGCAAGGCGACTGAACAGGCCAAGCGTCAGATGATCCGCGTGCAACTGCGCGAGGGCCGCACCCTGCACCACGACATCGAAGGCCGTCACGGCGCCGGTAAAGTGGTTATGCGCACCGCACCTGAAGGTACTGGTATCATCGCCGGTGGTCCGATGCGTGCCGTGTTCGAAATGCTGGGCGTAAAGGACGTTGTGTCCAAGTCGCTGGGCTCGCAGAACCCCTACAACATGATCCGCGCCACCATCAACGGCCTGCAGAAAGAGCAGAGCCCGCGTTCGGTTGCACAGCGTCGTGGCAAGAAGGTTGCCGACATCCTGCCCAAGCGGGACGAAGCCCCTGCGGCCGAGGCACCTGCTGCTGAAGCAGAAGCATAAGGAGAGCGACCCATGGCAAAAACCATCGTCGTCAAGCAGATCGGCTCCCCGATCCGCCGCCCCGCCGAACAGCGCGCAACCCTGATCGGCCTGGGCCTGAACAAGATGCACAAGACCCGCGAGCTCGAGGACACCCCCTCGGTCCGCGGCATGGTCAACAAGATCCCGCATCTGGTCGAGATCATCGAAGAGCGCGACTAAGCGCCTTTCAAAGATCTGAAATTCGGAAACGCCCTCGGGAAACCGGGGGCGTTTTTCTTTGATCGTTTGCCATGCGCAAACCGCATAGCGGGCAGACCGAAGCATCGGTTGTTAACGCTAGCGGACTCACCCTATCTCAGCGGTGTCACAAAGGACGAAAACCAGGAACCGGGGAATGGGTCCCGGTTAGATGAAAGGAAACGACAATGGTTGCACTTGCACACCGCCCGCAGGGTTTTGGCCTGATTGCCTGGGTTCAGAACACGCTTGAGACGATCCGCGCCACCCGCGCCCGTTATGCCGCCTTCAGCCGCGCTTATGCAGAGTTGAACCAGATGGGCGATGACGAGCTGGCCGAATACGGCCTGCACCGCTCGGATCTGGTGGACATGGCCTGGCGTCAGGTCGACGCGCGGGGCTGATCGGCCCGCCAGCAACTACCACCACCCACGCAAACGCTCCCGCATCGTCGGGGGCGTTCTTGTTTTCGGCACATAAAAGAGCGCCACGGAGAACCCGTGGCGCTTTTCATAAGATCGCTTCCGCGCGGATCAGGCCGCCTTGCGACGGCTGAACGACCGACCCGACCGCCGCCGCCGGCCCTGCGGCTTGCGCGGTGCCTTCGGCTCTTCCACCATCCACGGGCGGCCACCGCTGACCGGAATATCCCGGCCCATGGTCTTCTGGATGGCGCGCAGTTCCGACATCTCGGTCGGCGCGCAGAAGGCAATCGCGCGCCCGTCCCGTCCCGCGCGTGCGGTTCTACCGATCCGGTGTACGTAATTGTCGGGCACGTTCGGCAGGTCGTAATTGTAGACGTGACGCACGTCCGGAATGTCCAGCCCGCGCGCCGCCACATCGGTGGCCACCAGAACCCGCATCTCGCCGCTGCGGAACTCGCGGATGGCGCGTTCGCGCTGGCCTTGCGACTTGTTGCCATGCACCGAGCCGGCGGCGAACCCGGCCTTGGCCAGCGCCTTCATCAACCGCTCGGCCCCATGTTTGGTGCGCGCGAAGACCAGCGCCAGCTCATCGCGATGCTTGTCCAGCAGCTCGATCAGCAGACCGGTCTTTTCCGCCTGCGCCACGAAATGCACGCCCTGAGCGATCTTCTCCGCCGGGCGGCCCGGAGGCGCGGTCTCTACCCGCACCGGATCGCTCAGATAGGCAGACGCGATCTCGGCCATCTGTTTCGGCATCGTGGCCGAGAACAGCATGGTCTGGCGCTCCTCCGACAGCAGCGGCGCGATCTTGCGCAGGGCGTGGATGAACCCGAGGTCCAGCATCTGGTCGGCCTCGTCCAGCACCAGGAAACGGGTCTCGTCCAGCCGCACCGCCTTGCGGTCCAGCAGGTCGATCAGACGGCCCGGCGTTGCCACCAGCAGGTCGGTGCCGCGCTGCAGCCGGTTGATCTGCGGCCCCATCGAGGCGCCGCCAACCACCAGCCCGACCCGCACCGAGGTGCCGTCGGCATAGGCCTTGAGGTTGTCAACGATCTGCCTGGCCAGCTCGCGCGTCGGCGCCAGGATCAGGCCGCGCACGGTTTTCGGGGCAGGGCGCCCCTCCATCCGCAACAGCGCGCTCAGCAGCGGCAGGCCAAAGGCCAGCGTCTTGCCGGTGCCGGTCTGTGCCAGCCCCATGACGTCGCGCCCGTTCATGGCATGCGGGATCGCCTGTTTCTGGATCGGGGTGGGGTCCGAGATTCCGAGCGTTTCGAGATTGGTGATAAGGCGGGGCGTCAGCCCCAGCATGTTGAATTCCAAAAGCCGTTCCTTTTCGGCGGGGCAGCCATCTATGGCCGCGCAAAATGTCGTGTCGCGACTCGGGTCGAGCCGCGTTGCGTTACGTGGTTGCGCGATGCTCTGCTGCCCGGCCGGATTGCCTGCGGCTGCGTCATCACGCCGACCCCCGCGTGATCTGGGTATCAGGATGTTCAGAAAGATTAGCTGCGCTCAGAGTAATTCGAACTCGCCCGGCGCGCGGCCCGCTCACGCCGCAGGCACATTAGGGGCGCATATGGTCGTAATTGCGAGGATTGTCAACTCATGCTGTGGAAGCCGGTCCAACGGGTTGCAAGGTGAAGCATTTCGGTCGCTGGCCTGAGACTGGGTGCCAGGGCGCGCATGTCAGCTTGGAGCCCATCTGACCGATCTCCTTGCGGCGCGGCTTCTGGGTCCGGCATGCGAACCATATGCTTTCGGCGCCCGCGTAACCCGCGTTATCCGTCTCGTCCGGGTTCGTTCGGATCGGAGGAGAACAGTGCGATCTTGTTGCCTTGGGGGTCGCGAAGGTAGCCGACATAAAAATGAGGTCCGTATGCGTCACGAAAGCCCGGTGGGCCCTCGTCAACGCCGCCTGCGGCAAGCGCGGCGGCGTGAAGGTCACGAACCTGCTTTTGATTGCGCGCGTCGAATGCGACCATGGAACCGTTTCCGGCCGAAGCCGGACGTCCATCGAAGGTCGGTTTAACGTAAAACTCAGGCAGAATGGGAGGCTGGCCCGGTTCAACCTGCAGCGCAAAGCTCAGGCCCTCAGGACCCTCCTCAAGTCCGTAACCAAGGGCTGGCAGGAACGCAGAGTAAAACCGCTTTGCGCGAGCGATGTCGTCAACACCAACGGTGAGGTAGGCAATCATGCTACGGGCTCCTCATCGGACGATTGGGTATTGCACTGAGTTTGCTGCGCTACGGTAAACCAACACGCTATTCCGCTCAATGACCGCCACGCGAACCGGCGCATGATCGACCATTCTGGCACATTGCTGCTGGCGGTTTCGTCCAGTGTGCCCCTGATCGGACCTCCGCTGCGCCCGCTTGCCTGGATTGCGCTCCGGGCTTCAGGCAAATGACCGGTGATTCCGCGCTCGGACGCCTTCGAATGGGCGTCCCCGGCGGTCGGTCCGTCAACGCCCTTGAACTGCACCGCACTTGGATGTACACGCAGCCGGTGGCCGACTGCGCCGCAAGAATCAAAACCAAGAAACGCCGTGGTTGGCCCATCACGCTTCGGGGGTCACATCCGGCTTAGGAGAAGCGACATGAAACTGCACGAACTGCGCGACAATCCCGGCGCTACACCCAAGAAAACCCGCGTTGGCCGGGGCCCCGGCTCGGGCAAAGGTAAAACGGGCGGCCGTGGTATCAAGGGCCAGAAATCCCGTTCGGGTGTGGCCATCAACGGCTACGAAGGCGGCCAGATGCCGCTCTATCAGCGTTTGCCCAAGCGCGGCTTCAACAAGCCCAACCGCAAGGAATTCGCCGTCGTCAATCTGGGCCTGATCCAGAAATTCGTCGATGCCGGCAAGCTGGACGCCAAGGCAGCGATCACCGAGGACGCGCTGGTCGCCTCCGGTCTGGTGCGCCGCAAGCTGGACGGTGTCCGCGTTCTGGCCAAGGGCGAGGTCAGCGCCAAGCTGAACCTGGAAGTCACCGGTGCTTCGAAAGCTGCCATCGAGGCAGTTGAGAAAGCGGGCGGCTCACTGACGGTCACAAAAGCTGCTGCGGCAGAGTAAGCGCTTGTGAGCGGGCCCCGACCCGCTTACATAGACCACCAGAGTTTTCCAAGACGCCGTCCGAGCCGGAAAACGGTTCCGGGCGGCGTTTTCATAAGAGAGACCGATTTATGGTATCAGCAGCAGAACAAATGGCGGCCAACACAAGCTGGTCCGCCCTTGGCAAAGCCACCGATCTGCGCAACCGCATCCTGTTCACGCTGGGTCTGCTGATCGTCTATCGCCTGGGCACCTTCATTCCGGTGCCGGGGATCGACGGACAGGCCCTGCGCGAGTTCATGGAACAGGCGGGGCAGGGCATCGGCGGCATGGTTTCGATGTTCACCGGCGGGGCGCTGGGGCGGATGGGCATCTTTGCCCTCGGCATCATGCCCTATATCTCGGCCTCGATCATCGTGCAGCTGCTGACGGCCATGGTGCCCGCGCTCGAGCAACTCAAGAAAGAGGGCGAGCAGGGCCGCAAGAAGATCAACCAGTATACCCGCTTCGGCACCGTGGCGCTGGCCACCGTACAGGCCTATGGTCTGGCCGTTTCGCTGGAATCGGGCGATCTGGCCACCGATCCGGGGCTCTATTTCCGCTTCTCGACCATGATCACGCTGGTCGGCGGCACCATGTTCCTGATGTGGCTGGGTGAGCAGATCACCGCGCGCGGCATCGGCAACGGCATCTCGCTGATCATCTTCGTCGGCATCATCGCCGAGGTTCCGGCCGCTCTGGCCCAGTTCTTCGCCTCCGGCCGGTCCGGCGCCATCAGCCCCGCCGTGATCGTCGGCGTCATCCTGATGGTGATCGTGGTGATCACCTTCGTGGTGTTCATGGAGCGCGCCCTGCGCAAGATCCACATCCAGTATCCGCGCCGTCAGGTGGGGATGAAGGTCTATGACGGCGGCTCCAGCCACCTGCCGGTCAAGGTCAACCCCGCGGGCGTGATCCCGGCGATCTTCGCCAGCTCGCTGCTCTTGCTGCCGGTCACCATCTCGACCTTCTCGTCGGGCGCGGCCAGCGGGCCGGTGATGTCCTGGCTTCTGGCAAATTTCGGCCCCGGCCAGCCGCTCTACCTGCTGTTCTTCGCCTCGATGATCGTGTTCTTCGCCTATTTCTACACCTTCAACGTCTCGTTCAAACCCGATGACGTGGCTGAGAACCTGAAGAACCAGAACGGTTTCGTCCCCGGCATCCGCCCGGGCAAGAAGACCTCGGAATATCTGGAATACGTGGTGAACCGCGTGCTCGTGCTAGGCTCGGGCTATCTGGCCGCCGTGTGCCTCCTGCCCGAGATCCTGCGCGGCCAGTTCGCCATCCCGTTCTATTTCGGCGGCACCTCGGTTCTGATTATCGTCTCTGTGACCATGGACACGATCCAGCAAGTCCAGAGCCACCTGCTCGCGCATCAATACGAAGGGCTGATCGAAAAGTCCCAGCTGCGCGGCAAGGGTAAGAAACGCAGCAGGAAGGGACCCTCTCGTCGATGAACATCATTCTCTTGGGCCCGCCGGGTGCGGGCAAAGGCACCCAGGCGCGGCACTTGGTCGAGACGCGCGGCATGATCCAGCTGTCGACCGGCGACATGCTGCGCGAGGCCCGCACCTCGGGCACCGAGATGGGCAAGAAGGTCGCCGCCATCATGGACGCGGGCAAACTGGTCACCGACGAGATCGTGATCGGCCTGATCGAAGAGAAACTGACGACCGAGAAAGGCGCCGGTTTCATCTTTGACGGCTTCCCGCGCACCCTGTCCCAGGCCGACGCGCTGGCGGCCCTGCTGGCCAAGCTGGGCCAGTCGCTGCACACCGTGATCGAGATGCGCGTCGACGACGAGGCGCTGGTCGACCGGATCACCGCGCGCTCGACCTGCTCGGGCTGCGGCGAGGTCTATAACGACCACACCAAGCCGATCCCCGCCGATGGCGTCTGCACCAATTGCGGTCAGAAAAAAGAGTTCGTGCGCCGCGCCGACGACAACGAGGAAAGCCTGCGCACCCGCCTGATGGAATACTACAAAAAGACCTCGCCGCTGATCGGCTATTACTACGCCAAGGGCGACTTGCGCCCGGTCAACGGCCTGGCTGACATCAAGGAAGTGCGGGCGTCGATCGGGGCCATTCTGGGGTAAGTGTGTTGGTCCCCTTGTGGTCGAAAATCTGGCTATCAAGACCAATATCTCTGCTTACAGGTATCGCAATTGGCGGGCTCATTGGATTTCTCTTCGGAGGGTTCCTTGGGCTTGCTTTTGGAGACATCAGCACAAAAACTGATTTTTGCCGCGATGAGACAAGCCCTCGGTTCATCTCGGATTTTGAGGCCCGGCGCGCCTCCTGTTTCTGACGGCCCAAAGCACGGTCGACATTGCTGTCAATTATTCGGTTGACCAAGCTTTAATCTTCCACTACGCACCCACATCCCCAAGGGGAATCAACCGCGCGCGCGGGATTCGTTTCGCGTGCAACGACTACCTCGAAATAATGCTAGACCCACTGGCGGCACTGCCACGGTCAAGCGTTGTGAAAAAAGGTTCTGGAGTTACGGAACCGCAACGAAAAAGGAAAGTGACACGTGGCACGTATTGCCGGCGTAAACATCCCGACTGCCAAGCGGGTACCCATCGCCCTCACCTATATCACCGGTATCGGCAACACCTCGGCGAACGCGATCTGCGAAGCCGTGGGCATCGACGCGGCCCGCCGCGTCAATGAGCTCAGCGATGCCGAAGTTCTGGCCATCCGCGAACATATCGACGCCAACTACACCGTCGAAGGCGACCTGCGCCGCGAAGTGCAGATGAACATCAAGCGCCTGATGGACCTGGGCTGCTACCGCGGTCTGCGTCACCGCCGCAACCTGCCGGTTCGCGGTCAGCGCACCCACACCAACGCTCGTACCCGCAAAGGCCCCGCAAAGCCGATCGCGGGCAAGAAGAAGTAAGGAGGGTCTGACCGATGGCACGTGACAAGACACGCGTAAAGCGCAAAGAGCGTAAGAACATCGCATCGGGCGTCGCCCATGTGAATTCGACCTTCAACAACACCAAGATCCTGATCTCGGATGTGCAGGGCAACGCCATTTCGTGGTCGTCCGCCGGCACCATGGGCTTCAAGGGGTCGCGGAAATCGACCCCCTACGCCGCTCAGATGGCTGCCGAAGACGCAGGCAAGAAGGCGCAGGAACATGGCGTCAAGACGCTGGAAGTCGAAGTTCAGGGCCCCGGTTCGGGCCGTGAATCGGCACTGCGCGCGCTGGCTGCCGTGGGCTTCAACATCACGTCGATCCGTGACGTGACCCCGATTGCCCACAACGGCTGCCGCCCGCCGAAGCGCCGCCGCGTCTAAGCGACAGAATTACCAGGCTGGGGCCGTGTTTTCGCACGGCCCCGGTTCGCCGTTTTGAAACCTCGGGCGTCTGCACCTTGTTGGTCATGGGGCGCAGGCAGGAATGGAGGGATTACATGATCCACAAGAATTGGGCAGAATTGATCAAACCGACCCAGCTTGACGGCAAGCCGGGCAACGATCCCGCACGTCAGGCAACCCTCGTCGCGGAACCGCTGGAACGCGGCTTTGGCCTGACCATGGGCAACGCGCTGCGCCGCGTGCTGATGAGCTCGCTGCAGGGCGCGGCCATCACCAGCGTCCAGATCGACAACGTGCTGCACGAGTTCAGCTCGGTTGCGGGCGTGCGTGAAGACGTCACCGACATCATCCTGAACCTCAAGGGTGTATCCCTGCGCATGGAAGTCGAAGGCCCCAAGCGCCTGTCGATCAATGCCAAGGGTCCGGCAGTTGTCACCGCAGGCGACATCAGCGAAAGCGCCGGTATCGAGGTTCTGAACCGCGACCACGTCATCTGCCACCTGGACGATGGCGCCGACCTGTTCATGGAACTGACCGTCAACACAGGCAAGGGTTACGTCTCGGCTGAAAAGAACAAGCCCGAGGACGCTCCCATCGGTCTGATCCCGATCGACGCGATCTACTCGCCGGTCAAAAAGGTCGCCTATGACGTTCAGCCGACCCGCGAAGGTCAGGTTCTGGACTATGACAAGCTGACCCTGAAAATCGAAACCGACGGTTCGATCACCCCTGACGATGCCCTGGCCTTTGCCGCCCGTATTCTGCAGGATCAGCTGTCGATCTTCGTCAACTTCGACGAGCCCGAAGCCGCCGGCCGCCAGGACGAGGACGATGGTCTCGAGTTCAACCCGCTGCTGCTCAAGAAAGTGGACGAGCTGGAACTGTCGGTGCGTTCGGCAAACTGCCTGAAGAACGACAACATCGTCTATATCGGCGACCTGATCCAGAAGACCGAAGCCGAGATGCTGCGCACCCCGAACTTCGGCCGCAAGTCGCTGAACGAGATCAAGGAAGTGCTGTCCGGCATGGGCCTGCACCTTGGCATGGATGTCGAGGACTGGCCGCCCGACAACATCGAGGATCTGGCGAAGAAATTCGAAGACGCCTTTTGAGGCAGGGATGGGGTGAAACCCCATCCTACGGCCTGTACAAAACGGACGCTCCGCCCCGTGCGGGGCGTACAGAATGGAAGAAATGGGCAATCCCGCCCCAAGGAGAGCCGGTGACACGCATCGCCGGTCGGACAAAGCAAAACGTGAAAAAAGGAACTAAAAAATGCGCCATAAAAGTGGTTACCGCCGCCTGAACCGTACCCATGAGCACCGCAAGGCTCTGTTTGCGAACATGGCTGGCTCGCTCATCGAGCATGAGCAAATCAAGACGACCCTGCCCAAGGCAAAGGAACTGCGCCCGGTCGTTGAAAAACTGATCACGCTCGGCAAGCGAGGCGACCTGCACGCCCGCCGTCAGGCCGCAGCACAGCTGAAAGAAGACAAGGACGTCGCCAAGCTGTTCGACGTTCTGGGCCCCCGCTACGCCGAGCGTCAGGGCGGTTATGTCCGCATCCTGAAGGCCGGCTTCCGCTATGGTGACATGGCCCCGATGGCGATCATCGAATTCGTCGACCGCGATGTCGACGCCAAAGGTGCCGCCGACAAGGCCCGCATTGCCGCTGAAGAAGCTGCAGACGAATAATCATGCCGCCCATCCGGGCCGGAAAAAAACCCCCGCTCGGTTCCGAGCGGGGGTTTTTCGTTGAGTGGCAGGCGGATCATCCTGGCCCGGAACAAAGCTCGGAGATCGCACCAAGGCCTTTCGAAACGCCTTGCAAAAGCGCCTTTGAAGGCGCTTGTCACGCGATTTGCAAATCGCGTTGAAAAGGCCGTTCGAACGGCCTTTTGAGTCCGGTATTAACCAAACCCATCCGACACCAAGCTTGCAAACCGGACCGCCGCGCCGCATATCCCAAACAGTTCAGAATGCACGGGACAAACGATGCTTCGCGCAACAGTCATTGCCATTTCGCTCATCACGGCCTCACTTGCCGCCGCCGACACCCGCGTGCCGCAGTCGCAGGCCGAAATCTCACTCGGCTTCGCCCCGGTGGTCAAACAGGCCTCACCCGCCGTGGTCAATATCTACGCCAAGATCATCCGTCAGGGCCGTGTCAATCCGCTGTTTTCCGACCCGTTCTTTCAGGAGTTCTTCGGCGATGCGCTGGGCGCGCCCCGGCCGCGGGTACAGAACTCACTCGGTTCGGGCGTGATCCTGTCCGAGGACGGCTATGTCGTGTCGAACTACCATGTCGTCGGCATGGCCTCCGAGATCCGGGTGGTCACCACCGACCGGCGCGAACTGACCGCGGAAGTGGTGCTGGCTGACGAGGAAAACGACATTGCCATTCTGCGCATCGAGGATGTCCAGGGCCTGCCCTATCTCAACCTGCGCAACTCGGATCAGGTCGAGGTGGGAGAACTGACGCTCGCCATCGGCAACCCGTTCGGAGTGGGGCAAACGGTCAGCAGCGGCATCGTCTCGGGGCTGGCCCGCTCGGGCACGGCCACCGGCAATGCGCGCGGCTATTTCATCCAGACCGACGCGCCGATCAACCCGGGCAACTCGGGCGGTGCGCTGATTGACGTCAACGGCGATCTGATCGGTATCAACACTTCGATCCTCAGCCGCTCAGGCGGGTCGAACGGGATCGGCTTTGCCATCCCGGCCAATCTTGTGGCCGAATTCCTGCGACAGGCGCGCGACGGCAACAGCTATTTCGTGCGGCCCTGGGCTGGTGTTTCCGGGCAACCGATGACCGCCGATATCGCCGACTCGCTGGGGCTGGACCTGCCGCAAGGTGTGGTGATCTCGGACCTGCATCCCCGCAGTCCCATCGGCAAGGCCGGGTTTCGCGTGGGCGATGTGGTCACCCATGTCGATGCGGTCGAAGTGAATTCGCCCGCCGAGATGAAGTTCCGCATGTCGATCACCGGGATCGGAGGCATCTCGACCATGACCCGCCTGCGGGGCGGAGAACGTGAACAGATCGAAGTGGCAATGATCGAGGCCCCGGACGATCCTCCTGCGGAGGAAACTGTGATGGGCGACCGCACGGCGCTGCCCGGCCTGACCGTCGCGCGGGCCAATCCGGCGGTGATCGCGCGGCTGCGGCTGCCGGTCTCGTCAACCGGCGTGGTTGTGCTGAACCCGGGGCACTATGGTGCGCGGGCCGGGCTGAAACCGGGCGATGTTCTGGGCCGTGTGAACGGGGTCGAGATCGCGCACCCCGCCGATCTGCGCAGGGCGCTGTCTGAGACGGGTCGCCGGGTGCGGATCGACCTTCAGCGCAGGGGACAATGGGTGTCCCTGCGGTTCCGGGTCTGAGCCATGGCCGACCTGTTCGACAGCGGCACCAAGGAACCGGTTGCAGAACCGCACCGCCCGCTGGCCGACCGCCTGCGCCCACAGACGCTGAGCGAGGTGATCGGACAGGAGCAGGTGCTGGGCCCCGACGCGCCCCTGGGTGTGATGCTGGCCTCGGGCAGCTTGTCGAGCCTGATCTTCTGGGGCCCGCCCGGGGTGGGCAAGACCACCATCGCCCGGCTGCTGGCGCAGGAGACGGACCTGCATTTCGTCCAGATCAGCGCCATCTTTACCGGCGTTCAGTATCTGAAAAAGGTGTTCGAGGCCGCCAAGATCCGCCGCCAGAACGGGCAGGGGACGCTGCTGTTCGTGGATGAGGTTCACCGTTTCAACAAGGCGCAGCAGGACGGGTTCCTGCCGCATATGGAGGACGGCACTATCCTGCTGGTGGGGGCGACAACCGAGAACCCCTCGTTCGAGCTGAACGCCGCTGTTTTGAGCCGCGCGCAGGTGCTGGTGCTGGAGCGGCTGAGTCTGGCTGATCTGGAACGCCTGACCCAACGCGCCGAGAAGGAGCTAGACCGCAAGCTGCCGCTGACCCCCGCCGCGCGGGACGCGCTGCAGGAGATGGCCGATGGCGACGGGCGGGCACTGCTCAATCTGATCGAGCAGGTTACGGCCTGGAATGTCGACGCGCCGCTGGACACCGGGGGCCTGTCTGCCCGGCTCATGCGGCGGGCGGCCAAATACGACAAGTCTGGGGACGAGCATTACAACCTGATCTCGGCGCTGCACAAATCGGTGCGCGGCTCCGATCCGGACGCCGCACTCTACTGGTTCGCGCGGATGCTGACCGGGGGCGAGGACCCGCGATATCTGGCGCGCCGGATCACGCGGATGGCGGTCGAGGATATCGGATTGGCCGACCCTCAGGCGCAATCGCTGTGCCTGCATGCCTGGGAGACTTATGAGCGGCTGGGCAGTCCCGAGGGTGAGCTAGCGCTGGCGCAGGCGGTGGTCTATCTGGCGCTCGCGCCGAAATCGAACGGCGCGTATGTCGGCTACAAGGCGGCAATGAAACTCGCCAGGCAATCGGGCAGCGAGCCGCCGCCAAAACACATCCTGAACGCCCCGACCTCGCTGATGAAGGATCAGGGCTACGGGGCGGGCTATGCCTATGACCACGATGCCGAGGACGGGTTTTCCGGCCAAGACTACTTCCCCGAGGGCATGAAGCGGCCCGTGCTGTACCAGCCCGTCGAGCGCGGCTTTGAGCGCGAGTTGAAAAAGCGGCTGGATTACTTTGCCAAGCTGCGGGAGCAGCGGAACTCCCAGTAACGCAGGGTCAGTTTCGCCGGTGCCGCCGCGTCGGACATGACGCGGCGCGCTAAACCGGCTTCCCTCGGGTCATGTGTTTGGCAGAGGGAGGCCTTCATGACCGTGACAATCGACAAGACCGGCGATGTCTGGACCATCATCCACGACCGCCCCGAGGCTCGGAACGCCGTCGATACCGAGCACGCCCATGCGCTGGTGGAGGCCTTCCAGGCCTTCGAGGACGGCCCGGCTAAAGTGGCCGTTCTCTGGGGCAAGGGCGGCAATTTCTGCGCGGGCTGGGATCTGAAACTGGCGGCGTCGCTGTCTGATCCGGCAAAGCGTCAGGCTTATTTCGAGGCTCACTCATTTCCCGTTGGCTCGGCGCCAGTGGGGCCCGGGGCGCTGGGTCCGACGCGGATGGAGTTGTCGAAACCGGTGATCGGTGCCGTCGAGGGGGCGGCGGTCGCCGGGGGCATGGAGCTGGCGCTGTGGTGCGACATCCGGGTGATGGCCGAAACCGCCTATCAGGGCGTCTATTGCCGGCGCTGGGGGATCACGCTGATGGATGGCGGCTCGGTGCGGCTGCCCCGGCTGGTTGGGCAGGGCAAGGCGCTGGAGATCGCGCTGACCGGGCGAAAGGTCGGGGCCGGGGAATGCCATGCTATCGGTCTTGCGGAAAAAGTGGTGCCGCATGGCGAGGCGCGCGCCGCTGCCGAGGCCATGGCGCATGAGATCGCGCGTTTCCCGCAAGAGGCGGTTCGGGCCGACCGCCGCTCGATCATCGAAACCCGGGGGATGCCAGTGCGCGAGGCGCTGAAGCTCGAATGGGCCAACGGGCTTGAGGCGATCCGCAAAGAGGGCACCGCTGGCGCCGGGCGGTTTCGCGATGGGGTGGGCCGGCACGGGGATTTCAGCAATATCTGACCTCACGCCGCGCATAACTTGACATCGCCGCCCGCCCGCGCGAGAGACCGCCCATGTTTTCTTCGGTTCTACATGTGGCGCTTGGCGGCGCGATCGGGGCGGCGCTCCGGTTTCTAACCGGCTTGGGCGTCTTGCGGGCGTTCGGCCCGCAGGAGTTTCCGGTGGCGATCATATTGGTCAATGTCATCGGGTCCTTCCTGATGGGTGTCTTTGTCGTGGCCGCAGTCCATCGGGGCCTGCACCATCTGTCCCCCTTCGTCATGACCGGAGTGATGGGTGGTTTCACAACCTTCTCGGCGTTTTCGCTGGAGGCGGTAACCCTCTACGAACGCGGCGCGGTGGGGCACGCGGTGCTCTATGTCGCGCTGTCTGTTGGCCTGTCTCTGGCGGCGCTTGTCCTGGGTGTTTACCTGGCGCGGAGCGTGTGGGCATGAGCGGTGTGCAGATGATCACCGTGGGCGCCGATGATGGCGATCAGCGCCTGGACCGCTGGCTGCGCCGGATGTTCCCGCATGTCGGCCAGGGCCGGATCGAGAAGATGTGCCGCAAGGGCGAACTGCGTGTGGATGGCGGCCGCGTCAAGGCCTCGACCCGGCTGGAGCCCGGGCAGACGGTGCGCGTGCCACCCTTGCCGGATGCCGACCACAAACCTGCCGATCCGAAACCGCGCGTCTCGGAGGCGGACGCGAAGATGATCCAGTCTTGTGTGATCTACCGTGATGATCACGTGCTGGCGCTGAACAAACCGTCGGGCCTGCCGGTGCAGGGCGGCAGCGGGCAGAGCCGCCATGTGGACAGCCTGTCCGAGGCGCTGCGGTTTGGCTACGACGAAAACCCAAGGCTGGTGCATCGGCTCGACAAGGACACGTCGGGCGTTCTGGTCATGGCCCGCACGCGCGAGGCCGCCAAGGGCCTGACCGCTGCCTTCCGCCACCGCAACACACGCAAGATCTATTGGGCGCTGGTCGCCGGTGTGCCGACGCCGTATCTGGGCGAGATCAAGACCGGGCTGGTCAAGGCGCCGGGTCATGGCAAGCACGGCGAAGGCGAAAAGATGATCGCCATTCACCCCAGCGAGGTCGACGACACGCCGGGCGCCAAACGTGCGCATACGCTCTACGCCACGCTCTACCGCGTGGCCGGGCGGGCCTCGTGGGTGGCGATGGAGCCGGTCACCGGGCGCACCCATCAGTTGCGTGCGCATATGGCCGGGATGGGGCATCCAATCATTGGCGACGGCAAATATGGCGGCTCGGGTCAGGAAAACCTCGGCGATGGCTGGGGCGCGCAACTGGGTGGGATCATCAGCAAGAAACTGCACCTGCACGCGCGGCGCCTGTCCTTCGAACATCCCGCGACCCGCAAGCCGGTCACGATCACCGCGCCGCTGCCCGATCACATGAAAGACAGCTGGAACACCTTTGGCTGGACCGAGGATCTGGCCGCCGACGATCCGTTCGAGGAGTTGCAATGAGCGCCCCGCTGCGCCTGATCCTCTTTGATGTCGACGGCACTCTGGTAGACAGCCAGGGCAGCATCGTCTCGGCGATGACAACGGCCTTTAACGCGCTGTCCCTGCAGGTGCCGGACCGCCCGGCGATCCTGTCGATCGTGGGGCTTTCGCTGCCGCAGGCCATGGCCCGGCTGGCGCCCGAGCAATCGGTGCAGACACAGCTTCAACTGGTCGAGGCCTATAAGGCCGGCTATCACGACCAGCGCCTGAGCCAGGGCGCGGCGCATTCGCCGCTTTATCCCGGTGCGCTGGGGATGCTACAAAAGTTACATGCGGTGCCCGAAAACCTGCTGGGCGTGGCGACCGGAAAATCCCAGCGTGGCCTTGAAGGCCTGTTGGAGGCGCACGGATTGGAGCGCTTTTTCATCACCCGGCAGGTGGCCGACCACCACCCGTCGAAACCGCACCCCTCGATGATCGACACCGCTCGCGCCGAGACCTGCGTGGAGGCCGCATCCACAGTGATGATCGGCGACACGAGTTTCGACATGGAAATGGCCGCTGCTGCCGGTGTGACCGGAATTGGCGTGAGCTGGGGCTATCATGCCGCATCGTCCCTGACGCAGGCGAGGCATGTGATCGACACGTTTGAACAGCTGCCACCGGCGCTGGAGCAAATCTGGACCTGACAATATGAGTGACTGGAAACCAAAACGCTTCTGGAAAGACAGCGCCGTGGTCGAGGCTGGGGACGGCTTTACCGTCGAACTGGATGGCCGCCGGGTGAAGACGCCGGCAAAGGCGGCGCTGATCCTGCCGACCCGGGTGATGGCCGAGGCGGTGGCACAGGAATGGGATACGCAAGACAAAGTGGTCGACCCGGCCACCATGCCCTACACCCGCTCGGCCAATGCCGCCATCGACAAGGTGCACCACCAGCATGGCGAGGTGGCGGACTTGCTGGCGGATTATGGCGATTCGGATTTGCTGTGCTACCGGGCCGAACATCCCGCCGCGCTGACCGAACGGCAGGCCGAACACTGGAATCCGGCGCTGGATTGGGCGGCGGAAACGCTGGAGGCGCGGCTGCTCCCAGTGTCAGGAGTGGTCCATCAGCCACAACCCGTGGCCCCGCTCGAGCGGCTTAGAGCCCGGGTTCACGACATGAGCGATTTTCACCTGGCGGCGTTTCACGATCTTGTCAGCTTGTCCGGCTCGCTGATCCTGGGTTTCGCCGCTGCCATGAATTGGCGCGAAGCGGACGCCATCTGGCGCATTTCGCGTCTGGACGAGCTTTGGCAGGAAGAGCAATGGGGCAAGGACGAGGAGGCACGCGAACAGGCCGAGTTGAAACGTCAGGCTTTTTTGCACGCAAAACGGTTCTACGACGTCTCAGGATGATACGGACGGGGCCGCTGAAGCGGGTGACCCCAAGTCAACCTTTTCCGGGGAGCCATCTATTTCGCTGATCCAACCCTTGACGTTTGTTTATGAATGCGCCCAAACTTATGCGCACTGAAGGGGAGACCCTTTTCGGTAACCTTTCCGGTACGCGCATCGTGCCGGACGAACCGTTTCGTCAGGGGACGGAAAATCAGGAAGAGGTAAAAATGAAAAAATCCGTAATTTTGGGCGCGGCCACGGTCGCCGGTCTGGCAGCGGGCGCTGCAGCGGCAGGTACCGTGGACGACATCAAGGCCCGTGGTAAGCTGAACTGCGGCGTGACCACCGGTCTGGTTGGCTTTGCTGCGCCGGATGCCAATGGGGAGTGGCAAGGTTTCGACGTGGCCGTGTGCCGCGCGGTTGCAGCCGCTGTTTTGGGCGATGCCAGCGCGGTCGAATTCGTTCCGACCACCGGCAAGACCCGTTTCACCGCGCTGGCGTCGGGCGAAATCGACATGCTGGCCCGCAACACCACCTGGACCTTCAGCCGCGACGTCGACCTGAAGTTCGAATTCGTGGGCGTGAACTACTATGACGGTCAGGGCTTTATGGTTCCGAAATCGCTGGGCGTGAGCTCGGCCAAGGAACTGGACGGCGCAACCGTCTGCATCCAGACCGGCACCACCACCGAGCTGAACTTGGCGGATTTCTTCCGCTCGAACAACATCAGCTACGAGCCGGTTCCGATCGAAACCAACGCCGAAGCGCAGCAGCAGTACCTGGCTGGCGCATGTGACGTTTACACCACCGACGCCTCGGGCCTGGCTGCAACCCGCGCCACGTTCGAAAACCCCGGTGACCACGTCCTGCTGCCCGAGATCATCTCGAAAGAGCCGCTGGGCCCGCTGGTCCGTCACGGCGATAACGAGTGGGGCGACATCGTTCGCTGGACTCTGAACGCGATGATCTCGGCCGAAGAGCTGGGCATCACATCGGCCAATATCGACGAGATGGCAGGCGGAACCGACAACCCCGAGGTCAATCGTCTGCTGGGTAGCGAAGGCACCCTGGGCGAGATGCTGGGTCTGGACGCCGAGTGGGCACGCCGTGCCGTCAAGGCGGGTGGCAACTACGGTGAAGTCTTTGCCAAGAACATCGGTGAAGAAACCCCGATCGGTCTGGCGCGCGGTCTGAACGCACAGTGGACCGAAGGCGGCCTTCTCTACTCGCCGCCGTTCCGCTAAAAATCCGCGGAAAGGGCGCAGGGCAACCTGCGCCCTTTTTGCATCCTTACAAACAACATGCCCGGCACGTGGGAGCGGGGGGAAACCCCGCCAGAATGAAAAGCCGGGATGTCACGGGGATTTACATAGGTCATGACGACACTCACTGACCCGCCGAAGGAGCAGTTCCGGCTGTCGATGCTCCTTTACGATACGCGGTATCGATCAGCGACCATTCAGGTCATAGCACTGATCGGCTTTATGCTTCTGGCAGCCTGGATTATTTCCAATACCATCAACAACCTTGCGGCGCTTGGAAAGCCGGTCGAATTCGGTTTCTTTGGCGAGCCGGCCAGCTATGACATCAACCAGCGACTGCTGGAATATACATCACGCGACACACATCTGAGGGCCGCTTTTGTCGGGCTTCTTAACACGCTGGTGGTTGCGGTTCTGGGCTGCGTTACGGCGACAATTCTTGGCGTGATCATCGGCGTGCTGCGCCTGTCACACAACTGGATCGTCGCGCGATTGATGACCGTGTACGTCGAAATGTTCCGCAACGTGCCGGTGCTGCTCTGGATCGTGTTCATCATGGCGATCCTGATCGAAACACTGCCAGCGCCGCGGGCTTTCAGGGGCGAGAACCCGGAAGCCGGCATGATACTGGGTGATAGTGTCGCAGTGACCAACCGCGGGGTCTATGTTCCCGAATTTTTGTTCTCGAACAGCTTGGGCGACATCCATCTGTTTGGAACTTCAAGTCTGCGTTTTGACGTCAGCCTGGACCTCGTCGCATTTCTGATTGTGCTTGGCGGCGCGATCTGGGCTTCCAGGTGGATCAAACACCGCGCGGACCACGTTCAGGAAAAGACCGGTGACCGGCCCGTCACCTGGTGGCAGAGGGTGGCCGTTTTCGTCGTGCCGCTGGGCATCCTGCTTTATGCGCTGGGCTTCCATCTTGGCTACCCGGAGCTCAAGGGCTTCAACTTCAAGGGTGGCACGCATATGCGCAATTCGCTGATTGCCTTGTGGATCGCCTTGTCGTTGTATACCGCGGCCTTCATCGCGGAAATCGTTCGCGCAGGCATCATGGCCATCTCGAAAGGCCAAACTGAGGCCGCGGCGGCGCTGGGTCTGCGCCAGAACCGGATCATGAATCTGGTGATCCTGCCACAGGCACTGCGGGTGATCATTCCGCCACTGATCTCGAACTATCTCAACCTCACCAAGAACTCGTCACTAGCGATTGCCGTGGGTTACATGGACATCACCGGCACGCTGGGCGGCATCACCATGAACCAGACCGGGCGCGAGCTGGAATGTGTTCTGCTGCTGATGCTGGTGTACCTGGCCATCTCGCTGACCATCTCGGCGGTCATGAACTGGTACAACGAATCCGTTAAACTGAAGGAGCGTTGAGATGACTGACATTGGATTTGTCCGCACCGAAATGCTCCCTGAACAGGAGCCTCCAGCATCCGAAGTCGGCGCGATCGGCTGGATGCGGCACAACCTGTTTTCGAACTGGTTCAATTCTGCCCTGACACTGTTGGCAATCTATTTTGTCTTCAAAGTTCTGGCAGGTCTCGTCCCTTGGATACTTTCTCCGACTTGGAACGCCGGTTCGCTGTCCGAATGTCGGGAAATCCTGCACGCGCTGGGCCGTGAAGGTCACTATGCAGGTGCGTGTTGGGGCGTGATCAATGAACGTTGGATTCAGCTGATTTTCGGGTTCTATCCGTCAGAGCTCTACTGGCGTCCGATTGCCGCCTTCATCCTGTTGGGTGTGGCGCTGGCTCCGGTTCTGTTCTCGGACAAGGTGCCTTCGAAGTTGTTCGCGTTTACCGCGCTCTATCCCTTTATCTTCCCTTGGCTGCTTTGGGGTGGAACGATTTGGGGGCCGCTCTCGGCGTTGCTGGGCTTTGTTCTGGGCTGGTTCGTTTACACGGCGGTCAGCAAGGCAATAAGCAACCTGTTTGGCATCATTCTTGGCGTTCTTGCGGCTTTGATCTGGTGGCTGGCACTGTCTGGCTATTTCGTCGGCGCAATGGATTCCATTGCCGCCATTGGCATTGAGGTCGTTGAAAGCCGCAAATTCGGGGGCTTCATGCTGTCGATCACCATCGGCGTCGTGGCCATCGCCTGTTCGCTTCCGCTGGGCATCGTCCTGGCGCTGGGCCGTCAGTCCGACCTGATGATCGTCAAATACCTCTGCGTGGGCTTTATCGAGTTTATCCGGGGTGTTCCGCTGATCACGTTGCTGTTCGTGGCGTCGACCCTGCTGAACCTATTCCTGCCACCGGGTACAAACTTTGACATCATCCTGCGGGTTCTGATCATGGTGACCCTGTTCTCGGCCGCTTACATGGCCGAGGTGATCCGGGGTGGCCTCGCCGCGTTGCCGCGCGGTCAGTATGAGGGGGCGGATTCGCTTGGCCTCAACTACTGGCAGGCACAACGGCTGATCATCATGCCGCAGGCGCTCAAGATCTCGATCCCGGGTATCGTCTCGACCTTCATCGGCGTTTTCAAAGACACCGTTCTGGTCTCGATCATCGGGCTTCTGGATCCATTGGGTCTGAGCAACGCAATCCGTGCTGATGCCAACTGGAACGGCATTGTGTGGGAGATCTACGGGTTTATCGCCCTGTTGTTCTTCGTCTTCTGCTTCTCCATGTCCCGTTATTCCATGTATCTGGAGCGCAAGCTTCAGACTGGCCACCGTTAAGGAGTTCAACATATGTCTGAACTGGCTATCGACCGCGAAATCGACCGCTCCAAGATGCAAGTCTCGGATGAGGTCGCGATTGAAATCACCAACATGAACAAGTGGTACGGGGCTTTCCACGTGCTGCGCGACATCAACCTGACCGTGAACCAGGGCGAACGGATCGTCATCGCCGGTCCTTCGGGCTCGGGTAAATCCACCCTGATCCGCTGCCTGAACGCGCTGGAGGAGCACCAGCAGGGCACGATCATCGTGGACGGCACGGAACTGTCGAATGACCTGAAGAACATCGACAAGATCCGGTCCGAGGTTGGCATGGTGTTCCAGCACTTCAACCTGTTTCCCCACCTGACCATTCTGGAGAACTGCACGCTGGCCCCGATCTGGGTGCGCAAGACGCCCAAGAAAGAGGCCGAAGAGCGCGCGATGCATTTCCTTGAAAAGGTGAAGATCCCCGAACAGGCCGATAAATATCCCGGCCAGCTTTCGGGTGGTCAGCAGCAGCGTGTGGCCATCGCCCGCTCGCTCTGCATGATGCCGCGGATCATGCTGTTCGACGAACCGACCTCGGCGCTGGACCCCGAGATGATCAAGGAGGTGCTCGACACCATGATCGAGCTGGCAGAGGAAGGCATGACCATGCTCTGCGTGACCCACGAGATGGGCTTTGCCCGTCAGGTCGCCAACCGGGTGATCTTTATGGACGCCGGTCAGATCGTGGAACAGAACGAGCCGGAGGAGTTCTTCAACAACCCGCAAAGCGAACGGACCAAGCTGTTCCTCAGCCAGATACTGGGGCACTGAACAGAGGATGGGGTGAAACCCCATCCTACATCCGAACGAAGGGCAGGGCGGGGTTCTACCCCGCCTTTCCTATTCCAGCAGTTCGCGCGGGATGATGAAGTCCAGTACTTCGCCGCTGCCCCTGGTCACGTCGCGCCAGTCGTCGATATCGAACCGGACCACCGTCGTCGCACAGGTCGGATAGCCGAAAAACCGGGGATGCGGCGGTGCCTCAGCCACAATCTCCTCGGCGAAATCCGCAATGCCGGGGTTGTGTCCTAGCATCAGTACCGTCGCGCCCTTTGCCTCGCTCAGCAGCCGCAACATTTGTGCCGCAGACGCATGGTAGAGGTCGTGAGTAAAGCTGACCTTCGGCGCGTCCAATCCCATCCGCTCCCACGTCTCGCGCGTCCGCGTTGACGAGGAGCTGAGCACCTGATCCGGCTCCCACCCCTTCTCCGCCAGCCATGCGCCGATGGCCTTGGCTGACTTGCGCCCGCGCTTGTTCAGCGGACGGGCGTGGTCATCGAGGCCGGGGTGGTCCCAGCTGGATTTGGCGTGGCGGGTCAGGATCAGGGTACGGCTCATGATGGGTGAAAGGCCTTCATATGGTGGGCGGATTGTTCCGGATCGCGTCCCGCTCCGGCGCTGAGCGGGCAGGCCAGCCGCACCTTACAGCCCCCGGTCATGCAGGACTGGCCGGGGAACGTGTCCAGATAACTGCGGCAGGCGCTTACGTCATAGAAATTCTCGGCGTTCAGCGCGCCGACTGGGCATGCGGTGGTGCACGGGGCAGGGCAGGAGGTGCAGGGAGAGGTGCCGGTTGCCTCGGGGATGGCAAATTCCTCAGCGAAATGGAGGGCCCCACGGTATGAGATCATCATGCCCACGCGGTCATGCACCATCGCGCCGACGGGGCTGAGAAACGCCCGCCCCGATTTCAGCGCCCAGTCGATGAAGGGCGTGTAGGGTGGGCCGCCGAAGGGGAAATAGGCGTGCGCCGTCAGTGCGTCGGCCATCGCACCGATGATCCGGGTCGACCAGCGGTCCACCGGATCGGCCTCACCATCCCGCCATTCAGGCGCGGCTTCGAGGGTCGGCCAGAACTCGGCCCCCGCGCCAAGCAGGATCAACGTGCCGCCGTCGAGCTGTTTCGCCCCGCTCAGCCGTGGATGCTGCGCGCCCATCACGTTCAACCCGGCCTCACTGGCGGCCTTTTCCACCCGCGCATAGGTCATTTGCGCTGAAACGGCAGCAGCAGGCTCCACCGAAGCCGCGTGGGGCGATCGTCCTGCCATTGCAGGCCCACGGTCATCTCGTCATGTCCTTCGGCGGGCTGCGCCACGTATGTTCCCATCAGCCGGTCCCAGATCGACAAGGCAAAACCATAATTGCTGTCATGCTCCTCACGCCGGATCGAGTGATGGACGCGGTGCATGTCAGGCGTTACCAAAACCTTGCGCAGGATCGCGTCCACTGCAAGCGGCAGTTTGACGTTGGAGTGGTTGAACATCGCCGTCCCGTTCAACAGGATCTCGAACAGCACCACGGCCAGTGCGGATGGGCCCAGCAGGTAAACCAGCCCGATCTTGAGCAGCATCGACAAAGCGATCTCGATGGGATGGAACCGGATCGCCGTCGTCACGTCGATGTCGCGATCCGCGTGGTGAACCCGGTGCAGTCGCCAGAGCAGCGGCACCTTATGGGTGATCAGATGCTGCGCCCAGATGGCGAAATCGAGGATCAGGACCGACAAGGTCACCTCGATCCACACCGGCCAGCCCAGATGGTTGAACAGACCCCAGCCGTTCCGCCCCGCATCCAGTGCCGCGCCAACCGAGAGCAGCGGCAACCCCACTGCCAGCGCGCGCAGGGCGAGTGTGTTCAGCACCGTGATGGACAGGTTCGTTACCCAGCGCCGAGGTCGTGCATAAAGGCGCTGCCGACGCGGAGCCAGTGTTTCGGCCAGTGCAAAGGCGGCAAACAGGCTCAGAAAGATGCCGACGCGGATGAGGGGCTCGTTCTCCATACATTCACAGTTGGGCATGTGAATGCCGGACGCAAGCCTGCCTGTGTCACGAAACCGTCAATCCGGGCGGATCAGCGAGCCGGCGCCGTGTTCGGTAAAGAGCTCCAGCAGCACCGCGTTGGGTGCGCGGCCATCCAGGATGACAACAGCTCGCACGCCGCTGTGGAGCGCGTCCAGTGCGGTTTCGGTCTTGGGGATCATGCCGCCCGCAATTGTGCCCTCGCGGGTCATCTGGCGGATCTGACCGGCCTTGAGTTCGGTCACCACCTCGCCAGCAGCGTTCTTGACGCCCGATACATCGGTCAGCAGCAGCAGGCGGTCAGCCTTGAGCGCCGAGGCGATCGCCCCGGCGGCGGTATCGCCATTTACGTTGAAGGTCTCCCCGTTCCGGCCCGCCCCAAGGGGTGCGATCACCGGGATCACGTCATTGGCGAAAAGATCATGCAGCAGCTTGGGGTCCATTTGCGACGGGGTGCCGACAAAGCCCAGCGAGCTGTCGGTCTGCTCGCACGTCATCAGATGCGCGTCCTTGCCGCTCAACCCCACTGCCGTGCCGCCCTGCGCGTTAATGGCCTGCACGATCCGCTTGTTGACCACGCCCGAGAGCACCATTTCGACCACTTCGACCGTGGCGGTGTCGGTCACCCGCTTGCCGTTCACAAACTCGGACTGAATGTCCAGCTTGTCCAGCATCGCGTTGATCATCGGCCCGCCGCCATGCACGATCACCGGGTTCACGCCCACATGGCGCAACAGCACTACATCGCGGGCAAAGCTCTCCATCGCCTCGTCGCTGCCCATGGCGTGGCCGCCCAGCTTGATGACTACGATGGCCCCGTCATAGCGCTGCAGATAGGGTAGGGCGCTGCTCAGCGTTGCAGCGGTCGCGATCCAATCCCGGTTCATGTTCTGTTTCTTCATGCCAGTGTCCCTCTGGCGACCCGTGTTAGGGCCTTTGTGCCGGGCTGCCAAGACCGCAGCGCGGGAAATGCGTGGGGTCCGTGCCGAAGATGCTATTCCAGATGCGCGATGATCGAGCGCAGAGTGGAAATGCCGTCCCCCTTCTCGGACGAGGTCAGGACGATCTCGGGGAAGGCCGCCGGGTGTTTGGTCAACGCTGCGCGCACCTGATCCAGCACCTTCTGCCGCTCGTTGGCCTTGACCTTGTCCGCCTTGGTCATCACGCATTGAAAGGTCACGGCGCTGGTGTCCAGCAGCTTCATGATCTCGTCATCCACCGGTTTCACCCCGTGGCGTGCATCGATCAGGACAAAGGCCCGGCGCAGGGTCTGACGCCCGCTGAGATACTGCTTCAGCAGCTTCTGCCATTTCTCCACCACCTTCAGCGGCGCGTTGGCATAGCCATAGCCGGGCAGGTCGACCAGATATAGATCAGGACCTTGGGTGAAAAAGTTGATCTCTTGCGTGCGTCCGGGCGTGTTCGAGGCGCGCGCCAGCCCCTTGGTGCCGGTCAGTGCGTTAATCAGGCTGGATTTGCCCACATTTGAGCGGCCGGCAAAACAGACCTCAAGCCGGTCGGGCGCGGGCAGGCCGGACATGGCGACCACGCCCTTGACGAATTCCGACGGCCCGGCAAACAGCTTGCGGCCAGCCTCGGCGGCATCTGGTTCGGGAGCATCGGCGAGAGGAAAGGGTAGGGCGTTCATGACAGCTCCATCTTGTCGCCGACGCGGATCTCGCCGCCCCGGATCACCTCGGCCTTGACGCTGAAATCCCGGTGGCCCCAGGTCTCAAGCGTGCCGAGCGTATCGGCATCGCGTTGGCCCGTCTCCGGGTTGGCAGTGGTGGCCAGACAGCGCTCGGTGCGTTCGTGCACCTTCAGCACTGCCTCACCGATCCGCACCTCGCGCCCGATCCAATCGAATTCCTCCCAAACCGCCAGCCCGTCGAACCAGATATTGCCGCGCCAGCGGTGGATCGACAGGGGACGACCCAGCTTCTGTTCGACCGCCCGGTGCGAGGCCATGTTGCACAGGGTAACAGAAGGCCAGCTGCTGTCGGTCAGGCCGACGCCGGGCACACCGACCAGCCGGACCGGCATCGCGCGGCCTTCGGGCATCAACGGTTTGACCCAGTCGATGAACGCGGCCTCTTCGATTTCGGGATCGAAGGCCAGTTCGGGGCGCTGGGGATGCGTCAGCACCAGCTTGTCGCCCTCACTGCGGGCCGAGATCGCCATCAACTGCGGCGCACCGGCGGCGCGGGTGAAGTTGCTGCACCGCGCCCATTCGGCCCCCGTGGCACTGGATGCCTCATGCGCCACGGCCCAAACGCGATCCCCGGGCATGCACTGCCCGGGGATCAGGGTTACGCTGTCCAGCGCTTCGCGGCCATGCGCCTTGATCGGATGCCGCCAGAGACTGGTGACAGAACCGCTCATTTGTCGTCGGTTTTCGGCGTCCGCTTGAAGCCGGACTTGATGTTGCCGAACACGTCCGGCGTATAGCCCTGGCTGCGCATGATAAGGTACTGTTGGGTGAAGGTGATGGTGTTGTTGGCGATCCAGTAGACCACCAGTCCGCTGGCAAAGCTGCCCAGCATGAACATGAACACCCACGGCATCCAGGCAAAGATCATCGCCTGCGTCGGATCGGTGGGAGCCGGGTTCAGCTTTTGCTGGAGCCACATCGAGATGCCCAGCAACAGCGGCAGGATGCCGATGAAGATCAGCGCCATCAGGCTTTCGGGCTGCGGGCCCGCCCAGGGCAGCCAGCCGAAGAAGTTCAGGATCGAGGTTGGGTCAGGCGCGCTCAGATCGCGGAAGGGACCGAACCAAGGGGCCTGGCGCAGTTCGATGGTGACAAAGATCACCTTGTATAGCGAGAAGAAGATCGGGATCTGCAGCAGGATCGGCAGACAGCCCGCGGCGGGGTTCACCTTTTCCTTCTTGTAGAGCTCCATCATACCTTGCTGCATCTTCTGGCGGTCGTCGCCGGCGGCCTCTTTCAGGGCCTCCATCTGCGGCTGGAGTTCCTTCATCTTGGCCATCGAGACGTAGGATTTGAACGCCAGCGGGAACAGGATCGCCTTGATGATCAGCGTCAGGCCGATGATCGACCAGCCCATGTTGCCGATCAGAACGTTAATGTTGTGCAGTAGCCAGAAGATCGGTTTGGTCAGGAAGAAGAACCAGCCCCAATCGATGCTATCGATGAACTTCTGCACGCCCTCATCCTGATACTCGCGAATGGTCTCCCATTCCTTGGCGCCGGCGAACAGGCGGGTGGTGACTTCGGCGGTTTCACCCGGTGCGACGGTGAGCGTCGGCAGTACCGTTTCCGCCTGATAGATCTTGCGATGGGCATCGTATTTGGCGGCGGATTTGAAGTTGCCGCCCTCGGCCGGGATCAGTGTGGTCATCCAGTAGTGATCGGTGAACCCGATCCAGCCGTTTTCCTTGACCTGGAACACCTCGGCCTGCGCGCGCTCGTTCGGGTCGATGTCGAAGTCACGCACATCGCCATAATCGATCTCGGTCAGGGTACCGTCGGTCATGTTGATGACGCCTTCATGCAGGATGAAGAAGTTCTTCAGCTCCGGCAGATCCGCATCCTCACCCATTCCGTGGCGGGCCAGGATGCCGTAAGGGGCCATGCTGGCGCCCGCCTGCGAGGTGTTTTCGACCGATTGCGTCACCGAGAACATGTAATCGGGGTCAACCGAGATGGTACGGCGGAAAGTCAGGCCGTTGTCGTTGCTCCAGGCAAGTGTGATGGGGTTGTCAACCCCAAGGGTTTCGCCTTGCTCCAGAGCCCATACGGAGTTAGGGCCCGGGACATCCTGACCGGTCAGCCCGGCGCTCGGCGCCCAGCCGTAAAGCGCGTAATAGGCGGATTGCGAACCCACCGGCGAAAGAAGCTTGACGATTTCTGCATCCTCAGCCAGCGAAACGCGGTAATCCTTCAACGACAGATCGTCGATGCGCCCACCCAGCAACGAGATGCTGCCGGTCAGGCGGGGGGTGTCGATCTTAACCCGGGGCGCTTCGGCCTCTGCCTCGACCTCGGCCTCCAACGCGGCGGTGGTTCCGGCGGCGGTCGTGTCGGCGGCGCTGGGCGCAAGAGCCACCTCACCCTCGGTCGATGTCACAGCTGTTTCCTGTGGTGCCTGCTCAGGTTCCGGCGGCGGGAACAAGACGAACCAGACAAGGATCACGAGAAAGCTGAGCGCGGTTGCGAGGATGAGATTCTTGTTCTGATCGTCCATCGGGGACAGCCACCTTGTGCATTAAGAGACAAGGGTGGGTTCAACAGAGTGCGGGCCCAAAGGTCAAGGGGATTCGCCCTGATGGCCTGGGGCAAAACGTGCGGTTTTGCCGCCAAACCACATTGCTCAGCCGGTTTCACGTCCGATCCGGGGTGTATCGTGCAGTTTTGCCTGATGGGTCGCGATCCAGTCGAGGGTCTGGTCGAAAGGCATCGGCTTGCCGATCCCGAAGCCCTGCACGTGATCGCATCCAAGCTGGGCCAGCAGCGCGTGCTCACCCACGGTCTCGACCCCTTCGGCCAGCGTTTCCAGCTCCAGCCGTTCGGCCATCGTCAAAATGGCCGCGATCATGCGCTGTTGCTCCGGATCGCGGTCTGCTTTCATAACGAAGGACCGATCAATCTTGATGCGCGAGATGTCGAAACGGCGGATCGACGCGATCGAGGCGTGGCCTGCTCCGAAATCGTCCAGGTCGATACGGCATCCCAGCGCCCCTAGCCCCGAGATATTCAGGGCGATAACATCGTCAGGCGAATTGCAGAAAACGGTCTCCAGAATTTCGACCGCCAGCCGGTCGGGTGTCAGGTCGAACCGGTCCAATTCCCACCGGATGCGGTCCACCAGCCCCGGGTTCCGCAACTCGTCCGAGGCGAAGTTCACGCCGACGCGCGGCACGTCCACTCCGGCACTGTCCCATGCCTTGAGTGCGGTCAGTGCATTGTAGAGCATGACCTGTCCCAACCGCTCCATCAGACCGGCCTCTTCGATCAACGGCAGAAAGGTGTCGGGGCTCAGGATACCGCGCACCGGGTGCGACCAGCGCGCCAGCGCCTCGAACCCGGTCACCTTGCCGGTGTCAGTAGAAATTTGCGGCTGGTACCATGGCTGGATCTGCCCGTTTTCCAGCGCCATCGACACTTCTGTGCGTAAATCGCTTTGAGATCGGGCCCGGCGCGGGGTATCGGGTGAAAAGGCGCGGATGGCAGAGGGGCCGTGCTGCTGCGCCTCAATCAGCGCGGCAGAGGCTGCTTGCAGCCAACCGGCACCGCCGGAAGTCGGAGCGCGGCCATGCTGACAGAACCCGACCGAGCAAGACACATAAATAGCAGTGCCATCCAGCGAGATCGGATCCTCAACCGCGCTCTGAATACGGCCCGCCAGCTGGATGCAAAGCTCCAGGTCCAGTTGCGGCACAGGTGACAGGCAGACGGCAAAGCGGCTGTCGCCCAAACGTGCGACCACGTCATTGTCCCGAACCGCGCCCAGAATCCGCTCACCACTGCGCTGGGCGACCATATCGCCCGCGCTCTGGCCATGCCGGTTCACCAGGTCGCGGTAATCGTCCAGTTCGATCACGAAACAGGTGGATTTGCGCCCTGTTGCGCGGGCCTCATCGTGCATGTCCTCCATCACCGTTCCGAAACTGTCACGCAGCATCAGCCCGGTCACGCTGTCGCGCAGAACGCGCCGTTCCGCAGGCCATGCCCCTAGCGCCCCGGCCAGCGCGAAGAGCAGGGGCAGACCCAGCGCAACGCCCAGCAGTGCCGCTTCACCGCCAATCCAGAACGCCCCCAGCGAGATTGCCGGCAGAAAGGCGAGGATCGGTGGCCCGGTCAGAACCGGAACGATCTGATGGCGAAATCGGGTCAGCAGCGAGTGTTTCCGCATCGGTTTCATCGGCCTTTCACTTGGGCGGTGAGCACGCACAAGCGACCCTAGGAAACCAGTCTGAGTCAGACGTTAACGCAGATGCGGAATTTGGTCGGAATTTTCGTCTTTTTTGCCGGGTTGCAGGGCAAGGTCCTGAAAGTCAAAGAGTTTCGGGTCCAGCAAATGTGACGGGCGGGCGTTCATCAGGGCTCGGAACATGACCTGACGGCGGCCTGGTGCGTTCTTTTCCCACTGATCGAGGATCTGCTTGACCTGCTGGCGCTGCAGCCCGTCCTGACTGCCGCAGAGATCGCAGGGGATAATGGGATAGTTCATCGCGGTGGCGAATTTCTCACAATCCGATTCGGCCACATGCGCAAGGGGCCGGTAAACGAACAGATCGCCCTCTTCGTTGACCAGCTTTGGTGGCATGGTAGCAAGGCGCCCACCGTGAAACAGGTTCATGAAGAAGGTTTCCAGGATGTCGTCGCGATGATGGCCCAGCACCACGGCGGAGCATCCTTCCTCGCGCGCGATCCGGTAGAGGTTGCCGCGCCGCAGACGCGAGCAGAGCGCGCAGTAGGTTCGCCCCTGTGGCACCTTGTCGACGACGATGGAATAGGTGTCCTGATACTCGATCCGGTGCGGCACGCCCATGCGTTCAAGAAACTCGGGCAGCACGGTGGCCGGGAACCCCGGCTGGCCCTGATCGAGGTTGCAGGCCAGCAGTTCCACCGGCAGCAATCCACGCCATTGCAGCTCGTGCAAAACCGCCAGCAGAGTGTAGCTGTCCTTGCCACCCGACAGGCAGACCAGCCACCTCGCGCCGCGTTCCACCATGCCATATTGCTCGATCGCCTCGCGCGATTGGCGCACGATGCGTTTGCGCAGCTTCTTGAACTCGGTGGTCGAGGGCGCGCCGGCGAAAAGCGGGTGGATATCTTCGGGTTCGTCGAACATGGTCCGCCTGTACTAGACTTGCCGAAACCGGGCAAGGGCCGGTCTGGCGCTGGGAATTGAACCGTCCGGCGTGTTTGTGCGTATCAGCAAGAAAGAGGACGATATGCGCCACCTCATCTGGACCGCCCTGTTTCTGTTGACTGCCTGTATTGGAAAACCGTCACTCGACGATCCCAAACTGTCGGAGCGCGAGCTTAACCTGGAAGAGTTTTTTAAAGGCCGGACAACCGCTTACGGCCAGTTTCAGGACCGTTTCGGGAACGTGTCGCGCCGGTTCAAGGTCGACATTCTGGGTGAGTGGGACGGCGAGGTTCTGACACTAACCGAGGACTTTACCTATCATGACGGACTGACCGAACAGCGGGTCTGGACGCTGACCAAAACGGGCGATGAAACCTGGGAGGGGACAGCGCCCGGAGTGCTGGGTGTTGCGCGCGGCGAAGAGCGCGGCGATGTCTTCAACTGGCAATACCGGATCGACTTGCCAGTGCCGGACGGGACCATCCGGGTCGCTTTCGACGACTGGATGTGGCTATTGTCCGACCGACGTCTTCTAAACCGCGCCTATATGAAGAAATACGGCGTGGAACTTGGCGAAGTCGTCATCGTGTTCGAAAAACCGTGAAACCGTCACGCCGTCAGTCGCGACAGGACTGCATCGGTATCGAGCCCGGACACAGACCCTGAAATACGGCCGCTGTCATTTGCGATTCGTGTTGTGATGAACCCGTCTGCAACAGGACCGGGGGCATTTCGGAGCAGAAGTGAGCCCGAAAGCAGCAGTGCGGTGCGTTCGACGTACCAACGCGCCTCGCTCTCTGGCGGAAGGCCGGGCCAGCGTTCCTGATGCGCTTTCAGTGCAGTATCATAGCGGCGGTCGGTGCCGGTGGCAGCCTGGAATTCGGCGTGCAGCGCGTCGGCGGCCAAGGGATCGCGGGCCAGGCTGCGAAGGATGTCGAGGCAGATCACATTGCCCGACCCCTCCCAGATACCGTTAAGCGGCGCCTCGCGGTAGAGCAGGGGCAGGGGGGTATCCTCGACATAACCCATGCCACCCAGCGCCTCCATCGCCTCGACCACGACCACCGGGCAGCGCTTGTTGGCAAGGAACTTGGCCAGTGCCACGCCGATGCGGGCAAAGGCGCGCTGTTCGGGGGTGTTGCTGTCAAAGGCTTGAGCGACGCGCATGCCGAGGGTCAGTGCGCCCTCCCAGTCCAGCGTCAGATCGGCCAGCACGGCGCGCATCAGCGGCTGGTCGATCAGCCGCCGCTGAAAGGCGCTGCGGTGGCTCACCCAGTGATGTGCCTCGGCCAGTGCCGCGCGCATCAGTCCCGCTGGCGCCATGGCGGTGTCGAGGCGGGTGTGGTGCACCATTTCGATGATGGTGCGGACACCTGCGCCCTCATCCCCTAACTGGTAGGCGAGCGCATCATGGAACTCGACCTCGGACGAGGCATTGGCCCGGTTGCCCAGCTTGTCCTTGAGCCGCATGAGATGGATTCCGTTACGCTCACCCTCGAGCCAGCGGGGCAGCAGGAAACAGGTCAGGCCCCCCGGCGCCTGTGCCAATGTCAGGAACCCATCGGACATGGGCGCCGAGCAGAACCATTTGTGCCCTTTGAGCCGCCAGTGATCGCCATCCCGCGCGGCAATCGTTGTGTTGGCGCGCACGTCCGAACCGCCCTGTTTTTCGGTCATCGCCATGCCGAGGGTGGCGCCTTGTTTTTCTGCGATGGGCCGCGTGGTTGGATCGTACCGGCGGGACATGAGTTTCTCCCGCCAGATGTCGGCCACCCCGCCTTGCGCCGCCAACGCCGGGATTGCCGCATAGGTCATCGTCATCGGGCAGCAGTGACCGGGTTCGACCTGTCCGGCGAGATAAACCATCGCGGCATGGGTGGCGTGCCCGCCCGGCTGCCCCTCCCAGGCGATGGCCGCGTATCCCGCGAACTGGCTGACCTCCATCAGGCGGTGATAGGCGGGATGAAACCGCACCTCATCCAGTCGCCGCCCGCCCCGGTCGAACAGGTTCAGCTCCGGTGGATGCCGGTTTGCATCGCGTCCGGCTTCGCGCAGTTCCATGGTTCCCAGCGTGCGGCCAAGCGAGGCCAGCGGTTCCGCCTGACCGTTCGCAAGGGTCACCTTCTCACGCAGCACTTGGTCCGAGGCCCACAAGTCGCAATCTCCGCGATCCGGCGGCTGGTTTTGCACTTCGTGAGTTGGAAGAGCGGTTCGGGGTTTGGATTGCATGGGACCCTCGGGGTTGCCTGATCCAAGTTTCCCGGGGTGTATCATGCGGGTCAAGGATGACGGCTCGTCACAACCTTGCGCCGCGCGTCAATCCGGGCTTTCGGATGCTGCTTTGCCCTTGCTGTCGGGGACGGGATCATACCCGTCACTGCCCCATGGATGACAGCGCCCGATCCGCTTGGTTGCAAGCCACACCCCCCTGACCGCGCCGTGTTTTTCTAACGCCTCCAGTGCATAGGCAGAGCAGGTGGGTTGGTATCGGCAATTGAACCCGACCCACGGGCTGAAGACCAACCGGTAGGCGCGCACAGGAAGAGCCAGGATATGGGCGAGGGGCGTCATGCGCACAACTTAGTAGCATTGGCAGGGTGGTGAAACCCATAGTGGCCAGTCCGCTGAACCGATTGGAAACCGGTGCGGCGGCTTACGGCTGGGCTGATGGCTGCACAATGCGTGCTGGACCCTCGGCTGGGGTGGCGTACTCGGATAGAGGAGCGCCTGCGATTGCAGGTCCAGACCTTGAAAATGGCCGAGGACATGGGGTCAGGCCAACGGAAGTCCGCCCCAACACCCCCTTGGCGTCGGTGAAGAGGGTTCACTTCGTGTCCGCAACCGCGACGCCCGTCCAGTCATGTGGTGGCGGTTGAGTTTGGAAGGCGGAGGCGCGTCTTTTCATGACGGCAGAGGCGGGATCACCGCCGCGTGCCCTTTCCGCCGCCTCAAAGGCCGAAACCGCCTTGTCGAACCGTCTGTTCCGATAATGCGCAAGCCCATCTTCATAGGCCGCGATCCAATCGCGGGACCCTTCGAAGCCATCAGCCATCGCGATCAATTCAAAGATGACGAGCCCTTCGGTTCGGCCGAAAACCGCGAGCGTGTCCAGTTCCCTGACAACAATAGTGTCGCCCGCGGCGCGCCGTGTCTCGGGGCCGATCAGGATCGAGGTGCCATATGCCTTGTTGGCGCCTTCCAGGCGGCTGGCAACATTCACAACGTCACCAATTGCCGTGTAGTTCAGCCGCTGGTCCGAGCCGATGTTGCCAACCAGCGCCTCACCGCTGTTGAGCCCAAGCCGGATGCGCAAGGGCTGGCCGGCATCGTCCTTGATGCCGGTTGCCGCGACCGCTGCAACGAGATCCAGGGCGGCACGGCATGCGTTCTCGGCATGATCGGGGTTCACACGTGGCGCCCCCCAGAACGCCATCACCGCATCGCCCATGAACTTGTCGATCGTGCCGTTGTTACGCGCGATGGCAGATGACGCGGCGCTGAAAAAGGGCTCCATCAACTGGACGATCTTCGGCCCGAGCTTTTCGGACAGACCCGTGAAACCAGCAACGTCACAAAACAGAACCGAGATTTGTTTCATTTCCCCGCCGGGCTGCGTGTGGATGCCTTCGGACACCAGCGTCCGCACCAGGTCGGTGGGCACGTATTTACGAAACGCCGAGAGGCCCGCCGCCATGTTCGCCGTCGCTGCGGAAAGGTTGGCGAGTTCAGACAGTTTGGACGGCCGGCGTTCAATCTGCTCAATGTCAAAGCGTTCGACTTTGCTCAGGTCCTCGACGATGCGCGCCAGCGGGTTTGAGACGACCCGCCGAACAAGCCAGATCGCGAAGCCTGTTGCCGCGATCACCACGCCAACCAACACGTAAATCAGGTTCATCAAAGTCTTGTCGAACCCCGACAGGAAGGCCGATTCCGGAATAACCGTGGCAACCCGCCAGCCATAGAACCCCAGCGGCGTCAAAGCGACGGCATAGGGCACGCCATCGTTGACGATCCGGATCGTGGAACTAGCCGCCACACGTGCGCCTGACCTCCCCAGCAACTTCTCGCCGGATATCTTGGCAACCTCGTACAAGCTACCCTCTCCCATCCGGGCCGGAGTGATTTCGTCTGCGTTCGGATCGGGTACGGCGATCACTTCGCCATCCGCGTCAAGGATGAAGGCTGCGCCAAACTCACCCGGTTGCAGCGTTGCGAGAAAACGCGACAGCCGGTCGGTTTCGATCACAACAGCCAACACGCCTTGCCGCCTGCGATTCACATCGACGGGTCCGGCAAAGGCGTAAGCCGTCTTGTCGCTGCCCGGCAGGCCGCGTGCTTCGATCCAATCCGGCGCGTCGCGTTCGATGAAGTTCCCATACCAGGCGTGCTCACGCGGGTCGTAGGTTGTTGGCGAGAAGTTCCGCTCTTCGAACTGGATGTCGCCGGGAATGAAGATGTAGCGATCCATGCGCAGCATCCGATCCCGGATTTCATCGTCGATCTCGATCATCTCAAGACCGTCATCGCCGAGACGATGGGAGGCAAAGAAATCCCCGTCGGGCCAGCCGAAGACGATCCACGAAATGTTGGGCTGAGCCTGCAATTGCGACAGAAACACGAACTCTCGCTTGTCGGCCTGCCGCGTGGTGATGACGTTCTGGACAAAGACGGTTCTTACAGCGGCCCAGGCGGCTTCTGCGGATCGCAGCGTAAGCCCAACCTCGATCCGGACAGTGTTCGCGATCTGGCTGTTGATTTCGGCTGCAAGCATCCGGCTGTTTTCGCGCGCCGTTGTCCACCACAGCGAATGGACAACGGATGTCGACATGCCGATCGAGATGGCAACGAGCAGTGTGACAGCAATTCCTACGCTGACGCGCATGGTGGCTCCAAAATAGCGGTAAGCGCCGGAGTCGAGAGCTTAGATTGCCAACTGGCGAAATGAAACCTCGTTCTTGTGGCCCGGCGGTATCCCATATTCTGAGGGTTTTCTGGCCGAACGGTATAGCATTATTGGTCATGAAGGTGTTCACCAGTGGGTGATGAGAGGGCTTTCAAAGCGCCGATTAAACCCAAAATTGACCGTTTTTTGTGTGGCTCCATGAACGGGATCAGCACGGGTTCGTGGCCGCCTTACGCTCCGGCCCATCCGGTTACGATTCGACTTTTTCAACAATTTGTGAGAAGCTTGTGTCGCCTTTTCTGCTTGGAGAGTGGAGGGATGTTCCGGCTTCGGCTGTTTTGTTTGGTTATTTTTGTTTTAGGGCTTTGCATTGGGGCGCCTGTCGGTTTCGCACAAGGCGCCGAAGAGTCTGCGACAATTTCCGAGGGATCGACTCAGGCGGTTTCCCCGCTGCGAAAAACGCTTGCCTTGCTGGAAGAGGACGTCGCCCGAGCGCAATCCAACAGAGACAAATTGGTCGGCGACATTGCCAAGGCCGATGACGATCTGTCAGCGTTGCGCGCCCGGATCGCAGACGTGGACGCAGAGAGACAGGGTTTCACATCACGAATTGCCGAACTGGACGAGGCAGAGAGCCAGTTGGTTGCCGAAATCGAGGCGAACGAGGCCAAGATGGCCGAGCAGCAAGCCGAGATCGTTGACCTGGAGACCAGCGCACAGGCGGCCAACATTAGGCTTGCAGAACTCAACGTCCAGATCGAAACCGCAAAGGCGGAAGTTGGCGACCTTCAGCAGTTCAAGGCAGGCGAAGGCGATCCTGAGAACAGTGTAGATGTCGGCGATGCGCCCGCCGCCGAATTGCAGGCTGAAGCCAAGGACGCATTGGACGGGTTGCAAGAGGATGAGACGCGGCTGCGGGAAGAGTTGGAGGTGCTGATTGCCAGAAAGATCGGCCTGTCCACGGACGCCGCCGAGACGGCGGCAGCGATCGCATCGGCAGAGCAATCGATTCAGTCGATTCAGGCGCAAAGAGAGACAGCGGATGCCGATCTGAAAGCGATGGGCGAAGAGATTGCGGCGCTTCACGCCAGTGTTTCAGAGGCGGAAAAAGCATTAAAAATCCTGCACGACCAGAAAATGGCTGTCGAAGAAGGGATTGACCAAAGTGCTGAGAGCATTTCCGAATTGCAGAATAGGATCGCCGAGGCGGAACAGGGTCTGCCAATGCCCGCTGAGCAGGTCGCGGTTGCTGTTGCGGAATCGGAGCACACCAGAGGTGTCTCTTCGGATACGCAAGCCGAGAATGAGGAACTAGACGCCGAGATTGCCAAACGCCGTGAGGAATTCGAGAACCTTGCCGCAAAAATCGAGAAGGCTCGCGAAGAAGCCGCCGAGTCCGAGGCGATTTCCCAGAGACTGGCCCAACTGACGCAGGAACGTGACGCCGCCGAAGGAAGCCTGGCCGGTGTGCGACAGGAACTGGACGCGACACGGTCGGAGTTGGAGCAAACCGAAACTGCGCTGAATGCAGTGAAGAAAGAGCAGGCGGAGCGCTCGGAGGCGCTGCGGTTGGCCGAGGAGGAGGCCGCTGAAATTGGCGCTACCTCTGCTGAAACGCAAGCGGAGCTTGAGGACAACAAGACCCGCCTTGATGCAATCCGGGCCGAGACGGAGCAGACCGAGGATGCGCTCGCCGAGCTTGTCGACCGCCGCGATGCCTTGTCCGCCGAGCTTGCAGCATTGTCGGCGGAACGTTCGCTCGCCGAAAGTGCCGCCCAGACAGCGGGCGAGGAAAAGGCAGCGGCGGAAACCGCCTTGGCGGAACTGCAGGAAGAACTCGCCGCTCTGCAACAGGAAGAGGCCAGCGTTGGCGAAGTGATTGCTGACAAAAACGCCGTTGAAAAGGGTATCGTGCAGGCGCGCGACGAACTTCTGGGACTTAGGGCCGAGATCGCCGCCGGGAACTTGGAGCGTTCGAATGCACAGGAAAGCCTCGAAGCATTGCGATCCGAGGTGGCGTCCACTCGCGGTGAGCTTACCCGCAGCGAGGCCGAGCTTGCTGAATTGACCGCCAAAGTTCAGGAGGCGTCCGAGGAACTGCAGGCGGATGAGCAAACCCGGCAGGATCTGGCGGCGGCGCTCGACAAACTGCGTCAGGAGCGTGACGGTCTCTCAGACGAAGTCGCTACGTCGAAGGACGAGTTGGCGCAGTCGCAGCTCTCCATCACAGAGGCTGCCGCAACACTCAACGACCTGAATGCCGAGAAGGACGAATTGGAGGGCCAGCGGGCCGAACTTCGTGCGGCAATCGATGCGGACACGCAAGCCAAGTCGGAACTGGCCAAGGAGCTGGAGGACATTCGCCTTGAGCATGACAGCGCGGCTGCCAGCCTTGCCGAGATCATCAGCAAACGCGATACCGCCCAATCGGAACTTGCTGCGCTCGACGAGCGGCAGGCGGATACTGCGGCCACGACTGCAGCCGCAATCGAAGAGCGCGACCGGGTGGTAGCCTCGCTTCAGCAGACCTCCGACGACGCGGCGGTGGCGGAAGAAGAGCTGAGTGCGCTATTGCGTCAGTTGGATGGTCGCCGCACCGAGCTTGGCCAGTTGACCGCAGAAGTTGAAGGAGCCCGCGAGAGCGCCACCGAGACCGCGGCGGCGTCACAAGCTTTGGCGGACGTGAACACCCAGGTTGAAGAAGCCGAAGCCGAATTGCGCGCGATACAAGGCGATATCGCCCCGGCTCGGGAAGAGCTGGATCGCCTGACCGCCGAGGCAACAGAGGTCGAGTCCCGGCGGGATACAGCGGCCACTCAGCTTGCCGAGTTGGAAGCGGCCAAGGTCAGCGCAACTCAGGAAATCGAGGCTGTTCAACAGCAACACCTAGCCAATCAGGCTGATCTCTCGCAGTCGACGCTGAGCGCGGCGACTGCGCGGGCCGAGTTGGAGTCATTGCGTCTGCAAACCGCCGCCTACCGCGATGAACTGTCGAACCTTACGGCGAGTCTGGAAGAGTTGGAACGCCGCGCGGTCGAAGCCGATTTACGGGTCTCACCGCAATCCGATCAACCTCGGGAAGGTTCAGAGGCGGCCAGCCCAACGGTGGCGGCGCGTTCGACACCGTCTGTCGTGTCTTCGTCTGCATCGAACGCCGCCGTCCCCATCGAGATTGTCCGTTCGATCCTGATCGGTGCGCCGGGCCTGAACGACCTGCCCGAGGGAGTCATCAATGGCCTTGTCGCCGATTTGGCAAGCGGCACTTGCGCGACCGACGCATTGAGAGCGGCCACCGGAGAGATCAACCGGCAGACCCTGCTGCATTTGGTTCGGTCCGGAGAGATTTGTTAGGTTTTGTTGTTCTGAGGGAGGGTAAAATGGGTTTGATCAAGCTAGGGAAGGTCCTTGCCAGAAGCGGGGTTTTGGCGGCCTTGGGTCTTGTACTGCCGCTGTCCGCTTCGGCGTTCGAGCGCAACATTTTGACAGGTGGGCCGACGGGAACATATATCCAGATCGGGCGTGATATGAGTGATATTGCCTCAGCATGTGGCATCGAGCTCAACGTCCGCGAAAGCGCAGGATCGCTGGAGAATTTCCTTGGAGTGCGCAAACGCCGCCACACCCAACTGGGCATCGTCCAAAGCGATGTGCTGGAATACCTGAAAACCTATTCCAGCGAAGATCCCGAGATTGCCCGGGCCATTTTCGGCGTCCGCATCGCATTCCCGCTTTACAACGAAGAGGTGCACATTCTGGCCAAGCGCGAAATCACTTCATTGGCCGATCTGAACGGTCGCCGCGTGGCGGTCGGTGTCGAGGACAGCGGAACCTTTCTGACCGCTTCGCTGGTTCTTGATCTCGCCAGGGTTACCCCCGCCGAGCGCCTGACCATCAATGCCGACACGTCGCTGCAAAGGCTGCTTGAAGGCAGTATCGACGCGTTTTTCTACGTTGCAGGGGCGCCCACCAACATTTTCCAGAGCAACCAGATCGACCCTGATAAACTGCATCTGTTGCCGATCACCGATCCGACACTGGCAGCGGTTTACACACCTTCGCGGATCGAGGCTGGGACCTACCCGTTCCAGCAGGAAGCCATCGATGTCGTTGCGGTGAAGGCCGTTCTGATGACTTTCGAATACAACCCGGGGCGCAACGTCTATCATCGGCAAAGCTGCCAGGCCGTCTCAGATATGGCGTACCTCATCGTCAAACAATTCCAGACCCTGAAACAAGTGGGTCACCCGAAATGGAATGACGTGGACCTAAACGATATCCCGCCCGGGTGGAGCATCTCGGAATGCGTGAATTTGGGGTTGAGCGAAAGCTATGAACTCAGCTGCGGACCGGTGGCCGCGCCAGCACAGACCAGCATCGAAAGCGAGGCGAATGCCGCCTACCGCAACAGAATTTGCGCGGTGATTGGCTGTTAAGCAGTTGGGAGCGGTATCTGCCGGCAATGACGCCTGTCTTGGGCTGATTGCCGGCGCCTCTCGATAGCGGGTTAATGGCTTTCTTTGAGAGGGTCTGCACGCCGGCGTCCTTGCGGCCTTTCAAGCTCCACGGCCCACAACATCACACTCTGCTCAACTTGTGCTTCTCAAGCAGGTCAATGATCAGTTTTTTTGCGTTTTGCCTGTGGGCATGATGGACGAACGCGGCTTCATCGGCCCGGCCGGACCGGATGGCCTCGAAAACGCGGCGATGGTCTTCGTTGGATTTCACCGGAAGCGGCCGCATGAACAGTGTGACGGCGCGGGCGCGGCGCACCTGATCGCTCATCATCGCAACAATGGACTGTACCCTGGAGTTTCCGCCCAAACGGACCAGTTCCCGGTGAAACCGCTCGTCCGCTTCGGCCCAATCTTCCAGTGAGTGCTGGGTCAGGGCATTTTCCATGTCGTCGATTGCCTGCGCCAGGGCCTGCAACTCAGCCGGCGAGGGCGATCTTTCCGCAGCGCGTCGAGCGGCTAGGCTTTCAAGCTCGGTCAGAACGTCGTAGATCTCGCACATATCTTCGGGCGACACGGGCAGAATACGCACGCCCTTGCGTGGCCGGAGCTCAAGCAGCCCCTGGCTTTCAAGCATGAGCGCGGCCTCGCGAATTGGGGTGCGTGACATCCCAAGCTGAACCGCCAGCTCGCTTTCCAGATGATCCGAGCCTGCTGGCAACTCGCCGGTGAAAATCATCTGCCGCAGTTCCTGAACCGCGCGCTGAGTGTTCGACTGCGGTTTGACGTCCTGGTGTTTCAATGTGGCTCCAGCAAAATTTTCTGTCCGGTCTCTGCCGAGGTATAGATTGCCTCTTCGATGTCGATGACGCGCAGGTAGTCTTCTGCGAGGTTTTCCATCGGGGATCCATCCAGAAGGCCTGAAACCACATGCTTTTGCAAGGCGTGTACGCAATCCCCGCCAAATCCGTCCCAGCAATCAGGCGGCAGCAGACACGTCTCGAGCTCGGTCCCAAAGGGGCGTTGCCAGAGCGATCCGTCGCCGAGCAGCCGGATGGTTCCGTCCGAGCCCTCGATCAGAGCCTCTCCCATTGTCCGGCGATGATTGTCCGCGGCATGATCCAGATGCCGGTTGCCATCGAACAAGGCGCGCACGCCCTTTGGAAAATCGAGCATTACATAACCCGCGTCCTCTCCGGCGATATGGGGGTTCAACCGGCGCAGATCGGCGTAAACGGCGATCGGATCACCTAGCAGGAACCGGAACGTGTCGATCCAGTGAACGGCGGTCTCATGCACCAGAAAGCGGGGCATTTGCTGGAAATACGGCTGCCGGTCCAGATACGCATCACTCCCCTGACCGTCACCCGGGCGCAGCCGAAAGGTCAGCTGATGCAGGTCGCCGAGAATCTCAGCGTCAAGGGCGGTTTTCAACGCCCTGTACCACGGCTGGAACCTGAAATTCTCGTGCACCACGATGCGCACACCCCGCGCGGCAGCGAGGGCCGTCATCTCTTGCGCTTCCGCTCTGTCGAGGCAAAACGGTTTCTGACAGATCAGAGTTTTCACGCCCGCGCCCAGGGCGGTGCGGATCGCATCCGCATGAGCCACCGGTGGCAAGATGATGTCCAGTATGTCCGGGCGCTTATCCTCGAGCATGGTCGCCAGATCGCCATACGCGGGCAATCCGGTCGCCCGCGCCTTTTCGATGTCGCGATTGCACGAGCCGACCAACTCGACCCGGTCGATCCGCGACCAACTGCCGTAGTGGAACTGGCTGAAGTACCCCGCACCCACACAGGCAACTTTCAGGCGCGTGGTCATGATGCCCTCATCATCTGAGTAACCGCGTCTGCAGCAGCAAGCGTGCTGGCATTTCCGCCGAGGTCACGGGTGAGGACCCGCCCTTCTGCCACCACGGCTTCGACGGCCTGCCGCAACCGGGTTCCATCGTATTGCATTTCGGTGTTCCCGTGTTTCAACCCGAGCCAGTCTAGCATCATGGCAGCCGAGAGCATCATCGCAAACGGGTTCGCAATGCCCTGACCGGCGATATCCGGGGCCGAGCCATGGCAAGGCTGAAAAACGGCGTGGTCGAGCCCGATATCGGCTGACGGCGCCAGTCCAAGCCCCCCCATCAGCCCTGCGCCCAGATCTGACAGGATGTCCCCGAACATGTTCTCGGTCACGAGTACATCGAAATCCCACGGCTTCTGAACCATCCATAGGGCTGCGGCGTCCACATAGGCGTGATCGGCCACGATTGAGGGGCGCCGCATGGCTTCCGCGTCAAACAACCCCCGAAAGAAGGCGAAGGCGCGGAATACATTTGCCTTGTCGACACAGGTAACGCGGCCGGGACCACGCCCGCTGCTCTTTCTTGCGGCTGCCAGATCGAAGGCAAACCGAAACAGTTTTTCAGAGACGTCGCGCGTGATCAGCAAGGTCTCGCGGGCTTCGGTTTCTGTCACCTGCCCACAGCCCTGAGAGTGGAACAGGCCTTCGGTGCTTTCGCGAATAAGCACAAAATCAATCTCCCGGCCCTCCGGCAAGGTGAGGGGCCCGGCCTGACCGGTGCGTACTGTTACGGGGCGCACGCCGGCAAAAAGCTTCAGCGCTTTGCGCAGGTCGATCTGCGGGGAAATTTCCGTGCCGTCTTCGTAGCGGACGTCGGGCAGACCCATGGCAGACAGCAGAATCGCATCGGCCCGTCGGGCGATTTCCAGTGAGCGCTCCGGAAGAGATTCGTTTGTTGCCGCATAGTGACTGGCCCCGGCGGGCGCATAGGTGAAGCGCAGGTCATAGCTCTGCGCTGCCTCGGACATTGATTTCAGGATTTTCACTGTCGGTTCAGTGATTTCCGGGCCGATCCCGTCGCCGTCGAATACCGCGATTTTATAGTTTCCCGACATGTCCGACGCCCCTCTCTGATGTCCGTGCAGGCAGGTTTTCAACCAACTCCGCGTCAAAACGAATTGACAATGCATTGCTTAATGCATACGCAAATGAATGCAACAATAAACGCACAAATCGGGAGGGCGACAAAAATGAAACGTACGATTGCACAGCTTGCGGGGCTGGCAACACTGGTCACCGGGCTGACCGGAGGGGCCGCCATGGCGCAGGACTACCCTTATCGCGACATCACGACGGCGGTCGTTTGGGGTGCTGGCGGAGGGACTGACACGATCAACCGCATGATCATGGCAGAGATGGAGAAACATCTTCCTGTATCGATAAACGTCATCAATCAGACCGGTGGCGTCGCCGGGTCAAACGGAATGGTCTATGTGATGAACCAGCCGGACGATGGCTACACTCTGGTTGGACTTTCGGAATCCAATGTCACTGCCGCGGTCCAGGGCGGCTGGGACAAGAAATTCGACTATTGGTATCCATTCATCGTTGGCGGCTCGCCCGATCTGATTTCGGTTCCGGCCAACAGCCCCTACGACACACTCGAATCACTGGTGGAGGCCGCAAAGGCGGCACCGGGGACTATACCGGCTGCGGCGTCAGGGGCAGGCTCAATTCATCACCTGAATCTTCTTGCGCTGCAGAATGGGTCAGGCGCAGAGTTCAAGTTTGTCCCGTACAAGGGATCGGCGCCCGGACAAGAGGCCGCAATCGCGGGCGAGGTTGCACTGGTCGTGACGTCCTTGGCCGAACAAGCCGCCCTGATCGAAGGCGGGCAACTCAAACCGCTGGCCATGCTTACGCCGGATCCGGTGGAGATCGCGGGCACGACCGTTCCCTCGGCCTTTTCGATTTACGACGGGCTGGACAAGTATCTGCCGCTCAAGCAGGCAATCGGGTTTGCGGTGCATAACTCTGCATCGGACGATGTGAAGACCGCGCTGGGCGCTGCGTTTGAGCAGGCGATTGCGTCTGAAACCGTGGCCGAGTGGGCCGCCGCCAACAACTACGATGTCGGCGGGCAATACGGCCCCGAAGCGCAGAAACTGTTCTCGACGCTGGAAAGCACATTTGCCTACACGCTTCAGGAACTGGGCGCGGCCACGGTCGATCCGGCAACCCTGGGCATCGAAAAACCCTAAGAACGCGCAGGCAAGGATGTGGAGGGGGCCGCGAACTGGCCCTCTCCACTTCAAGGGGAGGGTTTCGTGAATTCATCCGATAACAAGGCAGTGATGCGCGCCCAGGATTTCTGGGCGGCACTGTTTCTTTTTGGGGTGGCTGCCTTCTTTATCTGGAGAACCACGTTCATTCCCCTCTTTGGTCACAACCGGGCGGGGGTAAGCGGCGCGGACTGGTACAATTCGGCCGCTTTGGTGCCGCTCGGGATTTTCGGTGGTCTGCTGGTTCTGTCGCTGGTTCTGCTCACGATCTCTATTCGCGAGGGCGGGGCCCGCAGCGCGCTGTCTGCGGCGGGCATAGGCTGGAACCGGGCAGAGGCGCATCGGTTCGCAACCTTGGCGGCGATCCTCTTTTTCTACATTGTCGGGTTGGTTCCCCGGGTGGATTTCATCCTCGCCTCGGGCCTGCTGATCACCGCCCTGATTTTCGGATACCACCACGGGCATGCGCGCAGAATGAGCCTTGCGGCGGCTGTTGTCGCATTTGCGGGCAGTTACGCGGTGGTGCGCAATCTGCCACAATCCGATTGGGGGCGGCACGATGACGACCTTGTGACACTTGCGCTTTGGATTTGCCTCACCCTCTGGGCGCTGGTTCAAGGGCGTGGCGACCGGGTGGCACGCGTCATTCCAGCTATCGCTGTCGCCGCGCCGCTGATCCTCGTCTGTGTGATGGCCTTCGGGTTCAGGCAGAACGTTCCCAATCGAGGCGGGCTGATTTTCGAACAGATCGAATATCACTACTACGTTTCGCTGAAACCGCTCTGGAGCCGCTGAGATGGAGTTCGTCTATTCCCAGCTCAGCGGTTTTGGAGGCGCCTTCATTGCAGTTGCTCTGGATCCTCTGACCTATCTCTATCTGGTCAGTTCCGTTTTCCTCGGGATCACGTTCGGTGCGCTTCCCGGGTTGACCGCAACGCTGGCGGTGACGATCCTGACCGGCTTTTTCGGCAACAAGATCCCGCTGGATTATTCCTTGATCGCTTTGCTTGGGGCCTATGTCGGCGCGATCTACGGGGGGTCATACCCGTCAATCCTGTTGAACATCCCCGGCACGGCGGCCTCGGCGGCCACGGCAATGGATGGCTACCCGCTGGCGAAATCCGGCAGAGGCGGAGAGGCGCTAGGCCTGACAACAACGGCGAGTTTCATCGGCACCCTGATCGGGACCTTTGCACTACTGGTATTTGTCTGGGTGTTGCTGCTCATCTCCCAGAACATCGCCAGCCCGGAAAAGGCTCTGCTCGCCCTTTTTGGGATACTGCTCTCGGGCACTTTGATGAGCGAGGATCTGGTGATCAAGGGCTGGATCGCGGGGCTGATCGGGTTGGCAATGGCCATGGTTGGGCTTGATCCGCTGCTCTCTGAACCGCGCTATACGTTCGGTTGGTCTTACATGCTGTCCGGGTTTCAGGTCGTTCCGGTTTTGATGGGGGCCTTTGCCGTTCCCCAGATCATCGAGGGCTTGCGGCACATGGAGCTTGGCCGCTCGGTCGCATTGCAGGGCCGCATCCTGCCCAACCTTCCCGCTATCCGGCGGCACCTTCCAACCATTACCCGGTCGGGTGTCATCGGTACCGGCGTCGGCGCCCTGCCCGGGGTGGGAGAGGACGTTGCCGGATGGGTCAGCTACGGTGTCGGCAAAACCGTTTCGAAGGATGGCAAGAACTTTGGCAAGGGTTCGCTCGAAGGGTTGCTGTCATCGGAAACCGCAAACAACGCCTGTATCGGAGGTGCGCTGATCCCGTTGCTGGTTCTGGGCATACCGGGCTCTCCGCCAGCGGCGGCGCTGATGGCCGCGTTCAAGATCAACAACGTGATTCCCGGCCCAACAATCGACCCTGCAATCATTCTGCATGTCGTGGCGATCCTTGTGCTGGCCTCGCTGACCATGTTCATTCTCGGCCTGTTTACCGCGCGAATCTTCATCAAGATCCTGCGCATTCCCCAGACCGTCTTTCTGCCGGTGGTCATGGTGCTGACCACCATCGGCTCGTTTTCTGTCGGCGGCGGGATCAACGATCTCTACCTGATGCTGGGGGTCGGGTTTGTGGCCTATTTCATGAGCCTCATGAAATACCCGATTGCGCCACTGGTCATCGGGGTCATCTTGGGCGGGCTGTTCGACGAGACCTTCCGCCGCTCGCTTTATCTGTCCGATGGCGATCCGCTCGCATTCGTATCCCGGCCGGGCGCCGGCATTCTGCTGGCACTGAACGCTGCACTTATACTTGGCCAAATTCCCGTCGCGCGCCGCATGTTCGGATCGCTCAAACGGAGACTGCTGTGATGTTTGCCGTAACCGTCACTTTTCGGGTTCACCCTGGCCGAATGGATGCGTTTCTGCCGCTCGTGGTCGAAAATGCGCGTGTCTCGCTTGCAGAGGAGCAGGGGTGTCAGCAGTTCGATGTTTGCCGCGATGGGGCCGAGGTGTTTCTCTACGAGATTTATGATGACCGGGCCGCGTTTGACGCTCATCTGTTGACCGAGCACTTTCTGGCCTTCGACAAGGCGGCGACAGATTTGGTTGCAGACAAACAGGTCAGGGTGTTTGGCGAGGTGATCCGATGAGCGATTGGGAAATCCACGCGGTCAGGTACGCGGACAGAAATGCGCGCACCCGCAAGGACAGTTTCATCTTCGATGACAACCACGATGCCCCGCATGACATGGACTATTTCATGTGGCTGCTGCGCCGCGGCGATCGCGTGATCCTTGTCGACACAGGCTATGACGATGTCGAAGCCGCTTTGCGGAACCGCCCGATCCGTCTGGACCCGCGCGCGGCACTTGCCCCATTGGGATTGGTGCCCGAGGACATAACCGAGATCATCGTGACGCATCTGCACTATGACCATGCCGGCGGGCTTGGCCTGTTCCCGAACGCGCATCTGCACCTGCAAGCCGCCGAGATGGCATATGCGACCGGTCCCTGCATGTGCCACGATACCTTGCGAGAGCCCTTTTCGGCGGGACATGTGTGTGAGGCTGTGCGACGGCTGTATTCCGGCAAACTGACCTTTCATGACGGCGATGCCGAGATTGCGGACGGCGTTACGGTGCACTGCATCGGCGGCCATTCCCGTGGTTTGCAGGCGGTGCGGGTGCGCACTCAGGCCGGTTGGATGGTGCTCGCGTCTGATGCGGCCCACTACTATGAAAACCTGTGGTTGCGGAAACCCTTTCCCATCGTGGTCGATCTTGAGGACATGCTGAAAGGGTTTTCAATGCTGGAAAGCCTGGCCAGCCGCCGGGAATTGATTGTCCCTGGCCACGACCCGATGGTGCGCCGCGTCTTTGGTCAAGGTGTGGCCGAACATATCTATCGCCTCGATCCTGGCCCGATCGCGGAGATCGAGGTATGAAGCTGGGTGTCATCGCCGATGACTTCACGGGCGCCTCTGACATCGCATTGACGATCGCAGAGGCCGGCATGACCGTGACCCAGTTTATCGGGGTTCCCGAGGCCACAGCGAACCCGGCGCTGGACGTGGGCGTGATCGCCTTGAAGTCGAGAACCGCGCCGGTCACGGACGCAGTGGCAAACAGTCTCGCGGCATGCAGATGGCTTATCCAACAGGGTGCCGAGCAAATCGTTTTCAAGGTCTGCTCAACCTTCGACAGCACACCGCAGGGCAACATTGGCCCTGTTCTTGAGGCTCTGGCGGAAGAGCTTGGAGCGGATCAGGTTATTGTTTGCCCCGCGTTCCCGGAAAACGGGCGCAGTGTGTACCAGGGGCATCTGTTTGTCGGCGACCGGTTGCTGAACGAAAGCGGGATGCAGGATCATCCGCTGACGCCGATGACAGACGCCGATCTTCGCCGCGTTCTTGCGGCGCAGACCAGTTGGCCTGTCGCGCATGTGCCGTTGCATGCAGTGTCTCAGGGTGCGCAGGCGATCAGGTCAAACCTTTCTGACACGGCGGCGATGGCGATCATTGACGCGATCCATGACGCGGATCTTCTGGCCATCGGCGCAGCCGCCAAGGGGCACAAGCTGTTGTGTGGCGGCTCCGGCATCGCGCTCGGGTTGCCGGCCAACTTCGGCGCATCAGCGCGTACGCCAAACTGGCAGCCTGTCACCGGACCGGGCGTTGTCATCTCGGGCAGTTGTTCCCGCCGCACCCGCGAACAGGTCGAGGCCTTTCGCACAAGGAACCCGGCATACGAAGTGACGGCCGACGCCGCGATTGCCGGCGATGTCACACCAGAGGGATTGGCGGACTGGGTTTTGATGCAGTCGGACACGCCTTTGGTCTATTCCTCGGCTGACCCGGATGTCGTGCGCGAGGCTCAGTACAAATATGGCCGGGAACTTGCGGCGCACGCTATCGAAACCCTGTTTTCCGGATGTGCGGCTGCTCTGGCAGACCGCGGTGTCACACGTTTCGTTGTTGCAGGAGGGGAGACCTCCGGCGCCGTGGTCTCGGGCCTGGGCGTGCATGCGCTTGTGATCGGCCCGCGCATTGCCTCGGGTGTGCCGGTTGTACGCGCAGCAGACGCTCCGATGGCCCTGGCGTTGAAGTCAGGAAATTTCGGGGACCGGGATTTTTTCCAGAAAGCACTTGATCTGATGGAGACCAGCTTTTGAGCGAAGAGGCACGCGCACGCGAGGACATCTGCAGGATTGCCAAATCCATGTTTGATCGGGGGCTGACGGCAGGCTCATCCGGAAACATCTCGGTGCGGCTTTCGGATGGGTCTTTCCTGATGACCCCCACAGGATGCTCGATGGGGTTTCTGGAACCCGCGCGGCTGTGCCGGCTGGATGCCGGGATGCGGTATCTGGATGGGGACAAGCCGACGAAGGAGGCACCGCTTCACGCTGCCTTCTATGACACACGCGCGCAGACCGGAGCGGTTGTGCACCTTCACTCAACGCATTCGGTGGCGGTGTCGATGCTGCCAGACCTTGACCCGGACAATGTCCTGCCGCCCCTTACTCCATATACCATCATGCGGCTTGGCAAAGTTAAGCTCCTGCCGTTTTTCCTTCCGGGGGACGCCGCGATGGGGGATGCGGTGCGCGGGTTGGCTGGTCGAAGGTCAGCTGTTCTTTTGGCGAACCACGGACCTGTAGTTGCCGGAAAAGACCTCGACGCGGTTGCTTTCGCGATCGAAGAACTGGAGGAAGCCGCCAAATTGACCCTGTTGACCCAAGGCTTGCACGTCAATCGTCTCAGCGAGCAGGCAGTCCAGGACATTGTCACCCAGTTCGACGTGGACTGGTGAGGCAATGGACCCACATTCGATCTTGCGGATGCAACATAGGCGTGCGCCGAGAACAGACATCAGACAAGCTGAGCTTCCGATAAGACTGCTGCCGTGAGTTATGGGACGGGTTTTCGCTATTTCCGAACATCGAAGGTGGAAAGACACTCAAGCCTTGTGGCCACGTTGCATGAGCCCTTATCAAGGCCTTTCAACATCTATCTGACTGACAATCCAGTCGAACACCGCTTGCGGGCCTTTGGATGTGCTGTCGCGGTCTCGGGACATCACATAGCCGGCTTCGCTGATCACCACGTCTTTCGAGGCCAGAACCAGAGAGCCCTGGTTTATCAGATCATCAACCAACCCAAGCCATCCCAACGCAATGCCTTCTCCGGCCACCGCCGCCTGCATGACCATGTCGTAGTTGTTGAAACTCAGATAATTGTGGGTGCGCTCGTCCGCGATGCGGAGGTTCTCAAACCACCCCTGCCAAGTTTGCCATTCCGCAGACGGTGGGCGTGACAGGCTCAGAAGCTGAGCTTTCAAAAGGTCTTGGGACGATCTGATCGGGCCGTTTTTCTTGAGGAACCCGGGGCTGCAAACAGCGGCAACCTTTTCTTCAAGTATGAGTATGTCATCCGCCTTCATGTTGCGTGTGGCGCTGACGTGGATCGTGATGTCGCAATCATCCGCATCGCTGCGCGGAGGAACCTGCGATGCCAATATCTGAATCTCTACCTTGTCGTGCAATTCGGAGCGTAGTTGAGACAAGCGTGGCAGGAGCCAGAACGTGGAAAATGCAAAGTCGGCCGATATACGAACTCGCGGTTTTTGTTTTCGCTCCAGCAGAGCGGCAACCGAATTCTGCATCTGTTTCATTGCGGGTTCGACGACCTTCAAAAGGCGCAATCCCTCATTGGTCAGGGTCACGCCCCGGTGCCCGCGTCTGAAGAGCAGAATCCCCAGATCGACCTCAAGCCCCTTGATCCGCTGCGAGACCGACGATTGCGTCAGCCCCAGTTCCTCGGCCGCTCCGGTAAAGTTGCCGTGCTGAGCAGCAAGAAAAAATGCGAACAGGTTGGGGAGGTTCTGATGCAGCTTCCCATTAGCCGTATTAATGTCAGCCATAACAAATGACCCTCTGCAAACTACACGAGATCTGTAGCACGTTTTGTAAACGAGATTGCTTGGAATATACTTCGACTGCGCGATAGGCGTGAGAAAACCATCAGGAGGGGCGGATGGCCGTAAAACCAGCGCTAACAGAGCTACCAATCGCAACAGCCGACAGCGGGTTCTATGAAGGCTTCAGTCGGATGGTGACGATCTGCTCTAAGATTCTCATCGGCGGCCTTGTGGTTTGGGCCATTGCCTTTCCCGAACAATCCGGCGCGGTCCTGAATGGCATCAATGGCTTCATTCTGTCTTCGTTTGGCGCCTGGTACATCTGGACGGTCACTCTGTTCGTGCTGGTTTGCATTGGTCTTGCCATCTGGCCTGCGGGCGGTCGTCTAAAGCTGGGGACCGAGGATGATGCGCCCGAGTTCTCCAATTTCTCGTGGTTTTCCATGATGTTTGGCGCTGGTATCGGTGTTGGTATGTTGACCTGGGCAGTTGCCGAGCCGGTCTATCATTTTAACAACAACCCGGAAGTGATCCAAGGGATCACAAATGGCGGAACCGCAGACAACATCCGTATGGCCTATAAATGGTCGTTCCTGCATTGGGGTCTGGGGGCATGGGCCTGTTACGCTATTGCGGGTCTAGCGCTGGGTTACTTCACCTATCGGCGCGGATTGCCGTTGACGATGCGGTCTTCTCTGACCCCGCTGTTTGGCAACCGTCTGTCCGGCTCGCCCGGCCATATTGTCGATATCGTTGCGGTTGTTGCGACGATCCTGGGTGTCGCCCAGACGCTCGGGTTCGGGGTTGAGCAGTTTGTCTCGGGCCTGACCCGGATTGGTATCGGGGGTCTGACCAATGACGCCGGGACTGCGAACACGATGGGTATCCTCGTGGCAATTGTCGCGATTATGGCTGCGTCCACCCTGTCGGCATTGTCTGGGGTGGGCAAAGGCATCAAATGGCTGTCCAACCTCAACATGGGCCTCAGCATTGCGCTTCTGACGTTCTTCCTGCTGTTCGGTTCGACTTTCTTCGGCTTGAAGGCACTGGTCGTGGGGATCTGGGATTACCTGATCGCGCTGCCGGACATGAGCTTCCGGGTTTGGACTGGCGATGGAAATCCCGATAGCGTTGCGACAAAACTAGAAGGCTGGCAGGGCGGTTGGTCTGTCTTCTATTGGGCTTGGTGGATTGCGTTTGCACCGTTCGTCGGCCTGTTCCTGGCGCGCATCTCGAAAGGCAGGACGATCCGCGAATTCGTCCTTGGCGCGATGATTGTACCGTCCCTGATGTGCTTTGTCTGGTTCACATGGGCCGGTGGCACCGCAATCGACCTGACGATGGAGCAGGTGGCCTCTGGTTCCATTGAAACGGTGACGGACAGCGAAATCTTTGCAGCTCCGGATGGCGACAAGATTTTTGCCATGACCAACTATATGCTTTCACCGATATCCCAGGTTGTGTCGTGGCTGATGGCGGTTCTGATTGTGGTCCTATTGATGACGTATCTTGTCACCACGGCGGACTCGGCGGTTCTGATTGTCAACACAATCAATGCGGCTGGGGATGAAGGCCCGAAAGCTCGCCCACATATCTACTTCTGGGGGATCGCTCTTGGTGCTGTTGTGGCTGCGCTGCTCTTGGTGGGTGGCCTGAAAGCCATCCAGACGGCGATGGTCATCGGAGCATTGCCATTCTCGCTGGTCATGGTGTTGCAATGCGTTGCGATCGTCAAAGCGATCTACAACGACGGGCGGCGGGAAAAGGCCGGTATCGCGACTACGTCACCAACGGTGTCGGCTGAATGACCGGCGTCCTGGTCGTGTATAATCTGAGCCTATCCGTCGCGCACTGTCATGGAGGAATCAAACATGCAATCTAGCAAGCTGTTGGCATTTAGCTGCGCTGCCGCGATGACGGCGATCAGTTCCACCGCAATGGCAGCAGATGTCGTCATTGGTGTCCCCAACTGGCCGTCCGTTCAGGCGACTGCGCATGTCCTGAAGGTCGCGCTCGAAAGCCGGCTGGAGCTGGAGGTCGAGCTGCAGGACGGATCCAACACCGAGGTTTTCGAGGCAATCGATGCGGGAACCATGCATGTGCATCCGGAAGCCTGGCTGCCGAACGTGGATCACCTGCGGCGCGAGTACGTGATCGCCAAGAAGACCGTCAAAATGCATCCCAGCGGTGCAACGGGAACGCAGGGGATGTGCGTCACGAAGGGCACGGCGGAACGCACCGGGATTTCAGAGCTGAAAGAGCTGAGAAATCCCGAGATGGCCGCAAAATTCGACACCGACGGCGACGGCAAGGGAGAGGTGTGGATCGGTGCTGATGGCTGGGGCTCGACCCCGATCGAGCAGATACGCGCTCGATCCTACGGTTACGACAAAACCATGACGCTGAAAATCATGGAGGAGGTTGCCGGGCTGGCCGAAGTGGACGCAGCGGTTGCGGCTGACAAGGACATCGTGTTCTTCTGCTACACCCCGCATTATATTTTCGCGGCGCACGACCTTGTCGTCCTCAAGGAGCCGGAGCATGACGCCAAGAAATGGGTGATCGTGCCGCCGTCGCCGACACCGGGGTGGCTGGAGAAGTCGAGTGCAGCCGTTGCATGGGACACAGCGCATCTGCATGTGAGCTATGCCACTTCTCTTGAGGAAACCCTTCCGGAGGTTGCGGCAATGCTATCCAATGTCACCCTGAGCACAGACACGTTGACCGCGATGACTTTCGCCCTGGCCGTCGAAAAGCAGAACCCGGCGGATTTCGCTGCGAAATGGGTGGAGCAAAACAAGACCATTGTTGACGGGTGGTTCAACTAGATGTTTGGTGCCGGATCGGCGGCGGATTGGTTGTGAACCGATCCGCACCGGTCCGGTCCTCCAAGCAATCCAGGTTCAACGCGGCCTACTTTTGGGCGACGCTTTTCGACATCGCAGGCCAGACTTGCGTCAATCCCAAAAACCAAGGGCGTCTCAGGCTCCGCCTGCTACGGGGAGAGCGACCATAGCTGACCCTCGGTAACTGCCTTTGGCGCCTTGCCGCGTTGCTTCCCGCAGTCGCCGATACATCACAGCGACAGAGACCGCCGGTCACTCTTTGGGGGGCGGCCTTTCGGACAGAGCGATGCCGCGCCAGACCAGCGAGAATATCCTCTCGACTTCATCGCTTTCAATGCCCTGCCGGCCCAATGCAACGCGTCGGGCCAACGTTATCGCAGGTGATGCAAGCACTGTCTCGATGGTTCTGACGTTCACATCGACCAATGTCCCGTCATCAACGCCTTGCTGAATCTCGGCCAAGACTTCCGCCTGAATTTGCCGGAGTTTCTCATTGCCGCTGAACTGAATGCGGGTTTCCGAATTCATGAGTTCGACGAACTGGAAGTCTTTCGGTAGACGAAAGCCGTAATCCACCAAGGCAAACCACATCGCCCGAAGGCGTGATGCCGCGATTCTATGTTCGGCCGCTGCCTCCATCATGGTGGAGTGAATGTCGCGCTTCACATCTAGGAAGACAGCAAACAGCAAATCATCCTTGCTGCGATGATATCGATAGATGGTTCCAACGCTCAACCCGGCGCGGGCCGCGATCTTGTTGACGGAAATGGCTGTCGATCCGATATGCGCCACTTCTTCAATAGTTGCCTTGCGGATATCCTTTGGTTTGTCGCCTGATTTGTGCCGCGCCAAGTTCAGCCTCCTCTGGATCGCGTTCTACTCTTATCAGCCACCACAGGCGACGGCCATTCAGTGATGATCGCGAATTTCATTGACAATGAGTAACTGCTCATTAATTACAGCCGCAACGGATTTAGCCACTGGCAAACAATCCGTTTCCTGCCGAAACAGGTCGAATGCACAATCCGGAGGAACTGCCCATGCCCAAAATTATTCTCATCACAGGCACGTCCACCGGTCTCGGCGTGCAGATCGCGGTTCAGACGGCAAAGGCGGGCCACAAAGTCTACGCCACAATGCGCGATCTCTCGAAGCGGGATGGGCTTGAAGTTGCGGCAGCCGACGCGGGTGCCGCCCTCGACATCCTTCAACTCGACGTTCAGGACAGCGAGAGTGTGACGGCCGCCGTCGAGCGGGTGATTTCAGCCGAAGGGCGCATCGACACGCTGATCAACAACGCGGGTGCGGGCTATGTTCGCACCACCGAGCAGGCGACCGAAGACGAGATAAACTGGGTTATGGATGTCAATTTCACCGGTGTTGTGCGCTGCACCAAGGCTGTGATCCCGCATATGCGGAAGGCACGGTCAGGTCATGTGATCACCGTGTCTTCGGTCGGTGGCCTTGTGGGCCAGCCTTTCAACGAAATCTACTGTGCAGCAAAGTTTGCCGTCGAAGGCTTCACAGAGGCGCTGGCCAGTTATGTCACCCCGAATTTCGGCATCGACTTCACTGTGGTTGAACCGGGCGGCATTCAGTCGGAATTCGCGGCAAATGTCATGAAACACGTCGAAGCGACGGGCGGGATGCTTGAGGATGAGTATCTGCCCATCTTGCACAAGTATGTTGGTGGAGCCCAGGCAAGGGCAGCGGGTAGCGGCATTTATCAGACCGCAGATGAGGTGGCCGCAGTCATCATGGAATGCGTTGAGGCTGAGGAGCCTCCGATCCGGCGACGCACGTCTGACTGGGCTGAAAACTTCACACGCTTCAAGACCGAACTCGATCCGAATGGGAAGAAGCAACAGGCTTCCGTGATTGAGCAGTTTTTGAGCTGAGACGCAGTGCTGCGGCCGGCACATGAGTCTCATGGCGCCGCGCTGAAGCTCTTCAAAGCGACACGGCCTTAGGGTCGTGTTGTGGCCGGCAGGACAGCAATATCAAGGCCAGGAACAGCAGGTTCAACACCACGTTGAACGGAGCGCCCACCATAACGGATGCTGTGCTGTCGGTGCAGAACCAGGTCCAGGCCACAATCCGGGACACTTTGGCGGCAGCATCGGGGGACAGCGGCGCGACGTGCGTTCCCAATGCCCAGAGCATCCCCCCAAGCCCTGCAGTCAGCCCGCCGGTGATGCCAATCAACAGGGGGACCGGAACCGCCAAATCATTCGGAACGCTGTGTATCGGCCAATAGGCCACCTGAAGGAAGATCCGAGCGAACGGATGCAAAAATGGCAGCGCCGCAAGGGCAAAAAGCACGCCTATTCCCAAAAGGATTCCGCCTGAAAAACGCATTGAAGATTGTTGTCGGGTCATGATCTTCTCCTATGTAATTGCATCCGTCATGCGCTTTGCAGGTGAGTCAAAGCAATTACCTCGGAGGTAAGTGATTTCTGACAGGGGCCGGGCTAGGGTCGTCTCATGATGCCCTACTCCGATCTTCTGAAAGAATGGCGCAAACGCCGAAGGCTGAGCCAGTTGGACCTCGCTGTCGAGGCAGATGTCAGTGCGCGCCACATCTCATTTCTGGAAACCGGTCGATCGCGACCCAGCCCCGAGATGATCCTACACCTATCCGAAGTCATGGATGTTCCGCTGGAGACCCGCAATCAGATGATGCGGGCCGAAGGGTTCGCTCCGCGTTATGCCAAGACACCGCTTGACGATGAAGCCATGGCCCCGATCCGGGATGCGGTCGCGTGGACGCTGAAACAACACGCCCCGTACCCCGGGATGGTTCTTGATCGCCTTTGGCGCATTGTGAAGTTGAACGACCCTGCCGAACGGCTTTTTGCGCCGCTGGGCCTTGGAGAAGGTCAGAGCCTTCTGACACTTCTAACCAGCCCGTTGATGGCGGAACTCGTGGAAAACTGGCCGGACGTGGCGCACTATACGATGCTGCGCCTGCGTGCCGAAAGCGCCACAGCAGGCGGACTGCCAGAATTGGAGTCTGCAGCGCAAGTCCTCGCGGCCCAGGCACGACCTTCAGGCGATGTCGTGAACGGACCATCTATTTTTACAGTCTATCGTTTCGGCGGCCAGCGTCTCTCGCTCTTCGGAACCATCGCGCAGTTCAGCACGGTCGCCGATGAGACACTCGATGACCTTAAGATCGAACTTTTTTTCCCTGCCGATGATGAGAGCGCTGCTTTTTTTGATAGTGTTCGATAATCAGAGAAGTGGCTCACGACAGATGATGTCGGCAGCGACATTCAGAGACTCACCAAAAAATCAGTGTCGAATTGATCGGTCCAAACCAGTACTCACTGGGGTTTGGCAGCGGGTTATGCAAGCGGTAGTGCGCTATCCATAGGTTGTCCCGACACATCATGGTGAGTTCGACCCGGCTCCGTCTTAGGCATACGACGAATGGCAGCAGTGCGGCCTGCGATCGCAGCACTTTAGTTCTGGGTCGAGTGACTGGTTTGGGCCGTCACCTTCGATGGCGCTTCGGGTAAAACAGGCAAAGTGTGATACAGTTCCTTTACCGATGCGCACTTACTCAATATTTTCAAAACATGCGGATTGCGAGGCTACTATGGCGAAAACACTTTGCTCGTACTTCACTATCTTGTTCGTTCTGATCGGCTCACAAGTCGCAGCGAAGCTTGCAATCGTGCCATCTGCAAGCCAATCGCCAGCTTCTTCGCGTGTTGTCTCGCTTGTAATTGGAAACGCTGACTATCAAGTGCTCCCGGAGTTGCAAAACACGACGAATGACGCTGAGGACATCGCCGACACATTCCGCCGACTGGGCCACGAGGTTTCGCTGTTGATCAACAGTAGCAACGCCGAGTTCCGAACCGCGCTCGAAGAGGTCAACGCAGTAGTTCGTCCAGGCGACACGGTTGTTTTTTACTATGCAGGCCACGGCGTCTCGATTTCCGGTGAAAACTACTTGCTGCCCGTGGATTTGACATGCGGAGAGGTTGATGGCTGCGACGACTCTGCGATCAGCGCCCAGGCCGTCACGATGAAACAAGTCGTTGACGCACTTCATGTTGAAGGGGCTGTCTTCATTGGGATCTTTGATGCTTGCCGCAATAATCCCTTTGAAACGGAAGCGGGAACCGGTGGTCTGACCCGGTATGACAGTACAAAAGTTGATAGCTTTCTTGTTTACTCGACGGCGCCGGGTGGTGTCGCACTAGATGGTGGTGGAAGCAACAGCCCCTTCACGGGGGCATTGCTGGAGGCTCTTTCTCGCGACCCGGCACGCGACGTCAGCGAAATCCTCAGGGATGTGCGTCGAAATGTTGTGCAGCAAACCGATGGACTTCAGATCCCATTCACCGTGGCCTCGATGTCGCGCGCCGTATCGTTTTTATCCGCGTCTTCGGATGGCACACAGCAATCTCAATCCTCGGATGATCCGGACGAAAAAACGCCCCCTCTCGTCAAATTGTCCAAGCGGTTGCAGGCCACGATGGCATTTGAACAACTTGGACCGACGCCTGACCGGGACGAACTCGTAGCTTGGCTTGCCCAGTACGAAAGCGTCCAGGGTGTGGACCCTCTGATTGAACGAACCTATGCGCGCTTGAACAATATTCTTACTCAAAATCTGGAAGTCGGATATGACGTGGCGGCATCTGACGGAAGCAAAGGTGGTGTTTATCGAAACATCGAACCGCCAGCCGAAAGTGTTCTATCGCGGCACCGGCGCAGGTTGGCATTGTTGATCGGCGTCAACGACTATCTTGAGCTTCCAGACAAACCGTCGTCAGAGAGCATTTTGGCCGATCTCAGCTATGCCGAGGACGATGCGCGCGCCTTCGCTGGCGTTCTGGCATCCGGGCGGATGGGTACCTGGGACACCGAATTGCTGGTCGGTGGGCGAGCTGCGCAACGCCGAGCGCAACTAAGCTTGAAGAAGCTGTTCTTCGATGCCACCGAAAACGATGTGGTTATGGTATTTTTTTCCGGCCATGGCAGCCGCGATTCGATTGAAAGGAATGAGCACTTTCTGATGTTTCACGACTCGCTGAGTGATGACGCTACAACCGGGATCAATTTTCGCACGCTTGAGCGGTGGATAGCGGGCAGCAAGGCGGGTCACATCATTGTAATTGTAGATGCTTGTCGAAGCGGCTTCGTTCCCCAGGGAGCAAAAGGGGACCTGCAAATGCCTGGCCAGGTCGATCAGGACAAACTGCTGAGCGTTCAACTTTCTAACAGCACGAACCGCGTGATAATGACATCGAGCCGGGGTGATCAAACCTCGTGGGAGGATGACTCACTCGGACAAGGGGTATTTACGCATTATCTTATCGAAGCACTACGTGGCGCGGCGCTCGAACAGAGCGGAGACGATTTCGTGGATCTCGGCGAAGTGTACAACTACACTCGCCAGATGGTTGTCGAGCACAGCGTGGGCGAAGGCGGCATGTCCAAACAAGAACCCTCGATCCGCGAATTGGAAGGAAAGGCTTTCTCGGACTTTCCGCTCGCGTACCGCTGATCGCAATGCTGAAAAGTATTTTCGACACCGTGTTGAAGGGGCTGACCGCCAAGTGGGCAAGCAGCGGTTTAGCAGTTCGCGCTGCCATCATCTTGGTCACGTTGGTGGTTGTTTTTTCCGTTGCGCGGATCGGAGGATTAGGTGCAACATCGACGCGCATTGCAAACCTTATTATGCCTTATCCAATACCAGTTCTAGACCGTGCCGCCCCGGCAGGCTACCTCATGATGCGCGCAGAAATCGCGGAGGCGAATGAAGGCTGGGCGGAACTGATACCCGGCGACGCATGCATGTCCAGCAGCAGACTACGCTTCACACTTGAAGTCACGGAACCGGGCTGGCTCACCATGTTCGGGCTATCGGCGTCGGGACGCTATGCGCTTCACCAGAACGGCTTTGCACCGATCCCAATTGAGGCGGGTGTGCTTCTGTATGGCGGAGCTGAACTCGATACTGAGACTGGAGTAGAAGTTTTTGGATTTCTCTTCAGCCCACGCCCGTTCTCCGCCTCCAAGGAAGTGGGTTTTGTGTTACCACATGCAGAAGTTCTGGAGACTCTACAATCGGGCAAAGGTGGCGCAACGTTGAGCGTCTTTTCGGATCTGCCCGATGGAATGGTCGGACAGTCTTTCTATTGCCGACATACCTCTTAGGCCGCTCAGTGTAAGGAGCGCGTTTCTGCAAGACATCTGAAAGCGCTGCGGCTGCTTCGATATCCAGTATCTGGCTGGAGCTCTGAGACGACTTCGGGCCGGTTCTGACTGTCGTACCGGTTTTTTTTGACCTTCCCCCCGATTTTCGGGCCATTGCGAACTGGAATTTTCCACCTTTGAAT
>NZ_WPZY01000141.1 GCF_013031405.1 Ruegeria sp. HKCCD8929 | reverse complement strand
CGACCAAACGAACCAAAAGCTCGAGATACAGCAGGATGAGCCGATGCCCATAAACCTCTTCGGAGCCTTTCGTACTGACACGACAATGACGGACGCCGCTGCTGGGTTCGCTACTTTCGGTTCAACATTCGAGATTAGCGCCTACAGCCAGATTACCATTGCGGACGGTGCTGATGGAACCATCGTCGATGGTGACAACGTCATAAACGAGACTCCAAATGATCCGACCCAGACGTACCTGGGCAACGCCATTTTTTGGGATTACACAATTCAAGTCAACGATGGCACCAACACATACCAGATTGGTATTGTTGACTACGATATCAATGGTGACGGGACGAGCAACGGTGTCAATGCCGAGGATGGGTTCTTCATTGCTTTCATTGGCGGATCGATCCCGCCACTCAACACAACGCTCACATTTGGGCCCATCCTTGATAATGGCCCTTCAGTCGACGTTGATACACTTGTCCCGTGTTTTGCAGCTGGCACGACGCTTGAGACGATCGACGGCCCCCGTTCAATCGAAACCCTCAGTGTCGGTGACGAAGTTCTGACGTTGGACAATGGACCTCAGTGCATTCGTTGGATTGGGTCCCGAAGTTTGAATTCTGAAGACCTTGCGTTGAAACCCAAGTTGCGACCAATTCGAATAAACGCGGATGCATTGGGTGATGGATTGCCCGGTCGTGATCTGCTTGTTTCGCCGCAACATCGTATGCTGGTCCGGTCACCGATTGCGAAACGGATGTTCGGTGATGAGGAGGTCCTAATCCCTGCGCACAAGCTTGTCGCCTTGCCGGGCGTTTTCGTTGATGAAAGTGCTCAATCGGTGACCTATTTCCATGTGCTGTTTGACCATCACGAAATCGTCTTTGCGGAAGGCGCACCGGCGGAAAGCTTGTTTACAGGGCCAATGGCGTTGAAGAGTGTCGGCGAGGAGGCATATGAAGAAATTCTCTTTCTTTTTCCGGAGATTTCCTCCTCAGACTACGCACCTTCTTTAGCACGTCACGTTCCGTCTAAAGGCAAACAGATAAGAAACCTGGTAAGACGCCATGCGCAAAACCAAAAAGCACTGGTCGCCTGACCGCCATTCTAGGGTCTCCCTTGCATCGGCACTCGGTTGAAAACACGTCAGCGCCGCTGCAACTATTGCCTTGTGACCGATTGACAAGAATCGCAACG
>NZ_WPZY01000140.1 GCF_013031405.1 Ruegeria sp. HKCCD8929 | reverse complement strand
GCTCCGCCATCGAGTTGATGTCATCCTGCACGAACCGGTACTTGTAGCTCTTGGCCGTCACCAGGTGTTCATAGATCGGAATCGTCGTCAGGTTGATCAGGGCAATCGACGCCGCCGGCGGCGCGGTGTCATTGCTGATTGCCGAGGACAGATCCTCGATTGCCTTTGCGGTGACCGCAAAGAGCGCGTCATTGGCGGCAATAGTGGTGTTCTGCAAGACCGGGTTCAGACACTCATTGGTGTCGTTGCACCGCAGGCTCTTGAGCGTTCCACCCTCGACCAGGGCCTTGGCTGATTCCGGTGACAGCGCCCGCGCCGGAATAGTGCGGTGCGTCATGGAACTGTCGTCATCGGCCGGGGCGATGGTGATGATTGTGCCCGAGAGCGTCATGAAGAACTCCGCGATCCGCGGGTTGGACGACAGGAAGTTGTTCTTCTTGATCGCGCGCCAGGCATAGTTGACGTCCACCGGCACCTGGTCCTTCAGCTCTCCATTGGCCCGGTCGAGCGTCGACTGGTTCTTGCCGCCGGTCCCGCATTCATGACGTGCGGCGACCCGGTCGGCAAAGCGCCCGGTATATCCACCAATGGTCTGACAGACATGCTGGGAAGCACCATCCATCTTCGGCCAGAGCGAACCCACCAGCAGCTGACCGGCCTCACAGGAATTGATGTTGCCTGCGTTCACCTGCTGGATCAGGTCGCGCAGCTTGGCCACGATCTCCTGTACCGAGGGTGACAGGCTTTCCAGTGCCAGCTCGAAGGCAAACCCGGCCGCGTTCTGCATGATCGCTTCCATCAGCGCGATCAGCTCTTCTTCGGAGATGAAGGAAAACGCCCCGCCAAAGATGTCGATGCCGCCGCAGCCGGCGCGGATCGAGGGCAGCTGGATTGCGGCCAGTTGGCTGTTGCGGGGGCGGGTGCGCAGATAGAGCGAGCCCATGGTGGCATAGCCTGCCTGCTGGCCCTGGTAGGCCGTGGGCTTGGTGACGTTGACCCCACCCCCCGAGCGCTCCCAGAAGTTGCGCAGATCGGAACCCACCTGGGACAAGGCCGGTGAGGCAAGGCAAAGGCCGAATGCGGCTGCAGAAAGAAGCGTCTTCATTGAACATCCTCCGAGCGTGAGAGTTTGACCGGTTCGGCTGAGTCATAGGGACGATCCGTCAGCCCGTAGCGCAGAAGCAGGTCTTCGATGTTGCGCACGCTGGTCAG
>NZ_WPZY01000139.1 GCF_013031405.1 Ruegeria sp. HKCCD8929 | reverse complement strand
GCTCCGCCATCGAGTTGATGTCATCCTGCACGAACCGGTACTTGTAGCTCTTGGCGGTCACCAGGTGCTCATAGATCGGGATGGTGGTCAGGTTGATCAGGGCAATCGACGCCGCCGGCGGTGCCGTGTCATTGCTGATCGCCGAGGACAGATCCTCGATCGCCTTGGCAGTGACGGCAAAGAGCGCGTCATTGGCCGCAATCGTGGTGTTCTGCAGCACCGGGTTCAGACACTTGTTGGTGTCGTTGCACCGCAGGCTCTTGAGCGTTCCGCCCTCGACCAACGCTTTGGCCGATTCCGGAGACAACCCGCGCGCCGGAATCGTGCGGTGGGTCATCGAGCTGTCATCATCGGCAGGTGCGATGGTGATGATCGTGCCCGAGAGCGTCATGAAGAACTCGGCGATCCGCGGATTGGACGATAGGAAGTTGTTCTTCTTGATCGCACGCCAGGCGTAGTTGACGTCCACCGGCACCTGATCCTTCAGCTCACCATTGGCCCGGTCCAGCGTGGATTGGTTCTTGCCGCCCGTGCCGCATTCATGACGTGCGGCCACCCGGTCGGCAAAACGCCCGGTATATCCGCCGATGGTCTGGCAGACATGCTGGGAGGCGCCATCCATCTTCGGCCAGAGGGAGCCCACGAGCAGCTGTCCGGCCTCACAGGAATTGATATTGCCGGCATTCACCTGCTGGATCAGGTCGCGCAGCTTGGCAACGATCTCCTGCACCGACGGCGACAGGCTTTCCAGCGCCAGCTCGAAGGCGAATCCGGCCGCGTTCTGCATGATCGCCTCCATCAGCGCGATCAGCTCTTCTTCGGAGATGAACGAAAACGCCCCGCCGAAGATGTCGATGCCGCCGCAGCCGGCGCGGATCGAGGGCAGCTGGATCGCGGCCAGCTGGCTATTGCGGGGCCTTGTGCGCAGATAGAGCGAGCCCATGGTGGCATAGCCCGCCTGCTGTCCCTGGTAGGCGGTTGGTTTGGTGACGTTGACCCCGCCGCCCGAGCGCTCCCAGAAGTTGCGCAGATCGGAGCCCACCTGGGACAGGGCCGGTGAGGCAAGGCAAAGAGCAACGGATGCGGCTGCAGAAAGAAGCGTCTTCATTGAACATCCTCCAAACGAGAGAGTTTGACCGGTTCGGCTGGGTCATAGGGCTGATCCGTCAGCCCGTAGCGCAGAAGCAGGTCTTCGATGTTGCGCACGCTGGTCAG
>NZ_WPZY01000016.1 GCF_013031405.1 Ruegeria sp. HKCCD8929 | reverse complement strand
GTCCGCCATCGCACTCGCAGCAACCGTCATCTACTGGTTATGAATCCTGACCCTAGGGCAAGGGCGCCGCAGCTCAGGGGGCGCACCGCCTTTTTAATCAGAAGGTTGAATTTGCGTGGCAAAACTGGATCTCCCTAAACACGATATGATCGGGTAGCACTTCTGAATATGAACAAGCGTGAATGCGGCGAAATTCCCGCAATTGCCTGCAAAACGCTGGCTGGTCTTTTGCGGTTCACATTCCCGTGAAGATTAACAATCAACGCAACTGGCGTCTTGTCATTTCACGCCACGCACCCGTTAAAGTTTATTTTAAGGCCCAATACCTTTCATAGGCTTATCAATTCTTCCGGGTGACTTACGCCCGGCGTTAGGTGGATATGCCGAGCGGAGAATATTCAACCACGACAGCGGCGGGCATGGGAACCCTCCCGGAACGGTTGCGCGCCTGCGCCGGGTTGGCGGCGGTCGAGCGGGCCTTTGACAAAGCAGACCTGCCGATTGATGTCGTCGAAGACCGATCGCTGCGCATTCCGATGAGCGCGATGGTCAAAGTGTTTTCTGAGGCCGAGCGCCTGTCAGGCGATCCACAATTCGGGCTTCGGGTGGGTCTGGAGATGAAGGGCACCGATCTGGGCGCATGGTTTGAATACGCAACCCAGGCCCCCTCCCTGCGTCTTGGCATCCAGCGGCTGGCCTGGGCGATCACCTTGTTCCAGAACGGGCCGTCGATCACATTGACCGACATGCGCGATGGCGCGATCTGGCGTTATCACGTTCCCCGGGAGAGTGGCGCCGCCTTCAGCAGTCACAGCGATCATGACATACCCCCGATGCTCGATTTCGCCCGGAATTACCTCGGCGCGGACTGGAGCCCGCGCTGGATTGGACTGGACTATCCCGACCTGGGACATGGACAGATCTTGCGCGACCTTCTGCAGGCTGAGCCGCTTTATGGCCGCAGCGCTCTGTCCATCCCGTTGACGGCTAGTGATTTGGAAACCCCGCGCCCGATGGACAACGGCGGGCACGCCTACTGCTCGGCCGATTTACAGGCGCGCGTCCTCTCTGGTTCCAGCGAATTTTTGATTGCCGTGGAAGCCTGCATTTTGCTTGGCATACTCGAGAACGCACCTGAACTTGGCTCGGTGGCACGCCGCATGAACATGAGCACCCGCAGCTTGCAGCGCCGTTTGATGCTTGACGGGTACACATTCCGCGAGGTGCTGTCCAAAGTGCGTTATCGCCGCGCCCTCAGCCTTCTACGTGAAACCGGCCTTGGCGTCACCGATATCGCCCACGGCCTTGGATATTCTGACGTGGCCAATTTCTCGCGCGCCTTCAAATCCTGGGCCGGTCGCCCGCGGTCAAGTTTTACACGCTGAGGTTTAAAGTTTCGGGTTGGCCTGATGCAGTTTGCAAATACCTGAAGCACCCGACTTTCTGGGAAACATGATGCCATGATTGACAGCAATGATCCCGTGCGAATGCAACAGGCATATGCCTGAGTCACTTCGGCAGCAACAAACAGATCATTCCGCAGCCAACACGCGATTTAAGTCATCTTGCTGCTTGAATGGAGTCCAGTTCAGATTGCCCCCGTAGCGCCAGGCCAGTTTGCCGTGATCGTCCATGGCAATCAGATGTAGCCAGCCGTTGTCAAAAAGAGCGCGGACGCCGGGGTGGCGGCTGAGTATGTCCGACATTGCTCCGCGCGGGGCCTCGACAATCACCGACAAACGCAGCGGATCGTGCTGAAACCCGTCGCCGTCATGGACCGATTGCCACGGCAAACCCGGGCGGGGTGCGCCGCCGTTGCCTTCTAGGACACCGATGCCGCCCACCACATTGTGCAGCAGCTTGTTTCCACCCCCGAACAAAGTCGGTGCCACTGTCGAGCCATAGTATTGCAGGCTGATCCAGCTGGCGACCACCACAGGGGCTGTCATGATCAACTCCAGAACCCCGAAACCGTCGTCGCGGCGCCAATCATAGTTGTGCAGGAACGCCTGCCCCGACAAGTTCGCCCCGCCCGTGCGATGGCGCTGCGCAGCGATGAAGGCGCGGCATCCGGCCAGACCCCATTCGGGACGCGTCTCGGCCCAATCCTGCGCTCGGTGCAGTGTGTCCGACGCCCCAACCGCGCGCGGCAGTCGCCCCGCCCGTTTCGCGCAGTGGCGGCCAAAGCGAACGCACTGGAGACCGAAGAATTGATCAGCTCAGCCAGCCAGTTGGTAAACAGCGCGGATGCGTTGATCGGAACCGAAGAAGCCCTCGCCCTGCCTGCTGCTCTGACCGGAGCCCTTGACGAAATGCGCTCGACACTGGCGACGCTGCGGCAAGGCGGGCTGGTGGACAACGCCAATGCCACGATGGCCTCTGCCCGCGGTGCGGCTGATGCCGTTGCCGTCGCCACGGAACGACTTCCAGCCCTCTCCGCTCGCCTTGAGCGCCTGGTCGCCCAGTCCGAAACGCTGCTCTCGGCATATGGGGCCCGCTCCAGTTTCAATGCCGAAACGCTGGACGCCTTGCATGAGATAAAATCGGCGGCCCGGGCCTTGACGCAATTGGCCCGCAGAATTGAGCGTGATCCGAATTCCCTGTTGTTTGGTAGATGAGATGAGAATTGTCCTTTCATTGATACTCACCGTTGCTTTGGCGACAGCTTGTACTCCGGCCAACGATGCCCGCTATCTGATTTCTTCCGCTCCCGGCGAAAAAGTAGCGAACCTACGATCCCGCACGATCGAGGTGCGGCTGGTCTCCCTCCCCTCCTACGCCGCGGCTTCGGATATTGTTGCCGAAGGCGAAGGCGGTGCTCTGCTCGCGTTTGGCGGTGCGCAATGGGCCGACGATCCTGCCCGAGGCATGACTGCGGCTCTGGCCCGCGGCCTGAACGAACGGACGGGCGCTTCTGCAGCGATAGAGCCGTGGCCACTGAATACAGGGCCGGACGCGCGGCTGGATGTGCGGGTAGATCAGGTTTATGCCCACGCGGACGGAATCTTCGAGTTGACCGGTCAGTTCGCTGTCTCATCGCCCGAAGGCACCGTGAGGGAGTTCGTAAGACGTTTCGGTATTCGCAAACCGGTCAACGGCACAGGCCCCTCCGCAACCGCCGAAGCCCTTGCCCGGGCCTTGGCAGAGCTCGCAAGACAGGTCTCGTTGTCGATGTAAGATAAAAGGTTGGCGACGAGTACCACCCCTGCCGTACGGCTTCTATAGGGCTGTATAGGGGCCTGGGCGCACATCCTTATGGGCCGCGAGTAGCAATGAAGAAGTTGGCGGTGAATAGTATCCGGGCAACTCCCGCGGCAATGACGCGCGGTGCCTCGCAAAGCCTATTAACTGAAAAGGGAAGCAATCGAAGACGCACTAAACCAGCTTGCATTCGCCCGACATATTAAATCCAGCGGCATGCATAGCTTGATTGTCGGATGTAATGGTGACGCAGAATGGCATCCTTCTGCGGATGATGTCGCGGCGCGTCGTACCCTGACGGCCTAAAATCTATGTTCGGCCCCCAGAAACCCGGTAAAGACCGGCGACCGAGACAAGATCCCCGCTTGGCGGGTACCTCTGCCCAGCTTTCGGTACGCTCGAAGTATGACGAACATCCTAATGTCCAGGCAGATAAATAAATCGGCGGTAAGAAGATTGCTTCTTATGTGAATAAAATCGAACGGCAAGCCACGCACGACTGTCCTCAAAAACATTGGTTCAATCACGCCGACAGTACATAAACCCGCCCCGAACTCGAAACGCAGCTATGAGGCTATACCCCGCCGTCGTCTTACAAATCTGTATATTTCGTGAAAAGCCCCGGACAGGCGAATGTCCTAAGTAGGTTTTCTGGTTGATGTTTACAGGCCGCCACTGCCGCATGGCTAATGCTCTGCCATGTTGTGATCGAAGCGTGCCAAGTGTCCGAGGTTCTGAATGCAGGTTACATACGATGCTCCTTCGTTTGTTGGGGGGCCTTTGCGTCTCTCCGTAGGTTGGTCTCACTCCGCTTCACAGACAAAAGAACCCAAATGGGAATGGTCACAGATCGCGGTCGGCATAATCGCCAGACTGGTACTCTTGCCAAACCGCAATCAAGCCCTGGGAAAGCAGGAACTTGCCCGGCGGTTCAAGAGACTATTTAAGTCTCGGCCGCGAGAGACGACCACCATTCAACCGCCCGGGAAACCGCACGCTAGAAAAACTGAACCGGCGGATTCGCTAGCGGTGATCCATGTGACCTCTGGCTTCACCGGCGACCGGCTGAACACTCCCTGAAGCCGAAAATTTGTCTCAATTCCAACAGGCCTGATGACCGCGATCTGCCCCGCGCAAACCATCACCCTACCAGCAAGGATCCCTCCAAATGTCAGTCACTTCCGATGTCGCTGACCCGGCAAAGCTGCTTGAGTTTGGCACCCGGCACCTTGCGCAGCAGCGCGCCGCATTCGAGCAGACCCTGGTGGCGCTCGCACAACTGCGATCGAACGTAAAAGGGCCGCTTTCCCGGCAAGTGGATGTCCTTCAGTCGCAGTTGAAAGACTATTCCGCCCGAGTTTCGCTCGTTGGGCAGGTAAAGGCGGGCAAAACCACGCTGGCGAATGCGCTGGCGGGATCGCCAGGCCTGCTCCCGTCGGATGTGAACCCTTGGACATCCGTGGTGACAACTCTGCATCTCAACAAGGAGCCTCCGTCCGGGGCACGGGCTCACTTCCAGTTCTTTGATCGGGACGAGTGGGACGCCCTGGTAGCCGGGGGCGGGCGGCTTGGCGAACTGGCCGGACGCGCCGGGGCACAGGATGAGGTGGACGAGATCCGGCAGCAAATCGAGGACATGCAGGCCAAATCGAAAAACCGTCTGGGCCGAAATTTCGAAATGCTTCTGGGGCAGAAGCACCGGTACGACTACTTCGATCATGCGCTGCTTGAGAGATATGTCTGCTTGGGAGAAGACGACACGCCGGGTGACGGTGAGAATAAACAGGGCCGCTTTGCCGATCTGACCAAATCGGCAGAGGTCTTCATGGATCTGCCCCAGTACTCTGTACCTGTCACACTCTACGATACGCCAGGCGTGAACGATCCTTTTCTGGTGCGTGAGCAGATCACCATTCACAATATCCGGAATGCCGAAATCTGTGTCGTCGTTCTGTCCGCGCCGCAGGCGCTGACCACAATGGATATGGCACTGGTCCGCATCATCGGGAACCTGGACGATCGGCAGGTGGTTTTGTTCGTGAACCGGATCGACGAACTAGCGGCCCCGGCCGAGCAGATTTCCGAAATCCGGACCAGCATCACCCGGACGTTGGAGGCGCAGGGCGTTCCGTCCGGCTGCGAAGTGATCTTTGGCAGCGCAAAATGGGCCGAGGCGGCACTGACGAACACGCTGGACGACCTGCCGGAGGACAGCAAGCAATCCCTGATCGACTGGGCCAGTCACGTGGAACAGGTGGATGCAGAGGATTCGCAGGCACATGTCTGGGAGCTTTCGGGCCTGCCCGAACTGATGAGAGTCATTGCCGAGCGGGCAGCGTCCGGCGATGGCAGGCGGTTGCTCGATGAGGTGCGCAATCAGGCAACGAACATTGCAAATCAAGCCCGCGCCACGTCTGCGGCTGCGGGAATGCATCTTGCTCAGGATGCAAAGATTGCGGTCGACGGTCAGCACATCAAGGACCGCATAACCGAAGTGGCGGCGCGATACGACGCCCAGCTAACATCGCTGACTGAAGCCATCCATCAGGATTTCCACGACCGCAGTAGTAGGGCAGAAGCGGGCTTTGTCGATCTTACGATCAAGTCGCTTCTGAAACAGCTCAACAGCTATGGCGAAACCGGCACCTGGAGCTGCGAACCAAACAGCCTCCGCATGAAGCTGCGGGCAGCCTATGCCAGGTTCGGCCGCAACGTTAAGGCGGATGTCGGGGCCCTGTTTGCCGGCGCCGCCGTCAGCGTCGCAGACATCTACCAGGAAGCCATCCGCAACACCCTGACCGGTTTCCGGATCGAGCCCCCGGCCCCGCCGGGGATCAGGCCGCCAGTCATTCTGGCCCGCACGATCGCGCTTGATCTGCACAGCTCGTGGTGGCGCCGCTGGTGGCAGGCCCGGCGCGGGTACGAAGCGTATGTGGACGAATACCGCCGCCTGATCGCCGACGAGGTACACACGATCACTTCCGAACTCGACGAAACTCAGGTGGCGACCGCGCTGGACGAGGCTCGCAATGGCCTTCGGACGTTCTTTGACGATCACACGGCCACTTTGTTCCGCATCGCTGATCTGGGCGAGATCAGCGCCGAAACACTGAAAACCACGTTCGGGGATCAAGAGCTTCAGACGGCACAGACCAACCTCGGGCACGTTCTGGAAACACTGGAACGCCTTGCCGCCTAGGGCCATCCAAGGAGATCGAGATGAATACCATGTCTTTGGCTGAAAAGCCGAAACGCCGCGCCGTCACGCCAGCACAAATGGACCGCCTGACACGCTGGGCACGGCGCAAGCCAGTTGTCGCTCTGATGGGAGAGTTCAGCGCTGGCAAATCGACCCTGCTCAACTTCATGCTGGAGCGCGACGTTTTGCCCACCCGGGTAACGGCCACAGAACTACCTCCGGTCTGGTTGTCTTATGGGCAGGGTGACGCCTATCGCGTCGGTCGAGACGGCACCCGCTCAGACGTGGACCTGAACGCCATTGACGCCATCCCCATTGCGGAGACCCGATTTATTCGCGTGTTTTCCGACGCCGCGATACTCAAGTTTTGCGATCTTATGGATATGCCCGGAATCTCGGATCCCAATCTGGCTCGGGATCATTGGATCGAAGCCGTGGGATATGCCAGTTTCGTGGTTTGGTGCACCCATGCGACGCAGGCCTGGAGAAGTTCCGAGAAAAGCCTGTGGTCTTCTTTACCACTGCGCTTGAAGCGCAACAGTATCCTTGCTGTGACCCGCGCCGACAAGCTGATCACGCCCCTGGACCGAAGTAAAGTTGCGCGGCGTGTGCAACGCGAGACCGAGGGGCTTTTTGGGAACTCCGTCATGTTGTCGGCCAGAAATGCGCAACGGGCACGTGAAACGGCTGGCGAGACGTCAGAAGCCTGGCGCAAGAGCGGCGGCGCACAGTTTTTTCAAAGCCTGAATTCAAGCATATATAGCGCGGTTCAACACCGTCTTGACCTACTGGGCCGCTATGAATGCCGTGCCGAGCCCCAAAAACCTGCAACACTCTCCGTTGTTGACAGCAAAGAAAAGGTTGTGCCGCGCCGCGTCGATGGCGCACTCAAACGTCGCGCGACGCGGCCGAGTGAAGCGGAAACGGAGGCGCTATTAGCGCTAACCAAACAGGCCGTTGAGGGAACGTTTGTTGAGAGCCGTTCCACGGATCAAGCTAATGCTTCTTCGCAGAAATCCTCACTTGCGAAATCACCTGACGACATCCTGGCGGACAAACTCTTTGCAAAGATATCAAACCTCAGAAACCGTCCACTTCCTCGCGCCCGTCGCGTCGCAGGCAAGGAAAATCCCGATGCGCGGGCGGACGCTCGGCATAACCCGCATCCCGGCGTGTCGGAGGCCGGGGCAGAAGAGGAAAGCGTGCAAGATCGGATCGCAATGGGTGCCTCGAGTGTGAAAGAAAACTCTGTAGGACCTACTAATCACGCTTTGCACGCAAACAGTGTCCACCGAATCCGATCTGTGGTTCAGGCCGAACGCAGCAACATCCCGGGAACCGGGGAACTGGCCAAGATCGTGGATCGGTTTTTGTACGAGCTTGCCGGCATCTCCGATGCATCGCCGGGCCAAAACCCCGCATCTCACCCACCCGCCGGAGCCGGATGCTAACGGTTCGATCACGCCATGACCCGAGAAAAAACAGGGCTGAAGACCCTCTGGCAAAAGTTCGGCCGCGATTTTGTCTGGACACAGACACATGTGGTGATTGTCCCGGGAATTGCGCCTGAACCGACCGAACAGCTTCTCACGAAACCGCCAACCAAAACCGAAGACGCAAAGGAGAAACTTATGTCAACGGATATCTCGAAACTAAGTGAAATCAAGGGTATAATCGGTGCCTGCCTTGTCGACAGCGACACCGGCCTTATGTTGGCATCCGAGGGTGGAGGCAAGCTCGACCTCGAAGCAGCGGGTGCCGCCAACGTCGAGGTCGTCCGCGCCAAGCTGGCCGCCATCGAAACCCTGGGACTGAACGACTCGATTGAGGACATCCTGATCACGCTCGGCAAGCAATATCACCTGATCCGGCCGCTGGACAAAAACCCGACCATCTTCATTTATGCGGCGCTCGACAAAAAGACCGCGAACCTCGGTCTCGCCCGTATCCAGGTGAAGGCTGTGGAATCCGGTTTGAGCATCTGATCAAACCTGCCCCTCTGGAACGGTCCTTCGCCTTTTAATCGGGTGGCGGACCGTTTTCCGGGGCGGGTGGCCCGCCGTAGGCACGGCCCAACCGATTTAGATCACCCAGAATGCGCGGGTGAAAAGCACATAAAGAGACAGGATTTCCAGCCGTCCGGCCAGCATTCCGAGGATCATGATCCATTTTGCGGGGCTCGGCAGCCCTCCCAAGGACCCTGAGGCGCCCACCTCCCGGCCATAAACAGGTCCGATATTGGCGACCGAGGTCCAGGCTGCGGTTACCGAAGTCTGGAGCGAGAGACCGGTAAGTGAAAGGGCGATTGCGATCAGCCCGAGGGTCAGGACGAAGAAGGTAAAAAAAGCCGCAACGGATGTCACGACATCTGCGCTCAGCGCCCGCTTGCCATATTTGGGACCGGCAACCGCGTTGGGGTGATTGAACTGCCTGAGTTGTGACTGGATAGCCAACCACAACACCTGCCATCGGAAGATCTTGATTGAACAGGCGGTGGAGCCGGTGCAGCCTCCGGCCAATCCGATCACGACACCCAGAACCAGTGCAAAGCTGTCCCATTCCGTGATGTCTTCGCTCGCATAGCCGGTACCGGAAATCAGTGTGACAAGGTTGAATATGGTTTCCCGGACGATTTCGGTGAGTTTGGCGTCACTAGTGGCGGCCCGATAAAGGACCAGCATCAGGCAGGCAGAGATGATGCATTTTAGATAGGTGCGGACCTGCGTATCCAAGAGCAGTGGACCGGGTGTGCCGCGCCCAAGCTGGACGAACCGGATCAGCGGCAGGCTGGCCAGTACCATGAAGACCACGGACACATATTCGAGCGTCCCGGTAAACCGCGCGAATGACTGGTCACTGGTCGAGAAACCGCCTGTGGAGATTGTCGTCAGCGCGTGCACCAGCGCATCGAACAGGCTCATGCCAAAGGCGAGATACGCAAGCAGACAGGCAAGCGTGAGCGCCACATAAACGGTCAGAAGCGATCGCGCGATGTCCAGTGCACGGGGCAGGACCTTGCCATGCGTGTCGAACCCTTCGGTCAGAAAGAACTGCATGCCGCCGACGCGCATGATCGGCAGAAAGATCATGGCGACAATGACAATCCCCAGCCCACCCAGCCATTGCAGGATGCCGCGCCAGAGCAGCACGCTTGCTGGCATCTCGTCCAGCCCTTGAAACACGGTCGAGCCTGTGGTCGTCATCCCGGACATGGACTCGAAGTAAGCGTCTGTCAGTGACGCGTGGGGCTCTCCAACGACAAATGGCAATGCGCCAAAGACCGGAAGAATGACCCAGACCAGCGCAGTCAGTAGGAAGGACTGCCGCCTGTCGAGGGACCTGCGTCTCGGGTTCGCTGTTGCCAAAACAGTCGCAACGCCGAACGACATCGTTAGCACACCGAGCAGGATGAAGATATGTTTGGGCTGGTCTCCGGTTATTCCGTCGAGTGTGCCGCACAACAGCATGAGCGCACCCATGACTGCCACCAGACAACCAATGATGTTCCCGATTGGGCGCAGGTCCATTCAGGGCCGGAGAACGTGCAGGCGGTTACTCCGCCTGCACCATCCTCCCCATGGCCATGTCACGCAGGACGTTGAATTCAAGCTCTTTGTCTTCGTGGATTTTTTCGAGCAGATCCTTGATCGTGAGCAGCCGCACAAATGCACCATTACTAACAACCACAAGATGCCTGATCCTGTGTTTGCCCATCAGTTTGAGTGCCTCCGACAACCGGGTGGAGTCATCGCAGGTTATGACAGGCGCGGACATGCAAGCTTCGACCGGGGTCTTGCCGAGCCGCATATTACCGTTTGCAATAGCACGGATGATGTCGTGATCCGTGATGATCCCTTCGACGTCTCCGTCCTCGCTGATGACGGCAAGAGCGTTGGCATCAAGTTCCGCAATGCGATGTGCCGCCTGAATGACAGTCATGTTCCGTGAGCAATATGACTTGCTGCCAATCGGCGTCCTTTTGATGCTGTGGACCGTCATGCCGCGCCCCTGATTTTGTGCGTCGGCAACTTGGAACGGCGGATTTGCAGAAACCTCTCTTGGAATTTACAAATTTGTAAGGCCAACAACCGCGCGATGGTGGTTATAACCTGCTGCAATCGGGCCAGGACCCTCAAAAGGCAACTAGAGCAATTTCCATGAAAGTGCTTATTGCAGAAGACGACAAGAAAACGGCTGACTACATACGGGACGGCTTGCGAGAGCATGGCTTCAGCGTGGAAGTGGTGGCGGACGGCCGCGATGCATTGCAGTTCTGCCTTTACAGCGAGTGCGATGTAGCCATCCTTGACCGGATGATGCCGGGCATGGACGGGCTTTCGGTGCTGAAAGCAATGCGAGCAGCCAAGATCCAAACACCGGTTCTGTTTCTGACGGCCCTGGGGGATGTCGATGATCGCGTCGAGGGCCTGTTGGCGGGAGGGGATGATTATCTGGTCAAGCCTTTTCATTTTTCGGAGCTTCACGCCCGTATACAGACGCTAACCCGACGCCAGTCCGATAATGGCGAGATCACGGAACTCAGAGTGCATGATCTGGTGCTGAATCTGCTGTCCCGCACCGCGCAGCGGCAGGGGGAAGTTGTGGAACTGTTGCCGCGCGAGTTTTCATTGTTGGAAGTCCTGATGCGCAACTCAGACCGTGTGGTGACGAAAACCATGCTGCTCGAGCAGGTCTGGGATTTCAGCTTTGACCCCAACTCAACCGTGGTGGAAACGCATATCAGCCGCCTTCGGGCAAAGATTGACCGGCCCTTTGATATACCGCTGCTGCACACCATTCGAAACATCGGATACAGCTTGCATGGACCGCGGTAGCATTTTCTCGGGCGCACCATTCAGAACCGCCATATATGCGACGGTAGTGACATCGGTGATCCTCGCTGTTTCGGGTTTTCTTGCCTATCTGGAGGTAGAAGCTGCGCTCATTAAAGACCTGAAGGCGGAAATTCTCGAAGAGGAGTACCTGCTGCATGAAATTCTGTTGGACGCGGGCGGACCCTCGCTTCAACGTGCGATTGAGCATCTGAGCAGCTCTTACAAGTCGGACAATCATCTGGTGGGCCTGTTCGACCAATACGGGGGGCATCTTGCGGGCAGATTGGAGGCATCGCCACAAGCGGACGGTTGGCAACAAGTGGTGCGGTCAGACGATGCCTCAAGTGCTTGGGGCGAAGACTACCTCGTGCATTCTGCCCAACTCCAGGGATACCAGACTGCGGTGGCCCGCAGCCTGTGGCCAGTTCACCGCACACTGGCGATTTTGATCGAAAGCCTGATGCTTCTAGCCGCAGTTGTATTCGTTGCGATCCTGGGATTGGGGTATATTGTCAGCACCCAAACGCTGCGGAAACTGCAGACCCTGGAAAAGACGCTGGATGAAGTGTCCAAGGGCGACACCGACATCCGGTTGCCGGTATCACCTGCGAACGATCAGATTGATCGCATTTCCCGCCAGATGAATCAGCATCTTGACCGCCTCTCTACGTTGATGGTCAGCACAAAAGCGACCGTGGTGGCGATTGCACATGACCTGAAAACGCCGCTGTCGCATGGATTCATGGCATTGCAGCAAGCTTCCTCCCAGATTGAGAGAGGGGGAGATCCGCAACCGCAACTGCAAGAGCTTGAGCAGGAACTTGGGCGCCTCAGCTCGGTTTTCGATACAATTCTCCGGATATCCCGGATCGAAACCAGCGGCACACCGACCAACTTCTCTACGGTCGCGCTGAACGACATTGTGGACGATATCGTTGAGACATATGGCCCGATTGCAGAAGAGAACGGGCAGCATCTGGTGGCCAAAGGCGCCTCCAACGCCGTGATGATCCGCGGCGATCCGATGATGCTGCGGCAAATGCTTGTGAACCTGCTCAACAATGCGATCAAATACTGCCCGCGCGGCGCCCGGATTGAGGTTGGTGTGACCACAATGGCTGACAAGGCCGTGTTGTCGGTCAGCGACAATGGTCCCGGAGTACCTAGCGAACAGCTGCCCAACATCTTTGATCCGTTCTTCCGTCTGGATAGCAGCAGAGCCGAAGGCAGCAACGGCTTGGGTTTGGCCCTGGTCCATGCAATTGCGACACGGCACGGAGCTTTGATCAGCGCGTCGGACAATGCGCCCGGACTAAAAATCACTGTGGAAATCGAACAGTTGGGCCCGTGACGTGTCGAGACGGCGTCTCAATGCCAGAAAACTATTGGCCGATGAAAGCCCGAATTCCTCGGACGCGAGGACGTCTTTTTCGGAAGCCAAGCTTGCTTTCAAAAAGCTCAAATGTTGGATGAGAACCGCGCCAAAATCTCGGCCATGCCTTTTGCTAAATTCCTGCCAATCCCGGTTTCTCTAACAGACGCAGCCGCCATCTCTGCCAAACAGAATCCATCGAGAAATGAGTGGCCGCATATTCGAAACGAAACAAGTGACCCCTAACATCTTGGAGAAAACATGAAAACACTTCCACTTACCGCGGCGATCTGTCTGGCGGCAACTCAAGCTTTGGCGGGAGAACAGCATTTCAAATGTGTCTCGGACAGAGATGGCGATGAAGTTCGCCTCAGCAGGCCTGTGGAAGGGGACAAAGGCACGATTACCTTTCCGGACACAGCTGGCGAGGCCACAGTATTGCATGGACTGGACGGGGTAACGTTCCTGCGCATCAAGGACAGGGAGGTCTGGACCTTTGTCATTCATTTCCCGACCATGACCTACGAACTCTCGGTCCACGGGGCCAAGACAGATGAAGATCACGGGACATGTGCTGAGGAGAAAGCCTGACCTAGCAACCCGTCGCGGCACGAAACATAAACGATGACAATAAGATTGACAGATTTGTAAACTTCGCGCCGCATTCTTACCACGTTGCACCACTAGTTGGCTCGTGTGCTTAGGTCCGAACCCTATGCACAGGGCTACAGGGGCTATTGCGCTCCCCTCCGCCGAGGTTTGCTGGTGCTCATTGCACATCACTCACTCTGACGCCCCTGTAGCCCGTAAGTTGTCCTCCCCAGAATTTGCGTTCACTTGGTGCGCACGGCACGAATGGCGGGCAAACCCAAGGACCAGTCCCCCCAACACGCCAAACGGTCAACCGCTCGGATAGCAGAAAGACGGCGACGGCCATCAGTAGCGGTGAAAGTTGTGCAACCAGAATGACCTCTGCAACGTTTAGTCATGCGATGGCGGCAAACGAGGTGAAAAGTGCCAAAGCTCCGAAGGTCGGTCTTATGAAATGGGCACCTGGCCTCTTGGTCACCAGTCCACTTGGGAATTCACTCCTGATCCACAGAAGAACAATCAAAGGGATGAGGGCGAAGAAAGAGCGAAAGAAAACGATCTCACCCAGCGGCACCTCGTCAATCGCTGCTTTAACACTGATGAACATGCCGGCCCCGAGAATGCCAGACAGGATGCGCAGACTAATCCCCAGCGATGGGCGGTTCACTCCGGTCACTGGTGACTGCCTTTGACCACGCAGCTCTGACCAGATGGACAACCAGATACTCATTGCTAGTGCCGCCCGCCCCTTCTGGGGCAGCAGCTACTACGCAGTTCCGACCGGAACCCGGTCAGGGACAGTGTCGTCGGGGCGGCTGGCTATGTAGCTTTCCAGCTTCGCCCGAATTTTGGCCGAGGCAGGGTCACTGAAGAGATTGTTCAGCTCGTGGGGATCATTAACGAGGTAGTACATTTCGCCGTCGCCCGAGTTCAGATCCAGCGTCATCTTGTGGGTGCGGGTCCGGACTGTGCGCAGCTCCAGGGCGACACCGACGCGCCCGGGGAGAAGTCCCCATTCGTTGCGGGCGAACTCTCGGGTTGCATCACCTTCCAGCAATGGCCGCAGGCTCTCGCCATGCTGGGATTGCAGCGGCTCGGCACCACCATAATCGAAAAAGGTTGGCCCCAGATCGAGTGTCGACACCGGTTGATCGACCACCTTGCCGGCCGGCACGCCCGGCCCGCGGATCATCATCGGAACGCGCAGCAGGCCTTCATAGTGCATCGGGCCTTTCAGGATCAGCCCGTGATCGCCGAGCCAATCTCCGTGATCCGAGATGTAGATGACCAAGGTGTTGTCATCCAATCCGGCCTGCTCCAACGCGATCAGCATGCGGCCCACTTCGTGGTCGATATAGGAGATCTGCCCGTATGTATTGGCGATAATTTCCCGCAATTGCTCGTCTGTCTGCGGTGGGATGCGGCTGTAGGCCTTGCGCACTTCCGCAAACTTTGGATCGGCAGGTTCACCTTCCAGTGCCGCCTTGTGCCACCATGGCTTGCCTTCGTGGTTCCGCGTGCGGTGCTTGGGCAGATCCACTTCTGCTGGGTCGTGCAGGCGCGACCAGGGTTCGGGGCAGTCGAACGGATGGTGCGGATCGGGAAAGCTGACCCAGGTCGCAAACGGTTTGTCGCGATCCCGCCCGTGATTCACCCATTCGATAAAGCGATCCGACGTCCAGCTGGTGTTGTGATAAGCTGTGGGCAGTTTCGAATGCCAGGTCTGCGCAGCGCCCTTGGTATCTCCGGCATTTTCCCACATCAGCTTGGTGCGTTCATCCCCCCGCCCGTCTGCGTGATAAAAACGCTCATAGTGTTGCCCGCCCGGTGGCTTTTCGGGTGCCCACCAGTTGTGTCCGACCAGCATGAGTTCCAGGTGCTCGAACCCCATATAGGGCCCGTTCCAGTCTTCCCCGTAGCGATGCGCGGATTGCAGGCACTCAGGCGAGCCAGTGGGGTCGTAGGTGTGATAGGTCGAAAAATGCGCCTTGCCGAAAAATGAGGTTTGGTATCCGGCAGCCGCCATGGCGCCCGCCCAGCCTTTCTCTCCGATGCTTGGGTCCAGATCGATGCCGTTGTCATGCACGCCATGTGTTCGGCATAGTTGGCCGGTCAGGATCGACGCTCGTGCCGGTTGGCACACGACCGAGGGCGTAATGGAACCGGTGAAATGAGTGCCGTCCGCCGCAAGTTGATCAAGATGAGGCGTTTTGACTTTCCGTCCCATGAAACCGAAACAATCGGCGCGCTGTTGGTCAGCCGAAATCAACAGAATGTTGGGACGTGTCATGCTACCTCCTTCGTTTTGCGAGCTGAGAACACGATGACCGCAAACGCCACAGCCATCAGCAGCGCCGCGCCGGGGTTTGTGAACAGGAACCAGGGATCTCCACCGGTGGCGGCGAACGCCTGCCGGGCGCTTTCTTCGAGCTTGCCTCCGAGAATGAAGGCAATGACAAACGGCAAGGGCGAGATCGCGACCGTGCGCATTAGATAGCCCAGAACACCAAACCCCACGGCAAACCAGATCGCCTCCATGCGGGTTTCCTGCACGTAGATTGCCGTGAGCGTCAGCAACAGGACGCTGGGCAGCAGGATATGTTTGGGGACTCGGATCATGACGCCCATGGAGCGCATGAACAATCCGCCAATCGTCCAGTTCAGGACATTGGCGACCATCATTGCGGTGAACAGGCCAAACGCGATGACCAGCTCGGGGTTGACGCTGTCAGTGGTAAAACGAAAGACCGAAGGGCCGGGGTTGAAGCCACCGATGCTTTCGGCTGCAAGGATCAGGAACACCGCGGCGGCGTTGCCCGGGATGCCGAGGCTTAGCACGGGGATCAGATTGGCTCCGGATACCGAGGAGTTGGCAGCCTCGGTCGCGGCGATCCCTTCCGAGGCCCCCTTGCCGAACTCAGGCGCGCCGGGGCGTTTCTTTTTCGCATAACGCGCGCGGCCCACTGTGTAACCCAGTGTGGCCGCGAGCGTTGAACCGATGCCGGGCAATGCGCCGATGGCTGTACCGATCAGGGCGGAGCGACCGACATATGGCAACAACCGGCGAATATCGGCGCCGTGCAGACGCTGGTCGCCTTCATCTTTGTGCGCCGGAATTTCCCCGCTATCGCGTTTGCGCCGCCACAGGTCTTCAAGCTCTTTCAGCACCGCGCCAATGATCAGCACGCCGAGAACAGCTGTTGCAATCGGAAACCCCTGGCTCAGCGACGGGCTTCCCATCGAAAGACGGGGATAAAAATCTTCGCCGGTTCCGACATAGGCAGCCAACAAGCCCAGACCGGTCGAAATCAGGCCTTTTGCTGGAGAGCCGCCGATCACTGCGGCGATAAAGCTGAGGGACAGGATCAGAAGAGCGGTTTTTTCGGGCAGGTCCAGATAGGCCTCAACCAGCAACGCCAGAAACGGCGCGCACACAATGAGCACAATGTCCGAGAACGTATCACCGGATGCCGACGCAAAATGGGCCACGCGCAGAGCCTTCTTGGCCTTGCCGCGCTGCGTCATGGGATAACCATCCAACGTCGTCATGAAGGCGTCCGGAGTACCAGGTGTGTTGAACAGGATCGCCGGCACCGCCCCGCCAATGGTGGCACCTTTCATGACACCGATCAGAAAGCCCATGACCGGCAACAATGCGTCGGGCGTGTATCCGAACACTGAAATCAAAATCGGTAAGGCAATCGCCATGGCGATCGGACCGGCCAGCCCGGGGGTGGCGCCGACCGCAATACCGGTCAGGAATCCGGCAAGGATCATCACGATCGTGACCGAGATCGGCAGGCCGAACAGCGAGAACAGCTCGGGCCCCTGAAAAACCGCCTGAATCCCCATCCAGATATAGTCAAGCGTGCCCATTACACGTCACCGTTCGGAGGCAGCAGCAGATCATCGAATGGCACGTCGTAGATGAAGATCATGACGATGACGGCGAAAACAGCAGCCAGGACTGCCTTACGGCTAACGCGGCCCTCTGCAAGCGATACCATGCCCGAGATCATCAATGTGCCGCCAAGAAAGAAGCCCAGATACTTCCACGGCGCCGTGTCGCGCAACAGGCGGTACTCAAGGTCTCCGCCTTGAAAGGCGTTGGTGGTCCAAACCGCCACCGGTCCGGCAAAGCGCATTACAAGCAGACTGACAAAGACTATGGCCAACAGACGAGCGATGAAGGTCAACCCGGCCATGGAAGGTTTGGGCTGGTTCGGAGCCTTGCGCTCGATAAACACGAGCAATCCGCCACCAAGGACCAGAAACAAAGCGGCGACCGTGGGGGCAAGCGCATCACCGATCACCACCTGGCGGCGCACCTTTTCGATTAGGCCGGTTTGGGTGTCCAAGGGGATCCACAGCGCCAGCACGGCGGCTGCAAATGCCAGCACAAGGGTTCCCAATATCAGATTGCTTCGGGACGAACGCACCATGATTGCCTCCGGTTGGATGCAAAAAAAGGCCGGGCTGTGCATGATGCACATCGGCCCGGCCAGTGGAGTGACTATTCGGAAGCTGCGTCCATCAGTGCCCCCGCATTGGCATAGTCGTCCGCCAGCAGTTTTGTCAGGTCGTCGCCCGAGATAACCGACACGCCCCCAAATGCTTTCTTGATCAGGCCACCAGCCTTGGTGCTTTCGTCCGAGACAATCTCGACAATGGCCTTGGACAGGGCGTCACGGGCTTCGTCCGGCATGCCTGCTGGTCCAATGAATACGAAATAGCCGTCAGCGCTGTATTCCACGCCCAGATCCGCAAATGTCGGGGCATCGGGGGTTTGCACGAGGGGTTCCGACAACGCCGAGGCCAAGTTGATCAGATCACCTGCTTCGACGCCCTTGGCCTGAATGCCTGCCATGAAGCCAACATCAAGGTCACCGGCATTGACCCCGTTCATCACGCCCTTGCCGCCTTTGACGTTCACGATGTTAAAGTCGACGCCCTGCGCCTTGCCAAGAAGATAAGCCAAATCGGCAAGTTTCGGGCTCATGGCGCCAAAACGGATGTCCTGGCCGCCTTTCGCGGCCGTAATCATGTCTTCAAAGCTGTTCCAGCCTTTGTCGGTCCGCGCAACCACACCCATTTGGAAACCGGCTGTCGTGGTCAATCCAGTGAAGTTCTCCGGCGTCATGCCTGCGTTGGCCGCAGCCATGTTGTAGCCGAGGGTTTCCGTGACAACCATGCCGATGGCCGTTCCGTCATTCGGCTGATCCTTAAGCGCGTTGGCGAGGTTCAGACCGCCCTTGCCGGTCACTTGCTCGGGAATGAACTTCCACCCCATGCGCGCTTCCAGCTCTTCCGCAATCAGTCGCGCCTGAGTGTCAGCGCCGCCCCCTGCCCTGAAGCCGATCATCAGTTTGATTGGTCCGGGTGGCGTCCAGTCAGCCGCCAGTGCCGTTGTCGCCATGACCGCGACACCCATGGCGGCGATCCCTGCTTTGATGATGCGTTTCATGAAATCCTCCCAGTTCATGCGCTTTTCCAAAGCTTGCTTCATCAATGGTTGACTCGTCAACAATAAAGTTGACACATCAACTTTTAGGCGCCAATCTGAACGGGCAAAACGAGGTAGAGCCAATGGCCAAGGACGAAAAAGATGAAGCGGAGATGCGCCCCCATCTACAGCAGATGGTGACCTTTCGCATATCTCGCCTGCACGCCAGAATGAACGCGCAAGCCACTAAAATTCTTAAGGAAACCGCCGATATTTCTCTGATGCAATGGCGGGTGTTCGTGATGCTTGAAACGCTAGGAAAAATCACGCCATCCGAAATTGTACGCCAGACAGACCTGGACAAAGGCCAGCTGAGCCGGGCGGTCAAGACAATGATCGAACAGGGGCTGATTTCCAGCGAAACAAGCGAATCGGATCAGCGCGCGCAATACATCGATTTCACTGAAAAGGGTTTGGAGGTTTTCCATCGCGCCCGCCCGCAAATGCGCGACCGGCAAGCTCGGCTGCTGAACGCTCTTTCCCCCAACGAACAGGCTGCAATGTTCAATGCGCTAAAAAAGCTCGATGCCGTGATGGATGAGATCGAGAGGTAGGTCATGACATCAAACCTCCTCGTGATCATGTCTGACGAACATCAGGCCCGTGCGATGGGATGTGCGGGCCACCCACTGGTCAAGACGCCCCATCTGGATGCGCTTGCGGCACGCGGAACCCGCTTTGCCAATGCGTATACGCCCTCGCCGATTTGTGTACCCGCGCGAGCCAGCTTCGCGACCGGAAAATACCCGCACAAAACCCGCCTTTGGGACAATGCAATGCCCTATGACGGTAGCATTCCGGGTTGGGGGCACGCCTTGCAAAAGGCCGGTGTCCCGGTGGAAAGCATCGGCAAGCTGCACTATCGCGCAGAAGAAGACCCTGCGGGTTTCGACACCGAGCACTTGCCGATGATGGTTGCAGGTGGTGTCGGCATGGTCTGGGCCTCGATCCGCAAGGAAGACGAGCGTGTCGCGGGCAAAGGCCGAATGCTCGGGGAATACATTGGTCCCGGTCACTCGAAATACACTGAGTACGACGCCGCAGTGACCAGCCGCACCCGGAAATGGCTGGCTGAACGCGCGACTTCAGAGGACGCGCGTCCCTGGTGTCTCTATGTCGGGCTGGTTGCGCCGCATTTCCCGCTGGTTGTGCCCCAGGAATTTTATGACCTCTACCCGCTGGAGGATCTGCCCAAGCCCAAGCTGCATCCGCGCGACGGCTACATACGCCACGACTGGGTGGAAAAGCAAAATAGCTTTATGGACAGCGAGGCCAAGTTCAAGAACGAGACCGAACGCAAATGTGCAATCGCCAGCTATCTGGGCCTGTGTACCTGGCTGGACCACAATGTTGGAGAAATCCTCGCAGCACTGAAAGCCAGTGGGTTCGATGAGAATACTACGGTCGTCTACACCTCGGATCATGGTGACAACCTTGGCGCACGCGCGCTGTGGGGCAAGTCAAACCTCTACCAGGAAAGCGTGTCCGTCCCGATGATCATGGCTGGGCCGGATATTCCCGTTGGGGTCTGTGAAACGCCGGTGAGCCTGTTGGACCTTTCCTGCACATTGGCCTCTCATTTCGGGCAAAGCATCGACTCGGAACAAGGCACGGCACCTCTGGATGTCATTCTTCGCAACGGTAACGACCCCGAGAGAATGATCTTTTCTGAATACCATGCCGCCGGCGCCGTGTCCGGTGCTTTCATGTTGCGCAAGGGGCGCTGGAAATATCACCTCTATATCGGCTTCCCCCCCGAACTCTTCGACCTCGAAACCGACCCCGAGGAACTTGAAAACTTGGCAAGCAGAGCAGATCACGCGGACATCGTCGCCATGATGGAAGCGGCCTTGAGGTCGATATGTGATCCAGAGGAAACAGACGCCTTGGCCTTTCGCGACCAGGCCGCCCTGATCGCGTTTCATGGTGGTCGGGAACGAGCTCTCACTCTCGGCGCACCGGGCGCCACTCCGCCCCCTACTCTGGAAACCTGATCATGAAACTGACCATTCTCGGTTCGGGCTCTCCCGAAGCCTATGTCCGCCGCGCATCTTCCGGCTATCTGCTGGAAATCGGCGAGGACAAGATCCTGTTGGACTGCGGCGGAGGCGTATTCGACAACCTCGTTCGCTCCGGCCGTGTGCCAAGCGATATCACCCACCTGTTTTTTACCCACCTGCACACGGATCACATGATGGACTATGCCCGGCTTGTGCATGCAGCCTGGGATGAAGGGGCTCCACCGCTGAAAGTCTGGGGTCCGAAACCCATAGCAAGGCAGACCGAGTTGCTTTTTGGCAAAGATGGTGTTCTCTCGCCGGATCTGATCGCCCGTACCGAACTTGCTCCGTCCCAGCAGGTTTGGGTGGCCCGCGGCGGAACGCTTCCTCGTGCGTGGCCGGCCCCCGAAGTGACCGAGGTTTCACCGGGCTTCACGTTCGAAGGCGATGGTTGGGTTCTGGAGAGCTGCGAAGTGCCCCATGCCCAGCCTGCCTTTGACTGCATGGCATTCTCGGTGAAATCCCAAGGCAAGAAATTCGTCTACTCTGGCGACGCAGGCATCTGTCCCGCTCTCTCCAGCCTGCAACAGGATGCCGATCTGCTTTTGCACTGGTGCTATCGCCTTTCAACCGACGATGTGCACCCTGCGATTGCAGAGTTCTCGCCAACTCCCGCGGACATCGCAAAATCCGCTCGGGACAGCGGCGTGAAACGCCTCCTAATCTCGCATTTCCGAATTCACATGGACAGCGAAGAAGGGCGCAAAAGCGCCCGGCAAGAGCTGGCGGAACATTTCGACGGTCAGGCTAGCATCGCAGAAGATTTGGAAGTGTACACTGTCTGAAGAAGCGCGGCACTGGATAGACTAAGAAACTCACAATAGGTAGGTGACACTGCATTCGCCGGTGACCGTGGCGCGTACGAAAGCGCAGAAAAATGCGCACAACTTCACCTGCGTCGTTTCTTTCGTAGGAACAAACGACTTGAAACCCAGCACGGGCCCTCAAGAAGTATTGGGCACAACCTCTCTGAGTGTTCTTTCGCAACTCGCAGAGGGAACCCAATTTTGTTGGCGCATAGGCTCAGGTGGAGATCTTTGCGCTAGTGGCGATCGCGTTTGGCGGAGAAGCGGTCGTCATCCGTTTCACAAGTCGAGCCGCCATTTCGGACACGGTCGCCGGCATCTCCGGATCGCGGATTCTGTCGAGCAGGACTTTGGCCAGTTTACGCCCCAGCAGCTCGGGCGAGACGGCCATCGTCGTCAATGTCGGGATCGCGACCGAGGCCTCTTCGATGTCGTCAAAGCCGATCACCGACACCTCCCGACCCGGCGTCATGCCCAAACGGTCAAATGCAAGGCAGGCGCCCAATGCAACCATGTCGCCGTTGCAGACAATCGCGGTTGTCTCAGGATGCGCGTCCATGAGGTTCAGCATGGCTTCTAGACCGGCGCCCTTCCGATCGGCCGACGGCCAGATCACCGGATCGCAAAGACCGCGCGCCGCCAGAGTCCGAACGTAGCCCTCGATCCGTTCCTCCCGCACCTGGGTCATGACGGTCCCGCCGAAGTAGGCGATGTGACGATGGCCCAGATCGGCAAGATAGGATGTAGCCGTCGACGTCGCATCGGCATTGCGGATCCCGACATGATCGAAATCAGGCGATATGGATCTGAGGAAAGTGACCGTCGGCATCCGGTGCGCCTTGAGCAGCGCGACCGTCTCGGGCGGGGTATCGATCGCTGGAACCCAAAGCAGACCGCCGCGCCCATTGCGAATGAACGCCTCAAGCTGGCGGCCTTGTCGCTCGGCATCATCGCGCATGTCGAGGATCGAGACGAGATAGCCTTCTGCCTCCAACAGATCCACAACGCCACTCACGACCTCTGCATTGAAAGGGTTGGACAACTGGTTGATGACAAAGCCGATCTCGCGGTTCTCACCCGACCTCATTGAGGCGGCGCGCAAGTTCGGCACGTAATGCAAGCGCTTTGCCGCCTCGAGCACCTTTCTGCGGGTATCTTCCGAGATCCGGCCGGTGCCTCGCATGACCTGACTGACCGTCGGAACGGAGACGCCCGCCTCTTTGGCAACGCTCGAAAGTGTGGGTTTTTCGCGCAAATCGGCCCCCAGGGTGGTAGAACGTTTTACCTACTTTGGTCGCGATGGACATATAAAAGCAAGCGATAAAACGACGGTTTCATGCACATCCCGAGTTTAAATCAAAAAATTCGTTGACGAATGGTATATCGTTATATCATGCTGTTCCCGAGGTCTTGCTGAGTCGCTTTGTATCTTCCGCACCGGATCTCAGGGCGGCACCGACCGCGGCGGCCGCAACGAGCCGGGCCAAACGGGCCCGGCCATGAACAAATTGGGAGGAATTCATGTTTCTACGCTCGAAGATTGCCTGTGCCGTGTCGGGCATTGCGCTTTTCGTCGGGGCGGGTGCCGCTCAGGCCGAAGTCCTTTTCTGGTCGACCCAGGCAAAGCCGGTCGAAGAAGCACAGGCCATGCGCGAACAGGTGCTCGCCGGGGCGGGTGATGTCGATTATCAGCCCAACGATGGCGGGCCGTGGCTGACACGCCTGAACGCAGAACTGCAGGCCGGATCCGGCACGATCGGTGTCCTTGGCGCCCTGCATGGCGATTTCTCGGCCATGAATCCCGATGACCTCGTCGACCTGGACGATCTCGGGCTTGGCGCTGCCAGCGACACCTTCAACAATCTTGCCAAACTGGGCACGGACAATTCGCAGTACATTCCCTGGATGCAGGCCAGCTATATCATGGCGGCCAACAAAAAGGCGCTCGAGCATTTGCCCGAAGGGGCCGATATCAACAGCCTGACCTATGATCAGCTGATCGAATGGTCGGCCAATGTGATGGAAGCCACGGGAGAGGCCAAATTTGGCTTCCCCGCAGGACCGAAAGGACTCAAGCACCGCTTCTTCCAGGGCTATCTCTATCCGTCCTACACCAACGGCGTCGTGCGTACATTTGCCTCCGACTCCGCCGTGACGGCCTGGGAGAAGATGAAGGAGCTCTGGGCGGTGACCAATCCCGGCTCGACCAACTTTTCGTTTCTGCAGGAGCAATTGCTGAACGAGGATGTCTGGATCGCGTTTGATCACACGTCCCGCCTGGCTGCCGCCTTTAACGAACGCCCGGACGATTTTGTCGCCTTCCCGGCACCGGCCGGTCCTGAAGGCCGCGGCTTCATGCCGGTGATCGCCGGTGTCGCCATTCCGCGCACAGCGCCCGATATGGAGGCCTCCAAGGCACTTGTCGCCCATATGCTGAAGCCAGAGACCCAGATCGCCACGCTTAAGGCAACCAACTTCTTCCCGGTGGTCGAAGTTGCGCTTCCCGACGATCTGCCGCATTCGGTCAAGGCAGCGGGCGCCGCTGTTGCGATCATGAGCGCGTCGCCGGATGCAAACCCAGGACTTCTCCCCGCCGGGCTGGGGGACAAGGGCGGAGATTTCAACCGGGTCTTCGTGGATACGTTCGAGCGCATCGTTCTAGCCGGTCAGCCGATCGAGCAGGTTCTGGACGATCAGAAGGGGGCGCTCCAGCGCATCATGGAAGAGACCGGCGCGCCGTGCTGGGCACCTGATGCGCCTTCCGAAGGCGCCTGCCCGGTCGAGTAAACCCTCTCTCCCGTGGAGGTGCGATACTGTGCACCTCCATGCATCCAGTCCGGACTGCAAGTCGGTCCGGACTGGCCCTAAACCATCGAATTCATACGCTTAGGCGCTAACCAGGGAGCGGTCTGATGAACCCGCGACTACTACCCTATTTCCTGATCTTGCCGGTCACGCTGTTTCTGTGCCTCTTTTTCCTGTACCCGTTCGTGCTGGTCGCCCAGCAGGCTTTCAGCAGCGGTTCCGGTTTCACGCTCGACAACTTTCGGGACGTGACATCTCACTGGAAATTCCCAATTTCACTGCGAAACACCTTCCTGCTCGCGCTTGCGGTGGTTCCGATCCAGTTGGCCCTGTCGCTGCTGATGGCCACCATGGTCAACAAGATGGAGCGCGGGCGTGATCTGATCCTGTATATCTGGACCATCCCCCTTGGCATCTCGGACCTTGCCGCTGGGATCATCTGGCTGGCCATCTTTGAGCAGTCAGGCTTCCTGAACTCGATGATGGGCGGGCTGGGCCTGATAGAAAGTCCAACAAATTTCCTGAGCTACCAAAGCCCGGTGATGGTGTTCGTGGCGATCATGCTGGCCGAAATCTGGCGCGCAACCGCGATCATGTTGGTGATCCTAGTGGCCGGCATCGGCCTGATTCCGAAGGAATACTACGAAGCAGGCGAAGTGTTTGGCGCTACAGCATGGCAGCGGTTCCTCAGAATTACTCTGCCGATGCTGCGGCCGTCGCTACAGACAGCGCTGGTGCTTCGGGTGATCTTGGCCTTCGAGGTGTTTGCCGTCGTGCAGGCGCTGGGCGGGACGCTGTTCCCGGTGCTCATGGGCGAGACCTACGCCTATCAGTTTGAGCTTCTCAATGGCGGAGCGGCTGCGGCCATCGCGCTGATCATCCTCGCCATCTCGATCACCTTCACACTGATCATCATGCGTGCGCTGCGCGTTCCGAAAGGAGCCACGATATGACCGCTGCAAACACCAACGTCATAGAGGCCGGCACGGATTCGAAGAAAGCTGGGCGCTACGTTTATGTCTCGGCAATTGTCCTGCTATGTGCTTGGGTCATCGTTCCGCTGTATTTCCTGCTGATCAACACGCTCAGCTCTCCGGAAACGGTGAACGCCTACCCGAAATCCTTCTTCCCAGAATTTGACTTGGGAAGCCTGACTTTCTTCGCGAATTTCGCGGGGATCCTGACGGCACTGAAGAACTCGATCCTGGTGGCGGCCATGACCATGATCATGTCGATCGCCATCGGGGCGCCGGCAGGCTATGCCCTGTCGCGGTTCGAATTCCGTGGCAAAGAGCTGTTCCGGCTGCTGATCCTTCTGACGCGGGCCTTTCCGCTGCCGCTTCTGGCCCTGCCGCTTGCGGTCATGTTCATCCGGACCGGGATCGATGACACTGTATTTGGCCTGGCGCTTGTACACACGACGCTGGCCATCCCGTTTGCGGTGCTCATCACGTTCTCGCTGTTCTCCGGAATTCCGCTGGAGTTGGAAGAGGCTGCCTGGACGCTTGGGTGCACGCGCCTGACGGCGTTCACAAAGGTCATTCTGCCGCTTGTTCTTCCGGGTATCACGGCATCGGCAATCTTTGCCTTCGTGATCTCTTGGAACGAGGTCTTCGCGGCCGCAGTTCTGACCATCGAGAACCGGACGCTCACCGCCTTCCTGCTTCAGAACCTGGACACGTCGCCCCTGCACCTGAAATTCGCAGGCGGCTTCATACTGGTCGTCCCGGCGCTGATCTTCATCTTCGCCGTTCGGAAATACCTCTTCGCGATGTGGGGCATCGCCAACCGCTGAGAAGCGGCTGTCAGAAAAAGGAGCCAAGACAATGGCTGTCATCGAAATCAAAAACGTTGCAAAAACCTTCGGAAGCTACCAGGCACTGCACGATATCAACCTGACCATTGCAGATCAGGAATTCATGGTGCTGCTGGGTGCCTCGGGTTGCGGCAAATCCACCCTTTTGCGGATCATCTGCGGGCTGGAAACCGCGACCGAGGGCGAGGTCTGGATCGGCGGTCGCCGGGTGGATCACCTGCCGCCCAAGGATCGGGGCATCTCGATGGTGTTCCAGAACTACGCGGTTTTTCCGCACCTCACTGTGTTCGAAAACATCGGCTTCGGACTGCGGATGCAGAAACTGCCGAATGACGAGGTGACGCGACGCGTCGAACGCACGGCCGGTCTGATGCACATCGACCAACTGCTGAAGCGCTATTCCGGTGAACTCTCGGGCGGGCAGCGTCAGCGTGTCGCCGTCGCGCGCGCGTTGGCGATGGAACCGGATGTGATCCTGATGGACGAACCATTGTCAAATCTGGACGCGTTGCTGCGCATGGAAATGCGGGCCGAACTCAAAGGCGTGCTTGCCGAAAGCAACACGACCGCAATCTACGTAACCCATGATCAGGTTGAAGCGATGAGCATGGCAGACCGGATCAGTGTCATGCATCAGGGCAAGATCGTTCAGGCGGCCTCGCCCATCGAAGTTTACCGGAACCCCGCCGCCGAATTCGTGGCCGGATTTATCGGGAACCCGCCCATGAACTTCCTGAAGGCCACACCGCAGGGCGGTGGAAAATTCGCCGTTGCCGGGCAGTCCTTCGATGGCCCTGCAGCGGCGAACTCCAACCTCCAATTCGCGATCCGCCCCGAAGACATGAAGCTCTCCGAGGACGGGCTGCCTGCCGTGGCCAAAGTCGTGGAGCCGCTTGGCGCTCACCTCCTGGTCACCTGCGAGCTTGATGGCAAGCTGTTCCGCGCCGTTCTGGACAGCGAAATGCAAGTCAAACCGGGTGAGACGCTGAAGCTGTCGCCAGTGCCGGAGCGCATCCGCTGGTTCGATCCTCAAACCACATTGGCCGTTGCGTGAGGCACCAATGAGCGAAAGCCTCATCGACCGCGCCATCGAAATCCTGCGCCTGAACGACCGCGGCACATATACCGTTCCAACCTCGGGGCTTTATCCCTTTCAGTGGAATTGGGACAGCGCGCTTTCGGCCCTGGGGTTCTCGTATTTCGACGAGGCACGCGCCTGGACCGAGATCGACACTCTGTTGGCGCATCAGTGGGACGATGGGATGGTGCCGCATATTATCTTCCACGAGGAGGATGATGGGTATTTTCCCGGTCCGGATGTCTGGCAGACGGGCCGCCCTGTGCCGACATCCGGGGTCACTCAGCCGCCAGTCGCCGGGTTCGCCGCAAAACGTATCTTTGATCGCGCAAAGGATCGTGATCTTGCAGAAGCGCGCGCGCGCGCCCTGCTGCCTCGTATTCATGCCTGGCATGAGTGGTTTTTCCGGTGCCGCGACCCCGAGGGATCGGGTCTCGTCGCCATCATACATCCCTGGGAGTCCGGCCGGGACAACTCCATCGACTGGGACCAGCCGTTTGCCGCAGTCCCGACCGAAGGCGTGCAACCGTTTCAGCGACGGGACACCCAGCATGCAGACCCCTCACACCGTCCGACGGACGAACAATACAAGCGCTACATCTGGCTGGTTCAGAAATTCCGCTCGCTCGGCTGGAACAACGACAAGCTGCACGACGCCTCGCCGTTTCGGGTCGTCGACCCGGGCTTCAATGCAATACTCATTCGGTCCTGCGCCGACCTCGCCGAACTTGCGGACGCCTTGGACGAGCCGGAAATCGCCGCGACCTCACGCGCCCGCGTCGAAGCGGGCATACCGGCACTGGATGCGTTATGGAGCGATGAATTTGGCCAGTTTCTCTGCTTTGACAGAGTGCAGGGAGCGCTCATACAAAGCGCGTCGATCGGCGGCTTGCTGGCTGCGTTTGCGCCGATTTCACAGGATCGAGCAGCAGCACTGGCGGCGCGGATCGATGACATCTCATCCCGCACCAATTATCTGGTACCCAGCCACGATCCAGCCGCCCCGGAATTCGACAGCCTTCGGTATTGGCGCGGCCCTGTCTGGTTGATCGTCAACACCATGATCGCAAACGGGCTCGAACGGGCCGGACAAGGCGATATCGCGGACCGAATCCGGACCGACAGCGTCAGGCTGATCCGGCAAAGCGGTTTTGCTGAGTATTACGACCCGATTACCGCGGAACCCTGTGGTGGTGAACACTTCACTTGGACCGCTGCCATGGTGATCGAGATCCTAAACTTGCATGGCGAAAAGGCCTGAGTGCAGCGGTCTTTGAGGGTGCTTCTCGCGGCGGTTTCGCAAAAAATCCGAGCGCGCACTGGACCCCAGACGCGCTTAAAACCAGACACACACCGCCGGGATATTTTTGACTTCGAAAGATGCAACTCCACAGATAATGAGCATGTGCGGCTCGCGGTAGCGGGTTAACCCCAGTAGCCGTGCCCCCTCAACGAGGGCTCCCATCAATCAAGTGTCCTGGCCCCTGGCGGGCTCGGGTTTACAAATCTCCCGGGTGAGTGCCTTCGGCGGATCATCGCGTACCGGGTGATTGGTGTTGGTCTGTATTCTCGCAAGGAATTAGCCTTGTGCATGACGACTCGCTTCCCTGAAACGGAGTAGTTGCAGTCATGGTCACGCATCGCTTACGAGTCTGTTTTGCTACAACCGTACTGATAACCTGCCTTGCCGCACCATCCGGCGCGCAATCGCAGGAAGGCGCATCGTTTTTCGAGCCGTTCGATCAGTTGGCTGACAGCAGGTGGTATGTCTCGAGCGGCTGGGCCAACGGCGACTACCAGAGCTGCCTTTGGCACCGGAACCGGGTCAAGGTCGAAGGCGGTAAGCTGTTGTTATCACTGACTGCAAACGCAAAGCAGGATCGCGACTTCAGTTGCGGTGAGATACAAACGAACGACCGTTTGGGATATGGAACCTTCGAGGCGCGGATCAAGGTCCCTTATGCGCGCGGAATGAACGCCAATATGTTCACGTTCATCGGGTCACCCCAGGACCGGCCGCATAATGAAATCGACTTCGAGTTCATTGCGCCGAATTCACCAGTGTTGCAGACCAATTTTCATTTCAAGGGTGATAGCCACAATGCGGATCTGCAGAGCATGCCGGATGACGAGGCGTTTCACGACTATGCGTTCATCTGGGAACCTGGGCGGATACGCTGGTTTATTGATGGCGAGCTGATCCGGGATGTGCGCGGCGACAAATTGCCGAACGAACCGCAGAAAATGTATCTCAGCTTGTGGTCGACCGACACGCTCGTCAGTTGGATGGGCGCGTTCAAGGCGGAGTCCGCGCCAAAGGTTCTCGAGGTTGACTGGGCAGCCTACACCAAACTGGGCAGCGCGTGCGCGTTTGACCAATCGTTGCTGTGCAAAGACGGGATAGATGCACCGTAATGACGGAACGGGGCCGCATACGATCTTCACAGGCGAACGACACCCGTTCGCCCGCGTGCTTCTCAGAGCGCCCAAATATTGGGAGCCTGGGCGCCGCTGGTATCGCTTCACATCATCATCGCCCGTGGTTACGCGGTCAAACCCTCTGGTGGCGCCGTCCTGCGTGCCAAGGACATGAACGCCGTTGGGTCGCGACCGATCAGATGCCATTGCCAGACCCAGTCGCAGCAGGACCGGTAGTCAGAAGACGACAGGCTGCTTTCAGATGAATATCAGGTTGGCATCAATCGTCGATCCCGAACAGAACACGACTTATGTTGTTCCATGCGTCGTGCTGTCGATAATCGTTTTCGCCTATTCGGTGAATTTCGGTCCGCTTTCGATCCTGGCCTTCTACGGTTGCTGGCTTTTGCCCTTTGCACTCGCGCCCGGCATTCTGTTGCGCCGCCCTGGGCCAGTGATTTTACTCTTGCTGATCCCACTGTTCTTTATGCTGTCCACCATTTGGAGTGATGCTTGGCCCGCCACTTTGCGCGCGTCGATCCAGTATACCATTACCGTGTTCGCGGGGTTGGTTGCGGCGCGGATCACAGCACCCGGCAACCTCGCGCTTGGGGGCACTATCGGGGGGCTGCTTGTCCTGCTCTATTCGACGGCGAGCGGGGGACACTCTTACGATTACATCGATGGAGATTTTGCCTTTAACGGCGCGTTTTCATCCAAAAATCAACTGGGATATTTCGCGACCCTTGCAATCATATTCTCATTGTCGCTTGGCTGGGTATTTCGCATCCCAAGGGCGTTGGCACCATTGTGCGCGGGTACCGTAGCACTTGGGCTTGTCATGCTGTGGTTGTCGGATTCCGCCACTTCCCTACTCTCTGCTTCGGCCGCAGGTGCCGCGATGTTGTTTGCTGGGTTTGTCATGCTTTTGGCCCCCTGGCTGCGCCGCGCCTCGGTTCTATTGGCTGCAACAGCAATTGCCACGTTGGTCCTGGCCTCGCATCACATGGGAGTATTCGATGCGGTTCTTGCGGCTTTTGGCAAGGACGCGACCCTGACCGGCCGGACATATCTGTGGAGCAAGGCGTTTGAATTTGGGGCCGAGCAGCCGGTTCTGGGCCTTGGGTACAACTCCTTTTGGGTTCACGGTCGCCCTGAGGCTGAAACGCTGTGGGATGCATTTTACATCACCGCGCGGTCCGGGTTTCATTTCCACAATGCATTGATCGAAACCTACGTAGGGACCGGCTTGGTCGGTTTGGGGCTGGTCACGGCGCTGTGCCTGCTGCTGATCATCATGCCAGTTAGCGCCGCTCTGGGCCGAAAGAGCGTGGGGTCGCTCATACTCTTTGCCGGTCTGGCGGTCCTGTTTGTGGTGCGATCGGTCGCCGAAGTCGACTTCGTCACCCCGCATACCGTCGGTTCGTTCCTGGTGGCCTTCATCCTCCTACGCTTGTTTGATCACCATCGCAGCATTCGAAACGCAGCGCATCCGTCGATGCCGGTGCGGCCGACGCAACATCCCTCCCTGGGCAGATTAATCGGAGTCTTTGAATGAATTCTCCAACACACGAAAACCCTCATGTGCAGCAAAGCCGGTTCAATCTCGATCCGAAACAAGGGATGAGGTGCGGCGCACCGAGGGCATCATGGAGTTCCTGACATGAACGAACCCGTGAAAGAAAGGCGCATTACCTGGACAAAGAACAATGCCTATCCGCCTGCCGGATCCCGGGACGATATGCGCCTCGACATGGGCGCCATGATGCGGGCCGTCAGGCGGCAGACCCCTTTGGTGATGACATGCGCGATTGTCGGCGTGGCGTTCGCGGTCCTGATGATCCTGGGATCCGTGCCACGCTATACGGCTGTTGAAACGGTACTGCTAGATGAAGAACGCGCCGAACTGCTGAACGAGGTATCACCGCTGCCCAACGCCGTTCGCTCGGATACCGCGGTTCAAAGCGAGATTGAGATCATCAAGTCCCGCGCTCTGGCCTATCGGGTTGTCGACCTGCTGAAACTCGATCAGGACGCGGATTTCCTGTCACCGCCACTTGGCATAACGGAAAAAATGAACCGGATGATTTCGTCAGTTACCCGCCCGCTGGCGCGGCTGCTGACACCTGACCCGCCCGCCCGGAGCGATGCCGCTACATCGGAGTCCCGGGAAACCAGTGCACAGGAACCCCAAATCCCCGACTTCAACCTTGAAGTTACGGATCGCGATCGTGCGGTGCGGATATTGCGCGACAGGCTTTCGGTCTCGCGGTCCGGCCGCAGCCTTGTAATCGAAATCGGGTTCTCGGATTTTGACCCGAGGCGCGCGGCACTGATTGCGCGCGGCTATGGGTTAGCTTATGAAAACTTTCAGCTTGAGACGACAGATGAGGTCGCCGCCAAGGCCGAAGCATGGCTGCGCGAGCGTCTGGAGGTGCTGGAACAAAAGAGTATCGAGGCCACCTCGGCCCTGCAGGAATTCCGCACCGAAAACGATCTGGTGCAGGCGCGTGGCGACCTGCTGACGGAACAACAGCAATCGGAACTGGCCAGCGAGCTTGTGGATGCTGCCGCATCCGCCGCCGAGGCTGAAGCCTATCTCGGCAGCATGGAGTCGCTACTGGCCCGCGCCAAGGACAACGGAGACATCATTGCGGTCCCGTTTGTCGAGGGCCTCATTACCGGGGTCAGCGATGAGGTGCGGCGCGAATATCTGAGCGCAAGCCAAAGCTATCGCCGGATCGCCGGCCAGTTCGGCGAAACCCACCCGCAGGCGCAGCAGTTGAATGACAGAATTCAGGTTCTGGCGGATGCCCTGCTGGTCGAACTGGAACAGGCGACCGAGGCCGCCCGCATTGCATACAGCATGGCACGCGGACGGGAACAATCTTTGCGTTCGGATCTCGAAGCAACAACAGGCACGTCGGATCTGAACGTGTCGCTTCGTGGCAGACTGCAACAGCTCGAAGCCATCTCGGAAACCTATGCGCAGGTCTATCGGGACTATCTGGCCCGACTCGAAGTCACGATGCAGCAACAGAATTTTCCCATCGCATCCATCAAGATCATCTCGCCCGCCGAAGTCCCCAAAGACCCGTCCAGCCCCCGCAAAAAGGCGATGCTGTTTGCCGGCCTTTTGTTGGGTGGTCTTTTGGGGGCATTGGCCGGAACGGCACGCGAGTTGGTCCCGAGACCTGTGCGGACCGTCTCGGAGCTGTGGCAGGATGTGGGTGTGAGTTGCGCGGGAATGCTGCCGGACACTGCGAGCCTGCGCGATGCAGGCGCGGCAAACACATACGCGCGAACCGTTGAACGCCTGGCGCAGGCATGCGAAGCCAACGCGCTGAAATCAAAGGGCTTGCTGATCGGAATCGCTCCGCTGACACCGGGCGTGAAAAAGACATATGACCTGCCCCTGGAACTGGCCAACCGGCTATCCCGCAACGGCATATGCCGGGTCATGGTTGTTTTTGAACGACCGCCACCAGAAGCATTGCCTGCCAAGGCGCTGAACCATATTGAATCCATCAGCCTGCAGGATGCCCTTGACGGCGTGCGCGCGGCACCCGGGGCTGGCATTGAAAACAGCGACCAAACCCTGTTGGCCAGGGAACTGCGCGCCAGTTTCAGCTTTGTGCTGGTCGTCATGGATCCGTTGAGCCAGGCAAGCCAGTCGGATCCGCACGCATGGGCCTATGACAGCACCCTTCTGCGCATCCCCTGGGGAAAGGTCCTGCCGCGATTTGTCTCGGACGCATTGCTGGATCATCCACGCTTCAGCGATGCTTTGACAACAACGGTTCTCGAAGACGCCAACCTTGCGAAGGCAAGGCGATATGTAAGCCCCGGCAGTTATGAGGAGCTCAAGATCAATGCTTAGAGACATCCTTTTGAAAGCCGCATCCGCTGGCCTGCGCGGCAAACCCTGGTTTCTTGGGCTGTGCCTGCTGACTGCGGGCGGCATGCTGACACCGGCGCAAGCCGAAAACGACACCGCGATGACCGAGACGCTCGGACCACAACAGACTTTGGACATCCGGATTGGCCGCTGGGATCCGGTGAACGAGGTTTTTACCTCGTGGGATACGATTGCCGGGTCGTACCTGATAAGCGCAACGGGCACGGTCTCGCTGCCCCTTATCGGAAGCGTTCAGGCAACCGGGCTGACGCCGGATGAATTGGGTACTGAATTGTCGCGACGCATCCAGGACCGCATTGGGCTGAGCACCGACGTGCAGGCCATCGTAACCATCACGGAATTTGCCCCGATTTACGTGCTGGGCGATGTGCGGGCGCCAGGCGCTTACCTGCATGTACCGGGGATGACCGTGCTTCAGGCGCTCAGCCTGTCGGGCGGAGTCAACCGGGCCTCTTCGGCGCTGGTCCGGGGCGAGCGCAACGCGCTTAACGCATTTGGGAACTACCGGGTGATGGAGTTGGACAAGATGCGGCGGCTGGCCCGGCTCGCGCGGCTCGAGGCGGAAGAAGCTGGAACCGGGATCGACGTTCCGCCCGAACTGGCCTCGTCGCCTCTGGGTGCCGAACTGATCGAACAAGAGCGCAAGATTATGATGTCGCAACAATCCGCCTTTGCGTCGAACCTTGCGCAGATCGAGGAGTTGGAAGCCCTGCTGCTGGAACGCATAGCACGGTTGCAGCAGCAGGCGGATCTGCGTCAGCGGCAACTGAATTTGCTGAACGAAGAGCTTGAAAACGCCTCCAGCCTTGTCGAGCGGGGCCTGTCTATTGCTACCCGTGAAAGCAATCTTCAGCGCGCCGTTGCAGACCAACAGGTAAGATTGCTTGAAGTTGAAACCGCACGGCTGAGCGCCGAGCAACGCCTCAGCGAAACGCGGCGCGACAGGCTGGATCTGACCAATCAGCGCGATCGCGAACGGGTTCAGGGACTACAGGATGAACGCACGGCTATCGCCGAACTGCGCGTGAAAATGGAGACCGAGGCCGCGCTTTTTGCCGAAGCAGAGCGCACCGGCAATGGGCTGGTCGAGCTTTCAGCTTTGGTGTCACTGACGCTGCAGATCACCAGAACCGGGCCGGACGGACCTGTAACCTTTGTGGTCGGACGCAACGACCCGATCGCCGGTGGCGACGTCCTGGAGGTTGTTCTAGCTCGGCCCGGGCCGAACGACACGATCCCCGTGCGACGGCTGTCTCCTGAGACCACTGAAACCTTGCCGCCGGGCAAGCTCCCCTCTGCGACGCAGACTCAACCGACCACCGGGCTTCCACCGTCCTGATGTTGTCCGGTGCCGGTCTACCGTGTTTCAGGTCGAACGGTTCAGGATATCCAGCAATCTGTCGGTCTGATGCTCGGGGTTCATCTCGGGACGTTGGGCGTGTTCAAGAGCGGCTGCGGACAGGTCGGCATATGTCCCATCGTCGTACCAGAGGGTTCGTACCGCCTCTGCCCAAACCTCGACCGGGGCATCTCTGTCGATCAGCACGCCTCCGGGGCCGACAGCCTCGGGCAGACCGCCGATCTTTGACGCCACGACCGGAATACCACTGACTTGTGCCTCGGCGGCGATCCGGCCGAATGCTTCTTCCCATTGACTGGGTGCCAGAACGATGCGGGCTTTCTTGTAGACGCTGCGCATATCGTCCGTGGACGGCTGCAGCGTCACATTCGGCAACCTGTCGAGATTGTCCTGAAGATGCGCCTCCTGCGTCGGGGTCAGCCCCCAGCCTCGCACAAAAACAAACGGAATATCGGGGCACGCCTCTGCAATCCTCAACGCAACATCGACACCCTTGTTCGGGTGGGGATTGATAAACGTCACGTTTTCGCATGCGGTCGTGACCCGGTATTTCTCGGCCTCAATCATCGGGTAGATCACGTCGGCGGAAACCGCTTGCGTCTCTGCAAAGCGCCGCGCAGTGAAGTTCGAGTTCGCGATGAAACCGGTATTGGATAGTTCCGCCAACGATCCCCCAAGATCCTCGTTTTCAACATTTCGCAAATAGATGAACGTCCGCGTCGTTGCGCGATCAATCGATTGCGCCAGAGGCACCGGAAGCCGGGATTGGAAAATCGCCACATCGGCCTTGAAGTCGGACACAACCTGACGCGCTGCGTCCTGAGCGAACCATGCGCGAAAGACGGGGTAGCCAAGACCATCATCGCGAACATAGCCGCGCCGCCTCAGTTTCAGCAAAACCCGCCCGCGCAGGCCCAGCCAGCCTTCACCGGTCAGGCCGGCCAGAACACCCACGGTATGCCCCCGCGCCCGCAGTCTGACAACCAACTCATGCGCGCTGGACTGCGCACCGCCATACATCTGCGGCAGGTAGGGATGGGCGCTTCCGAAGAGAATGCGCATAGGCGGGCTTACCTCATTGTCGACGTCGGGCGACTCTCGTTTCGCGCGAGTCGCGCCTTCAAGTATTTGGTGGACCTGGCTGGAGAGATGTTCAAAATACGCCTTCGATTCGGGCATGCGAGGCATCCGGAGTCAAAAGATATGCACCGAACCTATCCCAATGTGCGGAATCCCGGCGAAAGCCTCAGCAACCATAGGCGGTGCCTTGCTTGATCCAACATTGGGGTTTGCAATCGCAGCATTTGTCATACCCAACTTATCTGCATGTGTCGGAATGCACGTATTGGTGAAGGTAACCAGATGCAGATCACTTTCGCCCGCATGGTTTGATCCATTGTGGCGATCGCCGTTGCAACTTTAAGCGGCATGCGCGCTGAACCGCAGCGTCAGGCACTTGAGAGATGAGGATGGAATGTGATGAAACCGATTGAGACTGAAGCGGCCCCGGTCGAGGGCATGGTTTCGTCAATCTCGCCAGCGCGTCACGTCATTTGGACCCGCCCGGCGCTGTACGAGGAACCTGTCGGCGGGCGAGCCAAAAGAGCGATCGACGTCGCGGTTGCCCTGGTCATGCTTGTCGTGCTGTCGCCGCTCATGGCCGGGCTGGCCTTGTTGGTCTACAGCACATCACCCGGGCCTATCCTGTATCGCCACCGCAGGGTCGGATATCGAAAGCAGCCCTTTTCCTGCCTGAAGTTTCGGACGATGGAAGTGAACAGCGCTGAAATTCTTCAACGGCATCTCCAACAGAACCCGGAGGCGCGTTTCGAATGGGAGCAGACCCAGAAGCTGCGGGACGACCCCCGTGTCACGCCAGTTGGTCATGTCCTGCGGAAATTCAGCCTTGATGAGTTGCCGCAACTCTACAACGTACTTCGCGGTGAAATGAGCCTCGTCGGTCCTCGCCCGGTTCCCAGCGAAGAATTGCACCGTTACGGGCCTTCCAGTCGCTACTATCTGCGTGCGCGACCCGGCGTCACCGGCCTGTGGCAGGTGAATGGCCGCAACAACACCACCTACAAACGCAGGATTGCCTATGATCGCGTCTATGTCGCAAACGTCAGCATGGCAAACGACATCGTCATTCTTGTTCGGACCCTGCCAGCGGCGATGCGCTCTGACGAAACCTCGTGAAGCATAGCACCAAGACCGCTCTTGCAGAATGCAATTCGGGGTGCTGAACGGCATGGTGATGAACGACCAGATGAAAAACGAGACCAAGGCATTGAGTGATGGCTTAAGAACTGGCCCTGCCCGGTCCGAAAGCGGACCCCTGGTGTCGGTCGTCATGTCGAACTTCAATGGGTCTGCCTATCTTGAAGCGGCGGTTACTTCGGTCCTGAACCAATCCCATGCAGCGCTTGAATTGATCGTCGTTGATGATGCATCGACCGACGGCAGCCAGAAGATCTTGCACCAACTGGCCGCGTTGGACGATCGTGTCAGACCGATCGAACTTGAAACGAATTTGGGACCAGCCGGCGCCCGAAACGCCGCTATTGAGACGGCGCGGGGAGAGTGGATCGCTATTATCGACGCAGACGACCTTGTCCATCCACAGCGGATCGAACGCCTGCTTGCCACGGCAGAGCAGATGGGGGCAGACGCAATCGCCGATGACCTGCTGAGTTTCGGCTCTGCGGATGTGGCGGGCCAGACCCTGTTGGGGGATGATCGCGCCGAACGCTCTCGGCGCTTGACGGCCACGGACCTGATCCGCAGTGACACAGTGGTCGCAGGGCTGGCATCTTTCGGTTACTTGAAGCCGATGATCCGCCGTGACGCTCTTGGGCCACTTCGATATCATAAGACATTGCAGATTGGAGAGGATTTCGATCTTTATTGCCGCCTGTTGCTCGGCGGCGCCACCTTTCTGACTACACCGGACCCGACTTATCTCTATCGAAGGCATACAGAATCCCTGTCGCACCGTCTGTCCGCTGCACCGTTGACGCGGCTTATCGTGGCGCATGAGACATTGGCCGAACTTGCCGCGACCATGCATCCAAACGACCGTGAATTGCGGTTGCAGCTTGCCCGGCGCAAAGCGCGCCTTGAGCGGGCGCTGCGCTATCAGCATCTCGTGACCGCACTCAAGACACAAGGGGTACTGAATGCAGCGCGGCACCTCTGGCACCATCCCGTATTACTGCGCGAGATGCTGAACAGTCTGAGTGACCGTAGGCGGCGCATGATGTCGTCTGTCTGGCACGGAAGTTCAGGCGAAACGAAGACCGTCGTGCTTGCCGCGCCTGATCGAATGGATCAGGTGTCCGCCCCGCAGGATGCCATACGCATTCCGGTGGAAGTTGCACCCACCGCGAACGCGCGTACCTGGTCCGCACGCCGCGCAATGGCCCGTCACCTTGCCAAATTGGCAAGCCGAGGACCAATAGACGTCATTGCAGAAGGGCCTGCAGGGATGGACGCCTTGGGGTATCTGCCGACATGGCGTTCGACTCGCCGTGCGCTGCGCGAGCAGAACACCGGCCCCACCTCAGTTCCCCGCGACGCGGGTCTGAAGCTTTCATAGGCCCGGTTAGGACCCCAGCGCGTCTGAACGCAACAGCAGTCTCGCCCCGTCCTTTGGAGCCGCATCCCCGGCCATCTGGTTGAGGTTCAGCTTGTCCCGAGCGATTTGCCGGACCACCGGCCAAGTGCGGTCCGACGCGCCGCACAGATACCGGATGGCCGCCCAAGACCCCTGCTGGCGTCGCAAATCAAGAAAGACACGGTGATCCCGCTTGTGCCGGACTTCCCTCAGATGCGCCTGCATGGCCCGGTCAAGATCCGGCGAGTGGGTTCCTGCGCCAAGATGGGCCTCCAGCGCGGCCTGCAGCGCCGCCAATGCACCCGCGCCATGCCGCGCGCTGAGCGAGTCGGACCGAACCACGGCCGCATATCCCGGCCTGCGGGTCAGACACATCCGCGCCCCGGCCAACAGCATCCGGACATACAGATCGTAATCTTCACCAAGTCGCAGCGCGGGATCATAGCGCAGCTTGTGTTTTTCCAGAAAAGCCCGTGACAGCACCGGTTTCAGGAACCCAAGTTCTCCTCGCGACACACCCTGTTTGCGCAGGTTGCCCAGAACAAACTCGGTCGTTCCAAGTGGGGTGAAATCCGGCGCAATCGCCGACCAGTCCAGACCGACTGCAGTTGCTAGATGTTCCTGAGTCACGAAGGCGATGTTATCGGCGACCATGTCGATGCTCGGGCACGACAAAAGAAGTTCCAGCCGCTGCGGCAAGAACACATCGTCGGAATCCAGCACAGCGACAAATTCCGACGTTGCAGCATCCAGGGCTCTGTTGCGTGCCGCTGCAGGTCCCTGATTTGTCTCCTGCCGGATCAGCCGAACGCGCGGGTCCCGTTCGACCTCATCCCTGGCGACCGCGCATGTGTCGTCGCCGGATGCATCATCCACAACGATCACTTCAGCCGTTTCCGGCTGCACCAAAGCGGATCGGATCGCACGTGACAACGTGGTTTGCGCATTGAATGCAGCGATGATGACGGTGACGCATGCGGACATCGGACCCGGCTCAGTTGTATGTGGCGAGAGGGCGTTCCTTAGAGATAGCAACAGGGGTAGAGTATCCCTCTGTGCTGTCCAAGCACTTCGGGCGCGGTACCCAGCCCGTCAGCATTCATTTGCCGTCAGGCATCGGTCTCCTGGGACACCGGCGAGGGCGGTGCGGTGGGCACTTCGCCATCCGCGTCGCGAGTTTTGCGCTTTCGCTCGACGGCCAGCAGCGCGACAATCAGGACATAAGCAAGTTGCAGCACAATCGCGACGGCGATGACGAACAAAACCAGTTGGGACGTTTTGAAACCCGCCAGAAAGCCAATCAACGCCGACAGGGCGACGGACAGAAATAGACCCACAATAAAAATCGGCAACCGCATCAATGTCTCCAAAGGCCGGGCCCCCTTTGAGGGCCTCTTAGCCCGCATCACTTAAGGAAGCCTACAGCAAAACCACCACGAGCCACCACTCAAAATTCTGACCGGTTGTCGATGTCTAGAGCGTTTGGGGAGATACCCGACCCATGATTGGTCGCCATTGTCCCAAGGGCGTAAGGCGCGGCAGGGTACTGGCAATTCGGGTTTTTCCCGAACCTCCATCGTGAACAACTTGGCGCATCTTGAGAAACAGAGTTCGGACATAGCGAGCCCGGCACTAGGGTCACGGAGTTGAATGTTTGACCTTTACTCAGCTTGCCTGTGCCTTGTCCCGAGACGCACCATATACGGCGACCTCCGGGAACCCGATCAGAGACGCGATTGTGCCGGCATGAAGCGCACCCCGCAAAAGATTTGAGTTACGCCTGGCGGCAAAAGGGGCGGTCACCAGCGCAAATGCAAAGCAATAGAGAACCTTGGCGAATGCAAGCGGCAGTGTCAGCAGGCGCGCGCGTGCGGCGCCATATTTGCGCAACAGGCCACCATGGGTTTGCCCCATTCTGAAGCGTCGCTTCAGCAACCAGACCATAGTCGTCCGCGATGGCGCGACCGGCTCATCCAGCGTGGCCAACGGGGCAAAGGCGAGCCGTGCACCAGCCTCCATTGCGTCTTTGAAGAACGCGGTGTCTTCACCCCCGGAAACACCGCGCGCCAAGTCAAAACGCCGACCAGCAAGGGGCGCACTGGCCAGGTCCATGATGACATTGCAGCTGTGGCCTGCAATCGGCCGACCATCTGGCGCTCGTTCCGGGTTGGTGTCATGAATGCGCAGAGACTTCATCCACTCCGGTGCATCGGATGCATAGATCGCGCGGACCGGCCCGACGACCGCCTCTGCATCCGCCTCGCATAGGCGCGAGACAAGCGCGTTCAGCCAGTTTTGTGAGGCCAGTTCATCATCGTCGATGAAGGCAAACACCCGCAACCCGTTGCGTTCGGCCTCTTCCAGCGCCGCATTGCGCGCGATCGAGATGTTGCCGCAGGGGGCAAAACGGTAGATCACGTTATGCCGGGAACCCTTGGCAAAGCCGTCAACGATGCCTCGCGCGCTGGGGCTATCGTCGTTATCGACGACGATGATCGAAAGGCGGGTGCCGTCCGCAAGGTTCTGCTGTTCAAGCGTGCGTAGAGTGTCCAACAGGCTGGATCGCCGATAAGTGCAAACACCGACCGCGATGTGATCAACGGGAATCGCGGTTTTGCGAACAGCAGAGGCGAGCCTGGAAACGCCTTGGGCAACAAACGGGCGTTTCAACAACTGCCGCCAGAATCCGGACGACCACCCCAGGTGCATGGCAGCCGCGATAGGTCCGGCCCAAAGCGCCATCAGATCACGGCGCGCCAGAGCCAGCGCAACGCCACCAATAAGACAGGCGGAGATCCACGCCATCGCGGGCAGCGCAATGACCACAGACAGCGGCGCCAGCACCACCAGTCCAAGCATCGGAGCGACGGATATCATCGCCAGCTGGCGCAGACGGGGTCGCTTGCGATGTTTCAGCATCGTGCGGGCCCGGCCACGGCCAAAGTTGAAATATTGCCGAAAGAGCGCGGGGATCGAGCCGCGCGGCAGGTAGTCGAGCCAGGTGCGCGATGTCAGCCAGATCCGATAACCCGCCTGCGTCAGCCGCATATCCAGCTCAGCGTCCTCATTATGCGAAAAGCTGGCGTCATAGCCGCCAACGGACCGGAACGCATCAAGCCGCATCAGGGCATGGTGCCCATGATCGACAAACCGCCCCGAGCCGCCGACCCGATGCGCCGACCCGCCATTGCCAAGCCGCGAGTTCTGCGTCAGGGCTATGATCCGTTGCATCCGCGTCGTGCCGACCGCACGCATCGACACGACGACGCTCGCAGCCTCCGTCCGCCCAGCCTCCTCCAACAGAATATCCGCATAGTCCTCGGGGTAGCGGGAATGCGCATCCATACGGATCAGCCAATCCACACCGTCTGCAAACCGGTCACATGCCGCGTTCAGCGCCGCGCTTTGAAGGCGGGCCGGGTTGTCCACCAGCTGTATGTCGAAATCCGGCAAAGCAGCGATCCGATCCCTGACGATGCCCTGCGTGCCATCCGTTGAACCGCCGTCCACAATCACCAGACGCACTGGTGCGCCGAGGCGCTGTCGGCGTTGAAGAAAGCCGGCCAGCCCGTCAATCACTCCAGTGATATGCGGTGCCTCGTTCAATGTCGGCACCACGATCAGCACGGCATCTCGGGACGTATCGCATGGTTCCCGGTGCAGGCTGACCGCATCTCCAGCAATCGCGTCAACTAGTTCTCGAGCCTCTTGCCGGGTTGTCCTCCAGACGTCTGAGGGAACAGCATTTTGCACTGTTCTCAGGCCATCCAAGGTTTCGGGCGACACCTGATCCATCGCTTCGATCACCGTCGCCTCTTCGGCGCTGTCGAGTACCAGCCCGATGCCAAGATCCTTTAATCGGCGCGCGGTTGCGGTTCCGGCCAGCGCAATCGGGGGAACACGGTTCAGGCCGCTTTCGTACAGGCGGTTCGGCAACAGCCAGTCTGAATTCTGCTCCTTGTCGTATCGATCGACCAACCATGCAAGATCGACGCTGCCGTAGATCTCCTCAAGGTCAGCCGGATAGGAATAGGCCCCTTCGAACACAAGATCGGGATTGGCATCCACGACGCGGTGAAAGTCCGGCACCTCATCCAGCGCCGGGCGTCCGCGCAGAACGACCCGGTAACGCCCCGGACGCGCGCGTGTCAGTCCGTCAAGGCAGTGTAACGAAAAGCTGCACCTGAGGATGCCGAACCAGCCGATGCGCAGCGGTGCTTGATCCGCGACCGCGGGCGGGTCAGTGCAAGGACGTGAGGGTTTCGCATCCGGTGCAACCACCTTGTTTTCAACCAGAAGCACTGGCGCCTTGCATTGCTGATGAGCTTCGAAATGCTCTCTTTGGAAGGCGGGGGACGATACGATGATGTTATCGACATCACGACAAAGCCGACCCTCGACCCAGCGCATGGTCCGCGCCTTGAAAGACGGTCCGACCATAAGGCGGTGAATGTCGAGAACCTCGTACACCAGCCGGACCGGATGTTGCGACCACATCGCGCGGCGCAGCGGCGCGGCAAGTGCCAGCATCTCAAGATTACGGCACAGGATCGTGTCCGGGGGCGGCAGATCCTTAAACGTCGCGCGTAGCCTCATGCGTTGCCCAAGCACTGACAGCGCGCGCTGCATCATCCTGCCGTTGTGGGTCCGTCCAAGCTCCAAAGCGTTTTCGGGCAATACGCCGGACCGGCGCCGGAACCCGGCGATCGAAACCTCTGCGTCGCCCATGCGCAGCATATCCACCCGGCGCCAAATGGCCGCGTCATCCAGATCATGCGCAAGATAGAGAATGCGTTTCTTCGGTTCGGACCGTTTGGGGGTCCGCCCGCTATCGCTGTCTCTGACCGTCGCCACGGATCGAACATCCTGTCGCAGATAGACCCAAGAACTCCAGCTAGAAGGTCACGCGGGCCAATGTCAAAGCCGCACCCTTCAACCGGCGAAACTGAGCCGGTCTCGTGTCAGCGGATGAGCAAAAAAACGTCGATCCGGGGAAATTGCCGACATGTTACAAAACTCATGCACTCAACACTCAGACGATCAAATTTTGCTTTCGTAGCATGGCGTGCAGGCGCTTTTGCGTCATTGCATGGTGCTTGTTTGGCAGGAAGTTGCTGAAAAAGATGCTGCACCTGCCAAGGGCGGGCGCGGCACCGCAGGCCATGCAATTCTCGCCGCGTCGACTCGACGGAAAGACCCAAATACATGGCCCAACGCGAACCTCATGAGGCGGTCGAGACCGCTGCCCGGGATACCTACGGCGGAACCGTCGTGCTAGGCAGCTTTTACACCGCGCTCAGCCAGTGTGTGGTGGTCGGGTGTCAGATCGGCTCGGTGCTGATCCTGTCGCGTTTGCTCATGCCCGCCGATTTCGGTCTGATCGCGATGATTGGTCCGATCATCGCGTTTCTGTCGCTGTTCAAGGAAATGGGCCTGCTACAGGCTGTCATACAGAAACGGTCGCTGACATATGGGCAGCTCAACGCGCTGTTCTGGATCAATCTGGCCGTCAGCCTGTCGCTGACGGTTCTGTTGATCGCAGCGGCGCCCCTGGCCGCGGCACTCTACAACCAGCCCGATCTGACATGGCTTATCCGGGTGATGGCGCTGAACATGGTGATCACCGCCCTTGGAGCACAACACTTCGCCTTGCTCAATCGCGGCATGATCTTTGGCAGGATCGCCGTCAACGCAAGCGTAGTCTCGTTGTGTACTCTATTGACGTCGATCCTGTGGGCGTTGGTTTCGCCTACACCCTGGGCGCTGGTGGCGGGTACGCTGGCAGGCGGAATTGTCGGCGCGGCGCTGGTCTGGATCTGGGTCCCCTGGCAGCCTTCGCGTCCGGCGCTGGCACCCGGAACGGCCGATCTGCTGGGGTTCGGCGCAGGGGTGACAGGGTTCAAACTGGCGAATTTCCTGTCGCGCAATCTCGACAACATCCTGATTGGTCGCGTCTGGGGTGGGGCCGCACTGGGGTTTTATGACCGGGCCTACAAGCTGATCCTGTTTCCGCTTGACCGTGTCGCACAGCCGCTGTCACAGGTCATGGTTCCGGTTCTGTCGCGGATGCAAGACGAACCCTATCGGTACGCCCACGCGTTCTTTCGCGTTTTCGGGCTCATGCAGCTTGCCGTTCTTCCCGGTGTCGCGGCCATGACCGGGATGGCAGATACGGCGGTTCCCTTCTTGCTGGGCACACCATGGGCGGACAGCGCCCCGATCTTCGCGGCACTGGGGATCGCCGCGCTGGCGCAACCGCTGGCGAACCCTACAGGCTGGCTGTTTGTCAGCCAGGGTCGCACCACCGAGATGGGTTGGTGGGGGTTGGCCTCTGCCGTGGTCACCTGCGGTGCGTTCGTTTGGGGTGTGCAATACGGCGTTCGGGAACTGGCGATAGCCTATGCTGCGGTCACGATGCTGAAGCTGTTTCCACTATGGCTGCTCGTCACCCGCAAGGGACCAGTCGGACGGGACAACATCCACGGGCGCATTCTGCCGGTCTTCTGTGCGGGTCTTGCCGCTTATGCAGTTGTTCTGATGGTGCAAACCTCGTTGCCAAGCGTTGCGGTTCTGAAATTGCTGTGCGGTATCGCCATTAGCTACGCGGTTTTCGCAGGCATCCTGACCCTCAGCAACTATGGCCGCCAGATCTTGGTTGAGGTGAAAACCCTCGCCTTCAAAGCCCTTTGGGAAGTGCGCAAACGCCGTTCAAAGAGGCCCGCATGACCCGTTTCGAAACACACCCATCTGCCGCATCGCGACTTCATGCATGCTGCTACGCCCGGACACCGGAGAAACCGCATTGCCAAGCCTGACCCAGATCGGAACCGATATCGGTTGGCGGGTTGCGCCCGGCCGGATGATCGACCGGTCACGCCCCAGAGACGATCCGAACCTCGCGGACGTCTATCTCAGGCGTGGCCTGATCCTGATTCACATCCCCAAGAACGCAGGCACCTCGGTGGAAGACGTATTATTTGGATACCGCGTACGTCATCGGACCTGGCAAGAGATCAAGGCCACATGCCCGCGCGCCTGGCGGACCCTGCCCAAAATCGCCATACTGCGCGACCCGGTTGACCGGTTTCTGTCGGCCTTCGACTATCTGAAGACCGGCGGACGCAACGAAACCGACCGCAGGTACAGCGCCAGAATGATCGGCACGCAGACCGTGGGTGCGTTCATTGACAGGTTGTCATCAGACACGAGCTTTCGAAACGGATCTATGCGGTATTTCCATTTCCGCCCGCAGGTGGACTACGTTTGCGACGGGAGAACGGTCATGGTCGATACTTTGATCCCGTTTCCCAAGATGGCCGAAGGGTTGACCAAACTGGCAGACGTCGACCCCAGTCTGCTGACACATGCGAACAAAACCTCGGGCCCGCGAACGCTGAAATCCGACCTGACGCAATCGCGTGTCGACCAAATCCTCCATCTCTACTCCGCAGACGCCGCCTTATTCGCCCACGTTGACGAAGTGTGGAGCGCAACACGGCCCGACAACGCGCATCGGGCAACCGGAGCAACCGCACGATGAAGATGCGCCCCAACGTCATCCGTCGCGGCATTTCAACATGCGCAGCCAGCCTGCGCCATCCAGTAAGGGTATGAACATGCGAATTCTCTTTGCCGGTGGAAATGGCTGGCTACCCGAAGCCAGCGGTGGCACTCAGAACAGCACCGATCACCTGATCCGGCAAAGCATCGCGCAGGGGCACGACTGCGCAGTCTATTGCGGGTTTTCGGGCCGCGGGGTGTTCGGTTTCCGGATGCGTGCACAGCGCAAGATAACAGGTCGGCCGTTCAGCGTGGATCGCAGTCAGGGCTATGAGGTCATGCGCACCTGGGAACCGGTTGATCCTGTGCGGATTGCCGCCGCCGCCAAGCGGTTCCGGCCCGATGTTGTGGTGATCCAGACCCGCCATTCGGCCCAGTTGGGTTTGGAGTTCTCGAAACTCGGCCTTCCCGTTGTGCTTTATCTGCGCAACGTCGAGTTTGACGAAAACGAAGGAGATGTCAGCGCGATCCCGGGGGCAAGCTTCATCGCCAACTCCAATTTCACCGCCGGTGCGTACTGCGATGCTTATGGCATTGACTGCACGGTGATCACCCCGACGATCAACTTTGACGAATACCGCTGCGAAACCACCAAGGAATACGCAACACTCATCAACATCCATCCAAAGAAAGGGTACGAGGTGGTGCGCGAGATGGCGCGCGCCTGCCCCGACATTCCCTTCCTCTTGGTCGAAGCCTGGACGCTGTGGGACGGGCTGTTCAAGCAGATCATGGCCGAAATCGACACGCTGCCGAATGTCACTTTCATGAGCCGCACCTCGGACATGTCGAAGGTCTACGGGCGCACCCGGGTGCTGCTGGCGCCCAGCCAATGGGAAGAGGCCTGGGGCCGTGTCGCGTCCGAGGCCCATTGCAGCGGTATCCCGGTGATCGGATCCAACCGGGGCGGCCTGAGCCAGGCTATCGGGCCGGGCGGTATCGTCCTGCCTCATGATGCGCCGATCGACGAGTGGGTGGCCGCGCTGCGCAGGCTTTGGTCGGATGAGGTTGCTTATGCAGATCTGTCCGAAAGGGCGCTGAATTATGCCAAACGCACCGAGCTCGATTTCCATCGGCAGCATGCGGCGTTCATGTCCGTACTGGACCGCGCCGTTTCACAACACCATGCCCGCTGTTCAGCTTAAGGCAGACCGCAAACAAATCGGAGCCAGCCGATGAAGATCTGCTTTTGCGTCTCAAACTTTCCTGCCCTGTCCCAAACCTTTGTGACTTCTCAAGTGCTTCACGCGGTGCGGCAGGGGCATGAAGTGACGGTGGCCTGCAAATCCTTCGACCACCGAACACCGCTGTCGCCTGACCAGGAACACGATCTTGGCAACGTGCGAATTGTGGTTTGGCCGCCGAAACGGCCCTGGCTTTTGCGGACGTTGCCGACCAGTCTGTCCGATCGCATCGCCGCACGGCTGGGCCGGTCTGCGTGGCGACGGCAGATCGATGCGGATCTTGTCGTCGCGCATTTCGGATATCGCGGCGCGGCGGTTGAGCTTGCGCAGCGGGGCTGGAAACACCGTCCGCGACTGGTGACCGTGTTTCACGGGCGTGATGTCAGCGTTGAATACCGGCGGGACGCCATGTCCCGTTTTCGCAACCTGTTCACCGACGGGGATCTGCATGTCACAGTCAACGCCATGTTCGCCAGACGCCTTGTCGAATGCGGCGCCCCGGAATCGCGGGTCGAGACCCGGCATCTGGGTATTCCGGTGTCCGGCTACCCGTTCTCGACCCCCAAGTTTCACGCGCCACTGCGGTTTCTCAGCATTTGCCGGCTGGTCGAAAAAAAAGGACTCAGGACGTCCATCGAAGCGCTTGCACTGTTGCGCGACAGGCACCCCGGGATTGACTGGCTCTATGACATTGGCGGCGATGGCCCTTTGGCGGAAGAACTGCGCATGCAGGTGACGCATGCGAAGCTTCAGGATCGCATCCGGTTCCTCGGGGCCTTGCCGCATCAGGACGCGCTGCGCCGAATGATTGACGCGGATATCATGCTGGTTCCAAGCTGCACGGCAGAGGATGGGGACCAGGAGGGCATCCCCGTTACGCTCATGGAAGCCATGGCCCTTGGCACGCCCATTTGCACCACGCGCCATTCCGGCATCCCGGAACTGGTCGAGCATGGTGAAACCGGATTGTTGTCCGGTGAGCGCGACGCGGAAGAGCTGTACCAGAATGTCCTCTTCCTTGTGCAAAACACCGATGCGGCCAAGGGCCTTTCAACTGCCGCGCGCGACAAAGTTCTTCGCGAATTCAATGAAGACCGACAAAACACCCAGTTTCTGGAACGGTGCCATGACCTTCTCTGACGCATCAACACAGGAAAGACCAAGGGAAGGCATTCACCGTGTCCTCCGAAGCTCGCCGACCCGTTTGCATTGCACGAGGTGAAGACTTTGGCCTTTCCGGATTTCATCATTGGCGGTGCCCCGAAATGCGGCACGACCTCACTGCATCAGGTGCTGCACCAACATCCGGACATCTGGATGGCCAGAAACGAGTTGTATTTCTTTGATGCAGACGATCCCGTTGCGCATGCCGACTTCCTTGGGATGAACGGGGATGACCTTGCATGGCGTGCACCACATGACGAGGCATTGCGCGGGTGGTATCAGAGCCGTTTCGCAGACGCTCCGGATGGATGCCTGGTTGGTGAGGATACGACGACCTACCTGATGTCCGATGTTGCCGCGTTCCGTATCAAAGCGGCAGATCCCAAGGTAAAGATCATCTTCATGCTACGCGACCCGGTCGAGCGGGCTTTTTCGCAATACTGGCATCTCGTGCGCAGCGGACGGACGTGCGTGTCGTTTGAAAAGGCGCTGAGCAGCGAACCGTCGATCATTTTGGGGTCAACCTATGCTCCCCGATTGCGGCACTTCTACCAAGCGCTTGGCAAAGAGCGTGTGCACGTCGTGCTGTTCGAAGAGTTCCGGGCCAACCAGCAAGCCGCGATGGATTGCGTGACCGCTTTTCTTGGGGTGCCTCCTTTGCCCCTTGAACAAGTTGAAACCTGGCATAATCGAACAAAATACCCGGCCCGGACAGAAACTCTGCTGCGTCTGAACCGGATCGGCCGGATACTGGTGCGATATCGGTATGCGCGCCACTTCGGAGACGACAGCGGAGTCGTTTCGCGCGTGGCGCACAAGGCGTACCGCCGTTGGTTCCGCTTTGTGGAGAAAAGCGTTTTGACCCGGGACCGGCCACCATCCGAAATGCGGTCAAAAACACGCGCCTGTCTTAGTCGGCATCTGTCTGACCGAAATGCAGGGCTCTCAGATCTTCTCGGAAAGGATCTGAGTCTGCATTGGACAGGGTTCTCATAATGTTCTGTTGCAAACTGTTAACGTTGACGGCTGAGGCGTTCACAGCAAAGCCTGAATCGGACGGGCGTCGCATGGGCGTCTGATTGTAAATCCTCCTCTGTGAGAGGATGGACCATGTCAGCACCATTGCCAGCAGCGCATCCGGCGCGTTTCAAGGGATACGTTGAAGAAGGATTAGTCAGACATACGGCTGCCTCGCGTCAAAGGCTTTCGCCCGCGACGGGCGTCCCGCCGGTTCGCGACCGACACGTGTTTGCTAGATCGCCTGTGGCACACCGGATCGGACCGTCATCAGGGATTCTGTGTCGCACGCCCTTTCGTTCGCGCGCGAGTTGCGATCAACGGAGAATATTGCGTAACCGAGTAACACCGTCATCAGAAAACGGCAGGCAGGATCGCATACTTGGGGAAGTCGGCACCTTCGAACGAGGTCATGCCAAAACCTGCACACGTTTGTTGTGCAGGCAACAAGTGCCAAAACACGCAATCTCGCCAATCCGGGCCGAAAGTTTGGGACACTTCCTCATGCCTTCGTCAGATCAGATAGATGCGGCAAGAGTTTGCGATAGATTCACACGAACACATCCGACGTATACATGTGCGGGCAAGCGATTTGGACCTACCCGCCCACGGTTATCGGCTACGCGATACTTTCGTCCAGACCAAACAGAAACTCGTCAGTGAGCAATCCGGCGTCGGAGAACACCTGAAGAGAGGCGGTGCCAGTGTCTGTGTGGAACCTCAACTCGGACACGAAAGGCTGCCCCGCCGTGGCATGCGTTCCCGAGATATCCACAATCTCGTACCCGCCGGAATAGCTCAGTGCGCCATAGTAGGATGCGTCCAGGCCGATTTCGGACACGTCGATCAGATCTTCGTCCGGGTTGAAATTGTTGATGACCGGAGCGTAGTCACCGGCGTCGGTGGTTCCGACGGAAAGAATGAAGGTTTCGGCAGTCCCATCAACACCATCAACGTCTTCAGCACCAAGCAATGTGATTTCCGCAGTTGCCGGATCAATGGGCTCTGGCGCTGGCGGCGGAAGATCCGTTGCCATCGCTGCCATTTCAGCAACCGTGTATTCAGTTCCCTCGATCAGGATCGTCTCAATCGCATGGTCGGTTTCGAAGTGGCTGGAGATATAAACTCTTCCGATATCTTGGGCTTCTCCATCGACGACGATCGTGTCGGTAAGGATCAGGCTGTTGCCGTCCCGTTCAATTCGCAGCGCATCGAGCTTGATGCTGTCGTCGAACTCCAGTCTGTCGCTACTGCTGTCCCCGGGCCGAAAAGCGCTGGAGAACCCGAGGTCGAAGATGGTGTCGAAACCGAAGCCGCGACCGTAGACATAGGTGTCGTTGCCATCCTGGCCCCGGAGATTGTCGTTGCCCAATCCGCCATCCAGGAAGTCATCGCCCGTCAATCCGAGTAGATCGTCATTCCCGCCGAAGCCAAACAGGGAACTGCCGGATTCACTGGCCACCAGCGGTTCGGTGTCGGGGCCAAGCCGGTTATCGTCATCGTCCCCGACTTGAATATGGTACTCCCCAACTTGGCCATTCACTCTGCCGTTCAGAAACGCTTCGGCATCCGTAACGATTTCACCGCCGGAAAAGCGGATGTGGTCGAGTTGTACATCATGCGCCAACGGGTTCCATGGCACGAGTATTTGCGCAAAGACATCCCCGCCCTTGGCGAGCAGGAGGATGTCGCCATTCCGGGAAACCTCCAACTCGCTGAATGCGACATCCGTCAGGTTCAGAGTGTTGATATCTTCGGTTTCGCCCCGGGTGAACACAATGTGGGCGTTGGATTCAGTTGAAACATCGACAACATCGTTGCCGCGGCCAACCACAACCGTGTCACGAGCCCCTCCGCTGAAGATCCTGTCGTCACCGTCGCCCAGATGAATGACAGAGTGCGTATCCCCATCGGTGACGACGCGATCATCGCCCGCCGCTGTCGTAATCAGTTCGCTCTCCAGCCCGTAGATCACGTTGTCCTCGGCGCCGCCAGCAATCCTCGTCACGTTTCCGTCGCTGTCCCGGATTACCGATCCGCGTCCGATCTGTTCCGCAAGATGCCGCGTCAGGTTGTTTCCCGACAGCGTTGTATCGGCGAACGCAATGGTCGGAATATAGGCAGACACCTGCACCGCGATATCAACCGGTCCTGATGTCTCTCCGGGGGTGGCCTGCTGCTCCTGGAAAACTTGGAAATCGGCGACTGTGGCGCCCAAAGCGTCCAGGCTATAAGAAAGACCAACCAGTTCCTGGGTGCTCGGTGGCGCGCCTGAGCCCGTCGTGTGAACGACATCGAGCGAGGACAGATCGACTGTTGCCAACACCGCACCGTTCCTGGCATGCCTGAATTCAAGCTGTCCGGCATCTGGGACGACGATTTCGACATCGTTAATGTTCAGGTCGCTGAAGGCGACCACATCCGGATCGTCGATTGACAGGGATGTATTGCGCGACTTCGACGACAGCACGAGCGTGTCCACACCACTGCCGCCGACTACAATATCGGTTCCCTCGGTCGCTAAAATTGTGTCATCACCGCCACGACCCAGAAGCCGGTCGTCCCCGGCCCCGCCATTGATCCGGTTGGCCCCGACGTCTCCGATGATCAGATCATCGCCAATGCCCCCTTCGACATTTTCAAAGTTCTGGATCGTTGAAGATTGCAGGTTCGGATCCGAATTCTGATAGTTCAAAACCCCGATGTCCAGAGCGACGGTCGCGCCCAGCGCATTGGAGGCCAATTCAGGTTGTGTGGTCAGCGCTTGTGCAAAATCGTCGCGGTTCCCGGCGGTTGTCAGAGTTCGCCCGTCCAACTTAACTTTGAAATCGCCTCCTTGTCCTGCGTCGGTGTAGACAATTTCGATTTCGGCAATACCACTTTCCTCGACACTGTAGGGGATGAATGTGATCCGGGAGGCGCCATCATCCTCAAGCCTGAACAGCTCTTCGCCGTTGACGCGCAAGATAAACCCGTTTTCAGACTCGATCGCAAACTGCCTTTGTCCCTCGGTCAGATACACTGACCCCTCGATCAGGTTGGCTGATTGTCGGCTGTCTCCTTCAAGCAGAAGTTTGTCTACAATCGAAAACGATACACCGGGCTCTCCGAATGAGGCGTCAGATGTGAGTGCATCGGCCGATCCGATACCAGCGACACCACTGGGTGCGTCCACGGTCGTAAGTGTGAAGGAAATCAGGTGGTTTGCCGCGCTTAGACGATCCTGTGCCGATTGCGCGAGGGTCAGGTGGTGATCCGCCAGAGAAAGCGTATCGGTATCGACACCACCGTCAAGGTCGCGTGTCCCATACCCGCCGGCATAAACCGTATCGTTCCCCGCACCTGCATCGACGGTGTCATCTCCTCCAAGGACCCTGATTACGTTGTCCAGCCCGTTGCCAGTGATGCTGTTATTGCCGGTTGTGGCCGTAATGTTCTCGATATTGATCAGCTTGTCTTCGCGCCCATCCGCCGTTTCCGAATATCCCTTGGACATATCGGAGATGTTGATGTCGATGTCTCGGTCCCGCTCAGCCTCGTCCATCGAATAGTCGGCCGTGTCGGCTCCGTCTCCACCGCGGAGCGTGTCTTTGCCAAGCCCACCGGAAAGCGTGTCGTCGCCACCGCGCCCTCGGAGAGTGTCGTCGCCACCGCGCGCTCTGATAATATTCACCTCTTTATTGCCTGTGATTTCGTTTTTGCCGTCCGTACCGATTGCGTTTTCGAAGTTCATAAGAGTGTCTTCCTTGCCGGTCGCACTGCGGCTTTCGTCCCTTGCCAGGTCAATATCGATATCACGCACCGAAAACGCGCCACGATCTTCCTGAGGTGTGTTCTCGTCGAACTCCGCGTCGTCAGCGCGACTGAAATCCACGGTGTCGATGTCGTCGCCGCCATCAAGGTGATCCGCTCCGATCCCGGACGCGATCAGATCATCCCCGGCCAGTCCCTTTATGTGATTGTCACCACCAAGTCCGAACAGGGAGTTTGATCCGTCGGTGCCGGTGATCGTGTCATCATGCCGGCCGCCCACAACGTTTTCGAAGTTTTTGACGGTATCTTGGTTTTTGGTTCCAACTGTCGCGGTGTTCTCGGACAGATCTGCTGAAACGGCGGTTTCGGCATTGGCAAAGGAAATGGTGTCGATGCCTGCACCGCCATCGATTTCATTGCCCAAACCTCTTATAGAGGTACTGCCTGCAAGTCCGGCCAGTACAAAATCGTCCCCGCCGCCCGCGTCGATGATGTCCCGAGAATCGTATGCCCTGTTTTCATCCAGATAGATGCTTTCGCTGCGTGCACCAGTCGTGACAACATCGCCTGCCGAAGTGGTCCGCAAGTTTTCGATACTCTCGAGCCGTGTCTCGCCAAAGAAGCTGCGCAAGATAAAGGTAAGTCCATCGAGGCCCGCATTCTGGTCGTCAATGTCGCGGTTCAGAACCGAGCCGTTGCTGAATCGGGTCACCAACGTTTCGGCATCAGAAGACAGTGTGTAAAAGTATTCTCCGTCAAACGCATAGTCCTCGGTCAGGCGCACCAACTGTCCGCCGGACTCCGCCAGATCAGATGCGACATCGCGCGTTTTCAGATTCACGGTTTCGGTGGTAGCATTCGCCGCTTCAGCCTCAAGGCTGGCCACAATCAGGGGCAGTGCCCGCACGGATATGGGTTGCACACCCAGGCCGGGGATCAGATCACCGTTTGCACCGCTCCTTATCAGTGCAAACCAGGGCCCGGACAGGGCAACCGTATCCGGGACGCCGTCGACGATACTCGTCAGTTCGAACTGCGGTCTGTTTACGACCTGAGAACCGGCAATGTGGCCGTCTACGGAGATTGGTATGGAGGACGCAGTTCCGTCACCGTTGTCATCCAGCGTGATATGAACTGTGTGCTGGGTAAAGCCGAACTCGGTGGTGATATCGCCATCGTTGACCCCGAGATCAAAGAAAACGACACGGTCATTCACAGCAAGATCCGTTCCGGTTCCACCATCGGCAACCGGGTCGATTGAGGCCTCGATCTTCAATATGTCATTGCCCGGTCCGCCGCGCAGGATGTCGCTCCCCGAGCCACCGATCAACGTGTCATTGCCGCCCCCACCAAAGAGAATGCCGGCCCCGTCACCTTCGAAAAGAAAGTCGTCGCCATTCATGCCGGTCAGAATCCGCCCAACCGAGGACGCATCTACAATCGCCCGGTTCAGGTCGGGATCATTGGGGGCGTTTTCAGCCGCTGTTGTAAGCTGTCGCTCGACAACGTGGGTAAGGTCGGCGGCATCGCTGCCGGTTACGGCCTCGGAATCCGTGATGTATGCAAAGAGATCAAAGCCCTGCTCTTCGAACGCGTCCGCCTGAGCGTCGATATACGCGGTGAACTCGTCGGAATTGATGTAGTTCTGGAATTCCTGGGCCGACATCTGTTCGTCCGAGACAAACAGGTTTGCAAGCGTGCTAAACATTGTTCCGACAGAAGCGACCAGACCCTGCACCAATCCGATGATCTGCCCCACAACCGGGATGAAGCCAGTGACAATGTTGACGGCGGCCAGTCCGGCACCGATCAATTGAAACGCTGCCGCAACTCCGTGCAATGCAGCGCCGGTCGTGCTGCCAAACTGGTCGGCTTCGAAAGCGCTCTTCACAGATGAAACGAATGACGTGATGCCCAGCGCAGTACCAATAACGCCGCCGATTCCCGCAATACCAACCGCAACCGCCTGGCTACCGGTGCTCAACGCGCCAAAGCCACTGCTGGCAGCGGTTAGTGTCGGATTGACACTACTTGCGAAACTTGAAACCGCGGTTGATCCAAACCGCGACAGCAGGCTGGTGACACCTGTGAAGGATTTGAACAGACCATTTGCGATGCCGAAGGACCCTTGCGCGATCTGAAGACTGTCGCCCCCATCGACACCTGCATCAATGCTGAAACCGGCCGAAACGAAACTCAAACCGCCTGCTGTGAGATCACCGACGCCCGCCAATGCGGATGTCCCTGCCTCGAGACGCGTCAGCGTGGTCGTTTTTCCCAGAAAGTCCTCGTTTGCGATCGCGACAGCTGTTGCGATTTGGCTGTTCAGTGACCTGGCCAGAAAGGTTGCCGTGTCCGTTCGCCCTACGCCATCCGCAACTTCGCTAAGGAGCGAATCTTTGCTGGTACCCTTCAAACTGGCCGCTTCGCGAAGAAAGTCATCGAAATCGGCAAAATCCAGATCAGTGCTGGAACCCAGATCGGACAGGCTCACTCCGCCGTCCGCGACGGATTGCAGTTCTCCGACATAGCTTTGGGCGTCTTCCAGCTCAAACAATTCTTGGAATGCATCCGCCGTCTTGCTTGCCCCTGCGTCCTTGATTGACTTGATAATGGAACCAACGATTTGCGCCTGAGATAACGATCCTGTTTTGGTAAAGGCATCCTGTAAACTTGTCTGTAGCGCTTGGTTTACCGCCGCCTGCATTGCCGTGGACTCAAGCTCGGTTTCGGCGCCAGTAAAATCGATCATTGTGCCAGTGGTCGTGGTTCCCGTGGTCATGTTTCCATCCCAATTTAGTTTTGATCAGAGCAGGCCGTGAGTGGTGGATAAGCCGGTGGTGGTTCGGCCTAACTGCCTGCATCGCCACACAAATTCGCGGCGCGTGTTGTATCGCCCGGCTGAGTGCGCGTGTTGGTTGTGGCACCGGGCACAAGTGGCTTATCGCATTCGAATTAAATTGACTGTGTTGGCCAGCACAGGTTCTCCAAAAAAGTCACGATTGGTTTCTGGTTGTTCCGGCGACCTGCGGGAGGCGGCGTGACGCCGGCTTTTGAGCCCTTGCAACAAACACCGCCATGCACTTCCGTACCGAGATACGAAGGGTTGCCCGGTCCCGCGGTGTAACAAACTTCAACCAAGTTTCAGCGATCGGCAGAGACTGTTATTTGTCCGGTGTAGGGCCGGTCACTAACTGTGTGTCACGCGATTTCAGGCTTCTCACCTCATTGCAACATGAGTGCGGGAATCTGAGCTGAAGAGATCGTATCTGGAAACAACGGACGCTTCTGCAGGCCGACACGAACATGAACACATCCTACTGCTGTGCCAAGAACATGCCGATCTGGTGCGAACAGCAAAAGTTTCTGTCCCGCTTGGAAAAAAGCATCGTGCGTGAATTGGCCGATGCATCCGTTGTGCGCAGCTACGGCAAAGGGGAGGCGTTGTACCACCAGGGTGCCGACGCTCAGCACCTGTATTTTCTAGTCAGCGGTTTCGTTCAGTTGAGCGTTTTGACGGAAGACAGTTTCAACTTTACCCATGCCGTCTTTGGCCCGGGTGAAACATGTGGTGAATTGGGAGTGTTCTAGAATTCCCACCATGCCGATACGGCCAATGCGCTCAGCCCGACGGTTGTCTACCAGATCCGTCGCGACCTGCTGAATTCGATAGCATGCAGCAATATGATGGCTGGCGATGCACTTGCCTGGCTGGTGGCCCAAAGGTACCGCTGTTACATGGAGGCCACCCGGTGCCTGATGGCGAACAGCATGACCGCGCGCCTTGCATACGCTTTGCTGCGGATCGCCAGACAGATCGGACAGCAAGCGGTCATCGATGGGAGAAAGGTCGAGATTATCGGGTCATGCATTACCCAGTCCGTAATCGGAAGCATGGCGCGCTGCACCCGCAGCAACGTGAACCGTCGCCTGAAGAAATGGGAACAGTGCGGCATCATCAAAATCCGCAACAGATCGATCTATGTCATCGACCGCGATTGGCTGTCCGGCCTGATTTCAAGCTAAGCAAAAGGCCCTTGGCCCCGTTCTGATGATTTGGAGTGCATGTCATCTTGCTGAAGTTTAATCTCGGCAGGCAGGGCAGTTTGGTATGACGAGGGCGGATGTTGAGCGCCTAGTGCGGACGGGTCATATTTACTCAGACCCGTCCCAACTCTCAGTCGGCAGCAAAACAGTAAAAGTAACCGTTCCCGCCGGTACCCCGAAGGTCTTCTGCCGAGCATCCACGGCTGTTGTGTGCCGCGTTCCAGGACGTATTGCCGCCACCATGCCGGTCATGGTGACCCACCGTCGCCGCACCTTCTCCATTTGAGGTCCAGTTCGAACACGTCTTGTCGCCTTCTTGCCAGGGGAAATATGCCGTACCGTCGGCTTGTGTCCCGGTTAGTATGTCGTGTTCATTTGGGCTGTCGCCCCGCCCTTTGATCGTACTCCCGTTTTCGTCGACCGCCGTCCGATAGTAGATGTTAGGCAAGATGTGCAATTGATCGAGATCCGACGCAATCAACTCGCCATGCGCGTTATACCAAGGACCCTGACCAATGCGGCTTCGTGCCGAAATTCCACGCTTGCCCTCTTCTTGCGTCGAAAGGTAGGCGCGCCATACCCGGTCGCCGGAGCCGGCGGCCTCGGCAAGGCTCTGGCAATGCGCATCCGCCCCTTCGAGGCCGCCCAGGTTGCCTCCGTCACCCAAACCGATAGAAGTTACAAAGAAACCCATCGGTTGCTGGACATTGGTCGCCTGGGCAAGGACGGCACCCGAGGCAAAACTGCTTCCGAAAAGTGTTATTGCGGCCATTGTGCGGATCATCTGAACCTCCTTTTAGAGATGGTAGTGAGATTTCTTTGAAGTACCGTGTTCCGGCAATTCACTCAGTTCTTCTGTGTCAGGTTAGCGCTCCTTCAATCGCGTGCGAGGGTTACGTCAAAATTTACGTGAAGGAATGGTTCCATCACCCGACCGGAAATCTCCATGCCGTCCGGGAAATCGGCGGCGGGGCGTTCCACATAGGTCATCACCAAATCATCGCGGACACCAAAAACGGTGTCTTCGTCCAGATACGGATCATCGTCCGGAAATATCTCGGTGACCAAAGACTTGTATCCGGGCGCCTTCACGATGAAATGCAGGTGGGAAGGCCTCCATGGATGGCGCCCACAGGCCCGCAGGATGTCTCCAACCGGCCCGTCTGACGGCACGGTGTATTCTACGGGCTTAACGGTTGTGAACGCATATCGTCCGTCTGCGCCAACGGTCATCAAGCCGTGAAACGAATACGTGTCCTGTTCGTCGTCCTGGCTGGCGTAGAGCCCGTTTGGCGCGGTTTGCCAGATATCAAGCTCGGCACCAGCAATTGGGTTCCCGTCCGTATCCTTGATTGTACCTTCGGCGAGAAGCACCGGACCACCGTAGTGGCGCTTCATATCTCCACCGATTGCCAGAGGTGGTGCACCGGAAACGTGGAATGGCCCCAGCACTGACGAGCTTGTGGCGTCTGGGCTGGAATGCAGCATATCAACCAGAGACGACAGGCCCAGCACGTCGGAAGCCAGAACAAATTCATGCCGGTCCTCCGTCTGGACTGCTGTGCAGCCTTCGAGGAACGCGATGCCCTTACGCCATTCGTCATGGGTCAGATTGGTTTCGCGCGCAAAATCGTGGAGGTGCTTGACCAGCGAGCCCATGATTTCGCGCAGGCGCGGGTCAGTATCCTTGGACAGATACCCCATGAACACGTCGGTGATATTGTCCTTGGTGACTGTGCGCATCTTGGCCTCCTTAGATCAGGGCAAGGCTTAGGATCGGAAACTCGATCAGGATGAAAAGCACGATCAGCATCACAAAGGCGAAGGGAAGCGCCCCCATGAACACGTCTTTAAGCGATATGCGGTCATCGTTGATCGTAGACTTGATGACAAAGCAGGAAATGCCCAGCGGTGGGGTCAGCAGACCGATTTCCGCTCCGACGACTGTGATGATACCAAACCAGATCAGCGACATATCAAGCGCTTCGGCCATGGGCAGGAACAGTGGCACCACGATCAGGATGATCGATGCTGTATCGAGCAGCGTGCCCAGGAACAGCATCAAAACCACGTAGAGCAGCATGATCGACCAGAACGATGCAGAATTGCCAGCCAGCAAGTCCTGCAGTTGGTTGGGCAGGCCTGCGAGGCCGAGCATGCGGCTGTAGATCGACGCCGCCGTGATCAGGAACAGGATAGCTGCCGTGATGTGCCCGGTTTCGAGCAAGGCATCCCAGAACGCCCTGGGTGACATTGACTTCCGCGCCACCGCAATGATCAGCGCAACCAGCGCACCGGCTGCACCCGCCTCGACCGCTGTCAGCCATCCGGTGTAAATGCCGCCGAGCACAACGGTGATAATGAACACGGTTGGCAACGTCTTGGACGCGATCTCACGCCCAGACATCCACTCCGAGTCCCCAACTAAGCGACCGCCCACGAAACCGGGGGTAAAGCGGCCCATGACCCAGATCGCAGCGACATAGGCGATCGCCAGCATGATGCCAGGGATGACACCCGCCAAAAACATGTCGCCCACGGATTGTTCGGCGACAAAGGAATAGATGATCAACATGGCCGACGGGGGGATGATCATGCCCAACACAGACGACCCGGCGACTACGCCGACCGCAAAGCGCGGGTTGTAATCCTGCGCCATCATCTGCGGCACCGAGACCTTGGTGAATACCGACGCAGACGCAATCGAAGATCCGGTCACCGCCGCAAAGACGGCGTTTGCGCCGACCGTCGCCATACCGATACCTCCTTTGACCTTGCGAAACCGCATCGTCATGACTTGGTAGATGTCTCTGCCAAGCCCGGCCTTTGAAACGATGAGGCCCATAAAGGTAAAGAGCGGGATGGTGGCGAAACTGTATTCCATTGCACTGTCGCCAACCGCCACCTTCAAGAGGTTGAGGGCCAGCGTGAAATTGTCCCGCATAAGCCAGATGGACACAAACGAGACCACGCCAAGCGCAATCGGTATGTAGACGCCCGCATAGATCAGAAAAACGATGGCAACGACCGAGATCAGGCCAATCTCAATCGGCGTCATGTTGAAGCCTCGTCATGCTCGGGAGTGCGGATCAACTGCGGGCGATCCTGGGCGGTGATGACCTTGAGCAGGAAAATCACACTGGCAAGTGCTGTCCCGCAGGCAATAACCAGTTTGACGGGCCACCACGGCAAGGTGAACAGGCCCGGCACTCCGAAATAGTCCTGCGTTTCCCACATGTGCAAGAACTCGGGGAACGTGACATAGGCGATCAAAGCCATGAAGATCGCCGAGACTGCATTGATGATGCGCCGCAGGTTTGCGGTCAGGCCCGGGCGGCGATTGTGCAGAAGGTTTAGAAAGCCGTCAGACCGAGTCAGCCGATCCACTCGGACAACGTCAGCGAGTTGCAAAAAGACGATCATCACAACAGAGAACTGCACCATTTCGTAGGTGCCTCTCAGCGGCGCGGAAAACAGGCCGCGGGCGATCACATCGACGTTCAGGACAACCACCAACGCCAGCACGACCAGCGTGCCTAGGGCGTTGGCGGCGATTGCGAGGGTGTTAGCGACCCGCGACAGCCCAGAAACTGCAGACTTCAGCATGAAACAACCCTTTCCCGGGTCGCCGTTTGACTATTCGGCTGTCCAGTCCCGCACGCCCGTGAAACCGGCGTCCTGAAGCTTGCCAAGGTAGGCTGCCAGCATCTCGGTGCCCTGTTCTCCCTTGCCATTGAGTGTGGCGGCCCATTCCTGCGCCACATTGGGCATCGCACTGGCCCAAGCGGTACGGTCTTCAGCGGACACTTCGACAATCGTACCACCAGCTTCGACATACGCGTCCCGCGATGCCGCAGCCCGGTCCATCGCGATCCCTGCAACGTGGTCGCGGTAATCGATGGCGACAGCCTTCAGTACCTCTTTGATTTCATCAGGCAGGCCTGCCCAATAGTCCGCATTGACGGTGATGGTCTTGGAGTTCACAGCGCCCAGATCAGCCTTGAGCATGTAGGGGGCCACTTCGGCGATCTTGAATGTCTTGGCAGCTTCGGGCCAAAGCATTCCGCAATCGACCAGACCAGTTTGCAGCATGTTGTAGAAATCGGTCAGGCCTCCGCGGACGCCCGCAGCGTCTTTGATGCCTTCAAGGTAGCGTAGGTTCAGCCCCGCCCCGGCGATTTTTCGGCCCTCAAGGTCAGCAACCGAAGACACCGGTTTCGTGCAGAACACCTGATAGGTATCGAGAACAACCCCGGTCGCCAGATAGACTTGGTTCTGGGCCGCAAATTCATTTTGCATGGCCGGGAATTCACGAGCGATTTCGTCCACCGCCTTGGCCACGGCACGGGCGTCCGATGTTACAAATGGCGTAGAACCGGAAATCCCTTGGCTGGGCAGTTTGGAAGAGTGAAAAATAGTGGTGACGATGCCGATATCGCCAAGTCCAAGTTGCACACCTTCCAGAACACCCTTCGGCTTCACAATGGAACCGCCGTAATTTTCCTGCCAGTTCATCTTGTAATTGCCCGACTCCGCGAGCCGCTTGTCGACCTCAGGGATGAAGAAGTTCGTGAACTCTTTCACCCACAATGCACGGTCGGGATAACCATCGATTACGACGGCTGAAATGGTCTCTTCCGCTGCTACAGGCGCCGCCAAGACAGTTGCCAACGCAGCTCCGAACAGGCCGCTTTTGGTCCAGTTTTTCATTGTCTCTCCTCCCAGAAAGTCGTGCCTTTTCATTGTGTCAGCCGGCTTTGACCCAATTGACAGTCAGGTCCGTGCCCGCAGCTTTGAACAGTTTTGCAATGGCGCAATATTTCGCCGTTTCCTCGCCCACGCGCGCAAGCTCCTTCTGACTGGCGCGCGTGTCGCAAAGAACCGTGAGCGTGATTTCAGGAAACGGGACGGCGATCTCTTCTTCCATCAGAACGCCGCGCCGGTCGAACTTGCAATTCGCGTCGATGGTCACCATGCCGAGATCAACCCCCAGCCGATGCGCATTCTTGTGGCCGATGACATTGGTGCAGGCGATCAGCGCCGTCATTGCCGCCTCGGTCGGTGATGGACCCTGATTTGTCCCACCACGCTCGATGGGTTCATCGATGACCACATTTAGATCGCGAACAGGTATCTCAGTTCGTGCGTGAGTTGGACATTGGGCGGTCGTTCGGTACGTCACAACGGTTTTCATTTTGACAGCCACGGCGCCACCTCCTCAAGCGTATGAGCACACCTTTTCGAACGGAAAGCGGGGGAGTTTGTGAAACAGACCCGTCTCGTCCGCGTATCCCAGATTGCACAGGAAATTCGACTTGAGCGTTGTGCCCGCGAAGAGCTCTTCATCGACGATCCTGTTCGAAAAACCCGACATCGCACCAACGTCGAGTCCAACCGCGCGGGCTGCGATCATGAAATAGGCGCCTTGCAAGGTCCCATTGCGAAAGGCCGTATCCGCCACGTATTCCGGGTTGTTTTCGAACAGCGGGCGTCGGTCCTCGTGCGGGAACAGGAACGGCAGTTCCTTCCAGAACTCCATGTCATAGGCAATGATCGCGGTGACCGGAGCGCCCATCATTTTGGGGACGTTTTTCGGTTTCAGCGATTTGGCAAGCCGCTCTTTGCCCTCCGCGCTTTTCACGAAAACAAAGCGCGCCGGAAGCGTGTTCATACTGGTCGCGCCATTGATCGTGATATCGTAGATCTCTTTGAGCAACGCATCGGGGACCGGCTTGTCGGTCCATGCGTAGTGAGATCTGGACTCGCGCAGGATCAGAGCGATTGCATCGTCCGACAGCCGTGGAATGCGGGCACGAAGATCGCGGTGATCTTGCTGCGCCTTGGCACGTAATGCTTCCAACTCTGCTCCGCTCGGTGCGCTCATTCTGCGGCCACTCTTGATTTTGCATCTTTCTCATCGATCACAGGGCTCGCGCAAATGCCGATGCCTTCGATCTCGATCTCGACCGTCTCACCCGGCTTCAGCCAACGCGGGTTTGGTTTTTTGGCGTGGCCCACACCCGGTGGCGTGCCCATCGCAATCAGATCCCCCGGCTCGAGCGTCGTGTATTCCGAGATCGTTGCAAGAACCTGGCGAACCCCCCAGATCATATTGGCGGTGTTTGAACTTTGCAGGATTTCGTCACCCACGCGGCTTTCGATCTTGAGACCTGCCGCCCCTTCGGGCAGTTCATCCGGTGTTACGGTGAAAGGTCCAATCGCGCCGGTGTCGTCGAAATTCTTGCCTGGCGTCCATTGCAGCGTCTTGCGCTGATAATCTCGCAGGGATCCGTCGTTGAACACTGTGTAGCCAAACACGTAATCCAGCGCATCCTCTTCCGGGATATGACGACCGCGTTTTCCAACGATCAGCATCAGCTCGGCTTCGTAGTCGAGCTTTTCGGAACATGCAGGCCGGACCATGGGTTGCCCTGCCGCCATGATCGAATTTCTACCGCGCATGAAAAGCGTCGGGTATTCGGGAATGTCGTAGCCACCTTCCTTGATGTGGTCGGTGTAGTTCAAACCCATGCAGATAATCGTACCGGGCGCGGTCACAGGCAGCGCAGGGGTGATGGATGACACTGGGACACTCACGGCAGCAGCGATTTTGGGTGTCAATGAGTCGGCCAGACCCGGACTGGAGATAAGCCCCATCAGATCGGGGCCAACGGCTGCATCCAAGGCCGTTATACTCACTGCGTTTTCGCCGTTTACGACAAAGACTTCGGTGCCTTTCGAGGTCTCGCCCACCAGGTACTTCATTCTCACCATCCTTGCCAGTTCACTTGATTTTTGCCCACTATTTTGAGATATGTCAAATAATATCGATATTTTTGGAGGCTGTGATGGTCGCGTGGGCGGACTACAAATCAGAGGCAAAGAGCCGGGGGGCATTGGCCTTGGAGCTATATGTTGTGCACAGCACGCCCGCCAAGGCACCTGAAGATGTGAAGGCATCTTTACCGGACCATCTGGTCTACCAAGCGCAGCTTGAACGTTCAGGCCAGCTGGCCTTTGCAGGTCCAATGTCCGACGAAACAGGCGAGCACATGCAAGGTATGGGATTGATCATTTACCGAGCGGACAGTCTGGAGGCGGCCCGGGAACTGGCTGAGAATGACCCTATGCACAAGAGCGGCGCCCGTAGTTTTGTGCTGCGCCGTTGGCTGATAAACGAGGGCTCAATCAACCTTTCGGTTGGGCTTTCGACCGGTGTAAACACGCTTAGCTGAAGGGCGAGGCAGGCGTTGCCGGGCCGCATTAGAAAAGACAGATATGGATGTCATGCTTGATACCGAGGGTAAGGAAAAATCCGCCACGCATGGCGCCTACCGGAAACTGCGCAAGATGATCCTGACCGGTGAACTCCCAGCCGGACAAAAACTGAAGATCGAGCAGTTGCGTGGATTGTTGAACACAGGCGCCAGCCCGGTTCGCGAGGCGCTCAGCCTTTTGACCTCGGACATGTTGGTAGAAAGGATTGACCAGCGCGGTTTCCGCGCGGCGCCAGTTAGTAAGGCGAATTTCGAGGAAATTCTACTGTTGCGGTGCTCACTGGAGGAAACCGCCTTGCGTGCCTCAATCGGGAACGCAGATGCTCATTGGGAAGACAAGCTTGTCCTGCGCCACCATCACATGAGAAGGGCAAGTCAACAGGGCACGGCGAATTTCGAGGACGCCCATAAAGCATTTCACATGGCGTTGCTCAGCAATTCAGGCCTGCCGATGCTTCTGAGATATTGTTCGCAGCTTTACGATCTGAATATCCGCTATCGGTATCTTGCGGCGGACGGACCGACCTACAAGGAACGTAATATCGCGGCCGAACATCAGGAGATACTGGATGCAGCGCTGGATCGGGATGCCGACGCGACCACACGGCTTTTGGTCAGTCACTATCGCCGCACGGGTGAGTACCTCAGCAGTCAGATGGATGCCTGACACGCGACGCAACTGATTTCGGGGCGGTCCGCTGACCTGTTTGCTTCGCCGGCCCGGCAAAATGCTTAGCTCTGACGGCGTCCCTGCCTCACTTTTCATCTCCGGCTCAGTGAGACGCCGACCTGCTTTGAGTTCCTTTTGCTAACAAGTCTCCAACCTCGCCACTCCTTGGGTAAACTGAAGCACCTCAGCCCAGCGCTTGACCCACTCCGAAAACCGCAAACTTGACACACGATTTGAGGTCTCGCTAAGTTGCGTCCACTGCGTCGCGCGTAATAGTAAAGGAGCAGGTGCGTAAAAAATGGGACAGCGAAAGTTCCGAAATATGGACGAGTTCGCAAAGGCCAGCGGGATCTCACGCCCCACTTTGTCAAAATACTTCAACGACCCTGAAAGTGTAAGGCAATCAACGCGGCAGCGGATTGAGAAGGCGCTGAAACAATACGACTACCGTCCCAATTTTTACGCAATGAATCAGAACCGCAGGACGACAAAAAGCATTGGCATCGTCGTTCCAAATCTGGCCGACCCGTTCTTCAACGAAATCAGCCGGGCGATCGAGCTTGCATGCGTTGAGGCAGGCTACAATCCAATTGTTCTGAGTTCTCATGGTCGGACGCACCGTGAGCGGGAGAATCTCGAGGCTCTGAAATCGCTCAGACCCGCGGGCGTACTGCTTGCACCGTTTGGCCGAGAATCCGACGAGGCGTATATCAGAAACTACGGCAAGGACGTGCCGTTGGTTTTATTTGATGCAGATGTGGTTAATGGCGGCGAAGCATTTGTGGGCATAGACAACTATCAAACGATTGATTTGATTGTAAAATACCTTTTCCGAAGTGGCGAACCTCCTTGCTTCTTCGAAATGGAAACACCGTCGAACCCTAACGCGAACAAGCGCCATCAGGCATTTGTCGAAGCAATGGACCGGATTGGGCACCCGACCCATATCTTCAAGGCAAAGGGTGAGGGCTGGGATTTCGAGGAAATCGGGAAGTCGGAAGGTGGACGGATGCTTGCCGAAAGCGCGTTTCCCACAAACACGATACTGTGCAGCAACGATCGATTGGCCATCGGCCTGCTTTCGGCAGCCTATCAACAGGGGATCAGGGTTGGACATGGCCCGGAATGTTCCTTGCGCATCGCAGGTCACGACGATCACCCGTTTTCGCGCTTCACATGCCCATCGCTGACCACGATTGCCCAGGATTACACGGCTATCGCCGAGACGGCCGTGGCAACTTTGTTCAAAGCCATAGAATCAGAACAGCGGTCAAATGAGCGGTCCATAACCCTGTTCGGCGGCTCTCTCGTCATGAGGGATTCCGCCTAACCATCAAAAAAGGCTTCGTAAATTCCAAGTCATTTACGCGCGTAAAAATTTTATTGACTGCGCGTACTTATCTTTCGTAGGCTCTCTGTACTTTGTAATTCTCAGGGGAGGAGCCTTGATGTCACTTCATAAATCACTCGCCGCCGCAACGGCGATGACACTGGTCATGTCCGGAGCGGTTCACGCTCAGACAACAGTTACAATCGCGACCGTGAACAACGGCGATATGGTCCGCATGCAGGGACTGAGCGACGAGTTCACGGCGGCCCATCCGGACATCCAGCTTGAGTGGGTGACGCTTGAAGAAAACGTCCTTCGCCAGCGTGTCACGCAGGATATCGCGGCAAAAGGCGGCCAGTTCGACGTGATGACCATCGGCACCTACGAAGTCCCGATTTGGGGGGCGCAGGACTGGCTGGTTTCGCTCAACGATCTGCCGGCGGAATGGGATGCCGACGACATTCTGCCCGCTATCCGGAACGGCCTGACGGTCGACGGTGAACTTTACGCCGCACCGTTCTATGGCGAAAGCTCGATGGTCATGTACCGCAAGGACCTGATGGAAAATGCGGGTCTCGAGATGCCCGAGGCACCGACCTGGGAGAACATCAAAGAAGCCGCGGCGGCGATGACCGACAAGGAAAACGAGATCTACGGCGTTTGCCTGCGCGGCAAGGCCGGCTGGGGCGAGAACATGGCGTTCCTGACCGCGATGGCCAACTCATTCGGCGCCCGGTGGTTCGACGAGGAATGGAAGCCCGAACTGAACGGTGAGGAGTGGGCGACGGCCGTAAACTTCTACATGGACCTGATGAACAACTATGGTCCTCCGGGCGCATCCACGAACGGGTTCAATGAAAACCTGTCTTTGTTCCAGCAGGGTAAATGCGGCATGTGGATTGACGCAACCGTTGCAGCATCCTTCGTGACAAACCCGAATGACTCGACCGTTGCCGATAAGGTTGGCTTTGCGCTGGCCCCGGATAACGGGCTGGGCAAGCGTGGCAACTGGCTGTGGGCATGGTCGCTGGCCATTCCGGCCGGTTCGGACGCAACCGATGCGGCCAAGACATTCGTCGCTTGGGCAACGTCCAAGGAATACACCGAACTGGTCGCTTCCAAGGAAGGTTGGGCAAACGTACCGCCCGGCACGCGGACTTCGCTTTATGAGAACCCGGAATACAGCAAGGTTCCGTTTGCGGCCATGACGCTCGGCTCGATCAACGCCGCTGATCCGACCGCACCTTCGGTCAAGCCAGTGCCCTACACCGGCGTTCAGTTCGTGGCCATTCCTGAATTTGCAGGCATTGCAACGCAGGTCGGCCAGGAAATCTCGGCCGCACTGGCAGGGCAGCAGTCTGTTGAAGAAGCGCTGGACAAGGCGCAGGCCCTTACGGCTGACGAAATGGAAGCCGCCGGCTACTAGGCGATTTCTCCCCGATCTGGGGGGTGGCAGCCAATACGTCACCCCTCGGGTTGTGTACTCTCTCTACATCGACACTTCGATTCAGACCGCCCGTTGGCAGTCAACAGAGGAGGTGCCCCATGGCAACCCAACATTCCCGATCAGCGGCGCGCCTGATGATGGCACCGGCGGTGGTCCTGCTTCTTGGCTGGATGCTCGTCCCGCTAATCATGACACTCTACTTTTCATTCAAGAAATACCTTCCGCTGCGTGGCGGCGACCTTGGCTGGGTGGGGTTGGACAACTACGTCCGTTTCGTAACCTCCAGTTCGTTCTGGCCATCCGTTCTGGCAACGCTGGCCATCGTCGGAGGGGTTCTGATTATCACCGTTGTGTTCGGCGTTCTGCTGGCGATCCTCCTCAACCAACCCATGTGGGGACAAGGTATTGTCCGTATTCTGGTGATCGCCCCGTTCTTTGTCATGCCCACCGTCTCGGCGCTGGTCTGGAAGAACATGTTCATGGATCCGGTGAACGGACTGTTTGCCCATCTGTGGAAGTTCTTCGGAGCGGCCCCTGTCGAATGGCTCAGCCAGGCATCGCTGACCTCGATCGTCATGATCGTTTCCTGGCAATGGCTGCCCTTCGCTACACTGATCCTGCTGACGGCGATCCAGTCCCTGGACAGCGAACAGCTTGAAGCAGCCGAGATGGACGGCGCCCCGCCGCTTGCCCGCTTTGGCTATATCACCCTGCCCCACCTGGGCCGCGCGATCACCGTTGTGGTCCTGATCCAGACGATCTTCCTTTTGGCGATCTTCGCCGAGATCTTCGTGACCACGCAGGGTTCGTTCGGCACACGGACACTGACCTATCTGATCTACCAGCGTGTGCTGGAGAGCCAGAATGTCGGTCTCGGTTCCGCCGGTGGTGTCTATGCAATCATTCTCGCCAACATCGTTGCCATCTTCCTGATGCGCATGGTCGGCAAGAACCTGGACGCGTGAGGAGGATATTATGGCCCGCGCAGTTACCCAACAACGCAAGATCATCAACACAGCCGCCGCATGGGGTGTAGGTCTGCTGATCTTCTTCCCGATCCTCTGGACGATCCTGACCAGCTTCAAGACCGAAGCCCAGGCCATATCGGACCCGCCGGTGTTCCTTGCCTTTGACTGGACACTCGAGAACTACTCGGTGGTGATGGAACGCTCTGACTACATGCGGTTCCTCTGGAATTCGGTCATCATTGCCGGCGGTTCCACGCTGCTTGGCATCATCGTCGCAGTACCAGCCGCCTGGTCGATGGCTTTCGTGCCCTCGAAACGTACCAAGGACATTCTGCTCTGGATGCTTTCCACAAAAATGCTCCCGGCGGTTGGCGTGCTTTACCCGATCTATCTGCTGTTCATCAATCTTGGGCTTCTGGATACCAGAACCGGTTTGGTCATCGTGCTGATGCTCATGAACCTGCCGATCATCGTCTGGATGCTCTACACCTACTTCAAGGAGATCCCCGGCGAAATTCTTGAAGCGGCACGGATGGACGGGGCGGCCCTCAAGGAAGAGATCCTCTATGTTCTCACGCCCATGGCCGTGCCCGGCATCGCCTCGACGGTTCTCTTGAACTTTATCCTGGCATGGAACGAGGCGTTCTGGACCCTCAACCTGACAGCCGCCAAGGCTGCGCCGCTCACGGCCTTCATCGCCAGTTACTCAAGCCCCGAAGGGCTGTTTTACGCCAAGCTCAGCGCGGCATCCACCATGGCCATTGCGCCGATCCTCATTCTTGGCTGGTTCAGCCAGAAACAACTCGTAAGCGGCCTGACCTTCGGCGCCGTGAAATAAGGAAGGAACAGACCTATGGGACAAATTCAACTGAACCAGGTAAGCAAGAGCTTCGGCAACGTCCAGGTTATTCCTCCGCTGGACCTCACCATCGAAGACGGGGAGTTCTGCGTCTTCGTCGGCCCTTCGGGCTGCGGCAAATCCACCCTTCTCCGGTTGATCGCGGGATTGGAGGATGTCACCTCGGGCCACATCGCTATCGACGGACAGGATTCGACCGACACACCACCCGCCAAGCGTGGTCTGGCCATGGTATTTCAATCTTATGCGCTGTATCCGCATATGTCGGTGCGCAAGAACATCGCGTTTCCGATGCGTATGGCCAATATCGATGAAACCGAGCAGAACCGCAGAATCGAAGCGGCCGCCAAGGCGCTGAACCTCACCGACTACCTCGATCGTCGGCCGGGCCAGCTATCGGGCGGGCAACGCCAGCGCGTCGCCATCGGGCGCGCGATTGTCCGCGAACCCGCCGCCTTCCTCTTCGACGAGCCGTTGTCAAACCTTGACGCCGCCTTGCGGGTAGGGATGCGGCTGGAAATCAGCGAGCTGCACGAGCGGCTGCAAACGACCATGATCTACGTGACCCACGACCAGGTCGAAGCGATGACCATGGCAGACAAGATCGTCGTCTTGCGGGCCGGGTTTATCGAGCAGGTGGGTTCGCCCCTCGAACTGTACCACAAGCCCCAAAACGTATTTGTCGCCGGGTTCATTGGCTCGCCCAAAATGAACCTCATCGAGGGTGAAGAAGCTCAGAAGCTTGGGGCACATACAATTGGAATCCGGCCCGAACACACCGATGTCAGCATGACCGAGGGAACCTGGAAGGGACGTGTCGGTGTTGCCGAGCATCTGGGATCGGACACGTTCATTCATGTTCACGACACCGGGCTTGCAGACATGATCACCGTTCGCATCACCGGCGATATCTCGGTGCGGCACGGGGATACGATCTATTTGTCTCCGCAGCTGGACCAACTGCATAAATTCGACGCCCAAGGTTTGCGGATCGAATGATGCGATTGGCTGGAAAATCAGCCCTAATTACTGGCGCCGCCCGGGGAATCGGGCGCGCCTTCGCCGAGGCTTATATCCTCGAGGGAGCCCGAGTGGCGATCGGTGACATCAACATCGCACAGGCGCGAGCCTCGGCCAAGGACCTCGGCGATGCCGCGATTGCGATCAAGATGGATGTCACGGACCAATCTAGCATCGAGAGCGCGGTGGACGAGACAATATCCGCCTTCGGTCAGATAGACATCCTGATCAACAACGCCGCGGTGTTCACGGCGGCACCGATTGTCGAAGTTGCGCGCAGCGACTATCAGCGCGTTTTCGACATCAATTTTGCCGGAACACTTTTTACGCTGCAGGCGGTGGCCCGTCACATGATTGCAGCTGGCGTGAAAGGCAAGATCATCAATATTGCCAGCCAGGCCGGGCGCCGTGGCGAACCGCTGGTATCCGTCTATTGCGCCTCAAAAGCGGCGGTGATCAGTCTGACGCAATCCGCCGGGCTAAACCTGATCAAACACGGCATCAACGTCAACGCAATCTCACCCGGCGTGGTGGACGGCGAACACTGGAACGGGGTGGACGCGTTCTTTGCCAAATACGAGGGCAAGGCGCCGGGCCAGAAAAAGAAAGAGGTCGGCGCTGGCGTTCCCTATGGGCGCATGGGCGCGGCCGAAGATCTGACCGGCATGGCCGTGTTTCTAGCGAGCAGCGAAGCCGATTACATCGTTTCACAATGCTACAATGTGGATGGCGGACAATGGATGAGCTAATTCCACTTTCAAACTCGACACTTGACCAGCTGCCGATCGAACACCCGCACTATGATCGATCCCGCCTGACACCGGGCATCGTGCATATCGGGGTCGGAAATTTCCACCGCGCGCACCAGGCTTGGTATTTGCACCGCCTCATGCAGGCAGGCGAAGCGCATGACTGGGCCATCATCGGTGCCGGTGTGCGGGCTTACGATGCGGGAATGCGCGAGAAACTGTTGGCACAGGACTGCCTGACGACATTGATGGAACTCGAACCCGAAAGTACCTTTGCCGAGGTCATCGGTTCGATGATCGATTACCTTCCCATCGAAGAAAACAACGCCTCGCTGATCGCGGCGATGGCAAACCCTGCCATCAGGATCGTGGCGATGACGGTCACGGAAGGGGGTTATTTCATAGATCCGGCAACCAAGGAATTCGACCCCACACATCCGGATATTCAGCACGACGCCGCAAACCCCGAAACCCCGCGCACCGTGTTTGGAGCCATTGTCGCCGCACTGCACAGGCGGCGGCTTGCGGGTTATGAACCCTTCACAGGGCTTAGCTGCGACAATCTTCAGGGCAACGGAGAAGTATTGCGGCAAACGGTGGTTTCGCTTGCGCACATGTCGGACCCGGACCTAGCAAATTGGATTCAGCAGAATGCAACGTTCCCGAATTCCATGGTTGACTGCATAGCGCCTGCGGTCGGTCCAAATGAACTGAAGCTGGTACGCAACTTGGGGGTGCGCGATGCTGCACCTGTAACGCACGAGTCCTTTCGCCAATGGGTCATCGAAGACAGTTTTTGCAATGGCCGCCCTGATTGGGACCACGTCGGGGCGACATTCTCGGACAATGTCCATGCGTACGAGAACATGAAAATTCGAATGCTCAACGCCGGCCATCAGGTGATTGCGAATGTCGGCGAGTTGCTGGGTGTTCCGACCATCTCTGAATGCATGGCCCAGCCGTCGATCGCGCGGTTTTTCAAGAAAATTCAAACCACTGAGATCGCTCCGACGGTTGCTCCGGTTCCGGAAATGACAGCGCTGGGCTACTATGAGCTTATCGAGAAACGCTTCTCGAATCCGCGGATCGTCGACACGACCCGCCGTGTGGCCTTCGATGGGTCGTCGCGCCATAGCGGGTTTGTTCTGCCAATCGTCCGTGATCAGCTGGTCGCAGGCAGGTCGGCCAAAGGCTTGGCCCTTGTCGAAGCGCTGTGGGCCAGAATGTGCCATGGAACACGCGAAGACGGTTCGGAAATCGAGCCCAACGATCCTCTTTGGGGCAAGTTGACGATGGCAGCACGCGAGGCCAAAACCCGCCCAATCGCCTGGTTGGAACAAAAGGCGTTTTATGGCCGATTGATCAACGAACAGGCATTTGTCGCAGAGTTTGAGCGCTGGCTGGACCTAATCTGGAAAAAGGGTTGCGTTGCGGCTTTGACGGAATACCAAAAAAGCTAGTCATTGCGGCAACGATGCCTGAACCACGTTGCGGCCCATGATGCGACCGCCCATAAAGGAGGACATGGTGAAACCTGAACAGCTCAGAATGGCCCGCCACGCACTCCGGCTTTCGTTGAAGGAGTTCGCGGATATGTCCTGTGTCTCCCACATGACGGTTCACAGGTTCGAGGCCGGGAAAAGCGGAGTGGCACATGCGACGGTCGAAGCAATGCGCACGACGCTTGAGGCCAAAGGTGTCCAGTTCCTGAAACACGGCAGCATGTCCGATGGGATAGGCGTAGCCATCAAACCCGATCAACCATAAACTCCTGAATAACGCGCTATCATGAAATCAGAAATCCTCAGACACCTCAGCTACTCGCTCGGCAAAGACGCCCCGCACGCCTCGACCTATGACTGGCGCATGGCGCTTTCACTGACCTTGCGGGATCGTATCGTTGACCCGTGGTTTGAGAGCACGCGCGCGACGTATCAGTCCGGGGTAAAGCGTGTCTATTATCTGTCGATGGAATTCCTCATCGGCCGCATGATCGAGGATATGGCGGCGAACCTGGGGCTGACGAAAGTAGTTCAAGAGGCGCTTGCCGAGCTGGGTCAGGACGCCGCAATAATCTTCCACGATGAACCCGATGCCGCGTTGGGCAATGGCGGCCTCGGGCGGCTAGCCGCGTGTTTCATGGATTCCCTGGCCACCCTTGGCATTCCCGCATACGGCTACGGAATTCGCTATGAACACGGATTGTTCGAGCAGAGTTTCCTTGAAGGGCGGCAGATCGAAAAAGCCGAAACCTGGCTGAGCCAACGGTTCGCGTGGGAGTTCGAGCGGCCCGAAGTGCGGTACCGGATCGCGTTCGGCGGTTATGTCGATCACCACGATGGTAAGGCGGAATGGCATCCTTCGGACATTGTCGTGGCGCAGGCGTTCGATACGCCGGTTGTCGGCTGGCAGGGCAAATGGGGCAATACCCTCCGCCTCTGGTCAGCGCAGCCCGAGAACGAGTTTGATCTGGAGAGCTTTAACAGGGGCGACTATCTGGCGGCCAGCCGGTCCGAGGCGCTGGCCAGAACGATCTCGCGGGTTCTCTATCCTGACGACACAACCGATGCCGGCAAGGAACTGCGCCTGAAACAGGAGTATTTTTTCACCGCCGCCTCGATCCAGGATCTGCTGCGCCGGTTTCTGACCGACCACGATGATATCCACGAACTGCCAAATGCCGTCGCCATTCAACTGAACGACACACATCCCGCGATTGCCGGGCCCGAACTGGTGCGCATTCTGGCTGACGACCATGGTTTGCCGCTGGACGAGGCGATCACCCTCGCCCGGCGGTGCCTGGGCTACACCAATCACACGCTGTTGCCGGAAGCTCTGGAAAGCTGGCACGAGGGGCTTCTGGGCCGCGTTCTGCCCCGGCATCTTGAGATCATTCGTGTCATCGACGACCTGCAGCAACAACAATATCCGGGCTGTCCGCGTATCTTGCAGCATGGCGAGGTCCGCATGGGTGAACTTGCCTTCATCATGGCGCACAAGGTCAATGGCGTCTCAGCGCTGCACACCGAATTGGTCAAAGACACGGTCTTTGCCGATCTGCACCGTATTCACCCGTCGCGGATCGTCAACCAGACCAACGGCATCACGCCGCGCCGGTGGTTGCACACCTGCAACCCGAACCTTTCCGATCTGATCACACGGGAAATCGGGGACGGCTGGGTCGCCAACCTTGAACAGCTGAAACTGCTGAAGGAGAGATCCGGAGACCGGGCCTTTCTGAATGATTTCCAGGCCGCCAAACGGCAAAACAAGGAAAGGTTGGCGAACTGGATCGCGGATAAATGCGGTGTCCATGTCGACCCGGACGCCATGTTTGACGTGCAGATCAAGCGCATCCACGAATACAAGCGCCAGTTCATGAATATTCTTGAGACCATCGCGCTGTGGAATGAGATGCGGGACAATCCGAACAAGGACTGGACACCGAGGGTGAAGATCTTTGGCGGCAAGGCCGCGCGGGGTTATGACGTTGCCAAGCAGATCGTGCGTCTGATCAACGATGTGGCAAAGATCATCAATGCTGATCCGACAACCTCGGACCTGCTCAAGGTTGTGTTCCCGCCGAACTACAATGTCACGATGGCCGAGGGCCTGATCCCGGCTGCCGACCTGTCCGAGCAGATTTCAACCGCCGGCAAAGAGGCGTCCGGCACCGGCAACATGAAATTCGCTCTGAACGGTGCTTTGACAATCGGCACGCTGGACGGCGCAAATGTCGAGATCCGGGAACATGTCGGGTCGGACAATTTCTTTCTGTTCGGCCTGACCGCGTCGGAGGTCATGGAACGGCGCACCCAGCACGGATACGCGCGTGCCGCAATCGCCGCCAGCCCCCGGCTGGAACGGGTTCTGGGCCAGATATTCGACGGCCGGTTCTCGCCTGAAGAAACAGGGCGCTATCACGCGCTGATCGGAACGCTCTACGACCACGACTACTTTCTGGTGACGTGCGACTTCGACAGTTACTTTGATGCCCAGCGCCGGGCGGACGAGGCCTATCGCAACACTGACGGTTGGACCGCGATGGCGTTGCGGAACACCGCAAGCATGGGATGGTTCTCGTCGGATCGGACGACAAAAGGATATGCACGCGACATCTGGCAGGCCGAGAGCGCCGAACCCACGGTTTTGGGGAAAACCGCATGAACGCAGCGCCGATCTCTGACGATGCCGTGCAGGCGATTGCCCGCGGTGAGCACGAAGACCCGTTCTCGGTCCTCGGGATGCACAGCGTCGAGGGACGCCTCATCATCCGGTGTTTTCACCCCGAAGCCGATGCGGTCGAAGTACTTGATCGAAAGACCGGGCGGAGGCTGTGCGCGTTGTCGCGGGTTGATCCTGAAGGCGGCGTTTTTGAAGGGATCATACCACGGCGGAAGAATCGGTTTGCCTATCTATTGCGCCTGACCCGAGGCGAAGACACCTGGACCGAGCAGGACGCTTACGCCTTTGGCCCGTATCTCGGGGAGATCGACGAGTATCTTCTGGGCGAAGGGACACACGGGCAGCTTTGGCGCGCCCTGGGGGCTCATGTTGCCGAGCACGAGGGCGCAGAAGGCGTGCATTTCGCGGTCTGGGCACCGAATGCCCGGCGTGTATCGGTGATTGGCGATTTCAATGGCTGGGATGGGCGGCGAAACGTGATGCGGCGGCGCGGCGAAACGGGTGTGCATGAGATTTTCATGCCCGGTCTCGCCGACGGCACGGTCTACAAGTACGAAATCACGGACCATAACGGGCAGCTCCTGCCGCAAAAGGCCGACCCGGTTGGGGTTGGCGCGGAATTACCCCCGAAGACGGCTTCGGTCGTGCGCGATCTGACCGGGTATCAATGGGGTGACGACGCCTGGATGGACGCCCGAAAAGGGCGACACGGCGTCGATCAGCCCATGTCCGTTTACGAAGTGCATCTGGAAAGCTGGCGCCGTGTTACCGAAGATGGTGGCCGCCCGCTGAGTTACCGCGAGCTTGCGACCGATCTGGTGGCGTATGTTCGCGACATGGGGTTCACGCATATCGAGCTGACCCCGATATCTGAATATCCGTTCGGCGGCTCCTGGGGCTATCAACCGATCGGGCTTTTTGCGCCGACCGCGCGGTTTGGCGCACCCGAGGATTTCCGGGCGCTGGTGGATGCCTGCCATCAGGCTGATCTGGGCCTCATCATCGATTGGGTGCCGGGCCATTTCCCGACAGACCAGCACGGGCTTGGGCGCTTTGACGGCTCTGCGCTTTATGAACATCTCGATCCCAAGGAGGGGTTCCATCCCGATTGGAACACGCTGGTCTACAACTATGGCCGCGCCGAGGTGTCCAACTACCTGATTGCGAATGCGAAGTTCTGGATGGAGGAATATCACATCGACGGACTTCGGGTGGATGCGGTCGCCTCGATGCTGTACCGCGATTACTCGCGCAAGGAAGGCGAGTGGGTGCCCAATGTCCATGGCGGGCGAGAGAATCTCGAAGCGATAAGCTTTCTCCAGCGCATGAACGAAGCCGTCTATGCCGCCCATCCCGACGCCATGACCATTGCCGAGGAATCCACCGCTTTTCCGGGTGTCTGCGGCATGACGTCGGATGGCGGATTGGGGTTCGGGTTCAAGTGGAACATGGGATGGATGAACGACACGCTGCGCTACATGGCCGAAGATCCGGTGCATCGGAAGTATCACCACGACAAAATGACCTTCGGCCTGCACTATGCGTTTTCGGAGAACTTCGTGCTGCCGCTCAGCCACGATGAAGTCGTGCACGGCAAAGGCTCGCTGTTGGGCCGGATGCCCGGCGACGACTGGCAACGCTTTGCCAACCTGCGGGCCTATTTCGGGTTCATGTGGGGACATCCCGGCAAGAAACTGATTTTCATGGGCGGCGAGTTTGCGCAGGCCTCGGAATGGAACCACGAGCAAAGCCTGGACTGGCACCTGTTGGAACACGCCCCACATGCCGGCGTCCAGCAACTGGTGCGCGACCTGAATGCACTCTATCGGGCGACACCCGCGCTGTACCAGAAGGACAACAGCGCCGATGGGTTCCGCTGGATCGACGGCGGCAATGCCACTGACTCGGTGTTTTCATGGGTTCGCTACGGAAATGACTGCAGCGCCCCTGTTTTTGTCGTTTCGAATTTCACACCGGTTACACGAACGGATTATCGGATCGGCGTTCCCCTGCCCGGCTTCTGGGCCGAGCGTCTGAACACGGATTCCATGTTTTACGGCGGCGGCAATCAAGGCAACGGGGACGGGCTGACCTCCGAACCGGTTGCCGCACATGGCTGCGACCATTCTGTCGTCATGACCGTGCCGCCCCTTGCCACTGTATTCTTTGAACTTGAGCCGGAATAGTTTCGAGCCGTCTTTGGGAGGACCCCGATGAAACAAGACCGACGCCGACTGGCAAACCAAACCTTGGCATACGTTCTGGCCGGCGGACGCGGAAGCCGCCTGAAGGAAATGACGGACATCCGTGCGAAACCCGCGGTCTATTTCGGAGGCAAAACGCGGATCATCGACTTTGCACTCTCAAACGCAGTGAACTCGGGCATTCGCAGGATCGGTGTTGCCACGCAATACAAGGCCCACAGCCTGATCCGGCACCTGCAGCGGGGTTGGAGCTTTTTCCGGGCGGAACGCAACGAGTCACTGGACATTTTGCCCGCCTCTCAACAGCTCGACGAAGATAACTGGTACAAGGGCACCGCCGATGCGGTGACCCAGAATATCAACATCCTGCGCGGGTACGGGCCAAAGTACATTTTAGTTCTTGCCGGTGATCATATCTACAAACAAGACTATTCCCTGATGATCGAACAGCATGTCCGGTCCGGCGCAAAGGTGACGGTCGGCTGTATCGAAGTGCCGCGGGAAGAGGCCAAGGGGTTCGGCGTGATGGCCGTGGATGAGGCCGACAAAATCCTCGAATTCGTCGAAAAGCCAGAGGACCCGCCCGCGATGCCCGGCAATCCCGATCAGGCACTGGCCAGCATGGGGATTTACGTTTTCGAGGCGGAATACCTTTACAGCCTTCTGGAAAAGGACGCAAAAAACGACGCATCTAGCCATGATTTTGGCAAGGACATCATTCCGGGCATCGTTGCCGAAGGCGGTGCGATGGCACACCCCTTTAGCCGGTCCTGTGTGATGTCGGGGCTTGAGGACACGCCGTACTGGCGCGACGTCGGAACCATCGACGCCTACTGGCGGGCGAATATCGACCTGACCGATTTCAAGCCAGGCCTAGATATCTACGCTACCGACTGGCCGATCTGGACCTACTCCGAACTGACCCCACCGGCGAAGTTCATCCACAACGAAGAGGGCCGGCGCGGACAGGCCGTATCATCCATGGTATCCGGAGGCTGCATCATCTCGGGCTCGTCGCTCTATCAGTGCCTGCTGTTTACCGGCGTGAAAACCCATTCCTTTTCACAGCTTGAAGGCACCGTCGCACTGCCTTACTGCGAAGTCGGGCGCCGCGCCTACCTGAAGAATGTCGTCATTGACCGCGGGGTCAAGATCCCGCCCGGTCTGATCGTGGGAGAAGACCCGAAACTTGACGCCAAACGGTTCCGACGCACTGAGAACGGCATATGCCTGATCACACAGGCCATGATCGATCAATTGGAAATGTAATATGAAAGTACTGATGGCGGCCTCGGAGTGCGCCCCCTTCATCAAGACCGGTGGGCTTGCAGATGTGGTCGGCGCACTGCCCAACGTTCTTGCCGGACACGGGATTGAATGCCGCACCTTGCTGCCCGCCTACCCTTCTCTGCAGCCTTTGCTCAGTGATGGACGTCAAGTCGCCGAGTTCCACGATCTGCCGGGCGGGTACGGGCAGCTTGTCCTAGTGAGTGCCGAAGGTGTGGATTTGCTGTTGCTAGACGCTCCGCAGCTTTTTGACCGGCCCGGCAAGCCCTATTCGGCGCCCGACGGAGAGGATTGGCCAGACAATCATCTGCGCTTCGGCGCGCTTGCACAGGCGGCAGCCCGGATCGGGATGGACGGACCGGACGGCTGGCGGCCCGATATCGTGCACGCGCATGACTGGCAGGCAGCGCTGGTACCGGTTTATCTGAAACAGGCGAATTGCTCCGTGCCAAAGTCCATCCTGACCATCCATAACATTGCCTTTCAGGGCTTGTTCGATCCAAGTGCCATGGGACATCTGGGCTTGCGCGGGGACTGGTATCATCCCGAGGGGCTGGAGTTTCACGGTGCTCTGGGTTTTCTCAAAGGCGGTCTCATGTTTGCCGACCGGATCACCACGGTCAGCCCCACCTATTCCAGCGAGATCCTGACACCGGAATACGGAATGGGGCTTGAGGGTGTTTTGCAGGCACGATCCGCCGCTTTGTCAGGGATACTCAACGGCATTGACACCGGCGTATGGGACCCGGCCAACGATCCCGCACTGGCGCGCAGCTACAATGCGCGCAGCCTAGCCCGCAAGGCTCAGAACCGCGCGGCGATTGCGGACCGCCTTGGTCTGGCAAGCGACAGTTCCGGACCGTTGTTTTGCGTGATCAGCCGCCTGACCCAACAAAAGGGACTGGACGCGTTGGCGGGCGCAATTCCGCACGTCGTGCAGCGCGGCGGTCAGCTGGCGGTGCTCGGCACAGGCGAGGCGAACCTCGAAAGCGCTTTTGCCGCTGGAAGCTCGGAGTATCCGGGTCAGGTGGGCACACTGATCGACTATGATGAGGAGTTCGCGCATCTGTTGCAGGGCGGAAGCAACGCTATCCTGATCCCTTCGCGGTTTGAACCGTGTGGCCTGACCCAGCTTTATGGCTTGCGATACGGAACCCTGCCCGTGGTCGCCCGCACCGGAGGGTTGGCCGATACCGTGATTGATGCAAATGCCGCAGCGCTCGATATGGAATGTGCCACGGGGTTTGTGTTCGATCAGGTGACAACCGACGGCATCACGGCTGCTCTTGACCGCGTCTTTGACGCTTTTGCCGACAAAAAGACCTGGCAGACACTGCAACGTGCGGCGATGCGGCAACCGGTTGGATGGGAACGGTCTGCCTCCGCTTATGCACAACTCTACAAAGAGCTGGCCTCATGAAGGATATGGGCCGTAAGGACATGATAATCAGTCAGGGGAACCCGACGCGATTGGGCGCACATTTCGATGGCGAGGGCACGAATTTCGCCCTGTTTTCGGAACATGCGTCACGCGTTCATCTGTGCTTGTTCTCCGACGACGGGCAAACCGAACTGGAACAGCTACCGCTGCCGGAAAGAAACGGCGCGGTCTGGCACGGCTATGTTCCAGGCCTGAAGCCTGGAACCCTGTACGGGTATCGGGTCGAAGGCCCCTTTGCGCCCGAGCGGGGGCATCGGTTCAACTCCAACAAACTGCTGCTCGACCCTTACACCCGAGAGTTTTTTGGCGGTTTCACCCATCATCGCGACGTCTTGGGTTACTTGCCCGACTCGCCCTATGGGGATCTGTCCTTTAGCGAAGCTGACAGCGCATCCTATGTTCCGAAATCCGTAGTTTCCCACCCGGGCAGCTTTGTGCCGGATGCCGTTACGCTCGGCCGGGGCTGGGATGGCGCATTCATCTACGAGGCTCATGCCAAAGGCCTGACCAAACAACACCCGGACATTCCCGAACATGTGCGCGGAACATTCGAAGGACTGGCGTCGCAACCCATTCTCGACCATTTGAACCGCCTCGGCGCCACGGCGGTGGAAATATTGCCGGTCCACGCATTCACGTCCGAAGGCGCCCTGCACGCGCGTTCGCTGAAAAACTACTGGGGCTACAACACTATCGGGTTCTTTGCGCCAGACCCCCGGTACTTTGGTCCATCCGGCGTGTTTGGGTTTCGGGCAATGGTCGACCGGTTCCACGAAGCGGGTATCGAAGTCATTTTGGACGTTGTCTACAACCACACCGCCGAAGGCGATCATCTGGGTCCGACCCTGAGTTTCCGGGGCATCGACAACGCATCCTACTACCTGCTGCTCGACGGTCAGCCCCGCTATTATGTGAATGATACCGGTACGGGAAACACGCTGAAGGTCAGCCATCCTTTCGTGCTGCGTCTGGTAATGGACAGTCTTCGCTTCTGGGTGCAGGCGATGGGCGTTGATGGGTTCCGTTTCGACCTCGCGACATCGCTGGCGCGCGAAGTGCACGGTTTCGAGGCGCACGGTGGCTTTCTTGACGCACTGCGTCAGGACCCGGTGCTGGCGGGTGTCAAACTGATCGCCGAGCCCTGGGATATCGGACCGGGCGGTTATCAATTGGGACGCTTTCCGCCGGAATTTGTCGAATGGAACGACCGTTTTCGCGACACCGTGCGCAAGTTCTGGCGCGGCGACGGGCATTCGGCACAGGATATGGGCTCGGCCCTGCTGGGGTCGGCGGATCTGTTCGACACCAGGGGACGGCAAGCATGGTCATCGATCAATTTTGCGGCGTCGCATGACGGTTTCACACTTGCAGACACGACACGGTATCTGCACCGGCACAACATCGCCAACGGCGAAGACAATCGGGATGGTCACCACAGCAACTACAGCGACAATTTCGGCGTCGAGGGCGAAAGCGAAGATCCTCAGATCATCGCTGCCCGGCGCCAGCGGTCACGGAACATGATTGCCACCGTCCTGCTTTCGCAGGGCACGCCCATGCTGCTTGCCGGTGACGAAGGTGGCAATTCGCAAAACGGAAACAACAATGCCTATTGCCAGGACAACCCGACCAGCTGGATTGACTGGGATGCGATGGACGAGGAACTGGTCGACTTTACCGCGGCACTGTCACGATTCCGGGCCAACCATCCTGTACTACGGCAGAACCGCTTTTTGCACGGGGCCGAGCGAGCTGACGGAAAACCGGACGTCGAGTGGCGTGCGATGGACGGATCGGCGCTGAACTGGCGCGATCCGGGCTTGTCCAGCCTGTGCCTCATCCTGCGCGGCTGCGCCGAGAGCGTTGCGGGTGACGCTTTGTCGGATGTGGTCGTTTTGGCGTTCAACCGGGAGTCTCAGGCTCTGGACCTCAAACTTCCGGCGGCGGGAGACAAGGAGTGGCGGCAGGAGATCGATACGTCGTCCGACCTGCAGCGACCCCGCCCGGTCCCAACGCCAATTACCAAGATTGCGGCCAATTCGGTCGCGGCCTTTGTTCTCAACTAGCGCTCGTTATGAAGATGAATTCCGACGATAAACTCAGGCTCCTCGCGCAGGAATGGGGCATACAAATGGAGTATGACGGCTGGTGCGGACATCGTCAGGTCTGTGAACCGCCGACGCTTCGGGCGTTGCTGAGCGCACTGGGTATCGAAGCCCACTCCGACGCCGCAGTCTCAGATGCGCTGCGCGCGCATAGGGCCGCCGTGTCGGCAAGGCATTTGCCGCACGAACATGTGGCACTGGCTGGCGCATCAGTAGAAATAGCGGCACCTTCTGCCTGCGAATGGCATGTCCTCGACGCTGAGGGCAACGAGGTGCAGGCAGGCCGAGGCGAAACCGAGATCACCCTGCAAGCGCTGCCGGTCGGATATTTCACGTTGGTGGTCGAAAGCGCCGATTGGTCCGAGGAAGTGTTCATCTTAAGCCGTCCCGAAGCGACTCCGGACATCGCCGCACTTACCGGAACCCGAACAGGTTGGGGGGTGTCGGGTGCACTCTATGCGCTGCGCTCGGCCTCGAATGGCGGGCTGGGGAATTACTCCGATCTCGCGTCTGCCATGGGAGTGCTGGGTCAATCCGGCGCGCTGTTTTTTGGCATCAACCCGATCCACGCCCTTGGTTGGGCAGCAAATGACACGATCAGCCCCTACTCACCGAGCCATCGCGGCTTCCTCAATATCGACCACATCGCTGCCGAAGGCGGGCTTGGCCCTACCCCCGTGGACACACTGGTCGACTACGTAGGCTTTCGTGCGCGTCATCGCATGGCGCTTGAAGCAGAGTATGAACGGTTCGAGCGAGGTGCGGCGCCAATATCAACGAGCGCTTTTCGGTCTTTCTGCGAAAGGGAGGGGGCTGAGCTTACTCAGTTTGCCAGCTTCGAAACCACCAGCGAACGCCACGGCAGTGACTTCCGGGATTGGCCCGCGCATCTCAGGAATCCCAGCGGCCCCAAGGCCGGTCCCCGGGGTATGTTTCACAAATGGCTGCAATGGCAGGCGAAAACGCAAATCGAGAGCGCACAGAAGGCCGCGCGCGAGGGCGGCATGGCACTCGGGCTATATCTCGATCTCGCGGTGGGTGCGCGACCGGGCGGCGCAGAAGTCTGGATGCACCAGGACATCGTTGCGCATGGTGTTTCGATCGGCGCCCCGCCCGACCACTTGAGCCCGGGCGGACAATCCTGGACCCTCGCCGCTTACGCGCCCAACAAGCTCAGCCAAAACCGGTATGAGCCGATCCGATCGCTGCTGAGCAAGCTGATGGCAAGGGCGGGCATTGTCAGGATCGACCATGTGCTCGGCCTTATGCGCAGCTTCTGGGTGCCGGATGACGGCAGCCCCGGTGGCTATGTCAAACAGCCATTCGACTCGCTTCTTGCCGTGGTAGCCATCGAGGCCTGGCGCAACCGTTGCCTGGTCGTGGGTGAGGATCTGGGCCTTGTGCCGCCGGGCTTCCGCGAGCGGCTGAACAACTCGGGCCTCTATAGCTACGCAGTGTGGCAGTACGAAACGGAAGGCGACGGATTGCCACCTGCCCAGCACATGCGGCCGTTCAGCATGACTTGTTTCGGCACCCACGACACACCCACGATCCATGGTTTTTGGCGCGGGCGCGACATCGAATGGTGGCGCAAGCTTGGCTGGCTGACGGCGGAACAGGCCGAAGCGAACCATGGGAGCCGCGCACAGCAGCGCAACAGTCTGCGGCAACATTGTAACGTGCCGCCCAGCGCGACCCAGGGCGATATTCGCAAAGCAATCCACACTGGCCTCGCCCAGAGTCCTGCGGCTCTGGCGACAGTGCAGTTGGACGACGTTTTTGGCTGCGAGGACTCGCAGAACCTGCCGGGCACCATCAACGAACATCCAAACTGGCGGCGACGGCTGCCGGTTGCCGTCGAAGACTTCGCCACTTCACCTGCTATTGCTGAAACAGGCGCGCTTATGGCGCCAACCCGGGGAACTCCTGCGGTTGATATCAACAGGGAACCAGACACATGCCTAACGTGACTCACTCGTGCACGCCTTTCCCGGGACAAAAGCCGGGAACCTCTGGACTGCGAAAGAAGACACGGGTCTTTATGGAACCCGGTTATCTGGAAGCCTTCGTGCAATCTATCTTCAACGCGATCGTCGGGGCGTCCGGCAAGACCTTCGTTGTGGGAGGGGACGGGCGTTTCTTCAATGCAGAGGCGATCCAGACCATCCTTCGCATGGCCGCCGCCAACGGCGCGTCCCGTGTCATTGTCGGCCAGGATGGGCTGTTGTCGACACCTGCTGCCTCGAACCTCATTCGTCAGCGTGGCGCCGATGGCGGGCTCATCCTGTCGGCAAGTCACAATCCCGGAGGATTGGATGCCGATTTCGGCCTGAAGTACAACACCGCCAATGGCGGTCCCGCGCCGGAAGGTCTGACGGAAAAGCTGTATGCCGAAACCCAACGCATTGCCGAATACCAGACGCTCGACACCGATGACATCGACCTGGCGCAAATCGGCGTCTCACAACTGAACGGCATGGTCGTTGAGATTGTTGATCCGGTGGCGGATTACGCCGCATTGATGCGGCAGCTCTTTGATTTCGACCGGATCAGGACGCTTATTTCCGAGGGTTTCACACTTCGCTTCGATGCCATGCACGCGGTAACTGGCCCCTACGCGAAAGCGATCCTTGAGGATGAGCTGGGAGCCCCCGAAGGATCGGTGATCAATGCGGTGCCATCGGTCGATTTCGGTAAAGGGCACCCCGACCCGAACCCGATATGGGCAAAGCCGCTGGTGGATTTGGTGATGTCGTCCGCCGCCCCGGACTTTGCCGCCGCCTCGGATGGCGACGGCGACCGCAACATGATCCTCGGGCGGAGCATATACGTAACACCGTCCGATAGCCTCGCGGTCCTTGCGGCCAATGCCCATCTCGCTCCGGGGTATGATAACGGTCTCGCCGGGGTGGCGCGATCCATGCCCACAAGCACAGCCGTGGATCGTGTGGCCGATGCGCTGAGCATCGAGTGCTTTGAAACTCCAACCGGCTGGAAGTTTTTCGGCAACCTGCTCGACGTGGGGCGCATAACGCTGTGTGGTGAGGAAAGCGCCGGTACCGGCTCGGATCATGTTCGTGAAAAGGATGGTCTCTGGGCGGTTTTGTTGTGGCTTAACATTCTTGCCGTGCGGAAAACCTCGGTTCATGAGATCATGCAGGATCACTGGCGCACATATGGACGAAATTATTACTCGCGGCACGACTACGAAGCCGTGGACAGCGCAAAGGCAGCGCAGATGATGGCGGAACTGATTGAACGGCTGCCCGATCTTCCCGGTGCTGCCGCAGGGGTCTATGTCGTCGCATCGGCCGACCAATTCTCATACCACGATCCGGTGGATGGGTCGGTCAGCGAAAACCAGGGGATCCGGGTGCAGTTCGAAGACGGAAGTCGCGGCGTGGTACGTCTGTCGGGAACCGGGACCGATAATGCGACGATCCGTGTTTACCTTGAGCGCTTCATCCCCAAGGACGGCGATTTGGACATGGAAACGCAAACTGCCTTGCAGGGCATCGCCGAAGCAATGGCGCACATAACCAGGCTTCCCGAGATTTGTGATCGGCAGGCGCCGGACGTCATGACCTGACAACGTCTTGCAGTCGTGGCGCCATGGCTTGCGTTGTGTTCGGCTCGGACCAAGCAATTAATGAACTCGCAAAATTCTCAACCCGATGGAGGCCACAAATCCAGGATGGCGCCATCCGCCTTCAATTGAACACACCGGTTTCGGGTGACTTTGGACAACCCATTTGAGAACTAAGCCATCGCGCTTGTCAGCGGCTGGTTTCGAAGCATCCGGTGATGCTCAGAGGTCTGCAAGGTAGTCAGAGTTCGTGTGCCCAAGGTGGGTTTGCACCCGCGCGTGAAACGGTGATGGCCGCCACCTCGGTACCGAAGGAGAGCGCGGATCTGAGGGTGTCGGCGGGCAGATTGCGCAGACCCGCTTTGGTCAAGCTGCCGGATCGCTGGAGCTCTGCCAGAACACCGGCATTGAACGTGTCGCCCGCTCCGACTGTGTCCACAACCTGCACCCTTTTGACCGGCACCGATACTTCGGTCCCATCGGACAGATACCCGCTTGCGCCGTCCCCGCCGCGTGTCACGATGACAACCACCGGCCCGGAACCCAGCACTTGTGAGGCCTTTTCGTTCAAGCCTTGCGAACCCGGCACAATCCAGTCCAGATCCTCGTCCGAGACCTTTACGATATCTGCCTGTGCGATCATGTGGTTCAGCCTTTTACGGAAGCGGGACTGATCCTTGATGAAGCCGGGGCGAATGTTCGGGTCCAGCATTACAGCGCACTCGGCACCGTGACGGTCCAGCAACGCGGCGTATGCGTCCGCGCCCGGCTCAACCGCCAGACTAATTCCGCCGAAGTAGAGGACCGTCGCATCCGGAAGTTGCTGGGGCATGTCTTGAGGGGTCAGCATTCGACCAGCAGAGTTTTCGTCAACGAAGGTGTAACTCGCATGCCCATCTTTAAGCTGTACGAATGCAAGTGTCGTGGGGCGATCCGAGAAAATGACATGCGAAGCATCGACATGGCTGTCTTTCAGGGCGTTGGCTAGCTGCGCTCCGAACATGTCCGTGGATAGACCGGTCAGCATACCGGCAGAGGCGCCGAGCCGCCCCAGCGCAATTGCGGTGTTGAAGACCGCGCCTCCGGAATGAGGAACGAACCCCTGAACACCAGAAAGGGTTTCTTCGGGGATCATGTCGATCAGTGCTTCACCGCAACACAGGATCATGGCGGCATCCTTTCCGCAAAGTCGGTCAACGGGCGTTTTGGTACGTCAGTGCACTTATACCGAATATGTTAGCGCAAACAATGATTAACTCAGGCTGGCTGGGCATTTGAGTGTTGGTCCTCGACACACCCCACTTTACTGAAGGCGTGTATGCCTCCTCCCGACGGCACCGCAATGTGCCAATGCGATACGACGCTGTGTACTCCACTCATATCACACCATCCTTTTTGAGTTCGTCCAGTTCTTCCAAGGACAGCCCCAGTTCGGTCCAAATCATGTCATTGTGCTCGCCAAGGACAGGTGGCGGTGTGTCGACGGTTGGCGATGCGCCATCCAGTTTAATCCCAGTCGTTGCGACCCAGATATCTCGGCCAACACCGGGGACGTCCGAATAGCTGTTCAGAAACCCGCGCTCCGCAACTTGGGGCATTTCCAGCACCTCCGGCACCGTCAGTACCGCGCCAGACGGCACGCCGATACGGTTCAATTCCTTCGCCCAATCTCGCGCGGGGCGCGTTTTCAGGACGTCCTCAAGCTCTGCCTTTAGGGCCAGACGATTGCGCTTGCGGTCTTCGCGGGTGGCGTATTCTGGTCTGTCCCGCAACGCAGCCAGCCCCAGATGGTCGGTCAGAAGAACCCATTGCTCATCTTTGTTGGCCGCGATGTTGATCAAGCCGCCGAGCGCCTCGAACGCGCCGGACGGAGCAGAGGTCGGGTTTTCATTTCCTTGCGCGGTGGGCTCTACCCCGGCAATCAGGTAGTTCGACACAACCCACCCCATGGTAGCCAGAACGGATTCCAGCATGGACACGTCAATAATACTGCCGCGTGGTTTTCCGTTCAGAGCGGCCGCAATGGCGAAGGCCGCCGTGACACCACCGACCGTATCGGCCAACGGATATCCGACGCGCAACGGGGCGCTTTCACCGTCGCCGGTAATCGACATTATACCGGACGCGCCTTGTATGATCTGATCATAGGCCGGACGGTGAACCCACGGCCCGTCTTGCCCAAACCCTGAAATCGCACAATAGACCAGTTGCGGATTCAGGCCCTTCAGGACTTCATACCCTACGCCAAGACGATCCATCACGCCGGGGCGGAAGTTTTCGACCACGACATCGGCCGTTTCGACAAGCTTGAGGAACAGTGCCTTGCCCTTCGGATGCTTGAGGTTGACGGTCGTAGATTTCTTTCCCGCATTCTGAGCGAGGAAGGACACCCCCATTCCCTTGGCGTTCAGATCGGGATCGGCCCCAAGCTGACGCGCCAGATCGCCCCGGCCCACAGCCTCGACCTTGACCACTTCGGCCCCCAGATGCGCCAAGTGATGGCAGCAAAAGGGCCCCGCCAGAACGTTTGTCAGGTCGAGAACTCGGATCCCGTCAAGTGGTTTCGGCATTGCTTGCTCCGCCCTGTTTCATGAGCCAGAAGTCTTTTGCGTTTGACCTGCCCTCGCACTTTGGAGAGCGGTTCGTTCTGGACTCCTCCGGTTGGATCGCAGCCCTCGGTGAGATCAGTCTGGTGTCGACAACCTGCAAGGTTCTTCCCTAAGTCTTCTGACCCAACGAGCCGTATCTGTAACCCGGTTGCGCGTATTTGACGATCCAACGGTTAACAGCTTCACGATCAATGAAACGCCACATTCCGCCAGAATTTCTTATAAATCGCAATATGACAAACCCTAACCGAGATTGAAGAAACCCGCACGCAGGATCGTTCCTTTGTAGGGTGCGCGCCTGGACTGAAGTTGTCACAGGACGCCCCCGTCGAAGTCCGAGAAAACATGCGCGTTACGTGTTAACTCAGACCTAGGGGGAAAATGCGACGGCGCCCTCTTCAGCGCTCGTCCTGTTGGTCGCACCAGGCAACGCAAATAGCTTGGAGTTCGGTAGATTTGGTTGCGAGATCGTCCAGCCCTTTTACCTTGAAGCTGCGTGCTTCTTTTCCGTCACCTTCCAGGTTCGGGAAATCCCCCTCGATGGTTGCGCCCTTGTGGAACATTAGCGACGCGTGTTTCTTGGACTTTGGAAAGAAACTGGCCATATTGCCCTTGTAAGTGAAGGTTGGCGCCTGCCATTTGATGCACTCGCCAATCCGAGAATCTGCGTTCATGATTATCTTTCGCATTTCTGCAACGACGGGTTTCATCGGGTTGTCATAGGATGCAAACCAAGCATCAACGTCGGCGCTGCTCATGGCGGCTCTCCCATATCAAGGGTGGTGACCAGCTTGGTGATCAGCCCGTCTTTCAGAGTGAAGACGTTCGTGCCGCTTCCCTGGCCCCCAGGAATGGCTTGCGAGATACAGTTCCATTTAACGGTGATGGTCTCTCCATCAATCTCGACCGCGCCCAGTTGGATCACCGCATCATCAAATTCGTCACTCCGGCTCGCGGTGAACGCAGCAACGATGGCGTCGCGACCCTGATGAGGGTCGGTTTGTCCTGAGAAGGGTTCAGAATAACTGGCATCGGGCGCGAAGAAAGCGGCGAGCCTGTCAATCCCGTGCGGTCCGGCTTGCATTGCAAGGAAGAAGTTGATGATCTCTAAAGGCATGCTGTTCATGGGAGTGTCCTTAAGTTGGAACTGGACCAGAAAACGCTGGGTGCGCTGAAGCGGGCGGTGACTGCGATCGACAAGACGCCCTGCGCAATGCCTGCCGACGTTTTGGGGCCATTAATTGAGATTGCACAGCCGGGTGTGCGGGTGCGATTGGACGTGGCCGCGAGCGGTGTGGTCGGCGTACCGGTCGTCTCGGTGGAAAAGACGGCGGCTGCCGATATCTTAGCGCCATTGACTGCGCGCCAAACGCAGGTGGCTTTACTCGTCATTGATGGCCTCTCCAACCGTCAGATTGCATCCCAGCTTGGGATTTCTATCGCGACAGTGAAGGACCATGTGCATGCAATTCTGGTGCGATTGAACCTCCTGTCCCGAGTGGCCCTCATCGCGGCGTCGCGGATCTAGCGGTAGCTTACGAACGACCGGCTTCCCTCGCAATCCATCCAAAGATGGATATGGGACGGCTCGGGACAAACTCATTCGAAATTCGGAACAGATCGGACTTCAATCTGACCCAATAACTCGGAGCTCCACTTACACAAACCGGGCGTTCGAGTACCACGCTGGCGTAAAGCAGACCTTCCCGTATGGTTTAAGGTCACCGACAAGGATTGATCGCCAAGCTGCCAGAGGCGTCCTTGCCAAGGGCGAGCGTACAGCCAATCCGTTTGTGCTTCGCACCAACCTAATTTGTCTCGCGAGCAGCAACTTCCAGACGCGCCAACTCTGCGTAAGTTCCTTCAGGGAAAGCCTGTAGATAGGCCTCGTAATCCGCCAGGTGACCGGACGCCAGCGCTGCCTCGAAAAGCAGCTGATCGGACACTTCGGATGCTTCACCAACCTTACGCAAAACAGGGGTGGCTGTTTCGTTCACCCGCTGCGCCGCCTTGTCCAAGTTTGCCCGCAACTGTTCCCGCGCTTCCAGCGCAAAACGCCCTTTTGGGTGTGCCCGCAAAAAGCGAGAGAGCGCGATCAGATCGCTGCTCCCATTGACCAGTTGCCACTCTTCGCTTTCTTCTTCCATCACCAGGACAAGCGCTGGGTCTTCAAAGAAAACAAAATCGGTGGTCAGAAGCGACGTATCCCACGGCGTCTGTATGCCGCGAGTTTCATCGACCACGTCAATTCGTACGGACTTGAAGGTTTGTTCAATTGGCACACCCGGCACCTGCATCGCCTGTGCCAGCGCTTTGCTAAAGGGACTATGCCGTCCGAGCCCGTCAAGCGCCACGTCCCCGGGACCCGTGGAATAGGACAGAAATGTTCCGGGCGAGGCTTTCATTTCGGCAAGCCCATCCTGTTCCAGACCCTCCAAGGCCGCAAACGGATTGTTCCGGCAAGCGTCAAGGATCACGATATTGGTCTCGTTTTGGGCCGATCCCATCTGGCGCAGTATCACGTCAGCCTCGATACCCACCAAGTCCAGCTCAGCCGCATCACTCAGTGTGGCGTCGACCGGCAAAAGATAGTTCTTGCCCAGAGATTGCACCCCGTGACCGGCGTAATAGAAGAGACCTACGGTGTCGGGTCCGAGCTCGCGCAGATCGCGCCCGAATTTCACGATGGCCGTGTTCAGTTCCGCCTGCGTTGCGTCGATCAGGAAGGACACTTTAAAGCCCGCTGTTTCAAGCACATCACCGATCAGCCGGGCATCATTAACGGGGTTGTCCAACGCCGTAACGTTCTCATAGGCCGCATTACCGACGACCAGAGCGATGCGCGCTGGAAGCTCCTGCGCCAGCGAGCTACCCGCCCAAAGTGTTGCGACAACGGTCAGGAGAGTTCTTATCTTCGCCATCATGGAATTCATCCCGCCTCTCCTAACACTAATCTGAATAAATTCCTGCCTAGGCGTGTTTCACATTCAAACAGCAACACTGGGAAAACACCCTCTTGCAATACAACGGTTCAACAGCGGTGTTTATTCACGCCTTGTGGGAAAATGTTATGACCAAGTGCTCAACCTTGCTTGCCGCATGTCTTGCGTTTGGAGCCAACCCAGTGCTGGCGTCCTCGTTCAAGGAGTCCTGGACGTTGCACGAAGGGGCTTACTCCCTGACCTTTGCCACCAGCGTTCTGGGAGGTGCCACAGAGGTAGGCTCGTTCCAAGCCATTGACGGGATGATCGCGAAAGATGGCTCGGCGACGCTTTCTGTCTCGCTGGACAGCGTTGCAACCGGTGATGACTTGTGGGACGCCCGCCTGCGGTTTTTATTGTTTGAGAGCTTTCGCCGACCATCGGCACAGATCACAGCTCAAATCGACCCGGTTGCTCTTACCAGGCTTAAAGAGCGGCGCAGCGTGGCAATCACCTTGCCGGTCATCTTGGAACTAAACGATCGTAAAGGCCGGATAGACACCGAACTTGATGTTACGCTTCTCGCGGATGACATCGTTTCCGTTTCGACCGTCGAACCAATTCAGCTCGATCTGTCAGATTTCAATTTGCTTGCAGGACTGGAGAAGCTGGAAGGTTCGACAGGCCTCAAGATTGTGCCCCGCACAGATATCGAGTTTGAACTTCTGTTCAGTGCGGAAACGGCTCGACCGGCTGGAAGCGCCGGTGAGATTTCGCTGGAGGCGTGCGCAAAGAGGATCGCCACAATAGCAGGAACGGATCAGGTCTATTTCACCTCCGGATCGGCAGAGCTTGAGAGCAAATCCTTCCCGTTGCTGGATGCAATCGCCGACACGATCCATCAATGCGATGGGTTGGATGTGCTGGTCGAAGGGCACACCGACAACCGCGGTTCGGATGAATTCAACCTGGAACTTTCAGATCGGAGAGCGGCGGCGGTTGTCACATACTTGGCAGTCCGAGGCATCCCGTCGGAGAGATTGAGAGTCAAAGGATATGGCGAGGCACGACCGATTGCAGATAACAACACGCGCAAAGGTCGCTGGAAGAACCGGCGGATCGAGTTCACCGTGCCCGGGTTGTAGGGCACCTCAAGCCGCTCTGCAGTTCGGGAATACACGGTGCCATATTTTGGCGGCCCTTAAGGTAATCAGCGCTCACGACGTCCCTCCCCCACAACTATATGGAGCCTGCTCCACCTCGAAGGTGCAGATGAATGGGAAGCCCGACCATTGGGTTGATCAAGGAACACGAAGCCGAGATGCCAACAGCGGCGGTGTGCCGCAAGCTCGGCCCTGGCCGGGGCACTTTATAAGAACTGAAATCCAAATATGGTGGGAGGGAGGCGCCTGACGCTGCCAACCTGAAAGTGCTGGACCCACGGCAGCTAAGCAATGCTTCGCCACTATCGTGCACCGGATAATCTCGACCGACCTGAATTCCTGAGACGCGAAAGGAAAAGCCGATGAGCTGGAACCCGACCCACACGCCGGAATGCCCTCAGACTGGCTGCGACCCGCTCGAAACCCTGATCATTCCCCGCGCGCGCGATCTGGGCGGGTTCGAGGTGCGCCGCGCCCTGCCCTCGCCCAAACGGCAGATGGTCGGCCCGTTCATTTTCTTTGATCAGATGGGTCCGGCTGAATTCATCACCGATGGCGGCATCGACGTGCGGCCGCACCCTCATATTGGGCTGGGCACGGTCACCTACCTGTATAAGGGCGAGTTTGAGCACCGCGACAGTCTGGGCACGCACCAGATGATCTATCCCGGCGAAGTGAACTGGATGATCGCCGGGCGCGGCGTTACCCATTCCGAACGGACCAGCGCCGAAACACGCGCATCCCGTCACCGCCTGTTTGGCATTCAGACCTGGATTGCCCTGCCCGAGGATCAGGAGGAGATGGCCCCCGACTTCGAACATCACAAACAAGGCGTGCTTCCCTTCATTGAGGATGATGGAACACAGGCAAGGCTGATCCTCGGCACCGCCTATGGGCAGCAAAGCCCGGTGACAATGCCCTCCGAGACCTTCTATCTGGACGTGACGCTTGCCCCTGGCGCGGCTTTCCCGCTGCCCGACGATCATGAGGATCGCGGCATTTATGTCACCGAGGGGTCAATCGACGTCGCCGGCAACACGTTCGAGGCTGGCCGGATGATGGTGTTTCGCCCTGGCGACCGCATCTCCGTCACGGCTGGCACGCAAGGCGCCCGGCTGATGGCACTTGGCGGAGCGACGCTGAACGAACATCGCTATATCTGGTGGAATTTCGTCTCATCATCAAAAGACCGGATCGAGACGGCAAAAGAGGCGTGGAAGTCGGCGGATTGGGAAAACGGCATGTTCACGTTGCCGCCCGGCGATACCGAGGAATTCATCCCCATCACTCCCGAACTGGAACGGATGCGGCCGAAAGAGCCAAGATAGCCTCAGCGCAGCTTCACCGGACTGGCAAATCGTGCAGCTCGCAAATTTCCAAACCTTCATTTGGTCAACTTAACCTGCCGTAGATAGCTCAAGGCAGCCGCAAGAAAACGACCCTGGAACTGCTCCAATCACGACCCACGAACCGCTACAGGGACATTGTTTGATCGCGTGCTTCGCCTGCGATATCGAGTGCGGCGTGAGAGGTGATCGTCGCCACACTTACGTCGCGCAAATTATGGGACGGCCACCTTGCTATTTGCCAGTGCGGATTTGACCGCGCCCGCGCAACACGCCCGATTCCAGGATAATATCCGAAACAAGGTGTTCCCGCCGATATGCCATGACGTGGACACCCGACACGCCCGCAATCTCGCGGATTTGCTGAATGAGCTCGATGCAAATTTTCTTGCCCTCATCTGACGGGTTTTCCGCCTGTTCCATTCGGTGGATGATGGGGTCCGGGATGTGAATGCCGGGGACGTTGCTGCGCATCCAGCGTGCTGCGCGCGGGGATGCAAGTGGTCCAACGCCAGCTATGATGTAAGCGCGCCCGTCCAGACCCAGGTCGCGCGCCCGGGCCATGAAATTCTCGAACAGCGGAATGTCGAAGATGTAATTTGTCTGGATGAACTCTGCGCCGGCTCTGATCTTTTTCGCCAGCCTGTCGGGACGCCATTCGTATGGCGGGATGCAGGGGTTTTCGGCGGCCCCCAGAAACAATTGCGGAGGCCGCGCGATCTTTCGCCCCGACAGGAATTTGCCCTGGTCCCGCATCGTGCGAATGGTGCGAAGAAGTGTGAGCGAGTCGAAATCGAAAACCGGCTTTGCCCCCGGCTGATCTCCCACACCGACCCCGTCGCCGGTAAGGCACAGGACGTTGCTGACACCGAGCGCCGCCGCCCCGAGCACATCCCCCTGAATTGCGATCCTGTTCCGGTCGCGACAGGAAATCTGATACACCGGAGAATATCCGGCACGGGTCAAAAGCGCGCAGATACCGATCGACGACATATGGCAATTGGCACCCGACGCATCGGTTGCATTGATGGCATCGGCGACTTCTCCAAGCGGCTGCGCGGCCTGATACACATCTTCGGGATCGGCGCTGTCCGGGGGGTTCAGCTCGGCAGTGACCGCAAATCGTCCGGATTTCAGGACCCGCTCCAGCCTGCTGTGCGATACGAAGCCGTCGGGAACGGGCACATACCCGAGGGCGGCGTCGCTGCCGGCGTCGGCGGCACTCATACGCCTGAATTCCGTTTGACGGCCTTTTCAGGCTCTTCCGCAAGGGGGGCCGCGGCCGGTTCTGCGGCACGCGCGCCGGAAAACGCCTCTGCCAGGGTCTGTCTCGCGGCGTCCTTGGCAGTGCGACGAGCGGCGGCGATTTCGCGGCTGACCCGCAACCAGGACGAAGACCCAGTCAACCCGTGCTCGACCGGGGGCAGCACTTCATTGATCCTGTCGGCGCCCTCGCGCATCCGGCTGGCTCCGTCCCAGGCAAGAGCCCATACGCATTTCATATCAGGCTTCACCTCGCAAAACCCGCCCGGCCTGACGCCGCCGCAGGGGCCATTGCGCAGCTGTTTGGGGCAATTCATCGGACAGGACATTCCAGTCGAAGACAGAACACACTGGCCGCACATCCTGCAATCAAAGAGCAGCGTCTTGACGCACTTTTCGACAAAGGCAACCGGTCGTTCGACCCGGTTGTAGCCGAGCCGCCGGAACACCGGATCCAGGGCAACCATGACAGCTTCGACACGCTTGTAGATCCATTCAAACGCACGCGCTTGGCGGACAGAATACAGACGCAATCGATACATGACGCTCACCCTTTCCGAACATCCGCGCGTGCCGATTGCCGCTCCGGAACAGGCATATGGAGCATCTGCGGTTTTGGTCTCTCATTCTAAGCAGCCGAGGTTTGCGCGATCAAGTGAACCCTCTCTTGTGCTGTGTCTCGGGACAGGCTGAGAACCAGATGACAAGCCACTGCCGTACACTACGAAGCCAAGGCAAGAGCCGATGCTCATACACCCGGAACGATCGGCGTGGCGCTGTGGGCGAGCACGTTGCGCAACTACTATGGCCCGCAGCGTCAACGGAGAACGGCCCAGATCAGAGGGGGCTGGGTCACAGCCTCATCTACTGACAGCTTCTTTTCGGCAGAAGACTCCTTTCAGGATTTTCTGGAAAACACCCATTCCCCAAAGGGTGCGAGGATCATGCCGAGGGCCAATATCAGCTTCAGGTTCACGAAATCGAAGGTATCGACAGCAATGGATGGAAGGGTAAGTTCAGGTCGAGACGGCAAGTAGTAGATGTCGATCGGCGTGTTGCGTTGTTGCTTGCGTTGAGCTGCAAGTTTTCGTCCCACCGGAACAGACACGCGGATATCGTCAGCTTTGATCTCGCTCCCCTGATATTCGAATTTGTAACTGACGCTGTAGTAGTTTTGCCTAAAGCATCCCGCCGAAAACTTGAATCGGGGGATTCCCAAATGGTTGTCAGTGTG
>NZ_WPZY01000138.1 GCF_013031405.1 Ruegeria sp. HKCCD8929 | reverse complement strand
TGCAAAGAAAAAGGCCGCTCTTGTTGAGCGGCCTTTTTTTGGTTTGGTTTGTTCGGCGGTGTGCCGGGCTGAAGCCCGGCCTGCCGGTTATTCGATGATTTTCGACACCACGCCGGCGCCAACCGTGCGGCCGCCTTCGCGGATGGCGAAGCGCAGGCCGTCTTCCATCGCGATCGGGGCGATCAGCTCAACCGTGAAGCCCACGTTGTCGCCCGGCATCACCATCTCGGTGCCCGCCGCCAGCGTCACCGTGCCGGTCACGTCGGTGGTCCGGAAGTAGAACTGCGGACGGTAGTTGGCGAAGAACGGGGTGTGGCGGCCGCCCTCTTCCTTGGTCAGGATATAGGCTTCGGCTTCGAACTTGGTGTGCGGGGTCACCGAGCCCGGCTTGCACAGCACCTGGCCGCGCTCGACCGCGTCACGGTCGACACCGCGCAGCAGCGCGCCGATGTTGTCGCCGGCCTCACCCCGGTCCAGCAGCTTGCGGAACATCTCGACACCGGTGCAGGTGGTTTTCGAGGTGTCCTTGATGCCGACGATCTCGATCTCGTCGCCGACATTGATCACGCCACGCTCGACCCGGCCGGTCACAACGGTGCCACGGCCCGAGATCGAGAACACGTCTTCGATCGGCATCAGGAACGGCTGGTCCACGGCACGCTCGGGCGTCGGGATGTATTCGTCCACGGCCGCCATCAGTTCGCGGATCTTGTCCTCGCCGATCTCGGCATCGCGGCCTTCCATCGCGGCCAGCGCCGAACCGGCGATGATCGGAATGTCGTCGCCGGGGAACTCATACGAGCTCAGCAGCTCGCGGACTTCCATTTCCACCAGTTCCAGCAGCTCTTCGTCGTCGACCTGGTCCACCTTGTTCATGAACACGACCAGCGCGGGCACGCCGACCTGACGGGCCAGCAGGATGTGCTCGCGCGTCTGCGGCATCGGGCCGTCGGCGGCGTTCACAACCAGGATCGCGCCGTCCATCTGGGCGGCACCGGTGATCATGTTCTTGACGTAGTCGGCGTGGCCGGGGCAGTCGACATGGGCGTAGTGGCGCGCGTCGGTCTCGTATTCCACGTGGGCGGTCGAGATGGTGATCCCGCGCGCCTTCTCTTCCGGCGCGCCATCGATCTGGTCATACGCCTTGAAGTCGCCGAAATACTTGGTGATCGCCGCCGTCAGCGTCGTCTTGCCGTGGTCAACGTGGCCAACCGTGCCAATGTTCACGTGCGGTTTCGTACGCTCAAACTTTTCCTTTGCCAT
>NZ_WPZY01000137.1 GCF_013031405.1 Ruegeria sp. HKCCD8929 | reverse complement strand
CCGACCTATCGGCCACGGTGTCCTCGATCACCGCCTATCCGCCGGAATGGGCCTTCGGGCTTGGCTTGTCTCTCAACGGCGATGCCGTTCGGTTGATGGACCGGCCCGTCGGCCCGGTTCTGACCTCGTTCACCATGCAGGCGATGAACGTGCAGAAGACGTCCTCGTTTGTCGTCGGCAAGCGAGGCAAGAACGAACACGCCGAGAGTAGCCAGTGGTCGAAGTTCACGCCCCGGTTCGGAGAGAAGAAACGCGAATTCGACGAACTTGACCAGGAAATCCAGTCCGGTGAGCGGTTGTTCGAAACGCTCTATACCGTGGTCGCCTATGGCCGGGGCGGGCCCGCCGACGGACAGATCGCGGCGTCGGAGATGGAATCGATCTGACGCAGCCGGCAGGCGTTCCGGTGCTGGTTGCCTCAAAAGATGGCCGGCCAATCCCACCGTTCCTGGAAATCAGCGACGCAAGCGATCATCCGGTGGCCGCGCGGATTACGACGCTGCCGACGACGCTGATCTGGTCGAGGGCGACAAACACGGTCACGGCGGAAATCGTTGGTTACCGCAATGCCCGGCACTATGCGCAATCGGTCGCCGCGGCGGTCCGGGCCGCGATGGTAGGAGATGGTGCATCATGAACACCGTTTTTGACATCGCAGTCCGGACCCTGATGGCAGTTGGCAAAGAAATAACCGCCATCAGCGCGGCGATCCTACAAGCCAGGCATGAAAAAAACGAGGGCCGCGGTCATGTGTTTGCCATCCGTAGGAGGGATCGTTCGATCGCGGCCACGACCAGGCCACGAGAACAGCCAGTCAGCCCCAGACTATGCAAGAGGGATTGCGGTGTCGAGGGCCGCGGCGAAGTCCGGAGTAATGCCGGACAGTGCGACTCGACCGCGGCCCGGGTTCCGACAGCTCGCAGCGGAACCGGGGACGACTATAGCGCTGTTGGGGAAAATTGCGAGGACCGCGGACAAAAGCGAACCCGGAAGGGGTATCCCCTCTCGTTCGCGGCCCTCACCGCGGCATCCCCTACCGCGGCGACGGGCAGGCTAACGCCGGTTGGCGGAAAAATCGAGGGCTGCGGTGGCGGGTTGAAGAGGTTGGAACTCAAAGCGCGCACCGCAGCCGTGGCCCCGGCTCTTCCGTCCGCGACCGCTGGCATCATATCCCGATTCCTGGAAAAAATCGAGGGTTGCGCCGGACCTGAAACGCGCACCGCTTGCATGGTCCTTCTGGCCGCAACCCTCAGTGTGCTGCATGT
>NZ_WPZY01000136.1 GCF_013031405.1 Ruegeria sp. HKCCD8929 | reverse complement strand
CATGAAAAATGGTCAAAACAAGCAAGAGCAGTCTACAGGTTTGGGAAAATCGACATGATGCCTGTTGCGCACCTCCCGCTTTGCCTGATTTGCCGGTGTCTCAGGCCCTTTGGCTTAACAGCCGCCGCAGCATCCGTCGCACATGATCCTGCCCCCCGTAGAAGATCGCCAGGATCCTTATGGTCTCTGCGGTCTCGTCGGTCTGGTACCAATAGATGGCCTGATCGAGGGTCAGATGTCGCAGCCCCGGCAGAATGTCCCCATGCGCTTCGCCACGAAACGGCGCGACAGCAATACGATCGGCCGCCCCCAGGATCTCGCCGATCCGTTCCAGGGCTCTTGCGTCCGCCACAGATCTGGTCTCGCCAAACCCCACATAGCTGTCGGCCAGGTGGTGAAACAGAAGATCGATATCGCGGACGACATCGGCGGAGACTTCAATCCTCCAGGCCATCAGCCGCACGTTTGCGCTCCAGCATTTGCGACACGCGTGCCCGGAACTGGTCTTCCGGGAGAAACGGCCCCCTGGCGCGCTCCCGCAGCAGCAGCTTGAGCGCCTCGCTATCGGCCCATTCGGCCTCCTGGCGCTGCCGGATCAGGTCGATCCCATGCTGGGCCACCGCACTCAGCGACGGGAACATGCCCCGCTCCACCAGCTCACGCGCATATTCGGCCTGCGCCTCGGACAGGGAGATCGAAGTTTTGACCGTCATGAAAGCCTCCTGCCCGCAGAGTACGACTCAGTGCTACCGAGTTCAAGGGCGTTGCAGTTCCCTCCTTTTCGGAGAGAAAGGTCACGCGTCATGATCAGGGCAATCCAGCCCACGAGCCCCCCTGCCCTTTCCGCTGCCGACCAGGAGGCGCTGACCGATCTCTACGTCCGCGGCACCCCCGAGAACACGCTGCGGGCCTATGAGCGCGACCTGCTCTACATCACCGCCTGGAAACAGGCGCGCTTCTCACAGCCCCTGTCCTGGCCGGAAGACCAGGACGTTGCCCTTGCCTTCATCCTCGATCATGCGCGGGATCTGCAGGACGCGGCCGAGGACGACATCGCCCGGCGCACCGCGGAGGCTCTGATCACTCAAGGCTTGCGCAAGGCTCTCCCCTGCCCGGCCCCGTCGACGCTGGACCGGCGCATCGCCTCCTGGCGCGCCTTCCACCGGATGAAGAACCTCCTCAACCCGTTTGACGCGCCGATCGTCAAACAAGCCCGCGCCAAGGCCCGCCGCGCCGCTGCCCGCCCTCCTGCCCCGAAATCCGCCCACCCGATCACCCGCG
>NZ_WPZY01000135.1 GCF_013031405.1 Ruegeria sp. HKCCD8929 | reverse complement strand
TCGGTGCCGATGATCGAACGGCCAAAGAGACCCAGCATCAGTCATGCCTCCAGCGTTGCTCGTTGCGCATCCGCTCTTCCAGCTCTTCCAGAGCCCGCTGCACCATGTCCTCGAGCTTCGGCATCGTGTCCTTGTCCACATTGCCGTTGACCGTGAGCTGGATCGGCGCCGAGACTGTGGTGGTCGACCCCGCCGCCCGCTGGGTCACATAGCGCCCGCCATCCGGATTTTCCGAAGCCGCGACAGGGCCGCTCGCGGCAACAGCGATGGCCCCGGCGGCGGCTGCAGCCCGTACCGCATGTGACGACGCTGCGATGTTGCGCCTGGTCCGCAGATTGAGCGGACCATTGGGGCGGAACGCGGAGGTCTCCGGCCGGCTGGCGATCTCGGCCACGCGGGCACGTGTTGCCTCGTCCCCACTCTGCACCCAGTTCCAGGCGCTCTTCATCCAGTCCGGTACGATGCCCGAGAGTTTCGCCGAGATCGCATCCACCATGGCCACAACCAGCGAGGAGGCACCGTCCCAGAGCGATTGCATGATCGCCACGCCAGCGTCGTAGAGGTTGATATTCGAGAAATAGTCGACCAGCTCTCCGGCAAGCCCCGTCAGATGTGCCGGCAGGTTCATGATGTAGGAGACCACGGCGCCAACCGCATCGCCAGCCGTGTGCCCCCAGCTTGCCCATTTCTCGGCACTGGCGTCGATTGGCCCCAGCAGATCCGTCATCCAGGTCCACAGCGCGGAGGCGGCATCGACAATACCCTCGACCAGCGGGCGGGCCGGGCCAAGGCTGGCCATGAAGGCTTCCCCGAACCCCTGGAAGAAGGCCACCAGCCCCGACCAGTTGTTGTAGATCCAGGTGCCAGCCATCGCGAGGCCGACAACCAGGGCGCCAATACCGGTCGAAATGATCGCCACGCGGATGGCGATGAACGCGGCGCGCACCCAATTGAGCGGATTGAGCATAGCCAGAAACGCCCCGCCCAGCCGCAACGCACCACCAGCAGCCGAGGCCAGGCCGATGCCAGCCAGCGCCCGGCCAGCCATCACGGCCCCGCGTGCGAACTGCACCAACCCGACCGCCGCGCCCAGAATGACCCCCCGGAACGGGATGGCCAGAACCGCCAGCGCCAGATTGCGCCAGCCGCCCAGGGCATCGGCTGCGGATTGCAGGAGCGGACGCAGGGTCTGCCAGAACCCAACGGCCGAGGCGCCGAAGTTCCAGATGGCCTCCAGCCCGATCAGGATGTGATCGGCAATGCGCTTCGCCCAGATTTCCAATTCGCCAGAAGCTTCCAATCGGTTGATCTCGT
>NZ_WPZY01000134.1 GCF_013031405.1 Ruegeria sp. HKCCD8929 | reverse complement strand
TCGGTGCCGATGATCGAACGGCCAAAGAGACCCAGCATCAGTCATGCCTCCAGCGCTGCTCGTTGCGCATTCGCTCTTCCAGCTCTTCCACCGCCCGCTGCACCATGTCCTCAAGCTTCGGCATGGTGTCCTTGTCCACATTGCCGTTGACCGTGAGTTGGATCGGTGCCGAGATGGTGGTGGTCAACCCCGCCGCCCGCTGGGACACATAGCGTCCGCCATCCGGATTTTCTGCCGCTGCAACAGGCCCGCTCGCTGCAGCAGCGATGGCCCCGGCGGCGGCTGCAGCCCGTGCCGCATGTGACGACGCTGCGATGTTGCGCCTGGTCCGCAGATTGAGCGGTCCGTTCGGACGGGTCGCGGACGTTTCCAGTCGGCTGGCAATCTCTGCCACGCGGGCACGTGTTGCCTCGTCCCCACTCTGCACCCAGTTCCAGGCGCTCTTCATCCAGTCGGGTACGATGCCCGAGAGCTTCGCAGAGATGGCATCCACCATGGCCACCACCAACGAGGCGGCACCGTCCCAGAGCGATTGCATGATCGCTACGCCAGCGTCATAGAGGTTGATGTTCGAGAAATAGTCGACCAGCTCACCGGCAAGCCCCGTCAGATGTGCAGGCAGGTTCATGATATAAGAGACCACGGCGCCAACCGCATCGCCAGCCGTGTGCCCCCAGCTTGCCCATGTCTCGGCACTGGCGTCGATTGGCCCCAGCAGATCCGTCATCCAGGTCCACAGTGCGGAGGCGGCATCGACAATACCCTCGACCAGAGGGCGGGCCGGGCCAAGGCTGGCCATAAAGGCTTCCCCGAACCCCCGGAAGAACGCCACCAGTCCCGACCAGTTGTTGTAGATCCACGTGCCAGCCATAGCGAGACCGACGACCAGGGCGCCAATGCCGGTCGATATGATTGCCACGCGGATGGCAATGAACGCGGCGCGCACCCAATTGAGCGGGTTGAGCATGGTCAGAAACGCCCCACCCAACCGCAATGCACCACCAGCAGCCGATGCCAGACCGATGCCTGCCAGCGCCCGGCCAGCCATCACGGCTCCGCGCGCGAACTGCACAAGCCCGACCGCCGCGCCCAGAATGACCCCCCGGAACGGGATGGCCAGAACCGCCAGCGCCAGATTGCGCCAGCCACCCAGCGCATCGGCTGCGGATTGCAGGAGCGGGCGCAGGGTCTGCCAGAACTCAACGGCCGAGGCGCCGAATTTCCAGATTGCCTCCAGCCCTATCAGGATGTGATCGGCGATGCGCTTCGCCCAGATTTCCAATTCGCCAGAAGCTTCCAATCGGTTGATCTCGT
>NZ_WPZY01000133.1 GCF_013031405.1 Ruegeria sp. HKCCD8929 | reverse complement strand
GCCAAACCAGAGGCGGCCAACATCAATATGAGCAGTGTGAAAGCGCCGTTGACCTCTGACACGAGGTTGCCAGTCGCTGCGGTCAAAACTGCACCACCAGCAACGATGAGAGCGCCGCTCACTCCGGCAGCACCTCCAGCGAGATCAGGTCGAACCGACATGGCACCGGCATTGCTTCCGGGCATGGTAATCCCGTTCCCTAAACCGACGAAAATGGTACTCGCAAAGAAAAGCTCCGTTGACGTGATCCCCGTCGCGAGCAACACCAAACCACCCACGAGACCAGTACAAGCCACAACCCGTCCCGTAACCATTATAGTTGTCGGTTCGAAATGCTTCCCTATGCGACCGGCCAGAAACCCGCCGATCATGAAGCCAACCGTGATGGTCCCGATGTAGAACCCTAGTTCGGCGGTTGTGACATTAAAAGTGGACTTCGCAACAAGGGGTGCGCCGGTCAAAAAGATGTAGAATGCACCGACAGAAAGTGTGCCGCAGAGTGCGTAGGCCCAGAACAGCGGCTCACGGATTAGCGCTGTCGCGCCGAGCACCGGAGCGCTTGTACCTGTCGCCCTTTGCGGCCTCGTCTCTCCGAGATCCAACCAACAAAGCAGCAGCAATCCGAAGCCAGCAACAGCATAGCAGCCAAAGACATACCGCCACCCTAAGAAGGTGTCTAAAACGCCACCCAGCATAGGACCGATCATCGGGGCGATTCCCATCGCCATCCCGATATAGCCGATCAGGCTCACGGCTTCCCGCTCAGTTCTTATGTCCCGAACGATTGCGAGAGAAAGCGTATACCCGCCGATGATCCCGCCCTGGAGCATCCGGCAGCAAAGAAAGACCTCGATGTTCTGAGCAAAGGTGCAACCCAAGGAGGCGAACAAGAAAATAAGCAAAGCCCCCAGAAGCACCGGCCGCCTGCCGATCCGGTCTGACAAGGGACCGATGATAAGCTGGATGATCGCCGTAATGGCCAGATACCCAGACACTGCCAGACTGACAGTGCTGTAGTCGGTTTCGAGGTCGATTGCGATGTTAGCCAGCGAAGGCAGAAACATGTTGAGCGACATGGGCGATAACCCAGTCAACAGGATCAATGTGATCAAATGTGGAGGTGTTCTTGTGCGGTTCATCTTGGCGTTCTGAGCTATGAAAACAAAAAAGCCCCCGAGAATGTCGGGGGCACATGGAAACGGATATGGAAAACCTTATCGAACCATGCACCTCTTGCTTACTACGACGACGAAATTGAAGGTCATGGTCTCACTCCTTTGAAAAAGAGCGTAGACAGGTTGTTCGACTGTGGCAACAAACAAAGCTGCCATTCACGCACTGCGC
>NZ_WPZY01000015.1 GCF_013031405.1 Ruegeria sp. HKCCD8929 | reverse complement strand
GCAGCAACATAGCCACCAGGGCCCGCGCCAATTACGATCAAATCAAAGGAGTGTGCAGCCATGTTTTCCTCTCGGCGCAGGTCGGTTGAAAACTAGTTTACCGTTAAACTATTTTTTTCACGGCATCAATGCCCACCTCCCGCGACATATAGGACGCAGGCGCAAACTCGTGTTTTCCGGCTGATTTCAGCCTATACCCGGGATTGGCAAATGACTACAGCGTTTCGAGAATCCGCTGAGGCCCTTACATCGCTAATGTCCCAAATGCACTGAATGTGTGGGAGGGTATTGGCGATTCAACATTCCCCCGAAACGCTGTAGCATCTGAATTCAGACGGATGTCGCCGGCTGGTCCGGTCACCAATTCAGGAGGTTGTAAGTTGGCCAAAACGCTCAAAGATCTGGTGCTGGCACTGCTCAATGCAACGCTCATCCTGCTGGCCATATGCCTGTTTCTGGGATGGAAGCTGTTTGCAACGCTGAAGGAAGCCCGCGAAGGTTTCGCCGAAAACCTCAGCCTTGTCGCGCCCCTGCGGGATGACGTCCGGGGCGTTCGTTCGGACTTGCAGGACCTGCGGTCACAGTTGGCGGTATTGAGTGAAACCGGCGCTGCTCAGCCACAGATCCAAAAAACACTGGCGCGCCTGAATGAAATCGAAAGCAGAATCGAAGCGGCGCAAACGCGCCTGTCGGACCTTGCTGGCAAACCAGAGCAGTTGATCGACTACACGATCACCAGATCCGCCGACGCATTTGCCAATCGCGTCGCCGATTTGCGAGGCTGTTCGCCCGCGTCTTAACCGGTCGCCCGCAGCTCGGTCGCTGCCTGCATTTCACGCAGGGTCTGGCCGTAACCGCCATTGCTGACATAAGCCGCTTCCAGCTCGGTCGTTTCGCGATCCAGTGCCTCGTTACGGTATGGGAACCGTCCGAACTTGCGGATAACCTCGCGATGGGCCCGCGCATGCAACAGGTTGGACGGACCGCCCTCGGGCATCCGCTGGCACATCAGGCGCACGCAGCGCTCCTGATCACACAGGTTTTCCGAATGCATCATCGGCAGGTAAAAGAACTGCCGTGCGGGTTCGTCGATCCGCATGTCCCAGCCCTTGTCCACTGCGCATTTCGCTGCCGCCAAAGCCACCCGATCCGAGGCGAATGCCCTCCCCTCACCGCGGAACATGTTCCGCGGGAACTGATCCATCAGGATGATGTATGCCAGTGAACCGCTCGGATATGTCAGCCAGAGGGAAAACTTGCCCTCGCATGCTGCAGTCCAGGTCTCAAGGAAACGATCGCGGATTTGCGCATCAAGCGCGTCATCCTGCTTGTACCACCCCTCAGGACCAATTTCATCCAACCAAAAACTCAGTACCTCTTCAGGACTTACCATTGCCCTTGCTCCACTATTAAATCCCCCCCAGGGGTAACTGTATTAAATGCACTTTTACCAAAAGCTAACAGTAACATATTGCAACAGAGCCGACATAAAACCAAGCCCTAAGCGACTTCTTGCGGATTTTGCTCCTCTTGGTCCGCTTCGATGGCCACTTCTTGCGCAACTTCGACCGCAACTGGAGAGATGGTTGGATAGATCGGGGCCATCATGCCTGTCTCATCTACAGGCACCGAGGCGCGCTGGGTCATCCGGTACGCCGCATAGACCGCGGTGATGAACAGCAGCGCAGCGATGATAAGGAAAAAGCCGGACGGGCCAAAGACCCCGTCCCCCATCAACCAGCCGGTAATCACCGGCCCCGCGATGGCACCCAGACCGTTGATGAACACCAACCCGCCCGAGGCTGCCGCCATGTCTTCGTGGCCCAGGTAATCGTTGGTGTAGGCGATCAGCAGCGAATAAAGCGGGTTCGACATCCCTCCGATCATGAAGGCCGCAACCAGCAGCATCGGGAACTGTGCGCCGAAGAACATGCCGATCAGCGCGCCGGACCCGCCGACAACCCCGACCAGCAGGATCAGGAACCGGCGATCCATCCGGTCCGAGAACCACCCCAGCGGGTATTGCAACAGCATGGCACCCACATAGAAGGACGCGACAAAGATCGAGATCTGCGGCAACGTCAGGTTGGCTTGGGCGCCATAAACCGCAGCCATGCCGAACTGGGCCGAAAAGATGCCGCCCAGCAGAAACATGCCAACACAGCCCAGCGGGGAAATGTCCATCAGCTGTTTCAGCGTCATCGGCTTGGCCGTGTCAAAGGCCGGCGTCGGCGAAATCGACAGCAGGATCGGTGCAAAGGAGATCGAGACCAGGATCGAGGCGATCACGAAGGTCTCATACCCTGCCGGATCGCCGACCAGCATCAAGCCCTGCGCACTGACGATGCCGATCATCTGCACGATCATATAAAGCGACAGCGCCTGGCCCCGGTTTTCATTGTTCGCCGCGTTGTTGAGCCAGCTCTCCGCGGTCACGTAGACGCCGGAGAAACAGAACCCGATAATGACCCGGCCCAGCGACCAGGCAATCGGATCGGCCAGCAGCGGATACATGATCATCACCGCCGAGATGAACGAGGCCAGCGCCGCAAAGACGCGCACATGCCCCACCCGGCGGATCATCTCGGGCGCCAGACGCGAGCCGCCCAGAAAACCCACGAAATAGGCCGACATCACAAAGGACATCTGCAGCGTCGAGAACTCCTGAATTTCTCCGCGAACACCCAGCAACGTGCTTTGCAAGCCGTTGCCGACCATCAGCAGCCCCATGCCGAGGAGAAGCGCCCAAGCGCTGGAAAGAACCTGAAGCATTGCGGGCCTCCGCCTTGTGCCTGTTCGCATTGACGTCAGGGGCGATCAGATACCGCCCTCAGCGCGCTTGTCCACGAGAATTCGGGGATTCGGCCCGGAAAACGCGCCATTCAGGGGATCAAAAGCGACGCATCACCATAAGAGAAGAAGCGGTATTTTTGCGCGACCGCATGGGCATAGATCTTGCGCACTCTGTCCTGCCCCATCAGTGCCGAGACCAGCATCAGCAAGGTCGATTTTGGCAGGTGGAAATTGGTCATCAGGGCATCGGTCACGTGGAAGCTGAAACCGGGATAGATGAAGATGTCGGTGTCGCCCTCCCACGCCACGATCTCGCCGCCGCGTGCGGCGCTTTCGATCAGGCGCAGGGCGGTGGTGCCGACCGGGATCACCCGACCTCCGGCAGCCTTGGTGGCGCGGATCTCGGCAGCGGCCTCGGCGCTGACCCGGCCCCATTCGGCATGCATCTTGTGAGTGGTCACATCCTCGACCTTGACCGGCAGGAACGTGCCCGCGCCCACATGCAAGGTTACGTGTGTGATCGCAACCCCGCGTGCGGCCAGCGCCGCCATCAGCGCGTCGTCGAAATGCAGCGAAGCCGTGGGGGCCGCGACAGCACCGGAATGGCGGGCCCAGATCGTTTGGTAGTCGGTCTTGTCGCGCTCATCCGCCGGGCGCTTGGCCGCGATATAGGGCGGCAGTGGCATGGCCCCCGCCTGCTCCAGCGCGGCGTCGAAATCATCGCCCGTCAGATTGAAGCGCAGCATCGCCTGCCCGTCATCGACCCGTTCCAGTACGGCGCTGAGCTGGTCCGAGAACACGATCTCTTCGCCCGGCTTCACCTTTTTCAGCGGCTTGATCAACGCGGCCCAGTTTCCGTCGACGCGCGGGTCGAGCAGAGTCGCCTCGATCGCGGCCGAGACCAGGCCTTGCGCGCTTTGCCGCTGACGGCGTCCGCTCAGCCGGGCGGGGATGACGCGAGTGTCATTCAGCACCAGCCGGTCGCCGCGGCGCAACCAATCCGGCAGGTCCCCGACGCTGGCATCGGTCAGCGCATCGCCCTCGGCCACCAGCAGCCGCGCGGACGAGCGCGGGCTGGCCGGGCGGGTGGCGATCAGGTCCTCAGGCAGGTCGAAGTCGAAGTCACTCAGTTTCATGGGCCGCGCCTTAGCCTGCGCAAAGAGATTCGGCCACAGCCGTTCTTACCGGTCTTCGCCCCTCGGGGTCACTCTGGGTTTCTCGCGTGGCGCGTCAGGGATGATGATGTCCGTTGTCCCTCCCGGCACCTTCGGCGGCGGCGCGCGCAGCAGGTTGCGCAAGAAAGCGGGCGCCAGCCCAGACAGCGGATTGACGTTGACCTGCGGATTATCGAGCGGCCCTGTCAGCGTATAGTTGAAACCGATGATCCCCTCGCCTTTGCGCGTAAGCACCGCACCGATGGCGTTGACCAGATAGATCGGCGACACCACCCCGCGCAGGTTCAGCCAATGCCGCTCGGTATCCACGCGCCCATCCACCGACAGCCCGATAGAGGGGCCAACCGCGCTGCCGCTCAGCACGGTGATCTCGCTGGGCGACACCCGCATGCGGCTTTCGATCTCGTTAAAGACAATGCCCTGCCCCGACATCTCGTCGAGCAGCCCGACCAAGCTGATCGCATTCAACAACGCAGCCATTGCAGGCGCGTCCCGCACCCGGGTGTCGCGGATTTTCAACAGCGCGTCATAGTTCCCCGGTCCGCCCACCGGTTCCAGCGCCAGCCGGAAATCGCCGCCGCGCGCCTGATTCAGCACTCGGGCCGAGCGCAACACGCCGCCCGCATCATCGGATTGCAAAAAGACCCGGCTGCGATTGCCGCGCGGCGACACCTCGCCATTGATCGCCGTCGCACCGTTGACGCGCCCGGTGAACGTCCCCTTCAGGCCGCCCGTCGTCGTAAAGCCGCCCTGCACACCAGTCAGCGCCACAGTGTCGGTGATCTGCAACCGATCCAGCCGCATGTCGATTCGGGGGCTGCCACCGCCGCCGCCTCCACCGCCGGCCCCGAAGGTCGACTGACGCATATCCAGCACGCCGCCCAGCACCCGGATATCCGGCACCGCAGCACCGCGCCCGACCAGTTCGGCGGGCACCGCCAGCCAGTTGCCCAGCTCGAACGAGGAAAACCGCAGCCGCTCAAGATTTTCGTCAGCGGTGAAACTGGCCGAACCCTGTGCCCGCAGGCCTGCAGCGTCGATGGAAAGCGCGTCTATCCGACCGGGCTTGCCCAGCGTCGCCTCCATCTCAAACGTTCCGGGGGTTGAGGCACCCTTGCTCCAGCCCAGCTCGGGCACGGAAAGGCGCACACCGGTCAGGTCGGAACGTGCGACAAGCGCCGGTGGGTTCCCACCGCCGAGATCCACCGTCACGTCGGCCACGCCCTCGCCGGTGACCATTCCCCGCGGCAGCCCGGCGCGGATTTCCTGCAGCAGCCGCGGCGACAGCTCGATCTGCCCGGTCAGGCGGCTGCGGACCGGCTGCGGACCACCAATCGGTTGGCGCCAGCTTGCCTGCATTGGCACTGCCCCGAACAGCCCCTCACCGCTGAGCGTGAGCTGCTTCTGATCCCCGACGACCCGCAATCGCTCGGCACTGACCGTGACATCGGGCACCAGCCCGTCGCTGCGCAGGTTGCTGAGATTTCCGGTCAGATGGAACGTCATATCCTCCAGCTTGACCTTGTCGCGCAGAGGCAGCGCCAATGTGCCCTCGATCCGCGCCGCGCCCTCGGCGACATCAACCGGCAGGTTCGCCTTGGTCAGCAATTGCAGCGGCGGTCGGTCCAGCAACGACAAGGCCGCCGTCACGCTGCCCTTGGCCCGGATGCGGGCGATGCCGGGCGCGGCCTTGGGGATACCGATATCGGGAATGATGAACGAGGTGCCAGTCGCGTCGACCGGCCCGCCGGCCTCCGGAAAAATCTGCCCACTTTGTGCGACGACGGCAAAGCGGCGGTCGATCAGGCTGGCTTGCCCTTGCGCGTCAACCAGCGGCGGCAGGGTCTTGGCAAACTTGATCCGTGCCTTGTCGAAATCGAAATCGGCGTAGAGGTCGGGCGTACTGCCCGGTTGCAAACGCAACGCCAGATCGAGATCGGTCAGTTCCCCTTCGGTCAGGTTATCGCTGACCCACTCGCGGGGTTTGATTGCCGCCCCCTCGGGCCAATACTGCAACAACTGCGCCGGGGTCAGCCGGTCCATCTGCGCATCCAGGCTGACACCCCAGCCCTCGGGCAGCCCGGTCAGATTGCCCGACAGGCGCAGCCTGCGGTCCTCGTGCTCGACCACCATCTGCCCCAGTTGCAGGCGGAACGGAACCAGCTTCATCTGGAAATCCACCTCGGCCCCCGAGAGTGCCAGAGGTTCGGGATAGGCATCTGCCGGGTTCACCCGCAGCCCCGACAGGCGGAACTGCGCGGCCAGGTTCTGCAACCGCCCGGTCTCGACCCCGTCCAGATAGGCCCGCCCCTCAGCCGTGGCCGAGCCCCAGGCGGAATCGATAGAGACCTCGTTGAAATCCAGAAGCTGCTGCGCCGGATCATAGGTGAAGTAGGTCCGCGCCGAGTGGAACGGAACCGGGCGGGTTTCCAGGTTGGGCTGCAGCACACCTTCGTCAATCTGCAAGGTGGCAAAAACCGGCCCCAGCGCGCCCTCGGCATCGATGCCGCCGCGCAAAGCACCCGAGATCGGCGCGCGCAGCACCTGCAGCCAGGCCAGTGCCGGGCTTTGACCGGCGATATCCTCGGCGGCCAGATCCGACACGGTGATGCCGAACTGCGCAGCAGGCGAGCCCAGCTGGCTGGTGTAATTGGCCTCAATCGTGCTGGCAAAGTCCCGCCCGCCCAGCAGCGAAAACCCGGTGGCGATGCGGATCTCGTCCTGGCTGCGGGTGACCTGAAGATGGCCGCCATCCAGCGTCCAGGACCGGCCCTGTCGCTGGTCCTGGTAGTCCAGCGTGATGGCGTCCAGCTCGAACGATGTCAGCGCCGACAGCAACGGTGCCAGAAACAGACCGTCGGCGCTTTCGATCAGGCGGGCCATGTTAGGCGCCTGCTCGACCGGTGCGCTTTCCGGGCCGACCGCCAGGGAAAACGCCCCGTCCTCGCCCCGGCGCAGGGTCACATAGGCCCCGCTGAGCATGATACGCTTGGGCCGGACCTGCCCCCGCAATAGCGGGCGCATCGCAAGACTGGCGCGCATCTCGGAGAGCTGGGCAATCGCGCGCCCCTCGGCATCGCCCAGCGTCACATCCTGCAGCCGCAGACGGGGCCGCCAGCCCTCATGAATGATAAAACTGACCTCACCGAAATCCAGCTGCAGCCCGCCCAACGAGCGCTCCAGCCGCGCCTCGATCCGGTCGCGCAGCCAGGCCGGCGCGTGCAGCCTCTGGCCGATCACCATCAGCGCCGTGAGTGCGGCCATAAACAGCAGGATCAGCGTCCCCCGCATCGCCCACAGGCTGGCCCTGCGGCGGCGCGAGCGGCGCGGCGGCGCATCCTTGACCGGGTCTTCCCCGGCCCCCTGCGCCTGGTTTTTTTCCTGTGCGTCTTTCAACTTGCCGGTCCCGGCCTATGTTGCGGTTCGTCTGATTTCAAACTTCGCCGGAGTAAGCCCATGCCCGAGATTTCCGATACTGCCCCCGACTTTACCCTGCCCCGCGATGGCGGCGGCGAAGTCACCTTGTCGGACCTGCGCGGTGGTGCGGTTGTTCTGTTTTTCTATCCCCGCGATGATACTCCGGGCTGCACCAAGGAATCCATCGGATTTTCCGAACAGTTGCCAGCCTTTGCCGATGCCGGGGCGCAGGTCTTTGGCATTTCGCGCGACAGCGTGGCCAAGCACGACAAGTTCGTGGCAAAGCACGGGCTGACCACACCGCTTCTGTCCGACGAAGGCTCGACCGTGTGTGAGGATTATGGCGTGTGGGTGGAAAAAAACATGTATGGCCGCAAGTCCATGGGGATTGAGCGCTCGACCTTCCTGATCGACACTGACGGCAAAATCGCGCGCGTCTGGCGCAAGGTGAAGGTGCCCGGCCATGTGGATGAGGTGCTCGAGGCGGCGCGTGCGCTGACCTGAACCGTCCCTCGACGCCCGGCAACAACCGGTCTATGACCCACACGGACGACATCCGAACGGAGCAAACGTGTGAGCCAGACCCTGACCCAGATGGCGACCGAAGTGCTGGAAACCGCCGACGGGCGCGCCAAAACCGCGCTGTCGCGAAGGCACGCCGCCACCTGGTTTGCCGCGCGCAAGGGTGAGGCGCCTGCTATCGAGATCGGCATCGCTCGGCCACCGATGCATCCCGCCCGCCCCGACCAGCCTGAGCTGTTGTCGCCGCGCGACGTGCCCAAACGCCGCCCGGGCTCTGAGGCTGGGCGGATCGCTTTGCTGCATGCAGTGGCGCATATCGAGCTGAATGCGGTCGATCTGCACTGGGACATCATCGCGCGGTTCGGTCATGTGCCGATGCCCATCGGGTTCTACGACGATTGGGTGAAATGCGCCGAAGAGGAATCGCGCCATTTCGAGATGGTCTGCGATTGCCTTCAATCCATGGGCAGCCACTATGGCGCCCTGCCCGCCCATGCGGGTATGTGGCGCGCCGCCGAGGATACCGCCGAGGACCTGATGGGCCGTCTGGCCGTGGTGCCCATGGTGCTTGAGGCGCGCGGGCTGGATGTAACCCCGGGCATGATCGACATCTTCCGCAAGGCCAAGGCCGAGCAGGCGGTCGCCGCGCTTGAGGTGATTTACGCCGAAGAGGTCGGTCATGTGGCCTACGGCTCGAAATGGTTCCACTTTCTGTGCGGGCGCGAAAACGCGGACCCAAAGGATGTGTTCCACACGCTGGTGCGCCGCTATTTCCACAGCGCGCTGAAACCGCCTTTCAACGAGGAGAAGCGCGCCGAAGCCGGGCTGCCGCCGGATTTCTACTGGCCGCTGGCCGAGGATTTGCCCCCGCCGGGCACGGCTGGACGGTGACCGTAACTCCGCTGGCCGCCGTAACGTAATCGGCAATTTCTTGCTCAAGTTGCGTGCAAATCTCCGTGAAATCCCGATGCGCTGTTAACAAACTTGCCCAAAACGCCCGCCAAAGGTATGCAAACGCCCCAAGGGACGGCACGCCACTCATGGCCTGTCTCGGTATGGGGAAAAGGAAAGACGCGTGAGAACACGTCTGGCGATTAAACTGCACGCTCTGCTCGAGAAGCGTTTTCCTGAACGCAGGGTGTTTCTAAAATCCGACAGTGATACGCGATTCATCCGGTTGCGACCTGAAACACAACTTCTGGCCTTTGCCGGAGTTGCGGTGACGGTCGGCTGGACCATCGTGGCCACCGCGATCATCCTTATGGACAGCATCGGCTCGGGCAATTTCCGCGAACAGGCGAAACGGGATCAGGCCACCTATCAGGAACGCCTGAACATTCTGTCCGGCGAACGCGACATGCGGGCCGAGGAAGCGCTGGCCGCGCACGAACGCTTTAACGCGGCGCTGGAGCAGATCTCGATGATGCAGTCCGAACTGCTGGACTCGGAGAATCGCCGCCGCGAGCTGGAAACCGGAATCGAGGTGATCCAGACCACCCTGCGCTCGGTCATGGATCAGCGCAAAGAGGCGCGCATGGCACTGGCCAAGCTGGAACAGGAAACCGGCGACGAGACGGCGACCTATAAAATGGCCATGTCGGCCCCCGCTCAGATGACCTTCATGTCCGAAGCCCTGGGCCGCACCGCACAGGAGCGCGATCAGATCCTGGCCGATGCGCAATCGGCGTTGGATGAGCGCGACGAGCTGGAGCTGGAGATTCAGCTTATGCGCGAGCGCAGCGACCAGATATTCCGCCAGTTGGAAGAGGCGATGGTGATCTCGGTCGAGCCTCTGGACAAGATGTTCCGCAGCGCGGGCATGCCCACCGACCGCATCATCGAACAGGTGCGGCGCGGCTATAGCGGTCAGGGCGGTCCGCTGACCCCTTTATCCTTCAGCACGCGCGGTGAAGAACCGTCTCCGGACGAGATCCGCGCGAACCGTCTGTTGCAACAGATGGATCAGCTGAACCTTTACCGTATCGCTGCACAAAAGGCGCCCTTTGCCAGCCCGGTTCATGCGGCCGTGCGCTTTACCAGCGGATACGGCACACGCCGGGACCCAAAAACCGGTGGTCGGCGCATGCATAACGGCGCGGATTTTGCAGGGGCGCACGGCACCGATATCTTTGCCACCGCCGATGGCGTCGTGACACATGCCGGGTGGCAATCGGGCTTCGGGCGCCTGGTCAAAATCAAGCACGCCTTCGGGATTGAGACACTTTATGCTCATAACACGAGCATTCGCGTCAAGGTTGGTCAAAGGGTCTCGCGCGGGGATCATATTGCTGATATGGGTAGCACCGGACGGTCTACCGGCACGCATCTGCACTACGAGGTGCGCGTGAACGGCAAACCCGTGAACCCAATGACTTACATCAAGGCTGCGAGAAATGTTTTCTAAGAGCAAAATCAACGAGCCCGGTTCCAAGGCGCCCGAAGCGGCCAAGCCCGCTGCGCCTGCAACTCCTGCGGCACCCGCCCCGAGCGAGCAGAAACCCGCCGCACCCAAGCCCAAGCCGCCGGCATCGGTGCTGTCCTCGGACCTGCACATCACCGGCAACATCAAGACCACCGGCGACATCCAGGTCGAAGGCACGGTCGAGGGCGACATCCGCGCGCATCTGCTGACCATCGGCGAGACCGCCACCATCAAGGGCGAAGTCACCGCCGACGACGTGGTGGTCAACGGTCGTATCGTGGGCCGCGTGCGCGGTCTGAAAGTGCGTCTGACCTCGACCGCCCGGGTCGAGGGCGACATCATCCACAAGACCATCGCGATCGAAAGCGGCGCCCATTTCGAAGGGTCGGTGCAGCGTCAGGACGACCCGCTGAACCCGGGCCGCTCCAGCAAATCCTCGGGCAACCCGGCTGCGGCAACCGCCGAGGTCAGCCAGTAAGGCGGGCAAACCCGAAGCTCTCAAAGTCGAACGCGCCGCAGGTCCATGCGGCGCGTTTTGCTTTTTCAGGCCTGGTCCGTGCGGCGTGCGCGCTTCAGCTAAATCTCCGTCTTGGTCAATAGGTGGGGATGACGGCGAATCTCAGCCCCCTCGCGGATAGAGTTTACCGGCATGGGACAGCGCTTACTTTATAGATGTAGACCCGATCCGAATAGTCGCGCTGCAGGCAATCGCGGGGCGGGCCTTGAAATTATCCCTAACTAGAGATAAATACGCTCCATGAGCACACAGAACCAAGACAAAGAAAACCAAACCCTGGTGTTGGCACTGCTGCGCAGTCATCAGCTGTTCCAACGCGCAATGGGACCGTTCTTTCGGGATGCGGGCCTTACCGCATCGCAATGGGACACGCTGGAAACACTGAACAGCAAGAAAGCACTGTCCATCAACGACCTGATGCAGCAGACGCTCGGCACCTCGGGCAATCTTGACGTTGTGGTCAAGAACCTGATGCAAGCGGGTCTGGTCGAGAAGACCGTGGACGAAAAGGACCGAAGGGCACGGGTTCTGCGCCTGACCCCTGCCGGGCAACAGAAAGTCAAAGACTTCATGCCGGCGCATAACCGGGCCCTGGCCCAGATATTCGGCCAGCTCAGCCCCGAGGAAAAGCGCCACACGATCAAGACACTCATCCAGCTCCGAAAGAAGCTGCCCCAGACAAAGAAAGATCAAGGATGACAAACCGAACCTTCCTGACAGCACATGGCGCCGTCTACGCCTTTTTCGCATTGGCGCTGTTCTTCATCCCAACAGTTCTCTGGCCGAACTACGGCCTGCAACTGAATGACAGGTACGCGGTCTTCCTGTCGCAGCACAACTCGATCTTTCTCGGTGGTATCGGGATCATCAGCCTGCTGTTTCGCGACGCGGATCACGGGAGCGACACGGCCCAACGGATTCTGACGGGCCTGATGTGGACCAATATCCTTGGGGTCGTCATCACCCTTTACGCCTGCCTGACCGGCGTCTTTACCGGGTTTGGCTGGTCCGATCCGATCTTCTTTGCACTGCTGGCCGTTCTCAGCTTCATCCAGATCGGCAAGAACCGCTGAGCTTCACCGGGCGCATCAACCACACTCACGACCAATCGAAGGCACACTGCAATGAGCACACTGAAAATCTGGGACCTTCACATGACCTATGATGGTCCGATCACCGAGGAGTTTCTGGCCGGGACAAAGCAGCTCGCCGAGAGTATCGCCAAGGAGCCGGGGATCATCTGGAAGATCTGGACCGCCGAAGAGGGAACGAACCACTACGGCTCGACCTATCTGTTCAGGAACAGCGACTATCTCGAAAAGTACAAGGCGATGCACATGAAGCGACTCAGCTCGATCGGCATCACCGTCACTGCAGATCATGTGTTTGACATCATGGAGGATGTCAGCGCGATCAACAACGCGCCTTTGGGAGATGATTGACCGCGCCAGATATGCGGTTGAACTGGCAGCGTCCGGATAAAAGCCCGCTGGCAAACGCTTAGTTTGCCAGCATCCACCTACCCTCCGGCCAGAATGCGTGGAAGGCAAAGGCGAACATCACATCATGGGACACGTCCCGCCCCTGCCCGTCCTTCACGCGGATGGACCCCACGTCGCGCCCTTTGCCGATCCGCCCGCTATCAAGCGCCGAGGCTTGACCCTCGGTCCAGCTGATCGTCACCCCCGCCTCTTTAACCACCCCGGCGCGCGCAAGGCGGCTCATTGGCCATGCCTTGTTGCCCACCCGCACGACGCGTTCCAGAGGGTTGATGCCATGGGGCGGCATCTCGCCGGAATAGAGGAACGGACGACGGGAGGTATCGTACCCGCGATACGGATTGCGCCCGTAGTCGCGGTTGTGGCGCGGCTCGGCCATGACCAGCCCCTCCGGGTTGCGGGTGCGGAACTCATCCCAGCTTTCCATCCAGGCCGGCAGGGTTTTCAGTTGCGTGCCGGTCAGATCACCGACAATGGCCTCGCCAACCGCCTGTTGCCACCAGCTCTGGGTTTCACGGTCATACATGACCATGTCGGAGTGGCGCAGCTTGCCTGAGACGCCAAAGTTCAGCACCCCGTGGCGGGTGCGCCGGTCAAAGGTGATGGCCGAATTGCAGAGTGGGCAATAGGTGACGGCGATGGGGATGCCGCCGACCCGGTCATTCACGATCTCATGCCAGATCAGGTAGCGGATCGGATAGGCGCGCGGCTCGGCGCCCCCAATCTCAACCGTAATCACCGGCTCGCGCTGGTCGATGCCACGCTTGCCCGAGGCGCGCACGAAACTTGGATCGCTCAACGCGGGAATGCCATCCTTTGGAGGGCCACCGGACAGGATCTCCCCCCAGTTCGCAACACTGGTTTTGTCGAAATTGGTCTCAGGCCACTCATTGCGCCAAAAGTCCGGGCTGGCGTGCAAGGCACCGGCCAAAAGAGCGGCGAGGAGAACGGCGAGGAGAACGGCGAGGATACGCATGGCTCTGCTCCGGTCTGATGCACAATCGTGACCCGCAGCGCGCGCAGGAAACAGCCCTTCACACGCAGACGTGAAAGGAGTTTAGGGGCTGCGCGCAGATTTGAGTGATCAAGTCCCATCCGCCTTGAGCAGAAAATCCCAATCCCGCCGAGCCCAAGGGAATCCGGGACGCATGAGAGAACCCCTACGGGTCGACCTTTGGCAAAGAGACAACCCACGAGCAGCGCCGTTCCGGCTTTACGTACCGGTCGGACCTGACGGCAATGCTCAGGCATACACAAAGAAAAGGTCCCTAAAGCCGGGCTTTGTTGCTTGTCAGTTTCAGCAACACTGAGGTAGGTACTGCCACTAAGAACCGCGATTGCGGCCTGTCATCGGGACTCAGTACAAAACCCTCTCGACGCAAACGAAAATTGACGGGACTGCCCCGGTGGTATCCCCTTTCCCTGCTCAGGAGCCTGAATATGCAGAGCGAGCGCGACCAGCTTCGGCTATTCGACGAACCGGTCCCCGTCTCCCGGCGCAATGCCGCCATACAAGCGTCGCGCAAGGCCTTTCCTGAGGAGCTTTCGACAGTACACGCGGCGCGGCGTTTTCTGTCGCAGGTGATCATACCGCCCTCGATGCGCTGGGGCTTTACCTCCGTGGGCAAGAATGCGTCGACATCGACCCTTCGTTTTCTCTTTCAGGCGGAGTTCGGCTACGATCTGACCGTTGATGTCACCCCGTTGCACGACATCAACCCTTCGGCCTCTGTACATATGATTGCCGATCACGACGTGTTCTCCCGCGCCCTTTTGCGCGGCATGGCAGCACAAGAACTGTCTGGCCCGCAAGGCCCAAAGGAGCGTATCTGCATAGTGCGAAACCCCTTGTCGCGAGCGGTCTCAGCTTATCGCTATCTTTGCAAAAGCCATCATATGGCCAGCCGGTGGTTCGCGCGTGACAGGTTTCGGATGAATGCTGTCACCGGATTCGACTGGGCGCATCATACCGATACCGAAGAAGGCTTCGTGCGGTTCCTCGATTACGTTGCATGGCAAGTCAACACGGAGGGCGCCGATAAGGTGAATGCTCACTGGTGTCCTCAGGCAAGCTTCATCAAGCCAACCGTTTTTAAGCCCACGATTATCGGGAAAATGGAGGATCTGGATCATTTTTTCCGGATGCTTTCTTCGCGTCTTGGCACTCCTCCGACCGACACGGCACCGTGGGAGAACCGTCAGTCAGGCAGAGTAGATGCCCTGCTCGAATGCCAGCGAGCCCGGGCTTTATGCGAAAAAATCTACGCTGAGGATTATGGGGCGTTTGGATACTGAGTTTTGAGCATGCCACAGTTTGGCCTAGAGACGTCTCTGACTGCTCTGCTATGCAATCTGAGCGGTCCGCACGAGCCTTGCTTGATCGGCCGTATCACCAGTGCGGATCAAAGGTTTACCATTCTTTAGATGCCGCTCGATCAGCCGCTTCTGCCGTTTAGCGGGCGGGATCGGACGGGCCGGCACCGGTACATGGTCCGGGCGCCGGATCTCGGGAAACAGCGCAATGATCTCCGCCCGCGCCTCCGGAGTAAGGGCTTTCAGGGCTTGCGGGCCGGTGTAGAGGCTTTCGGTCGGCGCCCCTTCGGCAAAAATGACCTGATGCTCGTCAAACAGCAGGTGGTAATAGGTCACGCTCTCGACATCCTGCTCGACGGATATTCCCGGCAGTCGGGTCAGTTTGATCGCGGGAACCAGAACCTCGGCACTGCCGAACATGCGGGTGGCGATGGCCGAGTCCACAACCATCCTGTGCTGGCGCGAAACCAGCAGATCGTTTTCCGGCAGACCTCGGCCCAGAGACCCTTTCGAAAAGCGCACAGGCAGGAATTCGGGCCGTTGGCGCAATTCGTCCACCCCCACCGTCCGGCTGAACACGCGCCGCAGGACGGCATGAGAAGGCCCTTTGCTGTCGGAGCAAGGGCACACTTCGACCAGATCGCCCTGCTGCAGCTCTTCAATCGGTTTAAGCCCTGCTGCCGTCGCAACCTCTGTCCCTCCAGCCAGACAGGGAATACCAACCGCGCGCAGTTCGGGTTTCGTGTCCAGTTCTGACGGCGGCACGTCCCGCAATATAACCTGTTCGCCGTTGGGGAAGGTCAGGATCGAACCGCCCTGCCCGTCCGAGGTGATAACCACATCCTTCAGACCGATCGGATTTCCGTTTGCGTCGGTCAGGCCCGAGACGTCCAGCAGGTCCTCACCAATGGTGAAATCGCCGACGATATCGGTGCCACCACCGTCGGTCAGGGCAATGGTGTCGTCGCCGATGCCGCCTTCGATGTAATCATTCCCGGTTCCACCGGTGATGACATCGTCGCCCTCCTGACCATAGATGCGGTCATCGCCTGCACCGCCGTTCAGCGTGTCGTCGAAACTGAACGCGCTCGCGGCAGCGGACGCCTCGGTCAGAGTGATCTGAACATTGTCCAGCAACGGCCCGAGGCTGTTGTCCTGACTGGGTAGTTCGCGGAAACCGATGGTGTCGGTTCCCGAAACACCGGTAATCGTCAGTGTGGTGGTGGTGAAAGTCGTGGTCGAGGACGGTGAGATCGTGGCGATCACCACCCCGTTATGGGTGATCTGGAAATCGTCGTTCACGGACGATCCGGCTCGCGCCGCGTGATCAAAACTGAGCGTGTACGTCACGCCGGTATCCAACTCGACATTGGTTTGAACGTGGTCGATACCGGCCCGGTTGCCATCCAGTTCGATAAAGGTGCCGCCGTCATCTGTCGGCAGCCCGAGGAACCCGTCCCCCCAGCGCTCGATGGTCCCGTTTGATCCCGGGTTAAACCAGCCATCGACGGCACCGGGCGACCAGCTATTGTCGGGCTGATCCGAATCGAGCCCGCCATTGGTCAGATAGGTGACGTCGCCATAGATGATGTCGGCGCCACCGCCGCCATCAATGACATCGTTGCCCTCTTCACCGGCAATCACGTCGTCGGCGTTATCGCCGACAAGCGTGTCGTCGCCCGAAGTTGGTGTTCCAAAGACCGCCATGGCCCATCCGCTCGCGAAACTGGGCCCATTCAGCCCTCATTTGACGCATCGGATATCTTGGGTACGGGTCGGATTTAAGGCCAAATTGGGGCCAATGGCGTCAAAAACAGAATATTATGTCAGAATCTGCCTCAAATGACCGATCCGTGAGCCAGTCGGCAAGCGACTGGACCCGGCACGCAAACGCGCCGGGTCCAAAGGTCACTCTGTTACCGTAACCTTCTTCATCACATCAGGCTGGCCGATCACCGCCCCGTTCGGGCCGTCACCGCGCTTGATCACATCCACCACGTCCATCCCGCCGGTCACCTTGCCGACGACGGTATATTGACCGTCCAGAAACGGACCCGGCTCGAACATGATGAAGAACTGCGAATTGGCGCTGTCGGGGTCTTGCGCCCGCGCCATGCCAACCACGCCGCGGTCATAGGTGATGTCCGAAAACTCGGCAGGCAGGTCGGGACGGTCCGACGCACCTGTGCCCGCCCGACGCATGTCGCCACCCAGCTTGCCGAACTGCACATCCCCGGTCTGGGCCATGAAGCCTTCGATCACCCGGTGGAACACCACCCCGTCATATTTGCCTTCGGCGGCCAACGCAGCGATCTGCTCGACATGTTTGGGGGCCACATCTTCCAGCAGGTCGATGGTGACGGTGCCGTTGGCGCCTTCGCCCTCGATCTCGATCTCCAGGCCCGTCGCGCCCGCAGGCGCGCCACTGAACGCGACCAGCGCCGGGCTGGCCATCACGGCAAAGATGGCGGCCAGCTTACGCATCGGCGGCCACCTTGACGCTGATCATGCGGTCAGGGGTCGCGGGCGGCTCACCCCGGGTGATCGCATCCACATGCTCCATCCCTTCGATCACGCGGCCGTATACGGTGTACTGGCCGTTCAGGAAATGGTTGTCCTTGAAGTTGATGAAGAACTGCGAGTTGGCCGAGTTCGGGTTCTGCGACCGCGCCGCGCCCAGCGTGCCCCGGTCATGCGGCAGCTTCGAAAACTCCGCCGGCAGATCCGGCAGCGAAGAACCACCGGTGCCCGCCATGCGCAGGTTGAACCCGTCTTCCATATCCCCGTGCTGCACGTCGCCGGTCTGCGCCATGAAGCCGTCGATCACCCGGTGAAAGGCCACGTTGTCATATTCGCCCCCGCGCGCCAGTTCCTTCATCCGCTCGCTGTGCTGGGGTGCCACATCCGGCAGCAGCTCGATGACGACATTGCCGTCCTTCAGCTCGATGATGATGGTGTTTTCGGGATCCTTGATCTCGGCCATTGGGCCCTCCTGTCTTTGGATATTGGCCGAATACCTAAGCCGGGCCCGCGCGAATGCCAAGTGACGCATTGACCTGAGCGCGGATTCCGGGGAAAGAGCGCGCAGTTTTGCGAAATTTCAGGCGGAGTGTCTCTGATGGGCTGGAAAAACCTCGACGACATGGATCTCGGCGGCAAGCGCGTTCTGGTGCGGGTGGACATCAACGTCCCGGTCGAGGATGGCAAGGTGACCGACGACACCCGCATCCGCCGCGTGCAGCCTACCATTCAGGATATCCTTGCCGCCGGTGGCCGCCCGATCCTGCTGGCTCATTTCGGCCGCCCCAAGGGCAAGGTGGTGCCCGAGATGTCGCTGCGCCCGCTGGTGCCCGCGCTTGAGGCTGCGTTCGGCACGCCCGTCACCTTCTGTGCCGACTGCCGTGGGCCGGCCGCGCAGGCCGCCGTGGACAGCCTCGCCGAGGGTGCGATCCTGCTGCTGGAGAACACGCGCTTTCACGCAGGTGAAGAAAAAAACGACGGCGGTCTCGCCGCCGAGATGGCCGAGCTGGGCGATATCTATTGCAACGACGCGTTTTCCGCGGCCCACCGCGCCCATGCCTCGACCGAAGGCCTCGCGCGCCTGCTGCCCACCTGCGCGGGCCGGTTGATGCAGGCGGAACTGGAGGCGCTGGAAAGTGCCCTTGGCCAGCCCCAACGCCCGGTCGTGGCCGTGGTGGGCGGCGCCAAGGTCTCCACCAAGCTGGAATTGCTGGGCAATCTGGTGGAAAAGGTCGACCATCTGGTGATCGGCGGTGGCATGGCCAACACCTTCCTCGCGGCGCAAGGCATCGACGTCGGCAAATCGCTCTGCGAGCATGAGATGACCGGGACGGCGCAGGACATCCTCGCCAAGGCAGACACCACCGGATGCAAGATCCTGCTGCCCTCGGACGTGGTCGTGGCGCGGGAATTCAAGGCCGGGGCCGAGAACGAGACTGTTGCGGCCGACGCCTGCCCCGCCGACGCGATGATCCTCGACGCAGGCCCCGACACCGTGGCCCGTGTGGCCGAGGTGATGGAGGGCGCAAAAACCCTGATCTGGAACGGCCCCATGGGCGCCTTCGAGATCGCCCCATTCGACGCCGCCACCAACGCGGCAGCGAAGCAAGCCGCCGCCCTGACCAAAGCCGGACAGCTGATCACCGTCGCCGGGGGTGGCGATACCGTCGCCGCACTGAACCAAGCCGGAGCCGCAGCGGACTTCACCTATATCTCCACGGCAGGCGGCGCCTTTCTGGAATGGATGGAGGGCAAGACCCTGCCCGGCGTCGCAGCACTGACCCCGCAGGCCTGAGCCCCCCGGGGTTTTATCCCTGCCCCAAAGACGCAAGCCGAAGGCAGCCCCGCTATGGGGCGCTTTTTCGCCAGCCCTTTGGAATCACGCGCGGATTTTTTGTGTCAAGGGGGATTCACATCGCGAATCACCTATGACATAGTGCGCTGAGATGCCCGCAAAGGGCACGGATTTTGAGGCAGTTCATACGGCGGTAAACAGAGTGTCCCGTTCCCATCGGCCCAGTCTGGGCGCAGTGTTGTTCTTCGCAGTGGCGTTCGCGCTGGGTGTTTATTTCACCTTCGCGGCCGTGCAGGGCGATTTCGGCCTGTTCCGGCGAGTCGAAATTGCGGCGGAGCGGGACGCCCTGTCGCGCGACCTCGCCCGGCTTGAGGATGAGATCGCAGAGATGGAAAACCTCACCCGCCGCCTCTCGGACACCTATCTCGATCTCGACCTGCTCGACCAGCAGGCCCGTTCGGTTCTGGGCCTGCTGCGCGCCGATGAGATCGTGATCCGTTAGCCCGAGCTCAAAAAAACGCGGTATTGCACCCTCTTTCCTCGTTCAAACCGGCTTCTACCTGAGCGGTCTCCGGCCCGCTCCGACGCTGCGTCACATTTCCCCTCGCCAGACAGCACGAAATGCATTATGAGATAGTTTAACGCTAAACTATCTTGCCGAAAGGGAGAGGTCGCCACTATGGCTGCGCGAAAAACCACAAAGAAACCAAACGTTTCCGCAGATGAGCTGAAACACTTTTACCGCGAAATGCTGCTGATCCGCCGATTCGAGGAAAAAGCAGGCCAGCTGTACGGCATGGGTCTCATCGGCGGTTTCTGCCATCTCTACATCGGACAAGAGGCGGTTGTGGTCGGGCTCGAAGCCGCCGCCGAAGAGGGCGACAAGCGCATCACCTCCTATCGCGATCACGGCCACATGCTGGCCTGCGGCATGGACCCGGGCGGCGTGATGGCCGAACTCACCGGACGCGAGGGTGGTCTGTCCAAGGGTAAGGGCGGCTCGATGCACATGTTCTCGAAAGAGAAGCATTTCTATGGCGGCCACGGCATCGTCGCTGCGCAGGTGCCACTGGGTGCCGGTCTGGCCTTTGCCGACCGCTACAAGGAGAATGGCCGGGTGACCTTCGCCTATTTCGGCGACGGCGCCTCGAACCAGGGTCAGGTCTATGAGACCTTCAATATGGCGGCACTCTGGAACCTGCCGGTGATCTTCGTGATCGAGAACAACCAATACGCCATGGGCACCGCCCAGAAACGCTCAACCTCGACCCCGGATATCTACACCCGTGGCGAGGCTTTTGGCATTCCGGGCGAAACCGTGGACGGCATGAACGTGCTTTCGGTCAAGGAAGCCAGCGAAAAGGCCGTCGCCCACTGCCGCGCGGGCAAGGGCCCCTACATCCTTGAGGTCAAGACCTACCGCTATCGCGGCCACTCGATGTCCGACCCCGCCAAATACCGCACCCGCGAAGAGGTGCAGAAGATGCGCGAGGAACGCGACCCGATCGAGCAGGTCCGCGAGATGCTGCTGACCGGCAAACACGCCTCCGAAGACGACCTCAAGGCGATCGACAAGGAGATCAAGGAGATCGTCAACAAGGCCGCCGATTTCTCGAAAGAAAGCCCCGAGCCGTCCATGGACGAGCTCTGGACCGACATTTACGCCTGAGAGGACGATCAAGACATGGCAACCGAAATTCTCATGCCTGCACTCTCGCCCACGATGGAAGAGGGCACATTGGCCAAATGGCTGGTCAAGGAAGGCGACACCGTAAACTCCGGCGACATCATGGCCGAGATCGAAACCGACAAGGCGACGATGGAGTTCGAGGCGGTGGATGAAGGCATCGTCGGCAAGATCCTGATTGCCGAGGGCACCGAAGCCGTCCGCGTCAACACCCCCATCGCGATCCTGGTCGAAGAGGGCGAAAGCGTCGACGCCATCCTGTCGGCACCAGCCGACGCGGGCAACGAGGCGGCCCCCGCAGGGGGCGCCGAGGCGCCCGCAACCCCTGCCCCGTCAACCGCCCCCGCGGCACCCAAGGTAGATCTCTCCCCCGACTGGCCCGCGGATGTCGAGATGAAGGCACAGACCGTGCGTGAAGCCCTGCGCGACGCGATGGCCGAAGAAATGCGCGCCGACGAGGATGTCTACCTGATGGGCGAGGAGGTCGCCGAATATCAGGGCGCCTATAAGGTCAGCCAGGGCCTGCTGGATGAGTTCGGCTCTAAGCGCGTCATCGACACCCCGATCACCGAGCACGGCTTTGCCGGGATCGCCGTGGGCTCGGCCTTTGGCGGGCTGAAACCCATTGTCGAGTTCATGACCTTCAACTTCGCCATGCAGGCGATCGACCAGATCATCAACTCGGCGGCCAAGACGCTCTACATGTCCGGCGGTCAGATGGGCGCACCGATGGTCTTCCGCGGCCCCAATGGCGCCGCGGCCCGGGTGGCGGCCCAGCACAGCCAGGACTATGCCGCCTGGTACATGCAGATTCCGGGGCTGAAAGTGGCGATGCCCTACTCCGCCGCCGACGCCAAGGGCCTGCTGAAATCCGCGATCCGCGATCCCAACCCGGTGATCTTCCTGGAAAACGAAATCCTCTACGGCCGCAGCTTCGACGTGCCGGTCGTGGATGACCTCACCATCCCCTTCGGCAAGGCCCGGATCTGGCGCGAAGGCTCGGACGTCACCATCGTCAGCTTCGGCATCGGCATGCAATACGCGCTCGAAGCCGCCGACAAGCTGGCCGAAGAAGGCATCAATGCCGAGGTGATCGACCTACGCACGCTCAGACCCATGGACACCGGCACCATCATCAACTCGGTGATGAAAACCAACCGTCTGGTCACGGTCGAGGAAGGCTGGCCACAAGGCTCGGTCGGCAGCTACATCTCGTCGGTGGTGATGCAGGAGGCGTTCGACTATCTCGACGCCCCCGTCATCAACTGTACGGGCAAGGACGTGCCGATGCCCTACGCGGCGAACCTGGAAAAACTCGCACTGGTCACCACCGATGAGGTGATCGCGGCGGTGAAACAGGTGACCTACCGGTAAGACGATGGAGATCAGGGGCCGCGATCCAGCAACGGAATGCTACCGCGTCGATTTGGACGTCGACGGTCGCACCGTCACCGCGCTCGTGCCCGAGCGTCTGGCGGAGGATATGCGGCTGATCGGCGCGCGCCCCTCCCATCAGACGGCTTATGTCTGGATGGCTGAAAACAAAGAGAAAATCGAGGCCGCGATCGCCATGCTCGCACGCGGTACCGGGCGCCCCAGGGCGCCTTTTGACCAAATTACTCTGATTGAGGAGCGCTGAGATGCCCACCGAAATCCTGATGCCTGCCCTCTCTCCCACGATGGAGGAAGGCACGCTCGCCAAATGGCTTGTCAAAGAGGGCGACACCGTCTCCTCCGGCGACCTGCTGGCCGAAATTGAAACCGACAAGGCCACGATGGAGTTCGAGGCCGTCGACGAAGGCGTGGTCGGCAAGATCCTGATCCCCGAAGGAACCGAGGCGGTCAAGGTCAACACCCCCATCGCAGTGCTGCTGGAAGACGGTGAAAGCGCCGATGATATCGCCGCCACCCCGGCCAAGGCGCCGGAGGCTGCGCCCGCAGCCGACGCGGAAACCGAGGCGGCCCCCACAGGGGGCTCCGAGGCGCCCGCCGCCCCTGCCCCGGCGGCGCCCCAAACAGCAGATGGCAACCGCATCTTCGCCTCGCCGCTGGCCCGCCGCATCGCCGCCCAGAAAGGCCTGGACCTGAGCCAGATCGCCGGCTCCGGCCCGCATGGCCGCATCGTCAAGGCGGATGTGGAAGGCGTGACCGCAACCGCCCCGGCCCCGGCTGCCGCCCCCGCGGCAGCAGCGCCGACACCTGCCGCAGCCCCGGCAACCGGCCCCTCGGCGGACATGGTCGCCCGCATGTACGAGGGCCGCGACTACGAGGAAATCAAGCTCGACGGCATGCGCAAGACCATCGCCGCGCGGCTGGGCGAAGCCAAACAGACCATCCCACATTTCTACCTCCGCCGCGACATCAAGCTCGACGCGCTGCTGAAATTCCGCAGCCAGCTCAACAAGCAGCTTGAGGCGCGCGGGGTCAAACTCAGCGTCAATGACTTCATCATCAAGGCGGTTGCCAACGCCCTGCAACAGGTCCCGGAATGCAACGCCGTCTGGGCCGGAGACCGGGTGCTGCAACTGAAACCCTCGGATGTGGCAGTGGCCGTCGCTATCGAGGGCGGCCTCTTCACCCCGGTCCTGCAGGATGCCGACACCAAGTCGCTCTCGGCGCTTTCGACCGAAATGAAGGACCTTGCGGCCCGCGCCCGCGAGCGCAAGCTGGCCCCACATGAATATCAGGGCGGTACCTTCGCGGTCTCGAACCTCGGCATGTTCGGCATCGACAATTTCGATGCCATCGTGAACCCGCCCCATGCCGGTATCCTGGCCGTCGGTACCGGCGCCAAGAAACCTGTCGTGGGCGAGGATGGCGAACTGACCGTCGCCACCGTGATGTCCGTCACCATGTCGGTCGATCACCGCGTCATCGACGGCGCGCTGGGGGCGCAACTGCTGCAGGCCATCGTCGACAATCTGGAAAACCCGATGGTCATGCTGGCTTGATCCAGTCTGAAATATCCAAAGCCGGTCCTTAGGGCCGGCTTTGCACTATCCGGCGACGCGACGGGACCCCACTTTGGTCAAAGGACTTAGGTTGAGCCAGCGCGTGAATGCCCGGTGCGCCCATACATCACCCAGAAGTTCCAGACGCCGGGTTTCGATCGCCATGTCAGGCGTCAGATCGCCCCTGACGATGTAGATCGCATCCGCAAGCGTACAGGCCAGATACAGATTCACCTCCCCCCCGGGGTCGTCCACGCACAGCTCACACTTTTCTTCGTGGTTCAGAAACCACCAGAACTGTTTGGACGGAATCTGATCGGTCAGTTCCAAGCGGATCAGACACCTTTTTCCGTCGAAGGCGCCCGGATCGCAGGAACTCTCAAGGCTCCACACCAGCAGCCCCACATCCATTTCCTGCTCTTCGAGTTCACGACGCGTCCACCGCTGTCCCCAGATGCCAAGCGCCTCGACAAGGGGAACGAATTCGCGCCCGGCCTCGGTCAGCACATACCCCTTGTGCTGACCATCCAACTCGCAGCGCTCAATCACACCCTCGCTGACAAGCCATTTCAGCCGCGCGGATAAAAGCGACGGAGACATAAGCGGAACGCCGCGCTGCAACGCACCGAACCGGCGCGGACCTGCGGCAAGATCCCGTATGATGAGCGCGTTCCATCGTTCACAAAACAACTCAGCCGCTTTCGCGACAGGGCAGAACTGACCGTAGGACTTCATGGCCTCGCCTTTCGTGCCACTACAAAATTCGAACTATACTTCGTGGCACGCAAAAGGTCACGCTGACCCAGGTGAACAACATCGACAGGTGATGACATGACGACGCAAGCTGCCATCGCGGGCCAGGTCTCGACCACCGCCGCTGAAATCTACGATGAATTCTTCGTTCCCGCGCTGTTTGGCGCGTGGGCGGGACCTCTATGCAACCGGGCCCAAGTTTCACCCGGCCAAGCCGTGTTGGACGTCGCCTGCGGAACCGGCGCGACAACCCGCGAAGCGGTGCGACGCGCATCGCCCGGTGACCGGGTGACCGGGCTTGACCGAAATGAAGGGATGCTCGCAGTTGCAGCAACCCATGCAGATGAAATCGAGTGGGTGGAGGGGCTTGCCGAAGCGCTGCCGTTTGCCGATGGAGAATTCGACACCGTACTGTGTCAGTTTGGCTTGATGTTCTTTGACAATCGGGCACAGGCCTTGAACGAGATGCGGCGCGTGGTCCGCCCGAATGGCCGGATCGCCCTGTCCGTCTGGGATCGGGCCGAAAACTCGCCGGGATATGCCGAGATGATCGGACTGATCGATTCGATGTTCGGAGCCCAGGCCGCTGACGCCCTGCGCGCACCCTTCAATCTGGGTGACCGGCATGAGTTTCAGAAGGTGCTTAACGCTGGCGGGTTGGACGCCGCGCACATAACAACCGAACCCGGCGTCGCCCGGTTCGCCTCAATTCGCGAGTGGGTTCGCATGGACGTTCGCGGCTGGACGCTATCCGATTTCATCGACGATGACGGTTTTGAGGCACTCGTTGCTGCGGCCGAAGAAACCTTCGGTCAGTTCACCAACCCGGAAGGAGCGGTCGAGTTTCCCGCCCCCGCCCATATCGCCGTTTGGGAACATCATTAACGAAAAAAGCCGCCCGGATTGGGCGGCTTTTCTATTTTTCGGCAATGGTTATTGGTCTTTGCCTAGCATGTGATCCATCGAGATCGCGGGCTGATCACACCCGGCCTCGCCGACGATCTTGGCGGGGATTCCAGCCACGGTCTTGCAGGCCGGCACTTCCTGCAACACCACCGAACCTGCGGCGATGCGGCTGCAATTACCGACCTTGATATTGCCCAGAACCTTCGCGCCCGCCCCGATCAGCACGCCGTTGCCGATCTTGGGATGCCGGTCCTCTTCCTCCTTGCCGGTGCCGCCCAACGTCACCGAATGCAGCATCGAGACATTGTCACCGACCACTGCTGTCTCACCGATCACGATGGAATGGGCATGGTCGATCATGATCCCCTTGCCGATCCGTGCCGCGGGATGGATGTCGATGCCGAAGATTTCGGATGAGCGCATCTGGAAGAAATAGGCCAGATCGTACCGGCCCTTACGCCACAGCCAATGCGCCACGCGATAGGCCTGCATCGCCTGATAGCCCTTGAAATACAGGATCGGCTGCAACAGGCGGTGGCAGGCCGGGTCACGCTCGAACACGGCCATCAGGTCGGCGCGCGCGGCCTCGACTACGTCGGCGTCATCCGCATAGGCCTCATCGACGATCTCACGCAGCACCATCATCGACATCTCATTCGAGCACAGCTTGGCCGAGATACGATAGGACAGCGCCCGCTCAAGGCTCTTGTGGTGCAGAATACAGGCGTGCACGAGCCCGCCCATCAGCGGCTCTTTCGCCACGGCGTCCTGCGCCTCGGATGAGATGCGGTCCCAGACAGGGTCTACGGGTGTCAGTTTTCTGCGCGTTTCGATCATGGCCAAACGTCCTTTGCTGCGCCTAGAATACCCATCTAAGGCGGAAAAGGCCAAACGCAAACCCATGATGTGCGGGATAACAGGAATGAATGAGACCGATCTCGACCATTTCAGGCAGATGATCCGCGATAAGCTGGCGGAACTGGACGAAAGTTCCGCCGCCGGTCTCGATGCGCAGGCCGTTGTCCAACTCGACCAGCAGGCGGTTGGCCGCCTGAGCCGGATGGACGCACTGCAGAATCAGGCCATGGCCAAGGCGCAACAGGCGCGCCGGGATGTCGAGGCGCAACGGCTCCGCGCCGCGCTACAGCGGATAGACGAGGGCGAATACGGCTATTGCGAGGAATGCGGCGAGGATATCCCGCGCGGCCGTCTGGAGCTTGACCTCGCCGCCAGCCGCTGCGTCAGTTGCGCCTCCGGCTGAGCCGGAACCGCACAAGCTGCCGCAACACCATCTCGAAACAGGCGCAATAGTTCGGGTCGTCAAACCCCGGCTCATCCGCCAGCATCCGCTTGCGCGCCGCTGCCATCAGTGAGCCGTTGCCGTAAAGCGGATGCAGCCTGCCGGTGGCCGCCACATGCCGATCCGCCATCTAGGCCTCGGCCACCAGACGCCTGCACAACCGGTCCCGCTGCGCGGGCGGCGCATACAGCAGCGCCCGCGCAGCCGAGCTGACATCACCGTGCAAAACCGGACGCATGGCCGCCTCAATCCACCGTGATGCGTGAGGCCGGGCCCGCGCCATATGAGGCGGAAACCTGCGCGACTTCGATCTCGAACGGGGCCGTGACCCCATCATCGCCCTGCATCGCCGCGCCATAAAGCCAACCGGGCGCGCCCACCGTCACCTCGCGCAGAACGCTGCCATTCTTACACACCCGCAGCAGGTAGGATTCGCTCTCTTCGCCCAGCGGCACCTCGACGCCGCTCCAATCGTCCCCGTCGATCCGGGTCCGTCTGATCCAGTTGATCTGGGTTCCGCCCCCCTTCGGCACCGCGCTCAGATGCGCGGGCGAATAGGGCCGCAGCCCGTTGCCATCGAAGGCCTCGACCAGATGCCCATAGGACGGGTCGTCATACCCACGGCGCGCGGGCCCGATGCGGTAATTCTTGACCACCCTGCGCTCGGACCGGGTCAGGCGGGTCTGCACCACTCGGCGATCCAGCAGGACGAAGGTCGACCCCGCAGGCCAGACATCCGGCATCAGCGCGTCGCTTCCCAACTGCCCCCGCAACCGTCCGGACAGAGAGTGAGTCCCTTCGGCCACCAGATCGGCATCGCTGAACTGAAACAGCTCCCACCGCCCGCTGCTGCCATCCCCGATCGCGGCCAGGTTGGCCCCGTTCAGCACCGCGTCCCGGGCGCGCGATTCCAGTGCCCCGCTGATCAGCTTCACCCGCAGCCCGGCACCGTCATCCCACAGCCCCACCGAGGCCCGGGGCAAGGCGGTTTCGGTCATGCCGACGACCGCCCGGGCCGCGATAATCTCCTGCAGCGCGTAATTGTCGTCGCTGGGCGAGGAATAGACCGCCACGCTGCCCGGCCAGGGCTCGGCCGTGACCGCCAGATGTGGCGCATGCGGCACCTCGTCCCCGGTCATCAACGGCAGATCCATGAACAGCGGCAGCACCGGCAAAGGCGGCACGAAACTCCGGACACCAGGCAGATCCTCCTCGATCTCCGATGGCACATAGGAGTTCGGCTCGATCCGCACCGCGTCCACCAACTTCAGCTCGGCCTGCTCGACCCGGTCGATGCGATAGCGCACCTTGTCGTCACCATCTGCTGCAGGCAGATCCACGATATCGCCCGCGCCCAGCGCCATCATCGATGGCGGCAGCGCAAACCGAGCCGTTTCGCGCGAGACGCGCGCCTCGGTCAGCCACCGCTCAACGGTCTGGCGACCCTCCGAACGGGTCATCGACAGCGGCATTTCATTCGTGGCCACCGCATGGGTCGCGGTATCGGGCAACACCGCCTCTTCCGCCACCACATCGTGATCGGCATCCGATTGCACGAATTTCAAACGCACCCGCCCGGTCATCTCGGCCTCGGCTTCGCGCCGATGCTCCACCGTCCCGTCCACCTCGGAACTCCGGGCAAACTGATCCGCCTCCAGCTCCAGCGGCCGCACCCCGTCACGCATCCGGAACTTTAGCACGCCATCCCGCTCGATCGCATCGAACCCATGGCGCAGCATCAGCGGCTGCAGGGCCGAGCGTGCATCTGAGACATCCTCGATCAGATAACCGCGCACCACGCCCCACAGCTCGGAAACGTCAATGTCGGTCACACCCGAGCGGAGGCATATCTCGGTCACCACCGAAGCCAGGGTACGATTGCCCGCCCGCCCGTTCAGCCAGTGACCGCGCGCATAGTTGCTGCCATCGCTCCACAGCTCTTGGTGGTTCGGAAACACCGGAAACGGACGCGCATCCCAGGCCCAGACATAGGCGTTCGACAGATCGATCATCCGCCCGCCATATTCCGGCGACATCGGGTTGTTCTTGGACTGCCCCCAATATCCGAGCATCGCCCGCAGGTACTGGATCTGGATCAGATCGTCCCGCACGCCGCTGGAATGTTTCGGCAGCTTCGATTCCGAGGATTTCGGGTCCAGAAACTTGTTCGGCTGGTTGGTCCCCTTGTCGATGGCCGCACAGCCCAGCTCGGTGAACCAGATCGACTTCGACTTCGGCTCCCAGGCTGTCTGGTTCGCCTGCCGCACACCCCCGATCCGCTCGTGATGGGGCCTGGACCACCAGTTGCGCAGGTCCTTGTAGCGCCACACCCACGGCTCGTCATGCTCGCCATCGGTGATGGGTGTGCGGATCTGCGCTTGCTCCGCCTCAGGCGAGTGATAATACCAGTCGTACCCCTCGCCACCCTCGATATTGCCTTGCAGGTAATCGAGCTCATAGATCGAGCGCGTACCGGCCCTGGCATCCACATGCTCATCCCCGTCGCGCCAGTCCGAGAGCGGCATGTAATTGTCGATGCCAACGAAATCGACATTGTCATCGGCCCAGAGCGGATCGAGATGGAAATACCGATCACCACTGCCATCCTCAGGCAGATAGCCGAAATACTCTGACCAGTCGGCGGCATAACCAATCTTGGTGCCCGGCCCCAAGAGCGCACGCACCTCCGCCGCCAGTTGCCGCAACGCCTCTACCGCCGGAAAGCCTGCCGCGCCCCGGATCTGGGTCAGCCCGCGCATTTCCGAGCTGATGCAGAACGAAGACACGCCGCCGGCTGCCGCACAGAGGGCCGCATTGTGCAGGATGAACCGGCGCAGGCTCCACTCATCCGGCCCCGAATAGGTCACCACCCCGTCGCCCACGGCAAAATCCGACGCCGAGGCCGTGCCGAAAAACGCAGCCACCTGCGCATCCGCCTGCGCCGTCCCGTCCGGAGAACCCTCCCGCCCCGGCGCCGCGCTCAGCGTGATCCGACCCCGCCACGGCAGATGCGCCTGATCATCCGCATCGCTCCACGGGTCCGGCAGGCCATTGCCCTCAAGCTGATCCATCAGGATGAACGGATAGAACATCACCCGCTTGCCGCTGCCGTTCAGATGCCGGATCGCCTCGACCACCGCCGCATCCGCGGGCGTGCCGCCATAGATCGGCCGGTCGTCGATCCGTACGATCTCCTGCGCCGTGGCCCGGGTCAGCCCCGAGACCCGCCACGGCATGTTGTGCCCATCGATATTGGCGCGCTCGATCTTGGGCCGGATCTCACAGGACCCGCAGCGCAAGTCGCCCCCGAACCACGACACGATCAGCGAGGCCGCCTCGCATCCCGGCATCTCCGCCTCCAGCGCGTCCATAGAGGTCAGGAAATCGGTCTTGCCCGAGGGCGAGTTCGTGTTCGCCGCCCAGTAGCTGCCCGGCCCGTTGGTATAATTCACCTGCGTGGTCGCCAAGGAATACTCCCCGGTGCCCGGCATCAACGCCACGCCCTTGACGATCTTGCTCAGCCGGTCCCCGTAATCGGGCTGCCCCGGCTGCTCCTGCCGGACCACCTCGAACGAGAACTGCGGCACCCGGTTGCCATAAGGTTCAAGCGGAAGATCCTCGATCACCACATATGCGGTGCCCCGATAGGCGGGCACCTGCCCGGCACTTTCGACCGCCTCCATCAGCGGATCGGGCAGCTGGGTCTTCGTCCCGCGATAGACGCGCAGGTTCAGGTCGGCATGGGGGACTTCCTCGCCATCCGCCCAGATCCGGCTGATCCCGGCAATCTCGCCCGCACCGACCGCAATCGCCAGCGACACCGAGTAGCTGTGGCTGGTCGTCGTCACCTCGGGCTGCCGGGGCGCACCCTTGCCGCCACCGCCGCTGGTGGTGGTCTGCGTGCTCTCCAGAAACTCCGAGGCCCAGATCACCTGCCCGCCCACGCGCATCCGCCCGTAGACATCCGCAATCGGAGAGCCTTCGCCCGATTGCGTCAGCCGGAATCGGTCGACCTTGCCGGTCTCGACCGCCTCGCTGCCGCCGCCCAGCAGGCGCTGGTCGATCAGCCGCCCCAGCGTGGCCCCAACCGCCCGGCCGATCACGGCGGTCGAGAGCCCCGCCACCGTGCCGCCGATTGAGCCGCCAATCGCGGCCCCCGCCGCAGACAGAAGTATCGTCGCCATCAGAGCACCTCCAAGGGAAATTCGAACCGAGCGACCACCCGTTTCAGCCAGGGCTCGCTCAGGGGGCTTTCGAGAACGCCACGCCCCGAATAGGCATGCACGAAACTGGGGCGCGTGCCGGTTCCGGCCACGATCCCCACATGTTTGGCCACCGCGCCCGCCCGCATCCGGAAAAGCAGCACGTTGCCGGGCTCCAACCCGTCCCGGGGCGCCTCGCTCAGATGCCGCCGGGCCGCGGCCCACATCCGCTCTTCACCCTGCGGCTCGGACCAGTCCATGCTGTAGGCCGGCACCGCCTCGGGTTCGGCCCCATAGAGCTCCCGCCACACCCCGCGCAGAAGCCCCAGACAATCCGTCCCGGCCCCCCGAACCGAGGCCTGATGTCTATAAGGCGTGCCCAGCCAACCCCGCGCCGCCTGCACTACATCCATCCGCGCGCCCATCACCTGCGGCTCCCGCCGGTATTGGCGCCGGTCTTCTTGGGCACCGCCATCACCCAATCCTCATTGGGCAGGTCCGGAAACCCCTGAAAATTCACCAGATTGTTGAACTTCAGCCGACAGGTCCCCATCCGCTTGTCGCAGCCCGCCACCAACTGCACCCGGTCCCCGGCCTGCACCCCGCCGCGCACCGGTTCCCACAGCTCGATGACCCGAAATCCACCGTCAAAGGCATCCCGCTTGATCGACCCCCACAGGTCCTTCGCCGACCCGCTCACAACCGTCAGCCGCCCGCGCTGGAACCACCCGGGCTCGAACCCGGTCATATCCGGCCAGCGAAAGATCCTCGCATCATCCACATGCGCGAGGGCCAACTCGGTCGAATAGCCAGGCGTGGAGGTCTTGAACCCGCACTGCGCGTCCCCCAGCACCGCAGTACACGGCTTCTGATAGATTCGTCCCAGCGGACGGTTCAGCGCATCGGTCAGCCCCCGGATCTCGGCGTGAAACGCGCCACCCGCCCTGCGCAGCTCACCAATCGAGCCCCGAAACTGCAGCCACCGCTGATCCGGTCTCGCCCAGTTGACCAGCCAGGCCCGCACCTCGGCCCCGTCGAACCGGCCCGCCTCGATATCCTCGTCGCGCACGGCGGCATCCGACAGAACCCCCATCGCCTCGCTGTTGTCGATCGACAAACCCGTCGCCTGCTCGACTGCCATCGCGGTTAGGCCGGTATCGGCCTTGAAGGTCATGCCCTCAAAGGACAACGCGCAATCGTGATCGGTAAAGCCGTACTCCACCCCATCCGCGCGGGTGATCGCCCAGCAGCGGCACAGCGTCGTCAGACCGCTCTCAACATGGGCGCGAAACGCATCGCTCATCCCCGCCATCAGATCCGCACCTCCACCACCGGCACGTTGGGCACATCACCGGCCTGAAAGCTGGCGACGCTGGTCTGAATTCGGTCGGTGTCGAACCGCACCGGCACGTCGAACTCGAATCCGGCGGTGATCTGCACACTCTCGGCAGGCGGTGTGGCAAATGTGACAAGGCCCGAGGTCAGATCGACCTCGAAATCCATCGCCTCCCTCATCTCATCCTGCTCGATGCCGATCCGCACGGTGCCCTGCACCGGCTTGACGATGGGCCGCGCATAGCTGAACTCGCCCGACCGATAGGTCTTGACCAGCGGAAAGACGGTCTTCATCCCGTCCCCCTGCGCAATCACCTGATCGCCGAAGGCAACATCGCCCGAGGCCAACCCGGATTTGAAATCCGACCAATCCTTCCAACGAAACCCGTACATCTGCCCCTGCCGCGCCTCGAAGAACGCAATCAGCGTCTCGATATCGTCCAGCGACCGCATGCCGAGCCCCGCATCATAGCGCCGCCGCGAATGCGCCCAGGGCGTGTTGCGCTCCTCAAAGCCATTGGCCAGCGTCACCACATCCGTGCGCCGCTCCGGACCGCCGACCGAGCCAAAGCTCAGATTGGCCGGAAATCTCACCTCGTGAAAATTCATGTCAGTCTTCCCCGATCAGCGATTGCGGTTGCCACGGCCCAGCACACGGCTCATCTGCGCCGCGATCTGCCCCTGGCTGCGGCGGAACCCCTGCACATCGGGGGTCGAAATGTTCATCACCACGCTCACAGGCCGCCCGCCACCGGAATTTCGCACCCCCAGCTTGCCATCCGCCCCGCGCGCCAGCGGCATTATCGCCTCGGGTCCCGCCTCACCCATCAAGCCCATACCGCCACGCATCGGAAAGGTGGTCGGGCCGCTGACAACACCGCCATTGGCAAAAGGCATCACGCGGCCCTGCGCGAAGCTGCCGCCATCGGCAAAGGGCAGCAGCCCGCCAACCAGATTACCGACACCCTTGGCCAGCATCCCGCCGAAATGATCCGTCACCGGCTTGATTGCCGCCGAATAAGTGGTCTGGATCATCGACCGCGCCACCGTTTCCAGCGCATCCGACAGTTTCATCCCGTCGAACACCACCCCGTCAAAGGCGCGCCGCAATCCCTTGGAAAGCCCCCGTTCCAGCGTCGCGACATCCTTGCCGGTCTCGGCAAAGGCCGAGCGCACCCGGCGCAGCTCGGCGTCGAACCCGGCGGCCATGGTCGCCGCATCGCCCAGAGTTTCCCCCAGCGTCTCGCCGGTGTCCTGAAGGTCGTCAAACCCCTCACGATCCGTCATCACTCTCTCCTCGTGTCTTGTCCGGATAGGCCGCCAGCAGGGCATCCAGCCCGGCCCGGTTCAGCGCGGGGTGCCCGGCGCCCTGCCCCAGCATCAGCCGCAGCTCGGCAGGCGTCAGACGCCAGAACTGCTCCGGCGTCAGCCGCAGCCCCACTAGCCCGGCCCGCATGAGCGCAGGCCAGTCGAACCCGCTCATGCCTCACCCGGCACCATGAAGGCCCGCGCCAGCAACTCCGCCGCCGCCCGCGCCGCCGCCATCGGCCCGCCCGCGATCTCGGCGCGCAGCAGATCGGCCCGCGCCACATCGGCGCCGCCGCCCCGCAGCCCGGCCACGACCAGCGCCAGCACATCCCGGCTGGAATACCCCCCCGCCTCGAACCGCTGCACCAGCTCGACCAGAGACCCCGTTTCCAGTTCCTGCTCCAACTCGGCCAATGCGCCCAAGGTCAGCTTGAGCACCCGCCGCTCCCCGTCGATGGTCAGCGCCACCTCGCCCGTCCACGGATTGGCCATGGCGGTTTACAGCGCGGTAAAGCTCAGCGCCCCGGCGCTGGCCATGCTCATCTCATAGGTCGCCTCGCCATTGTGCGAGCCCGCATACTCGATGCCGGTCACCTGAAACGGCCCCTCGACAATGCCGAAATCTGGGATGATCACCTGGAACGCAGGCGTCTCGCCATCAAAGAACAACTGCCGTGCGCGCTCATCGGTGCCGGCGTCCTTGAACACGCCCGAGCCCGAGATCGAGGCCGACTTGACCCCCGCCCCCGACAGCAGTTCGCGCCAGCCGCCCTGGCTCTCCAGGCTGGTCACATCCACACTTTCCGCGTTGAAACTCACCCGCGTGGCCCGCAGCCCCGCGATGGTCTCGAACAGACCCGTACCATTCATGTCCACTTTGACCAGCAGGTCCTTACCGTTCTGGGCACCCATATGCTCTCTCCAAAGATTGGTTGCTTAGTCGTCTTCCACGCGGGCGCGGAATCTCAGATCGATCTGGCGGATCGCGCCGCCGGTTCCGGTACGCCGGGCCGAAGCCCGCTCGAACCACAGCCCCACAACCCGCCCCCGGGCCAGCGTCAGCGGCGCCGCCTCCAGCGCGTCACACACGGCGCCCGCCAGCGTCTTGGCGGCGCCAAACCCGGCCGCCTCGGACACCACCGAGACCGTGAAGCGATGCACCGCCCCGGCGCCAGTCCCGTCGGAGGCCTCGCGCACCTCCTCGGGCCCAAGCGTCACATAGGTCTGCGGCACAGAACCCGACGGCACCGCGTCGTAAATCGCCCCATCAGCCAGTGCACTGACCTCCGCATCCGCAACAAGCTGCTGATACACCGACGCCTGCAGCGCGGCTGATACGCCATAACTCATGCCGCCACCTCCTCATCCGCGAAACAGGTCAGGTACTGGCCCGCCGGATCGCGCTCGGCCACCGCCCGGATCACGAAGCGGCGCGCACCATCGCGAAACCGCTGATCCGGCGCCGGGCGCATGCTCGACCCTTCCGGAGCCCCCCGCACGACGATGCGATAGCTCACCCGCGACACCGGCACCCCGGCAATCGATCTCTCAGACCCGCTGCGCGCACTCACCTCGGCCCAGAGCGTGCCCAGCACCGCCCAACTCTCGGTGTACCCCCCCGCGCCATCGGCACTGCGCACCGGTGCCTCCAGCACCAGACGCCGGTTCAGATGCGGCGCCTTCATTGCACTACCCCGGCACCAAACCGCACCATCCGATAACGCTGGATCAGACTGGTGACCCCAAAGGGCATGCAGCCATCGCCCAAGGCGGTCTCGTTACGATATTCGTAGTAATGCGCCGCCAGCAGCAGCACCGCCTGGCCCAGATCGGCCGGCAACCCGCCCCAATCCGCCGCCATCCCGGCGGTAAAGGCGATCTTCACCGACCCACCGGTCCCAACCGCAGGCAGCAACGCGCCTGCCGGACGCAAACGCGGCCGCTGGCTGTCGGGTTCCAACCGGTACGAACCAACCTCAACCACCGCTTCGACGCCCTCGGCATCCGCCAGCGTCACCGCGTCGACCCCGGTCACCGGCGCCACCGGCAGCACCTCGCCCCCGCGATCGCGCCAGCCGTTCAGGCTCCAGGAAAATTCCCGCGCGATCAGCACCTTGCCCGTCCGCGCCTCGATCGCCGCAATCGCCGCCCGCAGAAAGCTCTTCAGCACCTCGTCCTGCACATTGTCCTCGGCAAACCCGGTGCCCAGCCGCAAATGCGCCTTGAACTGGTCCACCGGCAGCGCGGCATCCGGAACCGAGGTCTCTTCGATCAACATCATCAATTCACTCCGCAAGCTCGAACCCCTCCGGGGGCCCTCATCTTCAGGAAAAGCGGGCACGTGCCGCCCCACGTTGCTCGGACGGAGGGGAGCAGCTAGACAACGCAGGGGATCTCACCCCGGCCCGCGCCCGCCACCCGGGGCGGGTCACCCCGCCCCGGCTCCGGCGCGCGCTCAGGCGGCGCCGAATTTCACCAGCTTGATCGCGGCAAAGTCGCTCACATCGCCGCCCACACGCTTGGTGGCGTAAAACAGCACATGCGGCTTGGCGCTGAACGGATCGCGCAGCACGCGCAGATCGGGACGCTCGGCGATGGTGTAACCGGCAGAAAAATCGCCGAAAGCAATCGAGAAACTGTCCGATCCTGCATCCGGCATATCTTCAGCGATCAGCACCGGATAACCCATCAGGCGAGCAGGCTCACCGGCGGCCAGACCGTCCGACCACAGAAAGCGACCATCGCTGTCCTTCAGCTTGCGGATCACACCGGCGGTTTTCGAGTTCATCACGAAGGTGCCGTTGACGCGGTACTGCGCGCCCAGCGCATAAACCACATCGACAATCGCATCCGCATCGACGCCACCGTCGATACCGGTCGGCACATAACCGATATTGCCCCAGGTCCAGACATCGTTGTCGACCTTGGCATGATCCAGAATGCCCTTGGGCTTGTCGGCCCCGTCGCCCGAGATAAATGCCGCCGCCTCGGCGCGGGCGAACTTGTCGGCGATACGACCGGCCAGCCAGCCCTCGACATCGAACGCACTGTCATCCAGCAGGCGTTGGGATGCCTTGGGCAGCGCGCTCAGTTCGTGCAGCGCAATCGAAATCCGGTCTATGGACGGCGTCGCCGTCTCGGTCGCCGCCGAATTCTCATCCGCCCAGCCCGCGCCCACATCGGTGTGGTCGATCAGCACATCGAACGAGTTCGCCTCGACATTCACCACCGACGCAATCGAGCGGATCGAGGCGGTGGATTTCAGCACCGACTTGATTATCTCGGCAGTCTGCGGATCGACCAGATAGCCACCATCGCTGTTGACCGCGCTCGACAGCGACTTGGCCTCCATCTCCAGCCCGCGCAAGCCATCGTCGTCGCCCGAACGCACATAGGCGTCAAAGGCTTTCTGATGCGGCGCGCCCTCGTCGGTAAAGGCCGCCAGGTGCGGACGCGCCGCGATGGTTGATTTACGATCCAGCATGGTCAGTCGCTCTTCTGTCTGTTGCAGTTTGGTTTGAACTTCAGCCTTCAGGCCCTTGAACTCATTCACGAAGCCAGTCATCGCCTGCTTCACCTCCTGAGCCAGGGGCACACCCTCTCCGGCCAAGGCCGGCACTTCGGTCTTGCTCATCAGCACTTCCTTCTTGGGGGTGAGTTTTCGGCGCGCTAGTTTCGCGCCAGCTCCCGCCGGGCGTCTCTGAACACCCCGGCAATCTCGCGCCAGATGTCCCCGGCCTCGGGGGTTGCCCCCTTGGCCGCCACCCGCGCACTGGGCAGCATCGGAAAGGTCACCAGCGACACCTCCCACAGCTCCAGTTCCGTCAAGAGCCGCTGGCCCTTCTCGTTCTTCACGGCGCGCCTGGTGCGATAGCCGATCGACAGCCCGTCAATCGCACCCGCCTTGATCAGCGCCGCCGCCTCGCGCCCGGTCTGGGTGCTCTCCAGCAGCCGCCCCTTGACCCACAGGCCGGTCTCGTCCTCGCGCACCTCGTCCCAGACGCCGATGGGCTGCGCCGGATCGTGCTGCCACAGCATCTTGACCCGCTGACCGGCGGCCTCCAGCCCCTTGAGCGAGGCGCGATACGCGCCCTTCTGCACATTGTCGCCGCCCTGATCGGTCTGGCCGAACAGGCTCGCATAGCCCTCGATCACCGCATCGTCCGTCACCGTCAGCCCGTCGCCGAACCGCGCGAACTTGTGTTCAAGCCCGGTGTCCATCTCCATGAAACACTCCTTGTAACCCTTTGAAATTCTAAGGTGTTGCAACCAAGACCGATTGGAACGCCTGCGCCAGGATCACCGCCACAACCCCGTAGACCGTCAGCCACAACCGCTTTTCCAGCCGCTCCATCATCTCTTCGATCTGATCCAGCCTGCGGCACAGATGCTCATGCTGGATCGCGGCCACCCGCTCATGCGCGGCCAGTTGCAACCCCGGAGCACACTCGAACGGCGGATATCCCGGCCCCTCAGCCATGCGCCTCGTCCGACAGCACCGGCAGCCCCAGCAGCGCCCGCTTCTCGGCATCGGTCAGGAAATCGGCATTCGTCACCCGCGCCCACTGCGCATCCCGCTCGGCGGACAAGGCGGGCACCTGATCCAGATCCGGCTTCAGCGCCAGCTCCTCTCCGGTGAACCCCGACAACCAGTCCGACAGCGCCGCCGCCACCCGCGTCACCAGGGGCAGCACCGTCAGGCGATAGAACGCCCGGTTGGCCTCCTGATAGTTCGAATAGGTCGCATCCCCCTGAATTCCCAGCAACATCGGCGGGACCCCAAAGGCCAGCGCGATCTCGCGGGCGGCGGCTTCCTTGGTCTTCTGAAACTCCATGTCCGAGGGCGAGAACCCCATCGGTTTCCAATCGAGCCCCCCCTCCAGCACCATCGGACGCCCCGCATTGCGCGCACCCCGATAGTTGGCCTCGATCTCGTCACTCAGACGCCGGAACTGATCCTCAGCCATCACGCCCTGCCCGTCGCCACCGTTCCAGACCAGCGCACCGGACGGCCGCGCCGCATTGTCCAAAAGCGATTTCGACCAGCGCGAGGCGCTGTTATGCACATCCACCGCCATCGCCGCCGCCTGCATCGGCGAGAACCCGTAATGATCATCCTGCGGATGAAACGACTTGATGTGACAGATCGCCGAGGCGTCAAAGCGGTGCTTTTTCGCCCCCACCGTATAATCATACCCCACCGGCCAACCATCGGCACCGGGCACCACACTCATCCGGTCCGAGCGCAGCACATGCAGCTCAACCGGCAGACCCTCTTCCGCCTGCACCGCCTCGACATAGGCATTGCCCGACAGCAGCAGCTGCCCGAACAGCGCCTCCAGCAGCTCCGCCTTGCCCTGCACCGCATTGGGCCGCCGCATCAGCGCCAGCAAGGGATGCACGTCATAGCGCTGCTCCCGGTCCTGCAGCACCAGCGGCAGCGCCGCCGCCGCCTCGGCGATCAGCTTGACCGAGCGGAACCCCACCGGGTTGCCCGAAAACCCCGTCCGCGTCAGCGACACGGTATCGCGCGGGCTCCACGCCACCCGGCCCGCATTGTGCCAGGCCACCACCGGCCCGGCAGCGCTCGCCTTGGCTTCCGGCGCCTCGCCAGCCGATCCACGACGCAAGAAATCGAATACCATATGTGATGCTCCTGTCTGCCCGCCGCGATGCCCGGCCTTTCGTTGCCAAGGGTTATCCCGCAGATAGGTTGAAGCCTTCGAAACCAACCGTGCGCCCCACCGGCAACACAGGCACCAAACAGGGGCGTGACAAAGATGAGCTGTCACTGATCAGGCCCGAACTGTCGTGTTCGGACGTTACTTTCCGTTGCCACTGTTTAGGGTCAAATGAGTTGGCAAAGCACCACCCGTTGGAGTGTTCCATTAGGAAGGGCCGAGGCGTTGTGAGCCAGAGATGCCAATAGATGCCGACGGACAATCGGCATCGAACCTTGCTCAGATAATCAGCCGACCAAAGGAGCCCTTAATCCAAAGGCTTCTCAAACGTGGCCCTGGCGAAATCTCCGGCCTCGGGGCCGTCGCGATGGGTCTCGACCCACCCGTTGCGCAGGTAGAACCCGATGGCCTGCGCGTTGCCGACAAAGGTCTGCAGTTGCCCCCGGTCATGGCCTGCCGCGCGCATCTGTGCCTCGACCCAGTTCAGGATCGCGGTGCCGACGCCACTGCGGTGCAGGCTGATCTCCACCATCATCAGATGCAGAAACCCCTCCCAGAAGATCGCAAAACCGACGATCCGGTCTTCGGCGCGGGCTACATAAAGGTTCGAGAGGTGATCCGAGATCTCGTCATCCGTCTGCCCGCTTTCGATCAGCACAGCCACCGTTTCTTCGCCCAGAAACACCGAGGCGGTCCGGCGCAGCGTCTCGCGCGCGATAACCTGAACCGGAGCAATATCCTCAGGCGTTGCGCGCGATATGACGAGGTCATCCATGGTCTACTCGGCAGCGTCCTGTGCAGCGTCTTCGGAGGCTTCGATCTGAGCGGCCTTCTTCTCGACCTCTGCCACGATATGGTCGATCATCTGCTCATTCGACATCTTGTGGCTGGCCTTGCCCGCCAGATAGACCATGCCGGACCCGGCCCCGCCGCCGGTAAAGCCCACATCGGTCATCAGCGCCTCACCGGGGCCGTTCACCACGCAGCCGATGATGGACAGGCTCATGGGCGTTTTCACGTGCTCCAGCCGCCGTTCAAGCGTCTCGACGGTCTTGATCACGTCGAATCCCTGACGCGCACAGGACGGGCACGAGATGATATTGACGCCGCGATGGCGCAGGCCCAGCGATTTCAGGATCTCGTAGCCGACCTTGACCTCTTCCACCGGATCGGCGGACAGGCTGACGCGGATCGTGTCGCCGATGCCCATCCACAACAGGTTGCCCAAACCGATCGCGGATTTGATGGTGCCGCTGACCAGGCCCCCAGCCTCGGTGATGCCCAGATGGATCGGTGCGTCCGTGGCCTCGGCAATGCCCTGATATGCGGCGGCGGCTAGGAACACGTCGCTGGCCTTCACGCTGATCTTGAATTCGTGGAAATCGTTGTCCTCGAGGATACGGATATGCTCCAGCCCGGACTCCACCATCGCCTCGGGGCACGGCTCGCCGTATTTTTCCAGCAGGTGCTTTTCCAGACTGCCTGCGTTGACCCCAATCCGGATTGAGCAGCCGTGGTCGCGGGCGGCCTTGATGACCTCTTTCACCCGGTTCTCGTCGCCGATGTTCCCCGGGTTAATCCGCAGACAGGCAGCCCCCGCCTCGGCAGCTTCAATCCCGCGTTTGTAGTGGAAATGGATATCCGCCACGATCGGCACCGGACATTCGGTCACAATCTCTTTCAAGGCGCGCGACGATGCCTCGTCGGGCACCGAAATCCGCACCAGGTCCGCCCCTGCCTCTGCCGCCGCCTGCACCTGTGCAACGGTCGCCGCAACATCGGTGGTCAGCGTGTTGGTCATGGTCTGGACCGAAATCGGCGCATCGCCCCCCACAGGGACGTTGCCAACCATGATCTGACGGGATTTACGGCGATAGATGTTGCGCCACGGGCGCACGTGATTCAGCGACATGAGGCGAGGTCCGTCTGCTCCGGGTCTGCCGGTTACATAAGCCGCGCGCGAAGGCCCTGCAATGGGCCTGTTAGTCGCTGGGGGTCTCGACGGGGTCTTCGGCGACGGTCTGCGCCTCGGCCACCATGCGGGCCAGATCGCCGTCCTGCTCCATATCCGCGACCTGATAGCGCTCTGTCACGGCGTCGATCGACAGCGGGATGTTCTTGGTCACCACACCACGTTCGCCCACTGGACCGAAATGCTCGCCATTGGTCGCGAAATAAATAGCACCACTCTCACCGGCCCGCAGCGTCGGCGGCTCTTCGGTCAGCGGCACCTCATAGGTTTCGCCGGGCTCCATGATCTTTTCGAAGATCGCTGTGCCGTCAGCGGCGGTCACCCGCACCCAGGACGGGCGCACGGCTACCATGACAAGCGATGGCGCAACTTCTTCCAGCACTTGCGGTATCGCAGGAAGATCCGCTGCCGGGCGCTGCGCCTCAGTGATCTGGATCTCGGGCAGGTCCGGCGTGCGGAAGGTGCCGACATTGCGCGGATCGAGGGTCGAGATCGGCGCGTCGCGCGCCACCAGAACCGGCACATCCAGCGCCTGCGGACGATAGAGACGGTCCAGGGCATCCGCGCTCGGCGTCACCAAACCGGCATTGGCCGTCACGGCCTCCCGGCCCCGCGCCTCATCGAGCGGGTCCAGATCCGAGAGCACCAGCGGCGCCTGCTCCACCGGGGTCACCTGCACCTGCTGCACTTCTTTCAGCACGGTCCAGCCGCCATAGCCGATCCCCGCGATCAGCGCCAACAGCACGAAGGACGAGCCGATGGCGCGCGGTTCGATATGGCTGAAGAACGATTCCTTACCGGGCACAAAGGGCGTGTTCGGCGACATGAACGGGTCGCGACCCATCGGGCCTTTGGAGGGCAGCGCACCGTCGGATTTCTTGACCACCGAGGCCTGCGCCGACATGCCGTGCGCCACCTGGAACCCGCTCTCCTGGCAGAAGGTCGAGAACGCCTCCTCGGGGTCCATGCCCAGATAACGGGCATAGGAACGCACATACCCGGCGATGAAGCCGGGTGTGTCAAAAGCGTCAGGGTCGGAATTTTCGATGGCGGCGATGTAGTTGGCCTTGATCCGAAGCTCGCGCTGTACGTCCAGAAGCGATTTGCCCATCGTCGCCCGCTCGCCGCGCATCACATCGCCGAGCCGCAACTCGAAGTCGTCAAAGCCCTTTGGCCGGACGACTTCCTCTTCGTCTGATTCGCGCTGAGTCCTGCGCCCAATCATTCCTGCTGCCCCATTTTAGCCTGCCGCGAGTTTTGCTGAGTCCAGCGAGTCGTCCCCATAACGATTCGACTGAACCTATTGTTAACAACACCATAACACGCGGCACACAAGTTGCACACTAAGCTGTGATGTTAACCTGCAAGTTCGGCGCGATTTAGCGCACAATGCGACCAAAGTGCGTCAAGAGCATGCACAAGCGCGTTCATCTCGTCCGGTCCATGCACCGGAGACGGGGTGAAACGCAACCGCTCTGTACCACGCGGGACAGTTGGGAAGTTGATCGGCTGGACATAGATGCCATAGCTCTCAAGCAGCATGTCGCTCAGCTTTTTGGTGTGGACCGGATCGCCGACGATGACCGGCACGATATGGCTGCCATGGTCGATCAGCGGTAGGCCCATACCCTTGAGACGAGTCTTGAGGATTTTCGCCTGGGTCTGATGCTGCTCGCGCAACTCCGGCGCGCGCTTGAGATGGGCAACCGAGGCTGCCGCCCCTGCCGCAACCGCTGGCGGCAGTGACGTGGTAAAGATGAAGCCCGGCGCGTAAGATCTTATGGCGTCACACATTTTCGCACTTGCCGCGATGTAGCCGCCCATCACGCCATAGGCCTTGGCCAGCGTGCCGTTGATAATGTCGATGCGATGGGCCAGACGGTCGCGCTCGGTCACGCCGCCGCCGCGCGGGCCGTACATGCCAACTGCATGCACCTCGTCGATATAGGTCAACGCGCCGAATTCCTCGGCCAGATCGCAAATCTCTTCGATGGGGCCGAAATCGCCATCCATCGAATACACGGATTCAAAGGCGATCAACTTGGGCGCCGCAGGATCGTCGGCCTCCAGCAACTCGCGCAGATGCGCCACGTCGTTGTGGCGGAAGATGCGCTTGGCACCGCCATTGCGGCGCACGCCTTCGATCATCGAGGCATGGTTCAGCGCGTCGGAATAAATGATCAGACCGGGAAACAGCTTGGGCAGCGTCGAAAGCGTCGCGTCATTGGCGATATAGGCGCTGGTGAACAGCAGTGCCGCTTCCTTGCCATGCAGATCGGCCAACTCGGCCTCGAGCCGCTTGTGATAGACCGTAGTGCCCGAGATGTTACGGGTCCCGCCCGAGCCGGCGCCCGCCGACTCGATGGCCTCCTGCATTGCCTCCAGCACCACCGGGTGCTGGCCCATGCCCAGATAGTCGTTGCCGCACCAGACGGTGATATCGCGCTCGGACCCGTCCGGACGGGTCCAGACCGCGTGCGGGAAATGCCCCTTGCGGCGTTCGATATCTATGAAGGTCCGGTACCGTCCTTCGTCATGCAGCCTGGCAATCGCTGAATCGAGCTGAGCAGTGTAGTCCACCGGGTCCTCCTTGGTCATCCGCCGCCGACCCCGATCGTGGCGGGCGGACCGAATTCACCAACGCAAACAAATTCACGTTTGTGAATGATTATCTTTTATGCACCTTCAATTCAACTGCCTATATCCGCGAACGGCATCACAGCATTGATTTGCATCAAATATAGCTTTGTCCCTTGTCCCACAAGTAAACTTACGGCGCTCGTGCGCGGGGAAACGACGCAGGGCTGCCCCGGCATACAATCGCCGTTTCCTATAATATACACCAGATTGCCCGGCGGCGCACTGGACTGTCGGCAAAGCGCTGCTAGGCTCCGCGCCGGAAACGAATAGGACTCAGGAGCCCACCATGTCGCTGGACGACGTTCTCACCCGCATCGATACAGATCTCTCAGCCGCCACCGACCGGCTGATGGAACTTCTGCGGATCCCCTCGATCTCGACCGACCCGGCCTATAAAGAGGCCTGCGACACCGCCGCCGACTGGCTGGTGGCTGACTTGCAAAGCATTGGAATAGCATCGGAAAAGCGGGCCACACCCGGTCACCCGATGGTGGTGGGCCATGTGGGCGAGGATGGCGACGAGCCGCATGTGCTGTTCTATGGACACTACGATGTGCAGCCGGTGGATCCGCTGAACCTGTGGACCCGCGACCCATTCGACCCGGCCATCGAGGACACCGAAAACGGCCCGGTGATCCGGGGCCGCGGCTCGTCCGACGACAAGGGCCAATTGATGACCTTCGTCGAGGCCTGCCGGGCCTGGAAGACCGTGCACGGCACCCTGCCCTGCCGCATCACCTTCTTCTTCGAGGGCGAAGAGGAATCGGGCTCGCCTTCGCTGGTGCCGTTCCTCGAAGAGAACGCCGCCGAGCTGAAGGCCGATCTGGCACTGGTCTGTGACACCTCGATGGTGTCGCGTGGCGTGCCCTCCATCGCCGCGCAACTGCGCGGCATGCTGAAGGATGAGTTCACAATTCAAGGCCCGCGCATCGACCTGCATTCCGGCCATTACGGCGGCCCCGGCCTGAACCCGCTGCGGGAAATCTCGCGCATCGTGGACTCGTTCTACGATCAGGAAACCGGCCGTGTCGCCGTCGAAGGCTTCTACGAAGGCGTTCACGAAGTCCCCGCCGAACAACTGCGCCAATGGGAAGGTTGCGGTTTCGACGAAGCCGAATACCTGAACTCGGTCGGCTACACGCAACCACATGGAGAAAAAGGATACTCCACGCTGGAACAGCAATGGGCACGCCCGACGCTCGAGGTAAACGGCCTCTGGGGCGGCTATAACGGCGCGGGTTCCAAAACGGTGATCCCGTCCGAGGCGCATTGCAAGATCACCTGCCGGTTGGTCGGCGACATGGACCCCGACGCGCTGCGTAGCAAGATCCGCAAACATGTCGAGGACCGCCTGTCGCCCGATGCCAAAGTGGTCTGGGACAACGATCTGGAAGGCTCGCGCGCATCGGTGATGAACATCACGCGCCCGGAATTCGAGGCCGCACGCGGCGCACTTTCGGACGAATGGGATCGCGAGGCGGTGTTCACCGGCATGGGCGGTTCGATCCCTGTGGTTGGGTACTTCAAATCGATCCTGGGGCTGGATTCGATGCTGGTGGGCTATGCTAACGACGATGACGCGATCCACTCACCCAACGAGAAGTACGACGTGAAGAGCTTTCACAAAGGCATCCGCTCTTGGGCACGGATTCTCGATGCGCTGAACAAGTAAGCCGGCGGGGCGCGGCAGAGACTGCCGCGCTCCCGTCACTGATATGCAAGCCGTTCGTCTGCGACCAGGTCCGCCGCACATTGAGACATCTCGGCGATCTGCGCCCGATCCGCCAGCAAGGTCAGATTCGTCTCCGCCCGCGCCAGCGCGGCCTTGCGCAGCACCATCAGACGGGCGCGCGGGCTGTTTAGAAAGCGCTCCTGTGGGACCAGCTTTTCCAGCGGGCTGTCAACGCGGATGACCTCGTAGTAGCCGCCGAGCAACGCCAGAAAGGCGAAGGCACAGCTTGGGGCCTCCGACCCGCACTGGCTGGTGCACAGGTCGGCAATCGGCCTTGTCGCCTGTGCCGACAACAACCAACCCTCGACTGCGGGGCGCCACCGGTTCGAAGCGGAGGTGTCACCATACCCGTAGCCAAGCGCCAGAATCCCGGCCATGCCAAGGGTCTCGGGGCCATCGGCACTGACCGGCTCCTGCCCCGCTGTGATGTGACGCAGGGCGGCTATCCCGTCACCTCGGGGTTCCGGCGGCCCGATGAGATAGTCCAGATAGGGCCGCAATTCAGGCAACAGATCGGGGCTCTGCCGAAAGGCCTCTTTCATCTCCTGGGACCCATAAAGCGCAATGATACGCGTGGGATAGTCGGTTGCCTGCCTCTCGCCCAACCGGTTCAGTTCCACGATCAGATCCGGGTCCGGCTCGGGGCGAACGGCCTGCATCAATGCCTGCGCCAACTCGTTCTCGACCGCCGCCTCCATGAACAGCCAAGTCCTTCCAAACACTGTACCTTTTGGTACATGGCGGAACAGCGCACGCGCCTCTGCGCTTGGCAGGGACACACGATAAGGGGATGGGCCGCGGTCGTTGGTTTCGATCCGGGCGAGCAGAAGACGGGCGTCGGCGTTGCCCGTCCGGGCGAGGCCGGCGAGCATCGGCAGGCTTTGCTGATCGTTGCCCTGCAGCCAGAGATCAACGGCCTGTTCGAGGTCTTCGTTGGCGTGCGCCAGCGTGGGTGCGCTGGCAGCCAGGATCAGAAACAGGAGCCGGGCGAGGAATGGCATCTCGGACCTCTCAGGGTTGTTTTCTGCAGGATACGGTCATGTCCGCAATCCACAAAGGGCTTACGGCACAGGCGAAACGCCGCACGTGAGGAACGAGGCTTAAATATTTGGATTTTCTGGGAAATGGCGCGGTTGACGGGGCTCGAACCCGCGACCCCCGGCGTGACAGGCCGGTACTCTAACCAACTGAGCTACAACCGCGCATCAGGTCCTTGTTTCAATCCCTTGGCCCGGATCGAAGGGCTGGCAGCAGTGGCGCGGTTGACGGGGCTCGAACCCGCGACCCCCGGCGTGACAGGCCGGTACTCTAACCAACTGAGCTACAACCGCCCGCTACCCGCTCATCGCTGAACGTTTGGGTGTATTATGGCCACGCCCGGGCAGCGTCAAGCGGCGTTTCGAACTTTTTTCATCTCAGGCGGATTTTTCCTGTAGCGGCCCTGCGGCAAGGCACGTCATCGGTTTCTTCCGGTTTGTACGCGGCCTGCGAGGGGATGAGCTCGGTTTGTACAAAATCAGAGCGTGCGGAGAGGGAGAGGAAACTGCCTAATCCGAAAACATGTGCGCACCCGCGCGTTTCCAGATATGCAGCTGATGGTCGGGTTCAGCCATGCCACCTCTGCGGCGTTCCGCTAATCGCGGTACGATCACCGCTCTGGCGGGTGGGTCCGACGATTGGCCTGTTATCCTGGGCGAAGAGCAGCGGGATGTGTTGCGGAAATTCGGGTGCCGTGCTCCCTCTCTGATACCTGGGCAAACTTGGCTCAAAGCGCAAAATATTGTATGTTTGCCGTCTTTATCGAAGAAACGGATTTCATGATGTTTTTACTTCACGCCAAATTACCGTCGACGTTTTTGAGACGACGTCTCAGAGATTTCATAGGAGCCGCCGCTTTCACGGCTGCGGCGTTTGCTGTTCATGCCGAAATGCTTCCCGGTTCGCCAGGCAAGGCCGCCGGTGGCACGGAACCAAACAGGTGGTGTGCGGCCTGGTGGGAGTTTCCGGTGTCAAAGAGCTTTCCGGCAGGCACGGAACTTTGCGTGCGCGTCGTGGGACAAAACAGCGTTCTTGTGCGCCTGTTGCCTGAAGGAAGCAATCCGTCGGACCTTGTCGGCATCGCAGGGGGCTTGCGGCAGGTGCCGCAAAACGGGGCAATTTCAGTCTCTCTCTCGCAAAAATACGATCGTGTCGTTCAAATCTCGGTGCATGGGTGCGATGTCGCCTGGGGCTATGTGCTGCCGGAAAATTCGAGCAGCAATTCCGTGTCCATCGCGAGTGTGGATCTTGTGTCCAATCAGACGCAGTGCCAATAAACACCGCTGGCTGAACCGCAATACTCCATCTCTTGTGCCGACGCTCCACAGGACGTTACGGGCGCGGTGAACAGGAAACTCGCCCGGGTGTCACCTGACCTCTATTCGTCCGGTTACCCAGTACCCATCGCCCGGTCTTACGCCAACCGGTTCGGGAAATCTGGTTCCCCTCAGGACATCTTCGATGCAGTCCGCATCCATAATATTGGTGTTCCTGATCGAGAAATTGTTGGCGAACCCGTTGCTTCCCCGGGAAATCAGAACGTCGAATTCACCCTTCAGAGATTTGGAACGCAAATCTTTGAAACACGTTTCGCTGAGGGTCCGGGAGACATCTTCATTAAGTATTCTTTCGACTTCCCTGACAGACGCTTGCGGCCCGCCCAGATCCGTGCCGTTCGGTTGAGCCGAAATGAGCAAGACCGATGTTCCCCTGGAAGTGGTTGATATACTTTGATGGATTTGGCTGCCGATCCATGAAATCAGGATAATTAGCAATGCGGCCAGTATCCCCATGAACCACTTTTTTCCATCGGACCAATCGACCCAGAAACTCATCGGCTCTCTCCAAAATGCCTTAATCAAATTCGGCAGCCAGAACGCACGGAATGCTGCGGATCAAACAACCGGTCCGGAGCTATGCGGGCGCGACACGGCACAACTGCTCAGGTCGCGGATTCTGCCGCTCCGGCGCTGCACATCCAACCCGATCCGGACTGATGATCCCTCAGACCGCCGGTCGTGCCAAGTCTGAAAGCCATACACTATGGCCCCCTTCTCGATCCGGCGCCAATCGGAAGGGTCTTACCCCTGCCCCCGGAACAGGCGGGTTGAGGAGAACATGGATTCGAGCTCCTCGATCCGTTCCTTGCTTTTCTCCCAGCGGGCCTCTTGCACCTGGGCGATCAGGGCCTCGGAGATCAGTTGCAGGGCGATGGTGGAATCCCAGCTTGAGGGCGCCTCGACCAGGCCGTGGAAGGTGAAATCGGCGCTGCGTCCGATGGGCGAGCCCCATTGGTCGGTGAAGAGGATCACGGTGGCGCCGCGCTCGGATGCGATCTGGGCGAGCTTTTCCAGATGCGCCTCGTACCGGCGAATGTCGAAGATCACCAGCACCGCAGCCCGGTCCATGTCGAGCAGGTATTGCGGCCAGACATTGGCCGAGTTGCCGAGCATCGTCACGCCCGGCCGGATGATCTGCATGTGGTTGAAGAGGTAATCGGCGTTCGAGCGGGTGATGCGGCCGCCGACCACGTAGAGGTGGCGCGAGGTGTCGGCCAGCAGCCGCGCGACCGTGTCGAACATCGCGGTGTCGATGCGTTCGAGCGTGTGGCGCATGTTGGTCCAGACCGCTTGGGCGAACCGGGTGAGCGCGTGTTCGGCGGCATCGTCCACCACCCAGGCATCGCGTTTCGAGATCGGTTTCTTGATCTGGGCGGCGACCTCATCCCTGAGCGCCTGTTGCAGGTCGGGAAAGCCGTCAAAACCCAGTTTGCGCGCCATGCGGATCACCGTGGGGGTCGAGACGCCGGCGGCGGCGGCCAGCTTGGTGATCGATTGCAGCCCGGCCATGGGGTAGTCCTGCAGCAGGATCGAGGCGAGTTGACGTTCCGACCGGGTCAGGCCGTCGATCTCATCCTGCAGCATCTGTTTGACCAGTTTGGCGGGCGGGGTCACGGGTGGGCAGCCCTCATTTTCTAGCTTTTGTTACAGAGTATGGATTAATGTAGTCATGTCTACAGAGATTTTGTTGACAAGCGGCGCCCGGCTGCTCCCAATGTGAGAGGAGCGCTGTGGCGCGACGATCAACGAACCGGCCCCGGAGATGAGGGCGGGTCGTAACAACAGGGAAACAGGCATGAACCTGATGCGGAGATATGTCCGGGTCATTGACGGGATGAACCGCTGGATCGGCCGGGTGGTGATGTACGGCATCTTCGTGATGATGGGAATCCTGCTGTGGTCGTCGATCTCGAAGACCTTCTTTCTGCCATCGCTGTGGACGCTGGAAATGGCGCAGTTCGCGATGGTGGCCTATTACATTCTGGGCGGGCCCTATTCGATCCAGATGGGATCGAATGTGCGGATGGATCTGCTCTATGGCGAGTGGTCGAACCGGCGCAAGGCGTGGACCGATGCGCTGACCGTATTGTTCCTGATCTTTTACCTTGCAGTGCTGATCTATGGCGGCTGGGATTCGTTGAGTTACTCGCTGCAATATGGCGAGCGCAGTCCGACGGCGTGGCGGCCATACCTCTGGCCAATCAAGACGATCATGCTGGTCGGGCTGGTGCTGATGCTGCTGCAGGCGGTGGCGGAGCTGTGCAAGGACATCCTGCGCATTCGCGGCGAAGATATCCCGCGCGAGGTGATCTGATGTCCTATGAACTGATCGCCACGGTGATGTTTTCCACGATGATGCTGATGCTGCTGACCGGGCAGCGGGTGTTCGGAGCCATCGGGTTCGTGGCCGTGGTGGCGGCACTGCTTTTGTGGGGGGATCGGGGCGGGTACGATATCGGTTTCGCCTCGGCGATGAAGCTGATGAAGTGGTATCCGCTGCTGACGCTGCCGATGTTCATTTTCATGGGCTATGTGCTGTCGGAATCGAAGATCGCCGATGATCTGTACCGGATGTTTCATGTCTGGATGGGCGGGCTGAACGGGGGGCTGGCCATCGGCACGATCGGGCTGATGGTGCTGATCTCGGCGATGAACGGGCTGAGCGTGGCGGGGATGGCGATCGGGGCGACCATCGCCCTGCCCGAGCTGTTGAAGCGCGGTTATGACAAGAAGATGGTGACCGGGGTGATACAGGCCGGGTCATCTTTGGGCATTCTGGTGCCGCCCTCGGTGGTGCTGGTGCTTTATGCGATGATCGCGCGGCAGCCGGTGGGGCAGCTGTGGCTGGCGGGGGTCATTCCGGGGTTGATGATGGCGACGATGTTCATCCTTTATATTGCCATCCGTTGCCGCATAAACCCCGATCTGGGCCGCGCCCTGCCGCCCGAAGAGCGCAACGTGCCGATGGCCGAGAAACTGGCGCTACTGCGCGCCGGGCTGCTGCCGCTGGGCATCTTTGCGGCGATGATGGTGCCGTTTGTCAACGGCTGGACCTCACTGGTGGAAAGCTCGGCCATCGGGGCGATGACCGCCTTTCTGGCCGCGGTGCTCAAGGGGAGGATGACGCGGCAGGTGTTCGAGACCTCGGTGCGCTCCACCTTGGGGATTTCCTGCATGTTCATGTGGATCATCCTTGCGGCCCTCGCCTTTGGCGCCGTGTTCGACGGCTTGGGCGCGGTCAAGGCCATCGAGAACCTGTTCACCGAACGCCTTGGGCTCGATCCGTGGATGATCCTGATCCTGATGCAGCTGAGTTTCATCCTGATGGGTACGTTCCTGGACGACACCGCCATGCTGGTGATCGTGGCGCCGCTTTATGTGCCGCTGGTCAAGGCGCTGGGGTTCGATCTGATCTGGTACGGGGTGCTCTATACCATCACCACCCAGATCGCCTATATGACGCCGCCCTTCGGCTATAACCTGTTCCTGATGCGCGCCATGGCACCGCTGGAGATCACGCTGCGCGACATCTACGGCTCGATCCTGCCGTTCGTGATGGTGATGACGCTGGCGCTGGCGATCATCATGACCTTTCCGCAGATCGCGCTGTGGCTGCCGGACTATGTCTACAACAAATGACCCCGGGCGAACCGGGGCTGAGGGGAGCACATTCGCAAGTTCAACAACCGGGAGAGAGAGAATGACATCAAGACGCAAGTTCATCAAAGGGGCCGCTATCGCGCCCGCCGCGGCACTGGCCACGCCGGCTCTGGCGCAATCGACCGTCAAGTGGCGGATGCAGACCTATGCGGGCCCGGCGCTGGCCGAGCATGTGATCGTGCCCGCCATCGACATGTTCAACAAGATCGCCGGCGACCGGATGCAGATCGAGCTGTTCTTTGCCGATCAGCTGGTGCCCACCGGCGAGCTGTTCCGCGCCATGCAGCGCGGCACCATCGACGCGGTGCAGTCGGATGACGACTCGATGGCCTCGCCCACCGAAGTGACCGTGTTCGGCGGCTATTTCCCGTTCGCCAGCCGCTACTCGCTGGACGTGCCGGTGCTGTTCAACCAGTACGGGCTGAACGAGATCTGGGATGCGGAATACTCCAAGGTCGGCGTCAAGCATATCAGCGCGGGCGCCTGGGACCCCTGCCACTTCGCCACCAAGGACCCGATCAACTCTCTGGCCGATCTGCAGGGGAAGCGCGTCTTTACCTTCCCCACCGCCGGACGCTTCCTGGCGCAGTTCGGCGTGGTGCCGGTGACGCTTCCGTGGGAGGATATCGAGGTCGCGGTGCAGACTGGTGAGCTGGACGGCATCGCCTGGTCGGGCATCACCGAGGATTACACCGTCGGCTGGGCGGATGTGACCAACTATTTCCTGACCAACAACATCTCGGGCGCCTGGGCGGGGTCGTTCTTTGCCAATATGGACCGCTGGAACGAGCTGCCCGAAGACCTGCAGACCCTGTTCCGCGTCTGCTGCGACCAGTCGCACTACTACCGCCAATGGTGGTATTGGGGCGGCGAGGCCAGCCTGCGGGTGAACGGCACCAAGATGGAGCTCACATCCATTCCGGACGAGGAATGGGCCACCGTCGAGGCGGCGGCCGTGCAGTTCTGGGACGAGATCGCCGCCGAGTCCGAGACCAAGGCGAAGGTGGTCGAGATCTTCAAGCAGTACAATGCGGATATGCTGAAGGCCGGGCGGCCCTATCGCTACGGCTGAGGCCAGCCGCGTATGGCCTGTCTTCGGAGGGGCCGACACGGAAAGCCGGGCGCAGTTTGTGCCCGGCTTTTTTTGATTCTGTCGCTGCATGACCCTGCTGCGGGATTGCAATATGTTAACGGCGCAACAGGCGGTGGGGAAAGACCATCCGCCCCTACTCCCGCGTGTCCTGCCGCGGTAAGGACGGCCTGCGCGGCGACTCTCATTTTGGGTCTTCGCGAAACAATGACAAAAATGGAGCAGGATCTTGAAAAACCTGATTATTTCCGGCGCGCTGGCGACCGGGCTGATTGCTGGTGCGGCCCATGCTGTCGAGGTGACGGGCGGTTATGTCGAGCTTGGATATTCGACCTTTACCGACACCGATATCGGCAGCCGGTACAATCTGAACGGTGCTGGCGAACTGGCGTTCTCGCGCAGTTTCAGCCTGCAGTTGGATGCGGGCACGTATCGCTTCAACGAAATCGACGAATCCGGAACGAACGTCACGCTGCACGGCAATTTCCATGCCAGCGACAACCTTTCGCTGGGGGCCTTTTACGGGCGTGACAGCATCGATGGTGACGATCTGGATTTCTATGGCGTCGAGGCGGGTTTTGACGCGGGCCAGGTGGACATCGAAGGATATCTGGGCCGGCACGAGGTCGACGGCGTTTCGGGACTGGACGGAAACATCTTTGGCCTGGCGATGAAAAGCTACGCCACCGACCAGCTGGAACTGACCGCCAATTACGATCTGGTCGACAATTTCGGCGGGCTGGTCGACGCGAATGTCTATTCCGTCGGCGCCAACTACGCGCTGAGCGACAACGCGGAAGTGTTCGGCACGCTGGGGGCCGCCCGGCTGGACGCGTTCGGGTTCAGCAACACCGAAGCCTTCGTGAGCTTTGGCGTTCGCATGAACCTGGGCAACGCCCGCGGCACCACCTTTGACCGTCGTGGCGTTCTCGACAAACTCCCCGGCCTCTGAAGGTCTTTGCCCCGGCCCGTGACGGCCGGGGCATTCCCACTGGGCGCAAACCGCCGCGCGTCCGGCTTGGCAAAAAAAGGCATGTCGCCTTGAATGCCCCTTGCAGAGCCCGAAAAGGCGCGGTAATACCCCGCCTCACGGGTGATTAGCTCAGTGGTAGAGCGCTTCGTTCACATCGAAGATGTCAGGAGTTCAAATCTCTTATCACCCACCATTTTTTTCCGCAGTTGAATCGGCCCGGGCTCTGGCGGCACGCGTCATTGAGATGTCGAAAAAGTCTGCCCCGGATTGTCGGCCAGCAGGCCTGACCAGCGGTCGTTCTTGAATCGGGACGCAAACATGAAATGTCAGTCAGCTTTTACCTGCGCCGCGCGTATCTGACCCAATGTTTGATGTAATGCCCTTATTACTGGGCACCGGCATTGGATATTAAACTGAAACTGTACTGCCGTCGGCGAATTAATGATGCAGTCGACCGCCTCATAGAGCCGGACTTTTGTACCGGATCATATTTCCATAACTGAAATCTGCCGTCATTCACCGGTTGCCATTTCTAGAATTCTGAGAAGGTTGTTTGTACCCTCCACAAGGGTAAGCCCAGCTTCCGCTTTTTCAGTCGCAGTCAGGTTCGACCAGTTGCGGCCAGAATAATCGCCATTGAGTATAACCGCGTCGGCTTGGCCGGTTTCGACGTCCAGTGTCATGCTCAGGTCTTCGGTTTCCATCTGTAGAGCGGCAGCCCCATGAGTGAGGCGCTTAAGAGCGGCAGATCTTTCTGCCTTCAGTTCGGCGATACGTTGCTGCCGTTCTATCTCATTGAGCGTGCTGGCCTTGTCCATTTCCTTTCGCCAGGTGCGCATAGCCGCAAGAACCGCACCACCGGCGGTCAAAGGCAATAATGGTGGGCACAAAACTCCGACAATTACGCCAAAACCCACACCTGTTCCAACGCCGTTTTCTAGCGCGCGACCACCGGCTTTTAGGCGCATCGAGATAGGCTTTGAAACGTTGTCTGAGAGGGCTCCCGATAGAGTCTTTCGGAGATTCTCGGCCAACAGCGGGACCGAAGCGGCACGAGAAACGGTGTCGGAAACACCATCTTGAAGGCTGCCAATTAGGCCGGGAACGGATGAGGCGCTTGATTTGGCTCCGCCCCACGCGCTTTCCGACACCGAAGCAATGCTGTCGAATGCAAGGGTCAGCTTTGAAGCCTTCTGAAAACGCTTTGCCGGTGGCGGTGCGTATTCGGCGAGTACTTCAAGCTCGACCTTAACCTCAGTCAAATTCGCCTGCTCGATACGCCGTCTGGCATCCTTGGCCAGTAACGCGGCTTGGTTGATAGATGAATATATCTGATGGGTCTCGTCTTCCGTGACTGACGTCATACGCTCGATGTCGTCGAGCATCGAGATTACCGCTATTAGGCTGGGCGCATGGACGGCATGAAAAGCCCGATTCAAGCGCCATGTTAGAGGGTCGCGACGAAGCGCTTCGTCAACATACTTCAAATCTTCAAATAGTGTGCCAACAGCTCGGCGGAATTCCCGGCTTGACGAAGAGCGCCTTTCAACAAGTTCGGAAAGATGGGCCAGATTCTCCAGCCGTTCGCGTGCGGCAATATCTTGGTTCAATTCGATTGCGCTCCTCTAAACAAGTTCTGCGTAGAGAGCTTACCGCTAGGAAACCCTGCGTTCTAGCGACAATCAACCAGCCGTTTCATTCTGTAGGAAACCAAACTTCTGAGACTTGTGCAAAAAACCAGTAATACACAGCCGACAACGAGCCGGATTTAAGGGTCGCTTGGCCGGAAACTGCAAGGCGCCATGACAACTTCCCTGACTTAGAGCTTTGGCCGAAACAAAGGTTCGCAACATTCCCTCACAAACGAAAAATGGTGGGTCCCTGGACCCGCCATTCTGTTCGATTACCGATGATCAGTGCGCTGTCGCGGACGCGCCGCTGTCGCCTGCGGTTTTGGCTGCGGCTGCGGCGGCGGCCTCTTCGGCGGCCTCATCCCATTCGATGGGCTCGGGCTCACCAACAAGCGCGTGTTTCAGCACTTCGGAGACATGGGCCACCGGGATGATCTCGAGCCCTTCTTTCACGTTGTCGGGGATCTCGGGCAGGTCCTTTTCGTTTTCCTGCGGGATCAGCACGGTCTTGACGCCGCCGCGCAGAGCCGCCAGCAGCTTTTCCTTGAGACCGCCGATGGCGCTGGCATTGCCGCGCAGGGTGACCTCGCCGGTCATGGCGATGTCCTTGCGCACCGGGATGCCGGTCAGCACCGAGACGATGGCCGTGACCATGGCCAGACCCGCGCTAGGGCCGTCCTTGGGCGTGGCGCCGTCGGGCACGTGGACATGGATGTCCAGCTTGTCGAACTGCGGCGGCTTGATACCGAGCTGCGGGCTGATCGAGCGGACGTAGCTCGACGCCGCCTCGATCGATTCCTTCATCACGTCGCCCAGCTTGCCGGTGGTCTTCATCCGGCCCTTGCCCGGCAGGCGCAACGCCTCGATGGAGAGCAGCTCGCCCCCGACCGAGGTATAGGCCAGACCGGTGACGACGCCCACCTGATCCTCAAGCTCGGCCAGACCGTAGCGGAATTTCGGCACGCCCAGGAACTCATCTAGGTTGTCGGGCGTCACGGTGATGCTGTCGGCCTCTTTCTTGATGATCTTGGTCAGCGATTTCCGCGCCACCTTGGCAATTTCGCGTTCAAGGTTCCGCACCCCCGCCTCGCGGGTATAGATGCGGATCATCTCGGTCAGCGCCTCATCGGTCAGTTCGAACTCCTTGGCCTTGAGCCCGTGGTTCTTGACCTGTTTCGAAATCAGGTGCTGCTTGGCGATCTCGCGCTTTTCATCCTCGGTGTAGCCCGCCAGCGGAATGATCTCCATCCGATCCAAGAGCGGCCCGGGCATGTTGTAGCTGTTCGACGTGGTCAGGAACATCACGTTCGAGAGGTCGTATTCGACCTCCAAGTAGTGGTCCATGAACGTGTTGTTCTGTTCCGGATCCAGCACTTCGAGCATGGCCGAGGCCGGATCGCCACGGAAGTCCTGCCCCATCTTGTCGATCTCGTCGAGCAGGATCAGCGGGTTCGTGGTCTTGGCCTTTTTCAGCGACTGGATGATTTTGCCGGGCATCGAGCCGATATAGGTGCGGCGGTGGCCGCGGATCTCGGATTCGTCGCGCACGCCACCCAGCGAGATACGGATGAACTCGCGCCCCGTCGCGCGCGCAACCGATTTGCCCAGCGAGGTCTTGCCCACGCCCGGGGGGCCGACAAGGCAGAGGATCGGGCCTTTCAGCTTTTTCGAACGCTGCTGCACGGCGAGATATTCGACGATCCGCTCCTTGACCTTTTCCAGGCCATAGTGATCGGCATCGAGGATTTCCTGCGCCTTGCCCAGATCCTTTTTGACCCGGGATTTGGTGCCCCAGGGCAGCGCCAGGATCCAGTCGAGGTAGTTGCGCACCACCGTGGCCTCGGCCGACATCGGTGACATGTTGCGCAGCTTCTTCAGCTCGCCCTCAGCCTTTTCACGGGCCTCTTTCGACAGCTTGGTCTCGGCGATCTTCTGTTCCAGCTCGGCAACTTCGTTCTTGCCGTCCTCGCCATCGCCCAGCTCCTGCTGAATGGCCTTCATCTGCTCATTCAGGTAATATTCGCGCTGGGTCTTCTCCATCTGGGATTTAACGCGGGTCTTGATCTTTTTCTCGACCTGCAGGACCGACATTTCGCCCTGCATCAGGCCATAGACCTTTTCCAGCCGCTCGCTGACGGAAAGCGTCTCCAGCAGATCCTGTTTCTGTTCCACCTCGATGCCCAGATGCCCCGCGACCAGATCGGCCAGCTTGGCGGGTTCGGTGGTTTCACCGACGGCGGCCAGCGCTTCTTCGGGGATGTTCTTGCGCACCTTCGCATAGCGCTCGAACTCGTCGCCGACGGTGCGCTGCAGGGCCTGGGTGGTGGTCACGTCGCCCGGGATCTCGGTCAGGTATTCGGCGCGGGCCTCGAAAAACTCCTCGTTTTCGAGGTACTCGGTGATGCGCACGCGCGCCTGCCCCTCGACCAGCACCTTGACGGTGCCGTCGGGCAGTTTCAGCAGTTGCAGCACATTGGCCAGCACACCTGCGTCATAGATGCCGTCGGTGCCGGGATCGTCGACGCCGGGGTCGATCTGGCTGGACAGCAGGATCTGCTTGTCGTCCTGCATCACCTCTTCCAGCGCGCGGACCGACTTTTCGCGGCCCACGAACAGCGGCACGATCATGTGGGGGAACACCACGATGTCGCGCAGCGGCAGGACGGGGTATGAGGAATTCAGAGGCTCTTGCATGCTCTATCCTTATCATTGGCAAGACGGCACCGGTCCCAATTTAGGCGACCATCGGCCATCTCCGGTCATGGGTTAACAACGTGGGGCAAGGACCCGGCTATTTCAACCGCACCGGCGAATTCGTGGAGCGCACAATGGCGCGAGTGCGCAGCGACCGCAAGGCGTCAAAACCACGTCTCCGCGCTTTTCTGGGCCGGTGCGCGGACGGGACGGCGGGCGGGGCGATCCGCGCCCTGCGCGGGAGCGGCGCGCCGGACCGGTTACAGCGGTTCGATATCGCCCTGTGCGCGCTGATCGTGGAACTGCGTTTGCCAGGCATCGAACGTGCCCGCGGCGATAGCCTCGCGCATGCCACCCATGATCTCCTGAAAATAATGCAGGTTGTGCCAGGTCAGCAGCATGCCCGAGATCATCTCATTGGCGCGGAACACATGATGCAGATAGGCGCGGGAATAGTTCGAACAGGCCGGGCAGGAGCAGTGCTCGTCCAGCGGGCGCGGGTCGTCGGCGTGGCGGGCGTTCTTGATGTTGACCACACCATGGCGGGTGAACACCTGCCCGGTGCGGCCCGAGCGGGATGGCAGCACGCAATCCATCATGTCGATGCCGCGCGCCACGGCGCCGACGATATCGTCGGGTTTGCCGACGCCCATCAGGTAACGCGGCTTATCTTCGGGCAGGAAGTCCGGGGCGTAGTCGAGGCAGCCAAACATGGCCTCCTGCCCCTCACCCACGGCCAGACCGCCCACGGCATAGCCTTCGAAGCCGATCTGCTTCAGCGCCTCGGCGCTTTCCTCGCGCAGGTCACGCTCCAACCCGCCCTGCATGATGCCAAAGAGAGCGTGGCCGGGGCGGTCACCGAAGGCCGCGCGCGAGCGGTCTGCCCATCGCATCGACAGCCGCATGCTCTCGGCGATGCGAGCGCGGTCGGCGGGCAGAGCCGGGCATTCGTCGAAACACATCACGATATCCGAGCCCAGGAGCCGCTGGATCTCCATCGACCGTTCCGGGGTCAGTTTGTGTTTCGAGCCGTCGATATGGGATTTGAAGGTCACGCCCGTCTCGGTCAGCTTGCGCAGCCCCGCCAGCGACATGACCTGAAACCCGCCCGAGTCGGTCAGGATGGGCCGGTCCCAGTTCATGAACTTGTGCAGACCGCCTAAGCGGTCGATACGCTCGGCGGTGGGGCGCAGCATCAGGTGATAGGTGTTGCCCAGCAGGATATCGGCGCCGGTGGCGCGCACGCTTTCCGGCATCATCGCCTTGACCGTCGCCGCCGTGCCCACCGGCATGAAAGCGGGCGTGCGCACCTCACCGCGCGGCGTGTGGATCACGCCGGTGCGGGCCTTGCCGTCGGTGGCGTGCAGATCGAATGAGAAACGCTGGGTCATGGGAATGCTCAGAGCTATTGGGGTCGGTGGACCGCGCAGGCTTTGCCCGATCGGTCCGCCCGATGCAACCCGTCAGCGCAGCGTGGTGACCCGGTCGGTGAAGAGCCGTACCACCCCTGCCCCGTCGACGCCGGTGCAGACGCGCACCGGAGGGCGGCTGGTATCGGGGCGGGTGGCGCCCATGCCGTCGCCGTGACGGTCCACGCGGATGCCGGTTTCGACGGTCTCGAACATCGGTTCATGCGTGCAGGCGATGACGGCGGTGGAATCGTGCAGGCCGCAGCCGTCGAGCCCCCCGGCCTGCTTGTAGAAGTTCAGGTAGAATTGCGAGATTTGCCGCAGGAAGCCGCCCATATCGGGCGAGATACTGGCCAGCGCCTCGAAATCGCCTGGCGCATAGAGCGTCTTGAGCGTCACGTCGAGCCCGACCAGCACCGTCTCGGGCGGGGTGGCAAAGACCTCATCGGCGGCTAGCGCGTCGTGATAGATATTGGCCTCGGCCTGCGCGGTAATGTTGCCGGGGCAATAAACCGCGCCGCCCATGATCACCAGCCGCTTGAGGTTGCCCGCAAATTCCGGGTCCAGCCGCATCGCGTCGGCGATGTTGGTGAGCGGGCCGATGGCGCAGACCACCAATTCGCCTTTGTGCTGGCGGGCGGTCTCGGCCAGGTATTCAGCGGCGGAGAGATCATGGTTCGCGCCGATCTGCGGAATGTCGGTCAGATCGCCGAACCCTTCGGGCCCGTGCACGAAATCCGACGGCTGATAGGTGTCGGCCCCGTAAGGCAGGTGCGCGCCTTCGGCCACGGGCAGGTCGAGCCCCAAACGATGCAGCAGGTAGCGCGCGTTGCGGCTGGACTGGTGCACATGGGTGTTGCCGAAAATGGTGGTCAGCCCGATGAGGTCAATCTCGGGCGCGGCGGCGGCGTAGGCGATGGCCATGGCATCGTCGATGCCGGGATCGGTGTCGATAATCAGTTTCATGCCGGCCCCGATAGCGCGAACAGAGGTGCAAAGCCAAGCACCAGAAGCGGGATAGTGGGCCCTAACGGGCGAAATGTGAAAACCGCTTCCAGACGCCGAAAACGGCCTGTTTCCGGCCCGCGCGCCTCAATTCCGGCGATTTTGCAGTCTATCCCTCCGATTCGCGGGAATTACGCCCTTTTTGGCGTCAGGACAGGCTTGCGCGCCGGGTCGCACACGCAATACCTGTCTTGAAGAATGGGTACACAATTCCCAAATGTATACCACTGTACACAATAATAGAGGGCAGGCATGACCGAAGAACTGATCATTGGATTGATCACATCGAATATCGTTTATCTGTTGGCTGCGGCGTTTTTGATCGTCGTCATTCTCAAGGGCATCAAGATCGTCCCGCAATCCGAGAAATACGTGGTGGAGCGGTTCGGACGGCTGCACTCGGTGCTGGGACCGGGTATCAACTTCATCGTGCCGTTTCTGGATGTGGCACGGCACAAGATCTCGATCCTCGAGCGTCAGTTGCCCAACGCGACGCAGGACGCGATCACCAAGGACAACGTGCTGGTGCAGATCGACACTTCGGTCTTTTACCGCATTCTGGAACCGGAAAAGACCGTCTACCGCATCCGCGACGTGGACGGCGCGATTGCCACCACCGTGGCCGGGATCGTGCGGGCCGAGATCGGCAAGATGGATCTGGATGAGGTCCAGTCGAACCGCGCGCAGTTGATCGAGCGCATTCAGGAAAGCGTCGAAACGGCTGTGGATGACTGGGGCATCGAAGTGACCCGGGCCGAGATTCTGGACGTGAACCTGGATCAGGCCACCCGCGATGCGATGCTGCAGCAGCTGAACGCCGAACGTGCCCGCCGTGCACAGGTGACCGAGGCCGAGGGGCAGAAACGCGCCGTCGAGCTGCAGGCCGATGCCGAGCTTTATGCCGCCGAGCAGACCGCCAAGGCGCGCCGCATTCAGGCCGAGGCCGAAGCCTATGCCACCGGCGTCGTCGCCAAGGCCATTCAGGACAACGGCATCGAGGCGGCGCAGTATCAGGTGGCGCTGAAGCAGGTCGAGGCGCTGAATGCGCTGGGACATGGCGACGGCAAACAAACCATCGTGCTGCCCGCCAACGCACTTGAGGCCTTTGGCGATGCCTTTAAGATGCTGAAGGGAGCAAAATGATGACCGAGCCGCTGTGGACAATCTGGTGGGTCTGGCTGGCCGGAGCGCTGGTGATGGCCATTGCCGAGATGCTGCTGCCCGGCTTTGTCTTTTTGGGCTTTGCGCTGGGGGCGGCGGTCACCGGGCTGCTGTTGTTGGTGCCTGGGCTGTCGGTCTCACTCCCGGTGCTGTTGCTGATCTTTGCGGCGCTGTCATTGGCGGCCTGGCTGATCCTGCGACGCTACTTCGCCCTGCCGAAAGGTCAGGTGAAGGTCTTCCGGGAGGACATCAACGACTGACACTTGTCGGGGCGCGTCGCAAGGCCAGCCAATCCCACGATACACCTCCGTCCCGGTTCGCCTGTTGCAGCGACGGGGCGGAGGTTTTCCTTATCACCTCGAAACCCGCTTCTTTCGCCTGCGCCACCGTTCGGGGCGTGGAGATCGGCATCGCGGGCCGGTCCGGCGCACCCGGACCATGGCGGAGTGACAGGATCACCTGCCCGCCGGGTGTTGTGAGCCGAAACAGGGTGGCCAGCGCCAAAAGCCGTTGCGCGGGCGCGACATGTTGCCAGACCGCGTTGACCAGTATCAGGTCGTAAGCCGAGTTTCGCAGCAGGCTCAGGCCCGGCAGGTGGTCGTCATGCCAGACGATCCCGGCACCCGCATGAAGCCTTTGGCCCGCCGCGCGCAGGGCCGCCACGGGTTCGACGGCTATTACGCGGTGCCCCTGCCTGGCCAGCCACGCCGCATCGCGCCCGGTGCCTGCGCCGACATCCAGCGCCCGGACCGGTGCCGTGGGCAACAGATCGGCAACGGGCGCATAGAGCCGTTCGGGCCGTACCTTTTCGTAGGCCGCGATCAGGTCCGGGGCCGCCCGTTCATAACCGGCGCGGACCTGCCCCGATATGTCAGCGCCCGAAGCGCCCTTTCCGTGAGTGCATTTGTTTGACCGGGTCATGCGGGCGGCGTCAGCCTTCGCCCTCTTCCCCGCCTTCTTCTTCCGGTGACGCGGTGATCCAGAACCACAACCCGCGCACGATCAGGCTGACCGCGAGGCAGATGACCAGCAGCAGACCGACGCCCGCATTGGTGTCAGGTTTCGCCCAGGTCACCAAAGCAAGACCCGCAATCAGGCCGAAGGCACCCCAGGCGCCGTAGGAAAACCACCACATCGTGTCAGTCCCGTCTGAGCAGGGCGAGAATGTCGCCTCCCCAGCGATCCGCCCAGTTTCCGATCATGTCGGCCAGCGTATCCTCTTTCCAGCCGTCAATCCACAGGTGCTGTTTGGCCTCGATCTCATCCCGCCAGGCTTCGAATTTCTCGCGCGCGTGGGTGGCGGTCTCGACGCCCGAGAGATCCATGCGCAGGATCAGCGCATCCTCGGTGCCTTTCTGGTCGGTCGGGCTCCAGGCCAGAACGAAGGGCCCGCGTTTGATCGTGAGTGTGGCAATGTCATCCGGGTCCAGCGCCAGATAGGCATCCCGGAGCGCGCTGAGCGAGGTGGCGAGCCCATATTCGTCCACCGCCTTGTTGCAGCCTTCGCTGCCGGGCTGGGCCATCGCATCGATCCCGACATAGTCCTGATTGACCGGCCAGACCGTGACCAGTTGCTGATCCAGCGGCTGTTCGACCTCGGAATAGGCCAGGATGGCCGCGACATAGCCGCGGCAGATCTCGAGGAACCGCTCGCGGTCCTGCGGCAGCGGGCGCGAGGTGAAGGCGACGATGGCGTAGGCGGCGAAATGTTCGGGCGGGAACATCCCAGGCCCGGCAAAAATGCGGGTGGCGACACCATCAGCGGCGGCGGCCTCGGCAATCGCACCGCCCCGGGTCAGCGAATGCGCGTCGGAAATCGCGCCGGTGCTGGCAGGGGGTGTGGGACGTGCAACGGGCCGCGGGTCCGGTGTCGTCGGTGCAACGATGATACCCGATGACCCGCCCCATCCAGAGCCCGACCCGGAGCCGGAAAACGTGCTGGAAAGACCGCCCCCATCCTCGTCCTCGTCGTCGAGCCCCCAATGCTCGGTTATTCCACCAAGACTGAGCCCGTCCGCATAGGCGGCACAGGCCATTACACTCAGCAACAGCGCATGAAAAAAGTGGCGCATGACTCAAATCTCCAAAAACAATAATAGTAACTTACCATACGTAAGGCGATTTTTCCAAATTTCCGGCGGATGTGCCGCATTCAGACTTGGGGAACCTGACGTTTCGGCCTCTGGACGCTGCTTCCCCCTTTCCCTATATAATCACTCAGGAAACGATGCCGAGGCCCAGATGACCCAAGCCACCGAACCGTTCGAAGGCGCGCCGCTGATTGCGCCCTCAACCGTCGATCATCCGCTGTATGAGGCGGTGGTGGATGCCTGCCGCTCGGTCTATGATCCGGAGATTCCGGTCAATATCTATGAGTTGGGCCTGATCTACACCATCGACATCAGCACCGAGAACGACGTCAAGGTGATCATGACCCTGACCGCGCCGGGCTGTCCGGTGGCCGGCGACATGCCAGGCTGGATCGTGGATGCGATCGAGCCGGTGGCGGGCGTCAAGAGCGTGGATGTGGACCTGACATGGGAGCCGCCCTGGGGCATGGAGATGATGTCGGACGAGGCGCGGCTGGAGCTGGGCTTTATGTAGGCCATCTTATCCACAGGAATCCAGACCGGTTCGCAAAGGCGTAACATCCCTGTTACGCCTTTGTTTTATTGTGGTTACATTCTCCGGCCAGACTGCACCCCGTTGCAGGACCTGCGTTCGTCCGCCTGTGCACCCGTGCCTTGTTCGCGCCGGTGCGGCGTTCCACGGGCGCAGACCGGTTTCCGGGCCGTCCTCAGTACCCTGCCGTCCCCCGGCCCCGGCCCGTGCCTCAGGACCGCTCTTGCCCGGAGCGGTCCTTTTTTACCTCCCCGCAACCCCTTGAGCCCGCAGGCGCACGGACCTAGATTAGGGGCAACGCGCGACAATCGGAGACCGCAATGTTCGGCATTCCCGGCAAACAGGCCGTGACCATGACCCCCCGGGCCGCTGCCCAGATCACCCGCCTGATGGAAAAGGGTGGGCATGCCGGTCTGCGCATCGGCGTCAAGAAGGGCGGCTGCGCGGGCATGGAATACACGATGGAATATGTCGATCAGCCCGACACCCATGACGAGGTGGTCGAGCAGGACGGCGCCCGGGTGATGATCGCGCCGATGGCGCAGATGTTCCTGTTCGGGACCGAGATCGACTATGAGGTGTCGTTGCTGGAATCGGGGTTCAAGTTCAAGAACCCCAACGTGGTCGATGCCTGCGGCTGCGGCGAGTCGATCAAGTTCGACGACACCTTGTCAGTGTCCGGTGACACGTAGCCCGGCTAGTCTTGGCCCCCAGGTCATTGTTTTTGGTAGGCGATGACTTCTTGAGCGTGCCAATCTTGCTTGAGTGCCTCACCGGCTTTCCATGCGCGGCAAGACCTGAAAGCCGTCATTGAACTCAGACGCTTAGAGTGTTGGCTCCGAGCCAAGCGTTACGGGTGCTGTGCTTAGGACAAATGCCCGCGATGGCGCAGTTCCCGGACTTTTACTGACGCGGCCACTTTCCACGCAGAAACCACCCGAACTTGCGGAGTGTTTATTTGCTGCAAAACAGGTCGTGCCAGCGAGTCCGGCCTTCAGGAAGCCTATAACCCGCCGGCCGAATATCGCACTTTCGTTGCAATTGCTTCTGACAAACGAGACACGGACAAACCTGCCTTTTTCGACCCAAAACGGACGGGCCATATCGCCTGCTTAATAGACTGGGTTCAAACTGTGGCGCAGGGAACAGTATTCCGGCACAGTGAATCAGCATCCAGTCAAGCCGATTGACAGGTTGGGCGGTGGGGGACATTTTTTGATTACATCTGGCCTGAGCGCGTTTGCTTGGCCGTCGCGCCGAGCCGGATTGCGTGTCCCCGGATCAAGCTTTTGGGCCTTCACATGGAGGGTGTGGATTTGGCAGCGTATAAGGTCGAAGGCAAGGAGCTCAAGAAGCTTGTCAATTTCGCCAAAGAGAAAACCGTTGCATTTGCATTCAATGCCGGCGCGAAGGAAGACGAGCATTACTTCGGTTTGGATCGCAAGAAACCGGCAAAGCTGATCGCCAAAGAGGCCAAGGTTTTAGGATCCGGAAAAAAGGTCGCCTTTGGAGAGATGAATGTCGTCGGCAAGGAGATGCGTCTTACCTGCGAGCGCGAATTGCCGGCGATGGCGAAGACGCTCAAAAAATGGCTCAAGAAGCAAAAACTGACGCTCAATGTCGTCATTATGGACCCCCAGGGGAATATTCTGGACTCTGACATCGATGACGATTTGCAGGATGGTGCCGAAGCTGGCGGGGACGCCAACAAGCCGGACATCGATGATGCGGGCGCGGTTGAGCAAAAGGACAAGGCGGACGCCTCTGTCGTCCTCTCTCGGATCAAGATCATTTCGGGTCGGATCAAAACCCTGCCGAAAGAATCCTCCGCAGATTTTGCCAAACCATTCAAAACGGTCGCCAAGCTCGCGCAGTCTGGCAACATCAAGGGCGCTGCATTGGGGGCCGACAAACTGGAGGCGGCGCTCGGCAAACTCGAAAAAGCGCTAAATCAAAAGGCCACCGAGGACGGTAGCACACCCGAGGCGGCACCAGATCCCAACAAGGCCAAGTGGGTCGCACATTTTCCCAAAATTGACACGGCGGTCAAAGAAGCAAGGGCGCAGGGTGGCAAGGTAAATCCGGATCATCCGGATCTGGTCAAACTTAACCGTCTGTGGAACCTAGCAAATGAAACGGTTGGTGGCGACGCGCCGGACTATGCCAAGGCCCTGGCAACGCTGCCCAGTATCGTGGACCTGATCAAAAAGGTGCGCTCAGCGCAAGATACCGGCCCGAAGGTCGATCCCGAGGTGAAGCCGTTCGATGACGCGCGGCTGACCTGGCAAGGCGCACGCAAAACGCTGGAATCTGAACTGAAAAAGCTGCAATCGGAGATCATAAAGGTATGCAAGGGCACCCCAGAATTGGCGGGTGTCGTTCAGAATGTGGGTTCTTTGTCCGACCATGTCGCAGGTCTGGACGCGCGCTTGGAAAGCGCGCTGGCAAAGATCGTCGACGCTGAGGCGGGAGACGCACGCAACAAGAGAAAAATCGCGGCCATGGGTATCGTCAAGGAATACCGGAGCAATTTGAATTCGGGTTTCTTCAAACACGTCGATACCGGCAACGGGTTCACTGATGTGCAGGTCGCCAAGACGGCGCATGAGGCATTGGACAAGATCGCGCGCGTCCTGGCCTGAGTAAAATCTGCGGGATCGCGTCTGATGGAAAGCCACGGCAACAAGGGTGAATGTCGGAGCCGAAAATATTTGACATGCGCCGCGATGCATACTGTGCTTTTCTGTTTCCGCAAGTGTCGCATTTGATGCCTCTGACATAACAAGCAGGTGGAGAGACCAGTGTCTCAGCTGACAGAGCAGCAGACCGAATTTCTCAGGCGGTACATGGGGTTTCGTCCGACCGGCAAAATCCCGATCAGCGCAGAGGAAAACGACCGGCTTGAACGACTGACGCCCGAAGAACTCGTCGCCGCCGATCTGACGCGCTGCGACACCAAAGAACTGTTCGGCGATGAGTATATGATCGCTTTGAAGGACGTGGCGTTCAAAGGCGAAGGCAGCCCCGACCTGAAGGCGCTGATGCGCGAGGTCGTCAAAGGATTGTCAGGGCAACGCCGCATCGAGGTGATGGAAGAGCTTTCGGTGATCGTGGGCCTGCCGCCCACCGCCGAAGACCTCGACCGCGACTACGGCCGCTTTCTGGTCGTGCGCAAACAACAAAAAGTCAACGGTGTGACAAAGGATGAGGATGCGCCCGATCTCGACGAAGAGCGACACGCCGATTTCATGGCGTCACGGGGCCAGCTTATGTTCGGCAAGGTGCTGGGGGACGCGTTCGGTATTCACGAGGTGTTTGCCGCGCTTCTCAGTCCGACCGGCGGGCTCGTTGGGCCGGGAAACTCATTCATCCCCGGCTCGGATTTGGTCGATGCCTTCCATCTGGACCCGGACAACCCCGTCGCATTGCATGGTTGCGTTCATGACGCGGCTGGCTATCTGCACACCTTTCACGATGCAGGTCCCGGCTATAATTATCTGGACAGCAATCTTGAACTTTTTCCAACAGACAGCCCGCTTTCCGGCCAATTCAGCGGTATCGCATACTGGGTTGAAAAGGTCGGCGACGACTATGTTGAACGCCGCGTGGACGCGGCGGTGCTTGCAGTCGAAAAGGGGCTGGAATCAGCACGCAATGCGGTGGCAGACAGCATCGACGGGCTGCTCAAAGGTCTCCGCAGCAAGTCGAAACAGGCCGTGGAGACCGTGAAAGGAGCCATTTATGGCGTCGCAGACGCGATTCAGGACGCGGTCGGCAAGGTCAAAGAGACCGCGGTCGAGCCGCATAAGCCCCCCACCGCCGATCCGAGCATTCCTGCCAGCACAGAAGTGAAAGACAAGCTCGAGGCGCTCTCGAAATTCTTGTGGAGCTAACGCATGACATCGAACCTGATGCACCCGTCCGAACTCGCCTACGCATTTTCGTTCACACGGGCCGAACGCATTATCGGATGGGATCAGGACTACTTCCTGCCCGAGGACAACGCGGCGACGGACACAGCGCATTGGCTTGCCGAGGGGGAGTCGCGGCTTCATGAGGCAGACCGGCTCATCGGATCCCCGGAGGCTGGCCTGAACTTCACGGACGAGATGTCTTCGGCGGTTCTGGCCCTTGTGGACCCATCTCTGGTATTGCTGGCTGAACGCAAAGAGGGCGAGGGTGTCCGCCGGTTATCGGTCCATGCCGCGGGTGCGGATTTCATCGGCCTGACACGCCGTCCCGATGGCCTCTTCGATCTTACCCGTTATGCAGACCTGACCGCCGCAGCAGGTGCCTGTGCAGGGTTTCTCGGCGCGGCGCTGGTCCCGCTGAGCCACCAAGTGCGCATTGAGGCAAGTTACGAAACGTTCGCCGATTTGCGCCAGTCCGCGGCCAGCGGCGAAACGGACAAGGTGGTTACCGCCCTCACGGCGCTTGGTGCCTCGAAGCCGGATGCCAAATCGTTTGCAGAGGCATTGGCCCAACCGGCAAGCGCGGGCATGCTGAGCGTGTTCTATTGCGCCAACAACGAGGTTCAGGACGCCGAACCCTTTACGGTCATGACCAACGATGACGATCAGACCTGGGTTCTTTTCCCGCCTGCGAGCCTCGACGCGCCGATGATCCTGGAGCGCAGCTCGGTAGCGGCGTTCACGGCGCGCGTCGCGGTCGGAGTGGCCGCCCGTCTGAGCAAGCCCGGCTGACCGCGATTTGATGTGCCCAGTCTGAGCCTCGATTGAACGGTCACTTGTAGGTTGATCGCTAGGACGGCCCCTCTCGAAAAGCCGCCATTTCTGCAGTATGCAGCGGAGGGCAGGTGAATGCCCAGACTGATCAAATTCCTCAATGTAGTCGATGTCTGCTGGCGCGAGGTTGCCCGGGGCAAACAGACAATGCCTGGCGGTAAGTGGATATCATTGCCAGGGACCGAAGTCCCTGACAGATCTTGGGTTTACCAGGTTGTATCCGGGTCGACTTTGAACAGATGTTCCATGAATACGCGAGTGACGGCTTGCAGCTTATCAGCGCGCGCATGATCGCGTTGCAGCTCTGCCGGAACGACGTTCCATGTGATGGGCTCGACCCCGGCCCCGATCATACGTCGCATACCGTTGTCGTGGCTGAGTTGGGTGATCGAGCCAACAGCATCTTCGGGCACATAAACGTCGTACCCGGCGGCTTCGGCTTCGATCGCCGGATAGGCCAGACAGACGTCCGTCCAGAGACCGCCCATGATCAGCTTTGTCCGGCCGGTTGCTTCGATCGCGGCGACAAATTCAGGCTCTTCCCAGGCGTTGACATTGGTTCGGTCAACAAAGACCGCATTCGGGGCCAGTTCGCGCAGTTCTTCGATCATCGGATCATAGCCGCTCAACCCCACGGCGACATGACTGAATATGATCGGGATGTCATAGATGACGGCGGTCTTGATCAGACCAGTGGTGTTGTTCATCAACTCTTCGTGGTCGATATTCCTGACCCCAGCCAAAATCGGCGGCTGGTAGTCGATAAGGATCAGCGCCGAGTTGGTTGGTGACAGAAACGGGTCTTCGTCGGCGGCCCGAACAGGTGTTCCCTGATAGCCCTCTGGATATGTAGCGACACCATCCACTGTTCTGATCATCGGGGTTTCTGCCAGTGCCGGCAATGCCGCGGCAGCGATGGTCAGGCCCAGGGCCGTTGCAAACGGTTTGAAGAAAGTTCTCATCGGAGTGTCTCCTTTGGTGGTGGGTTTCAGCCGTGCACATGCTCGGCGATCAGTTGCGCGACCGAAGGGCCGGGGCCGACAAGCTCCAGAACATTGCGATCCGGGTCGCGAATGAAGATGGTTTTGGTGCCGCGAAATTCGCGGCGGCCGGTGATGGCGATGCCGTTTTCGGTAACAAAAGCTTCGGTCGCTTCGGCGTCCTTCACCTTGACGGCCAGGTGAGTGATGCCCGGGTATTTCTCGGCCTCATCCATCAGGACGTTTGCGCCTGCTTTTGCCGTTGCCGGACCCAACAGATTGATGTTGATCCCGGAGGGATGGAGCATCACCAGCGGATGCCCGTTGTCAAAACCGCCATCGGCAATCATCTCAAACCCCAACAGCTCATAGAAGGCGACGGATGCATCGCGGTTGCTGATGCGGATGCCGATGTGGTCGAAATTTCTGATGTCCAACATGGTTTGGCCTTTCCCTTGCTTGCAACAATGGTAGCTATGCCTGTATTGGACTTTAATAGCTCAATCAGAACAGCATTTATTCCAAATGGACTATAATAAAGACCTCTTCGACGGCATGGTTCTGTTCTGCACAGTGGTGGAGCAGGAAGGAATGAGTGCGGCTGCCAGGCTGTCGGGCCATACACCCAGCCACGTCAGCAAAGAGATCGCGCGGCTTGAAACGCGGCTTGGTACCCGGCTCTTGAACCGGACAACGCGCCGGATCAGTCTGACGGAATCCGGGCACATATATTATGAAAATGCCCGTCGGATTGTGGATGACGCCCGTGCGGTGCGGGACCGACTGCATTCAGTTGGCGACCGGCCCTTTGGGGAATTGCGAATGAGCGTGCCTGTGGTTTTCGCCCACGGGTGGCTGAATGACCGGCTGCCCGAGTTTCTCCAGCGGTACCCCGAAGTTGATCTGCACATCGACATATCCGAGCGCCATGCAGACATGATCGGCGAAGGGATCGATCTGTTGGTGCGTATTGGCGATCTGCCCCCGTCCGACTTCATCGCCCGCGAAATTTTTCGCACCAAGGGTCTTACGGTGGCCTCCCCTGCTTATCTGATGCGAAAAGGCAATCCGCGTCACCCCGATGATCTGAAAGGACATGATCTGATCGATTTCTCGTTTCACGGGGTTACGCAGAACTGGACCTACCCGGGGCCGAATGGAGACCTGATTACCGTGCCGATCGCGCCACGCATTCGATGCAACGATGCTCATACCGAAAAGGCGCTCGCCCTTGCCGGTCACGGGATCACCCGCCTGCCAGAACTTTCATGTAAGGCCGAACTGGATGCGGGGGCACTGGTGGCGATTTTGCCTGATTTCTGCCCGCCCCCGGTGGGCGTAAACGTGATCTATGCGAGCCGCGACAACCTGCCGGCAAAGACCCGTGCAATGATCAATTTCCTGGCCGAAAAGAGCGGCTGACGTGAGGTCTGGCGCGGCGTTCTAAGCTTAGCTGCGAACGGTCACCTCGTGCTCGGTTCGGGGCCCCGATGTAAGGTCGGTTTGGCGGGAGAGAGTTATTCAACCTGGCGTGACTAAAGTCTTCTCTGTTCCGCAAAATTGTGATTTAGCCCGATGAGCGATCAGCGTCAGCAAACAGTGGCGGATCTGAGTACCTTGCTGCTTTAAGGAATGGACGACAACGGCGCCTGACCTGCACGCCGGTCCTTATTTTCCGTGAGAGAAGCCTGGATCAAGGGCGCCGGTTGGGTGCTGGATGAACACATCAGTCCAAAAAAGTCGTGGTTCCGTCGCTGGTGGCAGAACCAAGTGCCGCTTTACGGTCAGCGGTCAAAATACCCCGGTTCAGCCGCGTTCTTCGGCCTTGTCCTGTAAATGGACATAGGTTTCGTCATAACGGCGGGTCAGATGCGCGCCGGCCGAGATCACCTGCCCGGATCCCGGCGGGGCCACGTTGGTGTCATAGGCGGGGTTGAAGAAGAGTGGTACCGAGATGCGCTCGTCCGGGCCACCCCTGACCCGGTGCAGGGTCGCCTTGACCTGACCGTCGGTCCAGAACTCCAGCATCTCACCGAAATTGATCACGAAGGTGCCGGGCTGCGCCGTGACCGCCTCCCACGTGCCGTCGGGCATCCGCACCTCGAGCCCCGGCACGCCGTCGGTGGCCAGGAGTGTCAGGCAGCCATAGTCGGTGTGGGCGGCGATGCCAAAATCCTTTTCACCCGCCCAGTCGGGCCGCGCCGGATAGTAGTTGCCGCGCAAGAGCACCATGGGGGTGCCGAAGGCGTTGTCAAAGGCGGCCTCGTTCCGCCCAATGGCGGCGGCGATGGCGCGCAGGGTTTTCATCGCCACGCCTGACGCCTCGCCGTAGTAGCGCTGGATATCGGCGCGGAAACCGGGCGGGGTTTCGGGCCAGAGATTGGGAGCGTAGACGCTGAGGCCGCGGTCGGCGTACGGGTCCTCTGCGGGCAGTTCATAGCCGCAGTCGAAGACCTCTTTGAAATCCGGGTTGGCGTCGGGGTCGACCTGTTCGGACAGCGGCGCGCCCCAGCCCCGGTTCGATCCGGTTCGGGCCATATCGACCTTGCGCTTTACTGCCTCGGGCTGTTGGAAGAAGGCACGGTAGCTCTCCATCACCTGGCGGATGCGCTCGGACGAGAGCCCGGTGTTGGATACGGTCAGGAACCCGACCTCATGCACCGCCCGGGCCAGCCGGGCCATTTCCTGCGGATCGCGGGCCTCAAGCCTGCCCAGGTCCAGATGGTCGATCATGGAACGCCTCTTGCCGATGTCTGCCCGGCACGTGCCATACGCGCGATCGGCGGAATTGTCAGCCCCCGCCCGTGGTGCTATCCGGGGATGAGCAAACAATCGGATATGGGATGAGGCGGATGCGGCGGAAACTGGCGGCTGGCAATTGGAAGATGAACGGAACCGGCGCGGCGCTGGCCGAGCTTGAGGCACTGGCGGCGGCCCACCCCGCCCCCGGTGTCGATATCCTGATCTGCCCGCCCGCCACGCTGCTGCACCGCGCGGCTGAGGTGGCCGGAGACGCGATTGCGGTGGGCGGTCAGGATTGCCACGCCAACGCCTCGGGCGCGCATACCGGTGATCTCAGCGCCGGGATGCTGCGCGATGCGGGGGCGACGGCGGTGATCCTGGGCCATTCCGAGCGGCGCGAGGATCATGACGAGCGCAATGACGATGTCCGCGCCAAGGCCCGCGCGGCGATGGAGGCCGGGCTGATCGCGGTGATCTGTGTGGGCGAAAGTCTGGAGCAGCGCGAGGCGGCCAATACGCTCGATATCATCGCGGGGCAGATGTCGGGCTCGATTCCCGACCAGTGCACCGGTGAAAATCTGGTGGTGGCTTATGAGCCGATCTGGGCCATCGGCACCGGCAAGGTGCCGACGCTGGAGCAGATCGGTGAGGTGCATGACTTCATCCGCGCTCGTTTGGAGCGGCGTTTTGGCGAGGGCGTGGGCCGGTCGGTGCGGTTGCTTTATGGTGGGTCGGTCAAGCCCGGCAATGCCGCCGACATCTTTGGCGTGCCCAATGTGGACGGGGCGCTGGTGGGCGGCGCCAGCCTGAAGGCGGATGATTTCTCGCCCATCATCGCGGCGCTGGAAAGCGCCTGAGCTCGTGACCGGCGCGCCTGATTGGCCCGACCATATCGGCTGGGATCTGGCGCGGGCGGCGGAGCTGTGGAAGGGGATGTTCCGCGCGCGGATGGTGGCGCTGGGGTATGGCTGGTATGGCGAGGCGCGCGGGCGGCTGATGCAGTATATCGGCCCGTCCGGCCTGAACCAGTCCGAGCTGTCCCGCCGCACCGGGCACAGCAAGCAGGCGATTCAACAGATGGTGGACACGCTTGAGGCCGAGGGCGTGGTGGCGCGGGTTCCTGACAAGCGGGATGCGCGGCAGAAACGGGTGGTTCTGTCCGAACGGGGCCTTGCCTTTCAGGCGGATGGCACCCGGATCAAGGCAGAGATCGAGGAGGAATTGCGCGCGCGCATGGGCAATGCGGGCTTCGACGCGCTGCGGTCCGGGCTGAAATCGTTGCTGGACGCGCAGGCGTGATCCGGCATATAGTCAAGGCGCTTGACGATATCGGAACGGACCATGACCAGCGCCACTCTTTCCCCTGGTTTGCAGCGGCTCTATGCCCGCCATGCGGGGCGCTGGCATCGTTCGATCACCAATCTCGGTTACCCCGAAGCCTATGCCATGCTGGCAGAGCTGGACCTGCGGCGACGCCCCGCTGCGCCGCGTCGGGTACTGGATGCCGGTTGCGGTACCGGCGCGCTGGCCGAGGCCTATCAGGAGATGGCCGGGGACGCGGCTGACCTGACCCTGCTCGACCCGTCGCCGGACATGCTGGACCGGGCGCGAGAGCGGTTGGTCGGAGATCGGCTGACATTTGTGCAGGGCGATCTGACCCGCCTGCCCGATCTGGGGTCCTTCGACACCATCCTCTGCGCCCATGTTCTGGAACATGCCGGTGACCTTGGGCTGAACCTGCGGCGGCTGTGGCAGGCGCTCCGCCCCGGTGGCAGTCTGCTGCTGGCCATCAGCAAGCCGCATTGGTGCACCGCCTTGCTGCGCTGGCGCTGGGGGCACAAGGCTTATCACCCCGAAGAGGTGATCGCAGCGCTTGACGCGCAGGGCTTTGACGGGATCGAGACGGTGCGGTTTGCAAAGGGCCCACCCTCCCGCACCAGTTGCGGGTATCGCGCGGTTCGTGCGGGCAGTTGACGCTAGTGGTAGTTCAAGGCGCCCTCACTCCGCGATGTCTTCGGCCCAAAGCTCAGGCTTTTCCTCGATGAACCGCCGCATCAGCGCGATGCAGTCGGGGTCTTCGGCGATGACAACCTCAACGCCTTTCGAGCGCAGGAACTCCTCGTTGCCGCCGAAATTCTGTGTATCGCCGATCACCAAGCGGGGAATGCCGAACTGGATGATGGTGCCCGAGCACATCATACAGGGCGACAGCGAGGTATAGAGAACGGTGTCGCGGTAGGTCTTTTGCCGCCCGGCCTTGCGGAGCGCATCCATTTCGCCATGCGCGATGGGATCGCCCTGCTGCACCCGCTGGTTGCGGCCCTGCGCCACCACCTGTCCGCCGCGCGCCAGCACCGATCCGATGGGGCAGCCGCCCTCGTCAAACCCGGCCTTCGCCTCGTCATACGCGACGCGCAACAGGCGCCGGTCCGTGTCGGTCATCATTTTGGTTCCTCCTGCCCTGCAATGGCGGAAACTTAGCTCGACCGATGCCCGGAGGTCCCGCTGATCCGGTGTATTTGAAAGAAAACGGGCGCCCGAGGGCGCCCGCGTAAGAGGGTCAGGTGGGCCCGGTCTATTTCGTCACGATCTCCGGCCCCATGAAGGTGTTGGGCAGGATGGTGGAGAGCCACGGGATGTAGGTCACCATGATCAGGAAGACGAAGAGCACCGCGAGGAACGGTAGTGCGGCGCGCACCACGCTCATCATCGGCATGCCTGCTACGCCGGAGGTGACGAACAGGTTCAGGCCGACCGGCGGGGTGATCATGCCGATCTCCATGTTGACCACCATGATGATGCCCAGATGGATCGGGTCTATGCCCAGTTCGATGGCAATCGGGAAGACGAGCGGTGCGACGATGACCAGAAGGCCCGAGGGCTCCATGAACTGGCCGCCGATCAACAGGATCACGTTCACGACCACCAGGAACATGACCGGACCGAACCCGGCTGAGAGCATGGCCGAGGCGATGTGCTGGGGCACCTGCTCGTCGGTCAGCACGTGCTTGAGGATCAGCGCGTTGGCGATGACGAACAGCAGCGTCACGGTCAGTTTGCCCGCCTCGAACAGCGTGTGTTTGGTGTCGGCGTGGAAGAACGCGGTCAGCAGTGCCACCGGTTTCTTCATCAGCGACAGGTTCGGCGCGTCGCCATCGGTGCTCAGCGGCCCCATGTCCTTGTAGACGAAGCTGGCGATCAGGAAGGCGTAGACGGCGGCCACGGCGGCGGCCTCGGTCGGCGTGAAGATACCGCCATAGATGCCGCCCAGGATGATGACGATCAGGAACAGGCCCCAACCGGCCTCGCGCGCCGAGACGAAGACCTCGCCCCAGCCTTTCCAGTCGCCCTTGGGCAGGTTCTTGACCTTGGCCATGACGTAGATGGTGACCATAAGCATCAGCCCCGCCATCAGGCCCGGAATGACGCCCGCGAGGAACATCCGGCCCACCGAGACCTCGACGGCGGCAGCGTAGACCACCATCACGATGGAGGGCGGGATCAGGATGCCCAGCGTGCCCGCGTTACAGATCACACCGGCGGCGAACTCCTTGGAATAGCCGACCTGACGCATGCCCGCGATGACGATGGAGCCGATGGCGACGACGGTCGCGGGGCTGGAGCCCGAGAGCGCGGCGAAGAGCATGCAGGCGAAGACGCCCGCGATGGCCAGACCGCCCGGCAGGTGGCCGACGCAGGCGATGGAGAAGCGGATGATCCGCCGCGCCACGCCGCCCGTGGTCATGAAGGACGAGGCCAGGATGAAGAACGGGATCGCCAGCAGGGTGAAATGGCCCTCGAACGCCTCAAACAGGGTACCTGCGACCGAGGCCAGCGAGCTGTCGGAATAGATCAGCAGGAAGATGGTGGAACTCAGGCCCAGCGAGACGGCGATGGGCACGCCGATCAGCAACAGGCCGATGACCATGGCAAAGAGAATGACAACTTCCATCAGTCATGCTCTCCCTGCTGGGCGCGAACCTCTTCCAGTTCGTCCTCGACCTCATGGCTGGCGACAAGGCGGTCGGCCTCGCCCCGCAGGATCTGCAGCGCGGTTTGCGCGAAGCGGATCACCAATAGCAGCATCGAGATGGGCAGCACGATATACGGGACCACCTTGGGCAATTTTTCATAGGCCTCGCCGTAGTTGATGGCACCCTCAAGCCAGCGCAGCCAACCGACCATGGGGACGTCCTGCACCTCATAGAAGCTCTGCGAGCGCGCCTTGAGGTCCAGCCCGGTCGGGAACCAACGTCCCGAGGTGGGCGGCAGATCGGCGAAGACGGCCCAGTAGTCATAGGCGCCTTTCAAGAGCAGCAGCGAGAAGATCAGGCAGCAGCCGACCGAGATCAGCGCCAGGACCCGGCGCGGCGCGGGGGCGAGCATGTTCAGGATCGCGTCCACACCCAGATGGGCGTGTTTCTTGACCGCATAGGACGCTCCCAGAAGCACCAGCCAGGCGAACATGAACACGGTCAGTTCCAGCGCCCACAGGATGTTCGAGTTGAAGGCGAACCGCGCCACCACATTGGCAAATGTCACCGCTGTCATCAGACCCAAGAGCACCGCGATCACGGTCTCCTCGATCTGGTCGATCATTCCGGGCGGGCCGGATTTCGCACCAGACATCTCAGTGTCCCCATATGTTTTTGAAGATTGGGATTGGCGGGCCTCATCTTAGGCCCGCCGGGGCGCGCGCGTCCAATACTCCCCAGTCCCCGGACGCGGGCGCCTGTTTCGGGCAGGCTCAGAAGCCTGCGTTGATGGCCTGTGCGGCGTCGATCTTTTCCTGACCCACGTCACCGGCGAACTGTTCCCAGACCGGCTTCATCGCGTCGACCCAGGCCTGACGCTGTTCCGGTGTCAGTTCGCGGATGGTGCCGCCGGCCTCGGTGATCGACGCCTTGGCGGCCTCGTTCACGGCAAAGGCCTCTTTGTTGCGGGTGTCGGTGACCTCTTTCAGGATGGTGGTGAACTGATCGCGCACCGCCGGATCGAGGCTGTCGAGCCAGTCAACGCTGGTCACAACCAGATAGTCGATGATGCCGTGGTTGGTCTCGGTGATGCCATCCTGCACCTCAAAGAACTTCTTGCCGTAGATGTTCGACCAGGTGTTCTCCTGCCCGTCCACAACGCCCTGCTGGAGTGCGCCGTAGACTTCGGAGAAGGCCATTTTCTGGGGCGAGCCACCGATGGCTTCCATCTGGGCGACCAGCACGTCGCTGGACTGGACCCGGAACTTCAGCCCGTTGGCGTCGGCGGGGTCAACCAGCGGCTTGTTGGCCGACATCTGCTTCATGCCGTTGTGCCAGAAGGCCAGCCCCTGCAGGCCGCGGCGCTGCATGCTGTCCATCATCGCCTGCCCCTCGGCCGAGGCTTGGAACGCGTCCACGGCGTCGATATTCTTGAACATGAACGGCAGGTCGAACAGGCGGAACTGCTTGGTGAACTTTTCGAACTTGGACAGCGACGGCGCGGCCAGCTGCACGTCGCCCTGCAGCATCGCCTCGAGCACCTTGTTGTCGTTGTAGAGCGTGGAGTTCGGATAGACCTCCATGCACATGGTGCCGTTCATCTCGTCGTTGACGCGTTGTTCCAGCAGCGAGGCGGCGATCCCCTTGGGATGCTTGTCGGTGTTGGTCACATGCGCGAACTTGACCACGATCTCGCCGTCGTCACAGGCGGCAAACCCGGCGGTGGCGGTGACGCTCAGCGCCAATGCGGTGGCGGCGGTTGTCAGGAATTTCATGTGTTTCTCCCTCCCGAAATTCTCAGAGTAGCTCTGGCAGCGCCGATGTGGCGCGCTGAAGGGAGTGAAGCGAATCGGTGGGAACCGCTCAACGTTTTGCTGGGCGGCATGAATGCTTGTCTTATTTTAACGTAATTACAGATTGTTACGCGTCAATATTAATGCTTCCACGGTCAGCTGAAAATCGCGCTGTGCGAAATCCCGCACAGGCCCGGGCGGCTTTGTGCGGATTTCCGCACAGATTTCGAATCACAGCCCGACTCACCCGTTCCGACCGCAGCCCGCCCCGGCGGGCTGCCCGGCCCAACGCCTGTGTCCGCATCTGTGATGCGGGCACAGGGGGCGGGAGAACCCCTTACTTGATTAACGCCGGTAGTCCTCGGGCCGGATACCGTAGCGGGCGAGCTTGTCGTAGAAGGTTTTGCGCGGCAGTTTCAGACCCTTGGCGGCCTCCGAGGCCTTGCCGTTGTGTCGCCCGAGTGCCGCGATCAGCAAGGACCGCTCCACCCGCGCCAACTGCTCGGCCAGCCCCAGCTCGGCGGCCTGGGCCACGTCCTCGGGCATACCCAGTACGAATCGCATTGCCGCCGACATCAGCGAGCGTGCATTGCCCGGCCAGTCCTGCGCCATGAGGGCCGCCAGATGGTCGGGCGTCACCTCGGGCGCCTCGATCCCGGCCTGCTCGGCGGCCTGCGCCACGTAATGGCGGAAAATCACCGGAATATCCTCGGGCCGTTCCGCCAACGACGGGATGCGCACCCGCATCACGTCCAACCGGTAGAAGAGATCGGCGTTGAACACTCCTCGCGCCGCCAGATCGGACAGATCGGCAGTGGTGCCCGCTATGATCCGCACCCCGGCCCCCTGTTCGATCAGTTCAAGGGCGGCATATTGGGTGGCCTCGGGCATGGCCGAGACCTCGTCCAGAAACACCGACCCCCCGGCGGCGTCCGTGCAGATCTGTGCGAACTCCGACGCCTGCAACCCGGCGGCAGGGCGTTTGACGAACGGGCCCTGGCCTGCGGGCGACATCAGGTGCACCACCTCGGCCACTTTCGAGATGCCGCTGCCCGCCGGGCCGGTGACCAGCACCTCGGCCCCGGTGGGCGCCACGCTGCGCACCCGGTTGCGCAGCTCTTCGGCCTGCGCCGAGGTGCCAAACAGCATCCGCGCCGCCGGATCGCCGCGTTCCAGCTGCCGTTTGAGGTCACGGTTTTCCAGCACCAGCGCCCGTGTCTTCAGCGCCTTTTCCAGCACCGCCAGCAGGTCGGCGGCGGCACAGGGTTTCTCCAGAAAATCAAACGCCCCCTGCCCCATGGCCTTGACCGCCATCGGAATGTCGCCCTCGCCGGTCAGCAGGATCACCGGAAGTTCCGGGTCGATCTCGCGCGCATAGGCCAGCAGGTGGAACCCGTCGCGCCCGGGCATGCGGATGTCCGAGACGATGACGCCCTGAAAGCCCGGCGCGATGTGATCCTTGGCCGCCACGAACGAGCCCGCGGTGATCGCGTCGTAATCAGCCAGCTCCAGCGTCTGGCCCATGGCCTCGCGCACCGCCGCGTCGTCATCCACCAGCAGCACCTTGCGGATCATGCAACCTTATCCTCTTTGAAATAATCGAGCTCGACCGTGAACACCGCGCCGCCGCCAGTATTGGCGCCGCGAATGTCACCGCCAAAGCTCTGCACCAGACCGTAGGAGATCGACAGGCCCAGCCCCATCCCCTCGGAACTGCCGACGGCCTTGGTCGAATAGAAGGGCTCGAAGATGCGGTCCGGATCCGCGATCCCTGGCCCGGTGTCACGTACCGTGACCTGCAGGCGGGGACCGGCGGCAAGCTCCAACTCGATGCGCTTGTCCGTCTGTCCCTGCATCGCGTCGGCAGCGTTGTTGATCAGGTTGACGAAAACCTGCACCAGCCGCACCTCGCCGCCCCAGGCAAAGACCGGCCCTGTCGGCGCCTGCCAGTGCAGCAGCACCCCGTCGGCACGCAACCGCGCCTCGGTCAGTTCCACCGCCGTGTTGATGACCTGCACCAGATCGACCTTGCCCATGGGCTCGCTTTCATTGCGGGCAAAGGCGCGCAGGTTCTTGATGATCCGCGCCATGCGGGCGGCCATTTCCGAGATCCGGCCGAGATTCTCGCCCGCCTTCTCGCCCCTGCCGCGTTTCACGAAGGCCGCGCCGTTGTCGGCAAACTGCTGGATCGCCATCAGCGGCTGGTTCAGTTCGTGGCTGATGCCTGCGGACATCTGCCCCAGCGCGCTGAGCTTGCCCGCCTGCACCAGTTCGGCCTGCGCGCGTTTCAGTGCCGCCTCGGCCTCCTGCCGCTCGGCCACCTCGCGGCGCAGCGCGGTGTTGGCGGCGGTGAGCGCCCGGGTCCGCTGCGCCACCCGGCTTTCCAGCACCGCGTTGGCATCGGCCAGTGTGCGCCGCCGCTCGGTGGCGAGGTACAGCATCGCCCCGAAGGCCAGACAGATCGCCGCCACCGCCGCCGCCTGCAGGCCTGCTAGCCGCCGGGCCGGAGCCACATCCATCAACACCTCGCCGGTCATGCCGATCACCGGCAGATCGCGGCTGAGATGCAGGGCGCGGGCGGGCAGATAGGGACCCCAGCCCAGCCGCCAGATCTCATGCGGGCCGAGCCTCTGTGTTTCGAAATCCGTGGGCCGCGCCGTTGGCGGCACCAGACCCCGCCCATCGCCCGCCCGGGTCCAGAACAGCAGTTCTGAGCGGTTCGAGATGAACACCCGCCCGGTCCGGTCGGTGAAGAACACCGCCTGGGTACTCCCGCGCCAGGTTTCTTCCACATCCTCGACATCGGCGATCACCATCAGCGCCCCGCGCACCTGCCCATCCGTGCCAAAGGCCGGGGCCGCGTAGGAAAAAGTGCGGCGGCCGAGCGATTTGAGGATACCGTGTTCACTGCCCAAGGCGCCCTGCATCGCCCGCGCGAACGCGGCGCTGTCCGCGACATTCCCGCCCGCCACCCCCTGCGCCGCCGCCAGAACCTTGCCCTTCGTATCGGCAAAGATCACGTCCAGCGCCGCCGTCTTGTCGGCCACCTCCAGCAGCAGCGCCTTGGCCGCCGGGCGCCGGGTGGGGTCGTCCAGCCCCAGCAAGCCGGGATGCTCGGCCATCAGCACCGCCAGCTCCTGATAGACCTGCAACTGGGTGCTCAGCCGGTCCGAGGCCAGTTCCAGATCCGCCTCGGCCTGCTGACGCAACTGCGCCAGCGCCTGCCGATAGCCGTAGGACCAGACCGCCGCCGACAACAGTCCGACGGCCAGAAGGAACCCCGATATGATCCACGCGCGATGCATGACATAGGGTCTTGCATTGACCGGCGCCCAAGGCAAGTCTGCGCCGGATGAAGAGAGTGCGCCAAGACCCGACCGAGCCCGGTTTTGTCCAGAACCCCTACCCGTTCTACGCGAGCGCCCGGGCCGAGGGCGATCTGCTGTTCTGGGACGAATACGACATGCCCGCCGCCTTCACCCATGAGGCGGTGCACACCCTCTTCCGCGACCGCTGCTTTGGCCGCGAGGTGCCGCCCGAGATGGCGACCGAAGGCCCTGCCCATCTCGCCCCGTGGTTGGCGATCGAAGCGCATTCCCTGCTCGAGGCCGAGCCACCCCGCCACACCCGCCTGCGCGCACTGGTGCTGCGCGCCTTCACCTCGCGGGCGATCTCGGCGCTGGCGCCAGATATCGAGACCCTGTGCCACCAGTTGATCGACGCTTTCCCGGAGGGTCCGTTCGACCTGCTCGACGCCTATTGCACGCAGGTGCCGGTGATCACCATTTGCCGCCTGCTGGGCGTGCCCGAGGCGATGGCGCCGCAATTGCTGGACTGGTCGCACGCCATGGTCGCGATGTACCAGGCCAGCCGGACCCGCGAGACCGAATATGCCGCTGCCCGCGCGGCACAGGAGTTCACCGCCTTTCTGCGCGATTATGTGGAAAAGCGGCGAAGCGATCCGCACGACGATTTAATCACCCGCCTGATCGCGGCGGAGGAAGAAGGCGAGCGCCTGTCGAGTGACGAGTTGATCGCCACCTGTATCCTGCTTCTGAACGCGGGGCATGAGGCAACCGTGCATGCCATCGGTAACGGGGTGAAAACCCTGCTTGAAACCGGCACCGGGCCAGGCGCCCTACGGCCCGGGACGATCGACACCACCGTCGAGGAAATCCTCCGTCACGACCCGCCGCTGCACATGTTTACCCGCTATGCTTATGAAGAGGTCGAGGCCTTTGGCCATACCTTCCGGCGCGGCGATCAGGTGGCACTGCTGCTCGGCGCGGCAAACCGCGATCCGGCGATCTGGACCGACCCCGAGACCTTCGATCCCACGCGTCCCATCCAGACCAATGCGGCCTTCGGCGGCGGGCTGCATTTCTGCGTCGGCGCCCCGCTTGCGCGGTTGGAAATGCGCATCGCGCTGCCAATCCTGTTTGAGCGCTGCCCCAACCTGCGCCTGACCGAGCCACCCGAATACTCCAACAGCTATCATTTCCACGGGCAGACCCGCCTGATGGCCGAGCGCTGAGCCCATCCCTTCTATCGCGCGATGCGCGATGCCTCCGGCTGGGATATTTGTGAACAGAAGAAGATGCGCCGCTCAATCCTTCTTCTGTTTGAAAATATCCCGGGGGAATCGCGCACAGCGCGATGGGGGCAGCGCCCCCTGCTCAGACCGACAGGGGCAGCATGGTCGTCGACTTGATCTCTTCCATCGACAAAAGCGCGGTGACGTTATGCACCCGCACTTCCGAGATCAGCGCCTGGTAGAAAGCGTCATAAGCGCGGGCGTTTTTTACCCGTACTTTCAGGATGTAATCGATATCTCCAGCCAGCCGGTGCGCCTCCTGCACCTCGGGTCGGTCACGCAGTGCCTGCAGGAACCGTTTCTGCCATTCCGCCTCGTGTTCCGAGGTTCGGATCAGCACGAAAAAGCAGGCCTCGAACCCCAGCGCCTCGGCATCCAGCAGCACCGTCTGCTGACCTATCACCCCTGCGCCGCGCAGCTTGCGGATGCGATTCCAGACCGGCGTCTTGGAACTGCCCACGCGGCTGGCGATTTCATCCAGCGACTGGCTGGCGTCGCGCTGCAGCTCGGCCAGAATTTTCCGATCCGTGTCGTCTATCCGCACCGACATTCCTGATTTTCCCTTCTTTCCAAACCGGCGTTCCGATCATCCGTCAAATCGGAACGTATGTCCTTATTTATCCGCCCATATGGCGATTAACCGGGAATATTTCCTATATTGCAGGTCAAGTCAAACAGCACCGCAGAGACGTAATTCGATGCATCACGCCAACACATACCGGATCAAGGGCCATGTCGACTTTGTCGGCGCGGGCCCGGGCGATCCCGAGCTTCTGACGCTCAAGGCGCTGCGTGCGTTCGAGCGGGCGGACGTGGTGTTGCACGACCGGCTGATCAGCGACGCGGTGCTGGCGCTGGCGGGCAAGACCGCTGTGCTGATGGATGTGGGCAAGGCCGGGTTCGGGCCCTCCTGGAAGCAGGCGGATATCGACGCTCTGCTGGTGGAGTATGCCTTGGGCGGCAAGCAAGTGGTGCGGCTGAAATCCGGTGATCCCACTGTCTTTGGCCGTCTGGATGAAGAAATCGAGGCGGTCCAAGCTGCGGGCATCTCCTGGCGCATCGTACCCGGCATTACCGCCGCGTCCGCCGCGGTTGCCGGGATCGGGCAGAGCCTGACGCGACGGGGACGCAACTCCTCGGTCCGGTTCCTGACCGGGCACGACATGAAGGGCTTTGCCGATCATGACTGGGCCGCGCTGGCGCGTCCGGGTGAGGTGGCTGCCATTTACATGGGTAAGAAATCCGCCCGCTTCGTACAGGGCCGTCTGATCATGCACGGCGCCGACCGCGCCACGCCGGTGACGCTGGTCGAGAACGCTTCGCGCCCCGAACAGCGAGTGCTGGCGACCACGCTCGACACCCTGCCCGCCGATCTGGCCGAGGCCCGCATGGATGGCCCGGCGCTGATGTTTTATGGCCTTGCCCCGCGCGACGCGGCGACGGCCCTGAGTGAATTCAACAAGGAGCTTGCCTGATGGCCCGCGCTTTTACCCCCAAAGTCGTGACCGCCAATGACCTGCTGGACGGCGACGTGATCTATCTGACCGAGGATGACCGCTGGTCGCGGGATCTGGCCGAGGCCGAGCTGATCACCGATGAGGCCCATGCGCAGGTGCGTCTGCTGGATGCCGAGCGGCAGGCAGCCAAGATCGTCGGCGCCTATCTGGCCGACGCGGTGGCCGGTGAGCACGGCCCCGAACCCACCCATTTCAGGGAGGATTTCCGCCGGACTGGTCCGTCCAACTATGCCCACGGCAAACAGGAATCCTCTCCGCAGCCCCGGGTCTGAGACAGATCCTATCTCCCCATCAAGGCCCCGGATCCGGGGCTGCAACAAGGACAGCAAATCATGTATCGCTACTCCGAGTTCGACAAAGCCTTCCTCGCCGAGCGCAACGCGCAGTTCCGCGCCCAGGTCGAGCGCCGCATCGACGGGTCGCTGACCGAGGATGAATTCAAGCCGCTGCGCTTGATGAACGGTCTGTATCTGCAACTGCACGCCTATATGCTGCGGGTTGCGATCCCCTATGGCACGCTTTCGAGCGACCAGATGCGGCAGCTCGCATTGCTGGCCGAGAAGTGGGACAAGGGGTACGGCCATTTCACCACCCGTCAGAACATCCAGTACAACTGGCCAAAGCTGCGCGATGTGCCGGATATGCTGGACGCGCTGGCCGAGGTTGGGCTGCACGCCATTCAGACCAGCGGAAACACCATCCGCAACGTGACTGCCGATCACTTCGCCGGGGCCGCCGCGGATGAGGTCGCTGATCCGCGCCCTTATGCCGAACTGCTGCGCCAGTGGTCGACCGATCACCCGGAATTCCAGTTCATGCCGCGCAAGTTCAAGATCGCCATCACCGGCAGTGAAAACGACCGCGCCGTGATCAAGGCGCATGATATCGGCCTGCAACTGGTCGAGCGTGACGGCGTGTTGGGCGCCCGCGTCATCGTCGGTGGCGGTCTGGGCCGCACTCCGATGATCGGCAAGGAACTGTCCGAATTCGTCGCCTTCGACGACCTGCTGGCCTATCTGGAAGCCACAGTTTCGGTCTGGAACCAGATCGGCCGCCGCGACAACAAGTACAAGGCGCGCATCAAGATCACCGTGCACGAGCATGGCATCGACGCCATCCGCGCCAAGGTGAACGAGCGCTTCCTCAAGGTGCGCCCGCAGTTCAAGGGCGCCGACATGGCGCTGCTGGACGAGATCAAGGGGCATTTTGCGCCGCCCGCATTCCGCGACGGCTCGGTGGCTGCCTTCGAGGGTGCCTACAGCAACGATCCGGTGTTCCGGTCGTGGGTCGACACCAATATCGCGCCGCACAAGAAGGCCGATCATGCGATCGTTACGATCTCGATCAAGAAGCACGGGCATACGCCGGGCGATGCCACCGCCGAGCAGATGCAGGTGATGGCCGATCTGGCACAGGAGTTTGCCTATGACGAGCTGCGCATCAGCCATGAGCAGAACGTGATCCTGCCGCATGTCCACAAAGCGGACCTGCCCGCGATCCACGCCAAGCTGAAAGAGCATGGCCTGGCCACCGCGAATATCGGCCTGATCAGCGACATCATCGCCTGCCCCGGTATGGATTACTGCGCGCTGGCCACGGCCCGTTCGATCCCGGTTGCCGAACAGATCGCGACCCGGTTCGACGAACTGAAGCTGGAGCATGATATCGGCCACCTGAAGATCAAGATCTCGGGCTGCATCAATGCCTGCGGGCATCACCATGTGGGTCATATCGGCATTCTGGGTCTGGATCGTGCGGGCGTGGAGAATTACCAGATCACGCTGGGCGGTGACGGCACCGAAACCGCTGCCATCGGCGAGCGCGCGGGCCCCGGTTTCTCGTATGACGAGATCGTGCCGGCCATCGAGCGCCTGATCTACGCCTATCTCGACCTGCGCAGCGATGCGGACGAGACCTTTTTGCAGACCTACCGCCGTCTGGGCATGGCGCCGTTCAAGGCCGCCCTCTACCCCGAGGCTCAGGCAAATGCCGCTTGACGAGATTCAGACCGAGCTGGGCCGGGATCGCAGCGCGCTGACCGAAAAGGTCGCCGCGCTGAACGCCCGGTTCCGCCACCACAGCGCCCATGACGTGATGCATGGAGCGCTGGAGGAGGCCGGGCGGATCGCGCTGGTGTCCAGCTTCGGCGCGGAGTCGGTGGTGTTGCTGCACATGGCGGCGGTGATCGACAAGGCGACCCCGGTGCTGTTCATCGACACCCAGATGCTGTTCACCGAAACGCTGGTCTATCAGCAGGAGGTGAGCGAGCGGCTGGGGCTGCGCAATGTGCAGATCATCCGTGCGGCCGACGAGGATCTTGATCGCGACGATCCTTATGGCGCGCTGCATCTGCGCGACACCGACGCCTGCTGTGTGCTGCGCAAGACCATTCCCCTGCAGCGGGCGCTATCGGGCTATGACGGCTGGATCACCGGACGCAAGCGGTTCCAGTCGGGCACGCGCGCGGCGATGGAATTCTTCGAGGTCGAGGACGGCACGGGCCGGATCAAGGTCAACCCGCTGGCCCATTGGGCGCCCGAGGATGTGCGCGCCTATATGGAAGAAAACCGCCTGCCCCGGCATCCGCTGGTGGCCAAGGGATATCCTTCGATCGGCTGTGCGCCCTGCACCTCGCCGGTGAAGGATGGTGAAGACCCCCGTGCCGGACGCTGGCGCGATGAGAACAAGGAAGAATGCGGCATCCATTTCGTCGATGGCAAGATGGTCCGCGTTGGAGAGAAGCAATGAATGTGATCGTGACTGACGAGGGCTTTGCACCCGATGACTGGACCGATGGCTTTGTCACCCTGGACGATGCCGCGAACGACGTTGTGGCACTGGACGTGGGTTCGGACATCGACCCCGACGATCTGGCCGAGCGGCTGGGCGGTGTGAAAATGGTGCGGGTGGATTTCCCGTCCTTTGCCGACGGGCGCGGGTTTACCATCGCCCGCACGTTGCGCCTGAAAGGTTATACCGGCCGCCTGCGTGCCAAGGGTCATGTGCTGGCCGACCAATATGCCATGGCGCGGCGCAGCGGCTTTGACGAGGTCGAGATCGATCAGGCCCTGGCCACCCGTCAGCCCGAGGACCAATGGCTCGCCCGTTCCGACTGGCAGGCGCACAACTATCAGGCCCGCCTGCGCGGCTGAAATCTGGAACCGTTTGTACACCAATGAAACGGGGAGACATTCTCCTTTTCATGACGTATATCAAAGAATATGGAGAGGCGCCGGTTTAGCTGACCGGTATTGACATAATGACTGAGATGAAATCCGTGACCGAAGCAACCGCCGTTAAGGCCCCCGTTCTGCCCGACGCCCAGACCGTCACCGAGGTGAAGCACTGGACCGACCGGCTGTTCTCGTTCCGCGTGACGCGGCCGGCCAGCTTGCGTTTCCGCTCGGGCGAGTTCGTGATGATCGGCCTCTTGGGCGACAACGGCAAGCCGCTGCTGCGCGCCTATTCCATCGCCAGCCCCGCCTGGGACGAAGAGCTGGAATTCTATTCGATCAAGGTGCAGGACGGCCCGCTGACCTCGAAACTGCAGCACATCAAGCCCGGTGATCAGATCATCCTGCGGCCCAAGCCCGTGGGCACACTGGTCCATGACGCACTGCTGCCCGGCAAGCGGCTGTGGTTCTTTGCCACCGGCACAGGTTTTGCGCCCTTTGCTTCGCTGCTCCGCGAGCCGCAGACCTATGAGGATTATGACGAGGTCATCATCACCCATACCTGCCGCGACGTGGCCGAGCTGGATTATGGCCGCGAACTGATCGAGGACATCCGTCAAGACGAGCTGCTGGCCGAACTGATTGGCGAAGGCTTTGCCGACAAGATCCGCTACTACCCGACCACCACACGGGAAGAGAGCCCCAAGATGGGCCGGATCACCGAGCTGCTGAAAGACGGCACCGTGTTTGCCGATCTGGGCATCGAAGGCGGCATCGCGCCCGAAACCGACCGCGCCATGGTCTGCGGCAGCCTTGCCTTCAACCATGACATAAAGGCCATTCTCGAAGAGTTCGGGCTGCGCGAAGGCGCCAATTCCGAGCCCAAGGAATTCGTGGTCGAAAAGGCCTTTGTGGGCTAGCTCCGTGACGGTGGCTGCGTCAGACGCGCCGCCGCCTCGCTCAATCGCGCTGCAAACAGATCGCGCAGGCGGTTCCTGATCCTGCGCAGAACCGGGTCGGCTTCGAGATCGGCGCGGTGGACAATCCACATCTCGGAGCTCGCCTCGGGCTGTGCCGACAACCGGCACAGCGGTTCGAACTCGGCGATCCAGCCGGGCAGAATGGCCATCGCCTGCCCGGATCTGGCAACGTCCAACAGCGCCGTGGACCGGTTGACGACCACATGCGGCGGCTTGCCCTGAAGGACCCGGTCCAGCCAGCGTGTGGCCCCGAAGGCAGGCCGCGTGCTGCCATATCCGACCCAGATCTGACGGCCCCATGTTTCGGGATCGCGGCATTCGATGTGCTGCTCCACATATGCCGCCGAGGCGTAGACCAGGCGCGAGGCGGTTCCCAGTTTTGCTCCGGCCAGTTGGGGTTCAGTCGGAGCCCGGTTGCGCAGCGCGATATCCACCTCGCCCAAAGGCAATGCCGTGTAGCGGTCCTCGGCCATGAGCTGTAGCGACAGGCCGTTCAGACCGCTGCCGAGCATCCCGATATGCTGCGCGGCATAGCTGAGCATCCACTCCCCCAGCGCGATCCGCACCTGCCGGTGCTGCGGCGCCGACGCAAGGCCGGACGCAAAGCGGCGGAACCCTTCGACATTGGCGAGAAGCGCCTCGGCAGGCGCCAGCAGCTCACGCCCGGCATCGGTCAGCTGATACCCGCGGCGCCCGTGATCGAACAGACGCAGCCCCAGCGACGCTTCGAGCCGCGCGATCATGCGGCCCGCCGTCGGCTGCGAGATGTTCAGCCGTTCGGCGGCAGCGCTGAGCGTGCCGAGTTCGGCGACGAGCCTGAACACCGCCAGCGCGGCCCAATCGAGATCCCTGACATTCATTTCTGAACAACAATACACACCATATTCCATTTATGAACATTAGAATCCACCGGATGATTGCTGCACCAACTTCAAGGGTGCAGCATGATCCGAGCCATTCTCAGAATTCTGCGCAACCGCAGGCAGAGGCGAAATCGGTCCGCAATCCTGTGGTTGCCCCGGTCCAGAGACGACTGGCCGGAATGGCTGCGCCGCGATCTGGGTCCGGGCGGCGCCTCTCGCCGTGGCCCGCCCCGCTGAATCGGGACCGGCGGCGGAGGTTTGCACAAATATCATTGCAATACGGGGATGATGCGGGTTGAAACGCCAATCGCCCCGGTCTATTTTCCAGCCTCGAAATTCTGCAATCACCAAAGGAATGAACCCATAGCCCGCAGACCCCACAACGCGCCGCCGCAACGCGACACCGGCCCGCGCGTCAACGACAAGATCCGTGCCCCAGAAATCCGCCTGATCGGCGCCGATGGAGAAAATGTCGGGGTGGTTCATCCCGCCAAGGCCATGCAGATGGCGGATGACGCAGGTCTGGACCTTGTGGAGATCTCTCCCAACGCCAATCCGCCGGTCTGCAAGATCATGGATTTCGGCAAGTACAAGTACGAACAGCAGAAACGCGAAAGCGAGGCGCGCAAGAAGCAGAAGATCATCGAGGTGAAAGAGGTCAAGTTTCGGCCCAACACCGACACCCACGATTACGATGTGAAGATGCGCAACGTGTTCAAGTTCCTTGAAAACGGCGACAAGGTGAAGGTGACCCTGCGGTTCCGTGGCCGCGAGATGGCGCACCAGAACCTGGGCCGCGAACTGCTGGAGCGGGTGGCCGAGGACGTCAAGGACATCGGCAAGATCGAAAACATGCCGAAGATGGAAGGCCGTCAGATGATCATGATGATTGGCCCGCTGCCGCAGAAGTAACGCCTGAGCATTCTACGCAAATCGCCCCGTCAGAGAGCCTCTGGCGGGGCTTTTTTATGGGCAGTTGCGCCCCTACCCGGTCTCAGAGCCGCTTGAAGTACCGCGCAACGGGCCAGCGTTCGTATCCCGACGCTTCATATGCGCGCCGGGCCGGGGCGTGGCCTGTGTCGCCGACGGTTTCGACCATGATCATCTGCATCCCGGCTTCTCGGGTTATGGCCTCGGCATGATCCATCAACTGCCGCCCGATCCCCCGACCCTGAAAGTCCGGATCGACCGCAACGATATGGATTTCGCCCATCTGGTCCTCGGGATGCAGCCTGAGCCCGACGAAGCCTGCGAGTTTATGATTCACGAGGGCCACCCAGCACTCGGTTTCCGGCTCGTTCAGAAGCGCGCGGACCTCCCTCACCTGTCTCTCCTCCCACCCGTCCGGATAGAACGCATCATAGACGAAACGCGGCACTTCGTTTTGGGTCTTGGCGAATACCGGCGCCCATGCGCGCAGGCTGAGGCGGACCACCTGGTCGTGATGGTCCGCAGTGAGGGATGTGATCTCAGCCTTTGCCATGAGGTTCCCTTGCTGGGCGGTTTTGCCGGGACTCTCAGATCCGGAAGGTCGCCCCGTTTTCCATCACAGCTATGAAAGTCTGCCGGGTGCAGAGGTGTCAATCTGATGTCCACGTCACAATCGTGACGCGGATGCCGCGAGCCCGTGACCAGAGGCCCTGTTACCCCTCAGCGGCGCGTGACCGTTTTCTCGACCACCTCAGAGGGCAGCTCCTGCTCGTCATAGACCCCGACGAAAATGCCCACCTGTTCAGCCCCCCTGCCCCGCATATCCAGCAGGTTCTGGTTTCCGACGGTGGTGCGCTGGGACGGGCGGCGCGCCCATTGTGACAGGCGGTCCCGGAACATGCCCACGATGTCCTGATGGTCGGGGCTTGCCCCCAGATCGTTCAGCTCATCCGAGTCGTTTTCCAAATCGAACAGCAGCGGGCGGAAACCGCCATCGGCGTGGACGAATTTCCACCGCTTGTCGGCCAGCATGAACAGCCGCGCGGCACGCGGGTCGAGGTCCAGCGCAGCGGCTGCGGGCGTGCCGGAATAGTCGTATTCGCTGACCACATAGTCCCGCCAGCTATCCGGTGCATCTCCGTGAAGAAACGGCAACAGTGTGCGGCCCTCGATCACGTGATCGGGCACCTCGCCCACCAGATCGACGAATGTGGCCGCCAGATCAATGCTTTCGACCAGCGCGTCACAGACCGTGCCGCGCGTCGCGTCGGCCTCGGCCGAGGGGTCATAAACGATCAGCGGCACCTTGACCGAGGGGTCGTGGAACAGGTCCTTTTCGCCCAGCCAGTGATCGCCCAGATAATCGCCATGGTCCGAGGTCACGACGATCATCGTGTCCTTCATGTGCCCGGTCTCCTCCAACCATTGGAACAGGCGGCCCATCTGGTCGTCGGCCTGCTTGATCAGACCCATATAGGCGGGGATGACCTTTTCGCGCACCCCGGGTTTCGAGAAGGTCCGGCCGATCCCGTTCTGCATGAACTGCTCATAGACCGGATGGGTATCCTCCAGCTCGCCCTCGGACCGCACCACCGGCAGGATCTGATTTGCCCCGTACATGTCGTGATAGGGCGCGGGCACGATATAGGGCCAGTGCGGTTTGATGTAGGACAGGTGGCACATCCACGGCCCCGCCCCCTTGGCATCCTGCTGCGAGATGAACTCGATCGCCTGACCGGTCAGCCAGGGCGTTTCGCTGTCCTCTTCGGCAATGTCGGCGGGCTTGTCGGCGTTGCGCATGAACCAGCCCGAGGCGACGTTGCCATCCTCATCCAGCGCGGCATTGGCATTGTGCTGCCACGGGTTTTCCGCCTCGTACCCCTTGCCCTTGAGGTATTCGTTATAGGGGGAGCGTTTCTTGTCGTAGAAGCCTGCCGGCCCCTCCCCCCACAACCCGTCATCGCGGAGGAAGACGTCAAAGCCGCATTCGGCAACCCGCGCGCCGATGATGCCGTCGCGAGAAATGCCCAACCGGTCCATTCCGACCTGATCCACCCGCATATGGGTCTTGCCGATCAGCCAGCTGTCCATGCCGCGTTCGCGCAGGTGATCGCCCAGCGTGACCTCTCCGACCTTGAGCGGAAAGTTGTTCCAGGCGGCACCGTGGCTGTGCACGTAGCGACCCGTATAGAAACTCATCCGCGAGGCGCCGCAGATCGGTGACTGGACATAGCAATGGGAAAACCGCACGCCCCTGGCCGCCAGCGCATCCAGATGCGGGGTGTGCAGGTAGGGATGGCCGGCGCAACTGAGGTAGTCGTACCGCAACTGGTCGAACATGATGAACAGGATGTTGCGGGCTTTGCGGCTCATGCAGGGCTCTCCACTATGCCATGGCGCATCCACTTGTCGAAGATGGCCGGGGCTTCTGCCGCAAGTTCGGCGCCATTGACGGGACAGTCAAGCGCAACCTTGATGACATTGTCCGGGCAGATACTGCGCAGTTCCCCTAAAAAGCTGCCAACCCTCGTACGGCATGAACTTCAAAGACATACCTGTCCATACCGGCGCCCTCGCCTCCGCGCTTTTCCGGCGCCGACTTCACGACATGTGTATCATTGTCTCCGCATACCGGGACAGGCCCGGCTCCAACGGGAACAGGCAGGCCTGCAGGGAATGGTAGATATCGGGCTTTCCGATGAACTGGGTGCTGGTTGGCGTGTCGTCCTCGGCCAGTTCCGGGAACCAGCCGCCGCGCTCGTGGTCGATCAGCAACCGGTCGGCGAAAGTCCAGAGGCGGCGGTACCATTCCTCGTCCTCGGGCCGCCGGTCCAGTTTGATCAGTGAGGCGACCGCCCCGATGGCCTCGGTCACCGGCCACCAGTATCGGGACGCGATGCGGACGGTTCCGTCGAACTCCAGCGTGTAGGCAAACCCGCCGCCGGGTTCGAGCCAGGCATCGGTCAGGGCCTGCTCGATCACGCGCCGCGCCCGGTCTGGGCTGCCGTCTTCGGGGCGCCCGTTCAGGTCCCAGTATTGCAGCAACAGCCGCCCAAGCTCGAAGGAATGCCCCGGCGTCGTGCCTGCGGGGCGGAACATCGGGTTGCCGGAATAGTCGCGGTCGATCTGCCAGTCCTCGGTGTAGTGTTCGGGCAGCCGCCAGTTCTCGGCAGGTGCGACACGGGCGAGGAAGAAATCGAGGATGCGGCCCGCGCGCTGCAGGAACACCTCCTGCCCCGTCGCCTCGAAGGCGGTCAGCAATGCCTCGACCCCGTGCATGTTGGCGTTCATGCCGCGATAGCTCGAAAACGGTGTCCAGTCCCGGTTGAACTCATCGCGGAACAGCCCGGCCTCCTCGTCCCAGAAATGCCGGTCGAGCACGTCGCAGACATCCCCGATCAGCGTATCCGCGTCCGCGTGCCCGGCCTGTCTGGCGCTTGCCCCTGCGAGGAGCACGAACACATGGCCATAGGCGAGTTTCTTGCCCTCGGAAACGGCATCGCCGTCGAGCCCCCAGACATACCCGCCATGCTGCGGATCGCGGTGGTGGCTGCGCAGATAGCGCATGCCCTGATCGACGATGTCGTCCGCCCCGGAGACCCCTCGCAAGTGGCCAAGCGCATAGGAGTGGATCAGCCGGGTCGTGGTGTGCAGTTCCTGTACTTCCGTAGGCAGCGGGTTTCCGGCGAGGTCCAGGGTGCAAAACCCCGGGCCGGATTGCAGGCTTGCCCGGAAGAAAGCGAACTGACGGTCCGCGTCCCCTGCAATCCAGGCGCGATGTCCTGCGTCGTCAAGCCAGAAGCCCGGCGCATCGACAGGGCCCGGAGTGGAGAGTTGTGTCATGTCCCAAATTCCCGATGGTTTCGGTGTTTGTCCATTTAGAGCGAGGGGCACTGCCGCGCCCGTACCGGTCACGTGCAAGATCGCGCTCCTGCCCAGCCCGTGCAAGTGGGAAAAGGCATGGTCTGCGCCTGCGGCGATCAGTGTCGTTATCGCCGCAGCTCACAGCGACACAAACGGCGCGTTGCTTAAGTAGGCCAGAGAATCGGGATGAAACAGGACCGTCCGGAACCTGCCGAAGGCGAGGGATAACGGCCACAGGTGCGCGCCGCCTGTGCGGCACTAGCCCTCGCCCAGCGCCTTGGCCCAGACCTTGGACACGTTCGACAAGGGGCGCAGCGCCTCATACACCTCAAGCCCAAGGCCGGTCACGAGGTAGCCATCGCTGCTCTTTCCCACGAATCCCGCGGCCTGCAACTCCTTCAAACGCGCGTTCAGCACGGCGGGTGAGATGGTTTCACACAGGGACTGCAGCGCCCGGAACGTGCAAGGCCCCTGCTCGCTGAGCGTCCACAAAACCCCCATCGCCCACCGGCGGCCCAGAAGGTCAAAGAGGGCCATGATGGGGCTGCCGCTTTGAGAGCCGCGGACTGGCGTGCCCGGTTTTGGAATCTGTGTCACATCCGCCCCTTGCTATGGTAATGATAGCACGCTATTCTTTCCATAGCATAGGGCGGGAGGTTATCATGGCCAAGCCGATTCTGTATTCAGGAACCAAGAATGCCTCAAGCTGGGCCATGCGCGCCTGGCTGGCCCTGCGCGCTGCGGGCTACGAGTTCGACGAGGTTGTGGTCGACATCCGGCGGCCTCAGAGGTTCGGCAATCTGGCCCGCATCGGGGCGTTCTCGCCGCCCGCCAGCGTGCCCGTTCTCGATACCGGATCGACCGTTATTTTCGATTCAATTGCGATCATGGAATTCGCCAACGACTTTTGCGAGGGCGGCCTGCTGCCGGTTGACGCCGAGGCGCGGGCGCGTGCGCGGTCTCTGGTGGCCTGGCAGCACGCGGGTCTCTCTGGCATATGCGGCCGCATCAGTTTTGAAAGCTCGTTCTACCCGCAGAAACGACGGCTCACAAATGCCGAACAGCGGGAGTGCGGCCGGTTGTTTGCCTGCTACGAGGACTGCCTTGACCAAAGCGGCGGTCCGTTTCTGTTCGGGCCGGTTTCTCTGGCGGATTTCATGCACGCGCCTTCTGCGATCCGGCTGTCGCGGCACAAGGCGGATACGCGCCAATGGCCCCGGACGGCAGAATGGATGCGCGCGCTGATCGCCCAGCCGCTGGTGGCGGAATGGCTGAACGAGGCCGATCAGCAGCCGCATATCTGGTTTGACGATTATCTGGTCCCCGGCGCGGAGGCTGAGCTTGCCGCTGCACAGGCCTGAGCCGGGATGGCACCCGGGCGTATCGCGCAGATAACGCCCCACCCGGATCAGATATCCAGCGTGTGCTCCCTCTCCCAATTGCTGAAATGGGTCACGAACGAGTTCCATTCCTCCATCTTCATCTTGACGTAAGAGCCCGAGAACTCCTCTCCCATCAACGCCTTGAGTTCGGTGTCCCGGTCGAACTCGCGCAGGGCATCGAGCAGGTTGAGGGGGAGTTTGGGCGCATCGCGGACCGTGTGGCCCTCGGCATACATGTCGATGTCATAGCGCTTGCCCGGATCCGCCTTGGTGCGAAGACCGGACAGGCCCGCCGCGATGATGACCGCCTGCAGCAGGTAGGGGTTGGTGGCGCCGTCCGCCAGACGCAACTCGAACCGGCCGGGGCCCGGAACCCGCACCATGTGCGTGCGGTTGTTGCCGGTCCAGGTCACCGTGTTCGGCGCCCAGGTCGCCCCGGACACCGTGCGCGGAGCGTTGATCCGTTTGTAGCTGTTCACCGTGGGATTGGTGATGGCCGCGAGGGCAGAGGCGTGTTTCATGATGCCGCCCAGGAAATGCTTGCCGCGCTCGGACAGCCCGACCTCGCCGGTCTGGCCTTCGCCCTCGCCCGCAAACATGTTGGTCGTCGCCCTGTCGCCGGGCGCGTCCCAGACCGAGATATGCGCGTGCGCGCCGTTGCCCGTCAGCCCCTCGATGGGTTTCGGCATGAAGGTGGCGCGGAACCCGTGTTTCTCGGCAACGGATTTGGCCATGAACTTGAAGAAGCTGTGCCGGTCGGCGGTGACCAGCACATCGGCGAAGTTCCAGTTCATCTCGAACTGGCCATTGGCGTCTTCGTGGTCGTTCTGGTACGGCCCCCAGCCCAGTTGCAGCATGTAGTCGCAAATCTCGCGCACGACGTCGTAGCGCCGCATGACCGCCTGCTGATCGTAGCAGGGCTTGACCGCGGTATCGAACGGATCGCTGATCTGGTCGCCCTCGGGGGTCAACAGAAAGAACTCGGCCTCGACCCCGGTCTTGACGTGCAGCCCCTCGTCCGCCGCCTCGGCAATCAACCTGCGCAGGACGTTGCGCGGAGCCTGCGCCACGTCTTCGTCTTCCATCACGCAATTTCCGGCAAGCCAGGCTACCTCAGGCTTCCACGGCAATTGAATGACCGAGGCGGGGTCGGGCACCGCCAGCATGTCGGGCAGCGCCGGGGTCATGTCGAGCCAGGTGGCAAAGCCCGCAAACCCCGCCCCCTCTTCCTGCATGTCCGCAATGGCCTCGGCCGGAACCAGCTTGGCGCGTTGACCGCCAAAAAGGTCGGTGAACGAGATCATGAAATACTTGACGCCTTTTTCCTTGGCGAAAGCTGCCAGATCTACCGTCATGGTTGGCTTTCCTTCCCTGTTGGTTAACAAAAAAGGGCGCGGTCCCGTTTGCGGAGCCGCGCCCAATCGGATCAGAACCCGGCCTTGCCCGGGTACCAGTCTGTGCCCGCCAGCGGCACTCTGGCCATGGCGGCGGCCTCGATGGTCAGAGCGCACAGATCCTCGGGTTCGAGGTTGCGCAGGTTGTTGTGGCCGCAGGCGCGGGCAATCGTCTGCGCCTCGAGCGTCATCACGTTGAGGTAGTTGCGCAGGTGGCGCCCCGCATCGACCGGATCGAGCCGCGCCTCAAGCTGGGGATCCTGGGTGGTGATACCCGCCGGATCCTGCCCCTCGTGCCAGTCGTCATAGGCGCCGGTGGTGCTGCCCAGCTTGCGGTATTCCTCTTCCCATTTCGGATCGTTGTCCCCGATTGCGACCAGGGCGGCCGTGCCGATGGCGACGGCATCCGCGCCCAGGGCCATGGCCTTGGCCACATCCGCGCCGGTCCGGATACCGCCGGAAACGATCAGCTGCACCTCGCGATGCATGCCGAGATCCTGCAGCGCCTGCACCGCCGGACGGATACAGGCCAGCGTCGGAAGGCCCACATGTTCGATGAACACATCCTGGGTTGCGGCGGTGCCGCCCTGCATCCCGTCAAGCACGACCACATCCGCGCCCGCCTTCACCGCCAGCGCCGTGTCGTAATATGGGCGGGTGCCGCCGACCTTGACGTAGATCGGCTTTTCCCAGGCGGTGATCTCGCGCAGTTCGAGGATCTTGATCTCAAGATCGTCCGGGCCGGTCCAGTCGGGGTGACGGCAGGCCGAGCGTTGGTCGATCCCCTTGGGCAGGTTGCGCATCTCGGCAACACGGTCCGAGATTTTCTGCCCCAGCAGCATGCCACCGCCGCCCGGCTTGGCGCCCTGCCCCACCACGACCTCGATCGCGTCCGCCTTGCGCAGATCGTCCGGGTTCATGCCGTAGCGCGAGGGCAGATACTGATAGACCAGCTTGGTCGAATGGCCCCTCTCTTCGGGCGTCATGCCGCCGTCGCCGGTGGTGGTCGAGGTGCCCGCCGCCGATGCGCCGCGGCCCAGCGCCTCTTTGGCGGGGCCGGACAACGCGCCGAACGACATGCCTGCAATGGTGATCGGGATATCCAGCTCGATGGGCTTTTTGGCAAAGCGCGTGCCCAGCGTCACGTTGGTATCGCAGCGCTCGCGGTAGCCTTCCAGCGGATAACGCGAGACCGAGGCGCCGAGAAACAGCAGATCATCGAAATGCGGGACCCGGCGCTTGGCGCCGCCGCCACGGATATCATAGATGCCGGTCGCCGCCGCGCGCCGGATCTCGGCGTTGACCGGGTTCGAGAATGTCGCCGACTGGATCGGATCCGTCCGGGGGGGGCCGTCGTGGGGGATGTCTTTCATGGTCATGGGTCCCTCAATAGGCATTGTCGATCTTGAAGTTGTAAAGCTGCCGGGCCGAGCCGTATCGCTTGAACTCTTCCGGCTTGGCATCGCATCCGCCGCGCGCGAGCAGATCGCGCAGCAGCTCGATATGTTCGGGCCGCATCTCCTTTTCCACGCAGTCCGCGCCCAGCGATTTCACCGACCCGCGCACGAACAGGCGCGCCTCGTAAATTGAATCGCCCAGCGCGTCACCCGCATCGCCGCAGACCACCAGATTGCCGGACTGCGCCATGAAGGCGGACATGTGGCCGACATCGCCATGGACGACGATATCGATGCCCTTCATCGAGATACCGCAGCGGGAACTGGCATTGCCCTTGATGACCAGCGTGCCCCCGTTGCCCGTGGCACCGGCATACTGGCTGGCATCGCCGTCGACGATAACCGTGCCGGACATCATGTTTTCGGCCACGCCGGGCCCTGCCGAGCCGTGTATGTGCACGGTGGCCTGCTTGTTCATTCCAGCGCAATAATACCCGGTCGAGCCCTTCACGTTGACTTCGATGGGGGCGTCTAGTCCCACGGCGATGGCGTGGCTGCCCCGGGGGTTCACCACCTCCCACGCGGTCTGGTTGGTGGCTTCGGCCTGCGCGTGAAGCGAGGCGTTCAGGCACCGCAGGTCACCGGATTCAAGATCGTAGGTCTGCATGTCAGGCGGCCCTCCGGTCCGGGGTAGACGTCGTGTCGTGGGTCCAGAAATAGACCGTTGCCGGCTCGGGCTCCCACACACGGGCCTGTTCGATGCCGGGCAGATCGACCAGGGCGCGGTATTCGGACCCGAAGGCCACGTATTGATCGGTTTCCGCCATCACCGCCGGTTTGCAGGCGATGGGATCGCGCACGACGCCAAACCCGTCCTTGGTGCCGACGACGAAGTTGAAGAAGCCATCCAGATCGTCGAGCGAATCCGTCAGCGCCTCACCCAGCGTGGCGCCATTCTGCATTTTCCACGTCAGATAGGCAGCGGCCACCTCGGTATCGTTCTCGGTCTCAAACTGCATGCCTTCGCGGATAAGCTTGCGGCGCAGCGAGTTGTGGTTGGACAGCGAGCCGTTATGCACGAGGCATTGATCGGGTCCGGTGTTGAACGGATGCGCGCCCAATGTGGTCACGGCGGATTCGGTGGCCATGCGCGTGTGACCGATACCATGGGTGCCGGTCATTTTCGAGATCTCGAACCTGGCCGCGACATCCTTGGGCAGGCCGACCTCTTTGTAGATTTCCAGCGTATCGCCGACCGACATCACCCGAAGATCAGGCGCCAGCACGCGCAGCGCAGCGCGGGCGGCATCGGCTTGCCCGGCCGGAACGGAGAGGACCGCGTGGGTATCGCGGCGCGTCAGGGACACGGCTGCACCCAGCGCACCACCCAGTTTCTCCGCCAGCCCGTCAAAGGCGCCGGGGCTGTCCGATTGCACGGTCAGCTTGGACTGCCCCGCGTCATCCGTGCCGTAGACGGCGATCCCGGCGCTATCCGGCCCACGGTCGGACATGGTGATCAGCATGTCCGTGAGCAGGGAACCGAGCTGAGGCTGAAGCGCCTCGTCCTTTAGAAACAGTCCTACGATACCGCACATTTCCTGTAGCTCCGCAAAAATGAGTCCACCCGTTTCGGGCTTTGCGGCAGGCTAGCATCGAATTCGGAGATTCGCAATCTCAGTAAACTAATATTCCTTTAAGGAAAATTTAAGTCAGCTCTTTTGCGGGTAGCTGATCACCGAGAGGTATCGGGCCGGCAGTTTCACCAATGTCTCGGGACCATGCGGCGCGTCCGCGTCGAAGAACAGCGTATCGCCCGGCTTCAGCGCGTATTGTTCGTTGCCGTGACGGTAATCGACCTCGCCCTCCAGCATGTAGATCATTTCGATCCCGTCGTGCTGGAAGGTCCGGAACACATCGGCCTGGCTGTCCAGAACGATCAGATAAGGCTCGACGATCACACCGCTGGAGTTAGACCCGATATGCCCCAGCAGATTGTACTGATGGCCGGCCCGGGTGCCCTCGCGATCAATCTCAACCCCTTCCCCGGCCTTTGTGTGCACGGCTTCCCTGCGCTCTTCGAACCCGCGGAAGAACGCGGTCAACGGGACCGATAGCGCATTCGACAGGGTCTGCAATGTGGTCAGCGACGGCGAGGTGTTTCCGTTCTCGATCTTGGACAGCATACCGATGGACAGGTCGGTTACTTTCGACAGCTCGGCCACCGTCATGTTCTGTTTCCTGCGGTAGGCGCGCACCTCGCGGCCGATGGCGACCTCCAGCGTTTTTTCGCTGGTATCGCGCAGAACATGGGGGTCTTGGGACAGCTTCGTCATTGGATTAGAGGTCTGCTTGTTGATCAAAAACGCCGGGATGGCGTGTTTATTTATAGGAAACATTCAGCACCTTAGATTACAATAGGCAAACACCGTCACGGTCGCGAAAACGCGCACCACACGAAGGTGCGGCCAGCCGCGCCTGCCAGTCACGTACATGGGTTCATGATGAGCACTACCCAGATCGGCTTTCTGATTTTCCCCGGATTTCCAATGGCATGCCTGACATCGGTGATCGAGCCGCTGCGGGCTGCGAACGAGATCTCGGATCAGGGTGTTTTTGGCTGGACGCTGATCTCGGAATCCGGCCCCCGGGTCACGTCCAGCGCGGGCGTGGTGTTTGAGGCCGATGCCACGCTGGCAGATGACTGCGCCCTCGATTACCTGCTGCTGCTGTCGGCACCCTCGATCCGTTTCGCGGACGACAAGACCCCTGCCCTTTTGCGGCGCATCGCTCGCCACGGCGTGATCCCCGGCGCCATCAGCGGTGGAGTGTTTCCGCTTGTGCGCAGCGGTGTGGCCAACAGGGCGCCCCTGTCGGTGCATTGGTGCTATGCCGCCGCCTTTGCCTCGGAATTTCCCGATATGCCTTTCTCGGACCGGACCATTGAAATCGACCCGCGCTGCGTCACGGCCTCGGGCGCGGCAGCAGCCTTTGATCTGGCCCTGCATCTGATAGACGCAAAGCTGGGTCATGCCATCGCGACCGAGGTCGCCTGCTGGTTCCAGCACCCGATGATGCGCAAGGAAGGCGTGCATCAGATCGTGCCCGCCCCCGGCACCGACGGCGCGAGCACTGACCTGCCGCCCCTGGTGGCCCGGGCCATAGAGCTGTTCACCCGCGATCTGGCCGAGCCGGTGCCGATGGCGGATATCGCGGATGCGCTGGGTATCACCCCCCGGCATCTCGAACGCAGTTTCAAACGCGCCACCGGCCAGAACCCGACCGGGTATTTTCGCCACCTCAGGATGAAAGCGGCCCGCCAGATCGTGATGTATTCCGATGACCGTATGGGTGATGTGGCGGCTGCGGTCGGCTACAGCAGCGTTCAGGCCTTTGCGAAACACTACCGCAACACCTTCGGGCTGAGCCCTCAGGAGGACCGCAAGCGCATCAACCTCTACCGGGTTGAGGGCAACCTGCCGGTTCCCTCCGTGTGAACTCTCCCGCGTCAGTGCGCCGAACGCATGACCACCAACAGCGCGTGATGCAATGAGCCGGCGGAGGAGCGCGGTCCGTAGACCGAGAAATGCTCCGGTGTCCGGCAGATCAGGAAGCATCCGAGATGGTCGATGGAGGTCCGCACCGCCTCGCCGCCCTTGAAACTGCGCACGTCTGCTGGGCATAGGCGCTCGAATACGTCCGCAAGGCCATCGCCGGCAAGGTCGAACCGGCACCAGGCGTCGGACTGTTCGGTCACACTTGCCACCCCACCCGCCTGTCGGGCGAGGTCCGGTGCCAGCATCTCGTGGGTTCGATAGGGGGCTTCGACCATCCACTGATCGGGGCCCATCCAGAATGCGGTCAGGTCCTTACCCCCGACGCGCGCGGGATCGGGCGCTGCCACCCCGAGAGTTGTGCCCAGCCAGGCCCGGGCCTGTTCCTCCTGCCCCAATCGGGCGGCGACGGAGGCCAGAGCCGTATCGGTGATCTCGCTGAGCGTGACCGGGCCGTGGGTGTCCACGCGGGGCTCGGCGGCCCCCAGCGGCGTGATTGCAACAAGATCATGCACGAAGACGCTCCCCCTCTGGATCGACGAAATGCGCGCTCACCACTTCGACCTCGTGGTCGATGCCGGTCAGCGGGCTGACCAGCCGGATGACCTCACCGGTCCGCGCGTGGCCAGATTTCAGAAAGCCGATCCCGATATGGCAGCCGAGATTTGGCGAATAGCAGGCCGAGGTGACATAGCCCTGATCATGGGCCGCATCGACCTGTGACCCCTTGGTCATGAGATGCGATCCCGCTGGCACCGGTTTCGAGTTGTCCACCGGCTTGAACCCGACCAGCTTAAGCGCGTCATCCTCGTTCAGCCCCTCTCTCTCGGACAGGGTGGAGCCTATGGAGTCCTTTTTCTTGGAGACCATCCGCCCCATGCCCAGATTGAGGGCTGTCGTGGTGCCGTTCAGCTCATTGCCCGCGGCGTGACCCTTCTCGATCCGCATGACGCCGAGCGCCTCGGTGCCATAGGGCACGACATCGAACTCTTCACCCGCCTGCATCAGCTTGCGGATCATGGCGTCGCCGTAGCGGGTCGGTACGGCGATCTCATAGGCCAACTCTCCCGAGAACGAGATCCGGAACAGCCGCGCCCGCAGGCCTCCGCATACCGTGATCTCGGCGCAGGCCATGAACGGGAACCCCTCGTTCGAGACGTCGTAATCGTCGTCCACCACCTTGCGCAGCAGCTTGCGGGCATTGGGTCCGGCCACGGCAAACTGTGCCCAGGCTTCGGTCGTCGAAATAAGCTGCACGTCCATGTCCGGGAACAGGCATTGGCGCACGAACTCCATGTGGCGATAGACCCCAACGGCGTTGGCGGTTGTAGTGGTCACGACGAAATGGTCGTCGGCCAGACGGGCCGCCGTGCCGTCGTCCATCGCGATGCCATCCTCGCGCAGCATCAGCCCATAGCGGGTCTTGCCGACGGGGAGTTTCGCAAAACCGTTGCAATAGATCCTGTTCAGGAAATCCGCCGCATCCGCGCCCTGCACGTCGATCTTGCCCAGCGTGGTCACGTCGCAGATGCCAACCGATTTGCGGGTTTGCAGTACCTCGCGGTCGACGCTTTCGCGCCAGTGGGTTTCGCCGGGCTGCGGAAACCACTGAGCCCGCAACCACATGCCGACCTCGACAAAAACCGCGCCCTTCTCTTCGGCCCAGACATGGCTGGGTGTCTTGCGCACGGGGCGAAAATCCTTGTCCCGCGACCGTCCGGCGAACGCGCCTATCGCGGTTGGGGTGTAGGGCGGGCGGAACATGGTGGTGCCGACCTCGGGAATGGATTTGCCCGCCACCTCGGCCATGATCGCAAGCCCGGCCATGTTGGAGGTCTTGCCCTGATCGGTGGCCATGCCCAGCGTGGTGTAGCGTTTCAGATGCTCGACCGAGACGAAATTCTCCTGATGCGCCAGTTTGACGTCCTTGGCTGTCACATCGTTCTGCTGATCGACCCAGGCGCGTTTGGCATCTTTCACATGCCAGAAGGGGGTGAGGTTGACCGGGCCGTCTTCGGCCTCGGGAAGGTCCGGCGCGGGCGCGGACAGACCCAGATGGTCCAGTATCTGACTGGCTGCCTTGGCGCCGGTGTGAAACGCACCATGGGTGGTGAACACGCCGTTTGCGGCGCCCGCAACCGACATGTTCGGAGGCAGCGTGCTGCCGGGCACAAAGGCGGCGATATCCGTATTCCACGCGGGACGCCCGCCCTGATGGCAAGTCAGCGCCACATTCGGGTTCCAGCCGCCCGAGACACCCAGCGCGCCGCAGGAGATCTTTCGCTGCCCACCATCCGCCGTGCGGACTTCGATGCCGGTCAGGCCGAGCCGTCCGGAGGTGTTGGTGATCACGCCGCCCCTGATCACCTCGAAATCGCCGCCATCCGGCGCATCCGGCCGGGTGTCGATCACCGCCGCCACGTTGACACCCCTGGTACGCAGGTCCGTCGCGGTGCGATGCCCGTCATCGTTGTTGGTAAAGATCGCCACGTTCTGCGCCGGGGTTACTGCCCAGCGGTTGACATAGGATCGAACGGCGCCTGCCAGCATGATCCCGGGCCGGTCGTTGTTTTCAAAGGCAATCGGACGCTCGGTCGCGCCTGCGGCCAGCAGCGCATGCTTGGAATAGATGCGCCACAGGATTTGGCGCGGCTTGCCCTTTTCCGGCACCGCCAGATGGTCGCTCACCCGCTCCAGCGCTCCGTAGGTGCCATGGTCAAAGGCTCCGAGGATCGTCGTGCGCGGCATGACGCGGACATTGGGCATATCGGCCAGACGGGCAACGGCTTGCGCCGCCCAGGCGTGACCCGCCATTCCCGCGACCTCATGGGTTTCCGCGTTGAGCCTGCCGCCGAGGGTGAAATCCTCATCCGCCAGGATCACCCGCGCCCCGGCCTCACCGGCGCGCAGGGCCGTTGCAAGCCCGGCTGGGCCGCCGCCGATCACCAGCAGATCGCAATACAGGAAGCCTTTGTCGTAGCTGTCGGGATCGGGTTCGAAACTGACCGATCCCAGACCGGCAGCGCGCCGGATCATCGGCTCATAGAGTTTTTCCCAGAACTTCGCGGGCCACATGAAGGTCTTGTAGTAGAACCCGGCGGCGAAAAAGGGCGACAGCCAGTCGTTGACGCCCATGGCATCGAAGCGCAGCGACGGCCAGCGGTTTTGCGAATTGGCCACCAGCCCGTCAAACAGCTCGGCCGTGGTGGCGCGGGTGTTGGGCTCCTGCCGCGCGCCCGTGCGCAGCTCGACAATGGCGTTCGGCTCTTCCGACCCGGCGGTCATCGGGCCGCGCGGACGGTGATACTTGAACGACCGGCCCATCAGCCGCACGTCATTGGCCAGCAGGGCCGAGGCCAGCGTGTCGCCGGGGTGCCCCTGAAACGCCTTGCCGTCGAAACGGAACGAGAGGGTCCGGGAGCGGTCGATCATCCCGCCCTGCAAACGGTTGGTCTGGGTCATTTCGAACGTCCCTCGCGCCGGGCCACGTCGCGGGCCAGTTCCACTTGCGTGATTGCGTGGGTGACCGTATCGCGGGTCACCACCAGCCATGAGCGGTCGCCGCCCTCGTGAAACCACAGCTCACGATGCGCGCCCGATGGGTTGTCGCGCTGATAGCCGTAGTCGATGAATTGCTGCAGCGCGTCCTCGGCCTGCCAGTCGGGCCGGTTGATCAGTGAGGCGCAGCCCATGTAGACGAACTCGGCTGCGTCGCGGGGCCCGAGGGTGGGATGGTCGATCATCATGCCGGTCTCTCCTCAGTGCAGGTTGGGCTGATTGCCCATGCCTTTTTCGTCGATCATGCAGCCGCGCGCGAAGCGGTCGAAGCGATAGGCCGTTGCCGTTTCGTGCGGTGTGTCGGTGGCCAGCAGATGCGCAAAGGCAAAGCCCGAGGCCGGCGTGGCCTTGAAGCCGCCGTAACACCAGCCGCCGTTGAAATAGAGCCCGTCGATATGGGTGCGGTCGATGATCGGCGACCCGTCCATGGACATGTCCATGATGCCGCCCCACATCCGCAAAAGGCGCACCCGGCCCAGCACCGGAAAGATCGCCATGCCGCCCTCGCAGACATCTTCGACCACGGGCAGATTGCCCCGCTGGGCATAGGAGTTGTAGCCGTCAATGTCTCCGCCGAAGACCAGGCCGCCCTTGTCGGATTGGCTGCAATAGAAATGCCCGGCACCGAAGGTGATCACGCCGGGAAGCACCGGCTTCAGCCCTTCGGACACAAATGCTTGCAACACGTGGCTTTCGATGGGCAGGCGCATCCCGGCCTTGGTCATGAGGCGAGAGGAACTGCCCGCAACACAGGCGGCGATCTTCTTGGCGCCGATGAAGCCGCGGGTGGTCTCAATGCCTGAGCAGGTTCCGTCTTCGATGCGAAAACCGGTAACCTCGCAATTCTGGATGATATCGACGCCATGTTGATCCGCCGCGCGGGCATAGCCCCAGGCCACCGCGTCATGGCGCACCGTGCCGCCGCGATGCTGGGCGAGGCCGCCCTTGATCGGGAACCGCGCGTTGTTCACGTTCAGAAACGGATAGCGCCGCAGGATCTGCTCGGTACTCAGAAGCTCGGCATCGGCACCGTTCAGGATCATCGCGTTACCCCGGCGGACAAAGGCATCGCGCTGCGCGTCGGAATGGATCAGGTTCAGGATTCCCCGCTGGCTGACCATCGCGTTGTAGTTCAGATCCTGCTCCAGCACCTCCCAGAGCTTGAGAGAGAACTCGTAAAACGGCTCGTTCCCGTCCAGCAGGTAGTTTGACCGGATGATCGTCGTGTTGCGCCCGACATTGCCGCCGCCGATCCAGCCCTTTTCGACCACCGCGATGCGGGATTGCCGATACTGCTTGGCCAGATAATAGGCCGTCGCCAGCCCGTGGCCGCCCCCGCCGATGATCACGTAATCATAGTTTGACTTCGGCTCGGCATCCCGCCATGCAGGGCCCCAGCCACGATGCCCGGTGAGCGCTTCTTTGATGACCTTGAAACCTGAGTATCGCATCGAATCGGACTCCATTTGGCGCAGTATTGCCACCTATTGGATCGAAATCGCTACCATATCGGACCTGTTTTGGATCAAATCGGACCTGAGATACCGGGATGCCCGCCATCGAAAGCCGTAAACAGGACAAGAGGGTTTTCGGGTTTATATCCGGGTAAGGCTGCCTTTTCGGCCACAACCTGCCGTGCCGGGTCAGGCGTAAGAGCAGGATTTTGATGTCGAGAGCTTTGCCTTGACCAGAGCCTCGGCAAAGGCGACCGCGCAGGTGACGCCATCCACCACGGGCAGGCCGAACTCTTCCGACAGGTTCGACATCAGATCGGTCATTCCGGCGCAGCCCAGCACAATCGCCTCGGCCCGATCCTTGTCGATGGCCTCGCGAATCTCGGCACGGATCTTGTCGATGGTCTGGGGGTCGTTCTCTTCGAGCTTCAGAACCGGCACGTCGGTGGCGCGAACCCGGACACAGCGCCGGTCCAGCCCGTATCGCATCAGGTTCGCCTCAAGCCCCGCAAGCGACCGGGACAGCGTGGTGATCACGCTGAACTTGGGGCTGATCATGGCGGCGGCGTGATAGGCGGCCTCGCCCACCCCGATCACCGGCGCCGTCGTCACGCAGCGCACGGCATCCACGCCCGTGTCGTCAAAACAGGCCACCACAATGGCATCGGCATCCGGGTGTGCGGCCACCTCGTCGAGCAACCCGGGAACGCAGGTCGACACGTCGAGATATCCCTGAATGCTGGGCGGGCCGTTGCGCGAATTGGTGGCGACGATTTCGGTGCCGGGATGGGCGGCCGCACGGGCCGCCGCCTCGATCTTGCGGGTCATCGAAACGGTCGTGTTCGGGTTGACGACAAGGAGTTTCACGGCGCCTCACACTTCCCCGCCCAGATAGGCGGCCTTGATCCGCGGATCGGTTAAGAGTTCCCTGGAATTGCCTGAAATAACTACATTTCCCGTGGTCATCGCATAGGCGCGGTTCGAGATGGAGAGCGCCATGCGAGAGTTCTGTTCGACCAGCAGCACCGAAACGCCTTCGTCCCGGTTGATGGCGACAATCGACCGGGCGATGTCCTGCACCAGCTTGGGGGCGATGCCCAGCGACGGCTCGTCCAACAGCAGCAGCCGCGGCTTTGCCATCAGTGCGCGGCCGATCACCATCATCTGCTGTTCCCCGCCCGACAGGGTTCCGGCGGATTGGCTGAACCGTTCCCTGAGCCTCGGGAATCTCTCCAGCACCGACTCCAATGTCTGCTGGACGCCCGCCTTGTCGGACCGGGTGAACGCCCCCATCAGCAGGTTGTCGCGGACCGTCATGTACGGGAACACCCGGCGCCCCTCGGGCACCATCGCGATGCCCTTGGCGACGATATCGGCGGGGTTCTTGCCGTCGATCTGCGCGCCCTCGAAGGCAACCGAACCCGAGGTGATCGCGGCGAGCCCGGTTATGGCGCGCAGGATCGAGGTCTTGCCCGCGCCATTGGCCCCGATCAGCGCAACCGTCTCGCCCTGCTCGAGATCGATCGAGACGCCCTTCAGCGCATAGACGTGATCGTAATAAAGCTCGACATCCTTGAACTCCAACATCTTGCTCATGGTTCAAATCCCGATCTCATCGTCCGCGCTGCCCAGATAGGCTTCGATGACCTTGTCATTGTTCTGGATGTCCGACGGCGTGCCCTCGGCGATCATCTCGCCGAAATTCAGCACCACGATCCGGTCGGAAATGTTCATGACCGCGGGCATGTCATGTTCCACCAGCAGAACTGTCACCCCGCGGTCATCGCGCACCTTCCGCACGAGGTTCACCATCTTCATGGTCTCGTCGTGGTTCATCCCGGCAAACGGCTCGTCCAGCAGCAGCACCTGGGGATCGGTGGCCAGCCCAATGGCAATGCCAAGCGCCCGCAGATTGCCTTGTGGCAGGTTCGACGCAAGCTCATGCGCAATCGGGGTCATCCCCAGAAACTCGATCAGATCGTCGGCATATTGGCCAAAGCTGTCGACATCCTCATGTGCGGTTTTCGTGCCCCAGAAGTATCCCGCCAGCGACGCCCGCGCCCGCAGATGCTGCGCCACCACGATGCTTTCGCGCACGGTCATGGACTTGAAGATGGTGGTCTCTTGAAACGTCCGCACCACACCCTTGCGCGCCACCACATGCGGCTTGAGGTTCGAGATACGCTCGCCCCGGAACAGAACCTCGCCCGACGTGGTGGGCAGGAAGGACGAGATCATCTTGAACAGCGTGCTTTTGCCCGCCCCGTTGGGGCCGATGACCGACAGGATCTCGTTCTCGTGTACGTTGAAACTGATGTTGTTGTTTGCTGTCAGGCCGCCGAATTTCTTGGTGACATGGCGCACTTCGAGAAGGTTGCTCATCTGCCCTGCCCCCCGCCTTTACCCAGCCGCAAGCTCAGCAATCCGTTCGGCAACACCAGCATCAGGATGATCAGCAGTCCGGAATAGACCAACAGCTGATAGCGTCCGAGCTCGAACAACAGGTCCCAGCCGAAATACAAAACCAGGGTGCCCAGCATTGGCCCGAACACGTAACCGAGCCCGCCCAGGAAGCAGTTGAGCATGAAGTTCACACTATCGGCGACCTGAAAGCTGGACGGATAAACCGACTGCGCAATCGAGCCGAACATGGCGCCGCCGATGCCGCCCAGAAAGGACGAAATCGCGAACACGATGATACGGATATACGCGATGTTGACACCGATCGAGGCGGCAAGCTCTTCGTTCTGCTGCATCGAGCGGCACAGATGGCCGAGGCGGGAGTTCACCAGCCGGTACATGGCGGCAAAGGTGATCACCATCAGCGCGCAGGCGGTGTAGTAGAAGGCCAGCCGCGGGTTTTCGAGCGTCGCAAAATCCGGGATCAGGGTCAGGCCGAACACCGACACGGCCCCGGGCAGCGGGATCGAGGTGATGCCCTTTGCCCCGTTGGTGATCGGCAGGGCCAGTGCGGTCAGCGTCACCACCTGCGTCAGCACCAGCGAGATCATGGCGAAATAGACGCCCCGCAACCGCAGGATGGGCAGGCCGATCAGGATCGCAACTCCGGCGGCAAACAGGCCTGCCAGCGGCAGGGACAGCCAGAACGACATCCCCGCCTTGGTGACCAGAATGGCCGAGGCATAGGCCCCGATCAGCGCGAACGCGCCCTGCCCGATATTGATGCGGCCGATATAGAAGGTCAGCCAGACACCGGCGCTGGCGATGGACAACAACGCCACCGAGGTCAGGGTGTAGTAGAGATCGGTCCGCCCGGATGCCGCGACGAATGCAGGCACCGCGAAAAAGACCGCGAACAGGAACGCCGCAAGACCGGCCCATTGGAATGTGTTCAGCTTGGGCATCGGCCTATCCCCACGGCTTGCCCATCAGCCCCTGCGGGCGGATGGCCAGGAAAATCATCAGCGACACGAAGATGAGCAGGTAGGTGATGTCGCCATATTGCGACAGAACCGCCAAGCCGATGGCCTCGAGGAACCCCAGAATGATGCCCCCGGCAATCGCACCCGAGATCACGCCCGCACCGCCGATCATCACCATCATGAAGGCCTTGATCGAGGTCGGACCGCCCATGCCAAGATTGACGCCGGTGATCGTCACCAGCAGCCCACCGACCAGCCCCGCCAGCATCGCGCCGAGCGCAAAACCGATCATCGAGTAGCGGTCGACATTGACGCCCATCAACTGCGCCGCTGTCCGGTCCTGCGCCAGCGCCCGCAGCGCCCGGCCGGTCTTGGAGTATTGCATGAAAAGGATGAACCCCACGATGGACAGGATCGCGAGCGCACAGATCAGGATGCGGTCATAGGGCATGATCAGCCGGAAATCCCAGTTGAACACGCCATTGATGATCTTGGGCACGCCGCGCTGCTTCTCTCCGAACACCAGCAGGATGACCGCATCGAACAGAAACGCCAGCCCGGCGGCGAGGAGCATCGTGCTCTCCTCACGTGACGACCGCCGGATGACCGGCGCAAACAGGAATTTCTCGATCAGCGCCCCCAGAATGGCCAGCGTGATGCAGGACGCCAGCAGGGCCAGCACGAACGGCCAGCCGAGCTGCCCGTAGAAGGTGTAGGTGACAAAGCCGCCCAGAACATACATCTGCCCATGGGCAAAGTTCAGCACGTTCATGAGCGCGAAGATCAGCGTCAACCCAAGGGCGATCATCGCATATTGCGCGCCCAGATAGATGCCGTTCGCAATTATCTGTTCCATCGAAATTCCGCATTTTGTTGGATGGTCCCGGGCCGTGTTTCGTGCCCGGGACCGGATTACCCGGCTTCAAGCCTGCGCGGGAAAGACTGCCTCAGTCCACTTCTGCCACGAACAGCGTCTCGAACGCGCCATCCTGATAGACGTTCACCACCAGCGGCACGGCGATCTGACGCTTCTGCCCGAACGAGCTTGTACCGACATAGCGCAGCTTGGCATCGCCCTTCATGAACGGGTTCGGCGCCTCGAACGTATCCATGGTCTTTTGGAACTCATCGACATTGTCGATGGCCGCCGGATTAGCGTTCAGCGTCGCCAGAATGTACTCCAGCGCATAGACCTTGGTGTTCGACTCGTCATTATACTCGCCGAACATCTTCGTGTAGCGGTCCACGAATTCCTTCATGTCGTCCGATGCGATCTCGGGGGTGGAAGCGCCGCCAACCGAGATGAAGCCGTTGGCCAGCTCGCCCGCACCCTCACGCAGCACGGTGGCATCCTGTGCCGTCTCGGTCGAGATCAGGCCCTGATAGCCCAGTTCCCGGGCCGAGCGGATCAGCTGCGGCGCGTTTGCCGGGGACACGCCCGACAGGACCAGAAGATCGGGCTGCGTGCGCATGACCGGCGTCAGGACCGGTGTGAAATCCGTGGTATCCACCTGATAGGTGACATTGTCCGACACCACTTCGAGACCCAGTTCGTTGGCCGCGGCCACGCCACCGTCACGCTGGCTCAGCGGATCAGATTCGTTTGCCGCCACAAAGGCCACCGTCTTTACACCCTTTTCATCGCGCAGGTATTTGTAGATCGCCGGACCGGACTGGTAGTTGGCCACCATCCCGAGCACTGCGTTGGACGCCGGTGCGGTATAGAGTTCTTTCGGGAAAGCGTAGGGGAAATACATGATGCCCTGAGCCTCGGCCACCGGACGCACCGCAGCGGCGCCGTCATCCACATTGGGGCCGACGACATAATGAATGCCCTCTTGCGCCATCTTCTCCATACCGGCGATGGCGCGCTTGGGGTCTTTCTGATCGTCGAAGGATACGATCTCGATGTCATAGGTGGTGTCACCGATCTTGTAGCCGCCGGCCTCGTTGATCCAGTCGGCGCGGGCCTCCATCGAACGCTGGTTCGAAATGCCCCAGGCTGCCGCCGGGCCGGATGTGACACCGACAAAACCGATCTTCAGCACCGGGTTGTCCGCCCATACGGCCGATGTCAGGGCTGAAACGGACACGGCCAATGCGACCGATGTTTTCATCAGGGTTCTGCGTTTCATTCTTTCCTCCCTATTGGGGTCTCGGCGCCTCTTCCGGACACCTCAAAACCTTACCGCACCACAGGACGAACTCCCGGCGCGCATCGTTATTTGGGCATTGTTAACAATCATTGTCAACTTTTATTGTCTGCGATTTATCTGTTTGTGTTAACGGAAATCGTGTATATTGTCAGAAACCCGCAGCCCCAATATCAACGACCTTCAGCCACTGCCGCCGACACATAGCAAGATGACCAGAGACGCCTCACAAAAGCTCGAGACCATGCACACAGATCCCGATGAGCAAATGATCGTCGACCGGATCTATTCTGCTGTAATGGAGCAGAAACTCGCCCCTCGCACCAAGCTCAGCGAGGCCGCTTTGTGTGAGACGTTCGGGGTTGGCAGAATGCGCGTCAGGCGCGCCCTTTTGCTGTTGGGCAGTCAGGGCATCGTGGATCTGCAATCCAATCGCGGCGCCTATGTCGCCTGCCCCAGCGCCGATGAGGCGCGCGAGGTGTTTGCCGCAAGACTGATGATCGAAACCGGAATCGTGCGGGAGCTGGCGTGCGGCATCGGGGACGAGGCCGTCGATGTGCTGCGGCTTCACCTGGACAAGGAAAACGCCGCGCGGCAGCAGGATGACCGGACCGAGCTGATCCGGCTGTCAGGGGCCTTTCACGTGGAGCTGGCCAAATGCCACAAGAACGCGGTGCTGACCCGGGTCATTCGGGAACTGGTGACGCGCACATCCCTGATCGTGGCCCTGTTCGGCGCCAGCCGCAGCACCACCTGCCCCGATGACGAGCACGAGCTGATCATCGACGCCATCGTAAGCGGAGATGCCCAGGCGGCCGAGGATACGATCCGTCACCATATCCTGCATGTACAGAACGGGCTGGACCTTGAGCGGACGCAGAGGACCGAGCCGGATCTTGCAAAGATCCTGTCCAGCCGCGATTGATCCGGACGCGGCTGCGCCCTCAGACTAGCGTATAGGGCATGACCTCAAACAACGGCTGACGCGCTGGTAAATCCCCTATGCGACTTAACGAAGAACCAATACCGCGCAGGGGGCGCGACGGACCACCCGAGACGTCGTTGAACCAAGAAAGTAGTCTTCAATGCCCGGCCGATGAGAGTTGATCACAACCAGATCAGCATTGGTTTCGGACGCAAGATCAGGAATCGCCACTCCCGGCTTGCCGGACAAGACCGCCACTTCCAGATTGCTCTCTCCTTCCGCGAACGCGCGAAGTCGTTTTCTGAGATCTTCGTTGATGAGCTCAGTGGGTTTGACTGTCGCATATTCTGCCACGTATGCTGGCGCATCCTCGATGACCGCGACAAGTGTGATCTTGCCGCCTTCTGCAAGTAGAACCCGCGCGGTGTGGATTGTTTCCCTTACATCAACATCATGGTCTAACGCGACCGGAATCAGAATATTGCTAAACATGCACTGGCTCCTTCCTTGACGCCATGTATCAAACCTCAGACTGCCCAAAGCGGCAATTGCGCTTCATATTTATTACGTTGCGACATGCGAGACGCGCCTGTCCGGTGAATAGATGTCCAGGATGTTCCAGTGCCCGGTTGTCGGGGTCGGGTTGTTGATCATGGGTACGTCCAGAACCGTGGGCTTGCCGCTGGCAATGGCCGCCTGCAGCGCCGGCAACAGTTCATCGGCGGAACTGACCCGGATGCCCTCGGCGCCATAAGCCTGTGCGATCTCGGCATAGCCGGGCCCGTTGGACGGGGCCGCCGCCGAGCCGGGGAAGGTGGTGCCGTAGGTCAGCCCGTAATGCGCCTTTTGCAGACCCGCGATGGTGCCAAAGGCGTTGTTGTTCATCACCAGCCAGATGATGCCCAGATCAAGCTCGACCGCGGTGGCCAGCATCGAGGGGTTCTGGCCAAAACCGCCATCGCCCACAAGACTGAGGACCACCCGGTCCGGCGCCGCGAGCTTTGCGCCGATTGCGCCGGGAGGACCAAAGCCCATGGTCGCAAACCCGCCCGGCGTCAGGATCGATCCCGGGGTCAGAATGTCGAACTGCTGCCCGACCCCGTTCTTGTTCCAGCCCACATCGGTTGTGATGATCGCATCCTCGGGCAGTGCCTTGCGGGTATCGGCCAGAATGCGCTCGGGCATCATCGGGAAGGCGGTCGAGGTCGCCATGTCGCTGTTGCCCGCTTTGAACGCAGCGCGGAAGTCGGCGATTTTCGCCTCCACCTCCAGGCGCCTGAATCCGCCGGGATACATCTCGCGCGCCACCCGCGTCAGGACACGCAGCGCGGCCTTGGCATCCGCCACGGCGCCGATCTCGGTGGGATAGTTGCGGCCAATCTCGCTGGGCTCGATGTCGATATGAATGACTTTCGAGCCGGGGATGTTGAAGGTGTAGCCGGGATACCAGCTGGAACAATCGGCCTCTTTGAACCGCGTTCCGATGGCAAAGATGTAATCGGCGTTCAGACAGCTCTGGTTGACAAGTTCGGTGCCCCAGAACCCGGTCATGCCCAGCACCTGCGGATGATCGTCTCGCAGCGCGCCCTTACCCATCAGCGAATGCGCCACCGGCAGGCCCATATGCTCGACAAACTCGCGCAGCTCTTCGCTGGCCTGCGCCAGCAGGATGCCGCCGCCCACATAGGCCACCGGGTTCTCGGCCCCGGCGAGGCGTTCGACGATCCGACGCGCGGTGTCATCATCGATGGACGGTTTGATCAGCGCGCGCGCATTGCCCGCGATCCGGTCGAAGGTGTCGGACGGGATCACCTCGGAGAAGATGTCCATCGGAACATTGACCAGAACCGGCCCCGGCTGCCCGCTTTCAGCCAGATGGAACGCCTTTTCCAGGATCTCGGCCATCAGATCGGCCCGGTCCACCCGCCAGG
>NZ_WPZY01000132.1 GCF_013031405.1 Ruegeria sp. HKCCD8929 | reverse complement strand
CCGACCTGTCGGCCACGGTGTCCTCGATCACCGCCTATCCGCCGGAATGGGCCTTCGGGCTTGGCCTGTCTCTCAATGGTGATGCAGTTCGATTGATGGACAGGCCCATCGGCCCGGTTCTGACGTCCTTCACCATGCAGGCAATGAGCGTACAGAAGACGTCCTCGTTTATCGTCGGCAGGCGGGGCAAGAACGAACACGCCGAGAGCAGCAATTGGTCGAAGTTCACGCCCCGGTTTGGAGAGAAGAAGCGCGAATTCGACAATCTCGATCAGGAGATCCAGTCCGGCGAGCGGTTGTTCGAAACGCTTTATACGGTGGTGGCCTATGGCCGGGGCGGGCCCGCCGACGGGCAGATCGCGGCCTCGGAGATGGAATCTATCTATCGCCGCCAACGCATCCGGATGTCGAAGGACACCTACCTGCAGCTGCCGCTGTTTCTGGCCAGCCTTCCCTTTGGCTGTTCGTCGAAGATGATGGTGGATTTCAAGCGCAATCAGCGCATGCGGCTGCTCAAGGGCTCCGCTGCGATGGCGTTCATGCCGCTGCATGGTGAATGGACAGGCAACTCGCGCGGGCCCGGCATGTTGCTGCTGGGTCGGCAGGGCCAGGTGTTCCAGTTCGACAACTTCAAAAGTCCGGAAAACTTCAACATGACGGTGACCGGCACCTCCGGCTCCGGCAAGTCCGTGTTCATGCAGGAGCTGGCCTTTGGCATCGTCTCGACCGGGGGCCATGTCCTGATCATCGACGATGGCTATTCGTTCAAGACGACCGCCGAGATCCTCGGTGGCAAGCACATCGCCTTTGACGGCAAGACCAAGAACCGGCTGAACCCGTTTTCGCTTCTCGATGCGAATGCCATGAATAATGACGCGAAGGATCCGAAGAACGAAGAATACCGTGCGTCCGCGATCCTGCTTATCACCCAGGTGGTGGTGACCATGGCGCGGCTTGGGGATTATCGCGCTGGCCGGGTCGAAGAGATCGAAGAGGAATACATTGCCGAAGCGATCACCGCCGTCTGGGATGCCAAGGGACCGGAGGGCGAGATCACCGACGTGCGGGATTATCTCGCGGAGCGGGCCAACACCGACGAACGGCTTCCGGACATCGTGCTGAAGCTCAATGCCTATTCGCGGGGAGGCATGTACGGCGCGTATTTTGAAGGGCCAGCTAATATCAAGCTCGATGATGCGCTGACCGTTGTCGAGCTCAGCGACATCAAGGGCCAGCGCGGTCTGGAGGCGGTTGTCCTGCAGATCGTCATGTTCGTCGGCACCGAGTTGATGCACGGGACATCGCGCGCGACACGGGTGGGCATCGTCATCGATGAGGCCTGGGATCTGCTCAAGGGTGAGGGCACCCCGAAGT
>NZ_WPZY01000131.1 GCF_013031405.1 Ruegeria sp. HKCCD8929 | reverse complement strand
GCGGCAAGCCTCAACAGGTCCTTGGAGCCCATTGCGGATGAGGTGGATGGCTCCTGCTCCACCGGCATCGAACGTGCCAAAGTGCAGTTGTCAATGACTGCTAGGAAAGGAGCCACCCAATGACAGTTAAGACAGTCGGTCTCGATCTGGCCAAGGATGTTTTTCAAGTTCATGGCATTTCGGAGAACGGTCGCGTTATTTTCAACAGAGCCATCAAACGCGCAAAGCTGCTCCGCTTCTTTGAGACGCTGCCATCCTGCAGGGTTGGGATGGAAGCCTGCGGCTCGTCCCATCACTGGGGGCGGCAGCTGCGCAAATTGGGGCATGATGTGAAGTTGATGCCCGCTGGCTACGTCAAACCTTACGTGAAACGCGGCAAGAACGATGCCGTTGATGCTGAGGCAATCTGTGAAGCGGTCCGTCGCCCAACCATGCGCTTTGTCGAGATCAAGACTGAGGAACAGCAAGCCATTCTCTCAATCCACCGGACACGGGATCTTGCCGTCCGGCAGCGCACCCAACTTGCCAACATGATCCGCAGTCTTTTGCGCGAGTTCGGGCATATCTTGCCCATTGGGATCGAGGCAGTGACATCTTTTGGAAAGCGTCACCTTGGTGGTGACCATCCAGACATGCCTGAAATCGCCAGCGGCATGCTTGGCATACAATGCTATCAGTTGATCGGCCTGAATGAACGCATCTACGGCTATTCGAAGATGATCGAGCAACATGCTCTGATGAATGCAGACGCACGCCGATTAATGCGCATGCCTGGCATCGGGCCGATCACGGCATCAGCGATCGTCGCAACGATCGGCGATGCAAAACAGTTCCGGACCGGACGCGATCTGGCGGCTTGGCTCGGACTGACCCCACTCAACAAGTCCAGCGGTGGCAAGAAACGTCTGGGTAAGATCACCAAGCAGGGTGATCACTACATTCGCAAGCTGCTGGTTGTGGGCATGACATCGCGCGCCGTCATGGCAAAACGTTCGCCAGAAAAGGTCGACCTCTGGACGGCGAAGATCATCGCGGACAAGCCGTTCCGGCTGGCGACGACCGCCATGGCCAACAAGGCCGCTCGGGCCATCTGGGCGATGCTCACAAAGAAACAGGAATACAGGCAGCCGGCGTTCTGACTGCGCCAACTGCCCACGAGATGCAAGACGTTGAAGTGATGATGCGGAATTAAGTCAACCAAGAGCAAGGACACTCCGGGAAAGGCAGCGGCCCTCTGAGGTCGATGAGCCGATTGGAACCTCGCTTGCGGAACTCATCAGGGCCAGTGGTGACAACGCGCTACACGAACAGGCCGGACAGACGACGGTACTGACAAAAAAACCGCTGAATTCACCAAAAATCTCTTGCAATGCAGGAGCCATCCACAGA
>NZ_WPZY01000130.1 GCF_013031405.1 Ruegeria sp. HKCCD8929 | reverse complement strand
GCCTCACATATGGATGACGCGTCCGTAGGCGTCGAGCACGCTTTCGTGCATCATTTCGCTGAGCGTGGGGTGCGGGAAGACGGTGTTCATCAGGTCCTCTTCGGTGGTCTCCAACTGGCGGCCCACTACGTAGCCCTGAATCATCTCGGTCACCTCGGCGCCGATCATATGCGCGCCCAAAAGCTCGCCGGTCTTGGCGTCGAATACGGTCTTGACCAACCCCTCGGGTTCCCCAAGCGCGATTGCCTTGCCATTGCCGATGAAGGGAAAGCGGCCGACCTTGACGTCATAGCCCAGTTCCTTGGCCTTTGCTTCGGAATAGCCGACCGAGGCCACCTGCGGATGACAATAGGTGCAGCCCGCGATGGTTTCCGGCTTGACCGGGTGTGCATGCTTGCCCGCAATCAGATCGGCGACCATTACGCCCTCATGGGACGCTTTATGCGCCAGCCACGGCGCGCCGGCGATATCGCCGATGGCATAAAGCCCCTCGACCCCGGTGCGGCAGAACTCGTCCGTCACCACATGGGTGCGGTCGATCTTGACGCCCAGGGCTTCGAGCCCGAGGTTCTCCACATTACCCACGATGCCGACAGCGGAAATCACCGTGTCGAACTCGTGCTTTTCGACCTTGCCCTTGACCTCGATATGGGCGGTGACCTTGCCCTTGCCGCGATCGAGCTGCTTGACCATCGCCTTTTCCATGATGGTCATGCCCTGTTTGGTAAAGGCCTTCTTGGCAAAGGCGCTGATCTCGGCATCCTCCACCGGCAGGACGCGGTCCAGCACCTCGACTACGGTCGTCTCGGCACCCAGCGTATTGTAGAAGCTGGCGAACTCGATGCCGATGGCCCCCGAGCCGATGACCAGCAGTTTCTTGGGCATCCGCGGCGGCAGCAGCGCGTGCTTGTAGGTCCAGACCAGATCGCCGTCCGCCTCGAGCCCCGGCAGTTCGCGCGCACGAGCACCGGTGGCGAGGATGATGTTCGGGGCGCTCAGCTCCTCGGTCCCCTTGTCGGTCTTGACGCTGACCTTGCCCTTGGCGGGGATCGTCGCCTCGCCCATCACCACGGTGACCTTGTTCTTTTTCAGCAGATGACCGATGCCGCCCGAAAGCTGCCCGGCCACCCCGCGCGAGCGTTTGACCACCGCATCGAGGTCATAGCCGATCTTGTCCGCCTTCAGCCCGAAATCCTTGGCCCGCTCCATCAGGTGAAACACTTCCGAGGACCGCAGTAGCGCCTTGGTGGGAATGCAGCCCCAGTTCAGGCAGATACCGCCCAGATGCTCACGCTCAACCACCGCCGTCTTCAGCCCCAGCTGAGCGCCACGGATTGCAGCAACATAGCCACCAGGGCCCGCGCCAATTACGATCAAATCAAAGGAGTGTG
>NZ_WPZY01000129.1 GCF_013031405.1 Ruegeria sp. HKCCD8929 | reverse complement strand
GAGCTATAGCCAAAAGTTGGTGATGGCCCTGAGGGGCGGCATATCATGGCGTTGTCTACGCGCCGCAATTCTCTACCGAGAAAAGGATATGCCACATGTCAGAAACTACCATTCCACGGCTTGCTGATCCATCCATTGTTGGCAGGCGATTTCGTAGCGATCTGCCGATAGGGGGATATTCGCCCGACCCGTTGACCGAAGTGCTTCGGGCCGGTGCTCGGCACTTGATCGAGCAAGCGGTTGAGGCGGAACTCGTCGCGCTCCTGACGGCCCACGTTGGCGACAGGACCGAAGATGGCCGGGCGCGTCTGGTGCGCCATGGCCACCTGCCCGAGCGCGAGGTGATGACCGGGATCGGCCCGGTGCCGGTGAAGGTGCCGCGTGTGCGGGATCGGGGCAATGAAGCCGAGAAAGTCCGGTTCAAGTCGTCGATCCTGCCGCCCTATCTGCGCAAGGCCAAATCCATTGAGGAACTGTTGCCCTGGCTTTACCTCAAGGGCATTTCCACCGGCGATTTCCAGGAAGCCCTGGCGGCGCTGCTCGGGCCGAACGCGGCGGGGTTATCATCCACCACCATATCGCGCCTCAAGACTGATTGGTGGACGGAATATGAGCGCTGGCAGCGCCGGGATCTCAGCGCCCGGCGGTTTGTCTACATCTGGGCGGATGGCGTCTACTTCAAGCCGCGCATGTCTGAGGATAAACAATGCGTTTTGGTGCTGATCGGCGCCGACGAATGGGGCCACAAGGAGGTTCTCGGCCTGACCGACGGTTACCGTGAAAGCACGCAGAACTGGCGCGAGCTGTTGCTCGACCTAAAGCGGCGTGGTCTCAACCACGCCCCCGGTCTGGCCGTCGGCGATGGGGCGCTCGGCTTCTGGGCAGCGCTGCGCGAGGTGTTCGGAGCTACGCGGGAACAACGCTGTTGGGTTCACAAGACCGGAAACGTGCTCAATGCGATGCCCAAGTCGGTGCAACAAAAAGCCAAGGGCCATCTGCACGACATCTGGCAGGCGGAAACCAAAGCCGAAGCAGGGGCGGCCTTCGATTTCTTCGTCGAAACCTACGGTGTGAAATACAGCAAGGCGGTCGCCAAGCTGGCCAAGGACCGCGATGTGCTGCTCTCTTTCTATGATTTTCCGGCCGAGCATTGGAAACACATCCGAACCTCGAATCCCATCGAGAGCACCTTCGCAACAGTCCGCCACCGGACCGGCAAGACCAAGGGATGTCTGAGCCGCAAAACCGGCCTCGCCATGGCGTTCAAAATGATGATGTCAGCCCAGGCCAAATGGCGGAAGCTCGACGGTGTCAACCGGATGCCCGAAATCGTTCAAGGCATTGCCTTCATCGACGGGATAAAGCAACTTCACCATGCCGCCTGATCACACCGTCACCAACTTTCGGGCATAGCTC
>NZ_WPZY01000128.1 GCF_013031405.1 Ruegeria sp. HKCCD8929 | reverse complement strand
GTGTCTGCGCCCTCATCGACGCGGATCCGCACCTGACCTATGCTGAGCCGTTCGTTGGCATGGGCGGCATTTTCCTGCGCCGCCGCAAACAGGCCCGCGCCGAGTTCATCAACGACGCCCAGCAGGACGTCTACAATCTGTTCCGCATCCTGCAGGAGCATTACGTGGCCTTCCTCGACCTGCTGCGGTTTCAGCTGACGACTCAGGCCAACTTCATCCGCCTGGTCGAAACCAATCCGGACACGCTGACCGACATGCAGCGTGCGGCGCGGTTCCTGTACCTGCAGCGCACCGCCTTTGGCGGCAAGGTCTCGGGACGGAATTTTGGGATCTCGCCCGACCGCCCGGCCCGGTTCAATCTGACCACGCTGGAACCGGATCTTGAAGCCCTGCACGAGCGTCTGGCGGGCGTCACCGTCACCTGCATGGACTACGCCGACTTCATCGCGCGCATCGACCGGCCGGGGGCGTTCTTCTATCTCGATCCGCCCTATTGGGGCTGCGAGAACGACTACGGCAAGGCACTGTTCGCGCGGAAGGACTTCGAGCGCATGGCGACACAACTGAGCGATATCCGGGGCAAGTTCCTGATGTCGATCAATGATGTGCCCGAGATCCGCGAGACCTTTGCCGGGTTCCGCATCACCTCGGTCGAAACGACCTATACCGTCGGCAAAACCAAGGACGCCCGTGGCGCTCGGGCCGAACTGCTGATCAGCAATTTCGGGTGGGGTGATTGAGTACCATGCCTTTCAGTCACCCTCGGCCCAAGTCACTTAACGTGCTCTTCAAGAGCATCGAAAATGTCCTGAATGCGTTCGAAGATATACTCTGTGAGAGCCGGTGCATTTTCGTTCCCATCGGTCATTTCAAGCACCATGTCTCTGGCGTATTCCATGGCGGAGGTACGCAGGTTCGAGAAATCGTATCCATTTGGCTGAAGCCTCAGCAGTTCTTCCGCCATCTGTTTTTCGAGGTTTATGTGCAATGCGACCTCCAGAAAGTTCCGCGCTATCGCATCAGGATCAATCGGACCGTTCACTATTCCAACCACTGCGCTCTCCTATTGGTCGAATCAAACACCGGAGCAAATCTACCATGAGTGGTGACAACCTAGAACCCGGCGAACAGGCCATCAAGGACGAGGTTTGGGGCGCGGAATCGCGCGCCATCGAATTCTATCCAGCTCGCAGCCAGTTCATCAACAATGCGCCGCACTGCCACCTCTGGCGGCTGGGGCAAGATGATTTCTGCCCAGAATTGCTTAGGAGTGTCGAGCCGAGGCAGACGCTGGAGAACAGATTTTACGAGGTCTTGAAGGAGACAAGGTAATCATGCCACGCAATCAGGAAACACTCAGCGTCCCAAAGGACGGTGCATATCATCTGTTGTCCGATGGAGCCGTCAGCGGCCTGTCGTTTCAGGTGCTCGCAC
>NZ_WPZY01000014.1 GCF_013031405.1 Ruegeria sp. HKCCD8929 | reverse complement strand
GCTCGTCAGGCTCATAACCTGAAGGTCGCAGGTTCAAATCCTGCTCCCGCAACCAGCAAGGTCGAACAAAGTGTCGAACGAGCCGCCTCAGGGCGGCTTTGTTCGTTCTGAGACCCACCCAACGCAAGCAAACCCGCCAACTCCCCAATCAGTTCAACGGTATATGCTTCGCCTTCCGGGATCAGTATGATCCCTGAGAGAAGGCCTCGAATGATCGACGTTGCGCCCGCCTACGGCAGACGATTGTCGGCCTGGGCAAGACGGTCTTACTGTCCGTTATGGTGATTGGTTTTGCCATTTTATCCATCGGGACGGTGCTGATGGCGGAAACAAGCCCTTGAGAGCGTCCTATTTACCGTTGTCCTCTATTTACTTGGGCTTTACTCGGCGGTCTGGCTTGCGGCCGGAACGTTGGTTTTTGCCGTGATGGAAATAAACTACGCAGCTAGCCCATCCATGCCCTTGCGAAAGTCGATAGGCTTGGAGGCTAGGTAGAGCTTGAAATTCCCGGACGGTGAGATCATCTGCCACCGTCCAGCGCATGGATGACACGGATCAGATTTTCGACGGGATACGAAGCTGGCAGGCAGACCTCGACCAAGTTGCGGCGCAAGACAACGCACGAGTCATTTGTTTGCCGGTCGGCGCAGACCTCGCCTGCCTCGACGACGACTTCCGAAAAGATGCGTTCCTCTCGAACTTCTGTCCTGTGAGTGCTGGCACGACGAACATCGGCGCGCCATTTGTAAATGAGCGATTGAGAGACGTTGCATGTCTTCATGACTTCGCCAACGGTCAGCTCGCCGCGATCCAACTTCTGATTGACGAAGCGCTTGAAGCTTGGAGGCCGCACTCGCCGCCCGCCCGCATGAACTTCAATGGTGAAGCCGTAAGCTTCAAATGATCGTGGATGTTGACCCACAGCTCCGCCTCCTTTGGTTCTGGAGCATTTTGCCATCATGGCCGGGAGAGCGTTAGATGCTATCAAGGGGGTCAGATGCAACGCTTACGGAATTTTTGTCTCGTCACCGATACGCCCATTGAGGACGTTGTCGAGAGACTTCGCTCACACGACGTCACCATCGTAGAGGGGCCTGCCGAGAAACTGGGCGCCATCGGCAAGCTGATGTCGGTGTATTTCCGGGACCCGGATGACAATCTTGTCGAGGTCAGCAACAGGTTGGTCGGAAGAGTTGATTGAGCGTTGGCGCCGAAAGGATCGCATGAGCAGTTGGCGATCCACAGCTTTCAAAACCACAACACGGCTTCACAGCGAGTAGATTACTGACGATTTGGTTGGACCCAAAGATGCCCGGTACGCCAAACGGCAAACCGGGCCGACGCGCATCCCCACATGAACAGGTCACCGGGACCCTCTTGGAAAACGCATCTAGCAGACGTACCGTCAGAACGGGTAAAAACGGGACATGTCCAATGACGTTCAGGCTGGTTTCCTGCGATGGTGGCGGGATTAGGGGGTATTTGACATGCCTGATCCTGCAAGGTCTTCAGGAGGAAACCCAATTCCTGGACAAGGCGGACGGGTTTGCGGGCACATCGACCGGTGGACTGATTGCCGTGGCGCTGGCCGATGGCAGGTCTCAGGGCAAAGACATGACCCGGTTGCTGGGCGACCTGATCTCGATCTACCGCGACGACGCCGACAAGATCTTTCGCGAAAACGAACGCAGTATCCTGGACAAGGCGCTGGATGAGGTTCTGAGACGGTTCAAGTTGAACGGCGGCCCCGGCATCACCGCGGCGCAATATAATTCGACAGGGCTTGCCGAGATTGGAGAAACCCTTGTCGAAGATCGCACGGTTGGATCGCTGTCGCCGGGTATCGTATTGGCGGTCAACACCGTCTGCCTGCACCGCAGCGATCAGGTCGGCTGGTCGCCATTTACCGTAACCAATCAGGACTTTGGTGAAGGCCCCTGGCTGGACATGCGTGCGGTCAAACTCCTTGATGTTGCAATGGCAAGCTCGGCGGCCCCGACCTATTTCCCGCCGCATCGCATAGTTGCGAACGGCGTCGACTACGGCTATTTCGCCGACGGTGGTGCGTTTGCCAACAATCCGGTGATGAACGGGATCAACATCGCGATTGCCGCAAAACAGGCTGCCGGTCTTTTTGATATCGAGGCGCTCTCGATCGGCACCGGGCGGCAGCCTACCGATATATCCAAGGAAATGGTCAAGGACCCCGATGATTGGGGCCTGTTGAAATGGTTCGGCGTGACCTCCAACGCACCAAAAGCCGCGCTGCTTGAACTGATGCTGACGACCTCGGCCGAAAATCTGTACTGGATGGCGCGCCGGGTCCTGACGGATCGGCTGGTGCGCTTGAACCCGCCGCTGCCCAAGGTGGTCAGCCTGGCCAAGCACGAACCCGGAATCTATGACCTGATGGACGAGGCCTGCCAGGCCGCCAAAAACAGCCGGGATTGGGTGAGCGCCGTCGACATGCTCAATAACTGGTAGCCGCCCTGCAAAACCCCTGCCGGGACCGGGTTTGTGCAAGTTGTGGTGTTTGTTATTGTTGCACCCAAGGCGCGAAAAGTTAATCTATCAATTATTTGCAAAATTGTTCGGACGCGGAGGGGAGGCGTATGGACGACACTGGCATTGCCCAGAAACTGGTTGAGGTTTTGCACCGCCCTGACGGTGATTTGATGAAACGCCCGGTTCACACCATCGGCATCAGCGCCACCGGGTTTTTCAAGCCTTCTCCGATTGCACGAAATTTCTGCGTCGCGGATCATTTTCGGGAGGACAAGACAAAGGTCATCGTCCGGTTCTCGAACGGTTCCGGCAGCGCCACGGTGCGCGACGGCTGGTCGGACGTGCGGGGGATGGCGACGCGGTTTCACCTCTCGGATGGCACGGATACCGATCTTATCGCGATGACCCTGCCCGAGTTCTTCTCGCCCACGCCCGAGGATTTCCTCGACTTCGCTCTGGCGGCCAAGCCGAAACCCTACAAGGGTGAATCGCCGTGGCGGAAGATCCTCAACCTGTTGAACCTGACACTGCCAAAGCGCGACCCTTATCCCGGGGAGACCATCAGCCCGGATGAAGGAGCGATCGAGTTCGCGGATCAGAATGCTCATGCTCAACTGGGCGTGTTGCAGGCCGCCACCATCGGCGCGCCGGTGAGCTACGTTCGTGCGGCCTACCACGCCGTCCATACCTTCGTCATAACCGCGCCCGACAACACCCGCCGGTGGGTGCGCTTTAGCTGGCAGCCGATTGCAGGTGTTCTCAGGACCGACCCCAGTCTGCCGCCGGTCGACGATTACCTGAAACAGGAGCTCGAGGGTCGCCTTGCCGCCGAACCCGCACGGTTTTCCTTGATGATGGTGATTGGTGAGGTCGGCGATGATTTCAACAACTCGGCGCGCCCCTGGCCGCCGCACCGGCAGCGGGTGATGATGGGGACGCTCACGCTGGATGCTGTGCCCAAGGATCAGGAAGAGCAGAACGAGAAACTGAGTTTCAATCCGGGCCTGCTGACCGAGGGGATCGAAGCCTCGGACGATCCCGTGCTGCACATACGCAGGGAGGTCTACGAGCTTTCCAGCGAGCAGCGCGGCGCCACACCTTGCCCTTTTTCAGGGAGTTAAGACCATGACTAGCCAGGACAGTTGGTTCAATCGGTACGTCAACAGCCTGCCCGACCGTGGGTGGTTCAATTTCCTGTCCCGCTATGTGGTGGTGCCCTATTGGGCCTGGAAAGAGCCCAAGCCCAAGCTGCCGGGCGGGCCGCGGCCATCGCCTCAGCCCAGCGAGAATGTTCAGCGTATGATGAACCTGATCATGCCGCTCAAGGATCCCTCTCCGGCGGGCCGCGCGCGGGCAACGCTGGCCATCGCCCAGAATGTGGATGAGATATTTGCCGGCCTCGACAATGTGGGCACGGTCCACTTCGCGCGGTTCCTGCTGATCGACAACCATATCTGCATGATTTCGGTCTACGATGGCGATTTCAGCAACTACATCCGCGATTTCATCACCACGATTGGCAGCGTCTTCGATGATGTGATGTCGCTGGTCGAAGGCGGCGAGGCGCTGATGCCCACCGAACACAACGTCGAAGAGTTCATCGACTGGGTGCAGGATCATGACCTGTTTCAGGCGCCGGATTTCCCGACGGACCTGTTTGGATTGCAGGACGCGGCCAAGGGCCTGCCGCCCAACAAGCCGCCCCATATGCTGGGGTCGCTGCCGCGCGAGCTGATCCTGCAACTGCATGCAAACCCCAACATTTCACTCGGTGGAGGCTATCGCGCGTATCCCGGCGTGTCGGCCGCACAGGTGCGCAGTAAATTCGGAGTGGGCTGGTGACCAAAGCGTTCAATCTCGCCGATATTCAGGGCAACATCCTGCGGGGATACCGCCGAAACCTTGTGCGGCACCTCGTCCTTGAGATCACGGACCGCTCCGCCGCACGGCGGTTTCTGTCGGCATCGGTCGATGGCAACAGCGCCGATGTGCCCGCGATCACGCGGGACACGACCTGGCGTAAAAAGCCGCCGGTCTGCTTCAACATCGGCATAACCTTCGAAGGGCTGCGGGCACTGGGCACCCCGTCCGAGCATCTTGAGACCTTCCCGACCGAGTTCGCTCAGGGCATGGCCAAACGCGCGATTAAAATCGGTGACTTCGGGGACAGCGCGCCGGAACACTGGCCAGCCCCGTTTGACAAACCTGAACGCGTGCACATCATCGCCTCGATCCATGCGGATACCGAAGAACCGCTCGATCAGGTCGAGGCTCAGGTGGCCAAGGCCTTTACCGTTCTGGGGGTGCGCAACGGGCGCAACCTGCCCGAGGGCAAGGTGTTTTTCGGCTATGTCGACGGCATCTCGCAGCCGCGATTCAAACATGTCATCGACCCCGATCAGGTGGGCGTGGATGAACCCATAGATCCGCTCGGCACCGCCCTCCTGGGCTATCCCACCCGGCAAGAGGGCGTCCTGTTCCGCGTGCCGACACCGCATGAGCTGGGCTTTAACGGATCCTTCAACGCCTTCCGGGTGCTGGCGCAGGATGTGGTCGGGTTCGAAACCTATCTCGATCAGGCTGCCACCCAGTTGATGGCCCATCCCGACGTGAATCAGCTTGCGGACCCGGACAATCTGGATCGGATCGGCAAGGGGCTGGACATGCACGGCGCCCTGCGCGAGGTCGTGGCGGCACAAATGTGCGGGCGCTGGCGCAACGGGGTGCCATACGAATTGTCGCCGGACGCGCAATTCCCCGACCCGCCCGTGTCCCTGACCAATTTCAACTACTGGCACGGCTCACGCTGCCCGGCGGGCTCTCACCTGCGGCGCGGCAACCCACGTGGCGGCCGGATCGTCCAGCGCATCGCAAACTACACGCGGCGGCTGGTGCGGCGCGGCATGTCCTACGGCCCGGATTTCGACCCCCAAAACCCCGATGACCGAGAGCGCGGGCTGCTCGGCAGCTTTATCGGCGCCAATATCGGCGCGCAGTTCGAGGCGGTCATGTGCGACTGGATCAATCTCGGCTTGCATGATCCGACGATCACCGGCGCAAACGACCCGCTGCTTGGGGCAAACACGCCCGAGACCAGCTGGTTCGACATGTCGCTGCCCGACGGCAAAACGATCCGCCTGCGCGGTTTCCCGCGTCTGATCAAGGCGCGCGGCGGGGCCTACACGTTCCTGCCCAGCATCGCCGCCATCAAATACCTGTCGGAACTGACCGACTGAGCGATCCGCTTGGCCTGGACGCGTCAGGCCAGCTCCGCCAGCGCCGCGTCGATACGTGCAAGCATCGGCGACTGCCCGGCGGTTTCGACAATCAGACGCGCGTCGGTCAGGTGCTGCACGGCCAGAGGCTTTTTCTTCTTGGCCTTGTAGAGAAGGCCCATGATCATGTCGCAGCGGGCAATGTAATGGCCCTTGGTGTCGAATTGCGGGTTCTTCCGCACCCGCTCGATCAGGGAAATCAGCCGTTTCTCACCGGTCAGCATCACCCGGATGATCGTCCGGAGGTTCCTGAGCAGAACACCGATGGACCCGCCGCCCTCGCCCGTGAGAATGGCCAGATGCATTTCACACAGAAACAGCCGGCCCCAGTCGGCGGCAACCTGCGTTCCTTCTTCGTCGCGCCTCTGGATCACGTCCTCGATCTGACGCAACCCTTCGGCGATCTGCCCGTTCATGGCGTAGGCCACGCCCAACATCGTCTCGGGCCCCGCCGTGAACAGGGCCCAACCCTTGGCGCTGCACTCGTCTACGTGCCGCTGAACGGTCTCGAGCGCGCCCGGCTTCTCCAGCGGCACCAACGAGCCGACCCGCGCCGCTTCGGCGATTGCCAGCTCAAACTCGACCCTCGATGCGTTGCGCGCCTCTTCGGCCATCCTGAGCGCAAGTTCATGGTCGTCCGTCACCATCGCGATCAGGGCCTTCATCGCGGTGCCATAGCCCAGCGCGCGCGGGTCGTTCTTGGACGTGCCAAGGGCGATCATCTGGTCTGCGGTTTCATGCGCCTTGGCAACCCGCCCTCGGGTGAGCTCGTTCCACCCGACGGTGGCCAGAAAGAAGTTCTGGATATAGGCATCATCAATGCGCTTCAGAACCGCCTCGATTTCCCGCTTTTTCGCCTCGAACACCTCATTCGCGATGGGCGAATAGTAGATCGACACCGACAGCTCGTTCACCATGGCATAGGCCTTGGACGCCGGATCGCGAAGACGTTCGGCCATGGCCGTCAGTTCCTGCTGGATGCTGTGCGCCGCGTGATATTTGCCGTTGCACACAAGGCAGGACACGTAGTGATGCAGAAAGAGCGCGTGGTGACGATTGTCACCGACCTGTTCGAGGATTGGCCTGACCTTGTCCGCCAGCTCGATCATCGCCGTGACCCGCAGCGAGATATTCGAACACAGCGCGAAATCCGACAGGAACTCGGCGAATTGCTCTTTGGTCGCGCAGCCAGGGTCGCTTTGATACAGTTCCAGCGCCGAGACAAAGTACCGGTTGGCCTCGTCCAGTGAGTAAATACCAAGAGATTTGGCACCCGCCATCGCGCTATAGGTAAAGGCCAGATCCGTGCGATCCGTGTGGCGATAGTGATACGCCAGGGTTTCCGCGGCTTCCTGAAGACGGTTCGAGTTCCGTATCTCAAGGGCTTGGGCGATCGCCAGATGCAGTTCGGTCCGGCGCGTCGAGACCAGGCTCTGATAGACCGAATCCCGCAACAGGACATGCTTGAAGATATAGTCCGACGAGTTGATTTCGCGGTGCACGATGTCGAGTGTCTGCAACCTTTCCAGCGCCGCACCGGTATCGTCCGCATTGTCGACCAACAGGGACAACAGGCCCGGGTCGAAACGCCGCCCGATCACGGCCGCAGCCTGCAAAAGCTCCCGGTCTTCGGGGTGCAGCCGTTCCGTTCTGGCCGTGAGCAGGCTTTGCATGGTGACCGGCAGACCGCTTTCGCCCAGCTCGGCATCGAAATCCGCAGTACCCGCATCGATCCGCAAGGCGCCCTGATCCAGCAGAAAGCTCAGTATCTCTTCGCCAAACAGAGGATTGCCCCCCGCGCGTTCGGTCAACTGACGTTTCAGATCATCGGGCAGCAGGTCCACGCCCAGCCGCGTCTGAGCCATATGCGCGATATCGTCCGGCGCCAGCGGTTCCAGCGCGATGGTGGTCACTCTGGAATTGTCCAGCCAATCGGGCACATATTCTGGCCGCCGCGTCTGGATGATCAGCAGATTGTCCTGCTCGCCGCTCTCTATCAGCCTGCGCAGGATGTCCTCGGACGCGCTGTCAATCCAGTGACTGTCCTCGATCAGCAGAATTGTCTTGCCCTGGCTGCACTTGGCCTTCAGCAGCGCACGCAAAAGGTCGCGCGTGCGCAGGCCGATCAGAACGCCGTCCAGCCCGTCCAGCGCTCCACTCGGCGGTCTCAGGCCCAGCAGATTCAGCAAAAGGCCCAGATTCTCTTCCGAGTGCAATCCGGAAACCTGCAAACCCGCGTCCAGCTTGCGCGCCACTTCCGAGGGATCATCCGCATCCCTGATCCGGAACGAGCTGCGCACGATTTCGAGCAGCGGCAGAAACGGAACCTGCTGGCCGTCGGCAAAGCAATGCCCCGTGATGACCGAGGCTTCCTCGGACGGGACCCGTTTGAGAAACTCAAAGACCAGGCGCGTTTTGCCAAGCCCCGGCTCGGCAACCAGATCGATCACCGAAAGCGTGTTCTTGGCCCGCACCAGCGCGGCGGACATCGCCACCAGCTCGCCCTCACGCCCGACATAGCTGCTGAGCCCACGTGCGAGCGAGGCGTCAAAGCGCGTGGCGCTGTCGCGGATGGACTGGAGGTTCCACAGCTTCTGCGGCTTGGCCAGACCCTTGATCTGATGCTCGCCGTTAAAGCTCAGCTCGGCGACCCATTCGACCAGCCGCCGCGTCGTGTCGCAGATCAGGCTGCCACCGGGCGGTGCCAGGCTTTCGATGCGCGAGGCCAGGTTGACCGTGCTGCCCACCGCGGTCGCCGGCCCGTGTTCTCCGGTCACAGCCGCCATCAGGACGGTGCCCGAACTGATGCCGACCCGCATGCTGGGACGCACGCCGAACCGGGCTTCGATATCGTCAGCGGCCACCGCAAATGTCGCATGGATCGACAATGCCGCGCGGCAGGCGCGCAACGCGGCGTCCTCCAGCGCTTCGGGTATCCCGAAAAGGGCCATGATGCTGTCGCCGGCAAAGTCGCGCACCGTGCCGCCATGGTCCTCAACGGCGCTTGTCAGCTTCTCATAGACCAGACGGATGAATTCGAGCGCCTTTTCCTCGCCCAGCTCCGAAACGATGGCGGTGTAGCCAACCATATCAGCAAACAGAACCGACACCTGGCGCCGCTCGCCAAGGTTCTCCGGTTGTCGTGCTGTTATGTTGGTGGCTTCCCCCATTTGGGCGGCGAGCTTACAATACGAAATTTCGTCCGGCCACCATGCGCGGACATCCTGCCGCAACGGCACGAAAAAAAGGCAGCCAAAATGTCACGCCGCACACATCCTTGGGTTGAGCCCGTGATGACCCGCTCCGAATAGGTCCGGACCTCAGGCGGTATATGCCAGCTTCAGTCCCGGGCGCGGCCATCTGACCTTGTAGATCTTGCCCGTGCTCGACGCCGTGATCCACAGGTCGCGCATGTCGCTGCCGCCAAAGCACATGTTGGTTGTGAAGAGATCGGGGATCTCCACATGCTCGGTCGTGCCATCCAGACTGAAGACGGTTATGCCACCATTGAAGATCGTGCCGACACAGACCCGGCCACCCTCTTCGACCTTGAGGCTGTCGAGCCACTGATAGCCCGGAAGCGTCTGCACCACGTTCCCCGGCATTCCCGGCATCGGCCCCGGTTTTAACTCTCCCGGTCCGGTGATTTCCATGGCCCAGAGCCGCCCGTAGACCGTGTCGGACACATAGACCGTCTTGCCATCCGGCGACAGCCCGACACCGTTCGGCATCGGGATCGTCGCGGCCTTGACCAGCGTGCTGCCGTCGATGCTCGCATAATAAAGCCCGCCATAGCGCGTGGATTCCTCGTCCTGAATGCCGGTATCGGTGAACCAGAAGCCCCCGGACGTGTCGAAAACGATGTCATCCGGCGCAATCAGGCGCTTGCCTTCGTAGGCGTCGAAAAGAAGCGTGACCTCTCCGGTTGCCAAATCGACCCGGTGTACGGAGCCACCCGTGTAGTGCGGGCGGATCGGGGCAGGGACGGTGATCTGTTCCGGCCCGTAAGGCACGAAACTGTAAACGCCGCCGTTGTTGCAGACATAGGCCGCGCCATCAGGTCCGATTGCAACCCCGTTGGGCCCGCCCGGGATCTCGGCCACCACACTCAGCTTACCGTCGGTTCCAAGGCGCTCCAGCGTCTGGTTCTTGATGTCAACGAACAGCAGCGAGCCGTCATCCATCGCCACGGGACCTTCGGGAAATCCCAGGCCGCTGCACATTTCTTCCAGTTTCAATGACATCCTGTTGCTCCTCTGACCTGCCGGTTTTGGGTTCCGCATGTGACGGCGGAAGTGGAAATTCGTGTCTCGGCCCCCGCCTGGCAAACGCCAAAGGTTGAGCCTTTCCAGCAGCCTAGTTTCTGATCGCCGGTCGGGCAATGACTTGCGGCGTGGCCAGGCGACCTTTCCCAAACCAGCCGGTCCGGCACGGAAGGAGCATCAGGCCGCATGCGGTCAGCTTCGGTACTGGATCACAACCTTGGCTCGAAAATTGAAGGAACGGCCCAAACAGGTTATTTTTGCCAATCATATACTCGATTTTTGCGCACGCAGGCCTAGCTCCATGATCAAACCGGAAGGCTGGCACTTGCGTGCTGAAAAGGAGAAATCGACATGAGCATCCTGCGCCCGACCCGCCGTGAAATGATGGTGCTGACCGCCGCCGCTGCGGCTTCAGGCATCCTGGGTATGAGCGTGCCCGCCCGGGCCGCGGGGCTATCGCCGACGCGGACCATGCGCGGCGGGGCCAACAACTACCGCCCGGGTGCGCCGATCGTGGATCGTATTGGGGGCGGGGGGTTCTGGATGTCGGGGACCGTGCGCCGCGCCGGTGATGGCGCGCCGCTTGCCGGTCAGCGCATCCAGATCTGGGCCCATACGACTGAGGGGCATGAACGTGACGCCCGCAGTCATGGCGCGACGCTTACCAATGCAAACGGCGAGTTCCGCCTCGAGATGCCACAGATCGTTCCGGCATTCGGTCAGGCGCATGGCCACCTGGCCTATGACAGCGGCGATTTCAAAACCGTGTTTCTGCGCCCGGTAATGGCCAGCTCCAAGGATACCTCGCTCAGCGCACATTTCGTTCTGGAACCCGTCTGAGCCTCATGCGGACGGAAAAAAGCCCGGTGCGGGCCCTGCTGCCCTGGATCGGCCTGACCGTCGCAGTTCTGACGCCCCTCGCGCTGGCGTCCATGAGCCCACTGCTGCAATGGCGCGGACCGGTCTATATCGCATCCGGCTTCGCAGGCATCCTTGCGATGGGGCTGATGCTGGTCCAGCCGGTTCTGGTCGCGGGATACCTACCGCGCCTTGGCCCGATCATCGGCAGACGGGTGCATCGTTATGTCGGCGGTTGTCTGGTTCTGGCCGTCGTGGCGCATGTTGCTGGCCTGTGGATCACCAGCCCGCCGGATGTCATCGACGTGTTGCTGTTCCGGTCGCCTACCCCGTTCTCTGTCTGGGGTGCCCTCGCGATGTGGGCGCTGTTTGCTGCAGCCGGATTGGCCGTTTTGCGCATGCGCGTGCGTGTGCCCTTGCGGTTGTGGCGGCGGGGGCACGTCACACTGACCCTGGTCGCAGTTGGCGGCACAATCGCGCATGTGCTGCTGATCGAAGGGACCATGGAGACCGTGTCCAAAGTCGCCCTGTCGGTCCTGCTGGGTGTCATCGTCGCAAAAGCGGTCCGGGACCTGAAGATCTGGTCGCTGCGTCGATGATATCAGCCGGATCACCGGCGCCAGAAGAGAGACTTCACCCGCGCGATCCATCTGAATAGCCAAACCCTCAGGCAACGGGCAGTTCCCCGGCAAACTTGCTGCAACGTCTCGCGGGCAGTACCATCGTGAGCGGAAACGGAGTGTCATCAATGCGCATGATCACCCGAACTAGGTTTGCGCTCCGGCAGGTGCTGCGTCTGGGCACCGCCCTCTGCGCGTTGTGCCTTGCGCCCGGCAACCTCCGGGCAGAGGGGAGCACCGTTCAGACCGATCCGGCCGTATTTGCCGCCCCGGACAGCCCGTTTGCGCTGGTCCAGCTTCCCAATGGCGACCGGTTGCATATCGACCGCATGACCGGGCGCGCCACGGGCATCGTTTCCGATGCGCTGGGAGCCGAGGCATACGCAACCCGGATGCTCACGATAGACAACGCCGGTATGCGTGGTTTCGCCCGCTATGACGACACCGGACGCCTGTTCGAACTCGCGCGGCCCGTCGAAGGATTGGAATCCGCCAAAATCCCGCGCGGTGCGATGCAGGTCGGCGCCGACCCGGCGGGCAGGATCACCCATATTCTGGGCTCCGACGGGCAGGCGCTTGTGTTTCACCGGAACGCCGCTGGCCGGTTAACCTCCATCACGACACATTGGGGATATCTGGCGCTTGGCCCGCAAGGCTTGCCGCAAGAGGCGTGGATCTATCCCGGCATTCATGTGCGCCCGTCAACCCCGGGGGTGCACATCTTCGAAGCACCCGTCCTGCCGCGGCCAAACCCGTTGCAATTTATGTCGCTGTCGAACAATGACCGGTTCATCCGGCAGGCCTTCGCGCTGATCGACAGCAATCTCAGGAAACTGCCGCCCGAGCAAGCAATCGCTGACTGGGAGACCTACTGGACCTCTGGCCGCTACCTGGTCGAGGATTCCTATTACACCAAAACCATTGCTTCGCTCGGCCCGGTCAGGCCGCTGGAATACTGGGCATCGGGCGAGCCGTTGAAAGAATACATCGCGCTGCAAGCGGCGATGTTTGCAACGCTGCAGGCGCAGTTCGCCTTTTCATATTTGCAGACCGTCTCGTTGCGGACCGTTGGTGGGACAATCGGGTTTCAGGTCGGGCGTATCTTGGCCCGCGATCAATACATGTCTCACGTGTTTTCAGGCGTGCCCGGCATCGCTGATCCTGATCATTTGCGACAGTATTTCGATCGAACCGATGACTTCACCGACCTCGCCTCCAGCATGTGGGCCCTGTCAGTCGTCTGGCGCCGGGCCTTTCGTTACAGTGCTCGCCTGGGCGATGAACTACCAGAGCCGAGCCGTATCGTGCGGCGACAAAAAAAACGCATTGAAGCCCCCGACCAACCGAACATCCAACAAATCACGGCGAACGACCTCATTTTGGAGAGTGAAGCGGCGGAATTGGTCGATGGACAGCTCTATGCGGTCAACAGGGCCAATTCCGGCTTGTATGTCGCGACGGGAAAGCCCAGCACTCCTACGCCAATGATCGTTTCAGGGTCCAACTTTCTGCCGGATATCGAGATCGACGGAATTGCATATCGCCCTGTCGATTTCACCGAAGGGAGATTGCTCTACCGGTCATTCACTCCTTCTGAACGACTGCTGGCATTCTTGGACAAAGCCTATCCGGACACCAAAGGGATCATCCGCGTGGAAGCCGCGAAATACTTCACAAAGAGACTGATATCACCTCCGAAAGCGGAGGCTGCGGACGGCACCGCGCCAACCATCGGCGCACATCACGCGCCTGACCGGATATCTGAAGCAGGGTTCCTGACCCTGACAAAGCGCGGCGAAAACGGGCGTGGCGGCGTCCGCATCTCTCCGGTTTTCACAACCGGTGAACCCGGCACGACGGCCGGTGTCCGTGCCCTGCTGGGCCAGTGCGATTTCAACGCAAACGCGTCTTGCGACCTCAAGCCGTGACCTGGCGCGCGGTCTGCATATGCGCCTGTCTTGCTGCGGGTCTCAGCGCCCCGGTGAACTCACAGGACACCGCCTGCGAACCGCCCGAGATCAAGCGGCCCGAGATCGACCGCGCCGTATCGCTCAAGGGCCTTGAACGCGAGCTTGTCGAGTGCGGCGGCGATGCAGCTTGCACGGCCCCGGGCAGGTCGCTCTATGATTTGACTTCGATTGACGGGTTCGTTGTCGATACACAGGCGCAGGACATCATTCTGGTTGGCCACCGGGCCGAGGGCGGTCGCCCGCTCGACCTCGATGATTTCGTGGTGATGCTGCGCAATGCGCTCAACCTCTATGCGAGGCGTGAGGGCAATACGATCTGGTACACCGCGCCCGGCGTGTCGATCGATCCGCGTCCCGAGACAATCGCGCGTCTGCAAGAGCTCGACCAGCTCACCGGCGGGCTTGAAGACTACGCAGACGAATGGCCCGAGTTCTGCGAGGTGCCGCAGGATGTGCGCATCCTCGGAGTACCCGAAAGCCGCGCGGCGGCAATCATGCTCGAGGCCGACTACAAGATGAAGCGTTTCGTCAACGGTCAGGTCGCAATCGCCCTGCCGGGGTACGCATCGCTGTCGGATCTGTCCCTCGAGGCCGCGCGGAACGCCGCGCAGTTCGGCGAGGCAGAGCACGCAATCGGCGGGCTGACCCGGTTCTGGTTCTCCGCCGGCACCCACCGTGTGACGGCGGATGACCACGTCATCATGCTGGAAACCGCCAATGTCGTGCTGCTCGATGAGGCCGAGTTCCTGACCCGTGAAGGCGAAGTTGTCGCCGCGGCTGAGCCCAACGACCTCGCCCGCCAGTTTTCCTGCGCCTTCTCACGCAACTACCGCGCCATCGCGGCTGAGCCTGAGCACGCCGTTTATGCCGATCTCGAAGAAATCTTCCGCTGGGCCGCGCTCGCGCGGTTGATGGTCGACAGGGATGCCTTCGGCGCCGCCGGGTTTCGCCCGCGCTGGTTGATCGAAGACTATTCCGTGAGCCCGCAATCCTTGCCCGCAACCCTGGATGGGATTTCCGAAATCCGGCGCTGGCCGGAAAAGGACGACCCGGAATACGGGCAAAGCCGGGTCCGCCTCGTGCTGCCAAGCTGCGGCGGTGTCGCGGTTGACCACTCCGGGCTGCACGCCAGCGTACTGCCGGACCTCTCTGGCCGGCTTGCCCATATGGGGCAGATCGTCACCTTTTATCGTGAGACGCTGACCCAGGTGTTCTGGGATGTATTCCTCTGACCTTAATTCTCCGACGTCTCCGCAACCTTGGCGTGGCCCGCCTTGATCAGCCAGTCACCGACATCCGTGCCGCCACGCCGGCAATGGGCCAGTGGCCGGCCGGTGGCGTCGCGGCCCTGACCTGCCGACTCGCAGATAACGTCGGACCCGTCCAGCCACTCCGCCAGGCGCATCGCCGCAATGCGCCCGCACGGGCGCAGCGGACCCTGCGCATCGCGACAGGTGGCCTCGATATCCGGAGCTTCGACGTTGGACAGCCTCAGCTCGGCACTTTCCACCGAGATCACGCCCGCCTCGACGACCCGCGCCGGACCCGCATAGCGCGGCTTGATCGGCGGCAACTCCGGTTCCGGTTCAACCCGCGCCGGTGGCTCGGACGCGGGAGCCACTGCAGGCGCAGCCGGGGCCGGTTGACCCGCGATATTGCGCTTGATGTCTTCCAGCACCTGCTGCTTGTCGGTCTCGAAGCCAAAGACCACGCGGCGGCTGCGCACCCGGTCCTCCTCTCCGTTCTGCAGAACCGGGCGCGACGACGAATGACCGACGGCCACCAGCCTCGCGCGCGCCCATCCCGCAATGCCCGGCGACATCGGCTGTGACAGGCAAAACTGCACAACTTCCGCAGAACGCCGTTGCGAGAGGTCGAGATTGTTGAGATAGGCCGTGCCCGGCGTCGTGGCGCCAAACCATTCGGACGAGGCATGCCCCTCGATGCGCAGCTCGGCGATCCGATCGCTGAAACCGTGAATGGCGTTGATCCACGGGCCGCAGAATTCGATCAGAAATGAAAGCGTCTCTGGTGTGAGTTCGGCAGAGCCCGGCTCGAACAGAACGTCGTCCGGCAGCGATATCGAACCGCTGGCGCTGTCTATACTGCCACCTTTTTCGCTGACCAGATCGCCAAGCGCACGTTGCACGGCACCGGTGACGTCATCGCGCAGGGCGATGTCGCGGCCCAGCACCTCGCGGATACGGTCGATGGCGCGCTCATCGGCGCCGCGGGCAATCTCAAGCGCCAGATCCCGCTTTTCGGGCTCAAGGATCAGCCAGTCGGCTAGTTCGCCCGGAACCACACCCTGGGCCTTCTTGCGAATGAACTCGCCCGCTTCCAGGTCCGAGCGGACAAAGTCGATATCTTCCGGTGGGCGGTCGGCAACCGCCGACAGCAACTGTTCGAAGCGGTCGGGTTCGATGCCCTGGCTCCGCGCCGTCGTGATCGTCCGGCTGTAATCTGCAACCATCTCCGGATCCCTGAGATCCTCGGGAGCCAGCCCCTCGATGAGATGTTGCAGCGTTTTCGGGGGCACGTTCCTTTCCGTCGCGGCCTCGACCGCAGGTTCAAACGGGCGCAGGCCCGCAAGATCGGTACGATCGGCGCGGCGCTGAACTTCGAGCAATCCAAGCAGCAGCAGCAGGACAAAAGAAAGCAGCAGAAAGACCTCGCCAAAGGTCAGCCCCAGAACAGAGCCGCGCCGGAATTGGGCATCGTCTCGGTGTGCCGATCGGTCAAATCGCTGGCGCCACATGTTACCGCCCCCGCGAAATCCATCTGAATGGCCAGCGCCCCCGGCCCGCTGGTTCCGAGTATGGCAGATCCCGCTCGATCTGATCGGCGTGGCTCCTCAAGGTGGCCATTCGCGCGGAAACCGTCTTGCTCGCCGCCTCCAGATCGTCCAGCGCTTTCGAGATTGCATCGATATTGGCCTGCACCGCCGTCACAAGATCGCCGGTGCGCCGTGGAACACTTTCGGACAGTGTTGCCGCCGACGCATTCAGCTTGGTTGTCGCCTTGTCGAGCTTGGTCAGCATTTCGCTCAGCGTATCCACCGTCTCGGTTGCGCCCGATGCCGTGCGTTCCATCGCGTCATTGCAGTCTTCTCCAGTGGCCGCCGCTGCGGCCCGAAATTCGCGCATGGTCGCCGCAAGACGGGTGCGTGCCGTGCGCGATGCGGCCGAGATCGCCCGGTCGGTCGCGCCCTCCGCCTCCTGCCCCATGCGGGTGACCGCGCTGGTGAGTTGCTCGTTGAGTTCGGAATCCAGTTCGGCCAGCCGCGTCTGAAATCGCTTTTCGGCGTCGCCGATGATCTCCAGCGTCGTTTTCGTCCGCGCCTCGGCCTCGGTGCGAAGGTCGGCGTGGAACGCCTGGCGGAACTCGTTCAACGAGGCTTTCAGCCCCAGCGCGAACTGCTTGTTGGTCGCCGTCAGCGATGCGAGATCGCGCTGCATCAGGTCGTAATAGTGACGGATCGAGTTGAACGCCGCCTGTTCCTCTTCGACCATATCGACGCGGGCCGGGTTCAGGGCCACACGCAAAACGACACCGACTGCCGTGGTCAGCAGCGCTATGCCAAAGCCCGACACCACATTCAGTACAAAGTCCTCGCGCTCCTGCCCCTCGGACCCGACGCCATAAAGCGACCAGGCCAGCGAGGTCAGGGTGAAGATGAACCCCAGGTAATAGCAGTTGTCCCCGATCACGCCGGTCGACAGGGCCTTGGGTTTCAGCGGCATCGCCAGCAGTGCATACAGAAGGATCAGTCCACTGCCCGTACCGGCCGCAACCAGCGGATGGTAACCCAGCATCCGCAGGCTGATGATGACGGCACCGCCAGCGACTGCAACAACGACGAACAGCACGGCAATGCCGCGTCCTGTTGCGCGCTCCTTGCGCTTCGTTGTCTCTCGTATCGCCATGTCAGTCCGCTGGTATCCGCGCAATTGTCTTTGCTTCACTAGCACCGCCCGAAGCCAGAAGCTCGCGCCAGAAGAGGTTTACATCGTCCGTGTCGAAACCGGGCGAGCGGTCCCAAAACCCGGGCCGCAGCACACGCACAATCTCGACCCTGCTGCCCGCAAGCGGGATGCCAAGCGCCTCGCGGCTCTCGCCTTTTGTATCTTCCCATTTGTCGCCGCGGAAAAAGCTGAACCGCTCGCTGTTCTGTATCATGTCGGACACAACGATGATCTTGCGCGGGGCGTCGCTCTCCCCGAACGGCAGCAGATCCGTCGTCGCAAGCTGGATCGCCTCTACGATGGGCGAGGTGTCGGCCGCCTCGACATCAAGCATGCCGGACAGCTCCGCGCGCACAGGGGCCACGAACCCGGACTGAAAAACCTCCTCGGCCTCGGATTTGCTTTCCAGCCAGATATTGACGTCGGCACCGCTGGCCGGCCGGCACAGGGCGGTCACGCGTGCCGCGCCGTCGGGGTTGTCTCCGGTCTCATCGACCACAAGATACAGCCCGAGCTTGGTGCCCAGTGGCAGGCCGTTCACAGAGGCCTCCAGCACCCGCTCGACCTCTTTCTGCGCGCGCGATCCGATCTTGTCGGTGGTATCGATGACAATCGCCAAATAGCCCGTCGGCCCCGTGGGCGGGCAAAGATCGGCGGGCAACGGCGTCGGAAAACAACCTCCCAGGACGACGCAGACACCCGCAACCGCTGCGATCACACCCAAAGCGACCGCCCCCATAAGCAGCCCGAAAGCGGTCTCTACGGCAGTGCTCTTTCCCAGGGATCTGGATTTTCCTTTGCCGTAGCGTGCCATTGCCGTTACTCCCGTGCCCGATCCAGATCATCGAATTGAGGGATGCTCGTAACCGCACTTTGATAGGCTTCTTCAATAGCCTTGCGCGCCTTTTCGAGCGCCTTGTCGAACCCTTTCTTCAGCTTCTCCGACTCGACCGTGACATGTTCCGTATTGGCGACCTTCTGAGGTTCCGGCAGCTTGTGCAGCCGGTTGAAATACTCCGGCGGCGGGCAGTTGTCGGGGCGCGCGCTGCGATTGGCCTCGCGATAAACGCTCAGCGCGTAGTTGGTCGCGTCCTGAAGCTGCTGGTGGTAGGTGGCGTATTGCATCGCCAGCGAGCTTTGCTCGGTCAGGATCAGGGTCGTCTCGTTGAGCCCGATGATCAACCGCTCACGCGCGGCCTGCAGATCGTCCCGGCGCGCGGCGCGCACCGACCTGATCTCATCCATGGCCTCACTAGCCATATCCGCGAACCGGTCATTGGCCGCTTCACGGCGCCGGGCCAGGCTCCCGAAGCCTGGATAAAAGTCGTCCCACAATACCCCCTTGATGAAAACGATGACCGAGATCAGCGCGCCCAGCAGGGCCAGCATCCAGCTTTGAAAGTTTTCTAGGGTCCACGGCGACGCGATGAAATTCTGCACCGAGACAATCAACGCCTGTTCCCATTCGATGCCCTCGGCCGCATCGCGGAAATTGGCCACAAACAGGTTGTAGCCCGCCGCCCAGGCCAGAAAGAACAGGATCGCGACAAGACCCAGCAGACGCTTCACAAAACCGACATGTTGTACGTAGCGTGAGAATATCCCGCAGAGCAGCGACGCCAGCACGTTCACCGCCGAGATGCCAACGGCAAACAGGAACGCGATCAACAGCGCGCCACCAAAGATATGCGCAAGAAACGCACCGTTCAGAACGCTTTCGGCGACGATTGCAAACAGTAGCACGCCGACATTGAAGACATGGCTACGCCGGGGTAGGGCGGTGCGCTGCAACCGGTTCGCCTGACGAAAATGGCGGTATTCGTCCTCGAGGTCGGAAACCAGCACGCTTTGATTGTGAAGATGCAGCGCGGCTTCCTTGGTGATGGCAAGGAAGTCGCCGACGCTGCCAAGCGCCACCTCCTCGACGTTGCCCGCCATGTCGATGGCAAGATCGAGACGCCGCCGATACTGCGCCACATATGCGTGATAGGCCTCGCTCGCCGCCTGCCAGCGCTCTCGGAAATGGGCGGTAATCTGCATCTCGACAGCGTCGTCGGATGTCTGTCCATGCGGCGGTTCACATTTGGTGCCGCGCTCTTCACCCTTCTTTTTCACACCCAGCGAGGCGACTTCCTTTTCGACGTTCAAGGGGACGAAAATCTGCCCAGCCTCCGGTGCTGCCGGAAACAGTTTATCAATAAGTTCAGACAATTTACTCATACTAAAGCGCCACCCAACTGCCGCTCGATCCGTCTGCCAGACTATCGCCCACAGGGGCGAATTGACAACTTTCATTGCAAATCCGTCAATTTCGGACCCGATCTGTTCCGGGGTCCGAGCACTTGTCGGAGCGGTTTCGTCGCAAGAGATTTCGGAATGCGACGGCGCTCAGGTCGTCGTGACGATCAACAGCCGCCACGTTTCATCGACACGCTGCGCGCACCGTTTCACCCGACACGCTTGGCCAGCAGATTGGCAATCAGCCGAAACGCACCGGGGGTCAGTGTTTCCATCTGATGATGCAGGATCAGCGAGGTATGGACGTGCCGCCCGCGCCCCACATCGGCAGCCAACAGGGCCCCGCGCAGAGGCGCCTCCCCGGCATCGTTCATCGCAACAAGCGGGATGTAAGCCGCATCCCAATCCTTGGCGAAATACAGCCCCCGCTCCTTATCCCACCCCGCCCAGTCTGCGGCGGCAATGTGGTTCGGAGTGGTCAACAGCGGATGATCCGGGGCCAGTACTGTGACCGTGGCGTTTTCATCTGTCACGCGCCAGCGAAGAGAGGGCTGACCAATCTCCAGCCGGTAAGGGGCGGTCCGGTCAGGGTCCCAATTGTCCCAAGGGCGATGATACAGGGTGACCAGAGTGCCGCCCGCGCGCACCCACTCATGTATGCGCGGCATGGCGTCGGCCAGATCGGGGCAGGACTTCATCGCAAAAATACCGATCACTAGCGTGTCGCAAGCCGACAGCGCGGCATCGGTCAGTGGTGCGCTCGACAAATCCGTGACCGTCAGCCCCATCCGGCCCAGCCAGAGCCCCACCCGATCGTTCCCACCGCCGATATAGCCGACCGTTACGTCCGGAAGCCTGTCATCGACCACGCGCACCTGCGCAACCGCCGGGCGCGCCACGGCCCGGGGCGCCGTGTGATCGCGTCGTATCAGGTCCACGCTTTTCGCATCTTGCCCATCCAGCGTCAGCGCCAGTTCATAGAGCCCGGGCGCCACATCGACGGGTGCGGTCACGGTCAGGCGCCCTTCGTATTCAGTGACGCTCCAACCGCTTGGCACACGCAAACCCGGTTTCGCTGCGGATGGCGCGGTGCCACTGACCGCAATCTCCACCGTTCGGCGCGTATCGTCGAGATTGATCAAATCCGTCTCGGGTGAGACCGCAGCGGAGCGCCCTGGCAAGACCACCGGTGGCACCTCAAACGGCACCCCAAGGGTCGTGGTGACGCCATGCACCGTCAGGTCCACATCGACACGAGGGGCAGCCGCGCGGCCCGGCAGATAGACAGTCGGATACGGGTTACTGATGGCAGTCTCTGCGCTCAGCGTCACGGTCTCATCGCTCACCGACCACCCCTCCGGCAAGTGAGGGGTCGCCGTGACCTCACCGGTTTCTGCCGTGATCTCGCTCAGCCAATTCGTTCTGTCGCCGGGGTGTAGCACCTCGTCCTGCAAGGCCGCGCGCGCGTCCACGCCCGCTGCCAGATGGATCACGCGGGTCAATTGCTCGTCTTTTCGGGCCAGCTTGTGCCCGACCTCGCGCAGCGCCTCGGCGGGGCAAGCCTGCACTGCCTCGCGGAGCGCCTGCACCGCCGCACACGCATGGCTCAGAACCTCCGCGGTGTTTGGAAACGCCGCCATCGCGGCGTAGCACGCATCCTGCACCGCAACCAGCCCGGGCACATCCAGATCCCGCAAGGTAAGTGCCAGACCCGCGCCCAGATCCTGATCAGGCCCGGCCACATGGGATCGGGCCAGATGCAGGGGAAAGTCCGTTTCTGCCCCCGCCGGAACCCACCGGCCCATCCCCTGCGTTGCATGCAGCACGCGGCTTTGCTGGCTTATGCGGGCATAGCTCCACCCGGTCACGGGGTCCCGACCGGAGGCCGGAACGGTCAGGGTCGCAGGCGGCGGTGGCTCATCGTCGTCATAGGATTGCCCCGCCCCGGACCATGCAGGCAGATACATCTTCCTGACCTGCCACACCGGCAGATCGCTGCCCGTGAAGCCGGGATCGGCGGCAAGATCCATGACCCGATGCGCGGCTTCGGTCATCGCGCGGTGGTGACCGTGCTGGCCGGGCACATCGAGGAAGGTCGGGCAGATGATATCGGGCCGCTCGGTGCGGATCACATCGACGAACCGCGCAAGCGTCCGGCCGCGGTCCCATTTGGCCAGCGTCTCATCGCCCGACTTGGAAAACCCGAAATCACAGATCGAGTCCTCCGGGCCGGTCGACAGCCAGTACATCCGCAGGTCAAGCCGGTCGCAGGCAGCCTCCATCTCGGCGGTCCGCAGGGCACCAAGGGCCGCGCCGCTTTCCGTCCCGATGTCGTTTTGCCCGCCTTCGCCCCGGGTCGCGCAGGCATATGAGATGTCCACCCCGTCCCGAAACCGCAGGGCGGCCAGCATGGCCGAGGTTTCGTCATCCGGGTGCGCGCCCGTGTTCATGAAGGACACCGTGCTTTGCAGCGCGGTCAGCGCCTGCCACAGGGCGACAATGCGCGGGCGGTCCCGTTCTGCGGCAATGCGGGCCTGATCTGAAAGCGGCATGGCGGGTCCTTCAATGTATGTTGGAACCGGGCGCACCAAGCGCCCGGTTCAGGATCAGTGCCGCCGCCCCCAAAGTCGCCGTCATCCGCCCCGAGGCGCCGCGGATCAGGCGGGGATGAGGGGCGTGCGGACGGTTTGAAACCGACAGATCCGGCAAGGGTGTCCGGGTCACCAGATGATCCAGAATAGCGTCCGGCATGGCGCCGCCCAGCACCACGGCCTGCGGATCAAACATATTCTCGACAATCGCCATCGCGTGCCCCAACGCAGTGGTTGCGGTCTCAAGCCATGCCATCAGGTCGGGGTCCCGCTGTTGAAACAGCCGATCCAGCATATCGATGTCACGCGCCTCTTTCCCGGCGCGCCGCAGATGGCGCTGCACGGACAGGCGGCTTAGCGCGTCCTCCAGCTTGCCGCCAAGCCCCGGGATCGGGATATGACCGATCTCACCCGCGTTGCCATAGGCGCCGCGCACAAGCTGGCCATCATGCACCAGCCCCAGCCCCAGCCCGGCGCCAAAATAGAGATAGGCAAATGACGCGATGCCCTGCGCAACCCCGTTGATCCGCTCGGCCATTGCGGCGGCATTGGCGTCATTGCTGAGAACCACGGGCAAACCAAGCCTCTCGGCAAACAGGGCCTCGGCATCGATCTCCTGCCAGCCGGTCAGATCGGATCCCATCCCGGTTATCCCGGTCACACCAAACGGACCGGGCATCACCACGCCCGCGCCCAGCATCCTGTTTCGGGCCACAGGCTCCTGATCCAGCATCTGGGTGTGCAGGTGCGCGACATGGTCCATCACCGCGTCGGGCCGGTTGCCCCGCAGCGCAACCCGTTCGGTTGCCACCGCATTGCCCTGCATGTCCAAAAGCGCGGCAAAGATCGCGTCGGGGCGCACCTCGATCCCCAGCGCATAGCCGCCCTTCGGGTTCAGCGCGTATTGCATCGCAGGCAGACCGCGCCCGACACTCAGGCGGCCCTTCTCCAGCAGCATTCCATCCTGGCACAGCTCGGCGATGATGTTGCTGACGGTCTGCGTGGTCAGCGACAGGGCGCGGGCAATCTCGGCGCGGCCAATGGCGCCAGCCTCGCGAACCTGCCCCAGAACCGCTTGCCGGTTGCGGTACCGGGATCGCTCGGCATTGCTGCCTTTGGGTTTGGTTTGGACGATCATGTGACCGGATTAACTCAAATCATTTGAATTATCAATTCAATTGAGTTAACTCTGATCCATGAGTTCGAAAACGAACCGCGACGGCCATATGGGAGACTTAAGATGAAGACGCATTTCAGACGCCTGGCGCTGGCCGGGCTGACAACCTCTGCCGTGTTATTTTCCAGTGCCGCAAGTGCTGTTGAGATCGAATACTGGCAGTATTTCTTCGATGCCCGGGTCGAGGCGATGGAGACGCTGATCAAGAATTTCGAAGCCGCGAACCCCGACATCACCGTCAAGATGACCCACTTCCCCTACGCGGATTACCGCACCAAGGTCGCGGCGGCGATTCCGGCAGGTGAGGGGCCGGATGTGGTGCAACTGTTCTATGGATGGCTGAACGACTATGTCGATGCCGAGCTGATCCAGCCGCTGCCCGCCGACAGCTTTCCGGCAGACAAGATCGATGCCGAGTTCTTCCCGATGGTGCAGGCCATGAAAGACGGTGACGCCTATTGGGCACTGCCGACCGCCGTGCGCAGTCTTGCGTTGTTCTACAACCAACGCCTGTTCGACGAGGCCGGTATCGGCAGCCCGCCCGAGACGCTCGACGAACTGATGGAGGTCGCCCGCGCCCTGACCAAGACGGATGCGGCCGGGAACATCACGCAGGTAGGCATCACCGCCGGTATGACCGCGCAGGATCATCATTGGTGGCGCGAGGGCCTTGTGCGTCAGTTCGGCGGCGAGCCTTACGCCGATGACTACAAGACCGTGAACTACAACAACGAGGCCGGTGTTGCCGCCCTTGGGTTCTACACGGATATGTTCCTTGGCGATCCGCCGGTCACCGCCATCGGTTTCATGGATGAACCCCAGGCCGCGTTCAAAGCCGGGCGCGCCGGGATGCATATCGACGGGTCGTTCCGCATCGGGTCGCTGAACGGCACGCGCGGCCTCAAATGGGGTGTCACCGAGCTGCCCGCCAATGCGGACGGCACCCGGTCGAACTATTCGTCCTATTGGGTGAATGCGATCACCACCAAGGCCGAGGGCGAGAAATACGACGCCTCGGTCAAATTCATGGAATACGTCACGTCAGACGAGGCGATGCAGATCTGGCTGGATGTGGTGGGTGAGCTGCCGGCCAAACCGTCGGTCGGCCTGACCGATGCGAACAAGAATGACGAGACCTTTGGCCCCTTCATTCGCGGCCTGGCCTATGCCAACACCACCAAATTCGCCAACGAATCCGATCAGCGCCAGTTGATGGTGGAAATGGTCGAGCGGATTCAGCTTGAAAACATGGACCCGGCCGAAAGCCTGGCCATCGCTGCCGAAGCTGAACAAAAGTTGCTCGACGAATACTACGCCGACTAGGCGGACTTCGCCGCCCCGGTCTCTCCCGCCGGGGCGGTGTTCCATCAGGGCAGGGCATATGTATCAAAAACTGACCATCCGCCAGAAACAGATCGTCTGGGCCTGGGCGTTTCTCGCAGTGCCGGTTCTGTTTTACTGCGTGATCCGGTTCTACCCGACCGCCAACGCGATGCTGATCTCGTTTCAGGACTGGAACCTGCTGGGTGACCGGACATGGGCGGGCTTTGAGAATTACCAGAAGCTCTGGAACGATCCGGTATTCTGGAAGGTCTTCAGGAACACGTTTGTCTATCTGCTGCTGGGCACACCGGTCAGCCTCGTGCTGTCCTTCGTCATCGCCTACCACCTCGACAAGCTGCGGTTCATGCACGGCTTTCTGCGAATGCTCTACTTCCTGCCCTTCATGACCTCTGCCGTGGCCATGGCCTGGGTCTGGCGCTGGTTCTATCAGGACGTGCCGATCGGGCTGTTCAACAACATACTGGCGGGCTTCGGCATCCCGCAGATCTCATTCCTGAATTCCACCACCAACGCGCTCCCGGCGGTTCTGGCCCCCGCCGTGTGGGCCGGGCTGGGGTTTCAGGTGATCATCTTCATGGCCGGGCTGCGCGCGATCCCCACCAGCTATTACGAGGCCGCCAAGATCGACGGCGTGGGCTGGTTCACGGTGCTGACCCAGATCACCCTGCCGCTTTTGCGCCCAACCATCATCTTCATCGTGGTCTTCTCGTCTATCGGGTTCCTCCGGATTTTCGATCATGTCTTCAACATGACAACCAACAATCCCGGCGGGCCGCTGAACTCGACCAAACCCCTTGTCCTGATGATCTACGACACCGCCTTCAACGGTTTCGACATGGGCTATGCCGCGGCACAGACCGTCGTGCTGTTCACCATCCTGCTGATCGTCTCGCTCATTCAGCTGCGTCTGCTGAGGAGCGAATAGATGGCCGATATCGTCCCCTCCGCCGAGGCTCTGCTGACCACCCAACCCGCCAAACGCCCGCGCAACATGGGGCAGATCATCCGTTGGTTGCTGCTGTTCTTGGGCGGCGTGCTGATGGTGATGCCCCTCGCCTACATGATCTCGACCTCGCTGAAATGGCCGCATGAGGTCTATAACGTCAACCTCATCCCTGAGGAACCGACGCTGGAGAACTACACCTTTGTTCTTGAGGATGGCCGGTTCTACCTGTGGTTTCTGAACTCGATCATCATCGCCACGATCACGACGATCTGTAACCTCCTGTTCGACTCGCTGGTGGGCTACACCCTGTGCAAGTTCCGCTTTCCCGGGCGTCAGATCGTGTTCATCGCAATCCTGTCGACGCTGATGATCCCGACCGAGATGCTGGTGATCCCGTGGTACCTGATGTCCCAGGCCTTCGGCTGGCTCGACAGCTACTGGGGCATCATGTTTCCGGGGTTGATGACGGCCTTTGGCACCTTCCTGATGAAGCAGTTCTTTGAGGGCGTTCCCGACGATTTCATCGAAGCCGCACGGATCGACGGCCTGAATGAGTTGCAGATCTGGTGGACTGTCGCCATGCCGCTGGTGAAACCGGCGCTGGCGGCCCTTGCCATCTTTGTGTTCCTCGGCAACTGGACCGCGTTCCTGTGGCCGCTCATCGTCACCAATTCGGTGGACATGTACACGATCCCCGTGGGCCTGTCGGGCTTTGGGGACGAGGCCGACGTCGCATGGGAACTGATCATGACGGGCGCGGCAATTTCCACCATCCCGACCCTCGTCGTGTTCCTGATCTTCCAGCGGTTCATCATCCGAGGTGTTGTCATGGCGGGGCTCAAAGGATGACCGACGACAGCAAATTTCCCGACCCCACCTACAAGGACACCGTGCTTGCGCCGCTATTCGAAGGCGTCAAAACCCACTACGCCGCCCATATGATGGCGATCAATCAGGCCCATCTGGTGATGCTGGTCGAAACCGGAATTCTGACCCGGACAGATGGCGGCCTAATCGCCCATGCGCTTGACGCAATCGACAAGGAAACCGACGTCCCCGCGCTCGTCTACACCGGCGAGCATGAGGATTACTTCTTCTATGTCGAGGCCGAACTCAAACGCCGTTTGGGCGATCTTGGCGGCGCGCTTCACACGGCCCGGTCGCGCAACGACATGGACCACACCGTGTTCAAGATGGCGCTGCGGGAACGGGCCGAGGCTGTGCTGGCGCAAATCACGTCACTCACCGAGGCACTGATCGCCAAGGCCCGGGACGAGGCCGACACCCTGATCGTCGCCTATACTCACGGCCAGCCCGCTCAACCCACCACATTCGGTCACTACTTGGGCGCAATGATCGAGGTGCTGAACCGCGACGCACAGCGACTGTCTGCGGCCATCGACACCCTCGGGCACTGTCCCATGGGGGCCGCCGCCATCACCACATCCGGGTTCCCCATCGACCGCGCCCGCATGGCGAAACTGCTGGGCTTCGAAGGCCCGCAAGTGAACTCCTATGGCTGCATCGCGTCCGTCGACTATGTCACCGGGCTCTACTCGGCCATCAAACTGGTGTTCCTGCATCTGGGCCGCGTCGTGCAGGATCTGGCCTTCTGGTCCAGCTTCGAGGTCGGGCAGCTCTACGTCCCCAATGCGCTCGTCCAGATCAGCTCGATCATGCCGCAAAAGCGCAACCCGGTGCCGACCGAACATATGCGCCACCTTGCCTCGGTCACCTGCGGGCGCTGCGACATGGTGGTGAACACCATGCACAACACGCCGTTCACCGACATGAACGACAGCGAGGGCGAAGTGCAGCAGGCCGGGTACGCCGCGTTTGAAAGCGGCGGCCGGGTGCTTGAGCTGATGGCCGCATTCCTGCCCGCCTGTTCGATCAACTCGAACAGAGTGCGCCGGAACACGGATGCGGCCAGCATCACCATCACGGAGCTTGCCGACACGCTGGTCCGGGACGAGGGGCTGACCTTTCGCCAGGCGCATGACATCGCCGCCCATGTTGCACGGGATCTGGACGGCAAGCCGCTGTCCGGGGGGTTCGGCGCGTTCCAAACGGCCTTCCGCGCCGCCACCTCCCGCGCGCCCGCGACGGACGAGCAGGGGTTCCGAGCCGCCGTCAGCCCCGAAACCTTTGTTGCGCGCCGCGACCGCATTGGCGGCCCCGCCCCGGCGGCTCTGGACGCGGCCCTTGTGCAATACAGCACCGATCTCGATGCCCTGCGCGCACGGGCGAGCCAACGGGCAGCGCGGGTCTCGGCCGCAGCCACCGCCCGCGCCACCGCCTTCGCCCAATTGCTGGAGACCTGATTTTGGCCAACCTCGCCCTGCGCAACCTGACCAAATCCTATGGCACGACAGAAGTGCTGCACGGCATCACTCTGGACGTTGCCGACGGCGAATTCGTGGTCTTCGTCGGCCCGTCGGGATGCGGAAAATCCACCACGTTGCGGATGATCGCGGGGCTTGAGGAAACCACCAGCGGCATCATCGAAATCGGCGGGCGCGAGGTGAACAACCTTGAACCCAAAGAACGCGACATCGCGATGGTGTTTCAGAACTACGCCATCTATCCGCATATGTCGGTCAAGAAGAATATCGCCTTCGGCCTGCGATCCTCCAAGATGCCAAAGGCCGACAAGGAAAAGCGAATTCAAGAGGTTGCCGGCATCCTCGACATGACCGACCTGCTGGACCGCAAGCCCAGCCAATTGTCCGGCGGCCAGCGTCAGCGCGTGGCCATCGGGCGCGCCATGGTGCGCGACCCGGCGGTTTTCCTGTTCGATGAACCGCTCTCGAACCTCGACGCCCAGCTGCGTACCCAGATGCGGCTTGAGATCAAGAAACTGCACCAGCGGGTCGGCAACACGATCATCTTCGTGACCCATGATCAGGTCGAAGCGATGACCATGGCGGACCGGATCGTGATCATGAAGGATGGCCATATCCAACAGGTCGGCACCCCGACCGAGGTCTTTCACAAACCGGCAAACACCTTTGTTGCGCGTTTCATCGGAGCCCCGTCCATGAATCTGCTTTCTGGAGAGTTGGACGGTACTCTGGTGCGCCTGAACGCAGATCGGCAGGTCCGCATCCCCGGGGTGGCTGCCGGGGGCGCAACAAACATCCTGCTTGGCGTCCGGCCCGACGATCTCCACCTCGACAGCGCCAACCCGATCCTGTCCGGCAAGGTCACGCTGCTCGAACCCTTGGGCGCCGAGACCCTGATTTACGTCGACACCCCGTCGGGCGAAATCATCGCCAAGGCGGATGGCCGAAACCCGCCGCAGGTCGGCGACGCGGTGCAGCTGGGCGCCGCGCCTGAAAACCTGCATGTCTTCGACAGCGCAAGCGGCGAGGCTTTGACGTGAAAAAGCCGATCCTCTGCGCGGGCAGGCTCTATTGCGACCTGGTTTTCGTCAACACACCCCGCCTGCCCACACCGGGGACCGAGGTTTTTGTCCCGGGTCTCACGCTGCACGCCGGCGGAGGCGCGTTCATCACCGGGGCGAACATGGTGGCGCTGGGCCATGCGGTGTCGCAGTTTTCGACCCTGCCCGCAGCGCCCTTCGACGCCGTTGTCCGCGCGGACATGGCCCAATATCGCGTGGATGCCAGTGCCTGCGCGACAGCGGCGGACGGGATCGACCCGCAAATCACGGTGGCGATCTCCTGCGCCGAAGACCGCGCCTTTCTGACCCGGTCCGATGGCCCGGCAACGCCCGATCCCGCTGAAATCGACCTCGGCCAATATGCACATCTGCATATCGGCGAGTTACGCACATTACAGGAACAGCCCGATCTTTTGCGTTTGGCCAAATCGGCCGGTTTGACCGTCTCGCTCGATTGCGGATGGCAGGACGCATATGCCGAAAACCTGTCGGAATTGATCTCAGCGGTCGATGTGTTCCTGCCCAATGAGGCCGAAATGACCGCGCTCCGCGCCGCTGGTACTGATGCGCTCTGCGCACCTCTGACCGTCGTCAAAAACGGCAAAAACGGCGCCCGCGCACGATCTCGGTCCTGTAACGCATGGATCCTCAACGGCGCCACGCCCGTTGAAGTGTTGGACGCCACAGGGGCAGGAGACGCGTTCAACGCCGGGTTCCTTTCATCCTGGCTGGAGCGGGCACCGCTGGAGCAGTGCCTTGCAAACGGCAACGCATGCGGTGCGGCTGCCGTGCAGGCACTCGGCGGCGCGGGAAACCTGAAATAGCGGCGCACGGCTACGTCCAAGCAACGCCACTCCGCGTTCAAATCCGCATGCGTTCCCGCACGAAATCTTTTGATCTTCGCGCGCATTCCTATATAGAGGCGCATCCCTGCGACCAGCCCGAGTCCTTACCCATGTCTGCCAAAGCGCCGATCACTCAAGATGTCATGACCATCCCCCGCAAATTGCCCGAGGGGAAGTTGAACCTGGTGGGCCTCACCCGCGATCGTCTGCGCGAGGTGCTGATCGAACATGGCACACCCGAGAAACAGGCGAAGATGCGGGTGAACCAGATTTGGCAGTGGATCTACCAGTGGGGCGTGCGCAACTTCGCCGAGATGACCAACCTCGCCAAGACTTACCGTGCGCAACTGGCCGAGAGCTTCGTCATCGAAATCCCCGAGGTTGTGACCCGCAAACTGTCCGAGGACGGCACCCGGAAATACCTCGTCCGTATCGCAGGCGGGCACGAGGTCGAGGTCGTCTATATCCCCGAAGAGCGGCGCGGGACGCTGTGCATCTCGTCTCAGGTGGGCTGCACGCTGACATGTACATTTTGTCATACCGGCACTCAGAAACTCGTACGAAACCTGACAACTGCCGAAATCGTCGGCCAGATCATGATGGCGCGCGACGATCTTGACGAATGGCCGGTTCCGGGTGAACCCAAGGACGAAACCCGCCTTCTGTCGAACATCGTTCTGATGGGTATGGGCGAGCCGCTCTACAATTTCGAGAACGTCCGCGACGCGATGAAGATCGCGATGGACCCCGAGGGGATCTCGCTGTCGCGCCGCCGTATCACGCTGTCCACCTCGGGCGTAGTGCCCGAAATCGCGCGCGCAGCCGAGGAAATCGGCTGCCTGCTGGCGATCTCGTTCCATGCCACGACAGATGAAACCCGCGACGTTCTGGTGCCGATCAACAAGCGTTGGAATATCGAAGAGTTGCTGCAAGCGCTGGCCAGCTATCCCAATGCGTCGAACTCCGAGCGGATCACTTTCGAATACGTGATGCTGGACGGGGTGAACGACAGCGACGAGGATGCACATCGTCTGATCGAGCACATCAAGCGCCACAATATCCCTGCCAAGATCAACCTGATCCCGTTCAACGAATGGCCTGGCGCGCCATACAAGCGCAGCTCGAACAACCGCATCCATGCCTTTGCAAACATCATCTACCAGGCGGGATATGCCTCACCCATCCGCACCCCGCGCGGCGAGGACATCATGGCCGCCTGCGGTCAGCTGAAGTCGGCCACCGAGCGCGCCCGCAAGTCGCGCAAACAGATCGAGGCCGAGGCGGGTCTTTGAAAAACAAGGTGAAATCGGACTGAGGCCGGTCTAGTCTCGCATTCAACATTTATGCGAATTGAATGCGAGGTATCGTCTCATGTCCCGACGCATCATGTCGGTGCTTGCCCTGCTGGCGGGTAATGCCATCGGTCTGCTGCTGGCCGCATTTCTGCTTGACGGGTTCAGGATCGCGCCACTGTCGCTGATCATCGTGGTGGTTGTTTTCACGCTGGTGCAGGTGGTTGCCGAGCCGCTGATCGCGAAGCTGAGCGAGCAGAACATCCCGGCGCTCAAGGGCGGGATCGCACTGGTGGTGACTTTTGTGGGGCTGCTGGCGACCGACCTGATCACGACAGGCCTGACCATCGGCGGCATCGCCAACCTGTTGGCGGCGACGTTGCTGGTGTGGCTGGGCGCGCTGATCGCGGCGGTGGTGCTGCCGATCTATGTGTTCAAGGAGTTGCGGGCACCGAAAGCGAAATAACAGAGCGCGGCGCGGCGGTTACGTCGGTGATAATGCGAGGCTCTGCCTCGCGCTCCGGGATATTTTTGAACAGAAGAAGGGGCGGGCGAGTGCCCCTGTTCATATGGTGTCGAGGGCGTGTTTGATCGCTTGCCACAGTTCCTCGACCGGTTCGCACCCGACTGACAGGCGGATGAAGGCGGGATCGACCGCATCGCCCCAGCGCAGGCGGCGCTCGGCAGAGGTGTGGACGCCGCCAAATGAGGTGGCGGGCCGGATCAGAGGGCAGGCGTTGATGAAAGCCTCGGCCTTGTCTTCGCTTTCCAGCGTGATCGACAGCAGGAAGCCGAAGCGGATGCATTGCGCCTTGGCCAGCGTATGTGATGGGTCGGTTTCCAGACCGGGATAGCGGATCTGTTTCACCGCCGGGTGGGCGGCCAGACGCTTGGCCAGCACCTGCGCCGAGCTGCACATGCGGTCGAACCGGACATCCAGCGTCTCAAGCCCCCGGTGCAGGAGCCAGGCCTCATGCGGGCCGGGGATGCAGCCCGAGATTCTGCGCCAATCTTCAACGGCTTGCATGATCTCGGCATTGCGGCTGGCCACATGCCCCATCAGCAGGTCGGAATGGCCGCCCATCGCCTTGGTGTCCGAGGCCACAACCACATCCACGCCCAGATCCAGCGGGCGCTGGCCCAGTGGGGTCAACGTGGTGTTGTCGGCGATGGTGATGCCGCCGGCCGCGCGCACGGCCTGCGCCACGGCGGAGAGGTCGATCATGTCGAGGCCGGGGTTCGACGGGGTTTCAAGGAACACAACGTCGAACCCGTCAAAGCCGCCCTCGGAGAAGGCCGTCGTCGGGCGCTGCTCGACCGTCACGCCCAGATTGAACAGGAACCGTTCGGCCAGCAATCGGGTGACGTAGTAGCCGTCGGACGGGATCAGCACCCGGTTCCCGGCCTTGAGCGTGGCAAAGAGGGCTGCCGAAATCGCGCCCATGCCTGACGGGAAGGCCAGACAGGGGGCATCTTCGAGATGGCTCAGCAAATATTCCAGATGCTGCCAGGTTGGGTTGTCCACACGCCCATAGGTCGCGAAATCCTCGGGCTGGCCGGGCAGGTGGAACATGCTGCTCTGGGTCAGCGGGAGAGCAACCGCGTCACCCTTGTCCAAAGCGTTGCCGCGCAGATGCAGCATCGCGCCGGTGCGCGGGGGCGTCTTGTGGGGCGTGCTCATCAGGTCCGGCTCTCGTCGAATTGCTGTCCCTTGCCCTCTAGCACTCAAAAGCGTTTGCAGAAAGTGGAATGCCTGCGCCCGGGGTGGCTGGTGAGAGCCAATAGCGTCAGATCGACACCAAGGCCGGGCCGTCCACGGCGCCGGTATTCGTGCCGCCTTCACTCGGTCTGGTGTCGGTGCGCATATGCTGCACGGCTTCGCGCACCCGGTTCCAGGTGCCTTCGTCCGGATAGACCATGACAATCAGCCCCTCGGTCGGGCCGACCCGGACCAGATGGCCGCTCTTGGCGCCCATCGCTTTGAGCTGACTCAGTTTTTCCTTGGCGCTGGAAATCAGCGCCGCCTCGTCCAGGGTCTCGTCATAGGTCCAGTTGGACACGGTTACATATTCCATCGGCCTCTCCCTTGGATGTCGGTTGGCCGAGTGTAGCACGAATCGCTTCAGCGCCCCGGAATCACGTCGCGCGGGGGGGCCGGGGTCCAGTTGTCGATCAGTTCCATCGCCTCTTGCGCGGTATCGACATAGCGGAACAGGTCCAGATCCTCTTCCGAGATGGTGCCTGCATCGGCCAGCGCCTCCCAGTTGATCACCCGCTCCCAGAACTCGCGGCCGAACAGCAGGAACGGCACCCGGTCCATGCGCCCGGTCTGGATCAGGGTCAGCGATTCAAACAGCTCGTCCATGGTGCCGTAGCCGCCGGGGAAGATGGTGATGGCACGGGCGCGCATCAGGAAATGCATCTTGCGGATGGCGAAATAGTGGAAGTTGAAGCTGAGCTCGGGCGAGACATAGGCGTTTGGCGCCTGCTCATGTGGCAGCACGATGTTGAGCCCGATGGAACAGCCCCCGGCATCCTGCGCGCCGCGGTTGCCCGCCTCCATCACGCCGGGGCCGCCGCCGGTGACGACCACGTTCTCGCGGCAGCCGCTGTGCTTGGATTTCTCGGTCATCAGCCGGGCGAATTCGCGCGCCTCGTCGTAGTATTGCGACAGGTCGGCCAGAGTCTGCGTGCGTGCCTTGTGCTTCTGCGACGGCTCGGGGATGCGGGCGCCGCCGAACATCACGATGGTCGAGGTGATCTCGCGCTCGGCCATTATCATCTCGGGCTTGAGCAGTTCCAGCTGCAGGCGCACCGGGCGCAGTTCATCCCGGCACAGGAAATCCTCGTCCGCAAAGGCCAGCTTGTAGGCGGGTGACCGGGTCTGCGGGGTGTCGGGCACATGGCTCGCGGTCGAGCGGTCGGTATGCGCGTCGCGGAAGGGGCTCAGGCGGTCTTCTTTCATTGCGGGGGATCCCTGCTTGCTTGTTTTCCCAACAGCTATAGGGTTCGCGGCCGGAGCGCCAGTGTTCGGCGGTGACAGGCCAGTGACAGGGATGTGAGCATGGATTGGAAGGCAGAGATTTCGGCGGCGGCAGATCGCATTGCGGGCCATGTGCAGGTGACTCCGGTGATCGAGGCGCGGGGGTTCGGGCTGCAATTTCCCGTCGAGATGAAGCTTGAGCACATGCAGCACACCGGCAGTTTCAAGGCGCGCGGGGCGTTCAACACGCTCTTGTCCCGCGAGGTGCCCGGGGCGGGTGTGGTCGCGGCCTCGGGCGGCAATCATGGCGCGGCGGCGGCGTATGCGGCGCGGGCGCTGGGTCATCCGGCCAAGATCTTTGTGCCAGAACTGGCGGGCCCATCCAAGATCGCGCTGATCGAGGGGATCGGGGCGGATCTGACCGTGGTGCCCGGTGAATACGCCAACGCGCTGAGCATGGCGCAGGCGCATGAGACCGAGAGCGGCGCGATGCAGATCCACGCCTATGATGCGCCCGCAACCGTGGCTGGGCAGGGCACCTGCTTTGCAGAGTGGGAGGCGCAGGGGCTCTCTGCCGACACCGTTGTGGTCGCCGTTGGCGGCGGGGGTCTGATCGGCGGCGCGCTGGCCTGGCTTCAAGGTGCGCGCAAGGTTGTGGCGGTTGAGCCCGAAACCTCTTGCGCGCTGCATGCGGCGTTGCGGGCGGGCGCGCCGGTGGATGTCGAGGTTTCGGGTGTTGCCGCCAACGCGCTGGGTGCCCGCCGGATCGGGGATATCTGTTTTGGGCTGGCGCAGGGGATGGCTTCGGTTCTGGTCTGTGACGAGGCGATTGTGGCTGCGCAGCAGGCGCTTTGGGCCGAGCGGCGGGTACTTGTCGAGCCTGCAGGTGCGACGGCTTTGGCCGCGCTCATGAGCGGGGCATACCGGCCTGAACCGGGCGAGCGTGTTGCGGTTCTGGTTTGCGGCGGGAATATCGCGCCGTCGCCGGTTTTTGCGTGAATTATCCGCTTGAGGCGGCTGCGCGCCGATTTTATCTATAATCTATGACAGCCACCATCGCCGACACCATCTATGAACGTCTCAGCCAGCAGATCGTTACCGGTCAGCTGGTGGCGGGCGAAAAGCTGCGGCAGGACCATATTGCCCGCGCCTTCGAGACCAGTCATGTGCCGGTGCGCGAGGCCTTGCTGCGGCTCGAAGCGCATGGGCTGGCCCACAGCGAGCCCCGGCGCGGCATGCGGGTGACAGCGCTGGACCCGGCCGAGATCCGCGAGGTGATCGAGATGCGGGTGGCGTTGGAAACACTCGCCCTGCAGCACGCGGTGCAGAATATGACCCCGGCTGAGGTCAGGGCGGCGGATGACGCACGCATCGCTTGTGATGCGGCAGCGGATATGCCGGCTTGGGAGGCGCGCAACCGCAGCTTTCACCGGGTGATCCTGGCGCCTTGCGCGATGCCACGCCTGCTGCACGCGATCGACGATCTGCACATCGCCAGTGCCCGGCATCTGTTTGCCCATTGGCGCCAGAAATGGGCGCAGCGCAGCGACGCGGATCACGCCGCCATCGTGCAGGCGCTGAAGCGCAAGGACGCCGCTACGGCCTGCGAGATTCTCAAGCGGCATATCCGGCGGGTGCGGTAAGGCGGCCACCCCGCCGCAAAGGGGTCGATCTTCGTCGCATTGCGCATTGGCCGTCGCTTCCTTATAGGCCACACAAACACGACGGGATTCTGCAGGGAGCACAGCCATGTCCAACGCACAACTGGAAGCCGCCATCGAAACCGCCTGGGAGGCTCGTGACACGATCACCCCCGCCACCACTGGCGAGCAGCGCGAGGCCATCGAGGACACGCTGAACGCGCTGGACAGCGGCTCGTTGCGGGTGGCTGAAAAGCAGGGTGATGGCAGTTGGCATGTGAACCAGTGGGCCAAGAAGGCGGTTCTGCTGGGTTTTCGCATCAAGGACATGGAGATTCAGATCGGCGGCCCGCAGGAGGGCGGCTGGTGGGACAAAGTGGACAGCAAGTTCGCCGGTTGGGGCGAGAACCAGTGGCGGGCGGCGGGTTTCCGTGCGGTGCCGAACTGTGTGGTCCGCAAATCGGCCTATATCGCGCCGGGCGTGGTGCTGATGCCGTCCTTTGTCAATCTCGGCGCCTATGTGGACGAGGGGACCATGGTCGATACCTGGGCCACCGTCGGGTCCTGCGCGCAGATCGGCAAGAACGTGCACCTGTCGGGCGGCGTGGGTATCGGCGGCGTGCTGGAGCCCATGCAGGCCGGGCCGACGATCATCGAGGACAACTGCTTCGTCGGAGCCCGGTCTGAGGTGGTCGAGGGCTGCATCGTTCGCGAGGGCTCGGTCCTTGGCATGGGCGTGTTCATCGGCAAATCCACCAAGATCGTGGACCGCGAGACCGGCGAAGTGATGTATGGCGAGGTGCCGCCCTATTCGGTGGTCGTAGCTGGCTCGATGCCGTCGAAGAACAACATCAGCCTCTATTGCGCGGTGATCGTGAAGCGGGTGGACGAAAAGACCCGCTCGAAAACCGGGATCAACGAGCTGCTGCGCGACTGATCTGTCAGAAGAAGTTCAAGTTTGCCGGGCCGTGGAGGGGCGTTCTTCGCGGCTCGGTTTCGGTTGACCGCTGAGGTGCCGGTCGTTAAGGCGGCGGCCATGGAAAAGCAAAAGAAACCATCACGCCAGCAGGTCTATACGCTTCTCGTTCAGATCGGACGAAAGGACGGGGACGGCCTGCCCGAAGGCGCCACAGGGGCGGCGCTAATGTGCTTTGCCAGCGGCGTGGATGAGGCCGAGGCGGTGCGCGAGACCGTGGCGATCCTCAAGCAGGCCGATACCGCCCCGCTGGACGTGACTGGCTATGGCACTCTGGCCGAGCGCGAGGCCGAAGGGCATGAGATCGGTGATGAGGAGCGCGCGCTGATGCAGCGGGCGCTTGAAGAGAACGCGGTGATCGTCGCGCAGATGACGCCGTTCTTTGATGACCCCGGGCAAGCCTAGGCAGGTCTAGTTCGGTATCCCGAACCATTTGCGGTAAATCTTGTCATAAGTACCGTCCTCCCGCAGGCCGAGCAGCGCCTGATTGACCTCTTCGATCAGAGGTGAGCCGGTGGGGAAGGCAATCCCGTAGTTTTCACGCAGAAAGATGCCGCCTGCCATGGTGGCGATATCGCGGCCTTCGTGGTTGGCGTAATAGGACAGGACAGGGGCGTCGAACACGACCGCATCCAGCTTGCCTTCCTGAAATCTTTCCAGCATCGGGTCCAGCCCGGCAAAGCTGTCATATTCAACCTCGCGCCGATCCAGAAACGCGGCGGCGGTCGAGTCGCTGATCGTGCCGACGCGCTTGCCGTAAAGGTCATTCACCGAATTGACGGTTCCGGTGATCGCGTCCACCGTCATGACCGAGGTGATCCGGGCGGTGAAGACGGATACGATGAACAGGGATGAGATCACCAGCACAACGCCGAACAACCGCCCGAACACGGTGCGCGGCACCCGTTCCTCGAAACCTCCGTTTACCACCAGGTTCAGGGCCCACCAGAATGAGGGGAACCAGGCCTCGTTCAGGGTTCGGTCGAAATAAGGCTGGGCGCGACGCTCGAAATACCACATCAGCATCCCGCCGGTCAGCAGGATCGCAAAGGCCAGTCCGATTGCGATGAACAGATCACGGGACAAAAGCGCCTGCATCAGTGACGGGCGTCGGGTCGACTCCGAGGGCACCATGATCTGCAGCCCCGCTTCGAAGATGGGCTGGCTGAAGTCCATCTTGGATTCACGCGCGGCGGTGATCGAGATATTGGCGATGGCAAGGTCCGCGCGGGCCTGCTGAACCCGGGTCAGCATGTCCGAGAAGCCATCCGAACGCACGATCCGAAAATCCCACTCCAGCGACTCGGCAAGGGCGTCAAACAACTCCACCGAAAACCCGGTCTCTTTCCCATCCTCGACAAATGAGAACGGGGGCCGTGTCACGGTCGATACCGTGAGGGTCTGAGCCTGACTGGCCTGAGCAAGGGCCGTAACAGTCAGAATAAGCAGGACGAGGATAACGCGCATCTGGAGTGTCTACCTGTTTAGTCGCCCACTAGCGCAGATTTTGTCGCCCGAGCAAGGCGGCCCCTGGGTAAACAGGCCGGATTGTTGCAGGAATTCCTGCAATTGGGCGGTGTCCGCGGCTTTATTCCCGCGTTTTCTGCCCGGCGGGCTTGGCATCGGGGGTATTTCATAGAATGAGTGAGGGAAATGAGGCCACCATCTCCGGAGTTCAAATGACGCCTATCGACCCCGCCCGGCTGACCGCAGATCTGATCCGTTGCCCCTCGGTAACACCCGAGGAGGGCGGGGCGCTGGGCGTTCTGGAGCAGGTGCTCGGCGCGGCGGGATTTAACTGTGTGCGGGTGGATCGTGGCGATGTGTGCAACCTGTTTGCCCGGTGGGGGCAAAAGGACCACGCGCGCACGTTCGGCTTCAACGGCCACATCGATGTAGTACCGGTCGGGGATGAGGCGGCGTGGACTCTGCCGCCTTTTGGCGCCGAGGTAAGGGACGGCGTGATGTATGGCCGGGGTGCCACGGACATGAAGTCGGGCGTCGCGGCCTTTGCCGCCGCTGCCGTCGATTTCGTACAGCAGACGCCGCCGGAGGGGGCGGTTGTCCTTACTATCACCGGGGACGAAGAAGGTGATGCCGTGGACGGCACCACCGCGCTGCTCGATTACATGGATCAGGCGGGCGAGCGCATGTCGGTCTGTCTGGTGGGCGAGCCGACCTGTCCGGATCGAATGGGCGAGATGATGAAGATCGGGCGCCGCGGCTCGATGACCGCGTGGTTCACGGTCACCGGCGTTCAGGGGCATTCGGCCTATCCGCACCGGGCGAAAAACCCGCTGCCCGCCATGGCGCGGCTGATGGACCGTCTGGCGAGCCACGAACTGGACCGGGGAACAGACCATTTCGACGCCTCTACATTGGCGGTCGTCACCATCGACACCGGCAACCCGGCCACCAACGTGATCCCGGCGCAGTGCACCGGCACCGTGAACATCCGCTTCAACGATCTGCATACGGGCGCGGGCCTGACCGGCTGGATGCAGGCCGAGGCGGACCGGGTGGCCGAAGAATTTGGTGTCGAGATCGGGATCAAGGTGAAAATCTCGGGCGAGAGTTTCCTCACTCCGCCCGGCCCGCTCTCGGATCTGGTGGCAGCGGCGGTCGAGGCCGAAACTGGCGTGACGCCTGAACTCTCGACCACTGGCGGCACCTCGGATGCCCGTTTCATCAAGAGCCATTGCCCGGTGGTTGAATTCGGCCTTGTGGGCCGGACCATGCATCAGGTGGATGAACGGGCCGAGGTGGCGCAGATCCATCAGCTAAAGGCGATTTACGGGCGTATTCTGGCAGACTATTTCGCGTGAAATGGATCATCGGGCGGACCAGGAATCACGTACCGCGACGCACTTCTTGATCCGTAACCGCGCGTGACCCACGGCATTGCCCGTTTTTTGGTCATGACGCGGTCGTATCGCCGTGCTAGGGCGGAAACATGAAACGCATCCCCTCCAAGCAGGAGGTCCTCGACTGGATCTCGGCGAATCCCACTCTTACCTCGAAACGCGACATCGCCAAGGCCTTTGGCATCAAGGGCGCGGACCGGATCGACCTCAAGCGCATCCTCAAGGAGCTTGAGGCCGAGGGGCACTTGGAGAAACGCAAGCGCAGTTATTGCGATCCGGACCGGTTGCCGCCGGTCAGTGTGCTGCAGGTCAAGGCGCCCAATGCCGATGGCGATCTGTTCGCCCGTCCGTTGGAGTGGCATGGCGAGGGAGTCGAGCCCATCGTGCTGATCATCCCGCGCGCGAGCGATCCGGCGCTGGGCGAGGGTGACCGCATCCTGGCGCGCCTCACGCTGGTGCATGAGGAGGATCACAACTATGAGGCCCGGCTGATCCGGCGCATCGGCACCAACCCGCGCCGCATCCTCGGCCTGTTCCGCAAGGGCGCGGAGGGCGGGCGGATCGTGCCAATCGACAAGGCCGCCTCGAAAGAATGGCAGGTGTCCGAGGGTGCCACGCAAGGCGCAAAAGATGGCGAGTTGGTCGAGGCCGAGCAGGCGGGGCCCAAAAACCGCATGGGCCTGCCACGCGCGCGGATTGTCGAGCGGTTGGGCGATCCTTCGGCGCCCAAGGCGGTGTCCTTGATTGCCATTCACCAGCATGGCATCCCCGACGATTTCCCGGACAAGGTGATCGACGAGGCCGACAAGGCCAAGCCGGTGGGCCTGAGCGGGCGCGAGGACCTGCGCGACATGCCGTTGCTGACCATCGACCCCTCGGATGCGCGCGATCACGATGATGCGTGTTACGCCCATGCCGATGACGATCCCAAGAACCCGGGCGGCCATGTGATCTGGGTCGCGATCGCCGATGTGGCGGCCTATGTGCGCCCCGGCGCGGCGTTGGACCGCGAGGCGCGCAAGCGCGGCAACTCCACCTATTTTCCCGACCGCGTGGTGCCGATGCTTCCGGACCGGCTGTCGGGCGATCTGTGTTCGCTGCACGAGGGCGTGCCGCGCGCCTGCATTGCGGTGCGGATGCAGATCGACGCCGAAGGCAACAAGATCGGTCACCGGTTCGTGCGCGGGCTGATGCGCTCGGCCGCCTCGCGGAACTATGCCGAGGTGCAGGAGGCCATCGACGGGACCCCAAACGACCGCACAGGGCCTTTGCTAGAGCCGGTTCTGAAGCCGCTTTACGCGGCTTATGAGGCGCTGAAAAAGGCGCGCGCGGTGCGGCAGCCGTTGGATCTGGATCTGCCCGAGCGCAAGATCGTGCTGAGCGATGCGGGCGAGGTCCTGAGCGTGGCCTTCCGCGACCGGCTGGACGCGCATCGTCTGATCGAGGAATTTATGATCCTCGCCAATGTCGCGGCCGCCGAGACCCTGATTGCCAAACGCCGCCCGCTGCTGTTCCGGGTGCATGAGGAACCCGCGCCCGAAAAGCTGGAGTCCCTGCGTGAAACCGCTCAGGCGGCGGGGCTGAACCTGGCCAAGGGGCAAGTGTTGCAGACCCGGCACCTAAACGCGCTGCTGAACGCCGCCGCCGGGACCGACGAGGCGGAGCTGATCAATCTCAGCACGCTCCGGTCGATGGCGCAGGCCTATTACAATCCTAAAAACTTTGGCCATTTCGGGCTGGCGCTCAAAAACTACGCCCATTTCACTTCACCCATCCGGCGCTATGCCGACCTGATCGTGCACCGCGCGCTGATCTCGGCTCATGGCTGGGGTGAGGACGGGCTGACAGAGGATGAGATTGACCGGCTGGAAGACACCGCCAATCACATATCGGATACCGAGCGCCGCTCGATGATGGCGGAACGGGACACCAATGACCGCTATCTCTCGGCCTATCTCAGCGAGCGGGTGGGCAACGAGTTTTCGGGACGGATCAGCGGTATCGCCCGGTTCGGGGCCTTCGTGAAGCTGGACGAGACCGGTGCTGATGGGTTGGTTCCGGTGCGTTCGCTGGGGCGCGAGTTCTTCCATTTCGACCGCGAGGCCGGGACACTGATGGGGTCGGACACCGGGATGCTGATCGCCATCGGTCAACGGGTGACCGTGCGCCTGACCGAGGCGGTGCCGGTGACCGGTGGGCTGGAACTGGAGCTGCTGTCCATCGACGATCAGGCCTTGCCACGCGGACGCGGTCCGGCGGGCCGCGCGCCCCGACGCAAAGGTGCCAGCACCAAGCGGAAGAAAGACAAGATCAAACGCAAGATCGAGCGCAAGCGCCGTCAGAGGTGATAGGTCAGCGCCCGGGCGATCAGCCAGCCGTGCCGCGTCGGGTCGATCTGGCCCGGCGCATCGAACAGGATCGCCCGGTTGCCCTCGATCCGGTCTTCTCTGGGAAAGGCCGAGGTGAAATCGCCCATCAACCGGCTTTGACAATGTACGAACAGGGCAAACCGTGCCGATTTGTGCGCGCCTAGCCGGATGGTCGAGCCGCGCGGCGCCAGATAGGCGGGCTGGCCCCAGCGCAGCGCCTCGGTCAAGGGCTGCGCGTGGGGCACGGTGTCGGCTGTGTCGAAAATCAACTCGCGCAGCTCCATCAACCCGTCGCGGGTTGCGTCGGGAAAGGCGGCGAAGGCGTCAGCGACGGCAGGGTCTGCAAAAGGCCTCATGGCAGGCGTATCGTTTGTTCAATCCGGTCGATGTAGTCGCACAGCATCTTATCGTCTTCGATCCGCCGGGTCAGCGGTGTTTCCGCGGGCGTCGCGCGCATCGCGGCCAGCATCGGACCCACGCTCAGATCGGCGGAGGTCGGGGTCTCGCCCATCAGGAACGGTGATTGCCAGAGAAAGGCGGAGATTGCCTGCAGGTCACGCTCGACCCGATCCAGCCGTACAGTTTCCGAGAACCGGGAGACGCCTTGCATATCCAGCCCCTTCAGCACCGACTTGCGGATCGAATTCGAGACCGGTTTGCGGATCAGCGCCGGGATCGTGGTGAAAAAAGTGTCCCGCAGGACCGGCCAGACCGCATCATTGCCCCAGCGGTCCATCACGATGTGGAAATAGAGGTGATCCTCGGCCATCCGGATCAGGGCGCGGGACTGGCCCTTTTGCACGTCGCTGAGGCCCGCGTCGAATTCGGCCCCCTGCGCCTCAAGCCAATCGCGGATGGCGTCGCTGTCGGGCATCAGCCGTTCGGGCGTGCGCAGGACCGGGAGCTTGCGGTGGGGCATCTTGCGCGGGTCCAGCAGGTCGGAGCGTTGCCATGGCTGACCTGAAAGTTGCAGCATGTACGCCGCCTTGACGCAGAAGGGGCTGGCGCTGAACTGGCCGAAGGCAGAGGGGAAGGTGAGCAGTGTCAGCATTTCGGGGTCTCCGTATTGGGGGTCGGTCCCGAGGTTAGACGCTTCTCATGACAATTTCTGTCATCAGGGATAGGCTAGGCTATGTCATGACCCGTACCGCCCGCCTGTTCCAACTGATGCAAGCCCTGCGCTCGGGCACGCCGCCGCGTACCTCGGTCGATCTGGCGCAGGATCTGGGGGTGTCGGCGCGCACGATCCACCGCGATATCGACGCACTGCGCAGCCTTGGGGCCGTGATCGACGGTGAGGCCGGGTTCGGCTTTACCCTGATCGAAGACGCCACGCTACCGCCTTTGGGTTTCACCGATGATGAGCTTGAGGCTCTGGTTCTGGGCCTGCGCGAGGTCGAGCTGATCGGCGATCCATCGCTGTCCGCCGCCGCCGGGGCGGCGCTGCGCAAGTTGCAAGGGCGGCTACCGCAGCGCCAATCGCACCGGCTGAGCCACGCCATTCTGGCCGCTACACGGTTCGACCGCCCGGCCGCCCCCACAATCGAGGTTGCGGCGCTGCGGCAGGCCACTTGGGACGAACGCGCGGTCGAGTTCGCCTATACCGATGTGAAGGGCGCGCAAACCTTTCGCCGGGTTAATCCGCTGAGCATCGTCTACATGGACCGATCCAGCGTGCTGTTGTCCTGGTGCCATCTGCGCCGGGATTTCCGCATCTTCCGGCTGGACCGGATGCGCGGGATGGTGGTGACCGACGAGAGCTTTCGCCCCCAGCGGGTTCCGCTGCTGCGCTCGGCGCTCGAACGGCTCCGGGCGGAACGGGCGGAAGATTGCGGGCCGGACGCTTAGACGCTTTGTCGATGGCCGGTTTCGCGTTATCCTGATCCCGAGCAGACAATCGGGAAAACCGGAATGCGAACATGCGTGAGTGGCGCCGTCCTCGCCGTGATATGGGCTACGAATGTGTCGGGTGGCACAGTCAATCAAAAAATCCGGCCGCAGGAGCGGCCCCAAACACAGACCGGGCAGGGCGAGATCGTGCTGGCCGCAGCCGAGATCACATCTTCGGTTCGGCCGGTTTTGCGCCCAGTGCGTGAGGTGCAGCAGGTGACGGCAAGCAGTTCGAATGCACGGTTTGAGGCCTGGGTCGGCGCGTTCAAGCGCCGCGCGCTGGAAAAGGGAATTTCCAGCTCGACGCTGGATGCCGCGTTGCGCGGGGTGACATACGATCCCAAGGTCGTGAAACGCGACCGCAACCAGTCGGAATTTACCAAGACGATCTGGGATTATCTGGACAGCGCTGCCTCGGATGCGCGGATCAGGAACGGTAAGGCGGCGCTGGCCAAGCATCGCGCGACGCTGGAAGAGATCGAAGCCAAATACGGTGTTGAGAAAGAGATCGTGGCGGCGATCTGGGGGCTGGAAAGTGCCTATGGAACCTTTCGGGGCAGCGACAGCACCATCCGCTCGCTGGCCACGCTGGCCTTTGACGCGAGGCGGTCGGCGTTCTTTGAGGAACAGTTGATCGCGGCGCTGCGGATACTGGACGCGGGCGATGTCTCGGCCAGCAACATGCAGGGCAGTTGGGCCGGCGCGATGGGGCATACCCAGTTTATGCCGACCTCTTATCTGGACCACGCGGTCGATTTCACCGGCGACGGCAAGCGCGATATCTGGTCGGGCGATCCGACCGATGCGCTGGCCTCAACCGCGGCGTATCTGGCCGGGTTCGGCTGGACCAGTGGGCAGCCCTGGGGTGTCGAAGTGCGCGTGCCGGAGGGGTTCGATTATTCCAACGCCAAGCGCGAGTTGACGAAGAAGCCCTCGGATTGGGCCAGGCTCGGAGTCGTTGGGATGGATGGGCGGCCGGTGGCGGATCACGGACTTGCCTCGATTCTGTTGCCGGCGGGCGGGCAGGGTGCGGCCTTCATGATCTTTGACAATTTCGAAGTTCTGGAGCGCTACAACACCGCCGATGCCTATGTGATCGGGGTGGGTCATCTGGCCGACCGGATCGGCGGCGCCGGACCCATCCGCGCTAAGTGGCCGCGTGGCGATCGCGCGCTGAGCTTTGCCGAGCGCAAGGAGTTGCAGCAGCGGCTGACGCAGGCGGGGTTCGACACGCAGAAGATCGACGGACGGATCGGGCCGCTGACCATCAACGCGGTGCGGGCCTATCAACTGGCCGAGGGGCTTTTGCCGGACGGTTATGCGTCGCTGAGGTTGCTCGAGCGGTTGCGGTAGGTTGGGGGCTCTGCCCCCGCTGCCCTTGGGCATCCGGGGCTTCGCCCGTTCACAGGCGAAACTGTCCACTGGACAGTTTACGGGAAGCCTGTTCACCCCACCGGGATATTTTTGAACAGAAGAAGAAAGGGCGCCTTTTAAAGGCGCCCTGTCGTTGTCAGCTTGGTGACATGCCGCGCAGGCGTTCCGAGCGGCGGCGCAGCATTTCAACCGTCGTGAGTAGCAGGATTGAGATGGCCACAAGGATCGTCGCCACGGCAAGGATGGTGGGTGAGATCTGTTCGCGCAGGCCGGTGAACATCTGCCAGGGCAAGGTCTTTTGTCCGGCAGAGCCGACAAAGAGCACCACCACCACCTCGTCGAAGGAGGTGATGAAGGCAAAGAGACCCCCCGAAATCACTCCGGGTAGGATCAGCGGCATCTGTACCCGGAAGAAGGTGGTGACCGGTCCCGCTCCCATATTGGCGGCGGCCCGGGTCAGGGAACGGTCGAAGCCCACCAGTGTTGCAGTCACGGTGATGATCACGAAGGGGATACCCAGCGCCGCATGGGCCAGCACCACGCCGAAGTATGTGCCCTGCAGGCCGATCCGGCTGTAGAAGAAATACATGCCCGCCGCCGAGATGATCAGCGGCACGATCATGGGCGAGATCAGGATCGCCATGATCGCGCGGCGGAAGGGCACATGCGGTTGGCTGAGGCCGATGGCGGCCAGCGTGCCGAACCCGACCGACAGCAGCGTCGCCATGGGTGCGATCTTGATCGAGTTCCACAGGGCATTCTGCCAGTCGGAGTTACTGAAGAAATCCTCGTAGTGCTTCATCGAGTACCCGGCGGGGTCGAACCGCAGCATCTCGGGCGTGAAGGTAAAGAAATCCTGCGCGTTGAAGCTGAGCGGCATCACCACAAGGATCGGCGTGATCAGGAAGACGAAGATCGCACCGCAGATCACGCGGAACGTATAGTGCCACAGCACCTGCCCCGGCGTCAGGTAGGGCGCCAGATGTGCGCGGTAGCGCGATGTAGCCAGCCAGAAGATGAACCATCCGGCAAACCAGCCAAAGAGCGCCCCGACGATAGCAGCCGATATACCGCCCAGAACGAGGCCCGCGATCAGGAACCCGGCGGTGATCAGCCAGCGCAGCGGTTTTTCACGCTCGCGCATACCCGAGAGGACAAATCCCAGCGCCGCCAGCAGGGCCGCGCCGATCACGATGCCGATGAAGCCCGAACCTTGCGCGGTCCCGACGAAGAGGCCGAAGAGCGCTCCGGCCCCCGCAGACACGGCGGCGACGAAGCCGGGGGTTTGTGGTTGGACGGTATTGAGTGCCATGTTCGCTTACCCCAGCTTCACGTTGTCGATGCCGACGATCTGGTCGTAGGCCCAGTAGAGCAGCAGAACGACCACCAGCAGGATTGTCCCCAACGCCGCCGCCAGCCCCCAGTTGAGCGAGGACGAGATGTGGTAGGCGATCCGGTTCGAGATGAAGACACCCTTGGTGCCGCCCACGATCTCAGGCGTGATGTAGTAGCCGATGGCCAGGATGAAGACGAGGATGCTGCCCGCACCGATCCCCGGCACCGATTGCGGGAAATAGACCCGCCAGAAAGCGGTCCAGTTGGTGGCGCCCAGCGACTTGGCCGCGCGCAGGTAGGTCGGGTTGATCGTTTGCATCACCGAGTACATCGGCAGGATCATGAACGGTAGCAGGATGTGGGTCATCGCCACGATGGTGCCGAACTGATTGTTGATCATCACCAGCCGCGCCTCATCCGGGACCATACCGAGCCAGACCAGAACCTCGTTGATCACGCCTTGCTGTTGCAGCATCACTTTCCAGGCCGATGTCCGCACCAGGAGCGAGGTCCAGAAGGGCAGCAGAACCAGGATCATCAACACGTTTGCCGTGCGCGTCGGCAGATTGGCCAGAATCCATGCCACCGGATAGCCCAGCAGGATGCAGGATCCGGTGATGATCAGCGACATGATCAGGGTGCGGGTAAAGAGCGTGATATAGATCTGCTGGTTCTCGGGCCGTGCCTCGATGCCGTCGGTGCCCTTTTGCAGGTCCACGGCGTTCAGGAAATAGCCGTTGGTGGTGCGCGGGCTGTAGATCTGGATCGTCTTCCAGTTTTCGCTGTCGCCCCAATCCTTGTCGATATCCAGAAACGCTGGCTTGAAGGCAATAGGCTCCAGCCCTGCAACCGCCTCAGCCGCCGCTTTCAGCGCGTCGGCGCCGGGGCCGGCATAGCCGTCAAGCCGTGCCGGATCGGCTTGCAATTCGGTGGCGAGGGCCACAAAGGCGGTCTCCCACGGGTCTTCCTCGGCCACGACATCGTTGTCCGCGACAGCGGTGAACAGAGCGAAATCGGTGTAGGCTTGGGTGGTTTCCGGCAGGATTTCCGAGATTGCGGAACCAGGCACGAATCCGATATCGCCGCTGAAACTGGTGTCGGTCAGGTTGCTCAGCCGCTGGCGCCCGGCGCTCAGCGGGGCGTCATTGGTTTCGGCACCCGCGCCGCCGGTCATGATCTCGAACCAAAGCGCCTCATCCTTCAGCGCCTTGTCGGACGCATTCTCGATCGCTTTCACATGGTCTTCGCCGATATCATCAACCTTGCGCCCGGAACTGCGGAACAGCGACGAGATGCCGGTGCGTTCATAGTTTAGCCGCGTGCCCAGCTTGGTGTGTTCCTTGGCCTCGGCGGCTACGAACATGTCGTAGTACAGCTCCTGAAACACCGCCTCGCCGGGGGCTTCACCGGAATTGCTGTCCCATTCCTGCAGGGCCTGCACCGTGCGCGGCAGGGTGGTGACGACGATCTTGTTCTCGACCGAGCGGAACAGCATGTCTGCAATCGGCGCGATGAAGGTGAGCAGGACAAAGAGGAGCAGCGGCGCAATCAGCATCAATGCGCGCAGCTTTTGCATGCGTAGTGCGCGGGCCAGGCTGCGTTTCAATGGTGTGCCGTCGGCGGCCAACACCGGTCCAGAGGCGGTCGAATCGCTCATCTTTTCCCCGTTGGTGTTTGTTCTTTGAGGGTGGATAGGGCCCGGCGGGCCCTATCCGTCACTATCCGATCAAGCGATCAGGCGATCACTTGGCCAGCCAGGCCTGGAACTTCGCGTCGATATCGTCGCGGTAGTCAGCCCAGAACTCGTAGTTGTAGAGGAACGTGTTCTTGGCGTTTTCCGGATCGGTCGGCATATGCGGTGCCATGTCGATGCCAAGATCGGCATGCTGGCCCACCAGCGGAGCCGACGAGGCGCGTGCCGGGCCGTACGAGATGTACTTGGCCTGATCCGCCAGACGCTGGGTGTCGGTCGCAAAGTAGATGTAGTCCAGCGCGCGGGCCTTGCGTTCGTCGGACAGGCCAGCCGGAATGATCCAGCCATCGAGGTCGAACACCTGCGCGTCCCACAGCATGGCAACGGGCTGTTTCTGCTCTTCGATCACGCTGAACAGACGGCCATTGTAGGTCGAGCCCATGACGATCTCGCCATCGGCCAGCAGTTGCGGCGTGTCGGCGCCCGCCGACCACCAGATCACCTCGTCCTTGATGGTGTCGAGCTTGGCCAGAGCCTGCTCTTGCCCTTCTTCGGTGGCCAGAACATCATAGACGTCTTCCTTGGCGACCCCGTCACAGAGCAGTGCCCATTCCACGTTGTTGATTGGGCGTTTTTCCAGTGCGCGCTTGCCGGGGTAGGTTTCGAGGTCGAAGACGGCGCAGACATCTGTCGGCGGGTTATCCCCAACCAGATCGGTGCGATAGCCGAAAGTGGTCGAGTAGACGATCTGCGGGATGAAGCAGTCGCCGACCAGCAGGTCGCCGAAATCATCCTCGGCCGAAGTCCCATCGGGCGCCGCGGCCAGATGCTCTTCGGGGTCGATCTCCATCGCCAGACCTTCGTCGCACAGGCGCAGCGCGTCTGCGGCCACCACGTCAACCACGTCCCAGGTGACGTTGCCCGCTTCGTTCATCGCGCGCAGCTTGGCCACCGCTTCGGCCGAGCTTTCATCGTTGATGATCTTGACGCCGGTCTTTTCCGAATAGGGCTCGTGATAGGCCTTGAGCTGCGACTTGGAATAGGCGCCACCCCACGAGACGATGGTCATCTCGTCGGCCATGTCCGCTGCCATCGCCATCGGGGCGACCAACGCGGTGGTTGCGACCAGTGCGGTCAGGTTCATTAGCTTCATTTGGTTCTCTCCTTGTTGATTTTCTTGCGTTTTTGCAATTGTCGTTTCTTCCCGACCCTGGTCGGAAAGGGGGCACTGTTGCCGGCCTCAGGCGTCAAGCGCGCGGCAATCGTCAGGCAGCCAGCCAATCTCGATCTGCTCGCCGCGCTGAAGACGGGTTTGGTCGGGTGCGTTCCGGGTCTTGATGATGAACTCATCATTTCCGGCCACCCGCAGACGGGTGCGGAAGATATCGCCCATATAGATGAACTCAAGCACCTCGGCCTTCAGCGTGTGGGCGCCTTCCTGCAGGCGGTCCTTGTTGTATTCGACGCGTTCGGGCCGGATCGATACGCGGGTACGCTCACCCGGCTGTCTGACATTGATCGGCTTGCAGTCGATCAGTTCGCCATCGTCCAGTTGCACCACGGCAATGCCGTTGTTGATTTCCTTGACCTGCCCCTCCAGCGTGTTGTTCTCGCCGATGAACTGGGCAACGAAGCTGTTCGAGGGTTCCTCGTACAGCTTGTCGGGTGGCGCCAGTTGCTGAATGCGGCCGTCGTCGAACACGGCGACGCGGTCGGACATCGTCAGCGCTTCGGTCTGGTCGTGGGTCACGTAGACCACGGTAATGCCCAGGCGGTGGGCCAGATGGGTGATCTCGAACTGCATCTTTTCGCGCAGTTGCTTGTCGAGCGCGCCCAGCGGCTCGTCCATCAGCACCAGTTCGGGTTCGAACACCAGCGCACGCGCCAGTGCGATCCGCTGTTGCTGACCGCCCGACAATTGCGCCGGACGGCGACCACCGAAGGCCCCCATCTCGACCATGTCGAGCGCGCGCATCACCTTTTCCTCACGCGCGGATTTGCCCAACTTGCGGACCTCCAGCGGAAAGCTGAGGTTTTCGGCAATCGTCATGTGCGGAAACAGCGCGTAGTTCTGGAACACCATGCCAATGCCACGCTTGTGCGGCGGGATGTTGTTGATCGAAACACCGCCCAAACGGATATCGCCATGGGTCGCAGTCTCGAACCCGGCCAGCATCATCAGGCACGTGGTCTTGCCGGAACCCGACGGCCCGAGCATGGTCAGAAACTCGCCTTTTGGCATTGTGAGGTTAAGGTCTTTGACGACGAGCGTTTCGCCATCATAGCTTTTCTGAACGCGCTCGAATTCTACGAACGCGTCTTCGGTGGACGCTTCAGCCAAGTCAGGCTCCCCATTGATTGTGTCCGGCGGGTTGTCCCCGCGCTTGTTCTTCGATCTAATCATACCCACTATATGAAACGCTAGGTACGAATTTAATAATTTTCAGTTACCCCCGGGACGAAATTCGTAACGCCGATTGGGTGATCTCCTGAAAACTCTTCGCTACATCTTTGCTGAACTGTCCGGGTTGAACGTCGGCATTTTACGACGCGTTGCGGCGTCGTTACGACATCGGAGTGTCGCTTTTGATATTGAATCAGGCAGAGGCCAGTGGCCGTGCGCGCCTTCATCTTCGGTCGCCTGACTGCGGATTCGCCGGAATAGAGGCGAAGAAAATGGGGCCAATCTCATTCTGAGATCGGCCCCCGGCAAAGACTCCACCGCAATTCAATTTGGCGTTACGACGCCTCTCTCATCAGCCCTTTTTCCAGGATCTCGGTATGTGCTTCGTCCAGCGATCTGCGGATGCGAACGAACATCTCGTCAATATCCGCCGGTGTGAGGATCAGTGGGGGAGAGATGATCAGTCGGTCGCCCACATGGCGCATGATCAGGTTATTGGCAAAACAGCGGTCCCGGCAGATATTGCCGATTGTGCCTGGCTCGGATGCGAATTTCGCCCGGGTTGCCTTGTTCGGGGTCAGTGCGATTGATGCCATCATGCCGACGATCCGTGCCTCGCCCACCAACGGATGGTCGACGAGTTCCTCCCACTTTTCCTTGAGATAAGGCGCGGCGACATTCTGAACGTGGCCGATGATGTCCTCTTCCTCGAGGATGCGCAGGTTCTCCAGCGCCACGGCGGCGGCGACGGGATGGCCGGAATAGGTGTAACCGTGGTTGAAATCGCCGCTGCCAATGACCTCGGCCACCTCGTCACAGACGATCGAGCCGCCGATGGGCGCGTAGCCGGAACTCAGGCCCTTTGCGATAGTCATGATATGCGGCTTGATGCCGACGGTCTGCGAGCCAAACCAGTTGCCGGTGCGGCCAAAGCCGCAGATCACCTCGTCCGCGATCAGCAGGATGTCGTATTTGTCGCAAATGCGCTGGATCTCGGGCCAGTAGGTGTCGGGTGCCACGATCACGCCGCCCGCACCCTGCACCGGTTCGGCGATGAAGGCGGCAACGCGATCTTCGCCCAGTTCCTCGATGGCCTCTTCCAGTTCGCGGGCCCGGGCAAGGCCGAATTCTTCGGGCGTCGTGTCGCCGCCTTCGGCCCACCAGTTGGGCTGATTGATATGGTGAATATCGGGGATCGGAATGCCGCCCTGCGCGTGCATCGCCGCCATACCGCCCAGCGAGGCCGAGCCGATGGACGAGCCGTGATAGGCGTTCTTGCGGCTGATGATGATCGACTTTTCCGGCTTGCCTTTGGTCGCCCAATAAGTGCGTACCAGACGGATATTGGTATCGTTCGCCTCGGACCCACCGGCGGCAAAGAAGACGTGGTTTAGATCCCCCGGCGCCAGGTTGGCGATCTTGTCGGCCAGGGCGATGGCCGGCACGTGGGTGGTCTGGAAGAATGTGTTGTAATACGGCAGCTCGCGCATCTGTCGCGCGGCGACATCGGCCAGTTCGTCACGGCCGTAACCGACATTCACGCACCAAAGCCCGGCCATTCCGTCCAGGATCTCCTCCCCCTCGCTGTCGGTCAGGTAGACGCCCTTGGCGCGCGTGATGACGCGTGCGCCTTTTCGGCCCAGTTCGCCATTGGCGGAAAACGGGTGCATGTGATGAGCGGCATCCAATGCCTGCAACTCGGCAGTGGGCATGTGGTTGGTGATGGTCGACATCGGAATCTCTCCTCCGGAAAAGGGGCCAAGAGACACAATATGATCAAATTTTACGGTGTCAATCGAATGATGATTGAGGGGTGCGTTTCGTCGAGACGCCGCCCATCAGTTCCATACCCTGTTCTACATCCTGCGCCACGGCCTGTGCGACGTCATCCGGCGTGCCGCCCCTGAGGGCGCTAATGATGTCCTTGTGCCGATCTGGCAGGCTCTGGGTGCCAAATCGCCCGCAAACCATGCGTAGCGAAGGCCCGAACCGTAACCAGAGTCGTTCGGCCAGATCGCTCAGAACCGGTGCATTGGCCTGGGCATAGAGCGTCGCGTGAAAGGCATGGTTGTAACGCAGATACCCGCTAACATCACCGGCCTGAATGGCGGCGTCAAGGGCGCGGTCGATGGCTTCGACCTGATTGATTTCACTTGTCCCCATGTGCTGTGCTGCGCGGCGGGAAAGTTCAGATTCGATTGATTTCCTTACGTAAATCAGTTGCTCGATATCGCCATCGGACAGCACCGGCACGCTGACCCTCCGGTTGCCCTGGAACATCAAGGCCCCGTCCGAGATCAGACGGCGGATTGCTTCGCGCACCGGGGTCATGCCGACGCCGAGCGAATCAGTCAGCCCCTGAATGGTCACCGCCTGCCCCGGAACCAGCTCTCCGAACAGAATCTGGGACCTGAGAGTTTGGTAAACCTGCTCGTGCGCAGGGCGTTTGCCCTCTTCACGATCTGTTTCCTGAGCCTTATTTTTGATCATATTCAACAGGGTTACCTCGGTCCGGAGGGCTGAAACGGCGGGTGTTACACCCATGAAACCATAAATTTTGTTGCCGCAGAAGGCAAAACTTGATCAAATCCCGGCAGACGGGAGAATACCCGTCAAATCGCAGGGAGAAGAATATGAAGATCAAGACGCTGACACTCACAGCTGTGATTGCGTTGGGGACTTCGGCGGCCTTTGCCGAAGAGGTGCGGGTCTACAACTGGTCCGACTATATTGATGAAGAGTTGCTGAAGAAATTCGAGGAAGAGACCGGCCTGACGCTGATCTACGACGTCTTTGACAGCAACGAGTTGCTGGAAACCAAGATGCTGGCAGGCGGGTCCGGCTATGACGTGGTGGTGCCGACGGGCACCTTTCTGCAACGGCAGATTCAGGCGGGGGCCTTTCAGAAGCTCGATGAGGCCAAGCTGTCCAACGCCGGAAACATGTGGGAGGTCATCAAAGAACGCACAGCGCAATACGACCCCGACAACGCCTATTCGATCAACTATATGTGGGGCTCGACCGGGCTGGGCGTCAATGTGAACAAGGTCAAGGAGGTTCTGGGCGAGGACGCGCCGCTGAACTCGATGGACCTGATCCTCAAGCCCGAGAACATGGAAAAGCTCAGCCAGTGTGGTGTGCATTTCCTGGATGCCCCGACCGAGATCATTCCGATGGCGTTGCAATACATCGGTGAGGACCCCGACAGCCACGACAAGGACGTGATCGCCAAGACCGAACCGGTGCTGATGGCAGTGCGCCCCCATATCCAGAAATTCCACAGCTCGGAATACATCAACGCACTGGCCAATGGCGATATCTGCGTGGCCGTGGGCTGGTCGGGTGACGTGCTGCAAGCGCGGGACCGTGCGGCCGAAGCCGAGAATGGTGTCGAGATCGAATATCACGCCTTCAAGGAAGGCTCGCTGATGTGGTTCGACCAGATGGCCATCCCGGTGGATGCCCCCAATCCGGAGGGCGCGCACAAGTTCCTGAACTTCATCATGGAAGGGCAGAACATGGCGGCGGCATCGAACTATGTCTACTACGCCAATGGCAACAAGGCCGCGCAGGAGTTTCTGGAAGAGGGCGTGATCGGCGACAGCGCGATCTATCCGGACGACGCGACGATGCAGAACCTCTACACCACCACGCCCTATCCGGCGAAAACGCAGCGCACGGTGACGCGGCTGTGGACCAAGATCAAGTCGGGCACCTGATCCGAACCTGACGCGGCGGGGCGGCAGTCTGCTGCCCCGCCAGCCTGACCTCAATCGACACAGTCAGCTCGCGGGGATTCGATTTGAACACTTCAGTTTTTGCGCCTTGGGACGATCCCGGGGAGAAGCCGCTGATCCAGTTCCGTAACGTGACAAAGCGGTTCGGCGAATTCACCGCTATCGACAATCTGTCGCTGGATATCTTCGAAAAGGAGTTCTTTGCCCTGCTCGGCCCGTCGGGCTGCGGCAAGACCACGATGATGCGGATGCTGGCCGGGTTCGAGACGCCGACCGAGGGCCAGATTATGCTGGCCGGGCAGGATATCGACCCGATTCCGCCAAACAAGCGCGCGGTGAACATGATGTTCCAGTCCTATGCGCTGTTCCCACATCTCAGCGTCTGGGAAAACATCGCCTTCGGCCTGCGCCGGGACAGCATGCCCAAACACGATCTGGAAGAGCGGGTGGAAGCGATGCTGCGGCTGACCCGGCTGGAGCAGTTCGCCCGCCGCAAGCCGCACCAGATTTCCGGTGGTCAACGCCAGCGGGTGGCGCTGGCGCGGTCGCTGGCCAAGGCGCCCAAACTGCTGTTGCTGGACGAACCTCTGGGGGCGCTCGACAAGAAGCTGCGGCAGGATACCCAGTTCGAGCTGATGGATATTCAGGAAAAAACTGGCACCACCTTCGTGATCGTGACCCACGATCAGGAAGAGGCGATGACCGTGGCCAGCCGCGTCGCCGTCATGGATCAGGGTCAACTGATGCAGGTGGCGACACCGGACCGGATCTACGAAACCCCGAATTCGGTCTACGTGGCTGATTTCATCGGAGACGTGAACATCATTCGGGGCCGCGCGCGGCAGAATGGCGGCGACGGCTATCACATCGACTGGGCCGAAGGGCAGGAGGCGCTGACCGCCGCCTCAGACAACGGTTTCGACACCGGGCAATCCTGTCATCTGGCTATCCGGCCGGAGAAGGTGGCTATCACCGCCGAACGTCCCTCTGACGCCGCCAACGCGGTGCAGGGTAAGGTGCATGACATCGCCTATCTGGGCAATCTCTCGACCTACTATGTCGAACTGCCCAACGGCATCATCATCAAGGCGCAGACCGCCAATACCCGCCGCATCTCGCGCCGGTCCTACACCTGGGAAGACCCTGTCTGGCTGTCCTGGACCGCCACCGCAGGCGTTCTGCTGGCGAATTGATGCGCCGCGCCTTTCTGATCGCCGTTCCCTATCTGTGGCTGTTGGCCCTGTTTCTGGTACCCTTTGTCATCGTCCTCAAAATCTCGCTGTCCGATGCGGCCATCGCCCGCCCGCCCTACATGCCGCAATTCGACTGGGCCGAGGGTATCTGGGCTTTCTTGCGCGAACTGGATTTCGAGAATTTCATCTTCCTGACCGAGGATGACCTGTATTGGAAAGCTTACCTCTCCAGCGTCAGGATCGCGGTGGTCTCGACCCTGCTGACGCTGATTGTCGGCTACCCCATCGCCTACGCCATGGGCCGCGCGCCCGAGGAATGGCGCCCCACGCTGATGATGCTAGTGATCCTGCCCTTCTGGACCTCATTCCTGATCCGCGTCTATGCATGGATGGGCATCCTCAGCAACGAAGGGGTTCTGAACCAGTTCCTGCTGTGGACCGGGATCATCTCGGCCCCGCTCACCATTCTGAACACGCCCACGGCGGTCTATATCGGCATCGTCTACACTTATCTGCCGTTCATGATCCTGCCGATCTACGCCGCGCTCGACCGGCTGGACGGATCGCTGATCGAAGCGGCCGAAGATTTGGGATGCTCACGGGTGCAGGCGTTCTGGCTCGTCACCATCCCACTCTCGCGCCCCGGCATCATCGCGGGCTGTTTTCTGGTTATGATCCCGGTGATCGGTGAATTCGTCATCCCCTCGCTTCTGGGTGGTTCGGGCACGCTGATGATCGGCAAGGTGCTGTGGGAGGAGTTCTTTTCGAACCGCGACTGGCCGGTCGCCAGCGCCGTGGCGGTGGTGCTGCTGCTGATCCTGGTGATCCCCATCGTGCTGTTCCAGCGCAACCAGCAGAAACAGGCGGAGGCTGAGCAATGAACAGACTAAGCTGGTTCAACGCGGTCTCGCTGACGCTGGGCTTTGCGTTTCTCTACATCCCGATGATCATCCTGATCGTCTACAGCTTCAACGAAAGCAAGCTGGTGACGGTCTGGGCCGGGTTTTCAACCAAATGGTATGGTGAACTGATCCGGAACGAGGCGTTTCTGAACGCCGCGTGGGTCACGCTCAAGGTGGCGGTGTTCTCATCCACGCTGGCGACGATCCTAGGCACCATGGCGGCTTACGTGCTGGTGCGCGGCGGGCGATTTCTGGGACGCACGCTGTTCTCCGGCATGATCTACGCACCGCTGGTGATGCCCGAGGTGATCACCGGCCTGGCGCTGCTGCTCCTGTTCATCGGCATCGGACTGGACCGGGGCGTGCTGACTATCGTGCTGGCGCATACGACCTTTTCGATGTGTTACGTCTCGGTGGTTGTCTCCTCGCGGCTGGTAACTTTTGATCGCTCACTGGAGGAGGCGGCGTTGGACCTCGGGTGTTCGCCGGCCGAATCGTTCCGTTTGGTGACCCTGCCGATCATCGCCCCGGCGGTGATCTCGGGCTGGTTGCTGGCCTTCACCCTGTCGCTTGACGATCTGGTTATCGCGTCCTTCACGTCCGGTCCGTCAGCGACCACGCTGCCGATCAAGATCTTCTCAGCCGTGCGTCTGGGCGTGAGCCCCGAGATCAACGCACTTTCGACCATCATGATTGCCATCGTGACCATGGGTGTAATCACTGCCTCGCTGGTGACCAAACGCGCCATGGTCCGGCAGAAACAGGAAGAGCAGGCTGCCGTGCGCGCATGATGATACGGATCTTCCCTTCCTACACCTACGGCCCCGGTCCGCGTGAGGGCTGCTGGTGGAACGAGACCATAGCTGCGCCGCATTGGCCGGTGCTGGCTGGGAAAGTTAACGCGGATGTCGCTGTGATAGGTGGCGGTTTCACCGGCCTCTCGGCAGCTTTGCATCTTGCCCAGGAAGGGGCCTCGGTTGTTGTGCTTGAGGCCGAGACGCCCGGTTGGGGCGCCTCGGGCCGAAATGGTGGCTTCTGCTGTCTGGGCGGCTCCAAACTCGACTATCCCGCCATGGCCCGCAGATATGGAGCCGACGCCGCAGATGCCTACGCACAGGCCGAGCGTGACGCGGTCGCTTTGGTGGCCGATCTTCTGGCCCGGTACAGGATCGAGGCGGACACCCATTCCAAGGGCGAAACCCAGTTGGCCCATACCCCGCGCGCGATGGAGGCGTTGCGGCGTTCAGCCAGCGACGAAGGTGTTCTGCACGAGGCTGAAGACCTGCCCGGCCTTGGCTTTGGCGGGCCGTTTCATGGTGGGTACACAACCCCTGTTGGCTTCGGTTTGAACCCGCGCAAATATCTGTTCGGGCTGGCGGACGCGGTGCGGAATGCCGGGGGCAGCCTGTTCGCCCAAAGCCCGGCCACTGCGATTACACGAACGGATCAAAGGCACGCTGTTGCGACGCCGAAGGGCCGGGTGGAGTGCGAGACGGTCCTGATCTGCACGAATGGCTATTCTAGCGAGGATGTGCCGGATTGGCTGGCCGGGCGCTACATGCCCGCACAATCGACGATAATGGTCACCCGCCCGCTCAGCGATGCCGAGTTGCAGGCGCAGGGGTGGATCTCGGACCAGATGTGCTACGACACACGCAACCTGCTGCATTATTTCCGGCTCATGCCCGACCGCCGGTTCCTGTTTGGGATGCGCGGCGGGCTGATGTCTTCACCCCGGGCCGAGGCCGCGATCCGCGCCCGGGTCCGCCGCGATTTCGACCGGATGTTCGCGGCCTGGACCGGTGTCGAGGCCAGCCACATGTGGTCGGGCCTTGTCTGTCTGTCGCGCGACCTCAAGCCCTACGTTGGCCCGGTTCCCGGTCGGCCCGGCCTGTTCGCCGGACTGGCTTATCACGGCAACGGTGTCGCTATGGGCACTTATTGTGGGCGGGCGCTGGCGCAACTGGCGCTGGGCGGGCCAACGGCCCTTCCCTCGGTCCTGTCGCAGCCGCCAAAGCGATTCCCGCTGGGTCGCTTTCGCCGTGTCCTGATGCCGCCGATCTACGCCGCTCTCGCGTTGAGCGATCTCTGACCGTTTACCCTATTTTGAGCGTTTCCAGCTCCAACTCGAACCCGGACGCATAGTCTGATGCCCCGTTCCGGCTGCGCCACAGGCAATAGGCGGCCATACGCCATGCATACCAGGGGCGAAGCGCATGATATCGATCTACGACTTCCGTTGCGCCGTAGGCGGCGAGAAACCGGCCGATCTCGGCCTGGGTCAAAGGATTGCCTCGGTATAGTCGCTGCATGGCGGGAGAAAGGAATAGCGCCAGATCCTCACAGGGATCGCCCAGCGCCGGGCACTGCCAGTCGATCAGGGTCGCCTTCCCGTTCGCCACCAGAATATTGCCCGCCACCGGGTCGCCGTGGATCAAGCAGAGTTCTTGTGCAGGAGGTATAACAACGTCGGGGCGCAAGGCGTCGAGGGCGTGGCGGTCATCCGGATCGCACAAACACGCGATCCGCGCGCCATGCCGGGCCAGATCGTCGCTGCCATCGCAACCCTTTGGTGCCTCGACCCGCGTCGGGTGCGCATGTACCTGCCGAAGAACACGGGCGGCTGTTTCCGGGTTTTTCCGCCAGGGAGTTCCGGGCGCGTGATCATAAAGCACCCAACTTTCTGCGCCGATCTGCCCTGCCGCTCTTAGGCGCGGTGCAAAACCGGTGCCCTCGAATGCCCGCAGACATGCCGCCTCAAGCCTCGCATCGTTGCGGAATAGCGGGTTCCTAAAACCGGTCTGATAAAGCTTCAGCACCCGGTCGCATTCAGTGCCCAATAGCCTCCACACCCGGTTGGTTCGCCCGCCATAGAGCGTCTCGAACCGGTCGGAATCGCCAGCCAACCCCTGCGCGTGGAGCTGGGCGACAAGGGCACTCGGAGGAGGTGTGTCGGGTTGCAGTGTCGTGCTCCGCAGCTTGAGCGGGCAGATTGCCCGGGAACAGGTATGGTTTGACCTGTCCCGGTGCCCAGATCAACTCCCTGCGCGCACGGCGGTAACCACTGAAGACTGGATGACCTGCCCGCCCGCCAGTGTCAGGATAATGTCACCATCCTGGATCTGCGCTTCGGTCACCCGGTTATAGGTTGCGACAGGATCGTCGGCGATCATTGTCCCATCCTTGTGACTTTCGACCGAAAACGTGTAGAGGCCGGACGGATAAGATGCCCCGGCATCATCGGTTCCATCCCAGGTGATGGACTGCGCCGAGACCGGAATTTCATAGCGTTCGACCACAGTGCCCGTGCTGTCGCGGACATTCAGATACGCCTTGTCCGCCGTATTGTGCACTGTGGGTGAAACCGTAACCGGCGCGCCGGAAAAATGCGCGGGAGCCAGCGCGCGCACGTCCATGCCGACCCATCCGGCCAGTTCCGTCATGTCGGATGCGCCAAGCTGGTTGACGAGATTGGCCAGCATGTTGTTGGTCTGGACCTGCTGCTCGACCATCGAGAATTGCGCAAGCTGTGCGGCGTATTCCGATGAATCCAAGGGCTCCAACGGGTCCTGATTCCGTGCTTGTGCGGTGAGCATCTTCAGAAATGTTTCAAAATCCGATGTCAGCGCCGAAGTGTTGCTTGCCGGAGCGGGGGCAGGGGTTCCGGTGGTGTTCCCAACCGGATTTCCAACAGGTGTGGTCATAGATCAAAGCCTCAGGTCAACGCCTGGCCCGCCGATTCGCTGCGGGGCGTTGGGCGATGGTTGCTGGTCACCCGGATCGTGCCCGGATTTGGTCGCTTCACCTTCAGGGTTTTGCGGAGCGTTCTCGGTATCTCCGGTTGCCGTACCGAACTCGAACGCGACTGATTCGTATCCCAGTTCTCGGAATTCAGTGGACAGTTCCGCGATATGGCGCCGCATCAGATCCAAGGTTTCCGGCCGTTCGGACGAAATCGACAAGATCAAAGCGTCGTCGCGCGTGCTCAGTGCCATCGAGACCCGCCCCAACTCTTCCGGATTGAGCGTGATGTCCACGACACCCGCTCCGGCGCGCGCCGAGACTGCGGCCGACAGCTGGCCGGCTACAGCCCGCGCCAATTCGGCTCGCGTCGAAGGAAGCTGCGCGAGCGGAGCCCGGTCAGCACTATTTGCTTGCGACGATCCCAAAATACCGCTGGTTTCTCCCGGGTCTGCCGTCTCTAGCCAGAGATCCTCGGCAAGCGACGCGGCAGTAGAGGTGCGTTGTTCTTGGTCAGGCACAACTGCCGGAGAGGGTGCTGCTGGTCCTGACGAAACTTGCGGTCTGACAGGCTGGACGCTGGCAGAGTGGGAAGACGTTTCGGCGGCCTGACCGGCTTTTGGAGACAGCGGACCGATAGGCTCAACGACAGCACTCTCAGAGCGCGCTGTGGATTCCGCAAGCGAGCCGCGCACGCTGGAACCAGTTGCCAACTGAGCTTCAGGCCGCGTGTGGCCCGCGCCTGATCTGGTGGTCATTCTTAACGCCGCGACGTTTTGTGTAGTGGCTCCGGCGTCCGCTGCGAACGCAGTCTTGTCGTGCATCTTAACAGTGCCGGACAGATCGGTGGAACTAGAGTGAACCTCGTTACCCTTTCCGCCCATCGGTCCAGTGAGAACAAATTTGCCACTCGCCGAGTCCAGTTCCGGGTGAACCTTCCCGTTGCTGAATTGCGCGTTCTCGGATGAGCTCGTAGCGCCAGGATGCGCCTGCGCGGCTGGCGGCGCGCTAATGTTCGGCGCTAATTGAGGGTCCGCACGCTTCGTGCCTTTTGCACTGTCGTCAGCCCCGGAAGCCACCCGCGCGCGCGTAATCTCCCTTGCATTGGCTGGTACGTTAAGAAACAGCGCATCCGGCGCAGGTTCCTTGGCGAGTTCGGTCGGCCCCCGGACTGTATCCGGACTGGTATCGCCCTCCACATCGGGCGAATCGGTTGCCACCTCCCGCGCCTGAAGATCTGGACGCTCGTCCTCCGGCGCATCCATGAACCGGTCGAACGAGTCCTTCCCGCTGGATTTTCCCTTGGATTCCTCCACGTGGGGACGATCCCTTTGCAGGGCGGCACCGCCATTCGCAGAGGAGGTTGTGTTCAATAACGGCGTCAACATCGGTATCCGGTGATTTGAAGTGTTCGCCCAACCATTGCCCGCAACGGGTTACGTTTATTTTAACCGCTTTCCATTTTGATCGAGACAGTTCGAGACAAATCCCGAGGGAAACGATGAAGATACAGCCCCCTTCAACCGTAACCGCGCAGCCGCCACCCACCCCGGCAAAAAATGAGGCATTGCGGGATGCCGCCGTGGAACTGGAGGCGGCCTTTCTGGCCGAGATGCTCAGATCTGCGGGCCTCGGAAAAACACCCGAGGCATTTGGCGGAGGCGCGGGCGAAGATCAGTTCGCCTCGATGCTGGTGCGCCAGCAGGCCGAGCAACTGGCACGCGCGGGCGGCATCGGACTGTCGGAAACTTTGTTCAACGCATTGATGGAGAGCGGCAATGCCACATGATTCGTCAAAGGGCCTGATCACGGCGCTTGAGGAACTGCTCGATCTTGAGCGTAGCGCGCTGATCGATGGTGAGCTGGACCGGCTGGGCAATATGATGTCCGAGAAGGAAAAGCTGATCGAGGCGATCAACGGGCAAGATGATATAGAGGGGCGGCGCCTGACGCGGGTTCACGAGAAGATCACTCGCAACCAGGCGCTTCTGAACAGCGCGATGGAGGGGATTCGCGCGGTTGCCAACCGTATGGCCGAATTGCGCCGGGTCAGTCAGGGGCTCGAGACCTATGATAGTGCCGGCCAGAAACAGCGCTATCCGGTGCGCCTGCAGGCCAAGCTGGAAAAACGGGCTTGAGCGTCCGCTTTGAATCAAATTCGAACAACGCGACCTGCCCGTTTTAGCAATCCGTTAGGGGAAAGCGGCCAAAGGTGAGCCCGCACCTTGAACAACGGGTGGCGCGAACACCGAACCGGTAACTCGCAGACGTCAGAACGACATAGCGCCCGCTTTGCTGCGGGATGAAACCTGGGTGGTGAACCGCCCAATGACTGAAGGAACAAAGAAACATGTCCAGTATTCTGACAAACAACGGCGCAATGGTGGCGCTGCAGACCCTGAAATCGGTCAATAAGAACCTGGCAATGACCCAGAATGCCATCTCGACCGGCAAGGACGTCGCTACTGCCAAGGACAACTCGGCCGTTTGGGCGATCTCCAAAGTAATGGAGTCGGATGTCAAAGGCTTCAACGCCATCAAGGACAGTCTGGCGCTGGGAGAATCGACGGTGGCGGTGGCGCGAAACGCCTCTGAAACCGTGACCGATCTGCTGACCCAGATGAAGGGCAAGATCGTTGCGGCGCAGGAAGACAACGTCGACCGTGCAAAGATCAACGATGACGTGACCGCGCTGCGGGATCAGATCGCATCGGTGGTCGGGGCCGCGCAATTCAACGGTCTCAACCTGGTCGATGGTTCTGCGGGTACCGCCTCGGTTCTGGCGTCGCTTGACCGGGACAATGCCGGTAACGTGACGGCCTCGTCGATTTCCGTTGCCAGTCAGAACCTGTCCACTGGCGGTTATGCCAGCAAGGGCGTTCTTGCCGGGTCTGACAACGCGACCACGGACAATGACGCTGCTGGATTCACCATGGACAAGACCGGTGGTTCGGGTGACATCGTGATCGACAGCTCGACCGACAACTTCGCGGCGGGTGACACTGTGTCGATCACCATCGGTGACAAGGTTGCGTCCTACACGGTGCAGGCCGGGGATTTGGATCCGTCGGGCACCTATGATGCAAACTATACCGATGCCATCGTTGCCGTCGGGTTGAAGAACCAGATCGATGCACTTGGGATTACCGGCGTGGAGATCGACTATGACTCCAGTTCGGCTCCGGGCACGTTGTCCTTTGTGACTGGTGCGGGTGGTGTCGATGCTGATCGTGACGTGACGGTGTCGGCCCAGTTCACCAACGCGGGTTCCGGTGGCCTTGCTGCGCTGAGCTCAATCGATGTGTCGACCGACGCTGGTGCTGCAGCGGCACTGGGCACTATCGAGACGCTGATTGACACGTCGATCGACGCCTCGGCGGCCTTCGGTTCTGCCCAGGGGCGGATCGAGACTCAGAAAGAGTTCATCTCGAACCTGTCTGACTCGTTCAAATCGGGGATCGGCGCGCTGGTCGACGCAGATATGGAAGAAACTTCGGCCCGTCTGCAGGCCCTGCAGGTGCAGCAGCAACTGGCCACGCAGTCGCTGTCGATCGCCAACCAGGCGCCGCAGTCGATCCTGTCGCTGTTCCGCTAACCGATCTGACCAGGGCGTTCGCGCCCTGGTCCCTTCTCTTTCGTGAATTCTTCAATTGTAAGGACATGACGTGAACGCGCTGACACAGGCACGGCGGGCTTATTCCGCGACATCCACTCCGATCCGAACCCCCAGAAACATGGAATATGAGGCGATCTCACGGATCACGCACCGGATACATTCGGCGGCGAAAAAGGGGAATTCGGCCTTTGGGGAACTGGTCGAAGCCCTGTATGACAACAATCGGATGTGGACCGTGTTTGCAACCGAAGTTGCTAACGCGGATAACGGCCTAACCTCGCAGTTGCGGGCGCAATTGTTCTACCTCGCAGAATTCACGCATGACCACACCAGCAAGGTGCTGCGGCGCGAGGCCAATGTGATCCCCTTGCTCGAAATCAATGCGGCCATCATGCGTGGCCTGCGCGGTGGAGGTGCCTGACATGAGCGGATTGGTACTGAAACTGGCGCCGAAGGAACGTGTTCTGATCAATGGCGCGGTCATCGAAAACGGTGATCGCCGCGGGCGTTTGTCCATCGTGACACAGGATGCCAATATCTTGCGGCTGCGCGATGCGATCCATCCGGAAGAGGCGACAACTCCTGTGCGCCGGGTCTGCTACGCGGCGCAGTTGGTGCTATCAGGCGACAGCGATGCGGAAACCACGCGACTGTCGCAGTTGCGGCGGATTGAAGAACTGAGCCAGATTTTTACCGACCGCGACAGTCGTCGTGCGCTGGCCGAGGCAACGGATGCGCTGATTGCGAACCATCACTACAAATGTCTAAAAGCCCTACGCACCCTGCTTCCGCGTGAGGAGCGCCTGATGGCCTTTCGCCCACAATGACCTATCAGCCGGTTTTGATCTCGACCGGAATCGCTGGATGGCGGTTTATGCAGCGCACCTATCAGGCGCAGCTGGACGCCTTTTCGGGATCGAATGTCCGGCAGCGGGAGAACGCATACTTTTTGGATAAGATCAAAGAAGTGAACACCGCCGAAGACCTTGTTTCCGACCGGCGCCTGCTGTCGGTGGCTTTGGGGGCGTTTGGGTTGGAGGGTGATCTCAATAACACCTATTTCATTCGCAAGATCCTCGAAGATGGTACGGGGTCGCAGGACGCGCTGGCAAATCGTCTGGCGGACAAACGGTATCGCGAGTTCTCGTCCGCTTTCGGCCTTGGGCCGGGGGAGTTTTCCAAGACCGGCTTGCTGACCGACATGGAAGAGATTGTTCGCAAGAACCAGGTGGCGCAGTTCGAAATCTCGGTCGGTGAGCAGGATGATACGATGCGCACCGCGCTTTATGCTGAGCATGAGCTGGCGGATCTGGCCCAGCGAGACATCAGCGACGATGCAAAGTGGTTTAACTTGATGGGCTTGTCGCCACTGCGTGGCATGATGGAGACCGCTTTGGGGCTACCAGCGAGTTTTGCTCAGCTCGACATCGACCGGCAGCTCGACGTGTTCAAGGACAAGTTGCGGGGGCTGACGGGTTCCGAAACGATTGACCAATTCACCGACCCCGACGTACGGGACCAGTTGACCACCGCCTATCTGGCGCGATCGCAGATTGCCGCGTTGGGCGGTGGGTTTTCATCGGCGCAGACCGCGTTAACACTTCTTCAGAATATCCGCTAACGCGTTGCGGAAACGCCTAACATCATTGGTCGCCAATCTTGCGAGAGCGCGAAGCGCGGCAATGTGTTGGCGGTTCAAGTTTTTCCAGAAACATTATCAGGTGCCGTCCCGTCATTCGCCCGGCGATTGGGCCGCGGCGTCGGTATCAGTCTCCGATTGATATGTGACGGGGTGGGTTCTGGCCCGGAAGACCTCGCCATCCACACGGGTGCGAACCGCATAAGAACTTACCGGTTGCGACACGTTGTGCAGCCGGATCTCACCTAACGGAATCGCGTCGGTGCAGACCGGCTCGATGTCCTTTGAGACAACGATACGGTGACCTGCCACCTTGCCGAAATCGCCAAGCCGGGCCGCGATATTGGCGGCTTGGCCGATCACGGTGAAATCCAGCCGCTCTTGCGAGCCGACATTGCCATAGGTCACGCGGCCATAGGCAAGTCCGATGGCGCAGTCACATTGCACGTCAGTTTCGGACTTGCGCATCTCGGCCAGCCGCTCGACGATTTCCACCGCCGAACGCAGGGCGTGACACTGTGCCAGCGCCGCGTCGTCTCCGGCGGGGAACACGGCGAGAACCGCGTCTCCGATGAATTTCAGCACCTCGCCGCCATGCTCATGGACGATGCCGGATACGGTCTCGAAGAACTCGTTGAGCAGTTTAATATACGCGCCGCGATCCAAACGCTCTTCGAGCATGGTCGAGCCGCGCAGGTCGCAGAACATGATGGCGGCATCAATCTCATCCCCGTCGCCGCGGCGGATCTCTCCACCCAGCACCCGGGCGCCGCTGCGTTTGCCCACATAGGTTTCCAGAAGCGTCTGCGCGTTTTCGCGCTGCATGAAGACCTCGTAAAACCGTCCGATCACGGCAGAGCATTCGAAGATCAGGCCCAAATTTTCGGTGGTGAAGCCATCCGGATGGTCGCAAGTCAGCGTCAGCACGTTGGTGCGTCCGTCCGAGAATGGCATGGGCATGGCAACATAATCGGTCGCCCCCTTGGCGCGCAGATCCTCCATGATCGGAAAGCTGTTCTCCGGCTGGTCGTCGTTCAGCCGCTGGCGCACGCCGCCCAACCCGTTGGACACGTGGCGTAGCGGACTGTTGGTGTAGGCCGGATGGCTGTGAATCTCATAGGTCGGCGCGAAGGTCGAAATTTCCTCTTCGCCCTTCTCCCAGATATAGTGTTTGCCCGCGATCAGCGGGTGCAATGACCAGACAAGGATGCTCAACCGCTGAATGGCGATGCCGTGTTCAAGCATCTTCTCCGCCAAGGCCCGCGTGAAATCCTCGGGGCTTTCAAGGCCCGATGCGCCGCGCAGCAGCCAGTCGATCAACGGGCCGCTGATATTGCCGTCATCCGTTTCACGCAGTGTATTCTCACCCAGATCTATGCGGGAATAGGCGTCGGGCATGAAGCCGATATGGCCTTGAATCCCAGCGCTTTCGGGCAGTGCGTCGTCGTAAGCCCAAACCGAATTGGCCAGACGCTCCTCTCCCAGCACGATGTCGCGATAGGTCGCCGTGCCCTTGAACGGGCAGAACGTCTGCAACTCGGTCGGGTCGCTGAGGTCGGTCGCCACATCCTCACGCGGGAAATAGACGGTGGGCGGCAGCCGGGTTTCGTACATCACTTTGGCATGGGTGCTGGCTGCCAACAGGGTATTGCCGCGATAAATTGCAACACGGCCCTGAAGCGGCTCAATGTCGATGCCATAGCCTTTGACCTGAGGGGTGGCGTGGACGTTCATCTGTAACCTCCCTTTCGCCTGCGCTGTTTAAGGATGGGCGCGAACACGGTCATTTCCAAGGTCTGCGCAGGGTTTTTATCGAATGAGAGTGGATGGAAGGGTCAAATGGCAACACCAACGCAGGTTGCCGGCGGGCACTGCCAACGGTACAACCCTCAGATCATCTGGATGACATCCTTTTCGATGGCCAGCATGTACCCGCGGCGGGCGATGTTCTTGACGAGCAACTCACTGACCATCTGGTTGCCCAGCGTATCGCGCAGGCGCTTGATACGGGTGGCGCCTGCCGCCTCTTCGCAGTCCGAGGCGTCCTTGCCGGATATTGTCGCCTCGATCTCGGCACCCGACAGAACCTCGTCGTCAAGGCGTGCTTCGGCAAGAACCGAGAGCGTTTCAATCGCCGCCGCGGTCAGCTTGAAATCCATATTGTTGAGGTAAACGGTGTTCTCCTCTCGGCTGATCAGCAGCGAGGTTACCTGAATCCCGGTCCGCTCGATTTGCGCCATGCGCCGGTTCAGGGTGACGAGCATTACCAGAAACACCAGCGCGGCGACCATCATCGCGGTGGCAAAAACCAGCAAAACAAAAATCACCATCCGGTAGCTCGACAGCGTGTCGGCGAAGGCGGTGCCGGACTGCGCGAGGATTTCGAGCAGCTTGATCTCGGCCTGCGAGGTCAGGTCGTTTTCGATGAACACCCGCTCGACCCGCGCGTTAAATGCGTTGGCATCGGGGAGGGTCAGCAGCAGAAAGACCGCAGAGATTGCCAGGATCAAGACGATGACGGTGATCCCGGCACCGACCAGCCGTACTCCCGAACGCCGCGCCTCAGAAACGGAGATAGAATTTTCCGGCATTGGCCTTCCTCTTTTGCAGACCTTCAGGCCCAAAGACCGAAATCACGTTCAGCAGCGTCCAGCCGGCCGACCGCAAGCGCGCCGAAACCTCGGCCTTTGCGCCGCTGCGTGAACAATTCGACACCTGCATAACGCCATAGTGCAAACGCAGGGGCGAGTCCCGCTTTGCCTTGTAGTCGGCGTAGCATTCCGCCGACGCGGCTGCGGGCGAGAGCGATATCAGGGCCGCAAGGGCCAAAAAAGAGAGAAACTGTTTCATACGCTGCATCCTGCGCAGGGATGGTGGGATATTCAATAACCACAGGGCGTTGATCGTGATGATATCCGATAACACGGGGCCGATATTGCCTGTCTGACGGGGTCAGGACCAGGGTTGAGGCATATCCGGCGCGGTTCGAATGCGGATCGTACCACCCAAGTGAAAGGACATACCCCATGCACCGCAAATTTATTGCCCTTATTGTTTCGACCGCGATTGCGATTACCGGCCTCTCTGCGTCCCAGGCCCGCGCGGCCGATCCACACGACATTCTCGGCGGTCTGGCTGCCATCGCCATCCTTGGGGCGGCTATTCATCACTATGACAAGAAGCGTGATCGCGAGCGCGCAAGGCACGACTATCGTATTCGGGACTATCCTGATCCCGGCCCGGTTACCCGCCGCCCACTGCCGCCGCGCGTCGCACGGTACGACCTGCCGCAGCGTTGCCTGCGTACATTCAAGCGGTATTCACGTCATCATCCGCTGCTCGGGCAGAAATGCCTGAAACGGCACTACAGGCACACCAACAGCCTGCCGAAGTCCTGCAAGGTCGGGTTCTGGAATGGCGAACGCGTTCGCAAAGCCTATGAACCTCGCTGCCTTCGTCAGCACGGTTACCGAGTGGTCGGCGGTTACTGAGTTTCCGAGCAGGAGCGGCGCCACAGAAGCGCCGTGGGAGAGGGCGGTCAGACCGCCCTCTCTTTTTTCTTGATTTGGCGTGGGATTCGCGATTTGCCACTGGCATGACGACACCGAATTACGATCTGGAGCAGGCGTTGCGGGCGCGGGGATATGTTCGCATTGCGGGCGTGGACGAGGTGGGCCGGGGGCCGTTGGCCGGACCGGTCGCGGCGGCGGCGGTCATCCTTGATCCTGATCGCATTCCCGAGGGCCTGAACGATTCCAAGAAACTGACCGCCAAACGCCGCGAAGCATTGGATTTGGCTCTGCGGCAACAGGCTGAGGTTTCGGTGGGGCAGGCCAGCGTCGAAGAGATCGACGAGCTTAACATCCTGCGGGCTGCGCATCTGGCGATGGAGCGGGCCGTGGCCGCGTTGGACCCCGCGCCTGATTTCCTGCTGATCGACGGCAACATGATTCCCCGTGGTCTTGGTGTGCCCAGCCAGGCAGTGGTCAAGGGCGACACCCGGTCGGTTTCCATTGCGGCGGCCTCAATTGTGGCGAAAATATGGCGTGATCAAGTGATGGTGGATTTGGCGCAACAGCACCCCGGCTATGGCTGGGAGACGAATGCCGGTTATCCGTCCAAACACCACCGCGAAGCGCTCCGAAATCTTGGGGTGACCCCACATCATAGACGTTCGTTCAAACCGGTCCACAATATCTTGTATCAAGAGTAAATCGTAAGTAACTGATTCAAAAAAGAATTTGACCGCGAATCCGGTTTGACTCATCCTTGTCTCAACCAAATGAGCGCAAAAAGCGCCGTGGAACCTGAGGCAGTGAAATGACAACGACCAAGACCAAGGGCGCAGCAGCTGCGCTCCCTTTGAACACGATTCTTTCCGGTGACTGCATCGAAGTGATGAACAGTCTGCCTGCGGCGTCGGTCGATCTGATCTTTGCGGACCCGCCCTATAATCTGCAGCTCAAGGGCCAGTTGCACCGCCCGGATAATTCTCAGGTGGATGCGGTTGACGATCACTGGGATCAGTTTTCCAGCTTTGCGGTCTACGACAAGTTCACCCGCGACTGGTTGAAAGCGGCGCACCGGCTGCTGAAACCCAACGGCGCGATCTGGGTGATCGGGTCGTATCACAACATCTTCCGCGTGGGCTCGGCCCTGCAGGATGCGGGTTACTGGATTCTGAACGACGTGGTCTGGCGCAAGTCGAATCCGATGCCAAATTTCCGCGGCAAGCGGTTCACCAATGCTCATGAGACGATGATCTGGGCCAGCAAACAGGAAGGCGCGAAATACACGTTCAACTATGAGGCGCTGAAGGCCTTGAACGAGGGCGTGCAGATGCGGTCCGACTGGGTGCTGCCAATCTGTACAGGGCATGAGCGGCTCAAGGACGAAAATGGCGACAAGGCGCATCCGACGCAAAAGCCGGAATCGCTGTTGCACAGGGTGCTGATCGGCTCGACCAATCCGGGTGACGTAGTGCTGGACCCGTTCTTTGGCACCGGCACTACCGGAGCGGTTGCCAAGATGCTGGGCCGAGAATTCATCGGCATCGAGCGCGAGGAAAGCTACCGCAAGGTGGCCGAGAAGCGCATCGCCAAGATCCGCAAATTCGACCGCGAAGCGTTGGAGGTCAGTGCCTCGAAACGCGCCGAACCGCGTGTACCCTTCGGCCAGCTTGTCGAGCGCGGGATGCTGCGCCCGGGTGAAGAGCTTTATTCGATGAACCAGCGTCACAAGGCGAAGGTGCGCGCTGACGGCACCCTGGTTGGCGACAACGTTAAAGGCTCGATCCATCAGGTGGGCGCGCATCTGGAAAACGCCCCCTCTTGCAACGGCTGGACTTACTGGTGCTTCAAGCGCGACGGCAAGACGGTACCGATTGACGTGTTGCGCCAGCAGATCCGGTCCGAGATGCACAATTGACTAGCAGAACACCGCCGGTGCCTGTGGCCTGACACAAGGCACTAAACCTTGCCCCGCCGATCTCGGCGGGGCCTTTTTTTGTGAACAGCCTTCGAGTGCGACGGAGAAAGTCGTGAGGGTTCGATCTGTCATCGCGCTGACACGCGCTGGGGTATGAGGCGCGTGAGAAGTGTTCCTCCGTTGCACTTATTCTTGCCACGGGTCTGGACGTTGCCGAGTCCTTCTTAGTCGGCATTGGGTTGAGGATAAGTTTGAATTTTCCAAATGATGCGGCGTCGCTCGCCTAGTTGGAAAGCAGTGAGCCGTAGCCTTTAACAGCGTCGCTGATGCCGACTTTTCGCAATGTTTGCCAGTAAACCGCAGCGTTGCAGGCAACGATGGGTTTGCCGAGATCCGCCTCAAGTTCTTCTATCATCGACACAACCGGCAAAGCGGTCCCGACCTGAAGGATGGCGTCGCAATTCGAAGCGGCGACCTTGTGGAAAACGGCACGAATGTCATCGAGCGGTGTTTGGCAGATTTCCGGCAAGGACGGAGCGCAGGTTCCCGCGATGGCGACGACCTCAAAGCCGGCCGCCTCGGTATTGGCTTTCACGTTCTGGTCGATTTCCGGATTGAACGGCGTCACCACGGCCACTTTTTGGGCGCCTAACGCGCGAAGCGCCGCATAGTCGGCGGTCGAGGCGTTCAATACCGGTATACCGACCAGATCTTCCAGTTCAGCACAGCGGCGCGATAACCGTTCAACGCCGCCGGGGCCAGCGTCGGTGGTCAATCCGATGCACAGCGCTGCCGGATTGCAATCCATCAGCTTTTGCGCCTCGTCGGGCAGATCGTCCGAGACTTTGTCGCCACCCAACCGGAAGCGCTGCATCTGGTTAGTCACGCCGGGCGGGCGCAATAACTCGAGCTCGGGCTGAACGACGGTGTTCATTGCGGGCGTCATGACGCCGATAACGGCGCGGGGCGCGAGCGTGTCACTCATGTCTCTGTCCTTTCAGAAAGTCGTTCAACCCGGTCATGCCGCCGACATAGATCTGATCGCCGACAACCGCGGCCAATTCGGTTTCCTGACCCGCCTCGCAGTCAAACCGGCTCTCCCAGATGCCAAGCGTCTGGTTCGTGTGCGTGATCGGCACAAAGCGATGCGTGGAGACATAGTTGCGGACGGGCAGGGGGCTGTCGATGATGTCGTAGGTGTAGAACCGATCCAGATCCGAAAGCTCCAGAAGTGTTTCGCGAAACACCGTTCCATCCGAAATATCAAGATGGCGAATACTGCCCGGCGCGGTGGCTGAACCCGTCTCCATCGTGGCCTTTACAACCGCCGGGTTCCAGCTGGCGACGCCGTCAAAGGCCCGAACCGCGGACCAGACCGCGGCGACCGGGGCCTCAATGATCATGCTTCTGAAGACGTGCATGGTTGGCGGTTCTCCTTTGGTTTTAGCCAAGTAAAATCTACCAGAACCCTCACAGGCCAATGAAAAACGACCTCGCGGTGTCGTTTTTTCTACAGCAACCGACCCGCGCACCGCTTTCCCTGAACGGACGACACAAGATCGGAGCGGGTATTGGCCAGGCGGGCACGGATTATCCAGGAGTCACCCGGCATTCGGGTAACGCCGCCGCCTCAGGGGGGGCGCTTTCAGCAGCTTGGTCCGCAGCGGGTCACTCAGATCACCGAGGCGGCGTTTGCGATTCTCGAAACCGTCGGCATGGCCGATTGCCCTGCGGATATCGCTGATCTGGCCGTCGCGGCGGGTGCAAGGATGCGGGACGACGGTCGCTTGTGCTTTCCCCGAGCCATGGTGGAACACGCCATTGCGACGGCGATGCAGCGCGTGAACATTCCGGGATTTGAGGAAGATTTCGGCCTAACCATCGGTGGCGGACAGGTTCACATCGGCACGGGCGGTGCCGCCGTAGAAGTGCCGAACGGTGCGGGCGGGTTTCGGCAGGCGCATCTGGCGGATCTCTACCAGCTTATGCAGATCGTCGGGCGCGCGGAAAACGTCCACTATGGGGTTCGGCCCATTGTGGCTCGGGATATGGAGACGCCTTGGGACCTCGATGCAAATACAGCCTTTGCCTGTCTAAAGGCGTGTCCCAAGCCAATCGGCGTGAGTTTCGACAACGCGCATCATGTCGACCGCGTTGCGGCGATGTTCGATATTGCACTGGGGCAGGAGGGCGCGTTCCGGCGTCAGCCGTTTTGCATGGGGATCATCGTGCATGCGGTTTCGCCCCTGAGGTTTGCGCCCGAGGGCATCGAGATCATGAAAGCCGCCATCGGCGCCGGGATGCCGTTGCAAATCTGCACAGCGGCGCAGGCAGGTGCGACCAGCCCAGTGACGCTGGCCGGGGCGTTAGCGCAGGGGCTTGCCGAGGCCCTGGCGGGATTGATCGTCGCCAATCTGTTGCATCCCGGATTCCCCACAATCCTCGCCTTCATGCCTTTCATCAGTGATCTGCGCACGGGGGCGATGACCGGCGGCAGCGGCGAGGCGGCGGTTGCCAACGCGGCCGCTGCGCAGTTGCTGCTGAACCTTGGGCTTCCCTCGACCGTGTCCGCTGGGATGACGGATTCAAAGGTGCCAGATGCGCAGGCCGGGTATGAAAAGGGCTACACCGTTGCCCTGGCTGCACAAGCCGGAGCCGACATGATCAACCTTAGCGTTGGGATGCTCGGGTCGCTGATGGTTGCCTCGCCCGAGGCGCTGGTGATTGACGATGACATGTGCGGCGCGATCTTGCGCTCCGTTCGCGGGGTGGAACTGGCAGACGATGCGCTTGATCTCGAGATGATTGAGACCGTCGCCTGCGGGCCGGGTCACTATCTGGGTGAGGCGCAGACGCTGGCACGGATGAAAAGCGAATACGTCTACCCGTCGCTGGCCAACAGGCAAAGTGTTCAGGACTGGCAGGATGCGGGCAGCCCGGCGCTGATGGATCGGGCGCGGGCCAGGGTGGCCGAGATGACGGCCGAGCCCCCAACTCACCTGTCTAAGGACCGCGAGAGGGCCATTCGCGCAGCGTTCGACATCAAGCTTCCAAAGGACCCGGAATGAATACCCATAAGCGTGTCGTTGTGATTGGCGGTGGTGCCGTGGGATGCTCGATCCTGTATCATCTCGCCTTGGCAGGTGTGACGGACACCGTTCTGCTGGAAAGGGACGAGCTGACAAGCGGATCGACCTGGCACGCGGCGGGCAACATCCCGATCTATGCGACCTCGTGGCTGGGGATGAGGGCCGGAAATTACGGCTGGCGGCTTTACAAGGATCTCGCCGACAAGGTGGACAGTCCCATCACCTATCGTCACACCGGCGCCTTCTGGCCCGCGCATACGCCGGAGCGAATGGACCTGTTTGGCCATATCGAAGGCGTGGCCCAGAGCGCCGGGTTCGACTTGCACAGGCTGAGCCCCGGTGAGATGGATGCCATGCACCCGTTCTGGTCGCCCGACGATACCGTTCTGGGCGGAATCATGGACCCTTATGAGGGCGATATCGACCCCAGCCAGTTGACACAGGCGCTTGCCAAGGGCGCGCGCGATCTGGGCGCCCAGATCCGGCGATTTACTCCGGTGACCGGCATAACGCGAAAGCCCGGCGGCGAGTGGGAGGTTTCAACCACTGACGGATGCATCACGGCGGAAATCGTGATCAATGCAGCCGGGTTCTATGGTGCGAAAGTCGCAGAGATGGCCGGGCTGCAAACACCCGTGGTGACGCTGGAACATCAATATCTGGTAACGGAACCTCTGGTGGCGCTCGAAGAACACCCCGACCTGTTCCCTCTGGTGCGCGACCCGGATATCCGTTTTTACTTGCGGCGTGAGCGCAACGCCTTTTTGCTGGGCTCCTACGCCCATGCCGGACGGCCCGCTTGGTCAGAAAGCGGCCCGCCCGACGATTTCGCGCATCAGCTTTTCTCGGACAGTGTCGAGGATATTCTCGAAGTCCTTGAGGATACGATCATGCATGTTCCACTGTTGGCGCAGGCGGGCGCGCAGCGGTTCGTCAACGGCCCGATTGCCTATGCGCCCGATGCCTTACCGCTTGTCGGCCCGGCGGCAGGGGCGCCCAATTTCTACCACGCCACAGGTGTCCAGATCGGCATCACCCATTCCGCTGCCATCGGCAAGGCGATGGCCGAATGGATCACCGAAGGTGAGACCGAATGGGACCTTGCGGCCTGGGACCCGCGCCGCTTTGGAAATTGGGCGACACCCGACTATGCCCATGCCCGTGCGTCCGAGCACTACGATCTGCAATATGCCATTCCCTATCCGCACCGGAACATGGCGTCCGGACGACCGCTGCAACGCACTCCCCTGTATGCCCAACTCAAACAAACTGGTGCGGTCATGGGCCAAATCGGCGGATGGGAGCGGGCCTTCTGGTTCGAAACCGATGAAACGCCCGACACCGGAGAATTGAGCTTTCACGAAGAGCCCTGGCACGCCGCTGTGCGCAACGAATGCCTGACGGTCGCTCAATCCGTCGGCGTGATGGATCACGGGGGGTTCACCAAATTCACCGTCGAAGGGCACGGGGCCGAGGCCTATCTGGATCACCTGTTTTGCGGGGCGATGCCACACCCCGACCGCATCAAGCTAGGCTACATGCTGACCCCCAAGGGCCGCATCTGGTCCGAGGCGACAATTGCCCGGCTTTCGCATGACCGGTTCCTGCTCTGCGGGCCAACGCTGGCGAACTTGCGGGATTTCGACTGGCTGAACGCCGCGTTGCCCGGCGAGGGTGTCACCCTTTCCGTGGGCCACCCCAAAGACGGATGCCTGATGGTGATGGGTCCAAGATCGCGCGACGTACTGGCCCCGCTGTCCGAGGCTGATCTGTCGGCCGCCGCGGCCCCTTGGATGTCCGTCGTCGAAATCAGGGTCGCCGGCATCGATGTGATCGCGATGCGGGTTTCCTATGTGGGAGAGCTGGGATGGGAATTGCACGCATCCAGCGCCGACCTGCCTGAGCTCTATCGGGCGATCATGGATCAGGGGGCGAAATTCGGGATCGGGCAATTCGGCTCTTACGCATTGAACGCGATGCGTATCGAAAAGGGGTACCACGGTTGGGGATCGGACATCGGAACCGAATACACGCTTTTCGACGCTGGGCTGCAATCCTTCGCCAGGCCGCAAAAAGGCGCATTTCTGGGCCGTGAAGCCCTGCTTGAACAGACCGCAGAAGCATCCGAATGGGAATGGGTCGGTCTGGAAATCACGGACCCCTCTCCCTTGCCGCTGGCGTCCGAGCCGATACTGAAAAACCGGGCGGTCATAGGCTATGTCACGTCCGGAACTTACGGCGCCCGGACAGGTAAAACGCTTGCATTGGGCTTTGTGAAACGCGGGGTCCTTGCAATGGGTGAAGACTGCGATGTCAGTATTCTGGGCGAGCCTTTTGGAGCCAAAAGGCACCCGACCGTCCAATACGACCCGGAAAACGCTCGTCTGTTGGGTTAGCAATCACCTGAAATGCCGTTTGTCGACTTTTGAACGCTCAAAGATGATGCTTTGAACAATGGGTGTGGTTCACACACCATCCCCAAGGCACCTCGCAAGCAAGGAGAGACTTGCGGTCGCGAGGGTGATGCTTACACTCTTCAATAGCCAAGCGGTGGGATTGAGCCGGAACCGTCGTCTCGATGGTTAGCCTTACCTCGCGAAACTGGTCCGATCCCTTCAAGGTAGGCATCCACCATCGGCAGTGATGAGGACAAAAAGCGCTTCTGACGTGCCTTTGCGCCTGGCTCATCCATGCGAGTGATGATCCAGCCCAGATACGACAACGCACGCACGAGCATGAATTGCGGCAACAAGGTCGTGTCGAGCGGTCGCACGTCGCGGTAGCCATTCAGAAACGCTGTTTGCAAGTCACCGAAATCCGGTTCTGTGCGGTTTTTGAACAAAGCCGTTGCAACATCGAACAGCCTGAACCCAAAACCGCTATCGTCAAAGTCAATCAGACCCAAGTTATCCCCGTCGATCATAATGTTTTCGCGCAACATATCCGCGTGGATGAGGCCCAAATCCAAACCGTCATCTGAGAGTTCGGCCCGCAGACCGTCCCGCGCCGCCATGACACGGGCGCGCTCTGTGTCACTCAAGCCGGGGTTGTCCCAGAAGCGGTCCCAGAGTGGAGCGTCGCCCAAGAGACCGTCGATGTCCCAAGACTTCCGCTCAAAACCCTCGGGCAGGTCCCAATCGTCTGAAACCTGGTGAACCCGGGCCATCAGGCGGCCTACCCGCCGGAAGGTCCCAATCCGGTCAGGAAGATCCAGCGGCTTGCCCGTTTCTCCCATTGGGGTTCCGCTGAGCCAAGTCAGAAGGTCCGCCTGATATCCGCCGACCGCTCTCAGCAATGCTCCGTTGTCTGAGGGCAGTGGAGCGGGAACGTTCAAACCCTCCGCCCCCAGATGCTGCATCCAACCCAACTCAGATTTCATCATCTGAACCGATTGATATCCCGGGCGATGCAGGCGCAGCGCATATTGCGCCCCGGCGTGTTTCACTCGAAAGACAATATTCTCCCGTTGCGCAACAAGTGAGAGATGCGCGCCGTCGAGACCCCAGGATGAAAGGGCATTTTGTGCCGTCGCTTCGATCACGGGTGTAACTCCACCCGGCTCAAAACTCGATCAAGCGTGTGGATCAGAAGATTGGCATTCTCGCGCGTAAACTGCATGCTTGGGCGGATTTTGAGAACGTTGTAGTTGATGCCAAGGAAGTTGATCAAAACGCCTTCTTGGCGCATCTCGTTGACCAGCCGTTTGGTAAAGGCGGTGGCTGGCTCTTTTGTCTCGCGGTCCAGAACCATCTCGGCCCCAAAAAACAGGCCGGATCCGCGCACGTCGCCGATGCAGATATGACGTTCGGCCAGTTTGTGCAGCCGCTTGCAGGCATAAGCCCCCACATCATGTGCCTGTGCGACCAATCCTTCTTCTTCGAGCACATCCAATACCGCTTCGGCTGCAGCGCAGGAGACCGGGTTGCCGCCAAACGTGTTGAAGTACCGGAAGGAGTTGCGAAACTTCGCCATCACGTCCATCGAGGTAACCACACCCGCAACGGGGTGCCCATTGCCCATGGGCTTGCCCAAGGTGACCACATCCGGCGTCATACCGATGCGTTGATGGCCCCACATATGGCTGCCGATCCGGCCAAAGCCCGGCTGCACTTCGTCCGCGATGATGATCCCGCCTGCCCGGCGCACAACCTCGATGGCTGGATCAAGAAAGCCGCGTGCGAGATCAGGGAAACCTTCGTTGGCGAAGTAGGGGCAAATGATCAGTGCCGAAAAGCCATGGCCGCTGGTCTCAAGATCGTCGATTTGCGCCTGAATCGCCTGTGCGAAAGCGCGGGCATGCGCGTCGCCTGCCTCTCCTCCCAAGGGACGGTAGCTGTCCGGCGCGGGCACATGGCGTACATGGCTGCCATCCCCGGTGCCTGGGCGATTGGTCATCGAGAGCTGCGCCACGACGGTGGTATTGCCATGGTACGTGTGGTCAGTCGCGATCACACCCCGTTTGCCGGTCATCGCTTCAGCCATTCTGAGTGCGATGTCGTTGGCCTCTGACCCAGTGCAGGTCATGATCGCTGTCTTCAGAGGTTCATCGAAAGTCGCAGTCAGTTTTTCGACATATCGAATAATGCCTTCGTGAAGGTATCGTGTGTGTGTGTTCAGTTTCGCCGCCTGTCGGCAAATGGCCTCAACCACTTTGGGGTGGCAATGACCCACATGCGGCACGTTGTTGTAACAATCGAGATATTTGCGGCCCTGCGCATCCCAGACCCAAACTCCGTCACCCTTCACCAAATGCACGGGTTCTTCATAAAACGTGCTCATCTTTGGGCCGAGGAGGCGTTCCCTGGCCGAGATCAACTCTGCGTCTGAGCGTGTTGCGTGAAACTGGGTCATGTATTTTATTGCGTCCTGTTCGTGACTGCGTCCGCTGAAAACTGACTCTTGATGCATTGAGACGGGCGCACCCCATATTGCCGAGTGAAGGATTTGGAGAAATTCGCGACCGATCCAAACCCTGTTGCAATCGCGACATCCATCACGGACATGTTTGTTTGGTTCAGAAGATCGCGTGCCTTCTCGAGCCGCTTGCGCTTGATGAATTGCGTTGGTGGCATCCCCGTGATGCTGTTGAACGTCCGTTCGATCTGGCGGCGCGATATCCCAAATCGTTCGACAAGTTCGTCCACGGTCAGCCCTTCGATCCGGTTCTCATCAATGGCCTGAACCACCGACAGGAACATTGGGTTGCGTGTGTTGTACCGAACCGATGCGCTGAGCCTTTGTGGCGTGTCAGGAGGGCGAGGAGCCTGCCCGAGCAGGAAATCTGCGACCTTCAAGGACACACGGTCATGCGTATCCCGAGCGACCAAGGACATCATCATATCAGATGTGGATTGGCCGCCCGCACAAGTCACAAGCCCTGAGACTTCTGTGAAAATCGACGAAGCCCGAACCAAGTCCGGGTACCGTTCCTCGAAAGCTGCCTGAATGCTCCAATGCACCGTAAAAGGGCGCCGCCGCAGGACTCCCGCTTCGATAACAGCAACCGCTGAGGTCCCGATGCAGCCCAACAGCGCGTTTTCATGGCGTTCCCGGTGGCGCAGCCAATTCGAAAGTGCCGTGTCGATGTGAGCCCATGGGTCGTCGAATGAGAGAATGAAACACCGCGCGTCGCTGCGAATGTCCGCCAACGCACCATCCACCGAACTCAGGCTGCCATTGGCGCTTTCCACCGGTCCTCCGTGAACGGAGTACACGTTGTAGTCATAGACCGTCCGTCCGCATATCCGATTGGTCGCGGCAAGCGGTGCAACTGCAGCGGCAAGGTCTAAGAAACTGAAGCCCGGGACGAGGATGAACGCGCACGATATTGGGCGTGTTGCCTTGCCAACAGGGAAATCCGGTGCGATGGAACTGTTGATCTTATTCAAAGACCCCTCCTGAACGTCAGAGTTTGAACCACGCCGTCTTGAGGTCGAAGTACTTTTCGAATGCGTGCAGGGACTTGTCGTGCCCGTTGCCTGACTGCTTAACGCCACCCATGGGAACGGTGACATCGGGACCACCATAGGTGTTCACATGTACCACGCCCGTGCGCATTTCGCGCACCATGCGATGAGCGCGAGAGAGGTCTGACGTCCAGACACCGCCTGCAAGCCCATAGTCGGTGCTGTTGGCGAGCCGTATGGCGTCGCCTTCATCTTCAAATGGCGTGACTGCCAGCACCGGGCCGAACACTTCTTTCTGCGCAACGGTATGGTCCTCTGCCACATCGGTGATGATCGTGGGCTCCATGAAGTACCCGCCGGTGTCTTGGAGGATCTGATTGCCGCCATGATAGAGCGTGCCGCCCTCGGCCTGTGCCGTTTCAACGAAAGCAAGATTTTGCGCCAGTTGAGTGGGGTTGTTCACTGCGCCAGCCTGTGTCGTTAGATCAAGCGGATCGCCTACTCGTATGGCCGCCGCGGCCTTTGCCAACTCCGCGACGAAGTCATCATGGATGGAGCGTTCGACCAGCAAGCGCGACCCAGCCACACAGACCTGCCCCGAGTTGCGGAAGATACCTGCGGCGCTGACGGCTGCGGCCTCAGACAGGTTCTTTGTGTCTGCAAAGACGACATTCGCCGACTTGCCACCCAGTTCGAGATAGCAGCGCTTCATGTTCGACGCGGCTGAGGCCTGCAAAAGCCTACGACCGGTTGCGCCGGAACCAGTGAACACGATCACGTCGACATCCATGGAATGCGACAGCGTCTCGCCGACGATTTTCCCTTCGCCCGTCACGACGTTGAGCACACCGGGGGGCAGACCGGCCTCAAGCGCCAGTTCCGCCATACGGATCAGAGAAAGCGACGCTGTTTCCGACGGTTTCAAGACAACGGAGTTGCCTGCGGCGAGGGCAGGGCCCAGTTTCCAGGCACCGATCATCAACGGGAAGTTCCAGGGGATGATTGCGGCCACCACGCCAACAGCTTCCTTGTGGATCAGCCCCATAACGTCATCGGCTGTTGGGGCAATCTCGCCATAAACTTTGTCGATGGCCTCTGCATAAAAGCGGATCGTAGCAATGGCTGAGCCAGGTTCGGCTTTCAGGGCCATACCAATCTCGGTGCCGTTGTTGCGAACACCCAGGACGGCCAAGTCCAGCATATTTTCTTCCAGCAAGTCCGCCCATCTGAGCATGATCTTTTTCCGGGCCGCAGGCGGCATCCCGCGCCAGCGCTTATCATCAAACGCCCGGCGCGCCGCTTGTATCGCCCGTTCGGTATCTTCCCTGGTGCCTGCCGGGGTCGTGGTCAGCAACGCTCCGTTCAGCGGCGATATGACGTCATCTGTCGCCCCAGAGGCGCTTTGGCACAATTCCCCGTCGATCAGAAGGTTCTGCGGCGGGATTGGCTTGTCGCGTAGCGCATCAATTTGAGACTGGTCCGTCACGGCGAATTACCTTTGCTGCGTGTCGTGCATTTCGTGATCGATCTCGGATTCTGCCAACCGCGCATTATGCTCTTTGCGCAACGTGCGGATATGCAGGACGGTTACCAGAACGATCGTTGCTGCGAGCATGGCGGCGATCGGGCGGTCGACGAAATCAAGCGGATCTTTCACTCGGATCATGGCCGAGCGTAGTTTGACCTCCATGATGCCGCCCAGCACCATGCCGAGGACGATCGGCACGATGGGCAAGTTCAACCGTTTCAGGACCAGCCCCAAAATGCCGAAGCCAGCCGCGATGGCGCAATCGACAACGGAGTTTCGCAGACTGTAGACCCCGACAAAGCTCAGCGTCAGGATGATCATGCCAAGGAAACGCGTGGGCACCTGGATGATCTTCGTCAGCAGGTTGGTCGAGAAGATCAGGAAGATGATCACGATGACGTTGAGCAGGATCATCGCCACGTAGAGCGCGTAGACGAAATCGAGCTGACTCTGGAAGAGCTGCGGTCCGGGGATCACGTTATGCACATAAAAGACCGACAGCATCATGGCAGTGAGCGCTTCGCCGGGGATGCCAAGGGCCAGAAGCGGGATCATGGCTGCCGCTGGCACCGCGTTGTTGGCGGCCTCCGACGCGATCAGGCCCTCCGGAGCGCCGTCACCGAAATCATCGGGCGTTTTGGAAGTCTTCCGGGCATAGGTATAGGACATGAACTGCGCGGTGAATTCGCCGACCCCTGGGATCATACCCATCAGAACACCAAACCCACCAGCGACAGTCGCGACGCGCTTGTAGAGCCAGGTTTCCTTCATGGCATTGGCAAGAGAGCCCTCGACGGGCTGAGGGTGGGGTGCGCTGTCCTTGTCGGTCAAAAGCAGGAACGCCTGTGACAGTGCGAATAGCCCAAGCACGACGACGATCAGATCGAATCCGCCGGTGAGCCAGGTTTGCTCGAACGTCATGCGTTGATTGTATTTGACGTCCAGTCCAACGGTATGGAGCAAGATCCCGAAGCCAGCCAGACCACCGGCTGCGAAAACCTGACCACGGTGGGCTAGCACGACAAGAATGATGCCGAGAAGAGCGGCGAGGAATATCTCCCGGCTGCCGAAATGCGGGGCAACAAGAGCGAGAACTGGCGAAAGGAAGATCAGACAGAGGATGCCGAACATCCCGCCCCAGAATGACGCAGAGTAGGCCAGCGCAAGCGCACGACGGGCCTGACCGCGTTTGGTCATGGGATAGCCGTCATAGGTGGTCAGCGCATTGACCGCTGTGCCAGGCGTGTTGATCAGGATCGCGGGCAAGGCGCCGCCATACATCGACGATCCATAAATTCCGAGCAGCATTGTGAGGCCGACAATCGGGTCGAGTGAGAACGTCGCCGGAAGCAGGATCGCAATAGCCACCGCTGCCCCAACACCTGGAATTGCGCCGATGATCACGCCGCCGATAGAGCCAACAAAAAGCGCAAGAACGACGTCCCAACGCATGAGAAGCTCGACACCTGAGAAGAAGGTTTCCATGCTTGCGCTCCTAGAGATACGTCAGGAAGAATGAGCGAAGCCCGTTCGGGAGATATTCGTAGACAGCGCCCCCCGGCACCTTCACTTGCAGGAATGACTTGAAAACGATGACAACAACCGCGCCGAAAAGTGCGGCGGAGCCCAGGAACTTAGTGCTGCGATAGCCGAGGCGATACGACAATGCGACCGAGAAGATGATCGTGGTTGGAAAGTACCCAAGCTGCGGGACGATGATCACATAGATCATGAACCACCCGGCAAATTCGACCGATTTGAACCAGAACCCGATCTCTTGCCAGCGTCCATCGAGCTTTGGTGACACGAAACTGGAAATCAGGTGCAAGGTGGAACAGCCCACCATCGTGATCACTGCCGCATAGGGCCAGAATGCCGGTTGTGCCAGAAGCTTGGTACCCGAGGCCCAGGTTGTCTGGGACGACAGGTTGACGGCCAGAAACAGGCTGAAGGCGAGGCAAACGCAGCTGTAAAACAAATCGCCGGGCCGGCGATAGCGTTTGAACAGGTCCTGTAGTGTTTGTGCTTTGATCATCTGCCCCTCCCTAGGCCCTGGCCGACATCGTGATGCGGCGGGCCGGTCAGCCCGCCGTAGTGCCTGAGGATGTCCAGATCACTCCAGCATCGCGTTGATATTGGCCAGTGCCTCGGCATCCGCTTCAATCTGTGCGGCCGTATCCTCGGCATTTTGCCAGTACACAAGTGCACCCGTCTTCGCCATGAAGTCCTGCGCCCGTTCGGACGCCATAGTCTCCTGAGCAACCGCGATGATTTTCTCGCGCACATCGGCTGGCGTGTCCTTGTGCACGAAGAGGCCGTTCCACAAAGACAGGGTCAGGCTCGGATCCAGCTCGCCGACGGTCGGCGTCTCCGGTGTCAGACCGATGCGTTCACCCCCGATGGACGCCAGAACGTTGATGTCATCGAGACAGGGCAAAACCAACTGCAGTGTGGTGTTCATGACATCTACATCGCCAGAAGCCAGGGAGTTGCAGTCAAGAATGTCAAACGCAGCGTCCGCAGCGAAGGAAAAGCCTTTTTGCTGTGCCAGCGCAAAGGTCACCTTTGTCGGGATCAGCGGCGCCCCAAAATGGCCGAGCACAACGTCATTGTCCTGCGCATGGGCGGCAAGCTCGTCGATGCTGGAGTAGGGAGAATTCTTGCTCGACACGATCACAAACGGATAGGTCAGAAACGCACCCAGTGGCTCAAACGGGTTCGGGTTCAATTCTGGAATTCCGATATTGGGGCCGATGACCGGCACGGCGAGAATGAACGACCCGACGGTGTACCCGTCAGCCGGTGCCTTTGCGACTTCGACAGCGCCCGGGAAAGGGCCACCGCCGCCACCTGGCTTGTTCACCACAGCTGCCGGCACGCCGTATTTGGTTTGGAAGTCTTCCGCGATCATCCGCGTCAGTACGTCCTCTGCGTCACCCGGAGGCCACGGCACCACAAACTCAACCGGCTTCTCAGGATACTCAGCCACGGCAAGTCCCGGCGTCAGCGCCGCGAGCGCTGCGGCAACAGCGATCAGTGTCTTTTTCATTCTAGTCTCCCTGTCAGAGGTACACTATTTGCACCATCGGTGTAAAATAGATTGATCTAGAAATGAACTTCTGTCAACGATGGAGAAAGGTCATCGACGCGCAAATCGTCGGTCACACGCAGCTCAAATGCAGTGAGAGGAGCCGGCAGACACATGGAACTCGTTGCAAAACCTAGTTTTTTGTTCTCCGGGGGATTTTTGGGTTTGCGCCAAATCTCAGGGAGAAAGGCCTGCAGGGCCCCACATCATGATCGCGCAAGATATTCAAATTCGCGAATCGCCGTTGGCTTTCTGAGCAATACTGAGCGGTCTCGAAGCGGTTTCGAGGGCCGCAGATGAGTTCCGATCGCGCAAAATCCCTGGTTCTGGATATTGGTGGTGTCATCTCGAAAACGCACTCCGCGACGCATGATCACACTGAGACGCTGAAACCCGCCGCCTATGAAAGCCTTGTCGGCAGGCTTGGTTTGCCGGCAGAGGGCTGCGTCTTTGAGGACGATCAGCGCCGCGGCATTGATGGCGCGCGGGCCGTCGGCATGACCACCGTGCATTTTGATGTGATGAACCCGGGGCAGAGCTTTGCTGAGGCCGAACGCCCGCTTGGGCTGGAAGAGAGGATAGCAGGATGAAGGACGACAATTTTCTGAAAGAAAACAACGCCCGTTACATGTGGCACCCGATGGCACATCCTGCCGACAGTCTGGCCAATCCTCCCAAGATCATCACCGGCGGCAAGGGCGTGCGCATCGTCGATGTAGACGGCAACGAGACCATCGACGCGGTGGGCGGGCTCTGGAACGTGAACCTTGGGTACTCCTGCGACCCGGTGAAGAAGGCGATTGCCGCGCAGCTTGAGCAACTGCCCTATTACTCGACCTTTCGAGGGACCTCCAACGATGCGGTGATCGAACTCAGCTACATGTTGCAGGAGTTTTTCGAACCCGATGGGTTGAGCCGTGCGTTCTTTACCTCAGGCGGCTCGGACGGCATCGAGATCGCTCTGCGCCTTGCGCGGCAGTATCACAAAGTCCGCGGCGAGGCGGGCCGGACCAAGTATTTGAGCCTCAAAAAGGGCTACCACGGCACCCACACCGGCGGTGCCTCCGTCAATGGCAACTCGAATTTCCGCAAGCAGTACGAACCGTTGCTGCCTGGCTGCTTTCACATTCCGGCCCCCTACACCTATCGCAACCCGTTCAACGAGACTGACCCAGAGCGGCTCGCTCAACTTTGCCTTTCGGCCCTGGAAGATGAGATCGCATTTCAGGGGGCCGAGACCATTGCCGCTTTCATCATGGAGCCGGTTCTTGGGGCGGGGGGCGTGATCCCCCCTCATGAAAGTTTCATGCCCGGCGTGCGGGATATCTGCGACCGCAACGGTATCCTTTTGATCGCGGATGAGGTGATCACCGCCTATGGGCGGACCGGGTCTTGGTCCGGTTCTCGCCATTGGGGGGTAAAGCCGGATTTCGCAGTGACCGCCAAGGCGATTACTAACGGTTATTTCCCATTCGGCGCGGTCATGATCGCCGACCACCTGACCGAAGCCTTTGAAAAGGATGACACCGGCAAAGCCAATATCGCCAGCGGCTACACCTATTCCGGACATCCGGTCGGGGCCGCGGCAGCCATCGCCTGCCTGAAGGAAATCCAGCGCCTGAATGTCAAGGACAACGCCGCTGCGCGGGGGAAAGAAATGATGGCGGGTCTCGAGGCCCTGAAAGCCAAGCATGAGATAGTCGGCGACGTGCGCGGTGGTGAAGGCCTGATGAATGCACTTGAGCTGGTGTCTGACCGCGAAAAGAAAAAACCTTTGGACGCGGCGCGGATCAAGCAGGTCTTCGACACAACCCACGCCAATGGCGTGATGGTCCGCGTATCGGGTCCCAATCTCATTTTGTCCCCACCATTGGTATTGACCGCAGATGACGTGAGGCAAGTCCTCTTCGCGCTCGATATCGGCTTGGCGGCAGCCTGACGGAGAAATCACTATGAGCAAACCCCTTCCGCAATCGGCTCCGGTCGTGATCATCGGCGGCGGCATCATCGGCATGTCGACGCTTTACCACCTTGCCCATCGCGGTGTGCCTGCTGTGTTGATCGAGCGGCGCAAGATCGCAAGTGGTACGACTTGGCACGCGGCGGGTATCGTGGGCCAATTGCGCGACAGCAATTCGCAGACGGAGCTGGGCAAATACACTGCGCGCCTGTTTCGTGATCTCGAAGAGGAAACTGGGCAAGGCACGGGTTACAAGCAGAACGGCACGATCAACATTTCGCTCAGCGATGTTCGGCACGAGCAACTTTTACGTCAGCATGACCATGCGGCACGGATGGGCATCCCAAGCCAAGTGCTCTCGCCTCAGGAGGTGAAAGAGTACTGGCCCGCCCTCGTCATCGACGATGTGAAATCGGGCTTGTTTGTGCCGTCCAACGGCCAGGTAAATCCACTGGATGTGACCGTTGCTCTGTCCAAGGGCGCCCGTCAAAAGGGCGCTCAGGTTTTTGAGGAAACCAAAGTCGAGAACCTCGAAATTCGTAACGGCAAGGTCGCGGGTGTTGCGACCGACAGGGGCACCATCGCGACGAAACAGGTGTTGCTGGCCGGGGGGATGTGGTCTCACCTCTTCGGTAAGGCACATGGCATCACGGTTCCCCTCCATGCGGCCGAGCATTTCTACATCGTGACGGAACCAGTCGACGGCCTGACATCTGACCAGCCGATCCTAAACATCATTGAAGAGCGGAACTATTGGAAAGAGGACGCGGGCAAAATCCTGATTGGTGGGTTCGAAGCGCAGGGCAAGGCTTGGGCACAGGATGGTATCCCGGAAGACTTCGAGTTCGACGAGCTTCCTTTCGACATGGAGCATGTCGAGGAGGACCTGATGCGCATGTTCGCGCGGATGCCGTCGCTGGAGAATATGGGGATCCAGACCTTTTTTTGCGGTCCGGAGAGTTTCACACCGGATGGCCGTCCCTATATGGGGCCGGCGCCGGAGTTGCAGGGCGTGTTCCTTGCAACAGGCATGAATTCAAACGGCATCCTGAACTCGGGCGGTGCTGGCCTTACAATGGCCGAATGGATGATCGAGGGCATGCCGTCGCGGTCCATGGGGCCTCTCTTGGCCGCCCGGGCGCATCCCTTCCAAGCCAACACCCGCTACAATCAGGAACGTGCGGCCGAAAGTGTCGGCTTCCACTACGGCATTGCCTGGGCGGGTCGACAAGTCAATTCAGCCCGTGGCGTGCGCAGGGTTCCGCTGCATCGCGAGTTTAAGGAAGCTGGCGCAGTCATGGCCGAACGTATCGGTTGGGAAGTTCCGATGTATTATGATGCCGGGAACCCGACTTGGCCGGATAGCCCATCGCTCGGTTGGAAGCCCTGGTCAGAGCAGGTCAAGCAAGAATGCCTCGCGGCGCGCGATGCGGCTGTGATCCTGGACCAGTCGATGTATGCGAAGATTCTGGTGCAAGGGCCGGATGCGGCGCGCGCGTTAAATCATGTGTGCGGAGCGCAGATGGATGTCGATGTCGGCAACTCTGTCTACACGCAGTTCCTCAACAGCAATGGCGGGATCGAGGCGGATGTGACCGTCACACGTATCGCACCGCAAAGCTTCATGGTGGTGACCGGTCATCCAAGCCAGATACGGGACCAATACTGGATCAAGGCCCATGCCGATCCATCATGGAATTTCGAAGTCTTCGATGCGACCTCGGCCTATTGCCTGCTGACGTTGCATGGACCCAAATCGCGGGAGATCCTGCAATCGCTGAGTACTGATGATGTGTCGAACGAGGCCTTCCCGTTCGGCGCGGCGCGCGCGATGGACGTCGCATATGCGCGAGGTTGGGTGATCCGCCGGTCGTTCTTGGGCGAGCTTGGTTTCGAGATGATGTTCCCGACCGAGTTCACGGTTGGCGTCTATGAGGCCTTGCTTGTGGCTGGCGCGCCTCACGGGCTGCGCCATATGGGCATGTTTGCAATGAACTCCTGCCGTCTTGAAAAGGGTTTCCGCCATTTCGGCCATGATATTGCCGAAGAGGATACGCCCTATGAGACAGGTCTCGGCTTTGCTGTGAAGCTCGACAAGGAAGACAATTTCCTGGGCAAGGCTCGCCTTGCACAACAGAAGGAAGAAGAAGGCCCGGCTTACAAACACCGCATGGTTTCGGTCAAAGTGCCGGGGCTGACCGCGGAAGATGGACCCTACCTGATCCACAACGAGCCGATCTGGAAGGGGGGCGAGATTGTGGGCCATGTCACCTCGGGCGACTGGGGTTTCCGGCTGGGGGCCATGGTCGGATTGGCCACCCTCGAAAAGGAAGGCGGCGCGCCCAAAGCCTGGATCGACGAAGGCGGTTTCGAGGTTCAGATCGCCGGGCAGATGTACCCGATCGAAGCGCGGCTTGGGCCATTCTACGATCCAAAGGGCGAGATCATGCGCAGCTGAGCCAAAAGCACAACAGGGAGGATAACAAATGTCCGAAAAGACGATTCTGGTCGTGGGCACCTACGACACCAAAAACGACGAACTCGACTATATGGTCGAACGGATCCGAGCGATAGGTGGTAGCGCGCTCAGCATGGACATTTCGGTTCTGGGCGATCCGGAAAGGCCAACCGATTATTCCAAACACGATGTGGCTGAGGCTGGCGGTAGTTCGATTCAGGCCGCCATTGACAGTGGCGATGAGAACACCGCGATGCAAATCATGGCCAAGGGGGGCAGTACCTTGGCTCGCAAGCTCTTCGATGACGGCCTGTTCGACGGCGTGGTCATCCTTGGCGGAACCATGGGAACCGATGCGGCCCTGGATATCTGTCAGGCACTACCGCTCGGGGTTCCGAAATATGTCGTGTCGACCGTGTCCTTTTCTCCCCTGATCGAGCCGCAACGACTGTCGGCGGATATCCAGATGATCCTTTGGGCGGGCGGGCTATATGGCCTGAATTCCGTCTGCAAGTCATCCTTGAGCCAGGCCGCTGGCGCCGTTCTGGGAGCCGCCCGCGCGGTTGAACCGCCCAGCAATGAACGACCGACGGTCGGGATGACTTCGCTCGGGTCTTCCTGTCTGAAATACATGAAGGCCCTGAAGCCCGAACTGGAGAGCAGAGGTTTTGAAGTTGCGATTTTCCACGCCACGGGCATGGGTGGGATGGCCTACGAAAGCATTGCGCGCGACGGGGGCTTTGGGTGTGTGATGGATTTTGCGCTGCCGGAGCTTGGCAACCTCCTGGCCGGATCTGTCATCAACGGAGGTGACGATCGGATGCTCAATGCGGGTCGCGCTGGCATTCCGCAAATCATCGCACCCGGTTGCCTCGATTTGATCGACTTCGCTGGCTGGCAGGAAATCCCGGCCCAGTATAGGGATCGCCCGTTCCATGCTCATAATCGGTTGATAAAATCGTCCGGGCTGAACGCTGAAGAGCGCCGCGAAACCGCGCGCGAGATGGCGAAACGCATCAAGTCGTCCGACACCCCGGCCCATGTGATCCTGACCAATCAGGGGATCGAGGAGTGGGATCGCGAGGGGCAGGAAGCCCACGATCCCGACGCCTTTGCCGAATTCTGCGATGAGATGCGTGTGCAGATGACGGACCCAATCCTGTTTACCGAACTCGACTGCCATATCAATGATCGCCCGTTTGTCGACAAGGCGCTGGAAATCTTCGACGGCTGGGTTGCTGACGGTACGATCAAGTCAGGAGGAACGTAGGATGGACGGCGGTGCCCACAAGCGTGACCCGCGCTATGACATCCTTTTTGAACCGGTTCAGATCGGACCGGTAACGGCGCCGAACCGTTTTTACTCTGTCCCGCACGCCACGGGGCACAGTCCTTTGATGCCAAACGGCTCTATTGGGATGCGGGAAATGAAGGCCGAAGGCGGGTGGGGTGTGATCTCAATGCAGGTGGCAGAGATCGACCCGACCTCGGATATCTCCAACCTGCCGATGGAACGGTTCTGGGATGACACCGATATCAAATCCCACGCGCTGATGGTCGAGCGGGTGAAGAAACACGGTGCGATAACTGCGGTCGAACTGGCCCACACGGGAATCCGGGCGCGCAATATGGACACCGGGACCCCTGTTCTCGGGCCATCATCCATGCGGATCTTGAAACCGCAAAACCCGATTCAGTCCAAGGCGATGGACAAAGAGGACATCAAGGCGTTCCGCGACAGTCATAGGCGCGCGGTGTATCGGTCCAAGGAGGCGGGCTATGACATAGTTTATGTCTATGCGGCCCATGATGCGGCACTGGTCTGGCACTTCCTGAACCCGATGTACAACCAACGGGCGGATGAATATGGTGGCTCGTTTGAGAACCGTTTGCGCCTGTTGCACGAGGTCTTGGAAGACACAATGGAAGCGGTCGCGGGTGACGCCGCCGTCGCGGTGCGGATACCGGCGCACGATTTCAAGTCTGGCAGCCCACTCACTTACGACAACGAAGCTCGGGCGGTGATCGAGAGCCTCGCCGAGATACCCGATCTTTGGGACGTAAACGTCGCCAGTTGGCCGCGAGACAGCGGCACCTCGAGGTTTGACGATGAGGGCCATCAGGAAAAATACACCTCTTACGTCAAGCAGGTGACTACAAAACCCGTCGTTGGGGTTGGGCGCTACACATCAGCAGATGCCATGGTCAGCCTTGTCAAAAAGGGTGTTTTCGACTTGATCGGCGCGTCGCGCCCGTCCATCGCCGACCCATTCCTGCCCAACAAGATCAAGGAAGGTCGGATTGACGACATCCGCGAATGCATAGGCTGCAACGTATGCGTCTCTTCCGATGCCTATTCTGTGCCGCTGATGTGTACACAGAACCCGACAATCAGTCAGGAATGGCGACGCGGATGGCACCCCGAAATCATTCCGCAGGCACCCCAAAAGGAGAAAACGCTGATCATCGGCTCCGGCCCCGCGGGGCTTGAGTGCGCGCTGACGCTTGCAAGGGCCGGTCATGAGGTCACTGTGGCCGAGCGCGCCTCGGAGTTCGGGGGGCGTGTTTCAAAGGAATCCGGCCTCAAGGGGTTGTCGGCTTGGGGCAGGGTCAAGGACTATCGGCTGTATCAGTTGCAGCAGATGGGCAATGTCTCGCTCTACGCAGAAAGTGAGATCGACGCGAATGATGTCGCCGACTTTGAAGCGGACAATATCGTCGTGGCGACAGGCGCCAAGTGGCGCAACGACGGAGTTGGCGCGACAAGATTCAGCCCGATCGAAGGTTTTGTGGAAAACGCGGTAACCCCCGATGACGTAATGGCAGGGGCGGAGTTCGACGGCCCAATCGTCATTTATGACGATGACCATTATTACATGGGCAATGTGCTTGCCGGGCACCTGGCGGCCAGAGGACATGAGATCCATCTGGTATGCCCGCTTCCGTCGATTGCGGAATGGATGGGGTACACATTGGAAAGTCCGCGTGTGCTTGATGAAATGGTCGAACTTGGTGTTCAAATGTACCCCAACACAACGGTTGGCCGGTGGACTGGGACGGCACTTGAGGTCGCCAGATCTGATACCGGGCAAATAATGCCCGCGATTTCGGGTAAGCACCTGATCACCGTAGGTGCAAGGCGCCCGCAAGATTCATTGCTTGCCGAACTGACGCGACTCCCGGGCCTGGGTGATCATGTCACCGGAATTGGCGACTGTCTCGCGCCTGGCATTATTCAAGCCGCTGTCTTTTCCGGTCACGCCCAGGCGCGCCGCCTGATCGGACACGAGCCTGAAAACGGTATCTACAAGCGCGAAACACCGGTCCTGTTTGATCGTTGACGCGCGCTTCTGGCGGCGAGGCTTTCTCCCTTCCTCGCCGCCAGCCCAATTGATTACGAGGTTGCTATGCCTGCGATGAAACGATCGGTAACGCCTCACAAGGCAGTCGAACTCATTCCAGATGGGGCGACCATCATGGTCGGTGGTTTTATGGGCGTTGGTTCCCCGAACCGATTGATCGATGCCTTGGTGGCAAGCGAAAAAAGGAACCTGACTCTTGTGGCCAACGACACCGCGATGCCGGGCAGGGGGATCGGTAAACTGGTGTCGGCGGGGTGTCTCGCGCATGTGATTGCGTCTCATATTGGTCTGAACCCAGAAACCCAGGCGAAGATGAACGCAGGTGACTTGAAGGTTGATCTTGTGCCCCAGGGCACATTGGTCGAGTGTATTCGTGCGGCCGGCGTCGGCCTGGGCGCGGTGATCACGCCAACCGGTATCGGGACGCCGGTGGCCGAAGGCAAAGACACCTTGGAAATCGACGGTGTGACGTATCTTGTCGAAAAACCGATCAAGGCGGATTTTGCCCTGATCGCCGCCCGGCAGTCTGACTATGCGGGTAATCTGGAATATGCACTGACAGCCCAGAATTTTAATCCGACCATGGCGATGGCAGGAGATACCGTGATTGCGGAGCCGGAGCATATTGTTCCTGTTGGAATGATCCCGCCGGATTCCGTTCGCACACCGGCGGCGTTGGTGGATCATCTGATCGAAAGGGCGCTGTGATGGACGCAAAAGAGAGCATAGCCCGTCGCGTGGCGCAGGAAATCGAACCGGCGACCCTGGTCAATCTCGGGATCGGCCTTCCGAGCCTCGTGGCAAACTATGTCTCACCGGATCTTGGTGTGTTCTTTCAGTCTGAGAACGGAGTCATTGGTTTGGGCGCCCGACCTCCGGAAGGCATGGAAGACCCCGATCTGACCGACGCAGGAGGAGGATTTGTCACCGCAGTGCCCGGCGCTGCGGCAATAGACAGCGCGATGAGTTTCGGTCTTATCAGAGGGGGTCACATAGACATGACAGTTCTGGGGGGATTGGAGGTCGATGCGAAAGGGCATCTTGCAAATTGGGTGATCCCGGGAAAACTGACGCCCGGGATGGGCGGCGCAATGGACCTTGCGACAGGCGCGAAGAAAGTCGTGGTCGCAATGCAGCACGCCAATCGTGGTCACTCGAAAGTCGTACAAAACTGCTCACTTCCGCTAACGTCGACACGTCCCGTCGATCTGGTCGTTACCGAGTTGGCTGTGTTCAGGCCGACGCCAGCAGGGCTGGTGCTGCTTGAGCATGCGCCGGGAACTGACTTGGAGACCATCCGCGCCACAACGTTGGCCGACTTTGAAGTATCGCCCGACCTGTCTGTCATGTCGCTGCGACCAGACTGAACCATCAATGGCTGACGCTGAGGCTCAACAGAACCGATGCCTTGGCGGATGCTTCCTAAGTGAATTTGGCGATGCTGAAGGGCGGTGAAAAAAGTGCTGCAACATGCAGGCTGGTTGAAATCTATCGGCCACCAAAGGAGGCGGAAGGCTCTGGTGGTACGTTATAGACAACACAGGTGTTTATGTTACACTACTTATAATGCTCAAATTACTGGCACAGTGAATGAAGACCGTCGATAAAGCCTTATCTGTCCTGGACCAGTTCTCACTGGAGAACACCGAAATAGGCCTGAGTGAGTTGTCCAGGATGGCAGGGTTGGACAAGGCCGCGACGCGCCGTTTGCTTGTCGCCTTGGCAAAACACGGCTTCATTGAACAGGCAGCCGATACGCGCAAATACCGGCTTGGCCACGGGTTTCTGCGTCTCGCCAAGATACGCGAAGCAACGGTTCCCATCGTGCGGGCGGCACAGGAGGTTTCCAATTGGTTGGTTGAGCAGGCAAACGAAACTGCGCATGTAAGCATCCCAGGCGCGCAGGGCATGACGACGATCGCTCATCGGCTTCCAAAGCGCGGTAATGTCATTAACATTATCCCGTCACAAATACTGTACTATCATGCGACGGCATCCGGCTTGGCGTTTCTTGCATTTGCCAGTTCTGAAACTGCCAACAAGCTTCTGAAGCTAAAGCGCGAAAAGATCACAGATGCAACAGTGACGTCTAAACCCGAACTCCAGAGGCTTATGGTCGCGTTCAAGAGACAGGGCTATTCCCAAACTCGCAACTCCTTCGAAACAGACGTCGCTAGTGTCGCCATGCCGTTTTTTCAGGATGCGACGGATCCCGCAGGCTGTATTGCTTTGGCCCTTCCGAGAAACGATCTGACGGATGAGCGACGTGACGAGTTGTTGCCAATGTTGAAAGACGCAATCTCAAGAATGGAAACTGCATTGACAGGGCTATAGCGCCGCGTTTCAGGACTTCTTCCTTGCAGATACCTTACCGCAGTATCTCACCGTTAAGGCGGAGGGGCGCCAGTGTCCTTATAAAGGCTCACAACAACGCCGGTCTGGCCGCCATCCTTGCGTTTTCTTGCGGTCTCTAAGTCCGAAATGGTCACTCGCTTTGACATCCTTAGCGCCTAGTCATGCTGCAATGCATACCTATCAGCCCTGACATCAGAATGTTCCGGACTTATGCCAAGACCAACCAACTCATTAGGATCATTCTTTAGGTCAAAGTGCATCGGGGGCAATCCACCTTCACAGTGAACGAGTTTCCCGTCACGGGTGGCTACCATGAACATCCAGGCGTCCTAGGGGCAACCTTCAGCCCTGCCCTGGCCGGATGGTTGGAACAGTCGTACTCACTGATAGCGTGGCTCTGCGGTTCGGGATGCTCCCGGTTTTCTAAGTACGGCATTAAAGAGCGACCTTCCACGATATGTGAGGGCAACTCGCACCCCGCAGCGTCGGTGATTGTTGTGGTAACGTCGATAGCTTCCACCAGATCCCGGCACACCACCCCACGGGTTCCGCCTGCTGACTCTCGCGGGTCATAGATGATCAACGGAACCTTGACGGCAGGGGTATGAAACAGGTCCTTCTCTCCCAGCCAGTGATCACCAAGATAGTCTCCATGATCGGATGTGAAGATGATCATCGCGTCTTTGTCTTGCCCCGCGTCTTCAAGATATCGGAAAAGGCGCTCCATCTGATCATCGCATTGTTTAATCAATCCTATGTAGACCGGGATCACTTTTCCACGCACATGATCTGTGGAAAAGCTCTTGGCGATGCGGTTTGAAGCGAAAGGGTTGTAGACCGGATGCGGGTTGTTGATCTCTGTTCGATCTCGCACCACGGGCACAATGTCGTTCGCAGTATACATGTCATGGCGGGGAGCTGAGGCGATGCAGGGCCAACGCGGCTTGATGCAGCTAACATGAGCGCACCAGGGCCCTTGTGCGGCGTCCATGATCCAGATGGCCTTGGTGGCAAGCCAGGGAGTTTCGCTGTCGGGTTCATCAGTATTTGCGGGTCTGTTGGCGTTTTTCATGAACCACCCGCTGGCCACATCGTCACTCGTACGGCCTGCATTTGCAAAATCCGCCGCCGGGTTTTCTCCTCGATACCCTTTCGACGGGAGATATTCGTTGTGGGGGCTTCGCTTGGATTCATAAGGGCCTTGGGACCGCCGCTCCAAAGCCCGTCATCGCGGCATCACACGTCAAAACCGCACTCTGACTGGCGCGCGCCAATAACGCTATCTGCGGACGGGCCTAGCTGGGCCATGCCCGCCGCATCCGCCGTCATGTGCGTTTTACCTATAAGCCAGCATCCGACGCCACAAGATAGGAGATGATCGCCCAGCGTAAGCTCGCCAAGATCTGGGCGAAGATGCTCCGTCACTCCATCGCGTCCAGCGATTGTGGAGTGTCTTGTGCGGGCCATATTCCTTTGGCGTATCCCGACAGCGTAACCCATTGCGATTTAATAAGATAATGTCACTTAAGATGCGCCGATCATCAGCGCGTGGCTTGCCGTGGGACTTGGCAAAGTAAGGTTTCCAGACGTGCCATCTGCGCATCGGTCAGCCAGAAAAGGTCAGACGTAACACCGCTCTTTTTGACTGATGAATTATGCTACAAAGCTGAAATCAAGGTGGGCCTGATTCAAGTCTCAGAACGTCACAAAAAAACGCGGGTCGCTGCAGAACCGCATGACCGCAATGAGCCTGAAATGCACATTGGTCGCGAAGCGGCGAACGTCTGGTTGCTTGCCCGACCCCCACAGTTTCATTCGCTTGTGTTACCCGGATTCGCCTTCGATAGACACGACAAACGACGTGCTATGCCCGATAAGCTGGCAAGGGCGCACGGTCTTGTAGATCAATCATTCGCCGTAGCATGGTCTCGGTGACCGAGTGCCGAGCAAGCGCGAAAGAAGGATCTCCATACAGGTTTTCTGTCTCATCCGGGTCGTTCTCCAGATCATACAGCTCATTCCAATCTTCCCCCTCCCGTAGCGACATCCGATATCGTTCGGTTACGACCGTCCGCACTCTTTGAGGGCGGTCGAAACCGATCATTTTGCGCTGGCTATCTTCTTCCACGATGATGGCTTCTGGTGGTTCGGATGAGAGTAAATCGCGGCCCTGAATGCCGTTAAAGGACTGAATTCCGGCCCGGGCGAGGATGGTGGCAGAGATGTCGATGGAGGAGCCCAAGCCCCGATCCACTTTGCCATGGGTCGGCGCCGCAGGATCGTTCCAGATAAACGGCACCCGGATGATCCCCTGGTAGTGCAGCAACAGCTTCAGCATCAGGCCATGATCGCCCATGTAATCACCGTGATCCGTGGTGAAAATGACCACGGTGTTGTCCGCAAGGCCCAGCGTTTCCAGACGTTTCAAAACGCGGCCGATGGCGTCGTCGATCATGCTGATCATGCCGTAGGTCAAGGCGATGATGGCCCGGGCCTCGTCTTCGGTTACGGCAAATGGGTTCTGATTATCCCGTGGATCTGATCCCTTCTCCAACGCCTCCCTCATCGCCTTGATGGGCGGCAGATCGCTTTGGCCGAACGATGCGGGCAACGTTATGTCAGCGGGATCATACATGTCCCAGTAGCGCCCGGGGGGCGTGAATGGGTGATGCGGGTCCGGGAACGACATTTGCAGGAAGAACGGAGTGTCTTGTTCGACCTGATTGGTGAGCCAAGCTTCCGATCTTTCGGCGATCCAGGAGGTTGAATAAAGCTCTTCGGGGACGGCCGTTCTCCACGCCTGGGGGGCGTCGATCCAATTGTTGGGCAAAGCGTTCTCGGGGCCGGTCAGGGTATCAAAGCCGGGGTGTTGGTTGCCGGCCCACAAAAGGTAGTCGCCCGATGCCTGATCTCCATGGTCGGCGGCCACTTCGACATGATCGAACCCATAGAAATCTCCATCCAGGCGTTCGGCCAGAGGTGTGACCCAATTGGGGGCAACCTCCAGGTCATACTCCGATGAGTGCCGATTGTTCTTATACGCATCCCGAAGGTGAGCGGACGGCGAGGACAAGCCTTCCCTGGCCTCAAACCGATTTGTTGCAGGTAAACCGGTAAAGCTCTGCAGGTGGGATTTGCCGATCAATCCGGTGTTGTAACCAGCGTCCCGCAGCAAGTCGACGAAGGTGGTGTGATCCTTGGACAACGGGATACCGTTGTGACGGGCCCCGTGGACCGAGCTCATTCGCCCGGTCATGATCGAGGCCCGGTTGGGCATGCAGATCGGGTTGGCGACGTAGAAGCGGTCCCACCGCGTACCGCCTGCTGCGATCCGGTCTATGTTCGGCGTCCGCACCACCGGGTTGCCGTAGCAGCCCAGATGATCGGCCCGGTGTTGATCGGTGATGATGAACAGGAAGTTGGGTCTTTTGGTCATTGGGATGCCTCAGAAGTCGCGGCTTTCGGCCGACCCGCACGGACATCGAACGCGATCAGCGCAAGTCCGATGGCGATGGCGGGCAGGTGGATCATTGGATCGGTGGCCAGGCAGGTGAACGCGGTTGCAAAGCGGATCACGATCTCAGGGACGGTCAGCTTGCGGCGGTCAAATCCGGACAATGCCGACGAGAACAGCCAGATACAGAAACACGTGCGGGCCACGATCCAGAGGAACGGCAACAGGCTGAATTCCTCGATGATCAGTATCGTCGGGTAGAAGGCGAAGATGAAGGGAATGATGAATTTGGCCATCCCCAATCGGAACGACATGAACGCGGTCATCAAGGGGTTGGCTCGGGCGATTGGCGCCGCAGCATAGGCCGCAATGGCGACGGGTGGGGTCAGCGATGAGGCCACACCATAGTAGAAGACGAACATATGGGCGGTCAGCATCGAGACGCCCAATTCCTGAATCGCCGGACCCATCACCAGGATGATGATGAGATAGGCCGGCAGCGTCGGCATCCCCATGCCAAGGATCAATGCACCGGCCATGGCGACAAGAAGGGCCGAGAACAGGCTCTCACCTCGGATCGACGCGATGACATTGGCCAGTTTCAGGCCCAACCCGGTGGAGTCCAGTGATCCGACAAGGATGCCGATGGCGGCAATGGCGATCAGCAATGTGGCTCCGGATTCGGCGCCCTTCAGGAAGGAATGCCAGATGCGAGCCGGATCGCCCCGCACTTCGGGGTTGATGACCGAAAGTACCAGAAGAACCACGACGGCATAGAACCCGGCAGCGGATGTGGAAAGCCCGGCCAGAAGAGACCCGATGACCACGAGGATCGGTCCGATGAAGAGCACCGAGTTGATCAGGTCGGTCCGGGTGATCTGATCATCGACGGTCATCTCCTGCACGTCGATGCCTTGGCGGCGGGCTTCGACAGTCACAGCCGAGAACAGGCTGAAATAGTAGAACAAGGCCGGGAACAGGGCGGCAACTATGATGTTGAGATAGCCAACGCCGGTCAGGTCGGCCATCACCAGCGCCGCAGCCCCCATGATGGGCGGCATGATCTGACCACCGGACGAGGCTGTTGCTTCGATCCCAGCAGCGAAGGTGGGTGAGAACCCGCGTTTCTTGATCATCGGGATAGTGAAGGTGCCGGTGCCGACGATATTGGCCACGGTAGACCCCGACATTGTGCCGAACATCGACGAGGCCAGAATGGCGGCGTGGGCCGGACCGCCCCGGGTGCGGCGGGTGGCCAGGAAAGCGAATTTCAGCAGGGTGTCGCCCGCCCCGGTGCCTTCAAGCAGCACACCGAAGATGATGAAGATGAAGACCGTGCTGAGCACGATATTGGTGATCGAGCCGAACACACCCTTGTTGGTATTGTACCAAAGCGCCTCGGCCACTTCCTTCAGCGAGAAACCGGAGTGAGCCATGATGCCGGGAAGGTCTTGCCCGAAGAGAAGGTAGACGACCCCAAAGGTGCCGACGCCAAAAAGGCCCCATCCCCAAAGGCGGCGGCAAAGCTCCAGAAAAACGACCAGGCCGGCCAAGGCGGGCCAGGCATCGCGGGTGGTCACATCATAGAGCGCCGTTTCCATCTCGGTCTGAACGAAGTGAAACGACCAGATCGACCAGAGCCCGGCCAAGATCAAGGCGACATCAAGGAAGAGATGCAGAGGTGTCGTTGCCCGTCGGCGCTTTTGTGAGACCGCCACGGCGACGATCACGGCCAATGCAAAGCCAACGGCCCGGTGCAGCTTGGGGTTGATCAGGCCGACGCCTGAACTGTAGAGCGTGATCAGACCCAGAGCGAGGCAGGCAAGAGCTGCGGCAAAGCCGAACAGGCGGGTCGTGACGCTGGCAGGGGAAGCCGCATCGGTCATGGCGTGTCACTTTCTGAAATGGTCAGAGCGATGGCCGGGCGGCAGAGAAAGCCGCCTGGCAGACATGAGGGATCAGGGGCGCAGGGCGTCCGGTATCGTGATGCCTGCTTCGTCATAGTAACGCACGGCACCCGGATGCAGCGGTACGTTGACCGAGGTGAAGGCGGTGTCCCTGGTCACATCCTTGAGGAAGAATGCGGTAGCGTGAACCTCATCAAGGTTTTCCCAAAACGCTTTGGTGGCGTTGTAGACCACATCATCTGACACGTCGGCATGGGTGCCAACAAACTGGGTGAAGCCCAAGGCTGTGATCTGACCTCCGGTCAGTTGACCTTTGTAAAGACCGCCGTCGAACTGGAGCATGCCGCGCCCAGGCCGACCAAACAGGGCCTTCATTTCGTCACTCGCAATCATGTCGTCAGGAATCGACAGAACCCGGAACTCACCCGACAGGCCAAACCGTTCGATATTGGCCGAGCCAATTTCTGCAGGGCGAACCATCATGTCGATCTTGCCATCGGCCAGGGCGGCATAGCCTTCCCCCCAGCTGAGGCGCACGGCAGTATAGTCTTCGCCCGCCACATAACCAGTGATGATCTTGATTAAGGCTTCTGAGGTGGCCGAGGCCGAACCGGCGGGCGGGCCGGTGAACACGGTTTTGCCTTTGATGTCTTCCCATGCTTCGATGCCTGACCCGGCCAGCGTCACCGGGTGGTAGGCTCCGGCCTTGAAGCCTAGGATGGCCCGGAGGTTCTTGGCCAGTTCCGGGGCACCTTCAACCTTCTCGTACATTCGCTTCTGACCGGCCATCAGATTCACCAGCGAGGGCACCGTCGAGAAGAAGTCGATTTCGCCCTTGGCGCCTTTTAGCATCGATTTGGTCAGTGTTTGTCCAGCGTTGACCTGAATTTCGACATCGCTTTTGCCTGCCTGGTTGGCGAATGCCACGAACATGGTGTGAACCGGATCACCGACCCCGGCGGTCTCGCCCTTGAAGATTTCAGCAGACCCGGTACCGGGCATAGCCAAGGCAAGCGTTGCAGCCAGAACCTTATGGCTCAGAGATCTGAAATGAAACATGTTGTCCTCCCACTGTCGTTGCCGCGAAACTACCAGTTTTAATTGATATGGAATAATCAAAGTTTCGGGTCTATACATAACAATTGGATATGAAACTTGATCCCAAGCACCTGGCTCAATTGTCCGTCATCGTCGAGGCGGGCTCGTTCCAATCCGCCGCCAATCGGTTGGGCACGACACAACCAGCGCTCAGCCGGAACATGAAGGCACTGGAAACCCGGCTGGGTACACCCCTGTTTCAAAGGGAAGGGCGCCGCTCCATTCCAAACGCTCTGGGCCTGAGATTGGCCCGCAATGGTCTGGCCATCCGACTAGCAGAAGAACAGGCCGGCATCGTCGCCGCACAAACCGCAAAAGGGTCAGTGGGAGAACTGCGTATTGGCGCCCCGCCCATCGTGTCCGGCAGATTCCTCAGTGATGCCCTGACGGAATTCATCAAGGCCAATCCAAATTGCAGCGTCGAGATACGCACGGGGCTAGTGCATGAGCTTCGGGCCTTGCTGAAACGGGGTCAGGTCGATCTGGTCTTCGGACCGAAAAGCCTGGCCGAGCCCGTAGACGGGTTGGAGTTCGAAGAACTGATCGATGATGGTGTTGGGGTTATGTGCCGCACCGGCCATTCTCTGGCATCTCGCCAGCGGATCATGGCTTCCGATCTAGAGTCGCAGGTCTGGCTTGCACACTCTCGGGGTAGCCTGCTCCGACAGCAAACCGAGGCAGCAATGATAGCATCCGGCGTCCGTTCGATGCAGATAGGTTGTGAAACAGATTCGATTCGTTCCGTGCTTGAGATTGTTGCCGAGACCGACTTGATCACCACAATGCCGAAGGCAACGACGGCGCCCTACCTGGAGGACCGTCTTGTTTTCCTGCCTTTCGATCATCCTCAGTTTCACCGACCGTTGGGGGCCATACGCAGAAGTAGCACGTCGTCGAGCCGCATTGAGGATCGTTTCCTCCAATTATTGAAGCGGGGAGTTCATGCCAAAGGCATACCATGATGCTGCGTTCAACCTGAAGAATCTTGCTGGCATCCCATGACTGTGTCAGCCCGGTGATCAGACCCCGTTGATAGCTATGAACTAAAAGACCATTACGCTCCGGCTGTTGGTTTCTTGACAGTGCTGCCTGGAATGAGCCTAAAGCCCACATCTTTAGCGGATTTCACAGGTTCTCCATTTATCTGTGCCAAAACCATTTCAGCTGCGATTTGCCCGATTTTCAGATGAGGTACTGCGATTGAAGTCAAACGATAGGGCTGAATAGCTGCAATCGGCAAGTCACCCCAACCTGCAATACCGACATCGCCCGGCACATTGAGACCGATTTTTTGCGCGTATTGCAGACCGCCTACGGCCATGTTGTCGTTTTGATAGAAAATGACCTCGATATCGCGGTGGGCCGCCAAGAGCTGCTCGGTTCCATAGAAACCGGTATAGAAACCCGGGGTGTCCTTAAGCAGAAGCTGCTTTTCGAGCCTGCCATTTGCATCTTCGATTGCCTTGGAGAAGCCGTTCAGCCGCGCGGTCGCCGCGTTGGCAACATCATGCGAAGTGCCAACGTACCCAAATTTTCGATACTCCATACCAGCGAGATAGCGCCCCATGCTGTAACCACTGTCAAAGTGGTTCAAACCGACACACATATCCAGCGGGCTGGAGTTGAAGTCCCAGATCTCCACCAAAGGGATGCCTGCACCGCGTAGCATCTGAATGGCTTTGGGGCTGTGTGAGCGCCCGGTGACGATTAATCCGGCCGGCTGCCAGGACAGAACCGTTTCGATCCATTTTTCTTCGTGATCGATTTCGTGCTCGGTCAGGCCCAAAACGGTCTGGTGGCCGAACGCCCCTAACTTGCGGTCAATCCCCTCAAGAACCTGGGCAAAAATTTCGTTCCCCAATTCCGGAATGCTGACGCCGACAAACGTCGACTTTTTGTCGCCTGCAAACACGGTCGCCAGGCGATTCGGCAGGTACCCCAGGCGATCGACCTCGGCCATGACCTTGGCGCGTGTCTTTTCCGAAAATCCGCCTTCATCCCGCAAGACACGGCTGGCGGTCATCTTGGAGACACCCGCAGCCTTAGCTACCTCAGCCAAGCTTATCTTGCTGTTCTTGCTTGGTTTTTCAGAATCTCTGCTCATTTACGTTACGGGTAACTCTTTTTTGTTGACATCTGAGTGGCCTGCGAGAATGCTAACGTAACGTTACGGGTAACTCAATACGTTGTTGAGGAGCAGCAGAGTTGCCGCGATCTGGGAGGAGGCCGCAGTGCCCGGCATTGCACAAAACAATCTGTTCTTTGACGGGGTAAAGAAGCATTTCGGAGGCACCTATGCCCTGCGTGATGTATCTTTGAACATTGAACGCGGTGAAATCGTAGCTTTGCTGGGCGAAAACGGGGCGGGGAAATCCACTCTCATCAAGATACTTGGCGGTATCCACAAGGCGGACGAAGGCCGGGTTCTGATCGACGGTCACCCCTACGAGCATCGCCCGGGCGGTTTCGGTGAGCGTCAGTCCGTGGCGTTCATTCACCAGGATCTCGGGATGATCGAATGGATGACCGTGGCCGAGAACATTGCTTTGGCGCTGGGGTATTCGCGAAAGAACGGATTAATCAACTGGCAGACAGTGGATGAATTCGCGCAACGGGCGTTGGATAAAGTCGGCTGCGACTTCGATCCCACCACGCGTGTTCAAGATCTGTCGCGCACCGAAAAATCGCTTGTGGCTATTGCACGTGCTCTGGCGGTCGATTGTGACTATCTGGTTCTGGATGAACCCACGGCGTCGCTGCCGGCCGATGAGGTCGAGCGTTTGTTTGAAGCCTTGCGCCCACTGAAAGAGCAAGGCGTGGGCATGATCTACGTGTCGCACCGGTTGGACGAGATCTTTCAGATCGCGGACCGCGTCGCTGTTTTGCGCGATGGAGAACTTGTCGGGCTGCGCAGCATTGATCACACGACGCCCGAAGAGCTTGTGTACATGATCGTTGGGCGCAAAACCCGTCAGGTAATCAAACCAGATACCCCACCCGGGAAAACCATTCTTCAGGTATCGGATCTGACCATGGAGGCTGCGCAAAACGTGAGTTTCCAACTGAAGTCCAACGAGGTTGTCGGTCTGGTGGGCCTGCGCGGAGCGGGCCATGAACACGTTTCGCGTGCATTGTTCGGCGCAGAAGTGTTCGACGGTCAAATCGCCCTTCATGGTGAAACGCTGGATCTGACCTCATCACAAGCGGCTATGGCGTCTGGCATCGGATTGGTCGCGCGGGACAGAACCGAAGAGTCGGTGGCAATGTCGCTGACCATCAGGGAAAACACGTTTTTGAATCCGGCCGCCGTCGGACGGACGCTTTTGTCCTTCATGAGTCACCGCTCGGAGACAGAGAATGCGGCCCGCATAGGGGCGGATGTCGCGCTGTCGCCGAATGACCAAGGCATGGCCATTGAAAGCCTTTCCGGCGGCAATCAGCAGAAGGTCGTGATTGGGCGGTGGTTGGAAACCAAGCGCAAATTATTGATCTGCGAGGATCCCACCGCCGGCGTGGATGTCGGCGCCAAGGCCGAAATCTATGCGCTGCTGAACCGGGCAATGGAAGACGGCGTGGGCATCATCGTGGTCTCGACCGACTTTGAAGAAGTTGCTGCCATTTGCCATCGCGCCATCGTTTTCAGTCAGGGACAGATCGTTCAGGAGCTGATGGGCACCGAACTGACGACGGAAAACCTCATACAGGCAGCCTCGGCGTCGAACGCAGTTGCGAGTTAGGGAATACGAAAATGCAATCGCTTGAATCCAATGCACTGGAACCCACAAAGGCCGAGCTGAAAAATGCTCCGCTCAAAACACGGGTACTGCGCTTTCTTCCAGTGTACGGGTTGGTTCTGCTGACCGGATTTCTGATCATCCTGTTCTCGATCCTGTTGCCGAATACCTTTCCGACGCTTTTGAACCTGAGGGCGATCATCTCGGACAAGGCCATCATTGCGCTGTTGTCGCTGGGTGCGATGATCCCGATGGCAGCGGGCCGGATCGACCTGACAGTCGGCTACGGGATCGTCCTTTGGCATATTCTGGCAATCTCGTTGCAGACGACGTTCGGAATTCCCTGGCCGATCGCCGTTGCGATCGTTCTGTCATTGGGTCTTTTAACCGGGTTTCTGAACGGGCTGCTGGTCGAGGTTGCAAAGATCGACAGCTTTATCGCTACGCTGGGCACCGGGACTGTGTTGTACGCACTAGCATTGTGGCACACGGGCGGGCGTCAGATGGTTGGTGCATTGCCGGACAGTTTCTACGCGATTAACGGGACTTTTGTGTTCGGCCTGCCGATCACCGGGTTCTATGTGCTGGCGATCACTGTCGCGATGTGGCTGATCCTCGAGTACACGCCGATTGGCCGGTATCTGTATGCGATTGGCGCCAACCAGCGCGCCGCACAGCTTAACGGTATTCCGACGCGGAAATTCGTCGTCGGAGCCTTTATGTCATCGGGCCTGATCACCGCCTTTGCCGGGGTGCTTCTGGCATCGAAATTGCGGATCGGGCAAGCCTCGGTCGGTCTTGAATTCCTGTTACCTGCTTTGGTCGGGGCCTTTCTGGGGTCCACCACCATCAAGCCGGGACGCGTGAATGTTTGGGGAACAGTCGTGGGTGTCGCGATCCTGGCTGTTGGTATCTCGGGCATTCAGCAATTCGGTGGATCCTTCTGGGTCGAGCCGATGTTCAACGGTGTCACGCTGCTGATTGCGATCGGGATTGCCGGTTACGCTCAGCGCCGCAAAGGCGCCAACAAGTAAAAAGCATAAGGGAGGAGATTATGCTGAAACGGACTTTTATGGCGGTATCCGCCGCTGCTCTGCTGACCGGTCTGGGTGTGCCGGTCTTCGCCGAAACCGCCTTTGACGGACCAACCAGCGGGCCCAAAGCTGCCGAGGGTAAATCAATTGTCGTCGTGGCGGGCGACTTGAAGAACGGTGGCATTCTTGGGGTGACCAATGGCGTCGAAGAGGCGGTCGGTACCATTGGCTGGGACGTCCGCGTGCTGGATGGTGCGGGGTCGATTCAGGGCCGTACCGGTGCGATTGGCCAAGCGCTGGCTTTGCAACCTGACGGGATCATCATCAACGGCTTCGACGCTGTTGAACAACAAGCGGCGCTGGAAGGTGTGGTCAGCGCGGGGATTCCGATGGTCGCGTGGCACTCGGGGCCCAAGATTGGCTGCGACGCGCCCGGCGGTATCTTTGCCAATGTCTCGACCGACGCAATGACCGTGTCCGAAGTGGCTGCCGAATGGGCCATGGACGATGGTGGCGACGGGGTCGGTGCGATCATCTTTACTGACTCGACCTACCAGATTGCCATCGACAAGGCTGACCGTATCAAAGAAACGATCGAGGCGGCGGGTGGCACCGTGCTGGAATATGTAGACACGCCGATTGCCGATACGTCGGCTCGTATGGGCCCGCTGACCACCAGCCTGCTGCAAAAGTATGGCGACCAGTGGACGCACGCTTTGGCGATCAACGATCTGTACTTTGATTTCATGGGGCCAGCGCTGGCTGCGGCGGGGATTTCATCCGAGGATGGTCCGCAGGCCGGCTCAGCCGGCGACGGGTCCGAGGCCGCGTTCCAGCGTATCCGCAGTGGCAACTACCAGACTATCACCGTGGCTGAACCGCTGAACCTGCAAGGCTGGCAGCTTGTGGACGAGCTGAACCGCGCCATTCAGGGCGAGGCATGCTCGGGCTATATCACTTCGCCCGCATTGGTGACCGAGGAAGGTCTGACCAAGCTGGGTGACAGCAACCAGTTCGACCCTGACAGTCCCTATCGCGAAGCCTACGCACAGATCTGGGGCAAGTAAGCCCAGGGGCGGCCCCGGCTGTGGGGCCGCTTTCGGCAAAATGAAGCGGCGCAAACCAATTCGAGCGGTCAACTGACCGCCATGGCGGAGCTTTGCGCAGAGGAGGAAACCATGAGCGAACAGCCATTGGTTCAGATGCTAGGAATAACAAAGCGCTTTGGCGGCGTGACGGCGCTGCAGGATGTTGATCTTACAGCCTACGCGGGTGAGGTCCTTGCCATCGTCGGGGATAACGGGGCGGGTAAATCCACTTTGATCAAGATCCTGACTGGCGTATATCAACCCACCGAAGGCCACATCCAGATGGATGGAAAGCCCTTGGAGATGGCGAGCCATTCCGACGCAATCGCAAACGGGATTGATGCAGTCTATCAGACACTGGCATTGGCTGATCACCTGTCGCCCGCCGCCAATATGTTTCTGGGTAACGAGTTGAGCAGGAGTGTATTTGGCATTCCGTTTCTGGACAACAAGCGCATGAAAACCGAGGCTGCGCGGGTTCTGGAAGAACGCCTGGGCGTTCGTCTTCGCTCGATGGATGTGATGACAGAAAGCCTGTCGGGCGGGCAGAGGCAGGCCGTCGCAATTTCCCGCGCTGTTTATCATGAGGACTTGCGTCTTCTGGTGATGGATGAGCCCACTGCGGCGCTGGGTCCTCAGGAAACCGCGCGAACTTTGAAGCTGATCAAGACGCTGCGTGAGCAGGGGCTGGCCGTGATCCTGATTTCTCACTCACTGGATGATGTGTTCGAAGTGGCCGACCGGGTGCATGTGCAACGCCGGGGCCGTGCTGTTGGCGTTGTCAAAACTGCGGAAAGCTCCGTTCAAGACGTTCTGGGCCTGATTGTCGGCGCCCAGGATGCGGCTGCGTGAAGGAGAACGATATGTCCGCAGCAACCACAAATACCGAACAGAAAACAATCATGGACCGGCTCGAGCCCTATCTGGCGTTCATCGGCCCGATGGTCATGATCCTTGCAATCCTCATCTTTATGGGTATCGCCGAACCTGCGCGGTATTTCCGCCTCACCAACCTAAACCTGATCCTGTTGGATGCCGCGCTCTATATGCCGATGGCGATGGCCATGACCTTCGTCATTACGCAACGCGGGATCGACCTGTCCATCGGGTCAATTGCCGCCTTGTCGGCAATCCTGATGGCCTTTCTGATCAAACAGTATGGTTTCCCGGCATGGGTCGCCGTGCCATTGGCGGTTGTCATGGGCGCGCTCATGGGGCTGATCAACGGTCTCGTCATCACCCGGTTCAAAGTACCCGACCTGATCGGCACGCTTGCGATGGACTTGGTCTATCGCGGTCTGGCGCTGGTGATTGCCAAAGGTCTCGTGCTGGCCCGTTTCCCCGACCTGATTACCGAGATCGGACGGGGCCAGATTCCCGGTTTCATTCCTGTTCCGGTCGTGCTGGGCCTTATCACAATGGCCATCGGCTATGTCGTGCTGACCCGCACTTACTTCGGGCGTTATACCATTGCCATTGGCTCCAACCCCGAGGCCAGTGAGATGACCGGCGTGGCGGTCGACCGTCGCAAGATATATGCCTATGTGCTGATGGGCGCGGCTGCAGCGATGGCCGGTGTCATGCTGACGGGTAAGCTGAATGCCATTCAGGCAACGTCGGCTCCATATTTCAACCTGCATGTCATCGCGGCGGTTGTGGTTGGCGGCACATCTTTGTTCGGTGGGCGGGCCTCGATGCTGGGCTCGCTGGCGGGCGTGCTGTTGCTCTCGATGATGATCAATGCGCTCGTGACCCTGCGGATTGAGTTCTTCTGGCAATCCGTTGCTTCAGGTGTGGTGATTGTCAGCTCGGTCGCGCTCTACACCTGGATGCAAAAGAAAGACCGGGACGGCGCACGCAGCCTGCTGGATGGGTTGCGCACGAAGGAGGCGCAGAAGCTGCTGCGGTTCTCGGCCGCGCTGATTGGCGCACTAATCCTGTTGCTGGCTGTTGGGGCGGGACTGGCAACCGAGCCTACGCCGAGTGGCTAGGGCAGAAAAAACGGTACGCCGGGAGGTAGGAGTCCCGACGCACCTGCAAGACCCCACAATGTTCGCGAAAGGGAGGACTTACCGTGAAACAATTGAACAAAGCACTACTGACGACAAGCGCGTTTTGCCTGTGTGCCACCGCAGCTGTTGCCGACGGGCACGGGAAGCTACCGCTGAAAGAGCTGCCAGGTATCGAAAACCGGGACTATTGGGTGCCGGGCGAAGTGAATGCCGACGGCAAGCTGGAGGCCTTGCAAGCTACCACAGGGGCCGAGGCGGTCAAGTACTCGGGCACACAAGACGGCCCGTTGCAGATTGCCTTAATCTACCCTTCTGCGGATACGTCGGACTTTTGGGCGCGCAACTACCTTGCGATGACAAAACGTCTGGATGAGCTGGGCATCGAATATGAGACGACCGAGTTCGCCAGTCGGCAGATCGAACACAGCTTGCAGTCGACCTATGCCAATCAGGTTGTGCAGGATGCCGACCTCTATGATTTCGTGATCTTTGGTCCCTCGGAACTAGCCATTCAGGCGGACAATATTGACAAGATGGCAGGCAATGATGGTTTTGCGACCTTCGTATGGGCCTTCCACACGCCGCCCAAAGATCTGAAAAACCAACCGGATGCGTGGTTCGACTTTAGCTCGGCGGCGGGCGCGCTGACCATGTGCGACTACATGCTGGGGCGTCTGGGTAATGATGTGACCATGGCGATGAACCGCGGCATTCCGGGGATCACCGATGATCAGCGCTCGGGCGATTTCAAAGCCTGTGTCGAGGAAAAGGGCAACTGGACTACCGTCTATGAGCACTATGGCGAGTATCAGCGCGAAGGCGGTTTCGAAGGCACCAGCCTGATCTTGCAGGCATACCCAGAGGCCACGATCATCCACAACGCGAACACGGCGATGGCGATGGGTTCGGTCGAAGCGCAGGTTGCAGTCGGAAAAGAAAAGGATGTGTTCTCGACCGGATGGGGCGGCACAGGTCTTGAGCTGGACGCCATTCGTCGAGGCGAGTTGGACGCAACCCCAATGCGCATGGGCGATGATGTTGGTGCGGCCACGGCCGAAGCGATCAAGGCGCATATGGAAGGCCGACAGGACGAGCTGCCCTTTGTTTTCCTGGGTCGGATCACGGTCGCGCATGATCAGATGAGCGCAGAAGAGCTCGATGCGCTGGAACAGGAAGCCTTCCGCTTCTCAGGCGTTGGCGCGTTGGAGCGGTAAGAAACCCGTCTGAGGGCGGCCGTTTCGAGGTCGGCCTCAGACACGCGGAACAGACCATCACAGGAGGGAGTTCGAATGGCGCAATCCATGATGTTGATAGAGAAATGCAGCCATTGCGTGAGCTGGTATGACATTGACACGGGCGCCTTGCTCGGGCGTTTGGATTTGCCACATTTCCCTCATGAATTCGTTGTCGATAGCGATTTCCATTATGCTTATGTCGGCCACTACGGGGTGCAGAATTCCGGCATTGACGGCACCGATGGGCGCTCGGTCGTCGTGGTCGACATTCGCAAACAAGAAATCGCCCATACTTATGATCTTGGCGAGCATGCCCGCCCGCATGGAATCGGGCTGGATAGGCAGGGGCGGCTATATGTTCTGTCAGAATGGACAGGGCATTTACTGGTCAAGGAAAACCCGCGCGCTTTCGATCAGGGTTGGGATCACATCACGCCGACGGGGGGCAGCAAATGTCATCTGTTTGCGCTGACCAAGGATGGCCGCACGGCTTATTCGATGAACCTGACCTCTGGCGATGTAACGGTGTTCGACCCATATGACGCCTCGGTCGAGCCAATTTCGATCAAGACCGGACAAAAACCCGAAGGTCGGTGCCTGCGGGAAGAGGCTCATACGCTCTATACCTCGCAACGGATCTCCAACACGGTTGCGGTGATCAACACGCAAACGCTTGAGGTTGAGCGCGCCTTTCCGACACCGGATGATCCCTGCCGCATCTACTATGACGAAAAGCGCAACCGCCTGGTGACGATGAACCATTTCGGCGGGTCGTTCTCCGTTTTCGACGAGGCGACGGGCGAGATGCTGCATGAACAGAAAACGCCTGCCAATCCGCTGGCACTGTGCATCGATGACGAGGCAGCCTTTGCCTATATCGCAATCGATTGTGAGCAGGTGCAGCGCTTTAACCTCGATACGTTCGAAGTTGTTCAGACCTTTGATACGGGCAAGGAGCCGGACGTCATGGTCATCCTGCCCGACGGATTTTCAAAACATTGGGAGAATGCGGCATGACCAAACCGCGTATCGCGATTGTTTCGGGCGACCCATCGGGGATCGGGCCGGAACTGATCGCCAAACTGCTGCATCAGGATGGTGTTCAGGATGTCGCCGACATCGTGCTGGTTGGTGATGGCCATCTTTGGGCACGCGGCGCGGAACAGGCCGGTCTGGATGTGCCTCTGAACACAACCACCGAAGCCGACGTTGCCGATCAGCGGGGGTTGTCTCACCTTGAGCTCGATACCATCGCGCCCGAAGATGTGAAGATCGCCGAGGTTACGGTGGAAGGCGGCTCGACGTCCCTGCGCTGTCTGGACAAAGCGATGGATCTGGCGATGGCGGGGCAGGTCGACGGCATTCTGTTTGGCCCGTTCAACAAAGCTGCGATGACCGCTGCGGGGCTGAACGCAGAAGACGAACATCGCTATATGGCGCGGTATATGGGGCATGACGGCTATCACTCGGAACTCAACGTTCTGGATGAGTTGATGACGACGCGCGTGACCTCGCATATCGGGCTCAAGGACGTGGCCGCCAATATCACCGAAGAGGGGATATTGAATGCCGTCAATCTAGCCCACGACACGTTGCGCAAGGCCGGCAAGGCCAGACCGAATATCGCGGTGGCAGCGCTCAATCCGCACGCGGGCGACAATGGCAAGTTCGGCCGGGAAGAAATCGACATTCTGGACCCCGCCGTCCGCAAGGCGCAGCAGAAACAGATGAATGTGACGGGCCCCTGGCCGTCGGACACGGTCTTCCTCAAGGCGCAGCGGGGTGAGGTTGATGCGGTTGTGACCATGTATCACGACCAGGGCCAGATTGCGATCAAGCTGATGGGCTTTGAACGCGGTGTGACAGTTGCGGGCGGGCTGCCGATTCCGGTGGCGACCCCGGCGCATGGCACTGCCTTTGATATTGCCGGACAGAACAAGGCCAATCCGGGCGCAACGCGGCAGGCGTTCGACCTGCTGGTGCGCATGGCCAAAACCCATCGCGCCGACCGTGGTGCGGCCTGAGGAGACCAAGATGACCAAGATCAAGTCCGTGCGCACGCGTGTCTGGAACTGGACCGGCCCAACCGTGCCACCCACCGGCAATTTTTGTACCAACGCGTCAGACCTGTTGTATGAGAAGGGTGACGCAATGTCGTCATTCCGGTTTCATCAGTGGTTGACCTGCGAGATCGAAACCGAAGACGGTACCATTGGCATCGGCAACGCGGCGCTGGCTCCGTCGGTTGTAAAGGCCGCCATTGACGAGTGGTTCGCGCCGCTGGTGATTGGCGAAGACCCTTTCGATTATGCCTACCTTTGGGAAAAGATGTACCGCCGCAGCCATGCCTGGGGGCGCAAAGGGGTCGGGATGACAGCCATTTCCGCTGTTGATCTGGCGATCTGGGATCTGATGGGCAAACTGGCGGGCAAGCCGGTTTTCAAACTGCTGGGCGGGCGCACCAAGAGGAGAATCCCGGTCTATTATTCCAAGCTGTATTCCGGCCCCATTGACGTGATGCAAGCCGAGGCGGAAGAAGCAAAAAAGAACGGCTATAGCGCCTACAAAATGCGGTTCGGTTGGGGGCCGAAGGATGGCATGCCAGGTATGCGCGAGAACCTCAAACGGGTTGAGGCAGTGCGCGAGGTGATCGGTTATGACGCCGACCTTATGCTGGAATGTTATATGGGCTGGAACCTCGATTACGCCAAACGGATGCTGCCCAAACTGGTTCAGTATGAACCTCGCTGGCTGGAAGAGCCGGTGATCGCCGACGATGTCGAAGGTTATCGTGAACTCAATGCGATGAACATCGTTCCGATCTCAGGTGGCGAACACGAATTTTCGGTCATCGGCTGCAAGGACCTGATCGAGAAAAAGGCGGTTTCAGTCCTGCAATACGATACCAATCGCGTGGGCGGTATCACGGCGGCGCAAAAGATCAATGCCATTGCTGAGGCCTTTCAGGTGCCTGTCATCCCGCATGCCGGGCAGATGCACAATTACCACCTAACCATGGCCAATGCGAACTGCATGATCAGTGAGTACTTCCCCGTCTTCGATGTCGAGGTGGGCAATGAGCTGTTCTACTACATCTTCGAGGGTGATCCGGATGCGGTCGACGGTTTCATCGATCTGGACGACAACAAACCGGGTCTGGGGATCGCGATCACGGACAAGCACCTGAAACACTTCGAGATAACGGAGTAGATCATGACTTATTCAGGTATCTGGCCCGTTGCGCCCACGCCGTTCAACGATGATGGTGCTCTCGATCTGGACGGAATGGAACGTGTTCTGGATTGCCTCATTGACCAAGGGGCAGATGGCATTTGCATCTTGGCGAATTTTTCGGAGCAGTTTCTGATTTCAGACGAGGAACGCGCAATTCTGACCCGGTTGTGTCTGGAACATGTCGCCGGACGCGTGCCGATGATTGTGACGATCAGCCATTTTGCCACGCAGATCGCAGTCGAACGGGCAAAATACTCCAAAGAGCTTGGTGCTGACATCGTCATGATGATGCCGCCCTATCATGGGGCGCTTCTGAAAGGGAACGCGCAGCAAACCTATGAGCAGTTTGCAGCCGTGGGTGAGGTTGGCATCCCTATCATGGTACAGGACGCGCCGCTGTCAGGTGTTGATCTGCCAGTGCCGTTGCTGGTGAGGATGGCGCGAGAGATCGACATGGTGAAACTGTTCAAGATTGAATGCCCCCGTGCGGCCAACAAGCTCCGCGCACTGATCGCCGAGGGTGGCGATGCGATTGAGGCGCCGTTCGATGGCGAGGAAGGCATCACCCTGCTTGCCGATCTGGACGCCGGCGCGACTGGTTCCATGACCTCGGGCATGATTGTCGATCAGATCAAGCCTGTGATCACCCACCACCATGCTGGCCGTATCGAAGAGGCGACCGCCGCTTACGGGCGCGTGGCGATGGCGATCAACCATGAAAACCGTCAGTGCGGCTGGCAATCCTGCAAGGCCGCGATGGTCGAAGGCGGGGTTATCCAATCTGACTATTGCCGTCATCCGATCGATCCGCTGCAACCGGCCATTCGCGACCGTTTGATAAACCTTTTGAAACCACTGGACCCGCTTGTCCTGAAATGGGGAAAATAAGATGATCTTTGGGAAAAACCTGATCGACGGCAACTGGGTCGGGTCCGATAATTTGCATGCATCTGACGATCTGGGTGGGCAAAGCTTTGCGCAGGCCACTGCCGCACAGGTCGACGAAGCCTGCCGCGCGGCCCGGCGCGATTTCCGCGCCTATTCGGGAAAATCTCGTGCTGAACGCGCCACGTTCCTGCGCACGATTGCGGACCAGATGGATGCTCTGGGCGACGAAATAACGCAAACCGGCATGGCCGAAACGGGCCTGCCCGAAGCGCGATTGGTGGGTGAGCGCGGCCGAACGACCGGCCAACTGCGTATGTTTGCCGACCTGATTGAAGAGACAGGATACCTCGATATCCGAAAAGACGGCGCACTTCCTGATCGGACGCCACTCCCCCGTCCTGATCTGCGCCTGACGCACAAAGCCATCGGCCCCGTGGCCGTCTTTGGTGCGTCGAATTTCCCGCTCGCTTTCTCAACGGCGGGTGGTGACACCGCCTCTGCCTTGGCGGCTGGCTGTCCAGTTGTCGTAAAGGGCCACAGCGCCCACGCGGGCACAGCAGAACTGGTGGCACAGGCCATCGACAAGGCCATTGAGATCTGCGACGTGCCGTCTGGCACATTTCAGATTGTGCAGGGCTCGGGGCGCGAGGTCGGCTCGGCTCTCGTACAGCATCCAGAAATCCGTGCCGTCGGTTTCACTGGATCTCTGACGGGCGGCCGGGCGCTTTACGATTTGTGCCATGCACGCCCGCAACCGATCCCGTTTTTCGGCGAACTGGGCTCGGTCAACCCGATGTTTTGCCTGCCTCATGCCATGTCCGCACGTGCGGCCGAAATAGGGTCAGGCTGGGCTGCGTCCCTGACCATGGGTGCGGGGCAGTTCTGCACCAATCCCGGCGTTGCCGTCATGCTGAAAGGACCAGACGCAGGGGCACTTGAAGCCGCCTGTGCCAAAGCGCTCAACGAAACCGCCGAACAGAAGATGCTGACCGATGGCATCCACGATGCCTACGAACAAGGGGTCCGCGAGTTTCGTGATCTGATGGTCGAGGTGACGTCGTGCGGCGCGGCGTCCGGCAAACGCTGGGCATTGCCCGCGTTGTTCAAGGTCAACGCAGCCGACTGGATGGCAAACCCCAAACTTCAACACGAGGTGTTTGGCGCTGCGGGTATCATCGTTCTGTGTGAGGACGCAGATCAGATGCAGGCACTGGCCGAATGTCTGGAGGGGCAGTTGACCCTGACCCTGCATGCGGATGATGCCGATACAACCCAAGCACAGGCACTCATGCCGATCCTCGAAGAAAAAGCGGGCCGTTTGTTGGCAAACGGTTTTCCAACTGGTGTCGAGGTCTGTTCTGCCATGATGCATGGCGGACCGTACCCGGCCAGCACGGACGTGCGAGCTACATCGGTGGGTAATTTGGCCATCGTGCGCTGGCTGCGCCCTGTGAGTTACCAGAATATGCCCAAGGCGTTGTTGCCGGATGAAATACAAGGCTGAGATAAAATGCGGATGACGGAATGGCTGTTGTCATCCTGTGATTCGGGGCGAGGTCACGAGATTGGCCTCGCCCTGTCATGGCGCGGGCGGCTGATGGCACCAGCCTGGGCATTCATTTGTCCGGCGGCGATAATTGCGGCGCGGTACTTCAAGATCATGTCGTGCCAAAACTGGCCGCGCGTTTTGAGTAATCCAATCTGGTGGCAGTGCCTTCGGATTGGTCAGAGGACCGCTTGTTTCCTGACATTGCCTGCTGTGTTTCTGGTTTGGAGTATTCCGGGCGTCGTCGTGGAGTTTCACGCTGTGCATGGAATTCTTGTTCTGTCTCTTTGTTTTTTGCAGCTTTTGGGCGCGATGGCGTGCTGTTCAAAGGGAGGGCCATCAGATCCCGGTGGCATGTCCGGTGACCACTATGACATGACCCGCAGGCGTTTAAAATTCAAACGTTTTCACCGAAGCAATGGCCATGTTGTGCTGCCACTTATTGTCATCACCATACTCAGCGGTCTGTGGTTCGCTAATGCACTATGCTGGATGTGGTTTTCGGTCACTCTCTATTCGGGCGTTCTGTGCGGCATCACCCTCCTTTTGCAACGGGCAGGGTGTGCTTTTGCTACCTTTCAAACCGTTTGGGGGCCTGACCCTGCGTTCCCGAGGAGCCAAATGGCACAGACGTGGTGGGCCACGGCCAGGCCCGGTGATTTGATGAACAGAGGAGGAGATTGATGTTTGGTGTTCTGGACGGCACGGGTTTCGAAGTCATGGAAAAGGAGTTCGAGGCCTGCATCATCGGTCATGCCCGGGTCGAGCGGTTATGGACCGGCGCGCGCTGGTCTGAAGGCCCGGCATGGTTCGCCGCCGGGCGCTATCTGGTTTGGTCCGACATCCCCAACAATCGTCTGATGCGCTGGGATGATACGGATGGGTCGGTTTCGGTGTTTCGGCAGCCTTCCAACAATACCAATGGCAACACGGTAGATCGAAAAGGGCGGCTGGTCTCCTGTGAACACCTGACGCGCCGCGTCACTCGAACCGAGCATGATGGCTCGATCACGGTTTTGGCGGATGCCTGGGATGGCAAGCGTCTGAACTCACCGAATGATGTCGTGGTCAAGTCGGATGGCTCTGTGTGGTTCACCGATCCGTCTTACGGCATCATGATGGATTACGAAGGCGAACGGGCGGACAGCGAAATCGGAGCATGCCATGTCTATCGCATCGATCCCGACACGGCCGAGGTGGCGGCTGTCGCGACAGATTTTATGAAACCCAACGGGCTGGCGTTTTCTCCCGATGAAAGCACCCTTTTCATTTCAGACACGGGCGTTACGCATGATCCGGACGGCCCGGCCCATATCCGCAGATTTGCCGTTTCGTCCGATGGGAAAAGCCTGACAGGAGGTGAGGTCTTTGCGGAATGCACACAAGGAGTGTTCGATGGCTTCAGACCAGATCGACATGGCCGTATCTGGAGTTCGGCGGCAGACGGCATTCACTGCCTTAACTCGCAGGGAGACTTGATCGGAAAGGTCCAACTTCCAGAAATGGTCGGAAATGTGTGTTTCGGTGGAGCGAAATTGAATCGGCTTTTCGCAGCGGGAACCAGCTCGTTATATGCAGTCCATCTGAACGTAAATGGCCTATAGGTGGGAAGATTTGAGTAGTTCAGTGCGCAAAGTGATCGTTCAAAGTTCTTGGATGTTTTTTGGGGCAGGCTGTATGGTCGTGTCGGGCGGTGGCCAACGGAAGTAGTATATGCCGTGTCTTGACCGTGAGAGATACGCATGCGGCTTCATTTTGCGTCACGCTGCACTAATGCATACCATCATGTTGAACTTTTAGTGATGAACTCAGCAAAGTTCTTCCACTAGCTGTACAAAAAAGGGCTGAAAAAGCCCAGCACGAAAACTCGTGGCAGCTAAGCTGAGTGCAGAACGTCAGCGAGCTTTGTGAGGCTCTGGTTCTCGACAGTGCCGTGCTTTTTGTTTGTGTGGAGTGACAGATAGTTAGAGGTGGTCCTGCTTTTTCGACCAGTTTTCAGCCCGGTTTTAAGGTGGGTCTTGGTTTCGTTTCAGGCTGCTTTCTTCTCTTCAAGCCGTTGGGTCACATAGGCCTCGTTTGGCGTCAAGATGCCGTGGGTCGAGTGGGGACGTTCGGCGTTGTAATAGGCGAGCCATTTGCCGATTCCTGCCCTTGCCTCTGAGCCGGTTTCAAAGGCGTTGAGGTAAACACATTCGTATTTCAGGCTCCGCCATAGTCGCTCGATCATGCGGTTATCGATCCAGCGGCCTCGGCCATCCATGGATATTTTGACCGTCGCGTCCATCAGTGTGTTGGTCCACTCAAAGCCCGTGAACTGGCTGCCTTGGTCCGTGTTCATGATTTTAGGTGGACCGTAGCGATCGAACGCTTCTTTCAAAGCTTCAACGCAAAAGTCTGCTTCCATGCTGTTCGATAGACGCCAGCTCAAGGCCTTCCTGCTGTGCCAATCCATGATCGCGACCAGATACAAAAACCCGCGCCGTATGGGGATGTATGTGATGTCGGCGCACCAAAACTGGTTCGGGCGGTTGATGATCAGCCCCTTGAGCAGATAGGGCCAAACCTTGTGCCGGGGATGTTTCTTCGACGTATTGGGCGGCTGGTAGATCGGCACAAGGCACATCTTGCGCATCAGTCTGCGGACACGATGACGACCGTATTGATGACCATGCCGCTTCATGAAGCGTGCCATTTGGCGAGAGCCATACCACGGCGTTTCCAAGAACTGTTTATCGATAATTGCCATGTACTTGAGGTTCTCGGCACTTTCACCAACCGGCTGATAATACAGGTTTGAACGGCTCAGGCGCAGCAAAGAATATTGGCGGCGCTGGCTGAGCTTGTGGTCCGCGCTCACCATTTCTTGCCTCGCGTCCCGAGCAACTGATGCGAGGCGTTCGCCAAAAAATCCCGCTCCACGACCAACTGCCGATCTTGGAATGAAGCTTTTCGATCTCGGCCTCAGATGCGCGGGCGTCATCGGATTTGCCACGCTCGAAGACACTGGACATGTTCGCAATCGCTGCGCGTTTCCACGTGCTGATCATGTTCGGATGTACGCCGTATTTGCGCGACAGCTCAGCCAGCGTCATCTCTTCGCGGATCGCTTCCAACGCGACCTTGGCCTTAAACTCTGGCGAGTGGTTCTTTCTCTTGGACATTCTGGATCGTCTCTTTCGTCATGCGATCCACCTTAAACACCGGTCCGATTTTCCGCGACCACCTCTGTTTGACCCTTGGGCACCTGCTAACCCATTGATCCACTGTCGGCCAAGATCGGAATGAAGCACCGGATTGACCCTTATGGACAGATAGATTGACTCGGTGGCGCAGGTTTCTACGACAACTGCCGTTCGATCTGGCTACATCAGTGTTAATGAGGCGGGACAAAGTTTCCCTTGTCGATCTTTGAGCCATTGTCTGTTTTTGGTGGTCAGTTATCTCGCCCACACAGGTCATGGTCTGCAAGCGAAGCCAAAACGTAACAGTCCTCTGCCACGCCACGACCGTCGCATCCGTGAGCGATGCGGCTCAGTTCCGTCTCAAGGGCCTTTAGGCGTTTGATTTTTTCTCGCACCTCGAACAATTGACCTTCTGCGATTTCAGTGGCGGCCTCGCATGACCTGTCCGGATGGTTTTGTAACTCGATCAGGGAAGAGATCGCTTCGATCGAGAAGCCAAGATCACGCGCATGACGGATGAAGCTCAAGCGTTCCAACCCCTCATTCGTGTAGCGCCTCTGGTTGCCAGCCGTACGTTCCGGTGCTGCCAGAAGACCCATTTCTTCGTAATAGCGGATGGTGGGCACTTTGACCTTCGTCCGCTTCGAAAGCTCGCCAATTGAGAACATGCAGAAAGCCTCTTGAACCTCTAGTCACTAGAGACACTACATTAGAACCGAGGCGATTCTGAAGAGGTTTCAAGATGGCAGGATGCTGCGGCAACGACGTGAAATTCGACGGAATGTCGAACGAATACAAACGTCGGCTTTGGATCGTCATCGCGCTGAATGCGACGATGTTTGTGGTCGAGATGACCGCCGGACACTACGCGAAGTCTAAGGCACTTCAGGCCGACGCGCTCGACTTCCTTGGGGACGCACAGACCTATGGTATTTCCCTCGCTGTGATCGGTGCGTCGATCCGCGCTCGAACGAATGCGGCCTTGGCGAAGGGTATCAGCCTCTTCCTGATGGGCGCGTGGGTGTTTGGTTCTACCGTCTACCGTGTGTTCTACGTGGGTGTTCCAGAAGCCGAAATCATGGGGATCATCGGCGCATTGGCACTCGCGACAAACCTTGCGAGCGTGTTTCTGCTTGTCAGCTACAAGGATGGAGACGCAAACGTGCGGTCAGTCTGGCTTTGCTCGCGGAACGACGCCATCGGCAACGTGGCTGTCATGATTGCCGCGTTGGGGGTCTGGGGCACTGCAACAGGTTGGCCTGACCTCATTGTGGCAGCGATCATGGCGAGCCTGTTCTTGTCATCTGCGTTCCAGATCATTCGCCAAGCACTTGAGGAACGGCGGGAAGAAATTGCGCATGAGCACGAAACGGCGCAAACAAGCTGACATTCGTTGCGGTCCAATAAGTCTGTAGGTCTGGGCTCTTCTGGCACCTTCGCCGCGCGGTGCATGAGCGCCCGCTTTGCCCGATGGGTCAGCGACACT
>NZ_WPZY01000127.1 GCF_013031405.1 Ruegeria sp. HKCCD8929 | reverse complement strand
GATAAGGGCGATGGCGGGAAAGGTGCGGGTAAATCCAACCGCGGCGGCTCAAAATCTCAAAGGTCGCGATCAAAGGCCTCGGGCGGCGGTGGGTTTTCTCTAAAAGGCCTGTTTAGCGGACGGAAAGTGAGAACGACCACCAGGTCGGCCAGACAGTCAACCACCGGGGCTTCGCGCAGTACGACCAAGGCCAAGCAACCGGCCAAGGTCACCCGACCGGCCGCACCGCCCGTAAGCAAGAAGATGGCCGGGCTACTCGGCGTTCATCCGTCCGAGTTGGGTGCTTTGAATGCAGCGAATGCCAGCGCGACTGCCCTGAACAACGCGTCTCCCAACTCCCGAGTTGGCCGGATTGCCACCTACCGGGACACGGTCCTTGAGGGGATTGCGATAAACGAAGAGCTGGTACTGAAGGAAGAGGAGTTGGCGGGTCTCACAGAACCTGACCGCCCGATTCCCGACATCGAGAACGATCTTGAGGACGCGCTGGCAGAGGCGCAGGACAACGCCGACCGAGTGAGGGATCTTGAGGCTGAGCTTGAGGCTGCCGGCGGTTCGGACCCCGACATCGAAGCCGAGCTTGCGGACGCACGGGACGCGCTGGATGCTTCCAACCAGACGGTCGACGATCTGACGGCTGAACGGGATGCAGCCGTTGAATACGATGAGACGGTCGCGGAAGTCGCAGAACTCACCGAACTCGCAGAAAAGCAGCCTGAAGTCGAACGTGCCGCTCTTGAGGACGCCGCCAACAAGCCCGTCACCGATGAGATCGAAGCTGCAGTGAAGTCGATTCTGGGTCTCTGAGGTCCACCCGATACGGCATGGGACAGGTATAGTGCATCAAGGCAGCGACTTTGGTGATATATAGCGCCAACTCTGCAACTCTTTAACCCGGGGACTAGCTCAAACAAAACTTCTTGGGTCAGAAACAGAAATGCGGTTTCCGGTAACCCATGCGGGTTGGCCTATCGCTGAGCCATTCGAGGCCTTTGGCGTCGGCTCTTAGCCAGTCAAAAGGAGCCCGTTCCACTTCTGGAAAGGGCTCCTTTTAAGCCTTTTTTGGGGGGTACACTTGGCTTGGCAGAGGATGTGGGATCACTCAGGCTGTCTTCTCGAGGGCGTTGAGCAGCCGTTTGTTCCGAACGATGTCGATCAGAACACATTCGATAGGCGGGAAGCGATCAGCATTTGCAGACGCAATCGGTTTCGACGGCCGACGCGTCTTCGGTCGTGAAGATTGCCCTAACGTGGATTGATCATGATCCGCGCGCTCAAAGGCTGTTTTGGTCATGCTGTTCCCCCGTCCTGTGATGCAGCCGAATCCTCTCCGGCCCATTCCTCCGCAGACAGTATGCTCAACCGTTGTTGAACACTCGGAGAACGCGTCGTTCACCTTTGGTTAATGTTGCGCAAACGCGTTTTAGCCAAGCAATGGTG
>NZ_WPZY01000126.1 GCF_013031405.1 Ruegeria sp. HKCCD8929 | reverse complement strand
TAGCCTTCCAGCGATTGCAGCAGCCATGCGTTCTTCAGAATCTGGCGCTGGATCGCCTCCGGCAAGCCGGGGTCGATGAACTCCTGCATGGAGTATTCCGCAATCAGGGCAGGCAGCGCCTCGGCCGGGCAGGTCTCGGCATCCTTGACCTGAAAAGCGGTAATCGGCTGATCGCCGATGATCTCGTTTAACGCTTGCAGATACGCGCTGCCGCGCGCGTCCCGCGCCTGCGGAGGCGTGATGCGGTCCAGTTGTTCTTTGGGCCAATACTCGGACATCAGACCGCCACCACCACGACCTGCAGGGCCGTGCATCTGCGCCAGGAGGAGGAGGCGACGGATGTGAACACCAGATTCGCCACATCGGCATCAACAACGCCCACAATGTCACGCGCCGCGTCAGTCAACGCAGACGGGGCTATGTAGCCGCCCAAACTGCGCTCCCATTCATCCAGCACGTCCTGAACGGCGCCTTCGGCATCCTCTGCGGCCTCCGGATCGGACAGCACAAGATGCAGCTCGACTGTGAACTCGTGAGGCGTTGGCGCCTGCACCTGGATGAAATCGCCTTGATGGGTGTTGCTCTCGTTGAACACAGCCAGCAGCGATGCGATTTCCTGGGCGTTGGGCTCTCCGGTGTCCATCAGCGGGTAAATGTCCACGTAACCGGGCTGTGGTCGGTCTATATGGACGTCGATGCAGCGGGCATTCCAGCCCAGTACATCCGACACATACCGCTCGCGGTTCAGACCGTCGCCGATCCGCTCGAAGGCCAGCGGCAGACGCTCGCGATACCGGGTATCGCTCTCGACCTCTGCACCGCCGCCGGTCTCGGTCAGGTTGGTTACCGAAGACAGGCCCGGCACCGGATCCACCAGGACCGAAAGCGCGCCAACCGGAAAGCCATTGGCCGTGATACCGGATTGAGTTGCAGCGGCGGGTACATCGATGCCGGATTGCCCGGCCGGAAGGAGCGCGGCTTCCTGCGTGGCGAACTGGATCACCCCGCCTGCATCGCCGACACGGGTTCCGGCAGGGATCAGAATTTGAGAAGCAGCAGGCTGTGCGGTAGCGAACCGCAACATGGTGCTGGCCTGTGCCGCCTGCAGGCGCGGTGTGTTGCGATCCGCGCCGTGCCGGTCCAGCCAGGGTCCGCGCGCGTAGGCGACAAAGCAATTCTCGAAAGCCAGCTGCTCTTCCATGCCGCGCAAGGCGAGCATGTAGGCAATGGTTTCCAGCAGGTACATCTCGACCTGACTGGGCGACAGGGTGCGCCCGGTTTCCGCTTCGAAGCGCGCAATCGCCAGATCCAGCAGTCTTTGGGCTTCGACCGTGACGAAGTCAGGGGCGCCCGCCGCATTCAGCTCGGTGATTGAAGCGAGATCAGAAGGCATAAGCCACCTCTGTGGTCTGGAAATCGTTCTGAACGGCCTCAACCGGCGACCAGGTCACAGAGAGCGAGATCGTCTCGAAGGTGGTCTCGAAGGTGATTTCATGCACAACGACGCGCGGCACCCAGAGCCGCAGCGCCTCGCGCACTTCCGCCACCACAAACAGGCTGCGCACATTCAT
>NZ_WPZY01000125.1 GCF_013031405.1 Ruegeria sp. HKCCD8929 | reverse complement strand
GCGGTGACGACGACACCTTCACCGTCGACGGGATGGATGTGGTCACGGGCGAAGTCGTTATGGGTACCGGTAACGACATCTATACTCAGGATGGCGGCTCGATCGGCCGGTTGTTGCTGGGGTTCAGGGACAACGGTGCCTGGGCGAGCGATGACGCGGGCACCACCAACACGGCCACGATTACCTCCGGGACGACCAGTCATATTTTTGGCACGGGCGGCATTGATATCATCACCGTCGAGACGGGGGCCGCAGTTGGCGGTGGCATCTTCACAGGCAATGATACCGATACGCTCACCGTGAACAGCACGATCATCGGCAGCAATGTTGATCTGGGCAATGACGACGACACATTCGACATCACTGGAACAGGTGGGGTCAACGGCGTTGTGACCATGGGAAGGGGCAATGACACCTTCACCATGGATGGGACCAGTATCAATGAACTGCGGCTGGGGTTCCGGAACAATTCCAGCTGGGCGACCACAGATGATGCCGGCACGACCAACACGGCCACGATTAACACCGGGACGGTCAACAGTCATATTTTCGGCACGGGCGGCATCGATATTATCACGATCGAGGCAGGAGCCTCCGTCGGCGGAACCATCACCACCGGCAACGATGCCGATGTGGTGACCGTGAACGGCACCTCTGTCGGCGGATCCATCAGTACCGGTAACGGCAATGATGTGATTACCTGGTTAGGCGGAACGCTTGGCGGTCAGATTATCGGTGGAAACGGCAACGATACCGCTGTAATCAGCTCTGCTGCCTATGCCGGGGACGTCATTATCGACGGCACGAACTTCAACGATTTTGTCAACAACAACGGCACACCGCTCGATCCAAGCGACGACTTTGTGGTCACGGACACCTTCGTTGATACCCTGACGTTTGATGGCGCAAATACAGGCGTAAATGCCAACACGATCCGCGGTTGGGAAAACGTTAGCGCTGTGAACTCCACCCTGGATTTCGACTCGCTGCGCCTGAATGGTGTCAGCGCAACCGGCAACAACAACGTCGCAACAGCCCTGAACGTCACCGGGGGGGATGTAACTCTGAGCGGCGCCAGTATCCTGGCGGATCTTCTGGGATCGGCCAGCAATGAGGTCTTGACCGTTACAGGCACAACAGTGGTTTCAAATGCTATCGAAGGTGGCGGGGGAGCCGATACGATTTCGGTCCTTGGCGATGCCAGTGTGACCAATGGCGTTTTTGGCGGTTCTGATGGTCATGATGCGAGCACTTCAACGGACGCGGGTGACACAATCACCATCAATACCACTGGCACAGTTGCTTTGGTCGATGGCGGTCTGGGGGATGACAATATCAATCTGATCGCAGGTTCGGTTCCAGGGTCTGTTCTGGGTCAGGAGGGCGACGACACTGTTACTGTCTTCGATGGATTCACCGTCACGAGCCTGATGGACGGCGGCTCCAATACCGCAGTAGGGGATACGTTTGCCGTTGACACGGCGACAACCCAGACCTTTGACGGCACACAGGTTGTGAACTTTGAGAACCTGCAGAAGGACAACACCGGCACCCTGATCCTGACGGGGGATCAGACCT
>NZ_WPZY01000124.1 GCF_013031405.1 Ruegeria sp. HKCCD8929 | reverse complement strand
CGGACAGGCTTGTCGCGTGATTGTCGCGCTGGGATGCAGGGCCTAATTCCCCTGTCATTAAGGGCTTCGCGGAACCAGTCGGCGTCATAGCCTCGATCTCCCAGCAGCCAGTCAGCCGATGGCAGACTGTTCACCAGAGCCCTGGCCCCAGTGTAATCGCTTCTGTGGTTGCCGCCCAAAGTGCAAGAAGTTTCTTTTGACTGTCCGGTCGTGTGATCGAGTGCGTACTTCTGTAAGGCCTCTCTTTGCGGCGTTTCCAGAAGCCGCAGGCCGGGATGGTGATCAGCGGACCAGGTCCAAATCTAACCTTTGAGCTCTTTGCTCGCAGCGACTAACTGGTTTTCCTGATCCAGATCTTTTCGATCCTTGCGCCCATTCATGTCATCGTCTTCTCACACTCCCGTGCACCGGTCCTCGCAGACTTACATGAGCATCATGCCGCGCCTGCAATTTCCGGATCCTTGTAGTCCTCGTGTTTCGTAAGCATCGCCCAGATCTGCCGAGCCATTTTGTTTGCTAGCGCGATCGCGACCAGCATTTTGGGCTTACGCGCCAACATGCGTGACAACCAGCCACCCTCAGCAACCGAGCGCACCCCAAGCCAGTTCAATCGCGACATTGCGCCAATGATCAGAAGACGTCGGGTATCTGCCTGGCCTGCCTTGGTCATACGTCCCAAACGCTCCTTACCTCCAGACGAGTGTTGCTTGGGCACAAGCCCCAACCAAGCTGCGAAGTCACGCCCCGTTTTGAATTGTGCCATATCGGGCCCGAACGCCTCCACCGCGATGGCTGTGATGGGGCCGACACCTGGCATGGTCTGGAGCCGACGAGCTCTGTCTGATTGGGACGCCAAAGTTGAGAGTTTCTTGTTCCTTTCGAGGACACGAGCTGTTTTCTCTGCAATTTGCGCCAGCAGTTCCTTACACTCCTCTCGGATCAGTGTTGGCAGGTCCGCGGTTTCATCCTCCAACAGCGCCGCAATGCGATCCAGAGAACGTATCCCAATAGGGAATACGTGGCCATGCTCATACAGCAGCGCTCGTAAGGCGTTGACGTCTTCAGTCCTCTGATGGACCAATCGTTCCCGGCCGCGGAACACTGCCGCGCGGGATTGCTGCTCAACTGTCTTGGTGGGCACAAAGCGCATTTCCGGCTGTCGAGCCGCAATCACGATCGCCTCGGCATCGGCGGCGTCATTCTTCTGACGCTTCACGAAAGGGCGCACGTATTGTGGCGCAATTAGCTTGGCCTCATGGCCAAGAGCTTCCATCTCACGCGCCCAGAAATGCGCACCGCCGCACGCTTCAAAGACAACCAGACAGGGCTCTTGATGTGCCATGAACGTGACGAACTGCTTTCGCGTGAGCTTTTTGCGAAACTGCACCTCCCCGGTCTGCAGGGCTCCATGTACTTGAAAAACAGTCTTTGCCAGATCGACCCCAATCATCATATCTTTCATGTCGCCGTCCTCTCCATACTGTGGCTCTAAGCACCACGACCCTGGCACATTGCGATGCCGTCATGGGAGGGCGGCAACCATTCCATCTAACCTGCCCAGCGGATATGAAGAAACGGATGGGGCGTCCGAGGCTGTCGGTAACGGCGTGCAG
>NZ_WPZY01000123.1 GCF_013031405.1 Ruegeria sp. HKCCD8929 | reverse complement strand
CTGGAACTACTTCAAGGCTGCCGGCTATGTCTCAGGTTAATGGCGGGAGGCTTTAGGCTCTGTGCCTTCTCCGCCAGCGACCTGAGCGCAAGAATGCTCTCATAGCACGACTGGCTGAGCGAGCCCTGAATTGGCGCGGTGTCGCCAAATGCCTGCCGATATTCATGCAGAAATGACCGGTTCCCTTCGGTGCGCAGACTGTTGAAATAGCCAGAGACGCAATAGAGGTTCTGAGCGGCGTCTTCGGAAATGCCCATCAGGGTGTTTTCCTCGATCGCACCGGACAGCCGGATAATACGGTCGCTGAGGCCCGCTTCGGCGAACATTCGGTTGAAGGTGATCGAATCCGCGCCAACAAGCGACTGGAACACGATATCGGGGCGCGCCTTGTTGATCGCATCTATTGTGGTCGTGTGTTCATCGCAGGACAGCGGCAGGTAGTTTTCGCCCACAACCTCGCCGCCTGCGTCTTTTATCATTTTTTTCAAAACCTTATGCGTCTGCCGCGGCCAGACGTAATCATTGCCCAGCAAATGCCAGCGTTTCGCGCGCATATGGCGGATCATCCAGGAGACCGCGTCGCCATATTGCTCTTTCGGGGTTTCGCCGATGGTCGCGACCCCGGCGGAACTTTCCCCGCCTTCATATTGGGGCGCAAAAACATAAGGCACTCTGGCCGAGAACCAATCGCGCACCGCAACACGCACACTGGACAGGTGCACTCCCACGAGCGCGTCGACCTGGTGCCGGTCCACAAGGTCAGCCACTCGCGGCATCACATCGGCGGGTGCGCCCCCGGCATCGGCGGCGAACAGTTCAATTTCGCGGCCCAACAAGCCGCCCGAGGCATTGACATGCGCGGCCGCCAGAACCGCGCCATATTGGCAGGACGGCCCCCAGATCGCATCGGTTCCGGAAAATGGCACAAGCAGCCCAATCCGTGCCTTGCCGTCTTTTCGCTTTGGAAGGATCGGCGGATCCTGGTCAAGGCCGAACCCCACGGATCCAAACGAGCAGGCGCCCGACTGCAAGGCTTCCAAAGGCTGTTCGCTCATCATGTTTCGATGCTCCTGAAGCCTCGCACACAAATTTATTGGCGCCGGATGACGGATATATGGCTTGCCAATACCAAAGCTTAACGTCTATTTGAAAAAAATGAAATAGTTGAAAAATGAAGTAATGACCCCGATACTAGACCCATGAAACAGGATGACAGCATCAACGATTATCTGGCGCATCTGCTTGCTCAGGCGAACCGGCGTCTGGGCCGAGCGCTGAATGCCCAAGGTGTGCCGCTGGACCAATGGCGGATCCTGCGCGTGCTGCACGAAACCGGAGGTATGACGATGCGCGCGCTGGCCGATGCCGTCACGCTGAACCGCCCGACCATGACCAAGATTGTCGACAAGCTTGTGATGGAAGGGCTCGCCTATCGCGTGCCGGATCCGCAGGATCGGCGCAAGGTGCGGATTTTCCTGTCGGATCAGGGCAAGGCGCTGTACCGCGAACAGCACGCCCGCGTCACCTCGCATCAGGCCGGGGTCGAAAACAGCTATGGGCAGGATGAAACGCAACAGCTTAAACATCTGCTGGAAGACCTGCTCAAGCGGATCAACTAGGATCAGACCGGGATCTGTCGCAAACTTTGGCGTTGATCAAAGCTAACGCTCTGATTGGGTGTAATTATCCAGCGAGCTCTGCAAATTGACGGAA